>JAWKNL010000010.1:0-175189 GCA_041391725.1 Bacteroidia bacterium
ATCACCTGATACACCGCCACCTGCTCTTCTCCCATACGGGCACTGACCATGTACAGGTCCACACGGTTGTTGAGCATGCCCGTAAGGCCGAGAAGCAAAAACGGCAACGCGCCTGAAAGTTGTTGTTTGTTAATGGAAAACCTGTGCCTGACAAAATCTCTTCTTCGAAACGCAGCCGTGGTAATCACGGCTTTCAACAGCGCGGAAAAGGAATAGAGCGCCACCATTTTCTCCACACTTATTTCTGTTTCCCAGAAAAAAACTCCGTAGCCAATACCCAAAAATCCAACAAATTCAGCCAGGATCGCAGGCCCGAACCGCTTTTGAAAAACCCCCACTACCTCCCACGATTGAGCCACAAAGCCTGCTGCCAGCCAAAGCAGTACGCCCCAAAAAATCTGTATCGGGAGGTGCATAGCCAGAAAAAAAAGTGCAGCCAGCGGGAGTATCAACAGGCGGGTGAAAAAATTTTCGTACCACCAGGCACCCGCAAGGGACGGTGTCTGGCTAAACTGGCGCAAAAGGTATTCACGGCTTCCCCACGAGAGAATATGCAGTGCCAGATTTACCCAGATCAGGATAGATATAAAATTCCCCCACAATTCACGGCTGCTGCTGCGAATCACCAGTAGGGAAATGCTAATATTCAAAACCGGAACCACGAGATTCCGGACAATGAAGGTCAGTATTGTCTGCGCCTTTTTTACCGTCGCTGTTCTCACTCCCCAAATCATGGAATCAGGGATTTTTTTCTTCCGATACGATACAAAGTCCAGCCATCGGGGAATTCATTGAGAACCTCTGTTTCATAATTTTCCAGAACCAAACGTGTATTGATCATGGGATTATGGTCTTTCCACTGCTCCTGCCAGCGGGCAGGATTGGCAAGCAAAAGATCACCTGTGCCAAAAGTATCGGGGGCAGGATAATACAAATCATACACCGGGGCGGAAAGACCATAACTTTCGAGCGCCAGGCTGACTTCAAATGTATAAAGCGGTGCAGGCGGAAGGGCTGAAACTGCCGAATATAGTTTTTTTTCCGTCTGACTGATCTGATAAAAACTGTAAAACAACCGGGCAAAAAGCCCCAGTTGCAGGCAGACAGAGCCCGCCACCAGAACCGGAAGTAACCGCTGGGGAATTTTAGCCAAAATCCTTTGCCATGCAGGGAAATAACACACCAGTACCAGTAGAAAACTCAATATCATAAATCGTTTGTTCTGGAGGATCAACCCGGAAACAAACAGGGTATAAATTGCAACCGCAGCCAGCAGAATCTGTATTTCCGTCTTTCGCAGGTCTTCTTTTCTTACAAAAACCAAAAACAACAGTCCGGGAAAGAGGTAAACCGGATGAAAAAACTGATAACAGGCGTTGAGCAGGTTGATCACCGGGTAGGTTGTATCGCCATCAGGGCCGGTAAAAGATTGCCGAAACGCGTTGAGCAAAGACCATGATCCCTGAAGGTGGTGGTGGAAAAATTCGCCGGTGAATCCTCTTTTAAAATACACATAGGCCCCAAAAAAGAGTGCGACAACCGCGCCTGCTACAAGCATATGCCCAAACTTCCGGTAACGAACCATGATCCAGACGGCCCACAGGCTGGGCACAAAGAGCAGCGGAGCAACCAGATACCGCGTAAAAAATGCCAGAATAGCGCCTGCGGTCAACATCGCCAGAGAAAAACCTGTCTGCGATCTCCTGTACAGCAAAAAATGATAAAAGGCAATGGACATCCAGAAGGCCGTAAAAAAATCGGTCATCACAGACATACTTCCGCGAAGGATGTAGGGCGAAAGAATCAGCCAGAGAAACAAATAGCCCGAGATAGTCTGATCCGAAGCCTGAGGAAACAGCAGGCGAATGATGCGGCCAGTCACAAAGGTTGTACCGACAAGCCCGGCCACGGAGATCAGTTGAAGAAACAGCGCAGTATGCCCGAAAAAAAATCCAAAAACTGCACCTGAAAGCGGGTAAAAAGGCGGAACAGGGAAAGCATACACCTCAGTCGCGCCTTTTAACAACCCCTCAATCGCCCCGGAGAACTGCAAATATTGATACGAATCCTGGCCGTACAACCCGTTATAGTCCAGAATTCCACTCACCAGTGCCCAGACCAGCAAAGGAAAAAAAAACAGTGCCTGATGATATGAATTTACTCTTCTCAGCATTTCCGGAAAAGATAGTTAGGATTTTTGAGAACAAAATCATACCCCTTATGTCGCAAAAGCTCGCGGGCCAGGGCATTTCTGCTGCCGCTTGTATGGTCGGCAGAGTCATCGAGCAGTACAAACCCGCCGGGTTCAAGGTGTCTGTCGAGATTTTCCCAGTCCAGCCTTGCCGCCTCCGGGTGATGGTCGCCATCGATAAACCCAAAGCTCACCGTACCGCCCGGAAAGGCCATTCGGCCAAACAGGTCACGGACCGGGGTTTGATTTTCCCAGTTTTGCCAAAACACCTTTGCAGGCATATCAAAACTATGCGGAAGGCGGTTAGAACTAAAAAAGCTACATTCCGCAGAAAACTTTGTTTTACAAAATCCATGTATGCAGCCCGGGTCAGGTGCGGGTGGTCACCCACCAAAGTCATGTAGGGTTCTCCGGGATGTAAATGGTCTTTTTCACCGCAATACGACCAGTTGTCACAGGTAAACAAGGCGTTTACCCTATTGTGTTTTTCCAGATAATAAGCGATCACATTGGTCGAAAGGCCTGCATAAGAACCGGTTTCCACCACAGGGGAATCTGAGGGAAGGTGGCGGATGGCGTAATCAAAGGCCAGCAGATTGCCCCGGATCAGCATCCCGGCATTGGCGCAAAACAGCCGGTTGATAAATTCGTCAGAAATATCGGCGGGGCCGGGAAAAAGGCGATTTTTGAGCTTTCGCAGCAAATATTGCATGGTAATTTCGGAAGAATCATTTTTTTTGCACCCAGAACGTCCGGAATATCGAAAAAAAGCAGAATCTTTAAAACCGGGAGAACAAACCTGTTAAACCCCAAAGATATTATTTATGGAAACCCTGCCTTTAAGCCAAAGAAAATACGACTGGTTTTTTGTGGTAGCCTTCAGCCTGTTTATCGTTACTTCCATTGTTACGGATTCCGTCAACGGGCTCAATGGCCAGTTGGATCCAGACAGTGGTTATGCAGTGGAGCGTTTTATTTACCACAGTTATGCAAAGAAAGCCGATCCGCTGCTGATTGCCAATCCGCCGCAGGTCAGAGTGTCTGCGTGGATTTCTGCGTTTATCTGGCTGCCGTTATATGTTTACTTTGTGGTGGGGTTTGTGAGGGGAAATGAGAAAATACGCGTACCCGGACTGATATACGGCGGTGCGCTTACCCACGGAATGATCACTTATATGGCTGAGGGAATGTTTGGGCACGTAGCGAGTGAAGGCTGGAAGAACCTGCCGCAGTGCGTTGAGCCAGATACGGTGTATTATTTTTTCACCAACCTACCCTATCTGCTGTTGCCTGCGCTAATGATGGTGCGGATGTGGAAACCCCAACCTTTTTCCAAAAAATAAAGCCGGAAATGATAAAAACAGGCGATACGTACGAAGTAGAATTCTCCTTTTCGCAGGAAGATGTGGTGGCATTTGCGAAGGTATCGGGTGATTACAATCCCATTCACCTTGACGAAACCTACGCCGCCGAAACCCCTTTCAAAAAACCGATTATCCACGGATTTCTGGGGGGAAGTGTTATTTCAAGAGTTATGGGAACCGAATTTCCCGGGGAAGGGACCATTTATCTGAGTCAAACGATGACATTCCGCAGACCGATGTTTGCCGGAGAAAAATACAGGGCTGTATTTACGGTGATGGAGGTGGACGAAAGGAGGCACAGGGCCCGGATTGAAACTGTGATCGTGTCAGAAGAAGACAAAAAGCCTACCCTTACCGGGGAGGCTTCTGTAATGAATACTTCAAAAATTTAGAAGATTAATTATTGCCGCCCATATCCTGAATGGCAGGCTGCTCTTCTTTTAATCCTTGCTGACCGGAGATGACTTTGGACATTTCAGACTGGAAATTGGCAAGTTTGATTTTTTCCTGGTCAATGGTTTCAAGTTGGTTTCTCCGGCTGATTTTATTGTTTTCAATTTCCTGAAGGGTTTCTGCCAGCCTGTTTTCGAGCTTTACGCTATCACTGACCATTTTTTCGTGATCCTTGATGGCTTTATCAACCACTTTGGTTTGCTCTTCAATGGCAATTTCAAACTCGTAGATTGTTACGTCCGTTTGTAAATCCTTGAGAATGTCTGCTGCGCCACGCATAGTTTCGGGGTCGGTTTCGGAGGAAATAAAATTTCCGTTTCCAGAGGAGAGAAACAGGTTTACGCGGGAAAGATTCGCATCTGTTTTGGTAGCCTGTTCGACCTTGTAAAACATATCAAGGGTATTGGACGACATTCTCGCGTAGGTAGCACCGGAGATGGTTTTGATTCCTTTGGAGGATTTGGGTTTACTGCCGGTTGCTGCTTCAAATTTGCGGTCGAGGACAGCCTCAACATTTTTTGCCTGGCCTACTACGACAACAGATAGTGCATTGTAGGATTCATTTTTGAGAAAGTTGCGTGGCCCTTCGACGATTTCCTGAGCGGATACGGAAAGACCGGATGCGAACAGGGCCGCAAGCGAGAGGAGTAGAGTTTTTACTATTTTCATGACAGATACAATTATTGGCTTTACAGTAAAGACAGGATAAAATACAAAAAGTCACGCCAAACAGATAAAAACTACATCGTAACGATCAGCAATTCAATGTCGCGGTAGTTCATACTCATACCAAATATGCGTGCGATATTCTTTTTGGTAAGATGTCGGCGATAGATATAAATACCGTGTTTAAGCCCTTCATTATACCTGACCAGATTGTCTATGCCTCCACTATCCCCGATACTGACCAGCAGCGGCCCCAGCACATTGCTGATAGCAATAGAAGCGGTACGTGCGACCCGCGAGGCGATATTGGGCACACAGTAGTGGATGACCTCGTGTTTGATAAAGGTAGGCTGATCGTGCGTAGTGAGTCTGCTGGTTTCGATACACCCGCCCTGGTCGATGGCTACATCAATAATGACTGAGCCCGGGCGCATTTGTCTGACCATGTCTTCGGTTACGACCATCGGGGTGCGCTGGCCTTCGCGGTAAGCTGCGCCGATGACCACATCCGCCGCCACGACTGCGTCGTGGATATAGTTGCCCTGTGCTACAGAGGTATAGACGTTGATTCCCAACTCTTTCTCAATTCTGCGCAGTTTGTATATTTCTTCGTCGATAATCCGCACCCTGGCGCCCATACCCATGGCAGTTTGTGCTGCATTAAAGCCCACGTTCCCGGCGCCAATGATGGTCACTTCTGCCGGAGGAATGCCCGTAATACCGCCCAGCAGGATTCCCTGCCCGTTGTTGTTGCCGGTAAGTAGTTCGGAGGCAATATGGATAGAAGAAACACCGGCGATTTCGCTCATCATCTGCACGAGCGGGAGGGAGTTGTCGCCCCCGCGATAGAATTCGAATCCGATGGCAGTGATATTTTTGCGGATTAGTTGGTTGAGGTAATCTGGCGTCAGGCTACCGAGGTTGACAGCAGAGATCAGTGTCTGGTTTTCGCGGAGGAGGGCAAGTTCTTCACCGGAAAGGGGGGATATTTTCAGGATAAAATCTGCCTGTTTGAAAACATCTTCACGCTTATAGCAGATAATGACTCCAACCTCCGAGTAATCTTTATCAGAGAAACGCGCGCCTTCGCCGGCCTTGTGCTCAATATATACTTCATGGCCATTGTTGACCAGCACGGCAGCAGAGGAGGGAGTAAGGGCTACCCGGTTTTCCTGAAAAAAACTCTCCTTAGGAATGCCGATTTTCAGATTTCTGCGCGATTTATCGGCGCGGGTGGGCATTTCCTGAGGCACCGCCCAGGAGCCGGGATAAATTCCCGAAAACAAACCACTATCGATAGTATAAGAGATTTTCCCCATTCGGTCAGCAAGTTAAGCGAATTACTCTAAGATTTTGATCAGCAACATCGATTTGAACCCTGGCGGCTTCATCGGGGAGCAAGGTTGGGATTTTTTCCGGCCATTCGATAAACACAAAAGCTCCGGAATCCAGATATTCTTCTAACCCAATATCATAAGCTTCCAATTCATTGCGAATACGATAAAAGTCGAAATGATATATTACTGATGTAAGGCCGGAATATTCATTTACCAAAGCAAAGGTTGGGCTGGTTACGGGCATATTTACACCTAATACCTGACAAAAGCTTTTTATCAGGGTAGTTTTTCCCGCACCCAACTGACCGTAAAATGCAAAAATTTTCAGAGGATTACAAGCCGACAAAATGGTTTTTGCAATCTGAGGATTGTCAGACTCTGTCTGGCTGTAAAAAATTGACTCCTGCATACAGATGTTTGGGGTTATCGGTTTTTGGGTACAAGATCCACAATCGGTATGATCATTTCCTCCAGACTTATACCTCCATGCTGGAAAGTATCTTTATAGTAATTGACGTAATAGTTGTAGTTGTTGGGATAGGCAAAAAAATGGTCTTCCATCGCAAAGACGTAGGTCGAGCTCACATTGGTTTTGGGAAGGAATGCATCTTCGGGTTTCCTCACGGTAAACAGGTGTTTGGCGCCTTCGTCGTAGTTGAGGTTTTTGCCTTGCTTGTACCGAAGGTTGGTCGTGGTATTGCGGTCGCCGATAATACGCGTGGGGCGCTTTACCCTGATGGTACCGTGGTCGGTAGTAATCACAACCCGCACATTGCGCTGACTCAGGGTCTGAAGCACTCTCAGAAGCGGCGAATACTCCAGCCAGGAACGGGAAATCGACCGGTAGGCAGCTTCATTGGGCGCCAGTTCGCGGATGATATTCATTTCGGTACGCGAATGGGAAAGCAAGTCGATGAAATTGTAAACAATGACATTCAGGTCATTGTTCATCAGGTTGAGAATATTGTCGGCCAGATTTTTCCCGTCTTCGTTGGTAATGACTTTGTGATAGCTGTGTTTGATATTCAGCTTTTTCCTTTGAATCTGCTCGCTGAGAAGTTCTGCTTCGAAATTGTTTTTTCCGCCTTCATCATCGTCATTCAGCCAGTAACGGGGATACCTGCTGGCGATTTCAGAGGGCATAAGGCCTGCAAATATGGCATTTCGCGCATACTGGGTTGCGGTAGGAAGAATCCCGTAATAAGCCCGCTCATTTTCGATATAATAAAGTTCCGAAATAATGGATTCAAAGGCTTTCCACTGGTCGTAACGGAGGCAGTCCACCAAAATAAAAAATACACTTTCGTATCCCTTGCCCAGATGCTGAAAAGCGGTATTGGGAAGAATATCGGGCGAAAGCATGGGCCTTTCTGCCAGACTGGAGGTGTGCAGCCAGTCGATATAGTTACGGCTGACAAACCTGCCAAAATTGTTATTTGCCTCGCCCAACTGAGTGTTGAGCACTTCCTCCATGCTTTTATCGGCATTATCGCCCATTTTGGTTTCCCAAAACATGAGCTTTTTGTAAATATCCACCCAGTCTTTAAAGTTGTTGTCTTCAAAAAACTGCATGGCGATATTGCGGAAGTCCTGCTGGTATCCGGAGTTGACTTTTTCGGTTACGAGGCGCTTATTTTCCAGGATTTTTTTACAGGCAAGGAGAATCTGCGTAGGTTTTACCGGTTTGATGAGGTAATCGCTGATCTGGGAGCCGAGCGCATCTTCCATGATATGCTCTTCCTCAGATTTGGTGATCATAATGACCGGTGTATTGGGTTTGATCTGTTGTATTTCCGACAATACGGTAAGTCCGTCCATGCCGGGCATTTGTTCGTCGAGAAAAACGATATCATAGCTTTCCTGCCGGATCATTTCCAGGGCATCTATCCCGTTGCTGGCACTTTCCACCTCAAAGTTTTTCTCCTTTAAAAAGAGCATGTGAGCTTTCAGAAGGTCAATTTCGTCGTCCACCCAAAGAATTTTCGGATTTGGCATAAGCAATACTTATTTAAATCTGACACGCAGATGTTCCGCGTTTAGTGAATTCTATAAAGGTAAATATTTTTCAGACGTTCTTGCTCAGGTTTTGGAAAATGATGCAAATAAACAGGTAAGATTTTCACACGCTCTGTTATACGCGTGAATAGGAGGGCGGTTGCAGAATGCGGGATTTCACCCATTTCTCCAATTCGACTGCGTGAAAAACGACGGCGGAAAGCCCCAGCGTGATGGCCAGTTCGGTAAGATTCAGCGGCTGCGTGTGGAAAATATCATGACCCGCCGGCAGATAAACAATGGCCATTTGCAGGATAAAGGTAAATACAATGCTCGCCAGCATGGGTTTATTGGAAAACAGCCCCTGCCGGTACAAAAATGTTTTTTCACTCCGAATCGCCATCACATGTCCCAGTTGTGATAATGACAATACGGTAAACACCATCGTCTGCCAGTGTGCATCCTGCACATGGATGGCCCAGAATTGTACGCCCAATGTTACCCCCGCCATCAGCAGCCCCACCCAGACAATGTGCAGACCAATGCCCCCCGAAAGCAGCCCCTCCCCGGCATGGCGCGGCGGCTGACGCATCACATCTTCCTCGGCGCCTTCCACGGCTAGTGCCAGGCCGGGTAAGCCATCGGTCACCAGATTGATCCACAGGATATGAATGGGCAACAGCGGTATGGGAAGTCCCAGCAGCGGAGCCAGAAATATGGTCAGGATTTCTGCACTGTTGCAGGTCATAATGTACCGCACAAACTTCCGGATATTGCTGTAAATGCGGCGGCCTTCCTTTACCGCTTTCACGATAGTGGCAAAATTGTCATCGAGCAATATCATATCGGACGCTTCACGGCTTACATCTGTACCGTTGATCCCCATAGCCACACCGATATCGGCCGCCCGGAGGGAGGGCGCGTCATTGACGCCGTCACCTGTCATGGCCACAAACTGCCCTTTGTCGCGAAGTGCTTTTACAATCCGGATTTTCTGTTCGGGGCTGACACGGGCATACACACATACATTTGCGGCCTTTTCTGCCAATGCGCCGGGAGAGATTTGCTGCAATTCTGTCCCTGAGATTACCAGCCCGGTATCATCAAGGATGCCGATCTCACGGGCAATGGCCGCTGCCGTGGCAGGGTGATCTCCGGTGATCATCACCGGTTTTATTCCAGCCGTGCGGCACGCATCGATCGCCGCTTTTGCTTCGGGTCTTGGCGGGTCAACCATTCCGGCAAACCCTGCAAAGACGAGCTGGTTTTCGACTGATTCTGCCGTAAGTAGTTCGGGCATGTTTCCAACCACTTTCCAGGCAAAACCCAGAACTCGTAATCCATTCGCCCCCATTAACTCACTCCTTTGGTGGAAAAAGCCAGGTTTTTCCTTTAGTCTGGTCAAAATGGATTCAGCCGCACCTTTGGTGATGATCAGATATTTTTCGCCGAACCTGTGTAACGAGGTCATACATTTGCGGTCAGAATCAAAAGGAATCTCGCCCGTCCGGGGAAAACGCGAAACGATACGATGATAAGTATCCCATCCAATCTTGCCGATGACAAACTCAGCCAGCGCGACTTCGGTAGAATCTCCTTCAAATTTTCCGTCATCGGTAATCCTCACATCGTGATTTAGCGCCATTGCCAGCAGAAAAGGAGAAATTTCCACTTCCGGAATACGTGCATCTGCTTCTTCCACCTCCGTAACATGCATTTTATTGAGGGTGAGGGTTCCGGTTTTGTCAGAACAGATAAACGATACCGACCCCAACGTCTCCACTGCGGGCAGATGCCGGATCAGTGCATTCTGCCGGGAAAGACGGCGCGCCCCCATCGCCAGGGCGATGGTAATGAGTGCAGGCAACGCTTCAGGAATGGCCGCAACAGCCAGGCTGATGGCAACCAGCAGCATATTGACAGGTTCCTCCCCCCGCAACAGCCCCATTCCGAACAGAAGCGCACAAATGCCGATGACAATAAAGGAAAGTTTGCGGGCATAGTCGGCCATTCGCAACTGAAGCGGCGTGAGGGTGTCTTCCTCCTGCAACAAACTGGCTATTTTGCCGATTTCAGTATCCATCCCGGTTGCTACCACTACCCCCTGGCCTCTGCCATAAGAGACCAGTGTGCCTTTAAAAGCCAGGTTGAGTCTGTCTGCCAGCGGCAGATTTTCGGACGAAACCGGTTCTGTGATTTTTTCTGAGGCCAGTGATTCACCGGTAAGCGCCGACTCGTCCAACCGGAGGCTGTGAGATTCCAGCAGGCGCACATCTGCGGGTACAATATTTCCGGCTTCCAGCAATACCACGTCCCCGGGCACAAGTTCGGCGGCGGGTTTCCTTACAGGCAATCCATCGCGGAAGACTACAGCATGAAGTGCGGCCATTTTTTTGAGTGCGGCCATGGCTTTTTCGGCTCTGAATTCCTGAATAAATCCTATCAGCGCATTGAGGAGGACGATGACAATAATGATCACAGAATCCGTAACATCGCCAATCACACCTGAAATAACCGCTGCCGCAATCAGCACGAGAGACATAAACTCCTTAAACTGCCCTGCCAGTACAGCCAGCCAGGACTTTTGTTGTTTCTCATGGAGTACATTGGGGCCTTTTTCCAGGAGTCTCTCTTCAGCGACAGCAGAAGTAAGTCCGTCAGGAGCAGAACCTGTTGCAGTGAATATCTGATCCGCCGAGAGAGTATGCCAGTTCATTTTGGAATTTCAACCACCCAATAACCGCCTTTTTTTCCCGGGAAGAAATGCTTCCTGTCATCTGAATGGGTGATATTCATTTGATTTTCAAGGGTGCGGGGGGTGATTGCTTCCCTCATTTCTAAATAAATTTTAAATGTCTTTTTGCTCCCCTAAAAGCTTCATCCCACATCGGTAGGTCGTGAATTTGGGAAGCCAGTTTTTTATCCCAATCCCGTCTAAATGCTGCTTCTTTATTCAATATTTTTTCCATGATTTTTTTCGGGTCATGGTTTTTGCGTTTAGCTTTGTTGTAAAACAGAAGGATGTATTCAGAAACATCTATTCTTTCAATTTCTGTCAAATACCAAATAATACCCACGACAATACGTAGTCCTTTTCAATTTGCCTGTCGCTAACTCTGCTCTTAGCTGCTACTCTGTTTATTTCTTTAGGTTCAATCATAGTTCAACTGTAAATGGGAGAAAGGAGGGAATCGTTGTCTATATTCTGTTGAATTGCCCATCGAAAAATAGTTTTGCCTTCTTTGGGATAAGAGGGTTCTAACAGGACAAACGAATTTGTCCGTAACTTTTGAAGTTCGTTAATTTCCGAGTTCTGAACTTCCAATAATTCCAGAAGAAATCCCAGTCGTTTTATTACTGCTTGTGAATGAAAGTTTATCGCATAATCCCGTAATTTGGGGTAATTAATTTGATCTTTTGCTTTGTGAAGGGCTTTGGCAATTTCGGTAATTCCACCTGCATATTGAGGTTTGAACAGAGCGTCAATAAATGTCTTCTCTAAATCCGAACATTGTACTTGGTTAAACCTGTCAACCCACATTTTTTTATTGCCAAAAAAATGTTCTTCATTGTGATAAATAAACTGAAAAGGAATATTTTTTACCTTAAGGATTGAGGGTTTGATCTGTTTGTTTACCACAATTTGCTCTTTCAGCAGGGGCTGGGTTGTCAGGCTGTGAATTTGCAAAGCAGAAAAATAGCCAATATAATATCTGGCATCACCCGCCAAATAGGGTGAAAGCAAATGCCAGTCGGGCATAAAAGTTTCAGGGTCTTGTTCAAAGGGAATAATGTAATAAAGTCCTTCTTTTACCCGCATGAGCAAACCCCGTTTTGTCATATCGCTCAACAATCGTTTTACTGCATCTGTAGTAGAGTTTGGCAAAAGCTGATATGCCCTGGTAATATCAAAACCCAACTGCTTTGTTTCAATCAGTTTATCAAGCAGATTTGTTGCTTGAAAGGATAGATTTTTATTCTTTATAGCCATATAGTGAGATGCAAAATCACTCTAAAGATATAAAAGATAAAATATTCAAACAAACAACGCTCAAGAAAAACCTCACCCAGCTAGCTGAGGCCGTGATCCACATGGCATTCTGTCCCACTCTACTTGTACAGGTTGAAGTGGTTGTTGCCTTGCCTTATCCAAAACTCCCCCTATCTTAGCGTAAAGAACAACTGCTATGCGTACGTATATTCCCTTTCTGACATTATTGGTCTTATGGGCCTGTCAACGCTCCGGCCCCACTACCCGTCCTGCCCACGACTACCCGATCCATCCCGTGGCTTTTACCGATGTGCTGATCGATGGCGGATTCTGGCTTCCCCGTCTCGATACAAACCGCACGGTGACCATTCCCTATGATTTTCAGAAGTGTGAAGAAACCGGCAGAATCGATAATTTTGCCATTGCCGGAGGGCTGAAAAAAGGCGAATTCAGAGGAAAACGGTACGATGACTCTGATGTCTTTAAGGTAATTGAAGGCGCAAGTTATTCGCTCAAAACGCATCCCGACCCGTCACTGGAAACCTATCTCGACTCTCTGATTTTTAAAATTGCTGCCGCACAGGAAGAGGACGGATACCTCTATACCACCC
The DNA here is from genome assembly GCA_041391725.1 of Bacteroidia bacterium. GTDB lineage: Bacteria > Bacteroidota > Bacteroidia > J057 > J057 > JAGQVA01. The sequence goes on from JAWKNL010000010.1 coordinate 12,609, forward strand.
GCACCGTCAACCCCGACAATCCGGTGGATGCGAGCCCGGGCCGCTGGTCCAACATGTACCGCGACCACGAACTCTACAATGTCGGCCATATGTATGAAGCTGCCGTGGCGCACTATCAGGCTACCGGCAAACGGTCGCTGCTGGATGTCTCCCTTAAAAATGCTGATCTGCTGACCCAAACCTTTGGCCCCGGACTCAAATCAGGGGTTTCCGGCCACCAGGAAATTGAAATCGGACTCGCCAAACTCTACCGCATTACGGGCGAAAAAAAATACCTCGACCTCGCGCGCTTTTTTCTCGATGAAAGAGGAAAGGAAGCCAAAACCGATACCACCGGCAAAGATTATGCATACATCCAGAATCACCTTCCGGTAATCGAACAGTCAGAAGCTGTAGGACATGCAGTCAGGGCGGGTTATATGTATTCGGGAATGGCAGACATTGGTGCGCTGACAGGTGACAGTCTCTATATTCAGGCGATTGACCGGCTGTGGGAGGATGTGGTAAACAAAAAAATGTACATCACCGGAGGCATTGGCTCCCGCCCCCACGGAGAAGCATTTGGCGATGCGTACGAACTTCCCAACGAGACGGCATACAACGAAACCTGCGCAGCCATTGCTTATATGTTCTGGAATTACCGGCTGTTTCTCCTCCACGGCGACGGGAAGTATATGGATATTTTTGAAAGGGTTTTGTACAACGGCTTTCTTGGAGGCGTATCGCTCGACGGGAATTCATTTTTTTACCCAAACGTACTCGAAACTGCGGGCGGCAACCTGCGGCAACCCTGGTTTAACACGGCCTGTTGTCCAGTAAACGTAGTCCGTTTTCTGCCCTCACTGCCGGGTTATGCTTATGCGTGGAAAGATCACACGATTTTTGCCAACCTGTTTCTCACCAGTCAGGCGACCATTCACCTGGAAAAACAGACCGTGAATATCCGCCAGGAAACCAACTACCCGTGGGAAGGAAAAGTGATGTTTACATTAACTCCCGAAAAAGAAGATACCTTCAGCCTTGCCATCAGAATTCCCTGCTGGACAGATAACCGGCCCGTACCCGGTGAGCTTTACCATTACCCCGACCGCACCAACCGTAATATGTATCTTCGGGTAAACGGAGAACTGATATACCCTGTCATGCGAAACGGATATGCACATATTACCCGGCGCTGGCGTGCAGGCGATCAGGTAGAAATGGAACTACCCATGCCTGTGCGAAGGGTCGAAGCCAGTGAATCTGTAAATGAGGACAGAGGAAAAATTGCGCTGGAGCGGGGACCCATCCTCTATTGCGCCGAAAGCGTGGACAATGGCGGAAATGCCCTCAGCATCCATATGCCCGAAGCAGGGAAACTGGAGGTACAATACAGGCCAGACTTACTGGGTGGAACAAACATACTTACCGGAACAGCGATAAGAGATGGACAGCAAATTCCGTTTACTGCGATCCCATACTATGCCAGAGCCCATCGGGGTGATGTGGAGATGCGGGTCTGGTTTCCGGTAGAAAAGTAAGGTTTACCTTCATAAAACAAGCAAATCAGCGAATAATTGTTTATATTGAGAATATCCACTCCGAACAATGATTTCAATGGTTGTTTTATGAAAAACCTTGCATTTCTGCTTCTTTTCGGCTGCTCATTCACCGGGCTCAAAGCCGACTACCTGCTGGTTCCCATGGATTATGCACAAACAGAGCACCTGAAAGCCTACGGAATCGCCTATTGGGTGCTCGAATACAATGTTAACGTTGAATGGCTGCTCAATTACCGCGGCGGTAGTTTTATGTTTCCCTACCTTCCCGCTTTTGAAACTGAATTACAGATCAGAGGTGTAAAATATGAACATGTTTCCGATGGAAAATCCTCCGAAATCCTCGCTTATGTAACTTCTGAAACGGTAAATATGGACGCAGTCAAACTCGAAACTGCACCCAAAATCGCCGTTTATTCCCCTCCCAACAATCAGCCCTGGGACGATGCAGTCACCATTGCCCTCACCTACGCCGAAATCCCTTACGATGTAGTATATGACCAGGACGTAATGGAAGGCAGGCTCGACCATTACGACTGGCTCCACCTCCACCACGAAGATTTTACCGGCCAGTACGGAAAATTTCATGCAACCAACTCCGACGCTTCCTGGTACAGAGAAGAAGTCAGACTTCAGGAAAATACTGCAAGGCTGTTTGGCTTCGAAAAAGTGAGCCAGCTAAAACTGAATGTGGCCAAAAAAATCAAAGAATTTCTCAATCGCGGGGGGTTTCTTTTTGCCATGTGCTCCGCTACCGACACCTACGATATCGCCCTTGCCGCAGAAGGAGTGGACATTTGCGGCGCAGTGTATGACGGCGACCCGATGGAAGGCAACGCCGATGCCAGGCTGGACTTTGAAAAAACTATTGCCTTTCAGAATTTTTCACTGGTGGAAAGCCCTTATGTATATGAATACTCAAATATAGACGTAACAGGAACCCGCCGTGTCCCGATGGATATGGATTATTTTACCCTTTTTGAGTTTTCCGCCAAATGGGATCCCGTGCCTACCATGCTCTGTCAAAACCACACGCGCACCATCAAGGGGTTTCTGGGGCAAACCACCGCCTTTGACAAGTCGCTGATCAAATCAGGGGTAACTATTATGGGCGAGCTCAATGCGTTTGGAGAAGCCCGCTATATCCATGGCAATTTTGGAAAAGGAATGTGGACATTTTACGGCGGCCATGACCCGGAAGACTATCGCCATACGTTGGGTGAAGATCCGACCGACCTCACCCTTCATCCTCATTCACCCGGCTACCGGCTGATCCTCAACAATATCCTTTTCCCTGCTGCCAGAAAGAAAAAGCAGAAAACCTGATTCGGTTATTGCCTTACAACCGAACCTGAGACCGTTGATCTGTCTGTAAACACAACAAACCGGTAAATTCCGGGAGGAAACCCCGAAAGGTCAGCCTGTGCGGTGATGGTTGGGAAAAATGAGCGGTTCAACACAAGCATTCCCATGAGGTTATAGACCGAATAGCCGGTAAACGCCCTGTCTGAACGGATGGTAACCTGCCCGGCTGTGGGGTTGGGGTAAAGATTGATACGGGGCAATAGAATATCAGGAGCAATCGCGGTTCCGGGAGAAATGACTGCGCAATAGTCCTGCCATTCGCCTGCGGCAAAACTTCCGCAGGCCTGCGGAAGGCTGTCGGCCCGCATACCGGCCCGCAACCGCACTGTACCGAAATCAACCCCTGCCGGAACGGCAATTTTTCCTGAAAAAGAATCTGCCGGAGCAGTAGAGGTTACCACAGATTCGTACTGATCTTCAAAGTCTCCGTCATGGTTCCAGTCCGCCCACAACGCCCACCATTGTGCTGCCATTGATCCTGAAAAAGCGGGAACCAGTTCGACCAACACAGAATCACCTCTTTTCAGGATAATTTCGGTCTGGGTGTAATCGCCATATCCGCTGTCCATTCCCGAGTTGTGCAATACATCCCCTATCCTCACCTTTCGTATCCAGCTACTGCTTTGGGCGGGGCCGCTGACAGCGCAATAGGAAAGATCGCGGCAATCACCGCAGCCTTTGGAAAACAACTTTACGACAGGAGAAAACGCACTGGCTTCAAAACCGCAGATTCCCTGAACCTGCAGTTCGTATGCCTCACAATTTGGCGGCAGGTACAGAGAAAAAAAAGTAACTGTCGTCTGAAAAAGGTTTGTCGCCCCACCGGCAGTCTTTTTAAGCCTGACCTGATAAAAGTCTGCATTACCCGTCCAGGTGAGATGCAGGGTATCACCAACCCAATCGAATTCAGGCGCAGGAGGCGGATCGCAAACCGGCTGAACCTGATCAGTAAGGGTGATGCAATAATCTTCTACTTCGCCCTCGTTGAAGCTTTCACAGGGGTGAGGCACCTGATTTCCGCTAAACCCGCCAAAACGCATACTCACCCGCATGCGTGTAGGGCCGGTAAGTGCATTGGGGGGAATATGAATCTGCGCAGCAATCTGCCCGGACTGGGCTGTGGTGGTTCCGAAGACCCGTTCGGTTGTATCGTTAAAAACACCATCCTGATTGAAGTCAATCCACACGCGCCATGATTCGGAGAAAGCAAAACCGGCATAACCGGGTGTAAGCAGGAGATTGTAAACCGAATCTTTAACCAGTTGCCATGAATAATCGGTAAATGCGCCATAACCGTCATTTTTCCCACTGGTATAAAGCAAAGGCCCAGCAGAAACTTCCTGGATCCATTCGAAACTCACATCATTTCCCTGAGACAGGCAATAATCCAGGTCAAGGCAGGCACCACAACCTGTCGTCCGGAAATGTGTGATTTCAGAGTATCCATTATCGGTAGTATCGCAAAGGGCTTTTACCCTGACCTCATATTCGGTACAGGGGAGAAGAGCAGAGAGCAACAGGAAAGTATCTGTCAGTTGGATTTGGGGGCCAAAAGGATCATTCACCTCCCTGATTTGAAAAAGGTAATAGTCAGAGCCGAACACCGGATGCCAGGAAAACAGCGCCGATGTATCCGCAACTTCACTTACAACAGGTGCGTCAGGAGATTCGCAGCAACCTTCGGTTACAATGGCTTCCGTGTCAAAATATCCGCTGAAAAGCGTATCACATGCGGCTGCCACCTGATATTCGTAAGCGGTGCAGGCAGAAAGTCCTGCGAGTGTAAAAAACGTATCGGTGAGGGTAAAAGGCCCTGTCCACAGCGTATCGCCCGACAAGCGGTAGCGGAGGATAAAAGAATCCGCCGAATCTGTATGTTGCCAGAAAAGCCGGGCCGTAGTGTCTGATAAAATAGTTGCTGCGAGGTTGTAGGGAGGAAGACAGCCATTGGAAAAAGTGCTGCAACTGTCGTCGAGCATAAGCAACGCATGGAATGCGTTGAGGCGTCCGCCAGTCGCCACAAGGCCCTGAAGACTTGAAAGCGTATCCACAGAGTTGAGGAGAAAATTTTTGAATTTAAGCGCAGCGGTTGCCGGGTCATTTTTGTACAAAACCATCAGTCCGGGGCAGGCATAAGACGCCATCAGCGCCAGCGTTCCTGCCACGTGTGGAGATGCAAACGATGTTCCGGTATCATATCCGTAAGCATTTCCGGGAAGGGTAGAATAAATCTGCGTACCCGGTGCGCCAAGATCAATGGTCGTAAGTCCGAATGCGGCATCCGACCGCTTGGTATCGGTGGGTGTGGTATTGGTAACGGCGATCATCCACGGGCTGATACAGGCGGAAGGTACATCTCCGACAATGTCCACATTCTGTGGGGAGTTCATGGTGCTTACCACGCTGAGCACCCCCTGCATACCCAACGAATCGTACATGGCACACCAGATAGGGAAATTGGCGGGATTGCCAAAGTTGACGCCAAAAGAGCTGTTGGCGACAACGACAAAGGCGCCTTCTGCGCCGTTGGACTGGTTGTAACGGGTGCGCATTTCCAGCACATATCCGTACCCGGCAACCACTGTGGCTTCACTGACCGAAGACGCCGCAACCGGCATGATGGCGGTATTCCAGCTTACCCCTACCCCACCCTTTCCGTTGTAAGGGCGTGAAGAAGCCACACCGGCGACCAGCGTGCCATGAACATCGGAGGGAATGGTGCCGTTGTTCTGAAAAGCATTCCAGCCATTAAAATCATCTATATACCCATTGCCATCGTCGTCCACGCCGTTGCCGGGAATTTCGCCATGGTTTTTCCACAAAAAGAGATCCTCCTGTGTGAGAGAAATTCCGCCATCTACGACCGCAATCACAATGCTGTCTCCCAATACCGTAAGGCCTCCCGTGGCGAGGTCCCAGGCCTCCGTCGCGTCTATATCGGCATCGGGAACCCCGCCAAACTGGCCAGTATTGCTGAGCGCCCACTGGTTGACAAATCCCGGGTCTGTAGGAATGGTCGTAAGTGATTCTCTTTTCGAAATCCGGTGATTATACTGGGCAATGGCAATGCCGGGGTGGGCCGATAATTGCCTGAGTAAAACAGGCTGAACAGAAGATGTCGTATCTCCCGAGAAAAGGTAAATATTGAGCCGGGGAACAATATCGCGCACCAGTTGAAGGCGGGATGGGTGCTGATTGTCGCCCCAAACCAACGAAGTCACCACATCGGGCGAAACACCCTTTTCGAGCATGACAATAAACTCTCCCGGTATTTCCGTATTTTCCTGCGCAAAAAGCCCCTGATGGCAAAAAAACAGGAGAAAAATCCATGTGGTAATCCGCAACCTTTGTATCATAGAATAATTCTTTTATCGGAATAAGCGTTACCTTGTCACACAACAACCGGGTATATAGAATCCCTAAATTGATTAAAAACGATTTTACGACCAATGAATTTTCGCATATTCTCAACTCTACTGCTACTTTTTATTCCGCTTTGGGCGATTTCCCAGCAGGCACAGCATTTAGATCAGAATGTCAATTCCCCCTTTGAGGAAAGAGAGCCCAGGATTTCTCCCGATGGGCAGACCCTGTATTTCTGGCGAAGAGAAACCCCGCAAAACACAGGAGGCGTCATGGATCCCGGGGACATCTGGTATTCGCAGAAAGACCGTACAGGAAAATGGGGACCCGCAGTGCATATGCGCAGCCCGCTCAACACCAATGGGCACGACTTTGTATGGCAGGTTTCTCCCCGCCACGATACGTTGTGGATCAATCAGGTGCCTCCGGGAGTTAAGGACGCAGGCATCGGGTATTCTGTGCGCTCAAGAGAAGGGTACTGGACGGCCCCTTACAGCGCCCATATCCGCAATTTTGTATATAGGGGAAGTTTTAAGGATTATTTTTTTACCAAAAACAGAATTATGCTCCTCCCCAATGAAGGAGACGATACGTACGGAGGAACCGACATTTATGTATGTTTTCCCATCAATGATACAGCCTGGGGCGCACCGATCAACCTCGGCCCCATGATCAACACTTACGGCGATGACGATGCGCCTTATCTCGCACCGGATGGGAAAACGCTTTATTTCGCCAGCGAAGGCTACGGAGGAAAAGGGAAGTTTGACATATTTGTTTCCGAAAGGCTCGACAATACCTGGCGCAACTGGTCGCGGCCGGTAAATATCGGTGCTCCGGTCAATACCTCCGGAGACGATTTTGACTTTATGGTTTCCTACGATGGAAAAACGCTCTACTGGTGTTCGGAGACCAATTCATACGGAAGTAACGACATATTTTATCTCGACCTTAGCAGTTGTGAGACCACCATTTACCCGCAGGGAAACCAGACCTTGTGCATCGGTGATGAGATCGAACTGGAAGCCGGGTTTACTATGGGGCGGGACATCCGCTATCAGTGGCTGAAAAACGGCGCCCGCATCCGCGGAGCGGAGGGCAAAAGCCTGAAAGTCTCCGAGCCCGGCGCTTACCGGGTGATCCGGTACAAAGATCAGTGTACCGACACCTCCGATGTAAGCCAGATCAGGTTTGTCAGTCCGCCCGATGCCTATATCAACGCGCCATCTTCCGTCATCTGCCTCGATGATTCCATTCAGCTTCAGGCTGTGCGCGAGTACGGATACACCTATCAGTGGCAGAAAAACAAACAGGATATTCCCGAAGCGACCGCCCAGAACCTGTGGGTAAAAACCCCGGGCCGGTACCGGCTCATCATTGCCAACGGCAACTGCACAGCCACTTCTGAAGAAATGAACCTTCAGCGGTTTATCCCGCCGGGAATCTATACTGCTGCCGATACGGTCAACGGCCTGTTGCCTATTCTCCCCCGCTGGCTGTGGACCAATAAGATTCCCAAACCCAAAGGAGAAGCTACGATAAAAGACCTTGCAACCGGCCCCAATGGTGGCGTATATGTACTTTCTACCACAGACAAAAGAGGCAAACCCTATGACCAGGTGACAGGATTTTTTCCGGAAGGACTTTTTCGGGTGAGTTTTCCCGAGATCAGGCGAGAGACTTTTTCTCCCTCATTTATGGCGACAGATCCGGAAGGAAATATAATCATCGGAAATAACGACAGTTATATCGAAAAATACCGGCCCGACGGAATGCTGATGTGGACCAAAAATGAAAAACGCCAGCTTCTTACCGGTCTGGCCGTGGACCCGCTGGGGTTTATTTATACTTCTGGGCGGTTTCGCGATACACTGGCGCTGGGCAGCAAGCGCATTCCCGCTGCCAACCGGGGAGGGATGTTTGTAGCCAAACATTCACCCAAAGGCGAACTGGTATGGGTAAAAACATTTCCGGTCGATTATTATGACGACGATTTTGGCAACTCCCTTCACCTCGACTGCGATGGCAATATATATACCGCAGGAGGATTTACCTCTATTGCCAACTTCCGGCAGGAAGTCTTGCGGGCATCGCTTCGCGGCGACAGTTATTATGTTGCGAGATTGAATCCGGACGGAGAATTTAAATGGGCTTTTAAGATTAATACCGAAAAGACACGGTATCGTACCCACGACATCCATACAGATTGTGACGGCAATACCTGGGTTGCCCTCAATCGCGAAATCTGGCGCATGGATGCCTATGGTGTCGTGCGCTGGCAGGGTCTGATGACAACCCCCGCAGGTTCTATTGCAATCAAAACCCGCATTCACAGCACCGATGGCGATCTGTATATTACGGGCATTACCGAGCGGAGCGAATATTTTGTAACCAGACTCAACCGGCTCGACCGCCAGGCAATCATCTGGCAGACAAAAAGTGCAGGTAGCACCCCGCTTGATCTGCCCGCAGTTACTGCTGATGAGGAAGGACATGTCTTTATTGCGGGGATCAGCAAGGGAAACGAATTTGAGGGATCGCAGTTTGACCTGACCAGCGGGTCGCCGGGATTTGTGATGAAATACGGTCGCCCCAACCTCGCCTCCAAACGGGAGCCGCTGAAAATCTGTTACGGAGAATCCGTAACCCTGCTCACCCAGATGGCCGAAGGCCTCCAGTATCAGTGGTTTCGCAATGGGAAGCCCATTTCAGGAGCGACAGGTCGCTCGCTGGAGGTGCGTACCCCCGGCACTTATCAGATAAAAGCCTTTGCCGACTTTTGCGAAAGGATTTCTGAACCACAGCAGGTTACCCGCTGTGGAGAAGATGAGCCTGCAACCCCGCAGGTCGCCACCAGCACACCACAGGAAAAACCACAGGTAAAGCCGCAGGAGACACCCCAAAACCGGCCAGAACCAGAAATACAGGAAACCCAGCCCGAGGTTACGGTAGAAACAGATATCGACTATGACCGCGGCGGCAGCCCTTTGCGAATACGCGACCGCAGAGTAAAAAAGCAGGAGGAGATTGTGATTTCCAGCCCGGAGGCGACGATTTACGTATGGGATCATGCAGCAGAAGATCAGGATACCGTTTCTATCAATGTAAATGGACAGTGGCTGCTGGAAAACTATGCGCTGAAAAAACAAAAGAAAATCATACCCTTTACCTTTCACAAAGGAGAGAACTTCATCATTTTGTATGCGCACAATCTCGGGGCGTTGCCACCCAACACGGCATCCATTACCGTTGATGATGGCGTCAGAGAGCAAACCCTTCAACTGCGCTCCACGCTCAGCAATTGCGGCACACTCAAGGTAAGGTATGATTAGCCCAGCGAAAACCGCCTGATTGCGGTGTAATATGCGCCTTCAGGGCGAAGAACTGACTCCCAGAGAACCAGTTCGTTTACTCTGAGCGCGGGAAGTTTTTGCCGGGCGAGATTTAATTCTGATGTATCAGAAAAGTCTTTCAGGCGGGCGAGAGTGATATGGGGAACCGGGCTTTTCCTTTGCTGCAAGGGAGAAATCTGTTGATACAAAGCGTGGATTTGACCGACCAAATCCCTGAAAACATCCGATTTCCTAAACCGGGCCCAGATCATCCGAGGCTGAGTGCTTTGCGGGGCAAAACAATACCGGTCGAATACAAGCTCAAAGGATTGTGTGGTTTTTAAACCCAGTGAAATCAGAGAAATGAGGTTTTCCAGTTGTTCTTCGGGCACACTGCCAAAGAAATAGACCGTAATATGCAGATTCTCTCCGGGGATGAGACGAATACCCGCATACGAGGTCAGGCGACGCGAAAAGGTTTCCAGTTCAGAAACCATTGGGGGAGGCAGAGAAATCCCCAAAAACAGCCGCCGTTGTACCGATCTTCCATTCATCTGTCCGAAAATAAGCGAAAAATCACAAATTAAGCTTAAATTAGGGGCCGTTTTCCTTGTTCTAATCCATTTTTGCTCATGAAACCCAAACAACTGCTTTTGCTTATACCTGCCCTCCTGTTGATCCGACCTGAGGTGTATTCACAAAAAAGTCTTTCCGATCCATTAAAAGTAGAGACCTATACACTCTCCAATGGGCTTACGGTTTATCTGAATGAAGACCATACCAAACCTACGGTTTTTGGTGCGGTCGCCGTCAACGCCGGCAGCAAGCAGGATCCCAACGACGCAACCGGTATTGCCCACTATCTGGAGCATATGCTGTTTAAAGGCACTACTGAGTTGGGAACCACAGACTACGGCATGGAAAAGCCATTTGAAGATTCTATCGTTGCGCTGTATGATGAGCTGAGCGCAACACAAGATGAGGCAGCGAGGATGATCATTCAACAGAAAATCAATGAACAGTCCACGGGATCTGCACAGTATATCATCGGCAACGAATTTGACAACCTCCTGAAGCGGATTGGCAGCACCCAGGTCAATGCGTTTACCAATCCGGAAATGACCTTTTACCACAATTATTTCCCGCCCAACCAGATCGAAAAATGGCTCGACATTTATGCCCACCGGTTTCAGAACCCGGTTTTCAGGACTTTTCAGGCAGAACTGGAGGTCGTTTATGAGGAGAAAAACCGCTCAATGGACAATTTTGGCACCGCCATTTTTGAGAAGTTTAGCAGCAGTTTCTACAAAAATCACCCATACGGGCAGCAGACTACGCTCGGGACGGTAGAACATCTGAAAAACCCTTCGTTGCGAAAAATGTATGCCTTTTTCGATACCTATTATGTCGCCAACAATATGGCACTTATTCTCTGTGGCGATATCTATCCAGAAGAAATCAAACCCCTCATTGAAGCAACCTTTGGAAAACTCAAGTCAGGAACCATTCCCCCCTACCCGCACTATGAAGAAAAACCATTTGACGGAAGAGAGGAAATACGTATGCGGGCAGCTCCGGTAAAAGTCGGGGCCATAGGTTTTCGCTCAGTACCTGTAGGCCATCCTGACGAAACCATACTGGATGTCATCGACTTTATGTTGTTTAATGAAGGTGAGACCGGATTTCTGAACGAACTGGTACTGGAAAATAAACTCATGTTTGCTGGTTCGTTTTCCAACACCATGAATGACTATGGTTCGACCATTCTGTTTTATGTTCCCAAACTGATCGGACAGCCATTGAAGAAAGCCGAAAATATGGTTCTGACGCAAATCGCAAAAATCAGAAATGGAGATTTCGATGAAACGCGGCTGGAAGCTGCAAAAAACGAAATGAACCGGCAGTTTCAGCTTTCTATGGAGGATCAGGAACTCAGAGCCGAAACTATGGGGTATTTATTTATCAGCGGTCGGACGTGGGATTCTCATCTGGCATATCCAGAAAGACTCAAAGCCATAACCCGGGAAGATCTTGTAAGAGTGGCGGGGCAATATTTCGGAGACAATTTCCTTGCGCTCCACTCCGGGCGGGGGATTCCGAAAAAGACCAAACTCGAAAAACCGGAATTTAAACCTGTGTTGCCAAAAGGAGAGACAAACTCTGCCTACGCCAACCATTTTGAAAAGATTCCGGAGAAGAATACCGCCCCTGATTTTGTCAATTTTGAGACTGACCTGACGGAGAAGCCCCTGGGAAATGGAAATACCCTTTACACCGTTTTTAATCCGGTCAATACCATCTTTGAACTTGAGGTACGATATGGTGTGGGCGAAAGAAAAATCAAAGGGCTGGAAGTAGCAGCCGATCTGCTCAACTACTCCGGTACGAGCGACCTCAGTATGAAAGCCGTAAAGGAGAAGTTTCAGCAAATCGGTTGTACCTATACCGTTTCCTGCGATAACAGTTATTACACCCTCTCTCTCACCGGACCGGAGGAATCGCTTGCAGAAGGGATAAAACTGTTGGGGCAACTGACAAGCAATCCGGTTGCTTCGAAAGAAAACATGAAAGTGGTCATTAACCAGATTATGACCGGGAGGAAAATTGATGAAAAGCAGCCATCGACAAAGGGGAATGTGCTGTTGAATTATGGATTATACGGACAAAATTCCAGTTTTCTCAACAGATTTGGGAAAGCAGAACTGAAAAAGCTTGTGGCAGATGACTTGCTCCGTCTTCACAAAGAAGCCATTCAGTATCAGACATCTGTGTTTTATTCGGGCAAAAAACCTGCAGGTGAAGTGGCACCCTTGCTGCAGGCAGCGAGCCTTATTCCCAGTCAGCCAAAACCCTCAGAATCACCGGTTTCTATCCCATTGATGACATACGACGCGCCACAGGTATTTTTCCTCAACGACAGGAAGGCCGTTCAGAGTCAGGTATATTTTTATGTGAAGGGAGATTCATTTCAATTAGAGGATCAACCCTATATCGATGCATTTAACTCCTACTTTGGGGGAGGATTTTCGGGTCTGGTGGTTCAGGAAATCAGAGAGTACAGATCGCTTGCCTATAGTGCCAGCGGAAGGTACAGAACACCACAGCGTAGCGGGCTTCCCGGTGCGTTGGTAACCTACATAGGGTGTCAGGCCGACAAAACGGCAGAAGCCTTATCGGTCATGGATGGTCTGGTGAAAAACATGCCGGAGAAACGGGAAAGAACGGATTTGGTGAAAAATAATCTCAGGCTTCAGGTTTATGGCGGGAAGCCGGGATTCAGGGAAATCCCGGAAGAAGTCGAAGACTGGAAACGATTGGGATATGAGGGAGACCCGTCAAAATCAAAACTCCCTGTCTATGAGTCGCTTACATTCGACGACATCCAAACCTTTTACAGAAACGCCATTCAGGGAAAACCCATATTGATAATGATCGTAGGAGACAAAAAGCGGCTGGATACAGAAGGTCTGAAAGCGTATGGAAATCTGATCGAAATATCCGCCGATGAAATCCTGAAGCGTTAATCCCTATATGCAGATTCATCTGGCGAAAACCCTGAAATACGTGCTGCTCACACTTGGAATCATCATCCTGGTCTTATACATCATCTTCAGGTTCTTTATGAACTTTACGATGAGCGACCAGAAGCTGGAAAAATATTTTGAAGGAAATCCGCAACAGCCTTCTTACGGATTTTATGAGGCTCAGGGTAAGACCATCCACTATGCCTGTATCGGCGCGGAAGGTCGTCCTGTAATTATATTTATTCACGGGTCGCCGGGTACCTGGGATGCTTTTGCCCGGTATTTTAAGGATACTACCCTTCTGAATCATTTCAGGATGTATTCGGTTGACAGGATCGGTTATGGCAAATCGGATCATGAGCCCGAATCTTCGATAGAGATGCAGGCGCTGATGATAAAACCGCTGCTGGACATGGTTCCAGATTCCGTGCCGGTCATTCTGGTAACCCATTCTTTTGGCGGGCCGGTTGGTTTCAGGCTGGCAATGGACTATCCCGAAAAAATAGACGGAATGGTGGCACTGGCGGGGCTTGCCGACCCGGAAAAGGAGCGAAGAGTATATTGGTTGCAAAAACCGCTGCGGGGCAAATGGATACGATGGATTTTGCCGCCGGATATGGATATTTCCAACCGGGAGATTGTACCGCTGAAGCAGGAGCTTTATGAAATGGGCATGATGTGGGAGAAAATAAGGGCAAAGACCATTATCATACAGGGAGACAAGGATATGCTGGTAAACAAGGCCCATGCCGATTTTCTGGAAAAAATGATGCCCGGCAGCCCGAAGATCATTCGTTTACCAGAAGAGAACCACTTTATTCCCTGGACGCAGCAGCAACTGGTAGTACAGAGTATTATGGAGGTGAATGACGAGATTCAGTAGGGAGGAGAAATATATTCTTCCTCTTCTTCCCCGATCCGTTCCTCACCAAAAGTCACTTTCCGGTATATATCCTTCAGCATAAGGGAAAGATTCCATTCGTCGAAAAAAATACTGTCCTTTAGTTGGCCATAAATGGTGTACAGCCAGGAATTGTCACTTTTTCTTTCATATACTTCTACCTTGCATTCTTCCTGTGAGATAATCATATAATACCGTAGCGAAGGCAGACGAAGGTATTGATCCATTTTTTGCACTCTGTCGCGTTTGACCGAGGAAGGAGAAAGCACTTCGGCAATCAGTAAGGGGTTTCGTATTCCCGATTTGGACTGAAGGTCGAGCGGGTTACAGGTTACTACAATATCCGGATACAGGTAATGACGGGTCTGAGGGATATGTAGTTTTACGCCCTCTGAAAAAACATCACAATCCCCTTCTCTCAGCTTTTCAAAAATCCGGGTGGAGGTGTTGGTTACGATTCTCGCGTGGCGGATATAGGCCCCGGAGAGTGCGACAATTTCTCCGTCGTAAAATTCGTAGCGGGTTTCATCTGACTGCGCTTCAAACGCGAGGTATTGCTCGTAGGAAAAAATTTCCGGATCAGTCTGGCTGGGGTATTCCATGGTTTTTTTTCTGAATTTACAAAAACTTAACTAAAACTCAATCTTGTAGCTCATAACCGGCAAAACGCTGGCTCCGCGGAGGGTGACTACCTCATTCAAAAGCGCATCATATTCGCGGTATTCGGGTACAGAACTGGAGAACAGGTTTTTGATCTGGACAGCCCAGGTGCCTGTGTAGCGGGGGTGATTTCCCTTGAAAGTGAAGGTGAAGTCAAAAATATAGAGGGGTTTGTCCTGCAATTCATAGTAGCGGCTTTCGTCATAAACTGTCTCCCGTGCGGCAGCGGAACTGATAAGATCTATCGGGGTGTAACGCTGGCCCCCGAATGAAGACAGGGTTCCGTTGAGGCCGATAGAATTGTTGTAGCCTTTTTTCTTTCCTACCCGGAATTCTTTTCCAGCCAGGAGGTTGACTTTATGGCCGATATCAAAAGCGGTACTACGCGTCACGCCCTCTGCATCGGTGTATTTGGAATCAAAAATACTTCCGTTGAACAGAAAGTAGGTGCCATTTTTGGTAAATCTTTCCAGCCCGAAATCCACCCCTTTATTGACGCTTGTACCGAGGTTGGCCAGAACCCGGAGGTCATTGAGTTCGTTGATATTCACCACAGAATAATAACCATTTACCTCCACAGGAACATTAAAGAGATACTGATAATATCCTTCTACCCGCACCCGCAGGTAATCGGTAAGCATGGCCTGATAACCCAGTACAAAGTGATGAGTTTTGACGAATCCGAGATCGAGATTGGGACGGGAAAGGGAGTCATTCATCTCATGGAGGCGGGTCATGTAGGTAGGAAAGTTTTCGACCCTGCTGTGGAGGCCATACCCTATGGAGAAGTTATGTTTGGGTGCGGGCTGAAACACAAGTCCTGCACGGGGTTCAAGGGAAGTTTGGTTATTGAGATCAAAGTAGAGAAAATGTACGCCGAGGTTTGCGGTAAGCTTAGGGTTTAACCGTAGCTGTGTCTGGGTGTAAGCCTGCAACTTCTGAGTTCTGCCAGACTCTTTGGCCCGGGTGAATAGAAAATTCTCCACATAGTCATATTTTAACGAAACGTAGTCATTAAAAGCAGTTGTATAAATAACACCTGATTTGGTCGTGATGCGCGGGGAGAACTGGTGGGTAAGGGAGGTAGTCAGGGTAACGGGCTGCTGGAGGAGTTCGTTTTTTTCACGTTGAAAAAACCCGAGAGATTCATCGAGATATGTTTTATTATCTCTCATAAAGCTATAAGAGCCAACCAAAGCAGATTTAAGGATGGAGCGCGAACCCAAAACCAGGGTATGGCTGATGCCTGCGGCTCCCATATCGGAGGTAAGCAGGAGTTCAAACCGGTCCAGGTCTTCTTTCCAGAGGGAGGAATCCGTTTCAGCAAACCGGAGCCGTTTGCTGATTCCCCCGATGCCAAATATATCAAAAGTACCTGCATTTTGTGTGGGGAGGTGGATTTTGAAGGCGAGGTCCTGGTAAGTGGGTAGCGAGAGGTAATTGATCAGCAGGTTGGCAAATCCGAGGGAGGAATAGCGATAATTGACAAGGTAGGAGGCTTTTTTCCCTTTTGCCAGCGGCCCTTCGGCAGCTAGATCGACCCCGAGTACCCCTGCCTGCAGGGCAAATTCGTGTTCATGATAATTGCCATTGCGGAATTTGATATCAAACACTCCGGCGGTCGCATCGCCATATTCGGCGGGAAATGCCCCTGTAAAGAAATCAGAATTGGCCAGAAGTTGGTTGGAGAATATCGTAAAAGTCCCGGAAGAGCCGCCAATGCGGGCAAAGTGGTTCGGGTTTGGGATATCTATGCCTTCGAGGCGGTAGAGCATTCCCCGCGGAGAATTTCCTCTGACAGAGATGCTGTTTTCAGAAATGAAGGGGGTGGCGACCACCCCGGGGAAATTGCCTGCGAGGCGGGTAGGGTCATCGAGACCGCCGGCAAACTTGCGGGTTTCTTCCACTTCGAAGGACAGGGCGGAAACAGATGCGAGAGAATTCAGGGCTCTGCCTTTTTCTCTTTCCGGGGAGAGAAGTACCTCATCGAGTTGATACAGGCTTTCTTCAAGCAATACCTGGAGATCTGTTTGTTTTCCGGAAGTAATGAGCACGCCTGGGCGAATGAGGGTTTGGTATCCTTCGGTGGAGAATTCAATTTCATGCCTTCCGACAGGGATTTTGTCTATAAAAAAAGAGCCATCGGGTTCGGTAGTAGCCGAATATTCCGCCTGTTCCCTATTGAGAACCATGACACGAACAGCGGGAAGAGGCATTTCAGTCTGGCGATTTTTTACCGTACCGCGAAGACTTCCCGTCAGAGACTGACCGGAGGTGTTGGGAATGGCAAAAATCAGAATCGCAATGAAAGGAAGAAAGGTACGGGCAAACAGACGCATAATGTCTAATTATCTATGGCTGATATAACTCTGAAACAGAGACAAAGTTCGCATTATTTAGAATCATTCAAAAATAAGGTGGCGAAGGAGAGGGAAAGGTGATATTAATCATCTGAACTACTAATTTTTGACCTCAGAAATTGATGCCGGAATTTACCGATAATCGGCTGAAACCCGCCGTTCACAAACTCACCCCTGCCGATTAGAAACTGGGGGTTGCAGTTTGTTTCGAAAATGTGAAACTTGATTGCGTAATACAATTTTGGGATTTTATTACGCGCTGATTAAGTTGGTTGGGGAGAGCCCGTCAAGGCTCTTTCCTGACCACTTCTAAGAGATCAAAAGTCCAGGGCAATCCCAGAATTTCGATACGTACGACCTTACGCGGGAGCTGTTTGCTAATATAAATCACCAGAGCTGGCTCGTCGCCTTCTATATCAACTCTGTAGCAGGAGAAATCGCCAGCAGGAGTAGAAACCGACGCGCTGTCTGAAACAGTTGCAGACACTTCTTTGACATCGTCTTCCAGTGTATTATACCAGAGAAAATGGAAGTTATGGCAATCTGCCAGCGGAAAAGTTCGGGCCAGAGCAAAAACCGAGGTGCGTTCGAGGGTACCAGGGGGAAGTTCGTGGCGAATGATCTGCTTTTCGGGGTTTTGGGCATTCAGCGGAAAGGAAGTGTAACCGGAGACTATTCTATCTTTCCAGCTAAGCCGGATATCAATGGTGATATCACCCATAATTCCCGATACAGAATGAGAAAGGGGAAGGAATGTTTTTCGGGATATCGTGGTGGCCACTTTCTGTCTGATATTCATTCCCTGAATTGTCGTAACGGTTTCGATGGTAACTGAGTCTGAATTTCCATAGGTTTGAATCGTCATTTCGCCCAGCTTTTCTGATGCGCGCATAGCCTGGTAGCGGGCGGTTTCCATCTGGAGAAAATGAGGCTCAAGGAAAAAATCTCCTGAGACAACAATGTTTGTTTCCGCACTTCCACAGGAAAGCGAGGTGGCGGAGAGGAAGAATATTGTCCCAAAGGCAAGTACCCAATTTTGCATGCACCAAATTAGAAAAATTTAGCTTCTGGTGTTACGTTGATCGGGGCTGCTTTGCGAAAGACAGCCTCATCTTTTCTGAAATTTTCGATTTCTGTTCCTGCAGCACAACCCTTGCGACCCCCTTAAGGGGGTCACAGGGGAAAACCCTTCAAAAACCATCAAAAATCAAAAGTGAAAAACGAAAAATGAAAAACGATTAAAGACCAACCTCAAAAATCCGGCGCGCCCTACTCATAGCGCAACGCATCAGACGGATTGGCTGCCGCCGTCCGGACTGCATGCCATGCGTTGGTCAATAGGGCTATACTCAGTGCAAGGAAACCCGACAATACAAACACTACCCAGCCAATGGATATCCTGTAAGCAAACGACTCCAGCCAGGTATTCATCGCAATCCAGGCAAGCGGAACGGCAATCACCGCCGCGATCCCTACCAGTATGGCAAACTCCCGGGAAAGCAACCCTACCACCTGGACCACCGAAGCGCCCAGCACCTTCCTTATTCCTATTTCCCGGGTACGCTGCTCCGCACTGAAAGCCGACAATCCCAAAAGCCCCAGGCAAGAAATGAATATGGCCAGCCAGGTAAAAAATACTATCAACCGCGCGAAAGTCTCCTCGCTTCTAAACTGCTGCGCAAAATCCTCATCAAAAAATACATATTCGAACGGATATCCCGGATTTACTTTTTCCCACGCTTCACGTACATGATCCAGTGTACCGTTTATTTCCGCAGCATCCATCTTCACTGATAGTACGTTCAGCACTCCCGGTTGATAGTACATGATCATGGGTTCTATCTGATGCCGCATAGAGGCAAAGTGAAAGTCCTTCACTACTCCTACAACCGTTGTACGTGTAGGGCCAAAATTGATGGCCTTGCCCACCGCATCCTCTCCCCACCCCAAAGCTTTTGCCAACGCCTCATTGATAATCGTAGCCTGGGTAGAATCCGTCGAATGCTCAGGAGAAAAATTTCTCCCCGCCGCCATCTCCATCCCCATTAACGGAATATAGTCTTCATTCATCCCCATCACACTCACAATCCAGATGTCTTCCTCTGCAACACCTTCCGGCCTGATTCCCGTACGCCCAAATCCCCTCCCCGGCATAGAAGAAGAACAGGCAAGCCCCCTGATACGCGGGTTTTGGGTCAATTCGGTTTCCAATGCCTCAAATTTTCCCCGTATCCCCGGATTGCCGATATTAAGCGTTATGATCTGCGCCGGGTCAAAACCCTTATCCCGGTTTTTAATCATTTCCAATTGCCGGTAAACGACCATCGTGCCCGTAATCATAACAATGGATGCCGTAAACTGTACAATTACCAAAATCCGCCGGAGCCATATGCCGCTAAGCGTATTCAGAAACTTACCCTTCAACACTTTTACCGGCTCAAACCCCGACAACATAAACGCGGGATAAGTTCCCGCCACAATCCCCAGCAATACCGTTCCGCCCAACATCCCTGCAAGCAGGAATTTGTCCTTCCACAAATAACCTACCGGGTCTGCCCTAAATGGTAAATCGCTGATCTCCATGATCAATGCCGCCAGCCCCACGCCCAATAGCAGCGCAATCAGACATAAGACCACCGACTCGCTCAAAAACTGAATAATCAACTGCCGCCGAAATGCCCCCAGCACCTTTCGCATTCCCACCTCTTTTGCCCTTACCGACGACCGGGCAGTGGATAAGTTCATGAAGTTGAAGGCAGCGATGAGAATAATAAATATGGCCACCACCAATAAAGCAAACACATACCCGGCATCGGTCTTGTTCTGATTATAGCCATCAAACAACACATCGCTGGAATACAAGTGTACCTCTTCCAGCGGTTGAAGAATCACCGAAAAATTCTCCCCAACGTCGTTTTTCCTGATAATCTCCTCCATTGCTGATTCGACCTTTTCCTCACTCGCCGGGTCATTCAACGCGACATAGGTAATCATACTGATCTGCTGCCATGATTGCAACGTTCTGATAATATTGGAGTCCTGAGCTGAGGGATACAAAGAAACCAGCAGTTCGTAATTCAGATGTGTGTTTTCGGGCGGATCGGCAAGAATTCCTGTGATCTCGACCTGGGTATTGCTGTTCAGTTCGATGCTTTGTCCAATAGGATCTTTATCGCCAAATACTTTCTTTGCCAGACTCTCAGAAACCACCCCCGTATAGGGTCGGGTCAGCGCCTCACCCTTTTCTCCTCTTTTCCATTCAAAACCGAAAAAGTCCAGAAACGCAGGTTCAACAAATTTTACATCCTCACTATAAAGACTTTTGTCCTCATATTTAATCAGCCCGCGCCCACCTCCGTTAATCCTCACCGTCTGGGTCACTTCCGGAATTTCAGCCGCCATTGCAGGCCCCAATGCAGGTAAAGTGATTCCCACAAAATTGCTGGTAATCCCCAGCGCCCTGTCAATGGTCAGCACCCGAAACCGCTTCTCCGGTTCAGGATGGAAACGGTCATAGGATAACTCTATCCGCACATAAATAAAAATCAGAATACAACTCGCCAGACCTGTTGCGAGTCCCGCAATATTGATCAGGGAGGTATTCCTGTTGCGAATCAGCGTCCGCAGGGCAATGGTCATGTAGTTTTTTAACATATTTATTCGTTTCTCAATGCTTTGGCCGGATTCGCACCTGCCGTACGAATGGAATGATAACTGGTAGTCACCAGTGCGATACTTAAAGAGGCAAATCCCGCAATAAAATATGCATATACAGGCATCCTGACCGGAAAACTGAACCCCGAAAGCCATTTATCCATCGCTATCCAGGTCACCGGACCCGCTATCACAATGGCAACCAACACCAACAGTCCGAAGTCTCTCGACAGCAGATATACCAGTTGCCGGGTATCGGCTCCCAGTATTTTTCGGATGCCAATTTCCCTTGTTCGCTGCTGTGTGATAAAGGACGACACACCAAACAACCCCATGCAGGCAATCAGAATGGTCAGAAGGCTGAAATAGCCAAATATGGCCATCATCCGCTCTTCCTTCCGGTAAAGCTGGTCAAAAAAGGCGTCCATAAAAAAGTATTCCAACGGGTGGGACGCGTCAATGTCTTCCCACCTGGCCCGCACAAAATCTATGGCCTTGCTCATTTCCGGTCCCTGCATACGGATCAACATCCGCTGCGGTGTGCCGGGGTTATAAATCCATACCAATGGCTCGATCTTGTTGTGAAGGGAGGTAAAATGATAATCCCCGATTACCCCGACTACCCGCCCGTCATAGGCTGCCTGATTGTCGGGCAGCAACCCCCACTGCAATCGCTTGTCGATCGCATCATCCCAACCCATCGCTTTGACAAAAGATTCATTCACGATAAATGCCTGGGTAGGATCAGTCTGGCGACTTCGCTCGAAATTCCTGCCTTTCAACAATTTGATTTTCATCACATCCATAAAGTTTTCATCCACACTCACCACATTAAAATGGTTCTCCCTCAGGGTGTGATCCTGTTCTACCCTAAATAATATGGTTCCGCTCCCCTCCCCCGGCACAAATCTACCCGATGTCGCCAGGCCGCTAATGCCGGGATGTGTGAGAAATTCGTCCTTAACCTGTGGCAGCCGTTTGTATAAGGTGGTATCATAAGGCACTTCCAGCACCATCACCTGCGTTTTATCAAATCCCAGTTCGTGATTTTTCAGAAACTGCATTTGCTCAAATACTACAAGGGTGGCAATTATCAACCCTATGGAAATGGAAAACTGCAACACAACCAATATCTTCCTTAGTGTACTGTTCCCGGAAAATTCCATTCGCCCCTTTAGTACATCCACAGGCTGCAGCGACGCCAGATATAAGGCGGGATAACTTCCTGCGACCAGCCCGGTAAATAATACAATCAATATCGAAGCCAGTAAAAGCCACGGCTGGAACAAATGGTTAAATACAAAAGTCTTATTGGCGAGTGCATTAAATGCCGGAAGCGATATCTCAACCAATATCATCCCCAAACCCAGCGCAATCAGGGAAATAATCATGGATTCACCCAGAAACTGCCGCAACAACTGCCCCCGCGATGCTCCCGCCGCCTTTCTTACCCCCACTTCCAGGCTTCGTCCCGAAGACTGAGCGATAGTAAGATTGATATAATTGATACAGGCAATCACCAGAATAAACACAGCCACCAACGAAAATATGTAGAGGTAAGACAGATTTCCTTTGGGAGTATCATAGCCCAGATTGGTCTGAAAATGCAAATCCTTCAATGGCGTCAGTTGATAGTGAATTTCGCCGTCTATCGCGTTTTCCTTCCAGAATGGCTGAACATTGCGCGCCGCAAAATCTTCCAGTTTGGCTTCAAAACCCAACGCATCCTCCTTACTCTTGAAAAGGAGAAAGGTGTAAAACGCCATTCGCCCCCAATCATACATCAGCACATTCCGCTCTTCTTCTGTAATGTCTGCCATGGAGGTAAGTCCGTTGATGGGAAGATCAGAGTTGGAAGGCAAATCTTTCATTACACCGGTAACCTGATAGTCGCGGTTGTTGAGCACCATCGTTTTACCCAATGGGTCGTCATTCCCAAAATATTTCTTCGCCAGTGTTTCGGTCAATACCAGTGAATGAGGATTCTTCAGCGCAGTTGCAGGATCTCCATTTATCAACTCATAAGAAAATACTTCGAATACCTGCGGATCAACTTTGGTGATAAATTTTTCATTATACAACTTGTCTCCATACCTGATTGACACCCCGTCAGTGCCATACGAAAACGCACGAAGGTGTCCAGTTCCGGGTATTCGGCCATTAACCGCTCCCCTACCGCCAGACTCGTAAGGGCAAACAAATCTTCTTTCGTTCCCATACGCATATCGCTGGAAATACGGTATATCCGGTCTCCTTTGAGGTGATGTGCATCATAATTTACCTCATCCTGAACATACAAAACCATCAGTAGCGTACAGGAAATACCGAGCGAAAGGCCCGTAAGGTTGATCAGGGTGTGAACCCGGTTGCGAAGCAGGTTGCGAAGCGCAATGTTGAGATAATTCCTCCACATATATTTATATGAAATAGGATCGTCTTTTTGTATTATGTACCAATAAATATACCCAACAATAAAAACCTGTTAATCAATCAATTACCCACCCACACTTCCTGCCAGGATGAACGTATGGGGACAACCCGTGTACGAATTCGTACACTTTTCACTCATATTCTCAGTGGGTATCGTAAATTCGCAGTTTAAAGCCGGAATCAAACAGAAAAGTATTAGTAATTTGGCTCTATGTCTCACAAAGCCCGCATATTACTGGTTGACGACGACAGGGATGTACTGGAAGCAGCCCGCATTTTCCTCAAAAATCACGGCTTTCAGGTGGATACCGAAGAGCGGCCTGTATTCCTTACCCAGCTCATCAAAAACGGCAATTATGATCTGATCCTCCTCGATCTCAATTTCAGCAGAGAAGCCATCAGTGGAAAAGAAGGGTTTTACTGGCTCAATCAGATTCTCGAAACTGACCCGTCGGCAGTTGTCGTTCTTATCACCGCTTATGGCGATGTTGAAACGGCGATTCAGGCCATGAAAAAAGGAGCGACAGACTTTCTGCTCAAACCCTGGGAAAGCGACAAATTATTAAGTGTTGTCAACAATGCGCTGAATATCAGCTTCTCCAGAAAAGACCATCCTGCTTCCCCTAATACAACATCCTTAGACACCGCGCAGGAAATCATCGGACAAAGCGATGCCATTCACAAAATATTTGAAACAATCGCCAAAGTCGCAGCCACGGATGCCAATGTCCTTATTCTGGGTGAAAATGGTACCGGCAAAGAACTCATCGCCCGTGCCCTTCACCTCCGCTCCCACCGCTCAGGGCAGGTATTTGTGAATGTTGACATGGGAGCCATTAGTGAAACTTTGTTTGAAAGCGAACTTTTTGGCCATGTGAAAGGTGCTTTTACCGATGCACGTGAAAACCGGATCGGCCGGTTTGAACTGGCCCACAAAGGCACGCTTTTCCTCGATGAAATTGGCAATCTCTCCCTTCCGCTTCAGGCAAAACTGCTCAATGCACTTCAGCAGCGAAAAGTTATCCGCGTAGGTTCCAACACTCCAATAGAAGTGGATATTCGTCTGATCTGCGCCACCAATCTCCCCATCAAAGAGAAAATCGCCATTCGTGAATTTCGCCAGGATCTCCTCTACCGAATCAATACCGTTGAAATTCAACTCCCCCCCCTCCGGGAACGAAAAGAAGATATTCCCCTGCTCGCTGATCATTTTGTGCAACGTTATACACAAAGATACCGGAAGGCCGTATATGCCATCAGCCCTTCGGCACTCGCCCGAATGGAAAAATATCACTGGCCCGGCAATATCCGCGAACTACAACACGCCATCGAACGCGCAGTGATCATGACCGAATCTGATATCCTTCAACCACAGGATTTCTATTTTGCCCATACGCCGGGAAATCCTACCGACCTCTTTCTCGATACCTACAACCTGGAAGAAGTAGAAAAAATGGTCATCAGAAAAGCCATCTCCAAACACGGCGGCAATATATCCAAAGCGGCAAAAGAACTGGGTCTGACACGCACTTCTCTTTACCGGCGAATTGAAAAATATGGCCTGTTATAACTCCTGCGAATGAAATATTTCCGGCTACATATTCTCGCGCGTATTCTTGTTCTGACCGCCAGCCTGGCGGCTTTTCTGTTTCTGGCTTTTATCGCCGGACTGAAAGCTTCTGCTATACTCCTTGCCATCCTGACTGTTGCCCAAATCGTAAACCTGATTTTTTACGCCGAACAGACCAACCGGGTACTCACCCGCTTCTTTTCTGGTATCCGATACGATGATTTTACCTCCTCCCTTCATCAGGAAAGCAAAGGAAAAACCTTTGACGAGTTGAACACACAACTGAGTAACGTAGTAGCTCATTTCCAGAAAATCAGAATGGAAAAAGAGGAAAATTACCGCTACCTCGAACAGGTATTCCGCCACCTCAGTTTTCCAACCCTTTCGATTCACAACGGGGAGGAAATTAATTTTATCAATCATGCAGCCAGATCGCTGTTTCCTTATTCAGGTCTGCGAACACCTTCTCAACTCGACGAACCGGTACAACAGGCCATCAGGGAAATGAAATCCGGAGAAAAAAAGCTGGTGCGCCTCACCCGCGATGGAATCGTACTGCCAATGATTATTTCTCTTACCGAATTCAAACTCCAGCAGGGCAAATATCAACTGATTTCCTTCCAGAACATACGTCGTGAAATCGAAAAAACAGAAACTGAAGCCTGGCAAAAACTGATCAGGGTACTTACTCATGAAATCATGAACTCTGTAACACCCGTAACTACCCTGGCCGATAGCCTTCAAACCATTCTTTTTCATGCAGACAAACAGACATTCAAAGGCCCCGATCTCACCCCCGACCAAACAAAAGACGTTCAACAGGCTCTGAGTATCATCATCAACCGAAGCCGCGGCCTGCTCAACTTTGTAGAAAGCTATCGCAACCTGACCCGCATTCCTGTTCCCCAACTGGAGGAAATCCCCGCTGCAGATTTTCTCGCCGATATTCATAAACTTTTCGCAGCAAGGATCAGGAGAGAAAATATTTCCTTCGAAATAACCGTAACTCCCGAAAACCTCCGGTTTTGGGCTGACCTGCAACTTACAGAACAGGTGCTGATCAACCTCGTAATCAATGCCATCCAGGCAGTAGCAGAAACTCCTGCCCCAAAAATTTCCCTGCGTGCCGGAGAAAACGCCTTTGGACAAACCGAAATCGAAGTCAAAGATAATGGGGTCGGTATTTCGGAGGAGCAGATAGAAGACATATTCATTCCCTTCTACTCCACCAAAAAAGAAGGGACAGGGGTTGGATTAAGCATTTCCCGCCAGATTATGCAGACCCAGGGAGGAGACATCAGGGTAAGTTCGCTGAAAGGAGAAGGTGCGACCTTTACCCTTACTTTTGGATAAAAATTGTAATATATCTTTTCCTTTTATTAGATTCCTCTCCCAAACCCTTATAACCGGATTTTCCTCATGAATTTATCCCGCAAAAATTTCCTCCGAACACTTGGCCTTGGTGCAGGAACGCTGGCCGGAGCCAGTTTACTCCCAGGCTTCCGTTCTTCTTCTGCTGTTGCCCAACCGCTCACCCTGGGGCTGGCTTCCTATACGCTGCGCGAATTTTCGCTCGATGAAACCATCGCAATGACCCTGAGGGTAAACCTCACCCATATCGCACTCAAAAGCATGCACCTTCCGCTGGATAGTACGGAAAACCAGATTCGTACCGCTGCCAAAAAAGTAAGGGATGCCGGATTAAATCTCTATGGCGCTGGTGTCATTTATATGAAAACCGAAGAACAGGTTGACCAGGCATTCGCCTATGCCAAAGCGGCTGGCATGTCAGTGATAATTGGTGTTCCTGAATACAACCTCCTGGCCCGTGCCGAAGAAAAGGTAAAAGAAACCAATATCAGACTCGCCATTCACAATCACGGCCCCGGTGATGATGTATATCCCGGCCCCGACACGATCTATGAAAAAATTAAAGACCTCGACAGCCGGATGGGGATTTGTATGGATATCGGCCATACCCGCAGAATCGGACAGGATCCCGCTGCTATGGCCCGCAAGTACGCTTCCCGCCTGTATGACATTCACCTGAAAGATGTAAACAAAGAAGGCAAAGACGGCGTACCGGTAGAGCTTGGCAGGGGAATCATCGATATCCCCGGCTTCCTTTCCGCGCTTCAGAAAATCAAATACACAGGTGTTGTCGGCCTCGAATATGAAAAAGACGGTAAGGACCCGCTACCAGGTGTGGCAGAATGTGTGGGCTATACCCACGGCGTGCTTGACACCCGCGCTTAGTCTCTGAGATATGACTTGTTTTTAAAATAATCGTCGGTCATTTTCTTCACTACACCCGAGAGCAGGATCAGTGCAAATACGTTGGGAATGGTAACCAGGCTCAATGCTGTGTCCCCTAAATCCCAGATCGTATTGAGCGCTGTGACTGCGCCGATGAAGTGCATGGCTACAAATACAATCTTGTAGGGGAGAATCGCTTTCCTGCCAAATAAATAATTGGCGCAACGGTCTCCGTAATAACTCCATGAGATAGCTGTGGACACCGCAAAAAGGAATACACAGATAATCACAATCAATTTGCCCGCCTGGCCGAGATCCTGAGAAAATGCCAATGCAGTCAATGGCGCAGCATTCTCAACGGCGCTGCCGTAAAGTGAAAGGTATTCTGTACCGTCATCTGCAACTGCCTTTCCCTGAGCGGGCAAAATCTTTCCGGTAAACCGCTGGCTATGCGCTGCATCGGTAAACACATCAACCACGGCTACTTCATGCCATGCAAGTTGGGTTTCTCCTTCTGCCACCCCTTGGGTAAAATTCAGTTCGGCAGGAGCCGAGACAAAACTTACTGCATCGCCGGCTTGCTGCACCCAGGATACATCACTGGCATTGAGAATCAGTTGGGTAGGTGTTTTCATATTCCATACCCCCGTACTCAATATTACCAGGCCAGTGATGGAGCAGATGATAATGGTATCGATAAATGGCTCGAGAAGCGCTACGGCACCTTCCGATACCGGTTCGTCGGTTTTGGCAGCAGAGTGCGCAATCGGAGCCGAACCCTGACCTGCTTCGTTGGAAAAAAGCCCTCTTTTCACGCCCCAACGCATGGTTTCCAGAAATATTCCAATGCCCGTACCGGCTACACCGGCAGTAGGATTAAATGCCTCCGTGAAAATCAGTTTAAATGCCGGTATGATCGAATCATAATTCATAATCAACACGACCAGACCGCCCAGCACATAAAGCGCGGCCATTCCGGGTGCGAGAATACCAGTTACTCTGCCGATACGACTGATGCCTCCGAGAATTACCATGGCTACGATTGCTGCAGTAAACACGCCCGTACCCCATACAGGTATTCCAAATTCTGAGTTCAACAGGTCGGCCACCGTATTGGCCTGAATCGCATTTCCGGTAAGAAAGGCGGTCAGCATCAAAGCAAATGCAACAAACATGGCCAGCCATTTCCAGTTTTTGCCCAGCCCCCGCTCAATATAATACATCGGCCCGCCCGAAACGGTTCCTACCAGTTGGCTCTCTTCTCCCGATTCCACTTCCCTGTATTTTTGTGCCAGAGTAACTTCTGTATATTTGGTTGCCATACCCAATAGGGCAGTAACCCACATCCAGAACAAAGCCCCCGGGCCGCCCCAGTGTATTGCAATCGCCACACCCGCAATATTACCAATACCTACCGTTGCAGACAGTGCGGTGGACAGCGCCTGAAAATGCGACACGTCTCCCGGATCGTTGGGATCGTCGTATTTGCCGGAAGCAACAGCAAACCCATGCCCCAGCCTTCGAAACTGAATAAAACCCAGACGCAGTGTCAGAAAAATACCGGTGGCGAGCAACATTACAATCAACACCGGGCCTAAAACGCTGTCAATAGCGCCCTGTATGGCGGAGATAATTTCCATGTAATTTTAAGATTTTCGAACAAATAAATGAAAATACCCGGATATGGCAAATTTGCCACAAGGATACACCTTCAATTATGCATAATCCGGCACCGGCTGCCGTGGACTTAAGATACGGTCAAGTATCCTGAGGGTGATCAGATACGTAGGTTTTACGCCCACTTCTCCCAGGCTTCCCGAAGCGAGCGTGCTCCCGGTAAGCAGCGGGTTGTCTGATGCATAATAGGCGTACCGGAGCGTTACTTCGCGGTTGATATTCTTCCGGATAGTGCCGCAGCCTGAATCGCTTTCTGATAGTGGGCGCCTTCCATTTCAAGCCCAACCGCTTTCCATGATGAATCCCTGAAATATGCAAGTACATCCGGTTTTGTAAAGATGTACCCAATACTGTGATCATCGGGCCTTCGCAAACCATCATCCCTTCATTGGCAAAATCTTCTTTCGACAAATCATTTTCAAACGGGTAGTTGTCTGCAGTTCCCTCAAATATATGGGCCGTAGGAATCATAATATCGCCTTTGCCTCCCGTGAGAATCCCCGCCTTCCCCATAAGAGAAATAGACACAATGGGCATGGGATACACCTTCCCTCCTTCTTCAATCGGCTTCAGCAATTCGTCCATTGTCTCGTATGCCTGCTCACCAAAAGCATAATCCATCACAATAATTACGGGCTTTTCTCTTTGGATAAATTCTTCATCAAACCTGATTTCAGGCGCAAGACCGCGCAGTTCGAGTTTGGCTGTGTCTATAATCTGGACGGAAATATTGGTTCCGGTAGTATCTTCGAGGGTAGTCATTCCATTTTCCAGGGCAAATTCCAGCACTTTCTCCCGGAGGTTGTGATTGCTGGGTTTGCTCAGACTCAATGCCAGTGATTCAACGGATTTGTGTTTGCCTTTCACATGCTTTTTCAGTGCCGGCCATGCATACAGACTATTGAGCACACTGTGCGGGTTGGCACTGATGATATGCACAGGGCGCTCAAACAACTCATTTTTCAATAAAAATGCCTTGATCTGAGAAGCCCATTTTTCGCCGTAAATATGGTGCCCAATCCTTGCACGCAAGGTAGGTGAAAAGGTAATCTCCCGGTTTTTACCCGAAATTTGCTCGTCGAGCGCTACTTTTCCCAGCCAGTAAATGACATGAAAAAGTCCGTTGTTGGTGGCCGAATGTTGTGCCATACGGCGGTATGCAGAGCGGGTTTCTTCGAATGTACGGCCAAGAAGTGAACTCAGATAAGTAATCGCGAGTTCCCGGTTTTTTTCGTCAATCTTTGCATTTCCCAGTACAATGGCTTCCAATTTTTCCCATTCCAGGCAGGGCTGATTGTATTGGTCAAAGGCATGATTGCGAATTTTGTTGGCTTCCATATACATGAAAGTGAGGTGAGTCAGTATATCGTAAATCTCACTCCTTCCGCGCGTCACCTCAATATACATGTGTTCACTATCAATTTTGTAACAATTCCGCCTGCGGCTCAACGGTACGATAACTTCAAATTCGGAGTCTTTAAACCCTTCTTCTGAAATCAGTTTCACCCGCCGGCATTCCTCTATCCCTTTTGGCAGACGGTCAATCACATAGATCAGTCCGGCAAGCTCTACCTTATCCGGATCGCCCATTGAGCCATAGATTTCAGGACTCAGCGTGAGCAGGGCATCTGTCAACACTTCACCGACTGCACCGGGCTTCTTATATGAGCCACTATTAAATATATGGCGCATTTCGGTGTAGAGCCTTTCGATTGCTGCCCGGGCTTCACGTGCGCGGGATAATGCAAGATCATTGATTCCCATTTTTTCTTAACTTAGAACTTCTTTTTATTACTTCACTAAAATAAAATCATTATGAAAAAACTCCTCACGCTAACTGCGATAATTATGGCTTTTGCACTACTGCAAACCACTGACGTACTGGGGCAGAAAATCCCCGGTGTGGACAAAAGCCCTGCAGACATCAGCTACCTGAGAAAAGACAAGCAGGCAATAGCAAAAGTCATTTATTCAAGACCCATGAAAAACGGGCGGACTATTTTCGGAGACCTCATCCCTTACGATAAAGTATGGCGTACTGGTGCCAATGAGGCTACTGAAATCAAATTTTTCAAAGATGTAACTTTTGGCGGAAAAAAAGTAGCGGCAGGTACTTATAGCCTTTTTTCCATCCCGGGTGAATCCAAATGGACGATAATCCTCAACGCTGGTCTGGATCAGTGGGGAGCATACTCCTACAAGGAAGACCAGGATGTGGTCAGAGTTGAGGGCGCTGTGAGCGCAGGAGATGAGGTAGAAGCAATGGCCATCATTTTCCACGAAGACCAGTTGATCATTGCATGGGATAAAACCCGCGTCAGCGTTCCTGTCTCCGTTGAATAAGTGCCGCGTAAAAAAACCGGACCTGCAATCCGCATGGAATACAGGTCCGGAACTTTTTCTTTCAAATAAACTTACTTCTTTGCCGAAGTAGTACCCACCGCATATACAATGGATATATCGTCATAGGCTCCGTTTTCGTGAATATAAAATATCAGACTGGCCGTGCCCCGTTCCAGATTATTGCCTGACACAATCCCCACCTGTACGAGTTTGTCCTCGCCCGGATAAATATCACCGATTTTCACTTCTTCGGGAAGGCGAAGGCCTGTGAGGTTATTTAGTTCTTTGGGGCGAATGGCGACTGCCCGTGCCATATAGGCGCCGGTATTTTTGATGGTAAAACTAATAATGCTCGACTCTTCCGGATCAATATTATTGTTGTCATTCTCATCTGTAAACCGAAGGTCGTCGATAACTGTCAGAATGGGATACCCAAAATCAAGAATCAGCGTATCACTCGTCCCGTAAATTTCCTGACCGGCAACACGGGAAACCAGCCCGCAGAAAAGGATGATCAGCGTTGTAATTTTTTGCATAGGGTTGCAATTAATGAATTTTCTGGATTTTCTCAGAATGAAGCAGATCTCCGTTGTCATTCCTGAAATTCAGCATATAAATTCCGTCCGCCAGTGATTCCATATTAAAAATGGTCTTCCTTTCTCCTGAAAACTGAATTCGCTGAAGCGGCACACTGGTTTTCCTTCCCCGCATATCATAAATATCAATTTTCACAACGGTTGATTTATCCGCAGCAAGCGCCACATTCAACACGCCGGTAGTAGGATTGGGGAAAATGGTATAACTCACAGGAAGCTTGATATCATCTTCTACGCCTACAAAATTTCCCCGGATATCGGGCTGCTGAAAGCCCTGGGTCAGGATCAGCATACCATTGTTGGTAATCAATGTGGGGGTAACCGTCTCTCCTGCGGTGTAGGAGAGGCTATATTGCCCCACCTGTCCCCAATGCCCGGTAGAACCCAATACCTGTCTGTCAAGGCTCAACTGTGCAAGCACGGAAGCCGTACTGACTATTGCCAGCAAGAAGCTAAGGATATGTTTCATTTCTCTATTTTAATTTTTCTTCCAGTAAACGAATTCTTTCTTCCATTTTCTGGATGAGTTCCTGCTGTGTTTCTATTGTTTTCTGTTGATTATCAATGGCATCCTGTTGTTCCTGCATCCCTTTGATGATAACAGGGATCAGGTCGGTATAATTGATTCCGTACCGGTTGAGTTCAACCTGCTCCATGAGTCCTGTTTCGGGGTTGATCCTGTACTGGTGGGTTTTCACCACTTCCGAAATTACGGGTTCTACTTCCTGTGCAATGAGACCGAGTTTGAGGCCGAGCTCCGGATGCTGATTCCAACGGAAAGATACAGGACGCAACTTCATGATATCGCTCATTCCGTAAGAAATACCCTCTATGCTGTTTTTCTCACGGTAGTCGGATGTGTTGATGACACCGTTAGAAGCAAATACTTCCAGCCAGAGATTGGATGGTCCACCCAGGTTGAAGGTATTGTTGGCGGGCAAAAGGTCGGTGGTAATTTTAATATCAGCGGTCTCGATCGAATCTGCCAGCCAGTTGGTTCCGTTGAATGTCAGGTATTCGCCAGTAATCGGAGCAACTGCGGAAACTGCTGTTCCCTGAAGTCCGTCAACGGTAAGGGTCGGGAAAGTACCGCTCACATCACCGGCTGCGGCTGTGGAAGTGGTGATGTCATCCGCAGCGTTGGTATCACCGGTATTGTTGATAATGCCACCGGAAAAACTGATGCCTGTACCGGGTGCATACGGCAGCGGAACAGAGCCACCGCCATTGGAGAGGAATATCGTCGTACCTGAGAGCGAAAGTGATTGAATCTCATTGACGTTGGAAGTGTCACCGGTATTGGTAATCACGTTTCCTGTAATATCAATATAGTTGCTTCCGCTGTACAATACGCCATCATCTGCACCGGGAGCCCATTGGAGTACCATTCCACTCCAGAACCTGCCCTACGACTGTTGGGGCTGTGGATGAAACGGGTGTGCCCTGCAATGCTTCGACATTCAGGTTGGCAAATGTACCGGTAACATCTCCGGCGGCCACGCTGGTGTTCGTAATATCGTCAGCGGCATTGGTATCTCCTACGTTGATAATCTGTGTTCCGGATAGTGCAATACCCGCACCTCCTGTATAAGTAGGAGGATAAGGTACGCTGCCTCCACCGTTGGAAAGTACCAGATTGCTGCCGGAAATGGAAAGCACCTGGATTTCATTGGTAGCACTGGCGTCGGCATCGTCCACTGCGTCGGCAGAAGGCGTCCACTGCGTTCCGTTCCACTTCAGTATCTGATTAAGTGCAGGCGCAACGTTGGTAACAGGATTTCCCTGAATGGCGGTAACTGTAGGCGAAGGATATACTCCTGAAAGGTCTCCCGCTGCTGCAGTGGTATTGGTAATATCATCTGCGGCATTGGTGTCTCCGGTGTTGGTGATGGTTGTTCCTACCACACTGATACCAGTTCCTCCTGAATATACTGCGGCATCATCTGTACCCGGAGCCCATGAAGCGCCATTCCATTTCAATACCTGACCCACCACACTCGGAGCGGTAGCGGATACGGGGGTGCCCTGAAGTCCGTCAACCGTAAGGTTGGGAAAGGTACCGGCAACATCTCCGGCAGCTGCGGTCGAAGTAGTGATATCGTCTGCGGCATTGGTGTCGCCGGTGTTGGTAATGACCGTGCCGGTGACATTGATGCCGGAGCCTGCGGTGTAAGTTGTACCGGCGTCCGTACCCGGAGCCCATGAAGCGCCATTCCATTTCAATACCTGACCTGCTACTGTCGGAGCGGTAGCGGATACGGGGGTGCCCTGAAGTCCGTCAACCGTGAGGTTGGGGAAGGTACCGGCAACATCTCCGGCAGCTGCGGTCGAAGTAGTGATATCGTCTGCGGCGTTGGTGTCGCCGGTGTTGGTAATGACCGTACCGGTGACATTGATGCCGGAGCCTGCGGTGTAGGTTGTGTTATCATCGGTTCCGGGTGTCCACTGTGTACCGTTCCATTCGAGCACCTGGCCTGTTACGGTAGGGGCCGAACCCGAAACAGGGCTGCCCTGAATACGGATCACACTCAGACTGGAGAAGGTTCCGCTTACGTCTCCACCGGCAGCACTTACGTTGGTAACATCATCGGCAGCATTGGTGTCTCCGGTATTGGTAATAGTAGTACCAGTTACATTAATACCGGCTCCACCAACATAGTTTGCCCCATCGTCAACAGAGGGTGTCCATGATGATCCATTCCATTTGAGCACCTGGCCGGCAGCAGGAGCGGTTGCGGAGACCGGATTGCCCTGAAGTCCGTCAACAGTAAGGGTCGGGAAAGTACCACTCACATCACCTGCCGCAGCAGTAGAAGATGTAATATCGTCGGCAGCATTGGTATCGCCGGTATTGCTGATAAGGCTTCCGGTAACGTTAATGCCCGTTCCACCAGTATAGGTTGTATTATCATCTGTTCCGGGTATCCATTGTGTACCATTCCATTCCAGTACCTGGCCTGCTGCCGCTGGGCGCAGAACCCGATACCGGGCTACCCTGGATACGGGTTACGCTCAGGTTGGAGAAAGTTCCGCTCACGTCACCTCCGGCAGCACTTACGTTGGTAACATCATCGGCAGCATTGGTGTCACCAGTGTTGGTAATCACCGTACCGGTTACGTTTATCCCTGATCCTGCGGTATAGGTATTTACGCCATCTGCGCCGGGGGACCAGGATGTGCCATTCCATTTTAATACCTGACCCACCACAGTCGGAGCGGTAGCGGATACGGGTGTGCCCTGCAAACCGTCAACCGTCAGGTTGGGGAAGGTACCCGGTAACATCACCGGTCGCGGCGGTAGCAGTCGTAATATCGTCGGCAGCATTGGTGTCGCCGGTATTGGTAATGACCGTACCGGTTACATTGATGCCGGAGCCTGCGGTGTAGGTGTTGCCACCATCTGTACCGGGCGCCCAGGAGCTACCATTCCACTTCAGCACCTGGCCGACCACGGTAGGAGCAGTAGCAGACACAGGTGTGCCCTGAAGTCCGTCAACCGTAAGGTTACCAAATGTGCCACTTGCATCACCACCGGCCACACTGGTATTGGTAATATCATCGGCGGCGTTGGTGTCACCAGTGTTGGTAATGACCGTACCGGTAACATTAATGCCTGATCCTGCGGTGTAGGTAGTGTTATCATCAGTTCCGGGCGTCCATTGCGTGCCGTTCCATTCCAGTACCTGACCGGTTACGGTAGGGGCAGAGCCAGATACGGGACTTCCCTGAATACAGGTCACGACTCAGGTTGGCAAAGGTTCCGCTCACGTCGCCACCGGCGACGCTGGTATTGGTAATATCATCGGCAGCGTTTGTATCGCCGGTGTTGGTGATAACCGTACCGGTAACATTAATACCAGACCCTGCAGTATAGGTTGTACCCGCATCAGATCCGGGTGCCCACGATGCGCCGTTCCATTTCAGTACCTGACCAATCACACTGGGGGCTGTGGCCGCCACCGGCACGCCCTGCAATCCGTCAACAACCAGGTTGCCAAATGTGCCACTTGCATCACCGCCGGCCACACTGGTATTGGTAATATCATCGGCGGCGTTGGTGTCACCAGTGTTGGTAATGACCGTACCGGTAACATTAATGCCTGATCCTGCGGTGTAGGTAGTGTTATCATCAGTTCCGGGCGTCCATTGTGTACCATTCCACTCCAGTACCTGACCTGCTACCGTGGGCGCAGAACCCGATACCGGGCTGCCCTGAATACGGGTTACGCTCAGGTTGGAGAAAGTTCCACTTACGTCTCCACCAGCGGTACTTACATTGGTAATGTCATCAGCCGCATTGGTGTCACCGGTATTGGTAATCACCGTACCGGTTACGTTTATCCCTGAGCCTGCGGTATAGGTATTTACGCCATCTGCGCCGGGGGCCCAGGAAGTGCCATTCCATTTTAATACCTGACCTACTACCGTCGGAGCCGTAGCGGAAACCGGTGTACCCTGCAAACCGTCAACCGTGAGGTTAGGGAAGGTACGGTAACATCACCGGTAGCAGCGGTAGCATTCGTGATATCGTCGGATGCGTTGGTATCACCAGTGTTGGTAATCACCGTACCGGTTACGTTTATCCCTGAGCCTGCGGTATAGGTATTTACGCCATCTGCGCCGGGGGCCCAGGAAGTACCATTCCATTTTAATACCTGACCTACTACCGTCGGAGCCGTAGCGGAAACCGGTGTACCCTGCAAACCGTCAACCGTGAGGTTGGGGAAGGTACCGGTAACATCACCGGTAGCAGCGGTAGCGTTCGTGATATCGTCGGATGCATTGGTGTCTCCGGTATTGGTAATCACCGTACCGGTTACGTTTATCCCTGATCCTGCGGTATAGGTATTTACGCCATCTGCGCCGGGGGCCCAGGAAGTACCATTCCATTTTAATACCTGACCTACTACCGTCGGAGCTGTAGCGGAAACCGGTGTACCCTGCAAACCGTCAACCGTGAGGTTGGGGAAGGTACCGGTAACATCACCGGTAGCAGCGGTAGCGTTCGTGATATCATCAGCGGCATTAGTATCGCCGGTATTGGTAATGACTGTACCGGTAACATTTATCCCGGTACCGGCAGAATAGATTGTATTATCATCGGCGCCTGGTGTCCACTGAAGTCCATCCCATTCCAAGACCTGCCCCACAGTTGTGGGAGTAGAACTGGAAACCGGATTTCCCTGAAGCCCTTCAACTGTAAGATTGGAAAATGTACCGCTGACATCACCTGCTGCGGGAGTGGTATTGAGGATATCATCGGCGGCGTTGGTATCGCCGGTGTTGGTGATAATCGTGCCGGTAACATTAATTCCGGTGCCGGCAGTATAAATGGTGCCATCGTCTGTGCCCGGAGCCCAGGCTGATCCATTCCACTTCAGTACCTGTCCGTTTGCAGAAGGTGCGGTAGCTGCAACAGGTGAGCCCTGAATTCTGCCAACCGACAGGTTGGAGAATACGCCGGTAACATCACCTGCGGCTACACTAATATTAGTAATATCATCGGCAGCATTGGTATCGCCGGTATTGGTAACGACATTCAATCCGTTGATGGAGATTCCTGTTCCTGCGGAGTATGTAGTATTGGCATCCGCTGCGGGAGCCCACTGCGTACCATTCCACTTCAGCACCTCGTTATTGGAAGGCGTTGTATTTGAAACGCCAAATCCCTGTATTCTTGACACGACCGGATCAGGATACGTGCCACTCAGATCGCCGGAGGCCGAAGAACCGATCAGAATATCATCTGCCCCGTCCAGGTCCCCGGTATTGGTAACTATATTTGAAGTAATATCAATTCCTGTACCGGCAGCATATACTGGAAGATTCACACTGCCACCACTCAGCGAAAGGGTAAGTGTATTTCCTGTAAGGCTCAGGGTCTGAAGTTCGTTGTTGGGGTTGGCATCCGCGTCATTGACGTCATCGCTGGCATACACCCACTGGTTGCTGGCGAGGTTGTATTTGAGGATATTGGAGTTCGCAGGTGCACCTGTAACAATAGATCTTCCCCTCAATCCGGTAACCACAGGGCTCGGGAAAACACCAGAGAGATCACCTGCGGCGGCTGTACTGGTGGTAATATCATCGGAAGCATTGGTATCACCTGTATTGGTAATGGCTGATCCTCCCAGTAGGCTGATACCGGCACCTGCAGTATAGGGAAGATTTACACTCCCACCACCTACAGAGAGAGAAATAGTTGTTCCACTGATAGAGAGTTCCTGAATTTCATTGGCATCATCGGAGTCTCCATCGACAAAAATATCATCCGAAGGCGCCCACTGTGTCCCATTCCATTTGAGTATCTGACCGTTGGTGGCATTGGTGCTGGAAATGGGTTTCCCCTGCAGTCTGGCAACCACAGGGTTGGGATAGGTACCGCTAAGGTCACCTGCTGCGGCAGAACCTATCAGCACGTCATCGTTTCCATTGAGGTCTCCGGTATTAATAATCGTGGTACCCGAAACATTTATGCCCGGGCCGCCGGAATAAACCGGAAGTAAAACTGATCCTCCTCCGTTGGAGAGGGTGAGTGTATTACCGCTCAGGGTAAGATCCTGAAGTTCATTCAGCGGATCAAAGTCAGCATCAGTATCGTCGTCAATACCTGGCTGCCACTGGGAACCGTTCCACTTGAGCACCTGGCCTACTGCGGTAGGAGTAGCATTGGAAACGGGTTTACCCTGCAGACTTGCAACCACAGGGTTGGGATAGGTACCGATGAGGTCGCCACCTGCATTGTCTCCGATTTTTATGTCGTCGTTGGGGTTGAGGTCGCCGGTATTGGTGATAATATTGCTGGCATTAATGCTGATGCCTGACCCTCCGGTGTAAACCGGGAGGTTGACAGAACCGCCACCGGAAGAAAGTGTCAGTGTATTGCCAGAAAGTGAAAGCGACTGCAACTCGTTGGTAGCATTTGCATCACCGTCGGTGTCATCATCGAGCATCGGTGTCCACTGGGTTCCGTTCCATTTCAGTACCTGGTTGGTAGAAGGGGAAAGGTTGGAAACCGGAAATCCATTGATTCGCCCAACGGATGGGTTGGGAAAGGTTCCGGTAAGATCACCGCCTGCGGCAGAACCAATGGTGACATCATCGCTTCCATTAAGGTCTCCGGTGTTGACAATGGTGGTTCCCAAAACATTGATTCCCGCACCTCCGGAGTAAAGCGGAATACTCACACTCCCACCGCCACTGGAAAGCGAAAGTGTATTTCCGGAAAGCGAAAGGCTTTGTAACTCGTTGGTGGGGTCGGCATCGGCATCGGTATCGTCATCTATCGAAGGAACCCACTGTAAAATATTGCTGTCCCACTTATAAATCATCCCGTTATTTGGGGCCTGATTGGAAAT
Organism: Bacteroidia bacterium; assembly: GCA_041391725.1. Classification (GTDB taxonomy): domain Bacteria; phylum Bacteroidota; class Bacteroidia; order J057; family J057; genus JAGQVA01. The sequence continues at coordinate 51,536 of JAWKNL010000010.1, forward strand.
GGTTCGTCCGTGAATTTTTATGACACTGGGAGAAGGAAATGACCCAATGAGGTCACCAGAGGCGGGAAAACCAATGGTAATATCATCTGCGGGGTTAATATCGCCCGTATTAGAGATAATGTTGCCGGAAACGTTGATTCCGGAGCCGGCAGTATAAACCGGCAATCCCACCGATCCACCGCCATTGCTTAGGGTAAGGGTAGCCCCTGAAATGCTCAGGGTCTGGATTTCATTGGCAGGGTCGCTGTCGGCATCATTGATATTGTCCTGTGAAGGCGTCCATTGGCCACTCACAAACTTCAGCACCTGGCCGGAAAAAGGAATATTGGTGGAAATGGAATTGTTCCGCAGTCTTGAAACCGTAGGGTTGGGATAGGTTCCGGTGAGGTCACCACCTGCCGGAGTGCCAATGATAATATCGTCAGATGCCAATGTGTCGCCGGTATTGGAAATCACACTACCTGAAATATTGATACCGGGCCCATCAGTATAACTGGTAAACGGAAGGTTAACGGAGTTTCCGTTGGGGCCGAGCGTCAATACTGTGCCATTAAGGGTAAGAGTCTGTGCACCCTCGTCGATCGCCGGGTTCCAGTTGGATCCATTCCATTTCAATACATTGCCAATCTGGGCACCATTCTGGGCAATATCAAGCGGTATGGCCGCTCCATCACCAGAAATCCGGGCGGTTGTATTCACCGCACCGCCACCGCCACCGGAAGTAACCGCGTCGGGTTTGGGCCGCCATTCGCCTGCAGTAGCATCCCATTTGAGGACTTCATTATCTGCAGGAACTATATTGGCCACATCGCGGCCCTGAATTTTAATTACCGTAGGATCGGGATAGGTTCCGGCGAGGTCTCCGTTGGCAACCGTTCCGACTGTAATATCATCGTTGGGGTTGGTATCTCCAGTATTTTTAATGGTATCGCTCACAATGCTGATCCCTGTACCGGCAAACACGGTTCCTCCTTCGTCGGGCGAACTTACCCACTGGGTTCCGTCCCATTTGAGTACATCACCCGAATCAGGTAACGGTGCAATCACATCGGAAAGATCATCCAGACCGACATTTTCAATTGATCCGGCCTTTTGAGCATATAAGCTGAAGGGCACACTTTCGAGGGGAGTAGTGCCCATGTTGACAAACCCTGATCCATCGGGGTCTATCTCTACCTTTAGCGAATAACTTCCCAGCGACCAGTTGATAGCTGAAAAATCACCAAATGCGGCAAGTCCCTTTCCAATATTCAGGGTAAACAAGCCATATGCGTTGGTCAGGGCAGAATGTGTTTCCTGATACACCTGATTTGCTCCCTGAAGGATGGTAAATTTTACATCAATCGTTTGATTGTTGAGTACACTGGTTCCATCACGGGCAATAGCCTGATAGGAAATTCCCTGAGGTACCTGGGCCTGCGCCAATGTTTGCAGTGCCAGCAAAAAAATCGCAGTTAGAAGGGTGATTTTTGTCTTCATCTGGTGTAAAAGTTTGGTAAAGATAGTCCGGGTTTCAATCATAGAGATTTAGGTTCGGAGGAATTATTCTATACAAAAAGTTTATACTGTGTACAAAATAAAAAAATAAAAATTTCAATCATCGCAATTTACAAATTTTAATACCAAAAATAAAACTAACTCTTTGCAAATGGCGTATTTCTCTTCGTTATCAGTACAATATAATTATACGAATGGGAACAGGGAAACCAAAAGTAATGGTTTTCCTGCTCCCACACAGATCGGGTTATGACTCGATGGATTCTGGAAATGAATCGCTTATATCCAAAGAACAAATCTATTTTATCATCAGACGGCGGGTAAACTGTCTTACACTTCCACTTTCTGTAACTATCAGATGGTAGAAATATACCCCGTCTGCCACTCGCACTCCATTTATCGCCCGGCAATCCCAGTCGAGGGAGTGGAATCCTTCAGTATATTGTTCGGTTTCTGAATGATAAACTTCCTGTCCCACGCCGTTGATGACCATCAGTTTTACCTGATAAAGGCCTTTTGCAGCAGGTAATGTAAAGGGGATTGTCACCCTTTCATGAGCAGGATTTGGAAAAGCGTCCCCCAAATGTATAAAATCCGGGCGAAGTTTTTGCGATAAAAATTCATTATCCCCGTAAAAAACCCTGAAGACCCGCGATTTCTGATCGGAAAGGGACAAATAGGTAGTGTTCTCCTGCATATCCACTGCCCGTTGATGTTCGACATCAAAAAGAATCAGTTTTTGCCCGGCAAAGTTCAGGTTCCCGCTATTCCAGTTCAGGGTGACATCTCTTGCTTCCAGACTGCTCTCAACCCTAAACTCCCACATATAGGATTTGGCCTGCCCCACAATATCTCTTGTAAACGCTCCTGCAAAATGCTCCGGATGATCAAACCGCATATCCAGATAAGAGGGCATCCGTGGGGGCGGGATCGCATCAAATTTATCCTTGCTTTCCTGTGCGTCGGGGTGCATGCCGATTCCCCCCAGCGGGTATTCCATTCCCTCACTGATAAGTTTAAGGTCTATCCCCCACCCTCCGGACTGAATAAATCCTTCACTTTCTACCAGGCTTACGGGCTTGCTGAATCGCTGAATGGCCGGGTTTTTCCTCACCGGAATGACGAGGGTAACCGCCTCATCGGCAAATACAAAGCCACCCTTAAACTTGTCGATCACAGAGCCATTCTGATACCCCACCGGCCCTTTGATCCGCAGTTCGCCCAGTTTATCGGCAGCGGTGCTCATAGCTGCGAGAATATCATTCCATGCCAGATTGTAGGGATAAGGGTTGCCGATTTCATTATGTCCCTGCTGCAACTGAAGCAAAAACGGCTGACTGTCATTGGCCTCCACCACATTTCCCGGGCCTGTATTAAACTGGCGGTTTTCTTTGGTGATAAATGAATAACCTTTGCCGGGTTCAATAGTCGAAAGTCCCTGCGTGTATTCGGCAAAAGCACCATTCTGATAGTGCCAGAAACGCCAGAGATACGTGTTGTATTCTCCCATTTCGTCTTCCAAGACCTGGCGAATCTGATTATTGTCCAGCACCAGGGGTACAGAAACAAAATTGTAATCTGTTTCCTCTTTTCCAAAGTCAAGGCCGTTGATTGTAAATCCGTCGGGATATCTCCGGTAGGTATAAATGGTATCGGTACTGATATCAAATCCAAAAGTGCCTTTTACTTCGAAATAATACTCCAGCCCCATTTCATCCACTTTTGCGGCGGTTACAGGAAAAGTGTATTTCCCCCCCACAGACGTCAGGTTTTCCGTTGCCCAGTTTTCGGCGGCAATTCCTTTGTAATGCACCACAACCTTGTCCACAATGGTATCGGTAAGCACCTGAATATAACTGCTGGTATCGCTGCCAGTGGTGTAAAGGTCGGCAAAACTGAAGCCGATTATATCCGGAACAGGGTTGGTAAACTCAAACGATCCGCCGGCGACAAATGCTGATCCCTCAAAATCCTGATCGATGGTTTGCACACCCCATACATACGATCCGTCGGGAATGCCGGTAAAGGTCCATGCGTTGCGATATCCCACATTTCCTATTCTTACTATCTGATGAAAGCCGTTGTTAGCCCCGTCGGTCAGAGACATCGGAGAGCAAAGCGCGGCTTTATTATCTGTCGTTCCGATATATACGTTGTAGCTGAGACCCTGACGGGTATTTGGATTGTGTCCCGCAGGCGGTGACCAGGTAAGCGTGATGTCGGGCCCTACAATGGTATGCGAAGGATTCACCGGCGGCCCGGGCACCTTATTGGCAGCGGTATCTATATTCTGAAATACAGCAAAAGCACGCTCAACGGGGCTGGAAGAGGTGCGGCCACTGAGGATAATATCCAGTTTTTTGTCGCCGTTGTAGTCGCCAAATGCAGCAGTGCCCAGATCAATATCTTCCAGATCGGCAGAACTCAGTACATCTTCCTTGAAGTTTCCGGAGCGGTCATTGCGGTAAAGCCGGGTTGTGCGATCTTCTGCACCTGCACCGTCTTTTCCGCTGACAAGAATATCGAGCCAGCCGTCATCATCAAAATCGCCCCAGATTGCGCTACCGCGGGAGATATTGACAAGGGGAGCGCCGATATTTTCAAATTTGCTGTTGGTCGGGTTATATCTGTACACCCGGGAGAAAGGCTCAAATGTACCGCTTGTACTTTCTCCGGTAAGCAAAATATCTGCATATCCGTCGTTGTCAAAATCACCCCAGGCTGCAGTACTGTTTTTGACAGAAGCCAGATCGGTAAATCCCGCATCGGCAAAAGTTCCGTTTCCGTTGTTTTTAAATACACGGGTCAGTGCTCCTGTCGCGGTTTCTCCGGCGACTACCAGATCAAGGAATCCGTCCCGGTCGTAATCTGCCCAGTCCACACTACCCGAAAATATACCGGCAACATTGCCAAAGGCATTTTTTGCCGGAGAAAAACGATGCTCCCCTATATTTTCATACAAAGAGAGTACCGGCAGGCCTGTACTGCCTGCCCCGGTGATGACCAGGTCGAGATCACCGTCATTGTCATAATCCCCCCATTTTACAGATGCCTTATATACTGCTGTCAACGAATCAGAAGCAATCGGGTCTGCCACAAACCGGCCGTTCTGGTTTTCATAGATGAGGGACACAAGGTTATTGCTGGCTTCCTGCCCTGAAAGCGCAAGGTCGAGGTCACCATCGTTGTCATAATCCCCCCATGCAAGTCCGGCAAGCCGCACCTGGGCAAAATCACCCGAAGCATCTGCGTCTTTGGCAAATGTGGTACCGCCGTTGTTTTTGTACAATGCAGTGGAAGTAAGTCCTCCGCCCAAATCTCCGGTGGCAAGGATATCCAGGTCACCATCACCGTCATAGTCGCCCAGCACAATCGCGCTCTCCGATACTGCCGCAGGCGGATTGCCAGGGAAAAGTGTAGGTGTCTGGTCTTCAAACGCAGGCGGAGTAAACTCAAGCACACTGAAGGTAGCAAAACGAGAGCCCTCCATATCCTGATCCACAGCCTGCACGCTCCAGTAATAGGTTTTCCCTTCTTCCAGATTGCTGATATCCCATTCGACTACCTGAGATACGTTGCCGGTATGCGCGACTCTGCGATAGCCCGAAGTGACAGAGTCAAGACTGGAGAGCGGAGATACGATTTCAGCGGCCAGTTTACTCAGTCCCATCGTAATGTTGTACGTAAGCCCGTTGACCAGCAAAGGATCGTGTCCCGCAGGGGCATCCCAACTCAGCCTCAGACGGGAACCTACAATTTCCTGAGTCAGATTTTCGGGAGAATCGGGTGTAGTATTGGGCGTAGATTCGTCGTTACGGTAAATTTTAAGCGCTTCATTTCCCGATCCCAGGTCTCCGGTCAGGAGAATATCGAGCTTTTTGTCGCCGTTGTAGTCGCCAAATATCGCCCGGCTTCCATTATCCGCTCCGGCAAGCGGATCAGATGCCAGCGTTACAAGACTAAAACTTCCTGCCTGATTATTCCGGTAGATTTCGGTTGCTCTTCCGCTACCTGTATTTTCTTTTCCTGTAATAAGCACGTCGTACCAGCCGTCATTGTCATAGTCGCCCCAGCTCACATCGCCTTCTTCCATATTTTTGATTCCGGACAAAATGATTTCAAATGTCTCATCACCTTTGTTTCTGAATAGTTGTGTAAGCGGCACATTCGAGCTATTGCTACCCGAAAGAATCAGGTCCGGGTCTCCGTCATTATCGTAATCCGCCCAACTGATTGCACCATTTTCCACAGCTACCAACCCTGCAAGATTGGCTGAAACGTTGGTGAAGGTTTTGTCTCCGTTGTTTTTGTACAGCGCTGTTACAGGCGTATTTCCACTTAGTCCCTGGATTGCAATGTCAACAAATCCATCGCCGTTAAAGTCAGTACAGGCGATATCTCCGGTGTGAAGACCGGGGAAGGTTGCTCCTACCCCCCATCCGGAAGCGCCTTTATTTTCGTACAGAATAGCAATAGCCGAATTATCTGCTTTTTGCCCCATGAGGAAAAAGTCCTGATCGCCGTCATCATCATAATCTACAAAAGCCAGGCTGCTGTTTTTCACCTGTTCGAATGCATTGACTGCCTGAAAAGCGGCAGGTGTATTGCGGTAAATGCGGGTGAATGGCCCAGCGGACGTCTCTCCGCTCACCGCAAGATCAATGCGGCCATTGTTGTCTATATCTCCCCATGCGATTTCGCCGTTTCTCACCCCCTGAATTCCCTGGGAAGCGAAAACATCAAATTCAAAACCCCGGTTGTCGATATTTTTGTACAGCAGCGTAACAATATCTCCCGAAGCATCCAGCCCGGCAACTGCAAAATCAAGGTCATTATCATTGTCATAATCCCCCCAGGCAGCCGCACTTTCAATAACTCCCTCGGGTATGTTTTCAAACAGGATGCTGGTCACATCCACATACTGAGGAGGGGTGTAGGTAAATGTTTGTTCCGCCGGAAAACCAGAACCTTCAAAATCGGGATCAACCGCCTGAACACTCCAGAAGTAGGTTCCCGCCGGGAGCCCCCGCAGACTCCATGAGGTGCGATGGCCTGTATTTCCATGATGAACTACCCTTCGAAATCCTTCTGAGGTTGCAGCCAACTGCGACATGGCAGGCATGACATTGTCGTTGCCCGAGATATTGCTTACATACAGATTGTAAGTAAAATTGCCTCCTACCGCAGGTGAATTCCACGAAAACACCACCGAATCTGCGCTCATACTGGTAGTCAGGTTTAACGGCTCGCCGGGCGTCAGGTTGGCATTGGGATCTATATTCCGGTATAACCGCAAAATACGCCGGGGAGCGGCATCACGGGCACGACCTACAATCGCAAGGTCGATTTTCCCATCCTGATCATAGTCTCCAAAAGCCAGCCCGGAATTTTCATCCACACCAGTTATATGGGCAGAAGTTGCATTATCCGCAACAAATCCGCCTGTCTGATTATTGATAAAAATCCTTGTAGTTCTGTCTGAAAGGTTTGGCCCGGATTTACCAGCTACGGCAATATCCGGATAGCCGTCATCATTGATATCGCCCCATACGCCCTGCCCCTGTTTTACACCGGTGAGGGTAGCGGCCAATTCAAATTTGGCTGCTGTATGGTTGTATCTGTAAACTTTTGTCCGGGGCCCTACCAGGGTAGCCGTAGAGTCTCCTGTAAGCAGGAGATCAAGATCGCCATCATTGTCAAAGTCTGACCAGGCAACCGTACCATCTTTGAGGGGAGAAGCGGCGCTTTGGCAACCGATAACTCATCAAATCCACCGCGGGAGCCCCGGTTTTGATATACTTTACTATAAAGATTGGCTCCGTCTGCGCCGGTAAGCACAATATCCAGATCGCCATCTGCATCATAATCTCCCCCAGGCAACACTTCCGTTTTGTACTTTCTGGATTTCGATCAGGTCTTCTTTGACAAATGTGCCTCCGTCATTTCGGTAAACAGCACCAAATGCGCCGGCAGCACTGCTCCCTGCCAAAACAATATCGAGATCGCCATCATTGTCGTAGTCCCCCCAGTCAGCCCAGCCCAGCGATAGCTCGGGGAATACATCGCCTGCGGGGTCGGCATTAAATCTGCCAGACCCATTGTTTTTATACAGAATCGTCTGCCGGGTTCCGGTACCTGCAGCACCTGCGTGAGGAATTTCTCCCATCAGGAATATATCCAGGTCACCGTCTGCATCGTAGTCTCCCCAGGTCGCAAAACTGTAAATCAGATTGGTAAGGTCTCCCGAAGCAGGATTATCCACGGTGAATGAACCGTTGGTATTTTTCAGGATGGAAGTAGTCCCCGTTGCGGTACCGGTTTCACCGGTAACCAGCAGGTCAAGATCATGATCCTTATCGTAATCGCCCCAGGCGATTTTTCCTTTGCTGATTCCTTCAAAAGGAAGCGAGGGAATCTGTAACGGCGTTACATTGACCAGTTCGGGAGGCGCATAGGAGAAGGTTTGTTCGGAAGGAAAAGCCGAAGGCTCAAAATCTGCATCAATGGTCTGTACCCGCCAGTAATAGGTTCCGGCAGGTAATTTCCGCAGTTTCCAGGTCAGTCTCCTTCCGGCATTTCCCCACGCAGGGATGCGGTGATAGGGAGAACCACTAAGTGTTCCCGAGGGTGCAAGAATATTTGTTGCACCGGGTGATGAGCCGATACTGAGGTTGTACGACAGCCCGCTGGCAATCGAGGGACTGGTGCCCGCGGGAACAGTCCAGCTAAGCAAAACGGTATCGCCGGAAACCACAGAACTCAACCCGCCGGGCACGCCCGGGGTGGTATTGGCAGTAGTGTCCACATTCTGGTAAAGGCGGAATACACTGCTTCCGGCAAAACCAGAAAAAGCCAGATCTGTTTTTTTGTCGCCGTCAAAATCTCCGGCGGCAATTGATACCCCTTTTTCCGCAGCAGCAAGGGGAAGAGCAGCAATGGTTTTTTTCACAAAATGGCCGGTTCCGTCATTTCGGAATACCTCTGCGACATTACCTGAAGCGGTTCTTCCGCTGAGAACTGCATCCAGCCATCCGTCATTGTTGTAATCGACCCAGCGGGCATCACCGGCAAAGACCCCGGTAGCGGTGAAGGTTGTCTCCAGGGTAAAATTACCGGTTCCTCCGTTATTCTGATATACTCTGCTGACCGGCACACCTGTTGACAACCTTCCAGTTGCCAGGATATCCTCGTAGCCGTCATTATTATAATCTCCGATGTCAATACTGGAGGAGTCTATTCCGGCAAAGCTGGTTACAAAGGAAAAACTCTGCCCGCCATTATTGCGATAGAGATCCATGGTTGGCGTGCCGGATGTGCCGCCGACCTTGTTTCCGGAAATGAGCACGTCTTTAAATCCGTCGCGGTTAAAGTCTATCCAGTCCGACTCTCCGTCTTTCACGCCGGGAATTCCCGGGCCTATATCGGCAAAATTGCCTGCGCCGGTATTTTCATAAATCTGGGTAATGCGTCCGGAAGTGGCATTTCCGGTAAGAAGGATATCGGGGTCTCCGTCGTTGTCGTAATCGCCCCAGGCGACACTGGCGCCGGTTACACCGGTAAGCGCCTTGACGAAGGTAAAGGTCGATCCATTGTTGCGGTAAACTCTGGCTTCCGGGTTGCCGCTGCTGTTGGCACCGGCGATGACGACATCGAGGTCGTTGTCGTTGTCGTAGTCGCCAAAGGCGAGATCAGACGGGCCAAAATTGATGATTCCGGAGCCGGAAATATAGTTAAATCCGCTGAAACCGTCGTTGCGGTACAAACGGGTGGAAGCCGTTGTGCCATCGAGGCCGGAGGCCAGCAGGTCGAGGTCTCCGTCGTTGTCAAAATCGGCCCAGGCCAGTGAAGAATAGGTCAGTCCGGGGGAACCTGACGGAAGTTTGCCCGAAACATCTGAAAAGGTGGGCAACTCATACGTAATCGTCTGTCCGGAAGTGAATGCAGATCCCTGAAAGTCAGCATCAATCGCCTGTACCCCCCAGAAGTAAGTTCCTCCGGGTAGATTTTTGATTCTGAAAGCCGTCGTATCGTTCACATGCCCGGAAGCGACTATTTTCCTCATGCCATCTGAAATGCCCGAAAGTGGCGAACGGAAATCAAATCCGCCGGAAGAGGAGCCTACATATACATTATGGGAATACCCTTTGTTGGGCGGTGCATTCCAATGCAACACCAGTTCATTTCCGTCAATGGTATAACTTAGTCCGGCAGGTGCAGGCGGCGTATTTACCGGTGCCGGATCAATATTCCGCAATAAGACAAATGATCCTGTGGCAGGGGAATCGCTGATCTTACCTACAATGACTACATCCAGTTTTCCATCCCGGTCAAAATCGCCCCAGGCAGCATCACTGCCCGCATTCACCTGCGGGAAAGGGGCTGCGGCCAGCGGCTCTTCCACAAAGTTGCTGGTTGCAGGATTGTACCGGTACAGGGTAGCCCATCTGTCGGCGAGGGTACCATACTGCCCGGTTACCAGCAGATCTTTATAACCATCGTTGTTGTAATCTCCCCAGTCGAGGCTTCCTCCCTTCACTGCATACACAGTGGCTGAAATATCTGTAAAGCTTGTACCATTATTGTTTTTGTAAACTTTGGCGATAAGAGTACCGGTACTGTTTTTTCCGGTTATGGCCAGATCTACAAATCCGTCGGCATTAAAATCGCCCCAGGCTACACTGCTGGAGTCCAGCGCAGGAAATCCGGGAATCACAAAATTGGCGAATCCGCCATTTTGGGTGTTGCGATATACTTTGGAAACAGGGTTGGTTCCCACAGCCTGAGTTCCTGTAAGGGCCAGATCCAGATAGCCGTCGTTGTCAAAATCGGCCCAGTCTGCATCGCTATTGGTAAGGTTATCAAATGCTACGCCGCTGTCAGTAAAAGGATTGGCGGGGTTGGTAGAAAAAGTATTGCGGTAAAGTTTGGTTATGGGGGTGGTTCCGTTGTGTCCGGAAATGAGAATGTCCACCCAGCCATCATTGTCATAGTCGCCAAATTTTCCAATTCCATCCCTTACCCCATCGAGTTGATAATACAATGCGCTTGTAAACGCACCTGAAAGGTTTTCATACAGCCGGCTGACCGGGCCGGAAGCCGAAAGGCCTGTGACCAGAAGATCTGGGTCGCCATCATTGTCAAAGTCTCCCCAGTCCACACTTCCGGAGTTGACCTGCACCAACTGATTGCTGGAGTTCTGATCAATCACATATACATCGGTCAGCGGGTCGTATTCATACAGATTGGTATTGTAGGCGGCAGAAGCCGTGCGGCCGGAAACGGCAATATCAAGGTAGCCATCATTTTTTTTGTAGTCGCCAAAGGCTACCGAGGCCTGCCATACAGCTTTGGGGGTCGTAAAAGGAAATGTAGCGGCAGTAGTATCAATAAAGGTGGGATCTTCATAGCTGAATAACTCCTGCGCAGCAAATACAGAGCCTTCAAAATCCTGATCGATCGCCTGTACACTCCAGTTGTATGGGCCCGGCTGCAGGCCCTGTATCGTAACACTCCGGGTGTGATACAGTTCTCCGGGGTGCACAATGCGGCGAAACCCGTTGGAGAGGTTCGACATGGGCGACCTGATTTCTACTGCACTGCTTCCTCCCGGCTTGTCGAGATAAATAGCATACGTCAGTCCATTTACCTTATTGGCGGCGGTTGAGGCCGGCGGATCCCAGGACAGGATCACATCAAAACCGTTGAGTTGCGCTCAAGATTGACAGGCGGACCCGGGGTAATATTGGGATTGGTATCACTGTTTTTGTATGCCTTAAAATAGCATTATTGGAACCGGTAACTCTGCCGGTGAGAATGATATCCAGTTTTTTATCATTGGTATAATCACCCCATGAAGCGCGACTGCCGAGGTCCACGTTGGTAAGGGTGGAGGAAACGGCCAGGTCTTCGGTAAATTTGGTGCTGGCCGTGCTTCCATTATTCTGATATACTTTGGTAACTCTTTTGGCTATACCCAGACTATCCCATTCTCCTGTGAGGAGAATATCGAGAAACCCGTCATCGTCATAATCTCCCCAGGCTACACTGCCGTTGGCTACCGGCTGAATAGCCGTTGTACTGGTATTGGTGATATTGATAAATCCGAAGAAGAAAGGCGGAAACTCCACATATTTATAGACGTTGGTAATGGCCTGAATCGTCCCGGAGTTGGAAACGCTCCCCGAAACCAGCAAATCCAGAAATCCGTCGTTGTTGGCATCTCCCCAGGCAAGTCGCGCCAGACGCACACCGGGAATGGTTGTATTGATCGCCACAAAGGTTCCATTTCCCTGATTGCGATATACTTCGGTAAAAGGCCCGTTGCTGGTGGGGCTGTTGGCGGCTCCCGCCAGTGCAATGTCAAGCCACCCGTCATTGTTGTAATCGCCAAATTTCGCATCGCCAAACTCTACTTTCTCCAGCACGAGCGATGCCGCATTGTCCACCTCAAATCCATCGATATTCTGAGGAATTTTCCTGTTTCTGTACAACGTGGTAGAAAGCCCGTTATCGGAAAGCCCGGTTACCAGCAGGTCGAGGTCTCCGTCATTGTCATAGTCGCCCCAGTCGAGGCTGCCGCGGGTTACCGGTGTAAGTATGGCAGAGGCCTGACTTCCAAAGGAAAAACTCCCCACGCCGTTATTTTTGTAAATCTCCAGTTTTTTAATCCCGCCGGTAGATAGTTCGCCACAAATGGCAATATCCAGGTCGCCATCATTGTCATAATCGCCCCAGGCGACATCTGCATTATAGACATCGGGCAACTGCCCGCTGGCAGCATTGTCCTTGGTGAAGGTTCCGTCGCCATCATTCTTATACACCGAAGCGTCCACGGTCAGGGGAGCAAATGAAGTAGCACCCGAAACCACAAAATCCATGTATCCGTCGTTGTTGTAATCCCCCCAGTCCATGGCAGCATTCATCAGACCGGCAGGAATAGGATTCGGACTAAAAGCCGCAGCAGTATTGTCACTGAATACCGAGGTGGAAGAAGTAATCGGGGTAAAGGTAAATGGCCCTGAAGTACTGAAAGCAGATCCTTCAAAATCATTATCTACCGACTGCACACCCCAATAATAAGTACCCGCAGTCAGACCTTCCAACACCCAGGATTGTCCTTTTATGGAAGATTGGGCATATATTCTTCGTTTTCCGGTGGAAAGGTTGGCCATCCCCGGTACAATATTGTCATCTCCGGCAGTTGTACCCACGTAAATATTGTAGGTCAGTCCCGGCTGAAGCGCAGAAGGATAGGACGACCCGGAGAGATTCCAGGTAAATACAACCGAGCCACCGACCTGAACTGCAGAAAGGTTGAGCGGAGCAGGCGGAACGACATTAGATCCTCCTGCCGCACCCGTGTTTTGATACAACTTCAGGGCATGGGTGGTGGTGCCACTCGTTGTGCCGGCCAGCAGAAGATCGGGTGCTTTATCGTTGTTGTAATCGCCAAAAGCCAGCGAAGCCCCGTTGTTTACATTGGCCAGGGCAGCCGATACGGTCGCATCCAGGGTAAAAGTACCATTAATATTGCGGTAAAACTGTGTGATCCGATCGGCAGATGTGTTTCCATTCTGCCCTGCAATCACAATATCAAGGTCGCCATCATGGTCGTTGTCTCCCCAGATTGCCTGTCCGTTTTTGATGCCGGTAAGGGTCGCGCCAATATTGACAAACACGTTGGAACCGTCATTGCGCCAGACTTCGGTGACGAGGTTTGTACCGGTATTACCCGTAAGCAGGATATCGAGGTCGCCATCGAGGTCGTAGTCGCCCCATACTGCGCCTCCTTCTTTCACGCTGGTGATAGAAGGTACGCTATTACCAAAAATACTATTCCCTTTATTTTCAAATACCCGGGTGGTTGCAGGCGCAAGTGGTCCGGCGCCTGTGCCGCTTATCAGGAGATCCAGGTCTCCGTCGGCGTCATAGTCGCCCCAGGCAAGACTTCCTTTTTCCACATCGGTAAGCGTGGCAGTCGCTGTTGCATCTTCGACAAACTGGCTATTGCCATCGTTGCGGTAAAGGCGGGTCAGAGAGCCCGAACCGGTATTGCCGGAGATGACCAGATCGAGATCGCCATCATTGTCGTAGTCGCCAAAAGCCGCCGCCCCGTCGCTGACGGGGGTAAGCGACGGCGTAGCCGTCGGGTCGTTGGTAAATGCACCCGTGCCATTTCCCAGGTAAAGTTTTGCCTGGCGGTTGCCATTATCGTCAAGACCACAAAGGATAAGATCGATAAAACCATCATTGTTGTAATCGCCAAAATCAATGCCGGCATTGCGAACCTGGTCGAGAGTACTCGAACTGGCAATCACGGCAAAATTGCCGCTGGTATTGAACTGATTGCGATATATGGTGGTTCTGTAATCATTAATCGAAGCTTCACCCGTGACAAGAATATCCAGATCATTGTCATTATCGACATCAGCCCAGATAACTTTACTATTGGCAAGCCCTGAAGGAGAACCAAGCACCGTGGTAAAGTCAGTGTAGTTCTGAGCGGAAACCGGTGCGACAAATGAGAGAAGGAGCAAAACACAAATCAGCAATCTCCCGGATCGTCTGTTTTGGTCAGACATCTGCAAGTAGAGAGGGTAGCTGCTGAATAATTTTTTGTAGGTGTTGTGCATATCAATGCTTATGGTAGTTCGATGTTGGGGTTAAGGTATAGGTAAGTAAGTGCTTGTTTATTTTTCAGGATCAATCGGAGGCGGAAGTTCTTTCCTACGTAAGACAAGAAACGCTGCGGTTCCCCCTACCAAAGCCGCCGCAGGAGCTATGATATAATAGAGGGGGATTTTCCGGGCAATAATAAAATCATGGGTAAATACATCGATGCCGGTTTTGCCGGTACCTACTATCCGCACCCGATATCCTTTGCCTGGCGGAAGATCATCGGGTACCTGCCACGTATATTTATCGGCCTGGGTGACCACGTGGATGGTATCGAGCGCATTGTCATACTGATAAAGTACCAGACTGAGATCGTCGAGGTAGCTGTTTCCGCCGTACCAGGAGAAGGTAAACGGGTTGCCACGCTTAGCGGTAAGATCTTCCCGGGGGTCATTGATAAGAAAACTGGGAATAGCTCTGACGCGAAACTTCACCGGGCCGCGAAATCTGCCAGACTCTCCGATTGCGTTCCAGACGACGCTGTGGTCGCCAACGCTGATGCTATCTCCGATATCTCCGTAAACTTTGGTAAGCCGGATGGTGTCTTTGGGGGTAATGGCAAATATATCCACACGGTAGGTACGTGCTTCAGCGGGATCCTGTAGCGTATAAAAATGCGTACACTGTCCCGCCCTACCCTTTCGGCCCGTACAGAAGAGACATTTTGTGCATGCACATAAGCAGGAAATAAAAATAAAACCCCCAGGTAGAATAGCCTCATATTTTTCTGGTTAATCAGTCCTTTTATTCTCAAATAGCGCACCAAACACGGCAGGCTACCTGTTTTTTTTCACAATTGCCATTTCCTCCCCTATTCCCACCCGACATGGTCTGAAGGGTAAGAAGGAAGGGGAAAAAGAAACATGATCTGTTTAGAGACGATTCAGGCTGCTGTTCCCACTCAATCCATAACAATCCATAAGTAGGAACGAAATTCGTGCCCGGCTATTTTATTGGACAGTGAATATAGAAGAGGTCACACTGATTTTTTCTGAAAAGCGTATAAATCCTCGTTTTTTGTGATTTTTTGTAGCAAAATAAATAACACCATGGTATATTTGATCTAATTTTATTAGCATAATCAACCTTTGCCTTCTATTGCTGAAGTCATACTGCCCCTGGCCGTCAGGTCAAATTTCCACTACCTCATCCACGAAACACAGAGAGATGCTGTGCAAACGGGAAAAAGGGTGCTGGTGAGTTTTGGTAAATCCAAAATCTATACGGGAGTGGTCAGGAAGATCATTGACCATCCGTCCGAATCTCAGTTGCGCGGGATCAAACCCATCGAAGAAATCCTCGACGAAAAGCCCGTTCTGGGAGAAACGCAGTTGCAACTTTTCGAATGGATTGCTTTTTACTATATGTGTACGCCGGGAGAGGTGCTAAAAGCTGCCCTCCCTGCAGGGCTAAAACCCGAAAGTTCGCTCCGTGTACAAATGGAGGATATACCGGACTGGCAGCGTCTTTCTTTGGATGACAAAGAATTTATGCTCATGGAGGCGCTGAGCATACAGCCCGTGCTCGATTTTCAGGAAGTCTCCGCTATCTGGGGCATCCTGAATCCTTCTCCACGACTAAAAGTCATGGAAGGCAGAAAACTGATCCGTACTTTTCAGCTTGTAGAACCGCGTTACAAACCCAAATACAAAACTTTTCTTAAACTTGCAGAAGCCTTTACCGACGAAGCCCGCCTCCACGAAGCCTTTGAATCTCTTTCCAATGCCCCTTCACAGGAAAACCTCCTGATGCGCATTGTCTCAGCATGGTATCAGGGCAACATCCTGCCTAAAACCGAAACCCTCAAAGAGCTGGAAATCGGCTCCCAGGTCGCTCAGGTTCTTATCAAAAAGGGAATTATCGAAGAAGAGGAAGTCCTCATCGACCGGCTGGAGATGTACGGATACAAATTGCACGAAAACAAGATCATCCTCACAGCCCTTCAGGAAAAAGCAATCACAGAAATACGCAACAGCCTTTCCCATTCTCCCGGAAAGCCTGTGCTCCTCCATGGAATTACCGGTAGCGGCAAGACCCATATCTATATCGAGTTGATTCGGGAAGCCCTTCAAAAAGGCAAACAGGTGCTTTATCTTCTCCCGGAAATCACACTTACCAAACAAATCATCGACCGCGTCAAAAGCGCCTTTGGAGAATCTGTAGGCATTTATCACAGCAGGTTTAATGACCACGAACGTGTCGAAATCTGGAATAAAGTAAAAAACCGCGAGTATCAGATCGTCATTGGCGTGCGCTCAGCCATATTTTTACCTTTTGATGATCTGGGGATGATTGTCGTGGATGAAGAGCATGATAGTTCATTCAAACAAACGGAACCCGCCCCCCGGTACAATGCCCGTGATGTAGCCATTTATTATGGCGTAAATTTTCAGTGCCCGGTCATCCTGGGGTCTGCCACTCCTTCTTTTGAATCATATCAGAATGCGCGGCAAAACAAATACACACTGGTCGAACTCACCCAACGCGCCACGACAGCGCAGATGCCGGAGATTCAGATTGTGGATATGCGCATTCAGCGAAAACAGCGCCTCTCCGATGGGGTTTTCTCCAAAATACTCCGCGATGCCATGGCCGAAACCCTTACCCGGGGCGAACAGGTGATTTTGTTTCAAAATCGCAGAGGATTTTCGCCCTATCTGATCTGTGAGACTTGCGGGCATGTGCCTCAGTGTATCAACTGCGACATCAGTACGACCTACCATAAAGGCAAAGAACACCTTCGCTGCCACTATTGCGGCCATACCGATTTTAACGTCAACAAATGCGAGCACTGCGGGAACTATACCTTGCGCCGCGCAGGTGCCGGTACAGAGCGGATTGAAGAGGAAGTAGCAGCACTTTTTCCCGGGTATGTTACCCAAAGGATGGATCTCGATACGACGCGGACCAAACTGGGTTATCAACATATCATCAGCCGCTTCGAAAACAAGCAGATCGATATCCTGGTTGGTACACAGATGGTTTCCAAAGGACTTGATTTTGAGAACGTGACGCTGGTCGGCGTAATTAATGCAGACAACCTCCTCACTTTCCCCGACTTCCGCGCCTTTGAAAGTGCCTATCAACTACTGACGCAGGTAAGCGGCAGAGCAGGAAGAAGTACAAAAAAAGGCCGGGTGATCATTCAAAGTATGATGCCGGACAATATCGTGCTCACTTCTGTGGAAAAACCTTATGTGCATTTTTTTGAGGGAGAAATTTCGGGAAGACAACAATTGGCTTACCCGCCATTTACCCGGCTGATCAGAATTGAATTTAAACATAAAGACCGGAGCTTTATAGAAACCGAAGCCATGCGGCTTTACCATCTTTTCAAACCTCTGTTTGGTACCAACCTCCTCGGCCCAGACTATGCCGTTGTGGCCAGGGTCAGAAACCAATACCGGATGCAGTTTATGATCAAAATCGGAAAAAATATTGCTGCAGCGCGGCTCCGAGAATCTCTCCATAAAGCCATCGAAGCCTACTACGAATCAGCACCGGTGAAAAGCCTGCGAATTCTGATAGATATTGATCCGGTCTGAAAACCGGTAAGGATTTATTCCGATTTCCTTTGTTATGGTCATTTATTTGTAACTTTAACCCGAAAAAATCTTCGTACCCACAATTATGGACGATCAACATAAGAAAAAAAACGCCCCGTCGCAGATAAACATTGAACTTTCAGCAGAAACCGCACGCGGAGTTTACAGCAATCTTGCGGTGATTTCTCATTCTCATTCCGAATTTATCCTTGACTTCATCCAGATTCTTTCCGGAACGCCCAAGGCGGAAGTTCGGTCAAGAGTCATTATGACACCACAGAATGCAAAACGGCTGCTACTGGCGTTGAAAGAAAATATCGAAAAATTTGAACAGACCAACGGAGAAGTCCTGATCCCCGACAGAGATATGCACCTTCCCCCCAACTTTGGCGGGCCGACAGGATACGCTTAAATTTCGGGGCATTTTCCTGCCAGACATGCGCCGGCCTGTGTCTTTATGAGATGGTTTTCGTCCATATCGAGGGCTTTCTGATACCATTCACCGGCTTTTTCCTTCTGATTCAGGCCGTCCATGCATCTGCCGAGATAATAGGCATTTGCAGGAAGGTGAATTTCTGATTCAATCCCTGCCAGTTTTGCCATTTCATTGCTGATCTTAAAAAAACTGGCCGCCTGACTATACCGCTTATCACGCTCCAGACTGATTCGCCCCAGATAGTGATATACCCGCAACATCAACTGGGAGGTGTAGTTGGATTCCACACTGGTGATATGCCGTTTCTGCGAACCTGGCAAACGCTCAAACCCGGCCTGGAGTTTCTTCAAAATGATTTCGGCTTCTCCATACCGGCGATTGTACACCAGCGCCCGGGCAAAATCTGCCTGAAACCATGTATTCCCGGGGTATTTCAAAGCCAGGGCTTTTTTTATACTCAGTGAACGGGCGTATTCCCCCTCCTCTTCCAGATATATATCACCCAGATAATACATAGCTTCTGCCTGGGTAAAATTATTGTTTCCCGCCGCATATTCCAGTTCCTCCAGCCCTATTTCTGCGTCTCCGTCGGGAAAAAAGACTGCAAAGGGTTTGATATATGAATGCCTTGCCGGAAACACCGCTGCATAATAATGGTAAATCCCCGCACTGAAATAAAACTCCGGGCTCTTCTGGGTATAAGTCAGGCTTTTGCTCAGATAGGGCAACGCCTTTCTTCCAGTATTGGCAGCACGCAACCATTCTCTCCTGATAATATACAGACGGGTAAGGAAAGCATAACTCATATATTGGAAAAAAACATATTCGAGTTCATACCCGGGGGAATCTTTCATTTTCTGATTGCGGGCTACTGCATCTTCCAGTTGTGTTTCTATATAAGCATGCCAGTTGTCTGTGGTGGAAATAAAACTCTGCCACCACCGGTTGAGCGCCAGCAGAAACAAAGGCGCCGGGTGGTGGGGATAGGCCTTGTCAAGTGTAGAAAAAATTGTTTCGGCAGCATCGTATTCCAGGTTATAGGTTTTTTGGATCCCTTCTGCTGCCATTTTGCGAAAATGCTGGTCGTAAAAAACCTGCGATACGCCTTCATTACCTCCCCATAACAAACAGCCAAGAAGAATGTAGCCGCAAAAGGGTTTTATCCGTCGCCTGATTCCGGATATTGGGGGTTGGGGCAAGAATAAGCGAAGGAAGGTTTTGAGATTCATGAATGGTTTTGGACAAAAAAGCAGCAGCAAAGTTATGGCAAAACAGGAAAACATTCGGGCAAATTTTGCGGCAAAAGCTTTCGGGCTTTAGAAAGGCAAATTTTTATTTGTAACCTATCCTTAGTATTTTACGAATTATCAGTACGTATTCTTTTATAGGTAATGAATCAAAAAATGAAAAAGAGCCTGCTTATTCAGATGTACCTGAAACTCCCTCTGTGGGGCCAAATCACCCTTCCGGTAGTAGGTGTTTTCCTCGTTATATCAATTTTTAAAACAATTTCCTGGGCTTTTTACCTGGGTTTATTTGCGATCGCAGCGTATCTGGTTGCCAGCGCATTCCTGTATTTCAAGGATAAAAAACGATAATTCCTCTACCCCGTCAAAGAAAAAAATACCCTCTCCCGTGTTCCGGAAGAGGGTTTATTTTTGTATCAGAGAATGGATTACTCTACTGAAAGTTTTTCGACTATTGCGCCTTTTTCATTCGTAAGGCGGATAAAATAGATACCGGAAGCCAGGTTTCCCACTGGTAGTTCGTAGCGATTGATTCCGGTAGTTGCGATATCTTTCATGGAATATACCTCTCTGCCGTTTACGTCAATCATCGATACACTCACATTTCCACCCATTGGTGTATCATACATCAGCCATGCGATATCTGAAGCAGGATTAGGAACTACTTTCAGGTTGCCGGAAACATCGGAAGGATCGACATCCAGGCTAAAAATCTCATTGATGTTGATGTTATCAATATAGAGGTTGTTTTCGTAGTTGGTAGTATGGCGAAACTTGATGACTACGTAAGTACTGTCAGAATAGTCTGTCAGATCCACCCATTCCTGGCGCCAATGTGAAGCAGCAAGCGGCACAAAAGAAGCGGTGGTGGCGGTGGTAGTTGCCAGGTCATTGCCATATTTTTTCCAGAGCAACTGAAAGTTTTTCCCGCAGTCACCCGAAGCCCATACTTCGAGTGTATCGGTAAAGCCCGAATTGGCGGCATAACGCGCATAAGCTACATGGAATGACAGCCCGACTTTGTCAAAAGAAGTGAGATCAAGCCGGGGAGAGCAGTTCGTCCACCTGACCAATCGCAGAATAGTTGTAGTTGTCCATAAAAGCTGAACCAGATCCGTTGCGACCGATCGGGGCTTCCTGCCATGTGATTTGGTTATCGCCGTTGGTGGTTGACCAGTTGGCGGGCGGAAATGCGCCACTTTCAAAACCTTCAAAGAAAGGGATTGCGATTCCGGCATTATTGAGCGCCTCAAAGGTAGAAGTAAACGCATCATTGGCAGGATCACTATCGCTGTTTCCATTGGGGCTGGAGGTGTAGGCTTTGAAGGAATGGGTACCGATAGACACATTAAAAGATGGGAAGTTAACCAACTGTGATGCACCGGGGTTGAGGGTGCCCGACCAGAAATTGATCGCCAGAAGATTGCCGTCGAGTTCATATTTGATCTGAGCGGAGGTAACGACGTTTTGTCCAAAATTCCGGATCATTACCGCTCCTCTTGACTTACCTCCGCACTGGTCTCCATTGGGATCGAGGATTGCCTCTACTCCGATATCGTCAAATCCTGCTTTGAGACAGCCGCCTGAATTGAGAAAAGAGACCAGCGGCCCGCCAGGTGCAAACATCGCCCGCATGGCCGTTGCCTGACCAATGGTAAAGAGGTTGAAACAAGCGTCATCACTGTAGTCCATATAGTTCATATACATATCGCCATTGGCAGCAGCGGGGCAACTGATATAGGGGAAAGTCTGACAGCCAAAATTGGGCTGATCCTGAATCGGTGTATCGGCGATTCCATCGTCATTGGTGCATCCGCCTGCACCCCAAGTGTGCTTCAGGGAGAGCCAGTGTCCGATTTCATGCGTAGCGGTTCTTCCCAGATCAAAGGAAGGGTCGAGATTTGAGCCAATTCGGCCAAAATATTCGGGGCCGATAACTACGCCCTCGCCGCTGCTTCCGGCAGGGGCTGCATAACCAAGAAGGCCTCCGGTAAGTGGACCAACCCATATATTCAGATAATCGCCCTGTGGCCAGGGATCGGCACCTCCGGATGCAGAGGCTTTGATATCGTCGGTTGCATCAGAAAAAACCGATTTGCTGGTAGAAGTGCGTGTTATACCATTGGATGGGTTGCCGGATGGGTCGAAAGACGCCAGACAAAACTCGATTTCAGAATCACCCGCCAGCGGTTTAAAAGGGGCCGGGGTATTGACGGTATCGGCATTCAACCTCCGGAAATCTTCATTCAGCACATCTATCTGGGACTGCACCTGCGCATCCGGAATATTCTGGGCAGGCGTATTATAAACCACATGGACAACAACCGGGATTTGATATATGGTGCCACGGGCCGGGTTTCCTCCTTTGGCAATCTGCTCAGAAACAAACCTGTCAATAGCCGCCAGTCTTTGTGCAAACTGGGGATCTTTCTGCATTTGAAGCTGATAATAGGCATCGGTTCCACAGACGGGGCGAACCGATTGAGCAGAAAGCCGAGGATAAGGCAATAGTGTTAATAAAAAGATTGCCAGCGAAAAACGTAGAAGTTGATGTATCATAGTTTAGGGTTAAGCGGCCTGAAATATAATATTTTTTCGACAGGGAGGACAAAGAATCCTCCCTGTTATTTATTTCAGGCAAAAGGAAAAACCCTAAAATAGTAAAATACAAAGAAATAAGGTGAGCGATTTATCCCATGCCGTTCTCCGGAATCACTTCATTTCTTCCGGGCAGAAGCACGTGGAAGGTAGATCCCAGGCCGGGTTCTGAGTCGAGCCATATCTTTCCTCCGTGGTTGAGCATGATTTTATGACATATTGCCAGCCCCAGCCCGCTACCGTCGTATTCTTCGCGGGTGTGGAGGCGTTTAAACAGACTGAAGATCTGATGCTGATACTGTGGTTCGATTCCGATTCCATTGTCAGTAACAGAGATCAGAAAATTGCCGTTATCAACCTGAGACTGAATCAAAACCCGGGGCGAAATACCGGGTTTTGAAAACTTGATAGCATTACTTATCAGGTTCTGGAAAAGCAGGGAAAGCTCTGCGCGGAATCCATAAATTTCAGGAAGAGTCTTCACTTCGATCACCGCATGGCTTTGGGCGATCTGATGGGCGAGGTTTTCTTTCACTGATTCCAGCACCTGGTTGAGGTTTACAGAGACTTTTTGAGAATCCATCCGGCCGATTCGGGAGTATTCGAGCAGATCCTGGAGCAGCTCGTCCATCCTCACAGCACCGCTGGTGGCATAATTTATAAATTCATGGGCTGAGCCATCGAGATTCCCTTTATACCGTTTTTCCAGCAGTTGCATATAGCTCCGGATAGTTCGCAGCGGCTCCCTCAGGTCATGTGAAGCTGCATAGGCAAATTGCTCAAGTTCGTCATTGGTTTGTTTCAACTGGCGGTTTTGACTGTTGATGGCCCGGGCCTGTTGTTCGAGCAACTGATTTTTAGCCTCAATTTCTTTGTTTTGGGATTCGAGTAACTGGTTTTGATTTTCAATTTCATTATTTCTTTCCAGTATTTCGCTTTTTTGCCTTTCCAGCAGTCGGTTGGCGCGTTGTTTGAGGCGGTACCGGCTAAAAAAACCAGCAAAAGCGACCAGTAGAAGGAGGCTGAACAAAATCAGCCCCAGTTTCTGAATTCGTCCGATTTCCTGCTCGGCTTCGAGTTTATAGATCTTTTTCTGTTGTTCTTCAAACTGGTAAAGAGATTGAATTTCAGCGAGTTGTTTCATGGATTTTTCATTGACCATCGAGTCTTTCAACTCGTTGTAGATGAGTTGGTGCATGAGCGCTGCATCATAGTCACGGGTTCGGGAATAGACCCTGGAGAGGTTTTTCCTGAGGTCAAGCACTGTATTTTTAGCATCCATGAGGGAAGCAAGGTCGAGGCTTTTGAGATAGTATTCTTTGGCCTGGTCATAGTTGCCACGGGCTTCCAGTCTTTCACCCTGAAGTTTATAGAGGTAATGGAGCCAATATTTATCCTGAGACTGTTGGGCAATGGCAAGTGCCTCGTTGAAAAACCGGGCGGATTCGGCTTCGTCATTCATCCGGGCATATACTGAGGCAATGCTGGTAAGGGTAGAGATGACGGCAACCTCCTTTTTATCGTGTTTTTTTTCTTCGAGGGCGAGGAGATAATTGGCGAGGGCTTTGTCAAACTGGCCGGTTTCTTCGTAAACGGAGCCTTTATTGTTGTAAGACTGACCACGAATGGCGTGGCCGGGCAGGTCATCATCTTTATTTACCTCCAGCGCCTGATTGACGGCAGAAATGGCTGCGTCGTAATTTTTCAGTTCCACATTCAGCGCGCACATATTATTGAGGATAATGGCCATCTGGCGATAGTTGCCCAGGGCTTCCCATTCATTTTTTGCCTGAATAAAATGAGTCAGCGCAAGCTTATTGTCCCCTTTTTTAGAATAAATGACCCCGAGGCTATTGTTGAGGTGGGCAATAAGTTTAGCGTTTTGAGCCACTATAGCCATTTCCAGACCTCTTTCAAAACAATCAGAGGCGAGGATAAGGTTTCCTTTTGAATCGTGAATTCTTCCCAAAAAATCAAATGCCTGGGCACTTCGCTCTTCCAGTCCCAGTTTTTCGGCCAGCCGAAAGGCCTCATATCCGTAGTCGAGGGCCTTGTCCGGGTTCTGAGTCATGTAACCCTGCGTTAGTTTTAACACAATCGACAGATTCTCCTCCGTAACTGCATCGGTCTTCTGACGTGACAGACTGTCCAGAGATTCGGTAAAATCTTTAGAAAATACAAGAGTGGGGAGAAGCAGAATAAAGGTAATGGCGAAACGCATGCTGGAATATAGTGGCTCAATATACAAAATAGTCCTCTTTTAGAAAAGGATTTGGCGCAAAAATATACGTTGTCGGAATAGAATGTAGCCCTGAAACCTGCTTTTTTCGGTACAGAACAAAAAAAAATTACGGGCAATCTACTATTAACATAAAAATACGTCAAATCGAATCAGATATAATTTTATCTAAAATCCCCCAACATAAAGTGAATATAAGGTGACACAAAAAAACACTTAAATTAATTCGCATATCGTGTATTTGACATAAAAAATACCTAGATTACATTAGGTTTTCTGAATATGAAAATAAATTAAACAGTTGATTAGCAAATGTTTAAATGGATAATTTCAACGAGATATATTTCCTGCAATCGTACAAAATTTCCAAAAAAAATATATTCAAAATTTGCATTTATTAATACTGCCCGTTATATTTGTATTGTTCAAATTTAATCAGCTAACGAAATTCCAAAATTAAAGGTTATGAAAACTTCATCTATTCTCACCATCGCATTTTTCGCAGTTTGTTTTGTTACATTCATGCCGTCTCAATCCTTTGCACAAGCCGTTGAAGAAGGAGAATACATGTACACTCCTTATGATGATGTGGACGATATTTATGATGACAAAAAAACCGAAACCGGGAAATTGAAAAATTCGAACCTTCCGGTTCTCACAGCATCTCCCAACCCCAGCTACGGTGATATCCTCAAAATCTGGTATAGCAGACTCACCGGCAGCGCCAAAATCTATGTCTATGATGCTTCAGGAAAACTCTTCCACTCTCAAAGTGTAGGCTCCAACAGAGAAACACAGGGTGTTGTTGACTTCTCCGTTAGCAACCTCGCTGCCGGCCTCTACATTATCCAACTCACCGATGGAATCCACAATGTGATCCAAAAAGTCATCATCCGATAATCGCTTCAAAGATTACTTTACACTTTTGTACCCAAAGGGGTGTTTCTCAAAAAGAAACACCCCTTTGCTTTTGAATTCCTTTCCGGCTTAACATACAAATTGTATCTTTGCACCACTTTTTGCCGCACCCCGTAATAGGGATTCTAAAGACTTTGTATCAATGAACCTTTCTGCCAAGTACTCTCCCGGAGAAATCGAAGAAAAATGGTATGCCGCATGGATGGAGGCCCGGATTTTTAAATCCACTCCCGACCACCGCGAACCCTACACCATCGCTATCCCCCCACCCAACGTTACTGGTATCCTCCACATGGGCCACGTGCTCAACAATACCATTCAGGACGTACTCATCAGACGTAAGAGAATGGAAGGGTATAACACCTGTTGGGTGCCCGGTACAGATCATGCCTCTATCGCAACTGAAGCGAAAGTCGTAAGACTGCTTGCAGATCAGGGAATCTCCAAAACGGATCTCTCCCGCGAAGAATTTCTTCGCCACGCTTTCGCATGGAAAGACAAGTACGGGGGCATTATTCTGCAACAACTCAAAAAACTCGGGGCAAGCTGCGACTGGGATCGCACTGCCTTTACCATGGATGAGGAGTACTCAGAATCTGTTATTCAGGTCTTTTGCGACCTCTTCGAAAAAGGTTATATCTATCGCGGTGTTCGTATGGTCAACTGGGACCCCTCCGCCCAAACGGCTGTTTCGGATGAAGAAGTTATTCACCGCGATACCGCAGGCAAACTCTACCACGTCCGCTACCCGATAGAAGGGACTGACGACCAGTTTGTCACCATCGCTACTACCCGCCCCGAAACCATTCTCGGGGATACCGCCATTGCTATTCACCCCGAAGATGCACGCTATACCCATTTACACGGTAAACGCGCCATCGTACCGCTGGTAAACCGCCCCATCCCCATCATTGCCGATGCTTATGTTGACCGCGAATTTGGTACAGGATGCCTCAAAATCACCCCGGCACATGATATCAATGACTACGAAATCGGTATCCGCCATAATCTCCCTGTGATTGATGCCCTCAACCCCGATGGAACCATTAGTGAAGCGGGCGAATTATATATCGGCAAAGACCGGTTCTGGGTGAGAAAACAAATTACCAAAGACCTCGAAGAAGCGGGTTTTCTGGTAAAAACCGAAGACTACCGCCATTCCGTTGGTTATTCTGAGCGAACAGATGCCGCCATCGAACCCCGCCTTTCCATGCAGTGGTTCCTCAAAATGAAAGACATATCACAACCTGCCTACGAGGCGGTGATCAAGGGTGAAATCAACCTCATTCCTGATAAGTTTTTCAATACCTACAAACACTGGATGGAAAATGTCAGGGACTGGTGCCTCTCCCGCCAACTCTGGTGGGGCCACCGCATCCCTGCTTTTTATATTCAGGGAAGCCAGACTTTTGTCGTGGCAGCAAGTGAAGCAGAAGCCCTGGAAAAAGCCCGGGCGAAAACCGGGAACGCCAGCCTTACCGCTGCCGACCTGTCGCAGGATTCCGACGTTCTCGACACCTGGGCGTCGAGCTGGTTGTGGCCGATTTCTATATTCCACGGACTTACCCGTCCCGGTAATCCTGACTTCAACTACTATTATCCTACCAATGACCTCGTCACCGCACCGGAAATTCTCTTTTTCTGGGTCGCCCGGATGATCATCGCAGGGTATGAATACACCGGTAAAAAACCTTTTACCAATGTTTACCTTACCGGAATTGTTCGCGACGACAAAAGGAGGAAAATGAGCAAATCGCTCGGCAACTCCCCTGACCCACTGGATCTTATCGACCAATACGGCGCAGATGGTGTCCGTGTAGGAATGCTGCTGAGTTCTCCCGCTGGCAATGACCTGCTGTTTAAAGAGTCACTCGTAGAACAAGGTCGCAACTTTGCCAATAAAGTCTGGAACGCCTACCGGCTGGTAAATGGCTGGGCTGCGTCCGCCGCCGCACCCAGTTCTCAGGAAACGATTGCCACCGCCTGGATGGAAGCAAGACTCAATGAAACCGCCGCCGAAATTCGCGACCACTTCTCCAAATTTCGTATCTCCGACGCACTCATGAGTGTCTATAAACTGGTGTGGGACGACTTCTGCAACTGGTTTCTCGAAATGATAAAACCTGCTCAGGGCGAGCCGGTATCCGCAGCAACACTCTCCCAAACCATCAGCCTTTTTGAAAAATGCCTGCAACTGGTTCATCCTTTTATGCCTTTTATCTCCGAAGAGATCTGGCAGGGACTGAAAGAAAGACAACCGGGTCAGTTTATCTCAACCGAAAACCTGTTTGCAGAAACTGAACCTGATGCAGAAATACTCAAAGACCTCGAACTTATCCGCAAAACCATTACCGATGTAAGGGCTTACTGGAACGACCAACGATCCAAACAATCGGGGGAAGAAGAGAAACAGGATCTGGAATTGTTTATCAAATCCGACAATCAGGCGGTGTTTCAGCAGTATGCAGATATTTTGAAAAAGTTTCTCCGGACAGATACCATCGAATTTGTTCAGGAAAAACCCGAAAACGCGGGAACCCTCCAGATAGATACTACCGAAATTTATATTCCCCTGCCGAAACTTGACCTTGATGCTGAAAAAGCAAAAATCCTCACTGATATCGACTATTTTGAAGGATTTCTACTCAAAGTCAACAAAAATCTGCAGAATGAACGTTTTGTTTCCAGCGCTCCGGCCAATGTCATAGACAGGGAAAAACAAAAACAGGCTGATGCCGAGGCTAAGCTGAAAGTGTTGCGCGACAGACTCGCCGAAATCGGTGCCTGAGGAATCCTGTGTAAAACAATTCCATCATTATGGGGTTAACTTTTGGTAAGCAATCTTATCAAAATGTCAACTCCTTTTATTGTTTTCTGGTTCAGACGCGACCTCAGGCTCGACGACAATACCGGCCTCTGGCACGCCCTGAGGCAGGGGCTTCCCGTAATTCCGGTTTTTATCTTTGACAGGGAAATTCTCGATCAACTGCCTCCCAATGATGCCCGGATAGACTTTATCCACCGCCAGATTACGCATTTGCAGGAAAAACTCATTTCCCTGGGCAGCAGCCTGCTGGTTGTTCATGGGTCTCCACTATCTGTCTGGGCAACCTGGGCCTCCGAACTACACCTGAAAGCAGTTTACACCAACCATGACTACGAACCGTATGCACAGGACAGAGACAAACAAATCGCTTCCCTGCTCGCATCTCGCGGGATTTCGTTCCATACCTATAAAGACCAGGTGATATTTGAAAAACAAGAGGTTCTGTCGCAGAATGGAACTCCTTATACAGTTTTTACACCCTATTCCCGCAAGTGGAAAGAAGGTTTAAACCCCGACTCCCTGCTTTTGCATGATACGGCTTCAGGTTTTCAACATTTCTGGAAAAGTTCTCCCCATCCGGTTCCTTCTCTGGGCGAAATGAATTTTCGGCCCTCAACTATCCCTTTTCCCCAATCGACTCCAGACTTATCCGTAATCCGGGAATACGATAAAACCCGCGACTTTCCCGCAATCAGAGGTACTTCGCGCCTGGGAATCCACCTGCGGTTTGGCACGATCAGCATACGCTCGCTGGTTTACACTGCCTGGAAATACAACCCCACCTATCTGAATGAACTTATCTGGCGGGAGTTTTACATGCAAATCCTGTGGAATTTTCCCCACGTGGCCGAAGGGCCGTTTAAGCGTGCTTATGAGGCCATACCGTGGCGCGACGATCCGGAGGCGCTCGAAAGATGGAAGATGGGCACAACCGGTTACCCATTGGTTGACGCAGGCATGCGTGAGTTGAATGCCACGGGTTATATGCACAACCGCGTGAGAATGGTAACCGCAAGTTTTCTGAGCAAACATCTCCTGATCAACTGGCAGCATGGGGAGGCGTATTTTGCCGAAAAACTCCTTGATTTTGAACTGGCATCCAACAATGGCGGATGGCAGTGGGCTGCCGGTTGTGGCACGGATGCCGCGCCGTATTTCCGCATTTTTAATCCGGAGGCACAGATGAAAAAATTTGACCCGCAGGGGAAATACGTCAGAAAATGGGTACCCGAATTTGGTACGCCCTCCTACCCCAGACCGATTGTGGAACATACATACGCCAGGCAGCGATGCCTGGATGCGTATAAGCATGCACTGACCGACAACTGATGGTACGGGTGAATCGACCATTTCCCTCCAAAAAAGAACCAAAAATCATCTGTTTTATACATCCGGATCATTCACCTCCGGAGATTTATTATTTTTGAGGCCGATAAACCGAAAGTATATTCAAATTTAAATAATGGACGTATTTTTTTTCGAAGCCTTTGAAGAAGAGGAAGAAGCCTTGCGACACTACCTTCCCGCTTCCGTCAATGCCGGTTTTACCTGGAAAACCATTCAGGAATATGGCGCAGAGACACCCCCCGCACCCATGATTTCCATTCGCACACAGTCGGCCATTCCCACTTCGTGGGCAGGTCAGCTTTCGTCAATCCTCTCCCGGAGCACAGGTTATGATCACCTGCACGCCTACCAGGAAGCAACGGACACCAACCTCCCCTGCGGTTTTCTTCCGCTATACTGCCACCGGGCTGTGGCCGAACACGCGCTGATGCTTATGCTGGCGCTGTACCGCAAATTGCCCCAGCAGACCGAACAGTTTAAAACCTTTCACCGCGACGGCATCACAGGCAGGGAAATTGAAGCAAAAACCCTGCTGGTAGTCGGTGTGGGAAATATCGGCGGACAAGTAGTCAATATCGGCCACGGCATGGGAATGAACGTGTTGTGTGTGGATCTGGAAGAAAAATATCCCGGAGAAACCTATGTAGCGGTGGAAGAAGGACTACCTCAGGCAGATATCATCGTATGTGCCATGAACCTCACCAAAGTCAACAGAGGTTATTTTACCTACGATCTTCTTAAAAAGGCAAAACCCGGGGCGTTGTTTGTCAATATCTCCCGGGGCGAACTTTCTCCCGCCACGAATCTGCTGCGGCTGCTCAATGAAGGACATCTCAGCGGTGTGGGAATCGATGTTTACGATCAGGAAAAATACCTCGCCATTGCGCTGAGAAGCGGAGGCACCAGCGACGATCCGGAGGTGGCAGCCATCCTCGAAATGGCAAAAAGACCCAACGTCATCTGCACGCCCCACAACGCATTCAACTCCGAAGAAGGCGTGGACAGAAAGTCTAGCCAGAGCGTGGAGCAGATTGTGCATTTTCTGGACAAGGGCGCGTTTATCTGGTCAGCTCCCTAAGCTAAAACAGAAATTATCAAACACCCGAAAATACGGAAAATCAGCTACCGTAATGTTCGGGTGTTTGAGGTTTTTCAGACCAAATCCAGCAATTCTGATAAGTGATGGATCACCTTATCGGGGCTGGCAGAAAGGAGTTGTGCCTCGGTATGGGCACCGGTTGTTATGCCGATATTCAGTCCGCATCCGGCGCTCTGACCTTCTTCAATGTCCACAATAGAATCTCCCACTTTGGCAATATTGGCCGCGCTTTCAATTCCGAAACGATCCCTGGCAAGGAAAATCATATCCGGCGCTGGGCGGCTGTTTTCCACCTGACTGGCAGTGATAAGTCCGTCGATCTGTTGTCCTTCTTTCCAGTCAAGTTTATTAAGCAGGGAAAGGGCCGTTTCCTGATTGTAACCTGTGTTGAGAATTACCCTGATACCACGCTGCTTCAGCGCGGCAAAAACAGATTCAGCTCCATCCTGAGGAGTTACGTGGAGATCTGCATAGGTCTTTTTCAGCATGACGATAAAATCTTCGTAAATCGCCTGCGATTCGGCCTCGTTTTCAATACCAGCGGAAGCGAGAATATCGCGGACAGCCTGAAGTTTTTCTTTCCCCGCCCCTTCTCTGAGCACGGTTTCGAGAGTAAAATTATTTCCCCTGCCATTTACGGCGGCATTCAGGGTTTTATACACTACATTGTCCTCATTGACCGTTGTTCCGGCCATGTCAAATACAACCATCTGGATCATAAAGAAAATATTTTTTGGATGTGATAGTCTGAAAATCCCGGGCTGGCAGTCATCCCTTTTCCGCCTATACCGGTTACAATATGCACTTTATTGTCAAGGGTTTTCTGGTATATATCATGCGTTTTCCCCTGACTATATACCCCCATCCACTGCGTCTGGATCTGCCAGTTGTCAAGGTCAAATATTTTACCGGCTTCTTCTATAAAATACCGGGAGATTTCTTCCTTGATGTCAATATCAAGAGAATCCCTTTCCGAAATATCTGCATATTCATGAGAATCTCCCAGAATAATGCTTCCATCCACCTCCTGTTTGAAGAGAATGTGAATTCCCCATTTTTTCCAGAAACTACCCGCATCTTCACGCGCCTTTACCACCTTCCACGAAGGGCAGTCAGCAAAACTTTCATAACGGCGGATGGAAAGTCCGGTGAGGATATTGCCCGGAATTCTGACCTTCGTCTGTGGCTCCAGGCGCATCATCTGAAGCTGAACCACTTCGAGGTCACTTTCGGCAAAATGCTCGGGGTAAAGGAGGTTAAATTCGCTTCCGGAGCAGATGATGATTTTTTCGGAAGAATAAATATTTCCCCGGCTGTCTTCTGCTATACAATAATCGCCGGAGGAGTCGATACGGGTGATTGCTGTGCCGGGATAATGGGAGAATTTTGGAAAAGAAGTCAGAAATGACTGAACCTTCCGGATCATTTCCCGTGGGTTGGCAGACATTTCTTCCGGGAAGAAAAGGCCGCCTTTACAGTAAGAAGTTTTGAGTGCGGGATAACGGTCCAGACATTGGCGGGCCGTAAGAAGATGGGAAGGATATTCATTGACCTGGTTGATGGCGTGGAGTTCTTCAATGAGTTGAAGTTCTTCGTCATCTGAGGCGAGGTAAATACTTCCGTTTTGGCGAATGGCAATATCGGTACGTGCCTGAATGGCGTGATACACTTCGAGGCTTTTGCGCCCGAATGCCTGCCATTTGAGGTTCATCCCTGAGGGTACAATCTGCCCGAAGTTACGCACAGTAGCTCCGAGCGGTGTCTGGGTTCTTTCGGCGAGCGCGACGTGAAGTCCCCGGTTGAGTGCGTGGTAAGCGTGGAATGTTCCGAGAATTCCGCCACCTACGACCAGAAGATCAAAATGCAGGTTTTGTTTCATGACAAATAAAATAACTGCCAAATATAAACAAAACCCGCAGGGACAAAATGAATCCATTGTTAAGGAAACAACAGGTTTAATACTCAGCCATTAAACAAAAGTGCAAAGGACAAATGTTTTTATTACATTTATTCTTTGGTTTTACTATTGAAATATTACCTTAGGCATTCTAAACCTTTACTTATCATGAGATCACCGCTACTAATACTCCGACAGGTATTTATCCCTGCATTTTTTTCCGCCCTCCTCATTGGCCTTACGGTCAATGCCTGCCAAACCAAACGGACAACCACTGCATTAAAAACGATCAGCCTTCCGGCAAAGGTGGCCGATAGCCTTTCGCAGGCGATCCGAAACAGTGTTTCGGCAGAAGTCGCCGAAGGGCTTGAGCTTACCCTCTGGGCTTCCGATTCTCTTTCGCCTGACCCCATTGCACTTAATATCGACGATAAGGGCAGTGTTTATGTCACCCGTACCAACCGGCAAAAAAACTCCGAATTTGATATCAGAGGCCATCAGGACTGGATCAATGAGGCAGTTTCTCTGCGCAATGTGGAAGAAAGAAGAGCCTTTCTCCATAAAATATTTGCCCCCGAAAACAGTGAAAAAAACAATTGGCTCCCCGATCTCAACAAAGATGGAAGCCACGACTGGAAAGACCTGGCGGTAGAGAAAGAACAGGTTTTCCAGATAGAAGATACCGACAATGACGGACTTGCCGACGTGTCGCGGCTGGTCGTGGAAGACTTCAACGACGAAATTACCGACGTTGCCGGTGCCCTGCTCGTTCACGACGGGTATATGTTTATCGGTGTGGGGCCCGACGTATGGAGACTCAAAGACGCCGATAAAGACGGAGTTTTTGAAGAAAAAGAGTCTATCAGCCACGGATATGCTGTTCATATTGGTTTTAGTGGCCACGGTATGTCGGGACTCACCGTCGGGCCCGACGGAAAAATCTGGTGGGGAATCGGCGATATCGGTTCCTATGTAGTGGATCAGGAAGGGAAAGTGTGGGATCAGGCCAACGAAGGCGCCATTTTCCGCGCAAATCCTGATGGCAGCGACTTCGAGGTTTTTTGCCGCGGTGTGCGCAATACCCACGAATTTACCTTTGATGAATACGGAAACCTG
Source organism: Bacteroidia bacterium (assembly GCA_041391725.1). Classification (GTDB taxonomy): domain Bacteria; phylum Bacteroidota; class Bacteroidia; order J057; family J057; genus JAGQVA01. The sequence continues at coordinate 84,977 of JAWKNL010000010.1, forward strand.
ATTACCGAAGACAATGACGGCGACCACCCCGGTGAAAGTGAAAGACTCGTGTATCTCGTCAATGGCTCAGATTCGGGCTGGCGCACCAACTGGCAGTTTGGCAAATACACCGATCCCAACAACAACAGCTATAAAGTGTGGATGGACGAGCAGTTGTTCAAACCACGCTGGGAAGGCCAGGCGGCTTATATTCTTCCTCCTATCCGCAATTACCACAATGGCCCTACGGGCATGAAGTACAATCCTGGCACGGCCCTGGGTGAGCGGTGGAAAAACCACTTTTTTATCGTTGAATTTGTAGGAAATGCTGCACGCTCTCCTCTTTGGGCATTCCAACTGGAGCCAGAAGGCGCTTCATTTGCCTTTGGCAGCGAAGAAAAAGTGCTTGGCGGTATCCTGCCTACAGGTATTGACTTTGGCCCCGATGGCGCACTCTATATAGCCGACTGGATTGAAGGCTGGGGAACAAAAAATTACGGACGAATCTGGAAACTGGATGAGCCAGGTGCAGCCAATACGCCGGTCAGACAGGAAGTAAAAACGCTGATGGCTGAAGATTTCAACAAAAAAGCGCCCGAAGAACTGGGTAAACTCCTCGGCCATGCAGATAAAAGAATTCGCCAGAAAGCACAGTTTGCCCTGGTTAAAAAAGGTGAAAAAGGACTGGCTGTACTTAAATCTGCAACCGAGCAAACAGAAAACCAGCTAGCCCGCGTTCATGCCATATGGGGAATTAGTCAGATGGCCCGTCAGGAAGCATCTGCTGCCGAAAATCTCGTCCCGCTCCTTGCCGATACCGACCCGGAGATCAGGGCACAGGCTGCAAGATGGCTGGGAGATGTGCGGTATGCACCTTCGGCAGAAAGCATCATCCCGCTGTTGAAAGATGTTTCTCCCCGCACGCAATTCTTCGCGGCAGAAGCATTGGGCAGGATTGGGCATGAAGCGGCTATCCAGCCCATTATTGAAATGCTCATCGCCAACGACGATCAGGACGTATATCTCCGCCATGCCGGGGCATGCGCGCTGGCGCGTATCAACAAGCCTGCACCCATCGCAGCACTCAGCAGCCATTCTTCCCGTGCCCTGCGCATCGCAGCCGTGGTGGCCCTCCGCCGGATGAAAGATCCAGGGGTTGCAGGCTTCCTCACCGACAGCGATCCCTATATCGTAGCAGAAGCAGCCCGGGCTATCAACGATGACTACTCCATTGAAGGGGCAATTCCCGCGCTGGCAAAATCACTGGATGGAACAAAACTTACCAGCGAGCCATACCTCCGCCGGGCCATCAATGCCAACCTTCGCGAAGGCAACGCCGATAATCTCCGCATTCTCGCCGATTATGCCCGCCGCACCGACGCACCGGCGGCCATGCGTGCCGAAGCACTGGCTACACTTGCTTCCTGGCCCAATCCCTCGATCTTCGACCGGGTTGACGGCAGAAACCGCGGGCTCACTCCACGCGACGCAGCACCCGTGCGCAAAGTCGCTGAACCTGTTCTCAAGCCACTCCTGGCTGACAATACGCCTGTGCTGAAAATGGCTGCCGCAGATGCTGCCGGTCGCCTCAAACTGACCGACATGGCCCCGCAAATTCTGGCCATCCAGAAAAGTGACAAAGACCCGGAAGTGCGGAAATCAGCACTTGCTGCGCTGGTGAAAATGGAATACAGCGAAATTGGCAATGCCGTACAGGTTGCCCTCAAAGATAAAGATGCAGAAGTCAGAGCTGCAGGACTCGATATTATCCCCAGCCTTGACATTGCAGATGATCAGAAGGTCAACCTGCTTTCGCTCGTAGTTGCCGGCAACTCCGCTCCCGAACAGCAAAGCGCCCTCAGTGCCCTGGGAAAACTGCCGGCAGCGGCTACTACATCTTTATTGGGTGATCTGCTCAGCAAACTGGAAGCCGGAAAAGTCAGACCTGAAATAAGACTGGATCTGGCTGAGGCCATTGAAGCCAGCGGGAACAGCGAACTGACTACCAGACTTAAAGCTTATCAGGAAAGCCACGCCGGTGAATCCCCCATGGAAATGTACGCCGACGCACTAATGGGTGGAAATGCCCGCAGAGGCGGAATGGTCATTTACCGCAACGCGGCGGCTCAATGTATGCGCTGCCATATCATCAGAGGTAATGGAGGAGACGTAGGCCCTGACCTGACGCAGGTAGGACAAAGACTCAGCAGAGAAGCCATCCTTCAGTCCATCGTGGACCCCAGTGCTGTGCTGGCACCAGGATATGGAATCGTCTCGCTGGAGCTTAGCGACGGAAATAAAATTAACGGAACCCTCCTCGGAGAAACCCCGGATATGATCACCGTAAAAACCGCAGATGCCGAACCCGTAAAAGTGCCGAAAAACAAAATCGCGCAGCGAACCAATGTTCCCTCCTCCATGCCACCGATGGGCAATGTACTTTCAAAAAGAGATATCCGCGATGTAGTGGAATTTCTCTCAAACCTGAAAGAAGCACCACAGGTAGCGCAGGGGCATGGAGAATAGTCATTCGTTTCTTTTCAACCTTTTCTGGTGTCTCATGAATCAAATCAGATTTTCGCAATACTTTATCGTTTGTTGCATTCTTATCAGTACAGGTTTTTCTTGTGAAAAACCTGTACCTTCTCTCCCTGCGATAAGCCTCAATGCTGCTAGCGTTGACAGCCTGACCCGACTGACAGAGGCTGCTGTTTCGCCAGAAATGCCCGAAGGCCTTACCCTTAGCTTGTGGGCCGTTGACACCCTGGCGCCCGATCCGATTGCGCTTCATCTGGAAGAAAACGGTATCGCATACATAACCAGCACCACACGAAGAAGAAGTTCGGAAATAGATATACGCGCCCACCGCAACTGGATGATTTCTTCCATTTCCTTTCAGACCGTAGAGGACAGAAAAAACTTCATTCATTCTGCCCTTTCACCGGAAAACAGCAACGATAACCTCTGGCTCAATGACAAAAACGGAGACGGTTCTCACGACTGGAAAGATCTCACCCTGGACAAGGAGCGCGTTTTCAGGATCGAAGACCGGGACGGTGATGGAAAGGCAGATTATGCAGCCCTGGTAATAGAAGATTTCCATGAAGAATTTTCCGATGTGGCAGGGGCTATGGTCGTATATGACGGGTACATCTTTGTAGGCGTCGGGCCCGAACTATGGCGGCTGAAAGACGAGAACAGCGATGGGATCATCGAAGAAAAAAAATTATTGCTTTCGGGTTTTGGGGTACATATGGGATTTGGGGGCCACAATATGTCAGGGCTCACTGTCGGCCCCGATGGAAAGATATGGTGGGGAATAGGCGATATTGGATCTTATGTGACAGATCAGCAAGGAAAGGTATGGGACTACGCAAACCAGGGCGCCATTTTTCGCTGCAATACCGACGGAAGCGACTTTGAAGTATTTGCAGCAGGACTGCGCAACACCCACGAATTCACCTTCGACGAATATGGAAATCTGATCACTGTTGACAACGACGGCGATCATCCCGGTGAAAGCGAACGGCTGGTTTATCTCATCAACGGCTCAGATTCCGGATGGCGAATCAACTGGCAGTTTGGCAAATATTCAGATCCTGACAACAATACCTATAAGGTTTGGATGGATGAGAAGTTATATGTTCCCAGGTGGGAAGGCCAGGCTGCACACATTCTTCCACCTATCCGCAATTATCACAATGGCCCCACCGGGATGAAATTTAACCCTGGTACTGCACTGAGTGAAAAATATAAAAACCAGTTTTTTTTCGCCGAGTTTACCGGCACGCCTGCCCGCAGCAATGTATGGGCATTTTCTCTCAAACCGAAAGGCGCAGGGTTTGAATTTGAAGGGGAGGAAAAAGTATTGGGCTCAATTCTTGCCACCGGGCTCGATTTTGGTCCGGATGGCGCGCTGTATGTGGCTGACTGGATGGATGGATGGGCGACCAAACAGCATGGGCGCATCTGGAAACTCGATGTCAAAGGAGCCGAAAATTCTCCTGTCAGAAAAGAAGTCCAATCTCTTCTGGCTGAAAACTTCACACTCCGCACACCGGAATCGCTCGCAGGTTTTCTCGGTCACCCTGATAAACGCATACGACAAAAAGCACAATTTGCCCTCGTAAAAATGGGGGAAGCGGGAATTAATATTTTAAAAAGCACCCTCTCCCCTACCCGGCCACAACTTGCACGTGTACACGCCATCTGGGGTATAACACAGGCGGCCCGCGCAGAGCCGTCTTTTGCAGCGTCGCTTCAGCCGCTGTTGCGGGACAACGACCCTGAAATACGCGCACAGGCAGCGCGGTGGCTGGGAGAGGCGGGTTTCACTGCCGCAGCCGAAGACCTCATTCCGCTGCTGGAGGACAGCAGCGCGCGGGTACGAATGTTTGCCACAGAAGCGCTGGGGAGAATGGCTTATGTTCAGGCTATTCATCCGATTGTAGCGATGCTGGAGAAAAACAACGACGAGGATATCTATCTGCGGCATGCAGGCGCGATTGCGCTGGCCCGTATCGACCGCCGTGGCCCGATTTCGGAACTCTCGGCTCACCCGTCAAAAGCGGTGAGAATCGCCGCCCTGGTCGCGCTTCGAAGGATGCGCGCACAAGAGGTAAAATTATTCCTCCATGACAGCGACGAATGGGTTGCCACAGAAGCCGCCAAAGCCATAAACGACGATAACGGAATTGAAGCCGCCATGCCTGATCTGGCAGCGTACCTCGACCAGCCAGCCTTCAACAACGAGGCGCTTATCCGACGTGCTATTAATGCCAATCTGCGCACAGGCAAAAAGGAAAACCTGGAAAGAATTGCCCGTTATGCAGAACGGAATGCGGAAGCTGAAATCCTCCGCGCCGAAGCAATTGCCACTATCGGTACCTGGCCTCATCCATCTGTGGTAGATCGGGTGGACGGGTTTTACCACGGCCCCGTTTCCCGCGATACGACCGAAGCCCGCGAAATACTTTCAAATATTTTACCTGCTATCTGGAAAACCCGAAGCGCCGGAATCAAAATCGCTGCCATAGATGCAGCCGCCAGGCTTCAACTCACAGCCGCTTCCCCGGATATTTATACCCTTCTCCAAAAAGATCAGAATGAAAACGTCAGAGCTGCGGCACTCGACGGATTGTTCAGGCTGCATTTTCCTGACATAGAGACCGCCGTACTCATAGCGCTGAATGATAAGAAATCAGAAGTGAGGATCATAGGGCTGAGTCTTGTCAGTCAGTTGAGAAGTACTGACGAAAAGAAAGCAGAACTACTTGGGCTGGCAATTGAGAATGGAAGCCCCGGCGAGCAACAATCCGCGCTGGAAGCGCTGGGAGGTCTTCCAGCCGATGCATCGCTGCCCCTGGTCACCTCACTGCTGGACCGACTGGATGCGGGAACCCTTCCCGGAGAAATCCAACTGGAATTGTTGGAAGTTATCGAAAAAACCGGCTCAGAAGAAATAAAAAACCGCCTGGCAGAGTGGCAAAAAGAACGGGAAAACAAAGACGTACCGGAGAGCTGGTCAGAAGCACTTAAAGGCGGTGATGCAAGAAAGGGGAGACAGCTATTTCTCAACAATGAAAGTGCGATGTGTACACGATGCCACGCCATCGGGGACGGCGGAGCAACGGTTGGTCCCAATCTGGATAATGTAGGCACCAGGTTATCGAGAGAAGATATACTTGAATCACTGATTGATCCCGGCGCAAAACTCGCTGCCGGATTTGGAATAGTGATGCTTAAAATGAAAGATGGTACAGAGAAGAATGGAATCCTGATGGAGGAATCTTCTGCTCATATCACGATAAAAGCAGCAGATAATGCCCTCATCAGAATTCCCAAATCATCGGTCGCAGAAAGACAGAATGCCCCTTCCAGTATGCCGGCGATGGGCAATATCCTTAGCCGCCGGGAAATCCGCGATGTGGTGGAATTTCTCTCCTCGCTCAGGCCAACCCCGCCATTACCCTGATAGGCTACTTCTGTTTTAATGCTTCGATCGCCTGTTTGAGGGCTTCGAGTTCCTTTCGCAGAGATTCTATTTCTGCCTGTTGTTCCTGAATGGCTTTTAGAGCTACAACGCTCATACTTCCGTAATCAACGGTATATAATACCTGATCATCTCCGCCGTAATACACATACTGGGGAAATATTTCTTTCAATTCCTGAGCAATAAAACCTGAATAATATTGATTGCTTTCCCCGTCGATGAATTGATAGGTTTTTGCCTGAAGCTTCATCACCGAAGGCAAAACACTGCTCATCAGACTAATATTGGTTTTCAGTCGCGCGTCAGAAACGGCAGTATATGCCCCGGAAGTCGGATCAATTGTCGCGCGTTTGATCCCCTGCTTATAAAACTCCAATAAGCCCGTGCCATTGGCAGTATAGATATTCCAGTAGTGACTATTCGCGCCTTCATTCTGAATACGAAGCCCATCATTGGAGCCGCCAAAGTTGGTGTGCATGATATGAACTTCTGCCCGGGGAGGTGAGCCTGCGGGAATATTTATGCCAATACGGGGTTCGCGCATGACCTCAAATTCGATCGCCCATTTACCCAGATGCTGGCTGTATATACCAATGATAGAATCGGGCTCTGACATACCAATAAAAGCCCTGTCAAACGTATTGGCCAGATTGGAAAACCAGATACCCGCAGAATTGCTCAGACTTCCGGTTGAGCGGATACGCATCCGGCCCTGCATATCAATTGGAAATGCCGGGTCTTCAATGCCAATCCCCATTTGCCCGGAAGAAAGCTCGAAAGCAAACTTTCGGCCTGTATTGGATCGCAAGAAAAATACATCGGTGGTGTCCTTATATTCCAGTCCCCAGGTCGGAAAGGAAGGAGAATGTGCAAATACCATCCGGTCGGAGTTTTGGGTGCCGGAAGCAAACATATACAACATTGGCGTATTGGGCGCGGTAGTAGCCGGAAAACGGATATTGGCATTGTCATCGGTAAAAACAATATCTCCGTCGGTGCCAAAAACCTGAAATTTATCGCCATCGCCCACAGTCAGTGTAGCAGCAGGAGTGGCATCGCCAATCCCCACATTTCCTGTATTATAATGAATATTTGAACCGGAGGTAGTCCATTGCGAACTTGTACCCGAAGGCAAAACTACAGATCCGCCCCCGAGTGAGAGGCTCAGCGTCGTACCTGAAAGCGAAAGCGACTGGATTTCGTTGGAAGTGCTGGCGTCAGCGTCGTCCACGGCATCTGTCGCGGGCGCCCATTGTGTGCCGTTATATTTCAGCACCTGATTGCTGGAAGGCGCAGTGGTGGATACCGCTACGTTGCGGATTTTGGTTACGGTAGGGTTGGGATAAAGGCCGCCCAGATCACCGCCTGCGGCGGTAGTATTGGTAATATCGTTGGAGGCATCGGTATCGCCTGTATTGGTAATCACATTTGCCCCTGAGATACTAATGCCTGTTCCTGCGGTATAACTGCCGCCCCCCGAAGGCAAAACCACAGACCCGCCCCCGAGTGAGAGACTCAGCGTCGTACCCGAAAGCGAAAGCGACTGGATTTCGTTGGTAGTGCTGGCGTCAGCGTCGTCCACGGCATCTGTCGCGGGCGCCCATTGTGTGCCATTATATTTCAGCACCTGATTGCTGGAAGGCGCAGTGGTGGATACCGCCACATTGCGGATTTTGGTTACGGTAGGGTTGGGATAAAGGCCGCCCAGATCGCCACCTGCAGGGGTCGTATTGGTAATATCGTTGGAGGCATCGGTATCGCCTGTATTGGAAATTACATTTGTACCAGAAATAGCGATTCCCGTTCCTGCTGAATATCCGCCACTTCCTGTCGGCAGGTTTACCGACCCTCCGCCCAGTGAAAGACTCAATGTCGTACCCGAAAGCGAAATCGTCTGGATTTCGTTGGTAGTGCTGGCGTCGGCGTCATTGACAGCATCGGTTGCAGGCGCCCATTCTGTACCATTCCATTTCAGCACCTCACTGTTTGAGGCGCCAGCGCTGCTCACATCACTCAGAAGGTCGAGTGACATATCTGTAGCTACTTTGGCATAGGGTACGGCAACCAGTTCCTGTACCCCTGCGGATACTCCGTTAAACTGAACTTCCAGAAAATGACGGTCAGAACCCCAGTTGATTGTGGCAAAATTGCCGGAAACAGGTGTCCCCTGCCCTATTTCCAGATTGATAAGTCCGAAGGCGTTGGTGGAGGCAGAAAAGGTTTCCTGATAAATTACCGGGCCGGCAGTAGTACCTGTTCGTAGCAAAAAAGCCACGTTTATCGACTGTCCGGCAAGAATAGTACCCGTGTTGTCCCGGGCAACTGCCTGATAGCTGATGCCCCGTGTTTGTGCCCAAATAGATTGAGACAAGGAAAAAAGCAAAATGGAAAGGAAGATTTTTTTCATATGAATTGTTATTTTCAGAAGAAGTGGCGGCATGTGCCGAAGATGTTACCAGCGGCAGGTATTTTTTCACCTGAATTTAATTACAAAACATAAAAAATCCCCGCTATAAAAAAAATAGCGGGGAAAACTTTTTTCGCTCTGGTCAGGATGGCAAATGCTGGAGAGCTGGTTCGACCCAGTTACCATCTTCCCTGATTAGTTCGATCAGCTTATCTACTGCGTCTGCTGTTTTCACGCCTCTTTCCACGACTTCCTGCCCTCTGTAAAGGGCGATTTTATCAGGCCCTACCCCCACGTACCCGTAATCTGCATCGGCCATTTCTCCCGGGCCATTGACAATACAGCCCATAATTCCAATTTTCACGCCTTTGAGGTGTTCGGTTCTTTTTCTGATGCGTGCGGTAGTCTCCTGAAGGTCAAAGAGGGTACGTCCGCAGGAAGGGCAGGAGATGTATTCGGTCTTGGTAATGCGCAGTCTCGCCAGTTGAAGCATCCCAAATGCTGCTCTGACCCGGCAATCATCTGCCTTTTCCATCCATATTCCATCGACCAGTCCGTCAACCAGCAGGGTGCTGCCATTGGCTGCAAGGGAAAGCTGCGTTTTGGCAGATTCGGATACACGAACGTACTCAGGCAATTCATTGTCATCAAACCAGTCAATATCTGCCGCAGAAGCCGACATTTTCAGAATCAGGGGCTGGGAGAAACCCGCTTGCTGCAGTTTCACAATCTGTTGGCGCCAGCTATACGCAGGATTGGTTCCGGAAGCGGCGAGAACCAGCACACAACTTGCAAGCTGATCCCTGGAATTCAGGGTTTCCAGCAAATCTTCTGTCTGCACAAAATTGAGCTGATCGCTTTTCTCTTCAGCGGCCAGAAATTCCCTGACAGAAGCAAAAAAGGGAAAATTGGTCATACGGTCGCTGAGCATACGCCAGGTCTTGTGGTTATATACCTTTTTCAGTCCGCCCGGCATTTCGAAAGGAGGTAAGTGGTCGCCCAGAAAAACAAAATCGGCAGCTACATCGCTAAAGTTGTATTTGTCAAGTGCAGGAATATACGAATAGCCAACTTCTTTGAGTGAGCGGGCGGTTTCGCAGTTATGGCGTATATCGGCAATGACACGAGGTACCTGATTATTGCCGAGATTCAGGACTTCTTGGGAATCTTTTCGTTTAAAGCTGTAGGGATCCCAGGGGAAAGGAGGAACGGTTTCTTCAGGCAAATTGCCAGGGGCTTCACCGCGGAGGGCCTGTTCGACCAGAAACTTTGCAACAGGAATTTCATATTCCGGGTCTTCAGTAAGGGAGACTCTTACGGTGTCGCCGATTCCATCCATCAGAAGGGTGGAGATGCCCAGAGCAGATTTGATACGGCCATCTTCGCCTTCTCCGGCTTCCGTAACCCCGAGGTGGAGCGGATACACCTGACCGGCCTGCAACATTTTTTGCATCAGCAGGCGGTAAGCCTGAACCATGACCTGAGGATTGGAGGCTTTCATGGAGATCACAATATCATAAAAGCCGAGGTCTTCGCAGATGCGCACAAATTCGAGGGCGGATTCGACCATGCCTGTGGGTGTATCTCCGTAGCGGCTCATAATGCGGTCAGAAAGCGAGCCGTGGTTGGTTCCGATGCGCATGGCAGTGCCTTCTTCTTTACAGATTTTTACCAGCGGAGAAAACCGCTCATAGATACGGTCGAGCTCTGCCTGGTAGGATACATCCGTATATTCGATGGTTTCAAACTTTTTCTTGTCGGCATAATTGCCGGGGTTTACCCTGACTTTTTCAACGATACGTGCGGCAATTTCGGCTGCATTGGGCGTAAAGTGGATATCGGCAACCAGGGGTACGCGATAGCCGCGGCGGCGAAGTTCCTTTTTGATTTCTGCGAGATTGGCTGCTTCATTTTTGCTAGGCGCAGTAATCCGTACATATTCGCAGCCCGCTTCCACCATTCGTATCGTTTGGGCTACCGTACCCATCGTATCCATAGTATCAGTAGTGGTCATGGACTGAATGCGAATGGGATGATGGGCGCCCAGCGGGGTATCGCCGATTTTTACTTCGCGTGTAGGGATACGGCGATAGGAAAAGGGGGAAAGGCAATAAGGTTTTTGTGTATCCATATTCCGGGTTTAAGTCACAGCAAATTTCAGAAGAATGCCGTGATTATCCTAAAACTGCACCAGCGGATAAATAGTTTGAAAAAGCGGGAGAAAATCTGTGGATAAAGCTATGTAATAATGTATGTGTTTTTTAATGGAAAAGCTTGCCCGATTGCGATAATTTTCGGAAAGTTTTTTGAAAAATTCGTTTTTGCATATTCACTTTAAAAAACAGCAACCCAAAAATCAAAAGTTGCTATAGAAAAAGTGAAAAAGCACATCTGGAAAATGAAATTTGGTGCACCAGCAAAAAAAATGTGTAGTTTTTTTGAAAAATCTTCGTAAATTCATAAATAATGCATATCCACTGAAACACACTACTTCCCATTATCTGTCATTTTTCTTTGCTCCTGATTCCAAAATTACTTCCTGACAGTGATCAGAACGGTAATTATTATTCAACGACCCCAAAATCAAAGTTATGGACTTATACAAAATTATCAGCCAGTTGACCGATGAAGAATTTGAGGAGACCTATTCGACTTTTACCGCCAACAAAGCAGATAAAAGTGCAGCTTTCCTGAAAATCATCCGAAACAATCCGGAAACACCTGATAAGGAATTTCTGGATACCTTTGATATTACAGCTTCAGCCTTTTATGTGCTGAAATCCCGCCTCAATCAGAAGATTGAAGCTTTTCTTCTCAATCGCGTGGGAGATCCCAATCTCCATGTAATGCGACGGGTACTTGCTGTCAACGATCTTGTATTCAACAACCCGCGCGAAATCTCCGTGGCAGCGTTGCGCAAGCTGGAAAAGGAACTGGTAAAGTTTGATTTTCCCTACGGGCTGATGATTGTCTATAAAGAGCTCCAGAATCTCCATGCATTTGACGAACATCACCTGTATTACAAAAGCAGATACAACCAGCAGGTGGCTTATGCAGTGGCCATGGACAAAGCGATTGACCTGGTGGTGCAGTTTTTCCGCGCATTTGATGCATTTTATCTCAACCGGAAGGATAAAGATCATATCGAGATGATCCGGGTTATGGAGAAAATTGACAACCTCAATAATCTCTACGAATCGCACCGCCTGTATATATTCAAGTCAGTAATTCACATTTTTGCGAAACTCTTTATAGAAATACCAGAAAATATCCGCTGCGAAATTGAGGATATTGACCAGATGTTTGAAAAGTCTGTTGAAATTCTCGGCGAGTATAAAGACGATGCTTTTTACCTCAACATCAATATCCTGTTCAACTTCCTGCGATTCACATATTATGATTCGAAACAGGTCAGAGATAAATCCAAAATCTTCTTTGAAATTCTGGATTACAAGATTGAAGAGTTGTTGACCCGCTATCACTTCAACGCCAACACTTCGCTGTTTTTATACCAGAAGCTGCGTTATCATATCCGCACACATACAGTCAGCCAGATGATCCGCGACGTAGAGGAATACATTTCCCATATTGAAATTGAGCCTTACAGGATCACCTTCTTTGTCAACTTCCATATGTTTATGGCGCATGCTTACTTTGCTGACAAAAATTATAAAAAATCATCGCGCATCCTCTACATGCTTCGCAATGATGTCAACCTGAGGAAACATACCCATACAGACCTGGAGGTGAAGTTTTTCCTGGCCGTATGTTATGTAAAAATGGAAGATTTTGACCTGGCCAATCAGCTCATTCTGAGCCTACAGCGCCAGCTCCGCAAAAATACGATGAACAAATATGAACACGCCAAGGTGCTGCTCAAAATCCTTAGCGTAGCTTTGGGAGGTAAACCAAGAACCCGCAACAAAAACCTCCAGATGAATATTGAGAAGTGGAATGAGATGAACGTGGGGCGTTATGCATTGCTGGAAGATCTTGATCTTGATTCGATCTTTCTGAAAGAGGAGTCCAGTTCTCTCTCGATGTAGCAAAAAGGTTGACACATCAAACCTGAAAGAGCGGCTGCACTTTACAGCCGCTTTTTTTTGTGTCCAAATTTTTGCAAAAAAAATCAGGTCACACTTTTGCAAAGAAAGTATGACCCGAAGTATATATTTTTGTGTATGTTTTCTAGACAGTGATCGCTTCGAGGTAGCGGGCGTTCAGCGGTTTATTGAGATATTTTTTGACAAAACGGCTACTGGCCGCACGGTCGATGTCTTTCGGACTGATAGAAGAGGAGAGCATAATAATTTTACACTTTTCCAGGACTTTCTCCGAAAACTTCTCAAAATCTTCCAGAAACTGAAAACCGTCCATGATGGGCATATTAATATCCAGGAAAACAATTTCCGGGAGTTGATCTTCATTATCCTGATTTGCAGCAAGATAATCCAACGCATCCTGACCTGTCTGGAATACAAGGATATTATCTGCAAAGCTGTTTGCCTCGATAATTTTCTCGTTTATAATGTTGTCGATTTCGTTGTCGTCAACAAGCATTACGCTTTTATAATTGGCCATATCCATATATTCGGTTTAAATAGTTTTAGACTTGGATAAAGTTTGGAAATTCAATTCAAAAGTCAAACTGCCCAATCCAAATCCTACAACTATCGGAATAAAAATGATGTTAGAAATATAAGAAGATTGTACACCATAAAAAAATTTTTGGCATAACGGGAATATTTTTCCGGAAAACCAAAGTAACCATTTATCCTATAATCTCATCCCATTGCCTGAAATAGTGATTTTAATGGGGCAAAAACATCAAAATGGTTTAATAATCGATCCTTAATCTTACCCTACTAAGGTTTACCGGGAAAATGCAATTTTTTTAAAACGGGAGATCATCTCCGTCCTGAAGATCGCTTACATCAAGGGCATCGGGCGGAGGTGTGGGTGTAGGCTCAAAGCCACCTCCCTGAGTAGTAACCTGAATCGGGTTGATGCGCCATGCCTCAAGGGTGGTGAAATATTTTACCTCTCCCTGCGGGCTGGTCCATTCTCTGCCGCGAATATCAAACTCAACATCCAGCGGATCACCCTGTCTGTATGGCTCCAGCAATTCGCAGCGATCCTGGGTCAACTGGAATGAAATATATTGCGGATAGAGCGGGTTGTCTTTGTGTTCGAGGACAAACTCCCGCTTTTTAAACCGTTCGGACACCTGAACGGAATCAAACTTTTTGTAAAGCGTTCCCTTGATATTCATATAATTCTTTTCTTTTCGTCGTGAACAAATCTACTGGTAAAACGGGAATTACCAAAATTACATCAGGTTTCCTCCATCAGCTTTTCAATTTCCATTTCTGCTGCCTCCAGATATTTCCGGCAGGACTCAATCAGTTCATTCCCTTTTTTAAAAAGGGTTACCTGCTGATCGAAGTCTGAAATCCCTTTCTGCATTTTTTCTACCAGCGCTCTGATCTCCGCCAGTTTGTCTTCAAGTGAAAATTTTTCGTCCATAGCCTGTAAACTGATTTTTCCGGGAAAACTATTCTTCTACTACCGCTGAAGTTATCCGCCCTTCGGCGAAAACCGTTTCGATTTTGTCTCCCGGGTGAATATTGGATGCATCGCGCTGCACTTCTCCATCTTTGAGGGTAAGAGTATAACCCTTTTTCAGGAGATCGGTTACATCCAGTCCCCGCAGTGTCGCCTGGAGAAGATCCAGTTCGTGCCGTTTGTTGCGCAGGGTCTGGCGCATGGTCTGCTCCAGCCGGTGAGTATAATCGTCGAGAACCTGACGTTTAAAATCGATAAAATACCGGAGGCTGTGGCGAATCTGCCGCTCATATTCATTGAGCGTAGCCTCTACGGCCCGTTTTTCAGGCACGGCTCTTTCTGCTGCTGCCGTGGGAGTTGATGCTCTTACGTCTGCTACAAAATCGACAATGGTAATGTCGCTTTCATGCCCGATCCCCGAAATCACCGGAATGCCGGAGGCAGCTACCGCTCTTGCCACAGATTCTTCGTTGAAATTCCACAAATCTTCTATTGACCCACCGCCCCTCGCAAGGATAATCACATCGGCGCCCGTGGACTGCGCTCTTTTCAGGCTGCCGATTATCGACCGGGGGCCCTGCTCGCCCTGTACTGTCGTGGGTATCACGATGACTTTCAGCCGGTTGTACCGACGTTCCAGCGTTTGTAATATATCTTTGATCGCCGCACCGGTCGGGCTGGTAATAACGGCAATGGTTTCGGGAAAAACGGGTATCGGCTTTTTCCTCGCCTGGTCGAAAAGCCCTTCCCGCTGAAGTTTTTCTTTTAGTTCGACAAACCGCTGAAAAAGATCGCCGAGGCCGGCCTTTTTTACGGCTCTTACCATCATCTGATAATTGCCGCGGGGAGCATAGACTGTAAGTTCGCCCGTAACTACCACCTGATCGCCTTCCTGAATTTTGGGTGAGGCTTGCGCATAGGTGCGAAACATGACACAACTCAGTTGGGCCTCCTGATCTTTTACGCTAAAATATACGTGCCCGGAGCGGTGATAGGTAAGATTGGACACCTCCCCGGAGACATTGACCCCGTGGAGTGCGGGGTCATCTTCGAGGAGGTGTTTGATATATGCAGTAACTTCACTGACAGACCAGGTCTCCTGTGGTTGTGGCATGACTAACGGGAGATTACAACCTTTCTGGAAGTGATATCTCTGCCATCGGCTTTGAGGTAAATAAAATATACCCCGCTTTTGAGTTGGTCTGTACGAATGTTGGCTGTACCGGAAAAACCGGTGAGTTTCTGCGTTTTTACTTTCTGGCCGATCAGGTTATAAAGAGAAATTTCGGCATTGGTGAAGCTGGCAGGAAACTCGTAGGGGATAAATATTTCTGCCTGAGCGGGATTGGGATAAGGAAGTCCCAGCGCTTTTTTGGCGATCATCTTGTCGTCGATACTGCTTACACCGCCCACATTAAACTTGTAGGTAACTTCTGCAAAATCCAGCCCATTGGCAATATTGGTAAACCGCATGGTAACTTCACTGATACCAGGCTTGTTGTTGGGACGTAAAATAAGATATTGACCAAAACGGGTAGTGTCAGAAGGAAGAAGCGCCAGGGGCGTAACACTTGAGGTACCCGTGGAATCATAACAGAGATCCCAGCAGAAAAAGCTGCCATGCCCTTGTGTCAGATTATTCACGAGGCGGTCTGCCTGTACTGTTACGGTGTCGCTGGTGGTATTGATGAGGTGGAAATAAATTTTAAATTCACCTTCCTCTGCTGTACCCTGATTGGGGATAAGCTCCACTGGTATAACAGAATCAGTGGCAGGTGCATCCAGAAATATCAGAGATTGTGCTTCCGCCACAAAAAAGGAACAGATAAGTGCCAGACTAAATAGTATATGTTTTTTCATCTCTAGTAAGTAAAGTTGGTCCAGTTACATAGATTACTGACCTGTAAAGGTAAACATTTATTGCCGGGAGGACAAAAGATATCCCAAACCAATTGGTAAAACAATCGATTGCGAAAATTCCCTACTAAAACAAAAGTTGGAAAAGTTGCTCCCGCTTAGTTACTTTCAGGCTGTTTTTCCGTCAACATCAGG
The DNA here is from genome assembly GCA_041391725.1 of Bacteroidia bacterium. Lineage (GTDB taxonomy): Bacteria > Bacteroidota > Bacteroidia > J057 > J057 > JAGQVA01. The sequence goes on from JAWKNL010000010.1 coordinate 100,972, forward strand.
TAAAACAACATTTACCTATATTAAAACGTAATCTTCCATATGAAAAGATTCACCCTGTTATTCTTCAGCTTTTGTTTTTCTGCCGGGCTTTTTGCTCAATCGGGAAACGTACTGCCTTCTGTTGATGTAGAAGATCTTTTGGGTAAGGCCATGAATACCAGCGAGATTTCCAACGATGGGAATCCGATTATTATCAGCTTCTGGGCTACCTGGTGTAAGCCCTGTATAAAAGAATTGTCAACGATCCAGGAAGTGTATGACGACTGGCAGGAAGAAACCGGTGTAAAAGTAATCGCTGTTTCTGTCGATGATGCCCGTACCAGCCTGGGTGTGCGATCCATTGTCTATGGAAGAGGATGGGAATACGAAGTGATACTCGACAAAAACAGCGACCTCAAACGAGCCATGAATGTCGTGAATATTCCGCATACATTTCTTCTCAACGGCAACCGCGAGATCGTATATCAACATACTTCCTATGCTCCGGGTGACGAGGAGGAATTGTATGATAAAATACTGGAGCTGAAAAAAGAGGAGAAAAAATAATCTCTGAATCCTCCGGCCTTTGTTTACTGAACCAGATTACTGAACCTGGTTGATCGCTATTACCCGCGTGATTTCCGGTGCTGCTCTCAGAATCACCTGTTCCAGCCCTGCCTTCATGGTCATCACACTCATGCTGCAGGACTCGCAGCTCCCCAGCAGTTCAAGCTCCACAACGCCGTCTTCACTGATACTGTGAATGCGCACATCTCCGCCGTCAGACCGGAGGTATCCACGCACAGAGTCAATGGCATGTTCAATACGCAATTTCAGTTGTTCGTCCATAATACAAATTAAACTAAATCAGGGATTTAATCCAACTTCTACGATTTGTGTCGGCCCCATTCCCGCATTTCGGATTGCAATCTGCTGCGCCAGCGATTCTGCAAGTTGCCGGAAAGCATTTCCCATCACGGTCCCTTCATACAATGCCACCGGATGGCCGCTATCGCTGTTTTCCGCTACACCTTCGGTCAGCGGTATTTCTCCTAATAGCGGAAGGTTCATCACTTGTGCCAGTTCTTCCCCGCCCGACTGCCCAAAGATATAGTATTTCTTTTCGGGCGCATCGTCTGGGGTGAAGTAGGCCATATTTTCCACAATTCCCAGTATCGGAACATTAATCTGCGGGTTGCGAAACATCTCGGCACCTTTTCTGGCATCTGACACTGCCACGCGCTGCGGCGTAGTGACGACGACGGCGCCGGTCACCGGCAGGGCCTGCACCAGGGTCAGGTGAATATCACCTGTGCCGGGCGGCAGGTCAACCAGCAGATAATCTATTTCGCCCCAGTTTGTATCAAATATCAATTGCTTCAGCGCTTTTGATGCCATCGGCCCTCTCCATACAATCGCCTGATCTGCTCTTACCAGCACGCCTATTGACATGAGTTTTACCCCATGTTTCTCAAAGGGTATAAGTAAATCTTTGTCCTCGACCCTTTCCATCATCGGGCGATCAAGCTCAAACCCAAACATAATCGGAATACTCGGCCCGTAAATATCAGCATCAATCAGTCCGACTTTCGCGCCGGAAGCCGCAAGGGCAACCGCCAGGTTTGCTGCGACCGTTGACTTGCCCACGCCCCCTTTTCCGGAGGAAATGGCGATAATATTTTTGACCTGCGGAAGCGTCTGATTGTTTTGCATCGCCGTTACCTGTGCCGTCATATTCACCTCCACCTCGGCTTCCTTATCGACCATCAGGTGAATGGCATTTACGCAGGCACTGCGAATAGCTTCCTTCATCGGACAGGCAGGCGTAGTCAGCACCACCGAAAACCGCACCTTTTTACCCTCGATATGAATGTCTTTTATCATTCCCAGGGTCACCAGGTCTTTTTTCAGATCGGGATCGTCCACATAACTCAGGGCTGCCAGCACCTTTTTTTCCGTGATATCTTTATTTTGACTGAATAACATAAAGCAAATTTACACACATTCCTATAACCTGAAAAGGATTGAATTGTTGAAATTTCAGGTACTTTGCCATTCGAGAAACCACTGGTCTTCACGCCCGGGTGCAGTGCCGCGCCCCACATAGCCGACACCACTATTGCCCCAAAGCCAGTTGCCCGGGTAAAAAGAGTCTATCTGAAACACAAATTCAGGCCTTGACTGGGCAAATTTCCTGATTTTCTCCCAATGCACACGGGTCTGAACCAGGTTGGGCCATCCACCGAGTTTTATGCCGTCGGAAGTGGAAAAATGGTCGTAATAATGTTCGGCTATATTCAGCGGAAGATCGATATTCACATCCTCCCAGCACGGAAAATCATCCCGGGGAGGAGTCGCAGCCAAAGCAACCGCAGGGATTTCCGACGCGGTAGGCACAGGCGCAAGCGGAATCAGATCGTCGAGTGAATGATAGGCCCGCAACAGCCACTGATTGCCATTGGGATAAAGATAATTGGTGCCTATTTGCGGAGCGACAAACAACGTGATCATTGCCATATCTTCCAGCAGCGGGGGGCAATAAGGCAGTTCCAGCACGTTAATCTGGCAAAGGGCAAACATCGGTTTTCCATTCATTTCCGGCCATGTTTCAGACGGAAGTGAACAGGTGACATTGCCAAACCACGACCCGGTTTCAGGATGATCCATCGCATTCTGGCGCATATGCATAATAACAGCCTTCCGAGAAAGTTGCTGTCTGATTTCAGCAGGAACTAACATACAGGATCCTTTTGGGGATTAAGGAAAAAATGTGCGCCCTTCGTATTTTCACTTAACGATAAATTATTTGCTGTTAATATATTTTCAGTGGAATTGGGGCAAAAAGTATTAACTTTGTGAGCAAACAGGGGTGCTCCTATAAACGGGGCTGAGATTATACCCTTAGAACCTGATCCCGATAATGCGGGCGCAGGGAGTTGTGGGTTACAACTTTATTTTTCGCGGTTATCCCCTTACCGCATTTGTGTGACCGTTAATTAATTTACTGAAAATGAAAGCTTTATCTCTGCAGTTTTTGCTGTGGATTGTACCTGTGGCCATTTTCGCGCAGGTAACAGTCAGTGGCACCATTACCCAAAAATCCACGGGTGAACCGATTCCTTTCGCAGAAATCGCTCTGATCGAACAGGGGAAAGTCTTTTCCGTCAATCAGGCTGGTGCCTTCCGGATGGAAGACATCGCTCCGGGAACCTACACCTTCCGGGTGAGTGCTCAGGGATTTCTTACTTCTGTACAGCACATCACCGTGGGCAGCCAGCCCGTTACCCTCGACTTTCGAATGATCCGCACCATTGCCGTAACTGATGAGGTGCGAATCACGGCTATACGCGCAACCGAAAAAACAGCCACCACCTATGCCTCTCTGGATAAAGAAGAAATCAAAAAACAAAACCTGGGACAGGATTTACCTTTTCTGCTCAACCAGCTTCCCGCCACGGTCGTAACTTCTGACGCAGGCACAGGTATAGGTTATACCGGCATTCGAATCCGAGGTAGCGACCCGACGCGCACCAATGTAACCATCAACGGGATACCGCTCAACGACGCAGAAGCCCACGGCGTATTCTGGGTGGATCTTCCCGACTTTGCCTCTTCGGTGGACAATATTCAGGTACAGCGCGGCGTGGGCACCTCCACCAACGGTGCTGCCGCATTCGGGGCCAGTATAAATATCCAGACAGACGCCCTTTCTTATGAACCCTATGCCGAATATTCGGGCGCATACGGTTCTTTCAATACCGCCAAAAATACCCTTCGTGCCGGCACAGGACTGATCAACAACCGTTTTTCTCTGGATACGCGCCTTTCCTCCATTACATCCGATGGATGGATCGACCGGGGATTCAGCGACCTGAAGTCGTACTATATTTCGGGGAGCTATTACGGGAAAAAGAGCCTGCTGAAAATGAATGTTTTTTCAGGAACCGAACAAACATATCAGGCGTGGTGGGGTATCCCTGAAAGTTATCTCGATGACCCTGTCCTCCGGAAGTCCAATTATTATACCTACGAAAACGAGACCGACAATTATACCCAAAGCCATTACCAGCTTCATTATTCCCTCGAACCGGCTTCTGCGCTCAACGTTAACTTATCGCTACACTACACAGGCGGAAATGGATATTACGAGCAGTACCGCGAAGACGAATCACTTTCAGACTACGGATTTCCCGATTTGCTGCTGTTTCGGGGAAATGACACCCTTACGACCACCGATCTGATTCGCCGGCGCTGGCTCGACAACCGGTTTTATGGTTTCACCTGGTCGGCCAATTATCACCCCGAATCGCGGATTCAGCTTTCAGCCGGAGGAAGCGGCAATCAGTATGACGGTTATCATTTTGGTGAAATTATCTGGGCCCAATATGCCGGCGACACACAGATCAGAGACAAATATTACAACAGCCGCGCCCTGAAAAATGATTTAAATACTTATGTAAAAGCAACGATAGATTTTACTCCGGCTTTGTCCGCATTTGCAGATTTTCAGGTCAGACATGTTGATTATGCCTGGGGAGACAGTGCCCTCACCGGTCCCGGTATTGACAATGACCAGCGGCAGATTCAGGGAAATACGGCCTATACCTTTCTGAATCCCAAAGCAGGCATCACATGGAAAACAGGAACCGGGAGCAGCGTTTATGCCTCATTCAGCGTAGGAAACCGGGAACCCGTGCGAGGCGATTTTATCGACGCACCCGATGGAAGAACTCCACTGCCAGAAACCCTTCACAACTTTGAAGCAGGCTTTAGAATGAAAACCGAAAAAATTGCGATACACGCCAACTACTACCTGATGGATTACACCAACCAGCTTGTACTCAACGGCGAGCTCAACGACGTGGGAGCGGCCATCAGACAAAATGTTGAAGACAGTTACCGCACGGGTATAGAGTTTTCGGGAAGTGCGCAGTTATTGCCCAAAATCTCTATTGCTGCAAACCTCGCACTCAGCAGAAACAAAATTCGCGCGTATCAGGAGTACCTATACAATTATGACCCCTACGAAGTGGAGATCATTCAGTATGAGAATACAGACATATCCTTTTCTCCTTCGGTAGTAGCAGGGGGGACGTTAGCCTGGAATGTCTGGAAAGAACTGGAAGTGGCATGGGTCAGCAAATATGTGGGCAAACAATTTCTCGACAATACCAGCAATGAGGACCGGACCCTGGATCCTTTCTGGGTGAATAATCTCAGAATTGACTTTCCGTTCTCTCCCTCATGGGCAAAAGAAATACGGATAAATCTGATGGTCAACAACCTGCTGAATGCGAAATACGAGCCAAATGGCTATACTTTCAGCTATAAACTCGGTTCAGAAACCTATACCGAAAACTACTATTATCCTCAGGCAGGAGTGAATTATCTGGCGGGGTTTTCGATTCGGTTTTAAAAGTAATCGCATCACAGGACGAACGGAAAACCCGTACCTTCGCATAAATAAATATTCTCAACATTGAAGAAAAATGATAAAAATATTTTTTATCCATCAAGTAATCAATATTTTAGGGGTAAATTCATCGCTCTTGTATCGCTCATTCAAAATTCCAAGACCATGCGTCCTTACATTTTCCCGCTGAAAGCTGTTGTCTTAGCAGGAGTGCTTTTGATTTGGGGTTGCCGGGGTTCCGATTCTTCTGCCCGGGGGGTAGCCCACAAGTACCTCGAAGCGCGCCTTGCAGGCAATTTTCCGGAAGCCGCCCAATATGTCGCCCGGGAAAGCCAGGATTTATTTGAAGAACTTGAAGATCAGGCTTTTGAATACGCCTATCTCTCTCAGGAGAAAGTCAAACATCAGATTAAAAGCGCCGAAGAGTCTGGCAAGTCTGCCGTTATCACTTACAATATTGAAGGATACGGGGAAGAACAGCTTAGCCTCATCAAGGATGACGGCATATGGAAAGTGCTCCTTTTGCCCCAATCTGTACCTGATGCTGGTCTTCTCATGCTGGAGTTACAAGCTTTGGAAAAAGAAGGATCAGCCGATATTGACAAAGAGACACTGGATCAGATACTGATACACGACGGAGAAGAAGTGGCCGAATGGTCTGATATTCATGATCTTCCCTGAGTCAGTCAAAAAATTATAACACAAAAAAAAGCGGCAACCGAAAAGGATGCCGCTTTTTTTATACTCAAAAACGCAATTAGCGGAGCGTGATCCGTTTGGATGCCGTACCAAGCGAGGTGGTTACATTCAGCATATACACCCCGGAAGTCAGGTTGCTCAGATCAATTTTCTGTTCAAACTTCAGTCCGCGGCTTTGTGAAATGCGATATACCTGCTGGCCTTTCATGTCATATACAGACATTTCCAGTTCGTCATATTTAGCCAGTTCTACTTCCACATTAAACAGTCCTTCTGACGGGTTGGGATAAACACTTATCGCATTGATTCCTGCGGAAAGCAGATCATCAATTCCGACATTTGAACCTACTTCCACAGAGTCTGTTTTCAAACAACCGGCAGCATCGGTAACCGTTACCACATATACGCCAGAATCCAGACCGGTAATGACGTCGGTAGTTTCGCCATTGCTCCATGAATAAGTATAGGGAGGAATACCGCCGGTAGCCGTAGCTGTAGCCGTACCATTGCCGGAGCTGTTGTCAGGAGTGGAGGCCAATGCAACGGCAAATCCGGAGCTTACGGTAACAGTAACCGTATCAGTTGCGATGGAGAAACATTCATCCAGTACACTCAGCACATAAGAAGTAGTCTGAGGAGGAGTAGCTGCCGGATTGGCTGTAAATGGATTACCAATTCCTATTGCAGGGCTCCATGAATAAGTATAGGCAACTTCGGTGTCTTCTGCGATCGCAAAGGCAATGACAGATGTATTGGCAATATCGCCAATCAGGATAGAAAGGCCGGTATTCACATCAAACTTGCGGAGTTGGGGGCCAAATCCTGTTCCCCATGCAACAGCATACAGTTCATTGGTTTCGGGGTCAAAATCTGCATCCTGAGCGAAGTTGGCATTATAGCCGGTTACACCGATTTCTGTTGCCTGACCATTGGATTTATCCACAGAGTAAAGCATATCCGTGCCGATATCCATTGAATAGCAATTGCCATTGTTGTCAATCGCAAGCCAGATAGGCAGGGAAATATTCATATTTGCAACCTGAGTCGCTGTACCGGTTCCCAAATCTATGGTGTAAAAAGTTCCTGTTCCGCCATCGGTACTGGATGCATACATGGTATTGGTAGTAGCATCAAATGCCAGTCCGGTCCAGGTATGATCTGTCAAAGGCACGCAAGGCCCGATCACTGTACCCACACCTGTAGATGTGTCCACGGCTACGAGGGTCTGGAGGGTATTGTTGATCATAAAGAAAATACCAAATGCCAAATCCCCTGCAAACATTGCTCCCGTCAGCGATGTACCTATCGGTGTCTGGTTGGCGGGGTCGCTGAGTTTGTGTCTTACCAATACCTGGTTGCCAAGATCGGCGCCATAAGCGGCTTCACCGAGGCGGGGCAGACCACCGGAACCGGGGGCAGAAGCACCCAGAGTAATACTGGTACCCAGGCAGATCGCCGTGTCCAGACCTGCGTCAGCGGTAAGTGCAGCACTACCGCCACCAATCGTAAAAGACTGAGAAATCAGGCTATCGCAAAGGTCGGTTACAGAAACTGTATAGGTTCCGGCTGCCAGGCCGGAAATCAGCGGAGTGGTAGCACCTGTGTTCCATACATATTCGTAGAAACCACCGCCACCAACTCCCAGTACGTTGATTGCACCGTTATTGTCACCAGGGCAGTTAGGATCAAGAGTAATGCTGCTAACCGAAAGCGGATCTACAGTCACCTCTGTAACGGAAATGCCAAAGCTTCCTTCGTCTCCGTCCCATCCGTCAACGATCACATAGAAGGTATCACCGGGAGTAAGACAGCTTACAGTCAGGAAAGACGCAAATACGGAAGGGCAGCCAATGAGGTCGTCATTTCCTCCGTAGAATACATAAGTATTAAAGTCGTTGCAATCTGTTGTACCGTAAACAGCGACCTGCGAGTCATAGTTGGTTCCGGCAAGACCATCACCGCACATATCAATTCTTCGGCATACAGAACCAGAGGCAGGAGCTACAAATTTATACCAAACAGAAGATCAACGACAGGCTCATTCCAGCTACTGGTTGTCAAAGTACCACCTACGGCGGGCTGTTCGATTACACTTTCACCGGCCTGTACCGTAGCACCGACGGTCGAACCAGTCGTGAAAGTACCGTCCACAGGCAGCAGGAGGGCATTACATGCATCATCGTTCACAATACCGGTAGTACTGTTCACCTCAATACAGAATGCACCTTCCTCACCGTTCCAGCCGGAAACTGAACATAGTAAGTGTTATCAGAGTTACGGCCATATTTCGCCATGACAGAATTGAAGATAATCAACTGGCTCGTTGTCCTGATCGCAATCGAGTTCGACCAGTGCAGCAGGGTTGTTACAATCTCCGCCGGGGAGCTCATAAATGGCAATTTCGGTATCGAAGTTGGCGATAAAGTTGAGTGTATCTATCAGAATGTCAGTAGTGATATTTACAGATCCTGTGGCAGGAGCTACAAAGCTATACCATACGGAGTTGGCACCACCTGCGAAGCAGCTTCCGGCAGGTTCACCTACCTGGGCTGAGGCCAGCGTATTGTCGCCATTGGGAGCGGCAGGTTACATCCGCCATCTACAACCAGGGGGAATGGCATTACAGAGGCTGTCATTGGCGGGCGGAAGAACAGAAGGCGTAACTTCTTTCAGCTTACACAGAAGGTACCTGCGCCACCGGAAACCTGTACATAAATGGTATCACCGGGGTTGACAGGGATCGTATCCAGATTGGCACCTGTAATAAAGTTGGATGCACAGTCGATCTCAAACAAAGAAGCCAGGTCAGCGCAGTCATTTCCGGGAAGGGCAAACAGCCCCAGATCTGTGAGCGGGTTTGTACCCCCCACACCCGTGGTATCAGTACTTACATTGACAAAACCTGAGGGCGGCGCAATGAACCAGTACCATACCGTATTGGTACCAGATGCGCAGGAAGCAGGGTTTTCATTTACTTCCAGCGTAGCATCAGTGGTAGAGCCGTTGTACCGCTGCACACTGCACCGGGGGTAAGTTGAACCGCGTCACAGAGGTCATCATTTGCGGGAGGTACAGACTCGGTTACTTCGATACAGAAACTACCCTCTGTACCATTCCAGCCGGAAACGGATACATAATAAGTATTGCCGGGGGTAACCGTAGCACTGGTGATAACGGAGTTGAAATCGACGATATTACCACCATCCTGATCGCAGGCCAATTCAACCAGCGAAGAAGGGTTGGCGCAGTTGCCGCCGGGAAGTTCGTAAAGCGCAATTTCTGTATCGCCATTGGTACCAATGAGGAAGTCGGTAGAGAGGGAGACAAAACCTGAAGCAGGCGCCACAAAGCTGTACCATACAGAGTTGGTACCACCTACATAGCAGGAAGCGACGGGTTCACCAGCCTCTGCTATCGCACCCGTATTGTCGCCATTGGGTGTACCGGCACAGCCACCACCCACAGTAAGCGGAATCGCATCACAAAGTGTATCGTTGACGGGAGAAACGATAGAATTGACTACAATACAGAAAGTACCTTCTGTACCGTTCCAGCCAGAAACGGATACATAATAAGTGGCACCCGGAGTAACAGGCGTAGTAGAAATGGTAGAAAGATAATTGAAGAAGTCTATATCCTGGCTACAGCCCAGCTCGACCAGAGAAGCGAGGTTGTTGCAATCGCCACCGGGAAGGTCGTACAGGGCGATTTCGGTATCATCATTGGTACCAATCAGAAAATCGGTAGTAATGGACACAAGCCCGGAAGCAGGTGCGACAAAGCTGAACCATGCGGAGTTGGGACCGCCGACATAACACGAGGCAAGGGGCTCACCGCTCTGAGCGGTAGCGCTGGTATTGTTACCGTTGGGAACACCATTGCAGGATGCGTCCAGCGTAAGGGACACAGCATTACACAGGTTGTCGTTGGCGGGCTGGGCAAACAGATTTCCCGCAGAGAGGAAAAACAAACCCAGACCCAGTATATAAGCAACCAAACGGCTGCTGGTAAAAGTCTTTAGCATAATTTCTTAAGTAATGTGAATAAAACTGTTTGGTAGAATTATTTCTTTGATTTGTCAGGGTTCATCCTGGCTTCTTTTTTGGCATTTGCCCAGGATTCCTTGGCGAGATTGTAGTTGGCCGCGTCCAGCGATTTGTCACCGGTGCGGATTACCAATGGAAAATCTGCATCAAAACTCTGAAAAGGATAAACTACCAGAGGAGATGCCTTCATCAGACGAAAAGCCCTTTCCATATCATAGGAAGCATTGCTGCGGTTGGCATCCATTTCCTTGCGCAGTGCCTGCAAAGTAGCCACGTCCCGTGGAGGCGTGGACAAAGATTTCAGTCGGGCCTGCATTTTGGATTCTTCCATAGCGGCTTTTTGCGCAGACTTTGCTTCATAGGCAGCAGAATGCGCGGGGGCTTTGTTCAATGATGGTTGATGAATGGAGGGTGCAGCCTGAAAATCTGCTTTGGACGTCTTTGTTGCACTTTGTGCCAACAAATCCGACCCAAAAACACCCAGACAGACAAGCAGAATCGCTGCCTGAATCAGGATCGTGTTCTTCATAATTTAGTTGGTTTTGTGTGAAAGGTTTTGTAATTAAATTTAACTATATACAAAAAAGCAATAGCCGATAAAAATAGTAAGTTTGCCTCCTGTGGACAAATAAATTCTATGCCTCTACCCCTTAAATATACAGATTGGGCCCTTGAAGCCGGTGTCGATGAAGCCGGAAGAGGCTGCCTTGCAGGACCGGTTGTGGCCGCTGCGCTCATCCTTCCGCCGGACTTTTCGCATCCGCTGCTGACTGATTCCAAAAAACTCACCCACCTCCAACGCACTGATCTCCGGGCAATTATCATCCGGCACGCCACTGCCTGGGCCGTGGGGATCATTGACGCGCCCCGTATCGATCAGGTCAATATCCTGAATGCGACATTTGAAGCCATGCACCAGGCGATTTCCTCGCTATCTGTAAGACCTGATTTCCTATCTATCGATGGAAATCGTTTTCGCCCCTACCCTTCTATCCCTCATCAGTGTCTGATCAAGGGAGACGCTCGTTTCCTCAATATCGCTGGTGCTTCTATTCTCGCCAAAACCTGCCGTGATCAATTAATGGAACAACTTCACGCAGATTTCCCCCAATACGGATGGGATCAAAATAAGGGTTATCCTACCGTTGCCCACAGAAACGCAATCGCAAAACATGGTATCACGCCTTTTCACCGGAAATCATTCAGCCTTTTGCCGGCACCCACGCTGTTTGATCACGACCAATAGCCCGCGTCTTTTCACTGAGCCATTCCTGCTCCGGAGGGTTAAGGTATGGCGATAACTTTTCATTTACCCTGCGGTGATAATCGTTTAGCCACGTTACTTCTTCTCCGCTCAGCATGTCAGTATCAATCAGGCGAAGATCAATCGGACAAAGCGTTACCGTCTCAAAGCAGTAAAATTTACCAAATGCTTCATTTTCACTGTGGGGGACCGTCAGAATCAGGTTTTCTGTACGGATACCATATTTATCTTTGTGATAGACGCCAGGTTCGTTGGAAGTAAGCATACCGGGCTGGAGTACCGAAACTTTGCTTGCCGTTGCGCCCGAACCTATCGATTGCGGCCCTTCGTGTACATTCAGGAAAAACCCAACCCCGTGTCCGGTGCCGTGGCCATAGTTCATGGCATACGACCACAGATACTGACGCGCCAGCCCTTCGAGCTGGTAGCCGCGGGTTCCCTCCGGAAATACCGCCCTTGCAAGTGCAATATGCCCTTTCAGTACCAAGGTAAAATCGCGCTTCTGCTCATCATCCGGCTCACCTAAAGCAATTGTGCGTGTAATATCAGTCGTGCCGTCCAGATATTGCCCGCCCGAATCGAGCAGGAAAATCCCCTCAGGTCTGAGTGTATAAGCGCTTTCCTCCGTAGCCGAATAATGCACTATGGCCCCGTGCCCCTGATACCCTGCAATGGTACCAAAACTCTCCCCCGCAAAATGTTGCTGCTCCGCCCGAAACTCCCGCAGTTTGTCCGCAGCGGTAACTTCCGTAATCTCCATTTTCCCCACATTTTCCTCCAGCCATTTGAGAAATTTCACCATGGCCACGCCATCTTTCACCATCGTGGACCGGATCAATGCCGTCTCTGTCTCGTTTTTGACCGATTTAAGCGGAGTGGTAATATGTATTTCTTCTTTCTTTTTTACTTCACCGGGAATGCTTTCATACAACCAGAGGCTGGTTTTGTCGGGCGAAAAAAGCAGGGTACTTTCATCGGGCAGGTTGGATAAAAATTCGGCCACCGTATTGTATGGGTAAATCACGATTCCCGCCGCTTCTAGTGAAGTCTTTAGTTTGTTGTCAACTTTTTCTTCACTGATAAACAGATATGCTTTGGTTTTACCCACAATCGTATAACAAATTCCTACGGGATTGTAATTGACATCATTGCCGCGAATATTGTACAGCCAGGCAATGTCGTCGAGAGAGGTAATCAGATGATAATCCACCTTTTTTGCTCTCATTTCCGATCTTACCGCTTCCAGTTTATCTTCTCTCTTTTTGCCGGCAAACCGCACCTCGTGTTCATATATTTTCCCCGGGAATTGCCGGACGGTCTTTCCATGTTTCTGCGGTCAGGTCTCCCACCTGCATGACTTTCAGGCTTTTGGCGGCAAACGCTTTTTTCATATTGCGTACTCCTGCCACCGAAAACATCTGCCCGTTGAGTCCGATTCTCGCCTCTTCCGGTGCGTGCTCGCTGATCCAGTCAAGATATTCGGGAGTATGGGGAACATTGAGTTTCATCAGTTCGATCCCCGAACCCGCAAGCTGGGTTTCGGCCTGAAGAAAATACCGCGAGTCTGTCCACAAGCCCGCAAAGTCGCGGGTAATTACCAGATTGCCTGCCGAACCGGTAAATCCCGAAAACCAGGCCAGCGTCTGCCAGTGTGCGGAGATGTATTCGCTCTGGTGCGGGTCTGTGTTAGGGATGACATAGGCAAACAGGTTGTGCCTTTTGAGGGCAGCCCGTAGTTCTGCGAGTTTTTGTGCGGTTGTCATAGATTTATATTGCCATTAAATGAGGAAATGTTTGTTTACATCGACCGGCGGATTTCTTCCACCGCTTCGGCGGTTTTGGGCACCTGCGTACCCAGCAGGCGACCACCTGTCTGCGTGATCAGGTAGTTGTCTTCGATGCGGACGCCGCCAAAGTCGCGATAACTGTCCAGTGCGGCATAGTTGATAAAGGCTTCGAATTTTCCATCAGCTTTCCACTTGTCGATCAGGGTAGGGATAAAATAAATCCCGGGCTCTACGGTCAGCACAAAACCCGGTTCCAGTGCGCGGGCAAGCCGGAGGCTTTTCAGCCCAAACTGTGTGCTTTTCTGTTCGCCGGGCGCATATCCGACATATATTTCTCCCAAATCTTCCATATCGTGCACATCGAGTCCCATCATATGGCCCAGTCCGTGCGGAAAAAACAACGCATGTGCTCCCTCCGCTACCGCCTCTTCCACATCTCCTTTCATCAACCCCAGATCTTTCAGCCCTGAAGCAATGGTGCGGGCGGCCAGAAAATGTATTTCCCGGTACGTAATCCCCGGTCGAAGCGCATCAATGGCGTTATTCAGTGCCTGCAATTCGATATTGTAGATTTCTTTTTGTTTTTGGGTAAAGGTTTTGTCAACGGGAAAGGTACGGGTCATATCGCCTGCGTAATGCATCAGTGATTCGCCGCCGGCATCAAGGAGAAGCAGCCGGCCCGGCTCGAGGGTATTTTTATGATAATGGTTGTGAAGAATTTCCCCATGTATGGAGCAGATTACGGGAAATGAAAGATGACTGCCGTAGCGTAGCGGAACGGCATGTACCGCAGCAGCGATTTCAGATTCTTTCATCCCGGGTCGCGCCATATGCATGGCCGTGAGGTGCATTTCGTTGGTGATCGCAACCCCTTTTTCAATTTCAGCTACTTCTTCTTCTGTCTTTATACTCCGCTGGGAAATAATCGCTTTTATCAGCGGAAGAGAGGCTTTTGCTCCGGCGTCGGAAGGATTTACGCCCAGCAGGTGTGAGAGGCGAATGGCATTTTCGGGGCGATAGGGAGGAAGGAAATGTATTTCGCGGTTTTGCTGGCGCGCCTGCGTCAGCACTTTGGCGAGTTGGGCTTCTGGTGCGGTGGACTCAATCCCTGCCTGAAAACTCATTTCTTTTATCGTAGGAAGGGCGCCTGTCCACACGATCATATCGAGACTGAGTTCGTCGCCAAATACCGTCGTTTTTCCAGAGTCTATATCCAAAACCGCAGCCAGTCCTGCATAATCCAGTCCGCAGTAGTAGAGAAAATTGCTATCCTGGCGAAAGTGATACGTATTGTCTGCGTAGTTCATTCCGCTTTCCTGATTGCCCAGAAAAAGGATAAGACCAGAGCGGAACTGCGACATAAGTTGTCTGCGGCGGGATTGATAGGTTTCGGATGAAAACATGGAATAATATTGAGGATGAACAAATCGGTTTATTGGGTCGAAAGGTAAATATATAACAGAAAAGTAAGAAATTGGCTGCCGGAAGTCATTCGTATAAAATATAGCAATGCCCGTTGGTTAAACATAATTTATGAAACCTGTTGCAGAACACATTCGCCTCACAGAACAAAAAAACAACCAGAAAGACTGGCTCAAATGGGGCCCCTACCTCAGCGAACGCCAATGGGGAACCGTCAGAGAAGACTACAGTGCCAATGGCGATGCATGGAACTACCTCCCCCATGACCACGCCCGGTCACGCGCTTACCGCTGGGGAGAAGACGGACTGGGAGGCATATCGGACAAACTACAGCGATTGTGTTTTGCCCTTGCCCTGTGGAACGGCAAAGACCCGATTCTGAAAGAACGACTGTTTGGTCTTACCGGGCCCGAAGGCAACCACGGCGAGGATGTAAAAGAGTTGTATTTCTACCTCGACAACACCCCTTCGCATTCCTATATGCATTTTCTTTACAAATATCCCCACGCGGCCTACCCTTACCAGCAACTGGTGGCAGTCAACCGGATGCGGGGAAAAACAGAAGGCGAATACGAAATCGAAGAAACGGGAGTTTTTGACGAAGCAAGATATTTTGACGTATCCGTCGTTTACGCCAAAGCCGCCGAAAACGATATTCTGATCGAAATTACCATTTCCAACCGGGGAAAGGAATCTGCCTCCATAACCCTTTTGCCTACGCTCTGGTTTCGCAACCGATGGTCATTTCGCCCGGGCAGGGTGCGCCCCGAAATCACTGCCGCCAAAGGCGGTGAAGGTTATGGAAAGGTAACTGCCACAGCCCAGACTCCGGGCACCTATCACCTTTATTTTGAAACGCCTGACAAACTTCTATTCACCGAAAACGAAACCAATACAGAAAGAATTTTCGGTACGCCCAATGCCCATCCATTTGTAAAAGATGCCTTCCACCGCGCCATCGTCGATGGCGACGGGGATTTTCTCTCCGACAAAACCTCCGGCACCAAGTGCGCACCGGTTTATAACCTGACCCTGGGCGCGGGAGAGAGCCAGACGATCCGCCTGCGGCTTACAGAGTCAGAACCCGGCGGTCATCCGCTTCAGCAATCATTCACCCAAATTCTCCAAAGAAGAAAGGCAGAAGGCGACGAGTTTTACGCGCAGTTTATTCGCCCCGGACAAAACCCCGAACTGGCAAAAATCCAGCGGCAGGCGTTTGCAGGTATGCTCTGGACCAAACAGTTTTACCACATCGACATTCCCCGGTGGCTCAAGGGCGACCCCGGACTTCCCACTCCGCCCGAAATACGCAAAAAAGGCCGTAACCACCAGTGGAAGACGCTCAACAATGAAGACATTCTTTCCATGCCCGACAAATGGGAATACCCCTGGTATGCGGCCTGGGATCTCGCCTTCCACTGCGTGCCGCTGGCAATGGTTGACCCCGAATTTGCCAAAAACCAATTGATCCTCATTCTCCGGGAGTGGTATATGGCTCCCAGCGGACAGATTCCCGCCTACGAATGGAATTTCAGCGATGTGAATCCGCCCGTTCACGCATGGGCGGCGCTGCGGGTGTATGAGATCGAAAAAAAAATGACAGGACAGGGAGACATAGATTTTCTCAAAAGAGTATTTCAGAAACTGATACTCAACTTCACCTGGTGGGTAAACAGGAAAGACTCTCAGGGAAATAATGTTTTCGAAGGCGGATTCCTCGGGCTCGACAATATCGGAATTTTTGACCGCAGCAATGACCTGCCGGAAGGCGGACATCTGGAACAGGCCGATGGCACAAGCTGGATGGGATTGTATTCGCTCAATCTGATGCAAATGGCGCTGGAAATCGCCTGTACCGATCCGGCATATGAAGACGTTGCCACCAAGTTTTTTGAGCATTTTGTGTATATAGCCGAAGCGCTCAACACATTTGGCGATGGCAGGATCAGTCTGTGGGACGAAGAAGACGGTTTTTATTACGATGTCATTCAATTTCCCGATGGTCACTATGAGAGGATCAAAGTGCGCTCTCTTGTGGGGCTTTCTGCCCTCTTCGCTGCAACTACCCTTCCGGTATCTCTTCAGGAAAAAGTGCCGGAATTTATGGGCCGGCTCAACTGGTTTCGCAATTACCGGAAAGAAAATCAGGAGTATGGTGTGGTAGAAGAAAGGGAAGATGGCACAATCCTTCTGGCGATGGTAGCCGAGCACAGGTTGGAGCGGTTGCTGGAAGCCATGCTGGATGAGGAAGAATTTTTGGCACCGGGAGGGATTCGCTCCATTTCCCGGTATCACGCACGGAATCACTACCAGCTCAATCTGAAGGGGAAAGAATACAGCATCCGCTATGAGCCGGGCGAGTCCTCCACTCACCTGTTTGGCGGCAATTCCAACTGGCGGGGACCGGTATGGTTTCCGATGAATTATCTGCTGATTGAAGCATTGCGCACGTATGAAGCCTTTTACGGAGACCCTTACCAAGTGGAGTTTCCGACAGGATCAGGGAAAAAACACACCTTCACCCAGGTTGCCGATGCCATTTCGCGGCGGATGGTGTCCATTTTTCTTCCCGACGAAAAAGGCGAACGACCTGTCAACGGTGATTCGGCCCTGTTTCGCGACGATCCTCACTTTCGCGATCTGATATTATTTTATGAATACTTCCACGGAGACAACTCACGCGGCATCGGCGCCAGTCACCAGACCGGCTGGACAGGACTTGTCGCGGAATTGATTTCAAAGTTGTAATGCCAGATCTAACTCACCCTTCCATATGAGAGCACAATTCCGTTTTACCAAAACTTAAAAGCAAAATCTATCCGCCAGAACCAAGAAAATCATTTAATCTACTATTCAGCCAGGTTGAATCATTAAGGTCTCGCTTTGTATCAAAATAGGATTGAGGAGTGTCAAAATCTCCGGATATTATCCGGACTGTGATTTTATCCCCTTCATGAAGTGGTTTTTCTACCCAATTGATTAGTTTGAGTGTGTTTCCTTCTGTGCCGCCTACGATAATTTCGGTTTGCCCGGAAGGTCGATTTGGATGTTTAATTACATGCAGCATACAGGTAAGGTGATAACGGGCAGAAGTAAATCCAGCCCGGCAGAGAAGCTTATCATTCAACTTAATTTCGAATCCATTGGTTTCCATATCTTTAAAGTTAAAAAAACTACTTCCTCAGATTATTTGCCAATAAATTAGTCATCAAAAAACGTTCTCCCCCAATCCAGTATATCTTTGATTGAATCGTTTTTGAAGTCGATATCCGGAACATTTGGAAAATTGTATTGTTGTAAAGGTGGGTCAAAATGCCCGGAAACTACTTCTATTGTGATTTCGTCACCTTTCAGCAACGCATGTTGTAATAACCAAATGATTTGTTTAGTCGAATTGCTCTCAGTACCCATTACATTAATTTCCATTCTGTCTGAAGGATTCGTTGTTTCTCTTTTCAATTCCAATGCACAAGCCAATACATATTTACCAGTATCAAACCCCGCCCGGCAAAGGCGCTTACCATTAATTTTTATCTCAAAGCCATGTGAATTCATAATTGAAGAACGAATTAATTTTTATTAAAAGACATTCAGGCAGAATGTGCTCAATATTTTCTATATAAATAGAAAAAGGGTTGCAAAAAATAATGGTCTCGCAAAGTCGCCAGGTTTCTTCGCCTGGAGGGTTTGCTTTGCGACTCTCAAAGCCCTTCTTCGCGACCTCTGCGAAACCTTTGCGACCTCTGCGAGAAAATACTTTTTGCCAACCGAAGGTTTCACGCAAAGTCCGCCAAGAACCGCAAAATACGCTAAGCACTTCCTCTGCGAAACCTTTGCGCCCTCTGTGAGAAAATACTTTTCACAAACCGTAGGTTTACTTCTTCACCACAATCTTGCCCTGTGCCAGCACTTCCTGTGCTTCGGTGCGCAATTCATAGAGATAGATGCCATCCGGCATCTCCCGCGTATCCCATAGCCAGTGGCCTTCTTGTGTGACGACTGTTTGTCGGGCGACTTCCCGGCCCTGTATATCCCGTACCCGGATTTCGGCGTTGCGGCTGCCCGGCGGCAGTTCCCACTCCACCCGCACATCGCCTGCGGCGGGGTTGGGATAGACCCGCACCTGCGGCGGGGGTACTGTTTCCACCCCCACTGTATGGCTCAGCCCCAGGATGCGGATCAGCGGCCTGACCACCTGCCCGTCGTATTTCAGAAAATGACCCATCACATAATATTTGTCGTTTTGGGCGGGAAGGATTTTTGTTATTCCCGGAGGGGTATTCCAGCGATTTTTTGAACTGTCAATTCCCTCTCCGTTGAAATACTGCAGGTCAATAAACCCGTTGGCATCGGTCTTGACGATACAATTGCGGGAATGCCCCTGATAGGTGGTAAAACTACCGCCAATCAATAACCCGCCATCCGTGGTCGGGCAGACCGTGTTTACCGAATTGACCCCCCAGATCGGGTTAAAATAATCCGCTGCATTAAAGTTGTTAAACGTGTAATCCAGACTGCCATCGGAATTCAATCGGAGGATGCATAAAGTATCCGGGGAATTTTTGATCGTAAAAACACCCCCCACAATGACTTTCCCATCGGGCTGGATATAGACCGGACGGGTAGAGCCCCATGTAAACAACCCGGATGAAAGGTCGTATCAAGATTCCCCAGGGTATCAATGAGGCAGAGTTTGTTGACCGGGAGGGAGTCGTAAGCAGCGAGGTAATTGCCGTAGAGCAGCAGCCGGGAGGCATCGTAACGATGGGTCTCCAGCACGTCAAAATTGGTATTGTGGTGAAAACTCGAATCCACATACCCATCGGGACGAATCCGCATAAAATACAGCCGCCGCTGGAAGTTGTTGGCGCTCGGGTATTTGCCGCCATCGCCGCCGGTGATTATACTCCCATTCGGAAAAATATACGGAAGATGGGTTCCTCCTGAAAAATGAGTATCCAAGGGTACGAGGTCATTATCTAAAAAGTACCCCGAATAACTCGCCCTTGCAATACCCAAATAACTGTAAGTAAAGTAATAAATGTCATTCGCTTTCTGGACATTTCCGACTCCTTCCGTGATCCAGATACTGGGGTACCAACTGGGGTCGATACTCCCGTTTTCATATAGGCGAATAATGTTTAGCCGCTTATCTTCGGGAAGGTATTGAAACCCCCCCGTTACCATCAGGGAGCCATTCGCTTCTTCGTATAAATCCAATACAACCCCTAACTGACGATGATTATATCTATCGCGAAATTCATGCGCAGGTTGAAAGGTTGTATCTAAGGCAAAGGGTTGCCCCTGTGTGTGCAAAAATGACACTAATAGAGCAAGTAGTGAGAAATATTTTTTCATCATGAATGAGATTAGGTGGGGAGCGGCAGAACCGCTCCCCGAAAATAAAGGTTACTTCTTCACCACAATCTTCCCCTGTGCCAGCACTTCCTGTGCCTCCGTGCGCAATTCGTAGAGATAGATGCCATCCGGCACCTCCCGCGTATCCCATAGCCGGTGGCCTTCTTGCGTGACTGACGGTTTGTCAGACGACTTCTCTGCCCTGTATATCCCGTATGCGGATTTCGGCGTTGAGGCTGCCCGGCGGCGGACCACTCCACCCGCACATCCCCGGCGGCGGGATTGGGACCAGACCCGCACCTGCGGTTGGAGGGCTGCCTCCGCCCCCGCCGTATGGCTCAGCCCAGGATGCGGATCGGCAGCCTGACCACCTGCCCGTCGTATTTCCAGAAAATGTCCCATCATAATATTTGTCGTTTTGAGCGGAATGATGTTGCGCACCGAAGCCGGGTAGTTTAGCCAGTTCTTCGAACTGTCAATGCCCTCGCCGTTGAAATACTGTAGGTCAATAAACCCGTTGGCATCGGTCTTGACGATCCGGTTGCAGGATAGCCCTGATGCAAGTAAAAAATCCCCCGATAAGGAACCCCCCGTCCGTGGTCGGGCAGACTGTCGTTACCGAACTCTGCCCATGGATTGAGTTAAAATTATTGAAGGTACTGTCCAGCGACCCATCGGGATTTAGCCGGATCAGGCCCAGCGTGTCAGGATAATTGTGAATCATAAACCGCTCTCCCACAATAATTTTCCCATCGGGTTGAATGTATTTGGGCTCGGCTATTCCCGAATAAAACAGCCCGGAATAAAAGGTCGTATCGAGATTTCCCAGGGTATCAATGAGACAGATTTTGTTGACCGGAACGGAGTCGTAGGAGGTGGTGCCATCCCATACAGCAACAGCCGGGAGGCGTTGTATCGCATCGTCTTCTGCACATCGCTATTGCTATTGTAGTGAAAACTCGGTCCATACCCATCGGGAGCGGATCACATAAAATACAGTCGCCGCTGGAAGTTATTGGCGCTCAGGTATTTGCCGCCCGTTCCTCCAGTAATAATGCTTCCCATCCGGAAATACATAAGGAATATTTAAGCCCCCATGAAAATTGGTATCCAAAGGAATTAAGGCGTTATCGAAAAAATCACCTGTTTGGTCTGTCCTATAGAGTCCTACATAATTACGGTAAAGTAATAAGTAGCCTCCACTTTTTGTACGTCAAAACTGCACGGGTTACCCAAGTGGAAGAGTTTTCAGCAAGGTCAATCATTCCGTAATGGGATAGCCGAATGATATTTAATCGTTTGTCTCCTGTTAGGTATTGAAAATTACCCACTACCATCGAAGGCCATTCGTCTCTTCAGAAAGATCCAACACTACACCCAATTGATCATACAACATTATCTCTAAAGGGATGATTTGATTGAAAAGTAGTATCCAGCGAGAAGGGCTGGCCTTTGGGAAATGCCGGATGATAATGGTAAACAAAGAAAAAGGAGAGGTTGATGATGTTTCATAACATAAATAGGATAATGGGGGCAGAGTAATCCCTACTCCGGTCATTCATTCCCGTAATTCTATTTCTGTACTACAATTTTCCCCTGTGCCAGCACTTCCTGTGCCTCCGTGCGCAATTCGTAGAGATAGATACCATCCGGCATCTCTCCCGCGTATCCCATAACCAGTGGCCTTCTTGCGTGGAGACGGTTTGCCGGGCGACTTCTCTGCACCATAGGTATCCCAAATCAGAGACTTGCTTCGCCCTCCAGATGGATCAGATCCCACTCAAAGGTAGCATATTGGCCTGCCGGGTTAGGATACACTTTCAGTTTGTAATATTCCGACCGGATCAGGTCTCGGGCGTTGAGGCGGGGTCAGCTCGCCGGGCGTTGTTACCTTCTTCCGATGCCGGAGGATAATCGCGGCACAGGTCGTACCCAAAACATAAAGATTCCACGCCATCACCGAGGCCGGGCCTACCGTGTTTTCCGCCATTGCCTGAAGATCGACCACTTCGGCACTGTCAAGCATCATCAGGGTGCGGTCATCGTCATCAATCGTCTGCTGGAGGTCCTTGGTCCACATAATCGTCATGTGCGCCTCCAGTCGGCTCTTTCCAGATCAAAACTGTCAGTAATAGCGCCAGCACACTCAACGCGGAGTCAAACATTTCCGCAGCGACAAAAGGATTCGGCCAGGGCATATTGCCCGTCCATCGTCCCCTCCGGCGGCCAGTAGCGGATGGAGTCCTGTTGGTCGAGGGTATCAGATTTGAGATCTATAACCAACATATTCGAAGTAAACGCCATTTCTACCACAAACCGGGTGATCCAGTTCAACAGCGTGCGGGCCGTAGGTAGATTCCCAGTTAGCTACGATCAGATCGAGCATATAGGAAGGTAGCGGACTGGAATTTCGGTTTCCAGAAAATCAATAAAACCGTCGCTTTTAGTACCTTCCGGGTTGGCCAGGCAGATTTCGAGCAGCATGGCCGGGGGTAATACATCCTGATCCGCCGTTTCGCGGAGCACCTCCACTCGAAAGGTAGGGCGAATGGGTAAGCAGTTCTTCCCGCAGTTGCCAGGCATCCTGCGACCAGTTGGTTGAAGCTGGCTGAGCAGGCACAGTGGTACTCCCCCCGTCGATCACCTGATTGTAGTTAAAGAGGAGATTGGCAAAAGCGAGTTCCATAGAATCGTACCGGTTGATCAGTTCAGCAATCATACCTGCACCAAGCGGTATATTCATCCCGTTGGATATCGTGGAAGGACAGGTATGAGCCGTAGCGATATAAATCACATCTTTATTTACCGGGTCACCCACAATAGAATTAATCCCCAGCGCAGGCATTCGCAAAACGTCGGTCATACACGACCAGTTTTGTCCACCGTTGGTGGTTTTCCAAAGGCCGCCCGTATTAGAGCCTGCATAAATCGTATCCGGAACCGCGAAGGAATCCGTAGAAGGCGCATATACGGCGGTTACAATTCCCGAGACCTGACTTGTGGTTACTACCGGCCCCAATTGCGTCCAGTTTCCGTTTTCCTCGCAGACCCCGCCTTCGGTGGATTCAATGGAGAGAAGGTATTCATTCAGGGTATTGCGATTGCCGGAGGAGTCCACCCGGGGGTTCCAAAACCAGGCCCAGCGGGCATACATTTTGGCAAAATGCGGATCAATGGAATCGTGGGTAGTCGCAAACCAGGTTTCCGCCAGGTCGGAAATTTTCCAGTAAGAACTGTCGGGTGCTCTCATCAGTGCCTGAATCCACGAGGCCGTGTCGGAATTCAGCGGCGCAAGGGGCTGGGCAAAACTCATCGCCCCCGGCAACAAAAGGCAAAAGAAAAGTACGTGTTTTTGCATGTATATTGGGTTTTAGTGATGGTTGAGTGTGGTGGAGAACAAGTTTTTGGAAGATAGGGAGAATTATGCAAAAACAGAAGAAAATCTTTGTCAGTTCTACTGGTTATACAAAGCAACCGTTTCTTCAATCCCCTCCTGATAGGGAGTCTTTTTGAACGAAAATCTTTTATCAAATTTGCTACTGTCAAACAGATACTCCCCTTCGCTCTGGTAGAGCATTTCGATGCTTTCGCCCACGACAGGCACAAAAAACCCTACCAGCCGGAGCATAAACTTTGACAAGACCGTGTATTTGGGGGCCACGCCAAAGGCTGCGGCTGTTTTTTCCATAAATTCTTTTCCGGTGAGTACATTTTTGTCTGTGGGAAGATGCCATACCTGGTTATAGGCATCGGGCGTATTGCCCAGCAGTGCCGTCGCTTTTCCGGCATCGGGGATGAATGTGTAGGAATGCCTGAATTTATCGCTGATCATGTATTGCGCGGTTTTTCCTTTGGCATAATTGTCAAAAACCATGACACTGACCACACTGAGCGGAGATTTTCCGTAAAAGTCTGCCGACCGGACAATCTGTGCAGTGAGGGTTCCTCGGGCGACTTCATCCAGAATCATATCGGCAATTTTTGCCCTGACAGCGCCCTTTTTGCTGGTAGGGTGATGGGGCGTTTCTTCCGTCATCCATCCGTTGACTTTGCCATACATATACACATTGTCAAAAAAGACGAGTTTTGCCCCGTGTTTTTTGCACCCTTCGATGACATTGTTCATTACGACAGGCCACTGGGTTTCCCAGACTTTGAGTTTGTAGGGAAGTCCGATGGTGAGATACACAACTTCCGAACCTGCTATGGCCTTTTCAGTCTGAATGGGGTCGGTAAGGTCAGCGGAAAGGAGTTCGTCGCCCGGGTTGACCGCTACGGGATTGCGGCTTACGAGTCGAATAGCTGAGGTGTATTGGGGAAGTGCGCGGGCGATTTCTGTACCGATCACACCATTGGCTCCGAGGATAGTTTGCATAATTGTTACAGGTTAGAAGCGAGAGACGGCAAGCAAATAAAAATATTGTAAAAAAACAGGTTAAGAAAACTGGTTGAGGGGGAAACAAGCGCGGCTGGTTTTCGTTTTTTGATTTTGGAATAATTAATATATTTGGCGCACTCAACATTCGACACAGAACCATTTATCACGAGCGTTATGAGCGTAAATAAACCTAAGGTATTTAAGGATTTTGAAAAGCTATCCGAAGAGATGCTGGAGCAGTTGCATGAAGCCTATCCCGATGGATTCAGCAACCACCTGATCCGATACCAAAGCGCCGACGGAAAGTCCGCACGGGCGCTCCCCTTTGAAACCGAAGACCGTTATTACCTCATCCGGATGCCAGTGGCCCAGGCCAAGGAAATTCCCGATAATGACGATGATTTTGATGATTCCGGAAATACAAAAGACGAAAAAGACGACTTCGGAGACAATGACGGTGAGGAAGAATACTCAGACTACAACGGAGACAACGAGCCGGCAGATGATTACGATGATTATTGATCAACCAGGTCTCTCACCGGCAGCCGGTTATATATAGGCTGCCGTGCTGGCGCTTTCCATCATACTATATATTGCAGCAACCCTGTTTCTGGGTTACAAAGCCTCGTTTCGGGTAAAAAATACGCTGGACTATACTCTGGCTGGCCGGAGTCTTCCTGCCATAATGGTAGGTATTACCATCTTTGCTACCTGGTTTGGGCCGGAAATGATTATGGGTGTGCCGGGAATGTTTGTAAAGGAAGGCATTCAGGGGATCATCACCGACCAGTTTGGCGTATGGCTTTGTCTGATTTTATTGGGATTGTTTTATACCCGGCCGCTTTACCGGCTAAATATCGTTACCATCAACGATTTTTTCAGGCTGAGGTACAATCCGGCCATAGAGACCGCCTCATCCATTATCAATGTTTTTACCTATTTTCCCTGGATCGCTGCACAGTTTTTATCCCTTGCTTTACTCTTCAACACCATTCTGGGGATACCTGTGGGATGGGGCATTATCCTGGCCGCAGGCGTGGTGCTGGTATATACCTATATCGGCGGAATGTGGGCAGTATCGGTCACCGACCTGGTGCAGTCGGCGCTGATTATCGGAGGTTTGATTTATTTGCTGTGGGTGGTGCTGGGTCAGACCGGCGGAATAACCCCGTTGGTAGAAGATACGCCGGAGGGGTTTTTCAGATTTTTGCCTGAGCCGGGGTTACACAACTGGTTGGAATATATAGGAAAATGGATGGTATTCGGCCTGGGAACCATTCCCGCACAGGAGCTATACCAGCGGGTGCTCGCCGCCAGATCGGAGAATGCAGCTGTGAGGGGAGCTTATATCAGCGGGGTCATGCTATTTGTTTTTGGTTCTATTCCCCTTGTGATTGGTTTGGGTATTGTAAAACTATACCCCGGGCTCATGGGCGGTGACGAAGGCCAGAATATGATACCCGATATGGTCTTTCAATATACCAGCCTTCCGGTGCAGATGTTGTTTTTCGGGGCACTGGTTTCGGCCATTCTGAGTACATCGAGTGGCGCGATGCTGGCCCCGGCGACCGTCATTGGTGAGAATCTGGTCAAACCGTGGTTTCCGGCTATTACCGACCGGCAATTGCTGTTGGTCACCCGCATGGGGGTGGTGCTGGTTGCGGTCGTTTCGTCAGTAATGGCTTTCTTTAATACCAGCATACACGGACTGGTAGTGGATTCGGCGACATTGATTCTGGTTTGTCTGTTTGTACCCTACACCGGTGGCATTTACTGGAAGCGGTCGTCAGTCGCAGGTGTATGGGCAGCCATAGTGGGAGGCGGACTGGCATGGGCAATTTGTGAATACCTGATTGGAACGACCATTAATCCGATTATTTACGGCACGACGGCCAGTCTGGTGTGTATGATTGCAGGGAGTCTGATTTTTCCTGACGAAAGTTATATCCAATACCAGAAATCGGCAAAAACATAATTTCAAAATAAAACTTACAGGATAGTTGTTGAATATCAGGAATTTCCTATATTTAGGTATTACCATTTTATTCATCTGTTTTTTTCTGATGAGGAGAGCAAAAGGAAAAAACAGTGTCTTGTAGCTACTCAAAACTCAAACGTATGAAAACTCTGTTACCCATTCTCTCTGTTTGCCTTATTTTGCTGACCAGTTGTGCCCAAAAACAGGCAATTTTGCCCATTGTCGAAGAAGAGGCTGCTGCAACCGGCACATGTGGTTTTACCACTACTGCTGTTGTGCAGGTAATGGTTCTCAATGAAAGCGGCACGGATTTCTTCTATTATCTGGAACTCTCCTCACCTGCTGGTTCGTCTTTTGTGGTTTTTCCATCCACACTTGACGGCAGATTTCAGGAGGAAGGCGTGAAGGTAGAAGTATCCTTTAACCTCACCGATGAGCAGCATACCTATGTAGTCTGCAAAGATGGACATGTGTATGATCCGCAAAACCCCGACAGCCATGATATGCCGGTAGTGAATATCTGCTCTGTCGAAAATGCGCCGTCGTAATTTGGATTAAAACCGATTACTTCCTCACCTTGGGATATTTCTGCTTTCGTAAGTAAAAATTCTGAGGTGAGGTTTTTTATTTCAGAAGAACCCAAACCAAACGATTATTGCGATTCAGAAAACAAAGCTGATAGGGAGAAACCAGGGTAGGTTGGGATTTAAGAGATTCAGCAGCTATTTCCAGAACGGTTCCCTTCTGGCTTTTTCCTGAAACAAAATCGAAAATTCCGGCATACATATTCCCCTCCTGACGGTAAATATACCTTCCATATCTACCATCTCCTTTAATGTCCAAAAGTTCAAATTCCTTCCCGGGATATTGTACCATGAGTCGGGCTGTCGTATTTTTTTCATCAGAAATGGAAATTGCATCTGGATAGTTTGTAAAAAATATCCAGTCCTCAGCCATCATAAAAGCACTATGATCGTATTCGCTGCCGGTGTTTAGGATTTCGTCAGGAAGCTGAAACGGTAATAATCTTCCAAACGTCAACTTTCCATTATGTTCATGATAAAGGGCTGAAAAATGTGCCTTTCCTTTCGATTTTTCTTTAAAAATGGAAGCAATCAAACCTTCACCTTCACGATAAAATACTGGCTCAGTATTATCCAGAGAATAAGGTCTGGGCGGAGGTAAAAAAGGATAAACAGCTTGAATTTCAAGAAACTCATCCATCCGGACCAGAAAAGTGGACTTTTTCACTGCCAGCATGGTCTGTTTATTGATTTCCATCAGTTCGGGATACGGGACATCCACTACAAGAAAAATACCTGAAGCGCTTATACTAAAATTTTGAAATTGCACATGATCCTGGTGAACCTTTTGCATCTGGAGTTGATATTTTTGATAATCCGCCAGAATGTCATGGGTTTTCCCAGGGATTTTTTCAAGGAAACCAGGATAATCAAGGGTTTCCCCTTTGACTATAGAAGTTGCAGTATCCGGCCCAATCAATAGAAATTCATTTTTCGTATAGTCTAGTATATAAATTTTCCCTTCAAAAGAGTGCACCTCCAGATTATTTGAGAAATAAGCATTTTTATCAAATGTTATTTCTCTTATTTTTTCTATTTCAGGAAATAACATTTTCAGTATATCCAGATTCTCAGGTAGCTGGGTAATCGGAAAGTGGAAAGCCCAGGAATTGCTATCGGGGGCAATAACAAAAATTCTGGAATAGGGTGATTCGGGATAAGAGTGGAACAGGCTGTCGGAGTATATCAAAGTCACACCTGTAGTATCAATTGAAAATTCATTTAATAATAGTTGTATCCCGTCATTTTGATAATCACTGGAAAGTAAGATTGTTTTATGGTATTTTTCCGGAATACGGTTGATCGCACCAACTGCTGAAATACACGTTAGACATTCATCCAGATTAAGCCTTATCACTATTCCCGGTGTACCCGCCCAACACAAGTTAGCGATCATTCCCACTATTAAGGCAAATGAAAATCTTTTCATAAGGTATAAATTCATGTGCATTTTATTCATGAGGAGTAATCAAAGACTACTCCTCATCTGGTACCATTATTTATTCATGAACCGGAACGTAATGAATAACAGTTTCATCTCCGGAAGTTTCAGAAGAATAACTTTCGATGTAAAATTGTTCGGTCGGATTTTCATCATCTCCCCAGAAGATCCTTGCCAGAATTCCATTTTCACCATTTTCATCAAACGTAGCACATACCTGGTCGCTGCCTTTACATTTGATTGTATTGTTTGACTTCACTTTAGGTTTTCCGACAATTACAATTCCCATAGGTTCTTTTGCAGGACGAGGTAAATTTTTTTTACCTGTTGGCCCCAGACTCATAGTAATAGCGGTAATAAGCAATATCGTTTTCATATTACTGAATTGGTATTATTTTCACCTACTCATGCCCTTTTCGGCTTCCGGGACTGAATCTGCTAACGCGTATGAGAAACAATAGTCCTAAATTCAAAAAAAAAAACTCGAATTTTCAAAACTTTGTCCAAATAAATTTACTGCATCAACAATCAGCCGGCATTTAATCACGATTATCATATACCCAATCATTTATTATTAACTGGAAATGGGTTAAAATCCGTATTTTTATCTTTATCTTCCCCCCATGTATCAGTCTATTACTACCGCTGTTGCCGGCACAGGGTTTATTGGGCCGGTTCATGTCGAAGCGCTCAAACGCCTTGGCGTACGTGTCAAAGGCATACTGGGAAGCAATCCGGCAAAATCGGAAAAAGCCCGCCAGTCCCTGGCGCTGGAAAAAGCCTATGCCTCATTCGAAGAAATTCTCGCTGATCCCGAAGTCCAGGTCGTCCACCTCGCTGTGCCCAATGTGCTGCATTTCCCTATGACCAAAGCCGCCCTTCTGGCTGGCAAACATGTCATGTGCGAAAAACCGCTGGCAATGACCGCAGACGAAACCCGCGAACTTGTCGCGCTGGCTGCTCACACAGGCCTCGTCGCAGGGGTAAATTACAATATCCGATATTACCCGCTCAATCTCGAAGCGAGACACCGCCTCTGCGAAAGCGGCGACAACCGGGTGTATTCTATCACCGGAAGTTATGTCCAGGACTGGCTGATGTATGATACCGATTACAACTGGCGTGTGCTTGCCGAGCATGGCGGTGCGCTCCGGGCAGTGGCCGACATTGGTACACACTGGATTGACCTGGTCACCTCCGTTACCGGACTGGAAGTTGAGGCTGTGTTTGCAGACCTGCAAACCATTTTTCCCATACGCAAACGCCCCAAAGGCGAAGTGGAAACATTCTCAGGGAAAATCGCTGCGCCAGAAAACCTCGAAGAAGTAAACATCAACACAGAAGACGCAGGCGGTATGATGTTTCGCTTCAAAGGAGGCGCCCGCGGTATGCTCTGGGTATCGCAGATGACTGCAGGCCGCAAAAACTGCCTGCGTTACGAAATCGCCGGTTCGAAGGAATCCTTTGCCTGGGATAGCGAAAAACCCAACGAACTCTGGATCGGCCACCGCAATACGCCCAACGAAATTCTGCTCCGCGACCCGGCACTGGTAAACCCGCTGGCAGGAAGATTTATCAACTACCCCGGCGGGCATAATGAAGGATTTCCCGACACGTTCAAGCAGTGTTTCAGGGCTTTTTATGACGCTATCATTCAGAACATTCCTGCCGGAAAAGCACTTTATCCCACCTTTGCTGAAGGACACAAAGAAGTGGCCCTGTGTGAAGCCATTCTCCAAAGCCATCACCAGCAGACATGGGTACAATTATAATTGAACTAACTTCAATACAGATCAATGAAATACTTCCTCACCTTTCTGATTATGACTGTATCACTCAGCCTCAGGGCAGAAGATTTTACCATTCAGTCTCCCGACAAACAAATTACCATGAAAGTCCGCACTACGGATAAAATATACTACGCCGTGGATTTTAAGGGAGAAAACATATTGTGGTATTCGGCTATTTCCATGACCCTTGAAGGCGGAAAAGTGCTGGGAAAATCGCCCGTCCTCACAAATCAGAGCAGTCGCAATGTCAACGGAAAAATCGCCACCGTATGGGGAACCCGCGCCGAAATCGCAGAGCTTTATAACGAACTGACCCTTGATTTTGAAGGCAATTATTCGCTGATTTTCCGCGCCTACAACGACGGCGTGGCCTACCGGTTTAAGACCAGCATCAACGGGCAGATTCAGATTCTGGGAGAGGAAACCAACTGGCGGTTTCTCCAAAACCATAACCTGATGGCACATGTGGTCGGCGACTTTCAGACCTCTTATGAAAAACTATACACCAAATATCATATCTCCGATGTGGTAGAAGAAGAATTTATCAGCCTGCCCCTCGTGGTTGACGCAGGAAAAGCCAAAATTGCCATTACCGAATCCGATGTGTACGATTATCCCGGTATGTACGTCAAACGCCAGGGCAACAACAACCGCTTTGACCTTCAGGGATTATTTCCCGCCTACCCTACCCAATGGGAACCGGGCGGCTGGTGTCAGTTTAACCTCCGGGTAACCCGGCGCGCAGATTTTATCGCCCAGACCTACGGCAAACGCGAATTCCCGTGGCGGGTGATGATCATTGCCGATGAGGATAAAAAACTCGCCGACAACGACCTCGTCTATAAACTTGCCCGTCCTGCGGAGATAAATACAGACTGGATCAAACCCGGCAAAGTGTCGTGGGACTGGTGGAATGCGTGGAATCTGGAAGGGGTAGATTTTGAAACCGGCATTAACAACAAAACCTACGAACACTATATCGATTTTGCCGCCAAAAACGGGCTCGAATACATCATTATGGATGAAGGCTGGTCAGACCAGTTTGACCTGTTCCTCTCCAAACCCGGCATAGACGTACCGGCGCTGGTGGAATATGGAAAGAAAAAGAATGTGAAAATCATCCTCTGGTGTGTGTGGCATCCGCTCGACCGGCAGATGGAAGCAGCCATGGATATGTTTGAAAAATGGGGAATTGCAGGGCTGAAGGTGGATTTTATCGACAGAGATGACCAGATCGCCATCAATTTTTACGAAAAACTGGTAAAGGCAGCGGCGGCGCACAAACTTCTGGTGGACATTCACGGATGCTCCAAACCTACGGGCCTTCACCGCACCTATCCCAACCTGATCAATTATGAGGCAGTCAGGGGCAATGAATACAACAAATTTGCCCGCGATGAGACCCCCGGCCACAATGTCGATATTGTCTATACCCGAATGCTGGCAGGCCCGATGGATTACACACCCGGCGCCATGCGAAACTCGACCAAAGGCAATTTTTTCACCGACAATGAAAATCCGATGAGTTATGGCACCCGCTGCCATCAACTGGGAATGTACGTCGTATATTTTTCTCCCTTGCAGATGCTCTGCGACGCGCCTACTCAATACAACAAATACCCCGACATTCTCAACTTCCTGGCACATGTACCGGTAACCTGGGACGAAAGTGTGCCGCTGACCGGCAAACTCGGCGAATACATAGCCATAGCCCGCAGAAAAGGTGATGACTGGTATATCGGCGCCCTGAATGACTGGACGGAGCGCAGCCTGACGCTCGACCTCAGTTTTCTTGGTTCGGGAAAATACCAGGCAGAAATGTTTGTCGATGGAATGAATGCCAACCGGAAAGCAGAAGATTACCGGGTAGAAAAAAAGTCATTAGCCAGAACCGACAGGCTCACCCTTACGATGAAGCAGGGAGGAGGCGCGGCCATCGTTCTGAAAAAACAATAAAGGAACAGTGGTGCAGAATTTTAGTTTTTTTTAGGGAAACTTCGGATATTAAGCCCGGAATAAAAGTTTTCGCGAAAATTAGCCTTTGCAATGGCCAAAAAACTTTTCAAAAACCTGAAGAGCCTGTTTATTGTAGAAGAAGAGGAATCCATTTCACCTCCGCTTACTGACCTCAAAAAATCTTTGCCTAAGACTCAGATCAAGCAGCCGGTACCTCCTGTGCAGCGCCCGAATCCAATTATTAAAAAGGAAACGCCGGCGATCACCCCCATTACTCCGGAGGAAAAACCTGTTGCTGAGAAAAAAATTCCCGACGACGACCCCCGGCTCAAAGAATTGCTTGAGTCAGCCAAACCCCAGCCCAAACCACCGGCAAAAAAAATCAATCAGGAATATGCCGATGCCTTGTTGAAAGCCATGCAACAAGCCAATCTCGCCGGACTGGACTATCTTGAGTTTAAAGAATCGCTGGAGGCCCTTTCAAAAATCACTGCAGATGAAGAGACCCGGTACAAATCGGCTTATGCAGTTGTGTCTGCCATGGGAACCAATGTCTATAAGCTGATCGAAACTGCCCGGCATTATATCGACGTGCTCAACAAGGCTAAAGAAAAATTTAACCAGACGGTGCTGAAACAAATGCAGGACAAACTGGTCAACAAGAAAAAAGAGGTAGAGTCCCTGGAAAAAAGCATTCAGAATAAAAAAGCACAAATCCAGAAGCTAAACCAGGAGATCGACGATACACAGCGAAAGATGATTGTGGAAATGTCCAATGTGGAAAAATTTACCGAAACAGTTGCCCTGGCCGAGCTGGAATTCACCAACACCTTTGAGATGATCAGAGGAAAGATCGATCAGGACATTAAAAATATGCGCGAATACCTGACGACAAAAGCCGTGAATCCATTGGAAGAAGGCATTCATCTTGATGAAGATATGGAATCTTAACATAAGATTTTTCCAACATTTTACTTTCCGGTATATCTTTCTGATATTGAATTCACAACCCATAGCCCGATACACAACTCCACATTACAACATTTATGGCAACAAAGTTAAAACTCACCAATTTCTCCAAATTCCTGATTTTTCTCCTCGTAGTAGGAGGCATTGTATATGGCCTGTCCCGGATGAAAAAATCCGGCGCATTTGACAATCTTATTCCCCAAAGCAAAACCACATCCTCTCAGAACGCCAAAGACGGCGATGTGATCAATATCGGAGTGGTAACCTGGGGCGGATATGCCGGCGGGCAGTATTTTAACAAAGGATTTGAAGCCAATGAAGAATCCCGCTTTTATAAAGACTATGGCTTTAAGGTGAATTTCAAAGTACTTGATGACTATGACGCTTCGCGCGAAGCCTTTAAAGCAGACGAGGTAAACCTTTTGTGGGCGACCATTGATGCCTTTCCTACCGAAGTAGAAGGCCTCAAAGACTACGACCCGCTGGTCGTGTTTCAGGCGGATTGGTCGCGCGGTGGCGACGCCATTGTCGTGCGCCGGGGTATCAACAATGTAAGCGACCTCAAAGGCAAAAAAATTGCCGTTGCCCCCATGACCCCTTCTCATACCTTCCTCATCTGGCTGCTCGAAGCAGGAGACCTCAAAACCTCCGATGTGGAAATCGTAGAAGTGCCCTCAGCCATTGACGCTGCCGATGCCTTTAAATCCGGTACCGTCGATGCCGCAGTGGTATGGAGCCCCGACGATCAGGACTGCGTGGAAAAAGTACCCGGGGCAAAAATCCTCGAAAACACCAAAAATGCTTCACACATCATTGCGGACGTATTTTACGCCAAAAGATCATGGATTGACGCCAACCGCGAAAAATTAGGCCAGCTTTATGAAGGATGGATGAAGGGTGCAGCCGAAATCAACAACTCGGAAGCAGCCAAACAGGAAGCAGCCAAAATCCTCGCCGAAGGACTCCGCGTACCCGAAGACTTCGCCTACAACGCCATCAACAACGTCCGGCTGACCACACACGGCGACAACCTCGACTTTTACGGCATTAACCCCGATTATCAGGGTGTAACGGGAGAAGTACTTTACAATAAAATGAAAACAACCTACGCCCAACTGGGCTATGCACCCGAAAGAGTGCCCAGTTGGCGCCTGGTGGCTTATCAGACGCTGTGGCTTCCAATAAAAACCTCGATACACCCGAACAGGCAGCAGAAGGTGAAAAATCATTTGCCGCGCCTTCTTCCGAAGACGTAAAACGCGAGGCCATTTCTACCAAACGTGTGAGCATCAGCTTCCGCTCCGGAGAGTTTACCCTTGACGAAAATGCCAAGTATATTATCGACAAAGAGTTTGTAGATATTGCAAAAGCTTTTTCCAACTCCCGCATCCGTATCGAAGGAAATACTGACAACGTAGGCTCCCGCGATATGAATATCAGCCTCTCGCGCAAACGCGCCCAGGCCGTAGCAGACTATCTGCAACAAGAACATAATATGCCCGCCAACCGCTTTATCGTTATCGGTAATGGCCCGGATAAACCCGTAGCAGACAACAACTCCGAAAGCGGTAAATCACAAAACCGCCGTACCGATTTTGAACTCGTAGCCAACGAATAGCGCCTATGTTCCGATCACTTTTTGAACTGGGTGGAGAACTCGGAAAGACCCAAAAATGGATACTCGCCTTTGCCGGAGGAGTATTCATTCTGGTTGTCTGGGCTTTGCTGGCAGAAGTGTTTGTTCAGAAAAAACTTATTCCCCTGCCCGGAGCTACCCCCACAGACCAGACCTATCTCCAAAACGACTCTCTGCTGAGAGACGATTACGATAAACTGCTGGCCAAAAGCGAGGAAGAACTCGCTACCCTGGGCCTCACAACCGAAAAAGTGTATCCGGTTCTGCCCACCCCTATTCGTGTCCTCCAGTCGTTTAAGGAACTGCATTTTGAGGATATGCTCGTATGGAACAGCCTGAAATCTATCTGGCTCAACCTGCTGGGTTACTTTTTTGCAATCCTCATTTCCATACCACTTGGCTTTGCACTCGGGCTGATTCCCTTCTTCAGAGGGCTGTTTGGGCGAATGTTTGATGCCTTGCGGTTTATCCCCCTGACGGCAGTAACCGGGATATTTGTCATGTGGCTGGGACTGGAAAGCGAAATGAAAGTCGCCTTCCTGGCTTTCGGGATCATCGTCTATCTGGTTCCCGTTGTCGTTCAGCGCATTGACGAGGTGGATGATGTGTATATAAAAACTGTTTTTACCCTCGGAGCAGGAACCTGGCAAAAGATCAGAACCGTATATTTTCCATCCGTCGTTTCAAGGCTTTCAGATGATGTGCGGGTGCTTACGGCTATCTCGTGGACCTATATCACCATTGCCGAAATGCTCAACCGCAGCGGAGGAATCGGCGAACTGATATGGATTGCCCGAAGGCAAAGCCGGATAGACAAGGCTTTCGCCGTATTGATCGTTATCGTACTGATTGGAATTGTCCAGGATCGCCTGTTTTTGTTTCTGGACAGGATGTTTTTTCCGCATAAATATGTCGGGGACAATGAGAACTGACAGCCCATTTTCAAACGACTAACGCACCCGGCATTATGGTAGTTTTTAATGATACAGAACACGGAAACATCATCGAACTCCGCGACATCAGGCAGAGTTATGACGATGGGAAATCCTATATTATTCAGGATCTGAATCTCCTGATTGAAGATAAGCCCGGTCAGGGCGAATTTGTAGTCATCCTGGGCATGTCGGGCTGTGGCAAATCCACCCTCCTGCGGTATATCGCAGGGCTTCAGGAACCGACCGAAGGAACCGTCAGGGTGAAAGGGCAGCCCGTAGGGCCCGAAAACCGCGTGAGCATGGTTTTTCAGCAGTATTCCTCCCTACCCTGGATGAGCGTGCTGGACAATGTCTCTCTGGGTTTACGTATAAAGGTGTTGCCAAATCAGAACGCGAAGACAGAGCGATGGAAATGATCCGGTGGCGTCGGGGCTGACGGGCATGAAAAACGCCCAATACCCCAATCTCTCCGGCGGGCAGTTGCAACGGCGCGTGGCCATCGCCCGAAGTCTGCTGGCAAACCCCGAGATTCTGCTGATGGATGAACCCTTTGGCG
The DNA here is from genome assembly GCA_041391725.1 of Bacteroidia bacterium. Classification (GTDB taxonomy): domain Bacteria; phylum Bacteroidota; class Bacteroidia; order J057; family J057; genus JAGQVA01. Next base: position 137,163 of record JAWKNL010000010.1, read on the forward strand.
CGCTCGATGTCAAAACCCGCCTGCAAATGCAGACATGGCCAAAATCTGGGCAGAATTCCACCCGACTGTCGTGTTTATCACCCACGATATTTCTGAGGCCGTTTACCTGGCTGATGACATTTACATCATGAAGTCGGCGCCCTCGCATTTTGTCGAACATATTCATATAGACCTTCCACTCAGAAGAGATCGCACCACCAAAAAGGAACTTGCCTTACCGAACTGGTACACCACATCGAAGATAAAATGAGGATCGAAACCGGGCGACTAACCCCGTGCGATAGAGATTTGAAAAATTTTCAGCATTTTTTTCAGGCAGCGGCAGGTTTTTTTTACTGTCAGCATCTTACTGTAAATCTGAAAATTTTTTCCCCATGAGCTTATCATTTCTTAATCATTTTGCCATTACTTCCGCCATAATCTTTTCCTGCAAGCCTGCCGAAGAAGAGATTCTGAAGGAAATCCCGACAGAAACCCCTCCTACTGATGCTGAAATTTTGGGCCGAAACCTCAATCTGCCTGCCACGCTTTACAATTATGCGTTGATTGCACTGCCCCGCCATTTTAATGCACCTCCTGTTCGCAATGCAGACAATACCCCCGCAACCAACCCCATCACTGATGCCGGAGCCACGCTGGGAAGGGTGCTTTTTTACGACAAAAAACTATCCTACAACCAGACCAAATCCTGTGCTTCATGCCATGCGCAGGAACATGCATTTGCCGATCCTGTCGCATTAAGCGAAGGATTTTGCGGGTGGCTTACGGGCAGAAACTCCATGGGACTTTCCAACGCACGGTTTTATCTCAACGGCCATTTTTCTGGGACGAACGCGCCAATACCCGAAGACCAGACCCTTATGCCTATTCAGGATCATGTGGAAATGGGCATGACGCTCGATAGCCTTACTGCAGAGAATCACAGCAACAACCCTATTATAAAATTCTTTTCAAAGAAGCCTTTGGCGATACGGTCGTTACCAGCGACTTATCCGCTTTCACTTTCGCAGTTTGTCCGCAGCCATGGTATCCTACCAATCCAAATACGACAATGGACTTAACCAAATCACTGGTCCCCGTAAGTACCCGGCCAGGTTATTCTCGGCCTGACAGCGCAGGAAAATCTGGGGCTGAATATTTTCACAGAGACCCGCACGGGGTGGATGCAGGATGTGCCACGCAACGACTCCATTTTTGGCGCAGCACCTTTCAACAATGGTCTGGACGCAGTCATCACAGACCTGGGGTTGGGAGCTGTCACCGGCAATCCGGCAGATAATGGAAAATTTAAAGTTCCCTCCCTTCGCAATATTAAATTTACCGGCCCCTATATGCACGACGGGCGATTTGAAACACCGGAGGAAGTAGTTGAACATTACAATAAGGGCGTACAACTGAGCGAGACGCTCGACCCCGCCTCACGGCTCCCGGAGGAGGCCCCAACCAACAACGCCGGGCCCGGAGGCTGAATTCTACCCAGACAGAGAAAGATGCACTGGTAGCGTTTATGCATACACTGACAGACACCGTTTTTGTCGCTGACGAAAAATTTGGAAATCCATTCCGGTAAAATCATATTCTTTGTGTTTTCGCTGATTTGCACCTAAATCCACCAGGAAAACCAGAGAAATTTTCCCGAACTTCACGCCATGAAAGAATTCTGAATAGCCGGTTTGGTGTTGAAGCGAATATGTTTGAGGAGAAGCACCGAATGTGTTTTCAAACAACAATTCCGATGCTTTGCCACCAGGCAAACTCCTGATGCCAGCTGAAGGTAAAGGTCATAACGCTGCTTTGCGCAACCCGTGGCTGGCAGGACGGCTTTGACATCAGCGAAGAAGGCTGAAAAAAGCTTGCGACTTGCAGCGGTGACTTCCTCGAATACCTGATCCACAGCTTTGGAGAGGCAGATTTCCCGAAATGTTTGACTGCATCGGCCTGATTTTATGCCCCATGCGCCGGCAACCTGCGACCTGTCCACCACCTAAAGGCAGTCTCCTTTCTTGCAGACCGGGGGGAACCATCATTCTCGAAGGATTTTCCAAAGCACAATCGGGCAAATCCTCCCGAGGGCCGCAGGATATTTCCATGCTTTTTTCGGAGAATGAGAAAAGATTTCAGGCTGGCGAACCTTGAGATCTGGTACGAAGAAAACCTCCCTCGACGAAGGCGCATATCATAAAGGAGAAGCTCCCCTCATTCGGCCGGAAAGGGGAAAAAACCTCTTTAGGCGCGTAATCTATCGAATACAACCTGTAGCGGTCATTTCTGAATATCAGGTGATGGCAGCCATTTTCTCTCAAAAAAATCACGCTCAGCCTGCGTTTCCATCCAGTCATTGATCAGGAAATGTGTCATGTTTTTCTGCATAAAAAAATCCCACATGATCTCCCGGAGGCATGTAGCCGGGAAACATGGAGGTTTCACGGCATAAAGCGCAAGGGCGCGGGGTTTGTGAAATAATATCCGGACATCTCCTGGGCAGTTCTTCCGATAAAGGAAAAAACCCTCTGTGGCAACTTCCTGTTGTGGGCCTGATATGATGGGGCGAAATGTTTTTTGGTAAAACGTTTTTTGATACGACATCAGGAATATCAAACAGTAGCAAAACTGTAAAAACCACTGGCCCTATATATTTTTATACCTGTTTTGCCGGCGAACCATTCTATACCCACCAGTATATAAAAAAGGAACATTGGTAAAACCGAAATAAAAACCTTGCTCCTTGAAAATAGGGGTAAATGCCCAGCATGGCGATATGAACGAGCACATCAGAAATGGAAGGGGAAAAGTTCTCAGTTTCAATATCAATCCTCCCAAAAAACAATAAACCAGCCATTGAGGCCAGAACAATGGAAAAAACATTTTTCTCAAGCCGGAAATACAAATTCACCCAAAGAAATGCCGTATTGTTTCAGGTTTGTCATACAATAGTCCACGGAGAATGTGCCAGGATCAACCACATAGGATCCTTCTGAAGGTGAGGGGAAAAATCATTTTCTCTTACAATAACATAAAGCACAGCGATAAATAGCCGGATTCGGTGCTTGAAAAGGTTGTTTCCCAAAGATTTTTACCCGGTTTTTGCAAAAGCACTCTTGTTCCAATTATCGCAGTTTCCAGCATAACCGCTCCCACCAACACTATGCCCATGGGTCTGATTAGAACAAAACCGCCAGCAATCCAGTTCTACTGCCTTATTGACCTTTCCATACATCCAAACGCTGTTGCTACAACCAGAAACCATAGCAGAGGGAAATCTGAAAGCACTTCTGCCTTAAAATGCAACACCCACGGATGATAAATAAGCCATAGGACACCTAAGCAAAGAAGAATGCAGAAAAGGATCGGCTCAAAAAGTAATGCCAACACCTAACCCCAGTAAACACAACAAAAAGTCATATAGTATTGAATGCCAGCATATTATTCCCAAAAAGCGCATATACCTCGGGCTAGCAGCAGAGGAAACCCATCGGCAAGCCGCTGTCTGACGATTCCCTTCTTCATTGAGAATATGACCCGTTTCAGATGTGAAATACCGACAGTAACATTTTTTGGCCTGATGAATATATCGCGCAAAGTCATCGCCCCAACCGTGATAACCGGTAAGATTGATGAAAAAAGCGGTAAAAACGCACAAGTGGGCAGCAGCCAGATAACCGTCCGATTCCAGGAAAATGTTATCGGTTTCATGGGTATTGGGTTAAGGGTCTAGATTTATATGCTGCAGACCAAAATACCTCTCATTTGACAAAAAAAACACTTTATAACAAATTCGGTCTCCTTTACAATGCCTCCACCGACAATAAACTCCCAATCCAGGTTTTTCTGTACCGGATCAAACGTAAGTAACATCGCCTGATCCTCCGGGGGTCAATATCATTACTCAACCCTTTATTCAGCCTGCAGCCCAGATACCAGATTCCCTCCGCAGAGCGGTATTCAAACGATTTGACCCTTGCCCAAAATCACCGGCCAGGCAGATCACCTGCACCTCGGGCCTGAACTGCCTTTAGTCTTGCAAAATATCGGGCATAAACTCACTCCTGTCCTGACAAAGACTTTTCCAGAAGTGGTTTGTTTCCATTCAAGAGTTGCCCATATCCTGCCTGACGACGGCATCTCCCCAGATACAATGATGTGTCAGCAAAACCAGATGAGATGAGGTTTTGATCGTATCGAGTACCATAGTCATCAGGTCGTACTGCTCCTGAAGCAGCGCGCAGTCGGGTTGTTCAAATTGGTTCAGCACCAAACCGTAAGTCCCCGATCGGTAGCGGTGCAAAAGATCGCGCCCGCAGGCCGGTAATCCATTCGGTATTTCCATTGCGCACGTCGTGATTGCCCACGGCCCAGGGTGCGGGGTCGCTAAGGCGGAAGTGGCGGTTGAGATATTTGAGGGTCGAAAATTCCTCTGTTGTCTCCGAACACATATCGCCTCCCAGCCAGATTTGGTCATATTGTTTGTATTCGACTTTTTTCCAGCCGACGATCCATACGGTCGCGTTTCTGTGTGGCCGAGGAACGATATTTTGAGTTTCACCGGGAATCGGGGCTTCGTAGGCACATCCGAAAAAGATAAGTATTAATAAACAATAGCCTAAACGCTTTTAAATAAAAACCTTTGCGGTTTCCAGGTTTTGCGAGATTCAGAAAATCTTCCGATATTTTTATGAAGTAATCCACATCAGTCATTTTTCATGGAAATTTAGGTAATACAACCTAAATATGACTTCAAAAGTGCAAAAATAATCCCCTTACAAATCATTCATTTTATTTATATTTGTTATATAGTGTATTTAGTCAGCATAATTAAACACAATCCCTATGAACATTCTATTTTCCCCTGATTCTCCCTTTTCTTCACGCTGATGGCCTGCACTGAAGACAGGTTTCCTTCATCCACCGGCCAGACAGATACTCACCGCAGGAGAAAATAACTTTTCCTGAGACGCACTCCCTTTAAACCAACTATATGTATAAAAAAATCCTAAAAATATCAATTGCAGTTATCGCAATTATTGCTGCCAGCGACCCTTTCTCATATGCCCAGGCCCCCTCATCTGTTTTTTTCCCAGACCGACATCTGGTTTGCTGAGCCGTGGACCGTAATATTTCCGTTTCTGTTTCAATATGAGCATAAGTTCGTGTCAGATATCCTTCGGGTGGGTTTCCTCCCTGGGGGTAAGTTCGGGGCTGACATTCATCAATGCTTCATACAGCAGCAAGTTCATCCGTGATATAAACTTTCATACTTTCGCCTCTATTTCACTTGCAAACTGGGCATCGGTCTCACCATGCGCATCTGGCGGCAGGAGGGCGGGTTATTCTGCCATCGGAGGATGACTACCTACCGGCTTTTGTACCCATTCCCATGCTGGAATTATCGTACCGCTTTGAACCGCCGCAGGGAGGCATTATGCTGCAAGGGGGAATGGGCATTTCTATCGTGGGAATCCTCGCAAGCGGGGGTGTCGGCTGGGCTTTCTAAGGATATACTTGGGAGTGGGATTTGTAGCGCTATACAGTGCGACACGGGTATTTCTTTAAAAATAACCTTTATGTATAAAAAAATCCTAAAAAATATCGGGTTTGTGGTTACTGTGCTTGCGGTACTGCTTCCCTGTGGGCCCAAACCTCGAATCTGTTTTTTTTACTCCAGACTGACGACGGATTGCAGGAAGCCTGTAGAGCGTGTTATTTCCATTTCGTTTCAATATGAGCATAAGTTCAAAATATATCCTTCGGGGTTGATTTCCTCCTCGGGGTAAGTTCGAAGTTAATCTTCGCCAATTATTCAGACTCGATCGTTTTATCCGAGAGACGGATTCTTTCAGCTACCCCCTCTACTTCTTCAATTCCTGCCAAACCGGGCACTGGTCTACACCATGCACATCTGTCGGCAGGGGGGCGTATTTTTCTTTTGGACGATGACTTCGTACTCCCCCTTTCCCATTCCCATCTTTAATCATCGTACCGCTTGAGCCGCCGCAGGAGGCATCATGCTGCAGTGGGGAATAGGGATTTCCCTGTGGGGAATCCTCGCCAGTGGAGGCATTGGCTGGGCGTTTTGAGAGGAGGTGGGTAAGAGGAAAATAATGAGAGTGGAAACAATTTCCCTCAACATGCGTTTTAGATAAAACCCAACAACAGGTATAAAAATCCTGAAAATATCGGGTTTGCAGTTGTCGTACTGCTGCTATCGACCCTTCCTATACCCAGGCCCTCATCTGTTTTTTTACCCAGACCGACATCTGGTTTGCCGAGCCGCCATGGAGGAAAAATATTTCGTTTCGTTTCAATATGAACATAAGTCAAAATATATCCTAAAGGATGGATTTCTCCTGGGGATAAGTTCGGGGTTAGCACTCACCAGTTCACCAGACTCCGATCGTTTTGTCCGAGACGGTTACCTTCTGTACTCCCTCTATTTTACTTTATGCAAATCTACTGGTCTCACCATGCACATCTGGCGGCAGGGGCGTGTTGTTTTGCCTTCAGAGTGTTTGGAGGATATGTGGTCGCTCTTTTACCCATTCCCCTGCTGGAATTATCGTACCGCTTCGAGCCGCAGCAGGGAGGTATCATGCTGCAAGGGGGAATGGGCATTTCTATCGTGGGAATCCTCGCAAGTGGCGGTATTGGTTGGGCGTTTTGAGGGTAGACAGGAGGGGGATTGGTTGCTTTGCGTGGTAAAGAGACGTTATCATAAATCATTAATAGTAATCTCCAGATACAGGTTATCGTAATAATCAGGCTTTTGCAGGGAAAAGTAATGCTTTATGATCGTAAGGCAGTCTCCTGGTGATCCTTACAAATAAAAAAACAATCACAACTGACTACCGGACTGGTAGCGGGTGGTTTGTTGGCGGCATTTTGTTTTGCTGCTGGCTTTCGGCTCGGCAAATGCGGCTGTTAAAATTATTCAGGTTTTGCCGAATGTCCTGGATACTATGGTTTCACATGCCATATCCTCCCCGATCCCGCTGTTTTTCTTTCTAGATGCTGGCCATACAGGTGGACTATAAGGGTATGCAGAAACTTCGTCAAAAAAGCAGAAGCCATCGAAAAGGGTGTGCTGGATGAGCAAGATGAGGACTGGGTGGACGGCGTATTCAGCGAAGGAGAAAGTCTTCGTACCAATCAAAAATGCGGGCTCAAAGGCGACTGGCTGGATCATGTCCGTGGCAAAAACAATCCTTCCGCACCAGGGTGAAAACAGGCCCACTCGTGGGAACCGATGACACATTTTCGGTACAGACGCCGCTCTCCCCGCGATTTCCCCAGCGAATGGGTATATCACCAGTGGCTGCAAAGCGAAGGACTGCTCAGCACGCGGTACGACTTCATCCGGTTTACCCTCAACGGCGAGCCGCTGGGGGCGTATATGCCTACGAAGAACATTTTGAAAAACACTCGCCTGAGTACAACCACAGGCGCGCGAAGGCCGATCGTGCGTTTCGACGCGAGTAGGTCCGCCGTATGGCAGCACCGCCAGCAGGTTTGGAAACGGCCGCCCGGTAGGTCGACCGAGGGTATTTTCACGCCTTTGAGGTCAGGGATATTACCCCGTTTCAGGAAGGGAGAACAGCCAAAGATACAGTCCTGAAAAAACAGTTTGAAGAAGCGCAAAACTACTGTTTTCATTTAAATACGGCCTCAAACCTGCAACAGAAGTCTTCGATATTCCCAAAACTGCCCGCTATTTTGCCCTGCTGGATGTGGCGCAGGCATGCCTGGCACAGCCTGATCTGGCACAACCAGCGATTTTATTTTTAATCCCCTGCTGGAAAGACTGGAACCGATCGGGTTTGATGGCTTCACCATGGACGGCGAAATGCGCTGGATGATGCGCCCCTTTCTGGGTTATCAGGCCAACCATAAAGAAGGCTATTTTCTTGGCGACCTGCTGCTCAATTTATTTGATGATAGCACATTTACCCGCACCTATATTCACGAACTGGAAAGACTCAGCGACACCACACGCCTGAAAACATTTCTCACCAGACTCGAACCAGAAATAGCCCGAAGGGAAGAGTTTTTGCGGCAGGATTTTCCCGACTATACCTACGATAGGCAGTATCTGATCAAAAACGCCCGCCAGGTTCGTATGCTGATTTACCCTTTCGAAGGCACTTCTGTCAGCGTCAGAAGCCGCGGCAAAACTGCGGGTAAACAGTTGCTCCTTGCGGCCAACAAACACGGCCTTCCGCTTTTGCTAAAAGGTACAGGAGATAAAGCCGGAGTAATGAACGATACATTCTCTTCGCCTATACTCCTGCCAGCATTTATTTATCAGTCTCCCCCCGACTACCAGCCCTTTGAAGCCGATGCCGGGGCAAAATTTGTGTTTTACGCCCTACCGGGTACAGATACCCTGTTTTCTGCCCCGGTTTCCCCCTGGACAGCAGAGGGAAATTTCATAATAACCGACAGACTGTCCCAGGCATTTTCCCTGGATACCGCCGGAATTTATGAGATCAGCGGAAACCGGATCGTTTTCCCCAAAGGAGAATTTACCCTTACCCAAAACATCACCATTCCACCGGGCTATACCGTCTATTTTACCCCTGGTCTCAATCTGGACATAAAAAAAGGCGCAGCGTTTATTTCCCGGTCACCGGTATTTGCGATGGGTAGCGAGGCCGAACCTATACAAATCACCAGTTCTGACGGCACGGCCAAAGGTTTTACCGTATTGCAGGCGGTGGAAGAATCAAAGCTCAGCCATGTGGTTTTTTCCGGATTAAATACCCTGAACAGCAACGGATGGCAGCTTACAGGTGCGGTTACCTTTTACGAATCGCCGGTCAATATCAGCCGCTGCAGTTTTATCGGAAACCACTGCGAGGATGCGCTCAATCTGGTAAGAACAGAATTTGAAATGAGCAACAGCTATATTCACAAAACAGCCTTCGACGGGCTGGATGTGGATTTTTGTAAGGGAAAAATCATCAGTTGTGAATTCACGAAAATTGCCAACGACGGAATGGATTTTTCCGGAAGCGTAATTGAAGTAACAGACTGCCAGGTCATCGGTGCGGGAGACAAAGGCGTGAGTATCGGAGAAGAATCAGAAGTACTGATACAGTCGGTCAAAGTCGCAGACGCAAAAACCGGCATTGCTTCGAAAGACCTTTCGAAGACGGAGGTAAGGCTGCTCATCCTTGACAACTGCCAGACAGGAATTGCCGCCTACCGCAAAAAACCCGAATACGGCCCGGCAGAAATTGAAGTAAAAAAATACGAGGCGAAGGCAGTAAACCACCTTCACCTGATCGAAAAAGGTTCCCGCCTCGTACTGGAAGGAAAAGAAACGGGCGGACTGTAAATCAGTCGGCGACCTCGACAATCATTTCCACTTCCACGGCGATATTGGAAGGCAGGGCACCCATACCAACGGCAGCCCGGGCGTGTTTGCCCCTTTCTCCAAATACCTCCACCATAAGATCGGAGTATCCATTGACCACTTTGGGTTGATCGGTAAAATCGGGGGTAGAATTGACCATGCCGAGCACTTTGACGACCCGCACCACTTTGTTGAGGTTGCCGAGTTCGGCTTTCAGCACAGCGAGCTGATTGATACCAGTAATGCGGGCAGCTTCATAGCCTTGCTCAATGGTCAGGTCAGCGCCGAGTTTTCCGGTGATATTGGTACCATCTGCTTTGAGCGGGCCTTTGCCGGCGAGGAAGATCAGGTTGCCGGTGCGCACAGCATTGACATAATTGGCGACGGGCGCAGAAGGTGTAGCGAGTTCTATACCGAGTTGGGCCAGTTTGGCCTCGGGGTCGTAGCCGGGGTCCACCTGCGCTTTTTCGACGGGCTGAGTTTGATTTTGGGGAGAGTTGCAGGCAAATAACGCTGCCAGGGAGAGGAGGATAAGGAGCTTTTTCATAGAATTTGTTTCAAAAAAATTGGCTTGGGAGGAACATATTTACAACTTTAGCTAAATTGGGGGAATTAGTGATGAAAAAAGTTAAAATCATATCTGCCGTTTGGGTTATCCTGATTATATCCGGGCGCTGTATTGCCCAGCAGGATAGCATTCCGCCCAAAAACGACTCCATTAATTCAGTTCTCCTCCACGATTATGTCAGGAAAATAGAAGAGATCGAACAACTACGAAAAGAAGATTCGATAAAAAAAGCAGAACTGGAATTGCAGCTCAATTCGCTGAAAACTACAGATAACCTCAAAAAAGAGGCTTTGCAGCAACAGTTGAATGAGTTGAATGAAAAAGAAACACGCCGGATCGCACAAAAAAAAGCGCAGATAGATTCGCTCAGGCATACGGCTTCGGGGTTCCCGGTAATAGGTTTTTTTGACGATACCCTGTTTATGGTTTACAGCAAGCTGGCCAGTCTCTCGGCCAAAGACCGGGCGGAAATCATATCCCGAAGGGTGCAGAAATTGCCCGACAACTTTCTCTTCAGACCCGATTCACTTCGGATTGAAGTAGCCGAAAACACGCTGGACATCATCAGTACGACAGGGCCGGTGATGAGTATCTGCGAAAGCGACGCTTTGTGGGAAGATACGACGATGACGGGGTTGGCGGAGGCCCGCAGGAAAATCATTGCCGATGCGGTGATGAACTACCGGCAGGAAATACGAATCACTACCATTCTGAAAGAAATTGCACTCGCCCTTCTGGTAATATTTCTGACAGGTCTGCTGATTTATTATATCGGAAAGTTGGCGAGGTGGGGAGCCGTGAAAGTCATCCGGCAGGAAAACCGCCTGATTAAAGGAATAAAAATCAAAAACTATACCCTCTTTGATTCCAAACGGGAAGTGCGGGCATTTCTGACGCTCATCACCATTGTCAAATGGCTGATCTATCTGCTGGTGATTTATGTGATGTTGCCCATTCTGTTTGGCATTTTTCCCTGGACCCGCAATTTTGCCGAAACCCTGTTTGACTATATCCTGAATCCCATCAAAAAAATTGCCCTGGGCCTTTGGGAATATCTGCCCAACCTGATTACGATTATCATTATTGTGCTGATTTTCAGATATGTACTGATGTTTGTAAAGTTTCTGAGAGGGGAAATTGAAAAGGAAAACCTCCAACTGCCGGGGTTTTATCCCGACTGGGCAAACCCTACGTATCAGATTATCAGGGTACTGATATTTGCTTTTCTTATCGTAGTAATTTTTCCATACCTTCCCGGTAGCGATTCGCCTGTATTTCAGGGAGTTTCGGTTTTTCTGGGGTTCTTATTCACCTTCGGATCGGCGGGCTCGCTTTCCAATATCGTAGCCGGGCTGGTACTGACCTATATGCGCCTGTTTGTCATTGGGGATCGGGTAAAAATCGGCGATGTAACGGGGGATGTCATCGAAAAATCTCTGCTCGTAACCCGGGTCAGAACCATCAAAAACGAAATTATCTCCATCCCCAACTCTACGGTGATGAACAGCCATACGATCAATTACAGCAGCGATGCGCCAGATAAAGGGCTGATTATTCACTCTACAGTTACGATCGGCTATGACGTGCCCTGGCGAAAAATGCATCAGGTACTGATTGATGCCGCGCTCCGGACAGAATTAATTCTCAAAGACCCTTGCCCGTTTGTCCTGCAGACCAGTCTGGATGACTTTTACGTCTCTTACCAGATCAATGCCTATATCAGGGAAGCCAATAAACAGGCGTTGATCTACTCAGACCTGCATCAGAATATTCAGGACGTATGCAACGAAAACGGAGTCGAAATTCTGTCTCCACATTATCGCGCAGCCCGTGACGGCAATATGACGACGATACCGGCAGACTATCTGCCCGAAGATTATCAGTCGCCTTCGTTTCAGGTGAAAATTAATCCGGAGGAAGAAAAAAAATAGTCTGAATGATTATTCTTCGTAGAGATAAATTGTAGAAATTTCGGGCAAAAACCATGAAGGAGTTTTTAGATTACACCTTGCTGGAAATCGGCAATTATCATATTAAGGTTCTTTCCCTGATACAGATCACGGTATTTATCCTCGTTGTTGCCATCTTCCTCCGTATTATCAAAAAGGCCGTTTATCGGGTGAAAAAGTTTGACACAGCGAAAAAGTACGCAATCTACAATCTGGTCAAATATTTTACCCTCGTGTTTTCCTGTGTGATTGCCATGCAGATTCTGGGGTTTAATCTCTCCGTGCTGATGGCCAGTTCTGCTGCCCTGCTGGTAGGCGTGGGGCTTGGACTCCAGAACCTTTTCAGCGATTTTGTTTCCGGAATTATTCTACTGGCCGACAACTCTGTCAAGGTAAATGATGTGATCCAGGTCAACGGGCTGGTGTGCCGGGTGCAGGAAATCAACCTTCGGACGACAACGGTGCTTACCCGCGACGACAAATTTATCATTCTGCCTAATACACAACTTACGGGAAATGAACTCATCAACTGGACACACAGCCATCTTGCGTCGCGGTTTGAAGTGAAAGTGGGAGTGGACTACGGCTCGGACGTAAGCCTGGTGATGCGTCTGCTGAAAGAAGCCGCCGAGGCGCAGATGGGCGTACTGCGGGAGCCCGCACCTTTCGTCAGGTTTGCAGACTTTGGAGATTCATCGCTCAATTTCACGGTGCTTTTCTGGGTAGAAGAAGTATTTCGGGTCGAGACAATTCAGAGTGGAATCAGGGTAAAAATATTCGAATTGTTTAAGCAAAACGGTGTTCAGATACCATTCCCACAGCGGGTTTTACATATGATGCCGGCAGGAGAAAAAAAGGCAGACGCCGAAAGTACGGCGTCCACCTGATTCTCACATATTATTTTCACATATTATTCTCACATTTTCGCAGCTCCCGCCAGTATTTCGGTGAGCCTCCGGGCAACGGTACGCTCCTCTCCCGGATTCAGCATCCAGGTAGTGATACCGATAGACTCATTGTCGCCCACGGTCTCGATGGAAGGATGTCCGTTTTGTAAGGCTGCACGGGCATCCCTGGGGGTAATTTTCACCTTCGCCTGGTCCCAGCTCACGCGCAGGGAGGGCACATGGTTGGCGATTTCCGGATCATGAATTTCCGTGGTTACCCCGGCGACTGTCTTAACCGAATCACTGATCAGTTTCACCTGTGCTTCCCACATTTCCCAGTCCTTTTTATGATCGCGGGCGAGGAAATTTTCGACAGCAATCAAAAGTCCCAGGATTTCCTCTTTGTTGACTTTATTGGTCCGGGCGACGGTATCCCCTCTTGGCGGAGCACTGAGGCGTGCAGCCTGAATCAGATCTTTGCGCCCCAGGAGCAATCCGAGCTTTGCGGACCGCGAAGGCCTTTTCCGCCAGAAAATGCCACGAGATCAAAACCCATTCCGGTATATTTCCAGAGGTTTTCTACCGGAGGCACATCCGCAGCACAGTCAATAAAGGTAGGAATGCCATACTTTTTACCGATTTCGATAAATTCCTCATGCTTTACCTGTCCGTTGGGATTGGCGTAATTGAGAAACCACATCATGGCGGTTTTATCATTGATGGCTTTCTCCATCTCCTTGCGGGTCTCCACTTCAATCAGTTTCACCCCACAATTGCGAATCGCATGGTCATAACCCACACGGTGTGATTTCTGAATGATGACTTCACTTTTCATCCCTGTGAGGTCATTGGGGATTCGGGAAGCTTTTTCCTGATCCATGCCGGTAAGCACACCAGCTGTGCCCAGGGTAATCGCAGAAGCCGCCCCGGCTGTAACCATCGCAGCCTCACATTTGAGCAGGCTTGCCAGCCGCTCCCCTACCCGATCCTGAAGTTCATCGAGATTGACATACTGAAGCGAAGCGTAAGATATGGCATCCAGAACGCCTTCGCGGTACAGCGAACCGGTCATCGCCGTGTAGGTTCCCGCAGCATTAATAAAGGTGCGGATTCCGAGTTCTTTAAAATAGTCCCTTGCCAGGACTTTTGCAGGTTCGGGTGGCCCTGCAATCAGGGCTCCACCGCCAAACAGCCCGCCCAGAAAAGGCAGGGCTGCCATTTTTTTAATAATTTCCCTTCGGTTTGCCATATGTCAGATTATTTAAGGGAGGCGATACAGTCAATCTCTACCAGGGAATCTCCGGGAACGCCCCCGTAAGTAGCCACCGTAGTACGTACAGGCGGTTTGTCGCCAAACCGTCCGCGATATACTTCGTTCATGGCATGATAGTCGTTGAGGTCATGGAGATATACATTCACCTTCAAAACTTTGTCCATCGAAGAACCGTTTTTCTTCAGTTCTTTTTCGATTTCATTGAGTACGTGATCGGTATGGGCTTTGATATCACCTTCAAAGTGTGCTCCTTTCCCGGCAATAAACAACAGGTCGCCGAAAACAACTGCACCTGAAAACAGGGGTTTATCCTGATGGTAGGTAATATCTGAAACTGTTTTTTCTTTCACCGGGCTACTGTTTGCAGCACTCACAGCACCAAAGCCCAGCACACCTGCGAGGGTGGCCCCCAGCTTGCGAAACGCCGAACGGCGGGTAGTTTTTGTTTCCATAAAAAAGAATTTACAGGGTTTATTGGATTAGAAATGAATTCTTATCAGGGCTTCCAGAGCGGACTGGCAAGGCCGTTGAGGTCATATACCACATCCCCGTCCCGAAGCGTAAGTTCGCATACAAGTTTTGAATCACCTTTATATTTAAAACCTTTGAAATCGATAAATCCAAAATCGCCTTTCTGAAGGCTCAACACGGCAATATCTGCGGGCGCACCCGGGCTGAGATTGCCCAGTTCGGGCCGGTGAATGATATTGGCCGGATTCCAGGTTGACATCTTCACTACTTCCTGAACCGAAAGGCCCAGCGCGAGGAATTTGGACATAATATTGGTCATATCCTTCATCCCCCATTCATGCTGCCAGTGTGAAGGTCGCTGCTGATAGAATTGGGCTTAAATCCCTGCTGTACACCGGGTACAGCCTGTTCCCAAAGAAAACTTCCGCCTCCGTGCCCGACATCAAAAATGATCCCTTTTTTCTGCGCTTCCAGCACAAAGGGGCGCAATTTTCCGTTGTCGTCCACCACAGCTTCACGTCCTCCCACATGGCCATAACAATGCGTAAAAATATCGCCCGGGCGAAACACTTCCATGTACAGCTTTTCGATGGAAAGCGGGGTTGTGCACTCCCGAAGTCCACCATCACGGGAATATTGGCGAGTTTGCCTGCCTCCACTGCGCGCTCAGCGGGGGTCCAGTCATGCCCCACATAATGGGCCAGCTTAATGCCGACAATATGTTCGGGATATTGCCGGGCAATCATTGCCGTAAGCTTGGGATCCATATCGGCGAGATCCTGTTCGCGGGGCCCTCCCGACATGCCGTCGCCGACTATATTGAGGAAAACCAATACCCGGGTTTTGGATTTGTCGATGGTCTGGTTTTTATAGGTAAGAAAATTGCGCCAGCCGGGGCTTCCGGCGTCCGCGACGGTAGTGACACCCGCGCGCAGGGTAAACCCGTCCGGAGGAAGGGCGGTATAGCTGTTTCTCAGGTAGCGATCCTCTTCCGTTCCCCAGAAATTGTGGGTGTGAATATCGATCAATCCGGGAGTAACATACAGGCCTTTGGCATCGACAACTTTTTTGGCTTTGTCGGCGGAGATATTTTTTTCTACCCGAAGTATTTTTCCTCCGGCAATCGCCACATCCATGATCTGGTCGATATTATTTTTGGGATCAATGACATGTCCGCCTTTGATAAGCAGGTCAATTTCCTGCGCTTTTACGGCCATAAAAGCTGCAATCAGCGCAATGAGTAGCAGTGTTTTTTTCATAAGAAGTTAATATTTACAGTAAGCTAAAAAGGAATAATAATAATCAGGGTTGTTTTTTCATGGCAAAAGACCGCCCGGGAAATTCGCTACGGAAGGTTTCCAGACAGCCGCGATCCTGAAGGGTCACATAACAGGTTTTACCATCGGTACCACCAAAAGTGATATTACTGGGCTTTTTGCCGGTGAGTGTTACTTCATGCAGGAGTTCGCCGGTTGGCGATACAATCGCAACGGTGCCCTTTCCGTGCCGGGTAATATAGAGATTCCCCTCTGCGTCGCAGCGCATTCCATCCATCCCAAAGTCGGCAAATTCTGTAAGCAGACGTTTGTTGCTGATATTGCCTTCCGGGGACAGGTCATACACCCAAACTTTCCGGGAGACACTTTCATTGACGTAGAGGCGTTTTTCATCCGGACTTACTTCGACCCCATTGGTAGTACTCATATTGCTTTCCAGGAGGGTGACGGTTCCATCCGTATCGATGCGCCAGAGATTGCCGGTACTTTCCCGCCAATTGGGGTCGCTGGCAAAAAGCACGCCCTTTGAAGTGATGGCGACATCGTTGGGCTGGTTCATGGCGGAGTCGTGGGCATGAACGGAGATTTCCTTTGTGAGCGGATTGATTTTCAGGATATTATGCTGCGGATAGTCAGCTACATACAGCATTCCTGTCTGGTCGATGCGGATACCATTTCCGATGCTTTTTTCAGGCAGGCGGACAAACAGTTCGGATTTTCCGTCGGGGCTGACTTTGCCGATGGTTCCCTGTTCGGCAAAATTGACGACATACAGATTGCCATCAGCATCCGTAGCGGGGCCTTCGATCCCGGAGGTAAATTCTCCTTCCGCGGTAAAGTCAGAAGCGAGATAAACAGGCTCTTTTTGTGATTCCTGCGTAGCTGTGCACGAGCACAAAATAAAGGGGGAGAATAGTAATATATAGCGAAGCTTCATGGGGTTGGGATTAGATTTCAGGTAAAAGATAGTATTTTCCTGAAAAAAACCACAGTATGAAGCTAACACAATTGTTAACAGAATGCTAAATCGTTTGCGCGGAACCGGCTTTATATGAATCTTCGGGAAATTTCTGACCGGGAATCCTCCTTTCTGGTCAAGAATTCAGAATGATTTCGGGATCAATATTCAACTTACTATAAAGCGCTTTAGCCAGTTCGAAAGTCAATTTTCGCTTACCATTAATTATTTCACTCACCCGGGAAGGAGTTGTTCCCAACAATTCAGCAATATCTTTTTGTTTGAGCTTTCGTTGGTACATCCTTAATTCAATCATTTCCCTTAGATTTTTGGGTTCGAAAGAGTAATGGCGTTCCTCATATTCTGCAATTATCTGCGATAGTTCGTTTAATTCGATGAATTCTTTGGAAGACGAATCAGTGTCGTTTCCAACTATTTTCAAAAGAGACTCCATTCTGACAAGACTGTCCTGATATTCATTTTGATTCATGATTCTTTCCATGATATTTCTTTTAAACTTCACTGGCGTCAGGCAATTTATCATATTCAGCATGAGTCCCGATAAAACGAATGTAAACTTTCTGGGAAGCAAAAATGATAATTACAATCAGCCGGTAATCATTTCCTTTTATGTTAAATACGTAACGATTATTTCCTATATAGTCAACCGTATTAAACTGAGCCTTAATATCCGCAAGGTTAAACCAGCTCGAATTTCGGGTTAATTCGTACCAACTCAATAAGGGAATCCTTGCTTTGGGATGTCTGGCTGAAAATTCTGTTAATCTACTTGGGGTAACAACTCGCATCTGCCCTTAATTTACGCCAAAAAATAGAATAATGTTCCACATTAGGGAATAAAATTACTCAAAATACTCAAATGCATCAATAATATCCAGGTAAACGCCGTCAAATCCTCCTGCGATAACCCGGTCGAGATAAGCGTTTCCACTCCCGAAAATGATTGCCTGCCAGCCTGATTCCCAATATCTTACCTTATAATTCCCCTTCCATTTCGGGTTTTCTTTTTCGAGCCAGACCGGCGGTGAATTTTTCCATTCAGGTTTCCAGTAATAGCGGTAATCTTCTGCTTCGCCGATACTCATATAGGCGATCACCAATCGTTTGCCCCCGCCAGCCTTTATTTTTAGTTGTGAGATTTCTCCGGTTGAATAGGTTTCTTCTCCATCAAAGAAGTAATCCATAATGATCACGTCATAATCGGTCTGGACCAGCGCTGTGATAAAATCTGCCCGTGAACCAAAACCACCCGGATCAATGATGTAAAGGAAATTGCGTGCATCTGAAAGGCTGTTCACATCACCCTGATGCTGGTTGTGAGGAGTTAATGGGTAATCGGGAATGACATTCAGGTCGCGCTCGGGCGCGGCAAACGAAATATATCCCTTTGCCTCATTCTGCTGATAGGAATCATCCATTTTGGATGGGCTACTGCAATAGTCAGTGGTCAGCACTTCGACCCCGTGTTGTTTAAACACATCCAGAAAACCGATGAGATAATCGCGGTCCGAAGTGTTGGTTTCGCGGTTATCAGAGTCGTAACCATAAAATAAATCTTCCCTGCCGGTACCGTCAATGGCTGTAAGGTAATCCATGGCAGGGGCTCCGGTAGATGCGCCGTCGAGGGAAACTATTTCCTGGCCATTTTGCGGAATAATTACAAATCCCGGGCTTTGGGCTTTGGCATAATCGCTGATAGCGATCACAAACTGCCGCATTTTCTGCCGGAAATCGAGGTTGTCGGGGATGGGGTTATCGTCTCCGCAGGCACTGATGAGGAGAATTGCAAAAAGTACTACGGTTAATTTTTTCATAACCGAAGAACGGAAAAAACAAAAACAATTGTCTGTTCTCCCCTACTGATTTTTCAGCCAGCCGGTGATGCTCATGCGGGGTCTTGCGGCAGCCAGCACTTCGTGTTCGACTTCGTGAGCGCGGAAAAAAACAGATCTTCCGCCTTTCGGGGTAATTTTTTCCTCCTTCTCCGAATATAGCATCAGTTGCCCGCCATCACTTTCTTCCCAGTCTTCATTGAGATAAGTGATCAGAGAGAATTTCCGCCCGGAATCTGATCGAAACTGATCTTTATGCCGCCGGTAATAGCTGCCCTCAGGATAAAGGGCATAATGAAATTCGAAGCTCCGGATGCCCGTATAGCAGGTGTAATTGAGGTAATCCACAAAATCTCTGACACGGAGCAAAAATCGCCGTTCGGTTTCACTGGCCGTTTCCTCATCTATCCATGAGATGAGGTCGCCGCGCACCGACTTGTTTCGGTGCAGCACATTGCGGTTGCCGATACCGGCTTCGTGCATTTTCCCTTTCTCATATCTGTCAAGCAGATCGTGGCGAAGGTCGGCGACCATGGCCGGATCGAGAAAATCGTCCACACAGCCATAGCCATAGTCGAGAATCCCCTGAACGAGCAAATCGAACGGGTTCTGCATACGGGATGTACATTAAGCACTAAAACTCAGCACTCTTGGGGGCGCGGGGGAAGGGAATTACGTCCCGGATATTGCCCATGCCCGTTACAAACAGAATGATTCTTTCGAATCCAAGCCCGAATCCGGCATGGGGTGCGGTACCAAACTGGCGAAGTTCGAGATACCACCACAGGTCGTGAGCAGGAACATTCATCTCTTCCATGCGGTTTTTGAGTACATCGAGCCGTTCCTCACGTTGGGAACCGCCGATTACTTCACCGATTCCGGGGAAGAGCACATCCATAGCGGCAACCGTTTTTCCATCCGGGTTCACTTTCATATAGAAAGCTTTGATATCCTTGGGATAATCGCGGACGATGACGGGGCGGTTAAATTCTTTTTCTACCAGGTAGCGCTCATGTTCTGCCTGAAGCGCCTTTCCCCACGCGACCGGATACTCAAACTGGCCTTTTTTGTAGGGTTTGGATTGCAGGAGAATATCGATCGCTTCGGTATAGGTAATGCGTTGAAAGTCATTTTCGGTGACAAAACGCAGGGTTTCGAGCAGTCCCATGGGGCGGCGGTCCTGCGCTTTCATATTTTTTTCCTCCTCAGCCAGGCGCTTGTCGAGGAAGTCGAGATCATCGGCACAGTTTTCCATGGCATAGCGGATAATAAACTTGAGAAAATCCTCTGCCAGATCCATGTCTTCGGCAAGCTCGATAAAAGCTACTTCCGGCTCGATCATCCAGAACTCTGCCAGGTGGCGGGTGGTGTTGGAGTTTTCGGCGCGGAAGGTAGGTCCGAAGGTATATACCTTGCCCAATGCCATTGCCCCGGTTTCGGCTTCCAACTGACCGGAGACGGTAAGATTGGTTTCTTTTCCGAAGAAATCTTCTTTCCAGTTGATCTCACCGTTTTCGGTGAGTGGTGTGTGGTCAGGTTCGAAGGTAGTTACGCGAAACATTTCCCCTGCTCCTTCTGCATCACTTCCAGTAATGATGGGCGTGTGCATATAAAAGAATCCACGGTCGTTGAAATATTTGTGGATGGCGTAGGCCATGGCATGGCGCACGCGAAACACTGCCCCAAAAGTATTGGTGCGCATGCGCAGGTGCGCCTTTTCCCGCAAAAACTCCAGGCTGTGTTTTTTGGGCTGCATCGGATAAATCGCAGGATCTGCATTACCCAGAATGATGACTTCCTCTGCCATGAGCTCAACCGCCTGGCCCTTTCCCTGCGAAGCAACCAGCTTGCCCGATACTTCGATTGCCGTACCGGTGTTGATGCTTTTAAGCGTTTTTTCGTCGAGGGATTCAAAATCCACTACGACCTGAATATTATGAATCGTTGACCCATCATTGAGTGCGATAAAGCGGTTGCTGCGAAAGGTGCGAACCCAGCCTTTTGCACATACAGTCTGACTTTCCGGAGCCGTTGCCAACAGTTGTTTGATCGCTGTCGCCTTCATGATGCGTCGTTGTTTTTTGGTTATAAAAAAAATCAGGACGCAAATTTGCGTCCAATATCGTTATCAATCAAGATTTGAGGGGATTTAATTGAGCGGAATCAGGGACTATTCCTGATCAGTAATGATATAAATATCTTCGCCCGATCTCCGCATGTAGTATTTTTCCCGGGCATAACGCTCCAGTTCATCCATATTGGAGAAAAGCTGATCTGCCTGATAGTCAATTTTTTCTATGGCCTCCCGGTAATGCTGCTCATCCTTTTCCAGCATTTTGATCTGATGAGACATTTTGTACTGGGAAATAAGGTTGTAGCGGTCAAAAAATATCATCCATACAGCAGCAAATACAAAAACCAGGAAGTATTTGGAAGTTACTACCCCGGAAACTCTGGAAAAAATCCGCTTTACAAACTGCGCAGGAGTACTCATACAACAAATATAACCGCTGTACTTCAGGATGCAAAAGATTTTTTTGAATAATTATACACATTTTAATAAATATATTCGTTTTTTGAGCGGGTACGTTAGAACAGAAAACCCCTAAATACTGATCTCATGTATTTTTTCAGAATGTTTGTTTTTTCGCTGACTCTTCCTATTACCTTCCTTCAGGGTCAGGATACACTGAAATTTCGCAACGGTACAGTCTTTTTTGGTGAAACGCAGGCAAAAAAACCTCACGGTCAGGGTGTATATCTCAGCCCCAAAGGAGATACCATTTATGCGGGGCATTATATCGAAGGCAGAAAATCTGGTTCCGGAAAGTATTTTTTTACCAATGGCAATACCTACACCGGCGAATGGCTGGATGACCGCATGGAGGGGAAAGGAAAAATCGTATTTGCCAACGGCGACCACTATGAGGGCGAATGGAAAGACGACAGAAGACACGGATACGGCGTGTACAGCTACGCCAATGGAGACCGATATGAAGGCAACTTCTTTGAAGGTTCACGGCAGGGGCCGGGAAATTTCACCTCCGCCTCAAAATCTTATTCCGGCGAATGGCAAAACGGACTGATGCACGGCAAAGGGGTAGAAACTATTCGCACAACCGACCATACGGAAGAATATTCGGGCGACTTTGTCAATGGCAAATACCATGGACTGGGTACATGGAAACATGTAAAAGATACGGTTGTCACCGGCTATGAGGGCAACTGGATCGAAGGCAGGCGCGCCGGTCAGGGGGTATATTTTCTCCAGGGCAAAAAAATGGAGGGAATCTGGGAAGAAAACCCTCCTTCAGGTACAGGCCCGACAGGCACCGGGGTATGCACGACCGAAGAAGGCACGTACGAAGGACAGTTCTCACGTGGCTTTTTTAATGGTACGGGAATTATGCGCTACCACAATGGCGAAGTATATGAAGGAGACTGGGTAAGGGGCATGAAACAGGGTTTCGGAAAATACACCTATGCCGACCGGCGTGTTTATGAAGGGGAATGGCATATGAACCAATACAACGGAAAAGGAACCCTCACCCAGCCGGACGGTACGGCAGCTCAGGCTACCTACCGCAACGGCAAGGTGGTGGAAGAATAATCTCCTTTTACCAGAGCAGAAACTTCTCCGAATGAATGACATTTTCACCGCTGTGAATACGCATCAGATAGGCTCCGCGTGCATGTTCGCTCAGGTTTAGTCTGACTTCCGTCTGCCGCCAGTCAAGGGTCGATATATATACTCTCCGGCCCAGTATGTCCATGATTTCCAGCACGCCGTTTCTCCCGGTTTCCAGAAGGTTATAGCGGAAAGTGATTTCTCCCGAACCGGGATTCACCCACACATCTCCTATAGATGGACCTTTGGGTGGCACAACGCCAACGGTTGGCCACGCACAATAATCGGTGAAGGTCGCCATGTCTCCGATATTGTAGGTGAAACCAAACATCGAGCCACCGGAAACAGTTGCCCCTACTGAGGTTACATTCATTACCCCGGACTTTGCCAGGACAATGTCCATATCGCCGGCGCAGGTGTTGTAGGCTTCGCTCAGAAGCCCGTAGTCGGCATCGGCTTTTACGGTTACGATCCTGCGCTGATTTACCACGCCCTGAAGCGACTGGGTGAAGTTGCCTGTGGCAACAAAATAGCGGGAATGCGGGAAATAGGCGATATCCTCGAGCGTCTCGTCCCGGTCATAGTCCGTAATTTCTGTAAAATTGCTGTAATTGTGCGACCAGATCACCTTGCCAAATGAATCGGTTTTCAGCACAAAACCGCGCTTCCTTCCGCTTCCTGGCAAAATGTGCGTACCAGCTATCAGGAACCCGCTGTCAGCCTCTGTGGTCAATCCTGTAAACGTAGTAATGCCTCCGCTCAGGAGGGTTCCCCCGGCAGGTGACTCATATTTATTGAAAAACAGGACTTTTCCCAGTTCATCTACTCCCATGAGATAGAGAAAAGACTCCCCGACCGGGGAAGTAGCCTGCCCTGTGATTGCATAATATCCGTCTGAATGCACTACCATATCACGGGGCTCCACATCGAGAGCCGGGTCGCTAAAGGCATACGCCCACACTTTATCGAGGTTTTTATCGAGCCGAAGGAGAAGTGTCTGCGGGGAAAGCTCGTCATAAACCCCCAAAGCGATAATTTCTCCTCCGGGAAGCGCCATGATTTTTACGGGAATATCTGTAGTCGGTGTATTCAGGGTAACGGATCCAAGCGGAGCCCCCTTTAAACTCAGCCGGTTTACCATGATATCTGTGTTGGGATTGGCGCTCCCAACAGGCCCCGAAAGTGTCAGGATGGATTCCGAAGATTCATCAAAGATCACAGATTCGAAGCTGTAATTCGGTTGCATACGGGACCAGATCTCCAGCCCTTTGGCATTGAGCATGGAAATCGTGCGCTCGCTCCCGCCACCGAGAAAAACATTCTGCACACTTGCCCCGCCGAGATAATAATTTCCACCGGGATCTATTGCCACCGAACGGCCTACCACGCCGTTGGTTCCATTGGGGAAATTGGTGTAAAGCAGCCGGGATAGTTTTTCCTGTCCGGTATGATCTGCTCTGATCAGAAATGCACCCGCCTGATAAGGCGGTTTCGAGGATTTGTAATCGCCCACCAACACATATTCCTCCACACCACCTACAGCAGTAATCTCATTTACTGTAAGTTTCATAGGCGCAAGATCGCCGGGGAGATCGGTATATCCTTTAAATGACTGGGAAGAAGCCGGGGAAAAAACGGATAGCGTGGCAATCAGGGTAACCATCCGGATTACAGTCCATAGGGTTGGTGCTTGCCATACCAGGCGCAAAAACTGCCTGTTCATATGATATATTTTAAGGTTCATAACTGCGTCGTCTCACACAGCAAACCTCCATAAAATACACATATTAAAAAATACAATAAACCGTAAATACTGACACAAAAATATTACCAAAATTATTTATTCCCCCCTGATCTGCACGCCTTTCAGAAACAGATGATTCATTGGATTGGACGAAAGTCCGGATATTCCTTTTTGGAGAAGACGGAAGCTCCGGTCATAATACAACACGATTACCGGCGATTGTTTCATCACCAGTCCGTCCATCTGCTGATAGACAGCCATGCGGAGCGAATCGTCGGGAAGATTCATTGCATTTCTGTACTGCTGGTCAAAAAGCGGGGAAGAGAAATGTGTAGTATTGGGGCCATCGGGGGCAAAATTAGGCGAAAAAAACAGGGAGAGATAACTTTCTCCATCGGGATAATCTGCAATCCAGCTTGCCCGCCAGAAATGGATACGGCTCCCGTAAATTTCCTTTCGCAGCGCGCCTCCCTGGAGGTTCTGGATATCGAGCCTCACGCCTATTTCTTCAAATGACTTCTGTATAAATTCGGAAATATGGGCATACTTGGAAGTAGAATTAAGCACCAGAACCGGAAGCCCATTTCCTCCCGGGAAACCGGCTTCGGCGAGAAGTTCCCGTGCACGACCGGGGTTATACTCGTACCCCCTGACCTTTTCAGCGTCGAATCCGGGCATACCGTTGGGGATAAATCCGGAAGTACCGGGATAGCCCATTCCGTTGAGCAGGTATTTCACCAGCCGTTCACGGTCTATGGCATAATTGAGTGCCTGGCGTACCCGCACATCGCGAAGCGGATGGGCGGCCATTAGTTCGAGCGAAGAATCCACCTGTATCCCCAGATACTCAGTGTTGAGCTGAGGATTGAGCATGACCTGAAAATGGGTAAGAAATCCGGCCTTCACACTTCCGTCGGGATTGAGCACTTCGTCTTTGTACGAATTGTCGAGGTCGCCGATAAAATCGAGTTTTCCCTGCACAAACTCAATAAAAGCAGAGAGGCGACTGGGAATAAATTTTACACTTACTGCATCCAGCAGCGGAAGTGGTTTTCCAGCTTCTGATTCAAAATAATGCGGATTTCTGTGAAGAATCAGTTGGCTGCCTTCATTCCACCGGTAAAACTGAAACGGGCCCGTGCCGACCGGATGACTGCGAAAATCCTCTCCATAAAATGAGACCACTTCCCGTGGCACGACATATCCGTAAGGCATGGCGAGTAAACCGAGAAAGGGAGGAAAAGGATGGGTCAGCCGTATGATAAATGTAGAGTCATCGGGAGCATAAAAACCCGGGATTTCGGAAGATTCGCCCGCATCAAAGGCTTCCAGTCCTTCGATTTTACCTGAGAATATCCATTTACCTGTAGAGGCTGTCCGTGAATCACAGATACGGGTGAAAGAAAAAACAAAATCAGAAGCAACGACCGGGCGCGTACTGTCGGGCCCAAATGCCTCATGCCGCTGGAAAAAAACATCCCTGCGCAGGTGAAAGCGATACTCCCGCCCCCCATCTTCTATGGTCCATGTCTTTGCAACAGAGGGCTGAATACGAAGCATACTATCCATGCCTATCAGACCGTTAAACAACTGAGCAGTCATCCAGATCGGCGCACGACTTCGGGCGTAGGCCGGGTCAAGTGTCGTGAGACCTTCATCGAGATTCATGCGAAAAACCTGCTTATCCACAGGTTTATCCACATTATTTCCACAACTTATCCACACTAGTGGGCAAAAAATCGTGGTTATACACAGTAATATTATTCTTTGGTGGATTTCTCTTTGGTACAATGTCTTATATTTGTGTCGTTCAAAGATAGGAATTATGGGAAAAATTATTTGTCTCGCCAATCAAAAAGGCGGCGTTGGAAAAACCACCACTGCCATTAATCTCGCTGCCAGTCTGGCCGCGCTTGAATATAAAACCCTTCTGGTCGATACCGATCCCCAGGCCAATGCCTCCAGTGGTGTAGGTGCCGACCTGGAGCAGGCGGAAGAGAGCATCTATAGCTGCATGCTCAGTTACCTGCCCGATGAAGAAGGACTTGCACCCGAAGACAAGGTTTTTGTCAAAGATATTATCATTGAGACAGAATTTCCGAATCTCTATCTGGTTCCTTCCAATGACAATCTTGCCGGTGCCGAAGTGGAAATCGTGGAAGAAAGTAACCGCGAATTTCTGATGAAGCAGGTTCTCGCCGAAGTGCGCGACGACTTTGACTTTATCATTCTCGACTGCTCGCCTTCGCTCGGCCTGATTACCATCAACGCACTCACCGCCGCCGACTCGGTGATCATCCCTGTTCAGTGTGAGTACTTTGCGCTCGAAGGTCTTGCCAAACTGCTCAATACCATCCGGCTGATCCAGCAGGGACTCAACCCCGAGCTTGAAATTGAAGGGATTCTTCTGACGATGTACGATCCCCGCCTCAATCTCTCCAATCAGGTCATTGAAGATGTACAGCGCCATTTCCAGCACCTGGCCTTCCAGACGGTGATTCACCGCAATACCCGGCTCAGCGAAGCGCCCTCCTACGGGCAGCCGGTACTGGCTTTTGATGCCCGCAGCAAAGGCGCTATCAACTATGTGAATCTTGCGAAGGAAATTCTGGAAAACAACGAGCTTCCTCTCACCCGGCAGAGCGCTGCTGTTTCCGGTTGATTTTAATGTGTATCAAACTGTACCGAAAACGCCAGTCTTGGGACATTGTAATAGGTTGAACCGCCTACATAACTCTGCCAACCAGGATTGAGGGTATAATATATTCCGCTCCCCAGTGAAATAGGAACATTCTTTAATGGGAAGAGTATTTTTACTCCGCCTTCAATCATTGTTCCAAATCCGGCATCATTATCACCCATTAATTCATCTTCCCACTCACTCACTCTTCGGCCATCAGGTGTGATTCGGTTTTCTCCGGTCAGAAAATAACCTGCACCCATAAACCCTGCACTCACCGGAATCTCCAGTTTCACCCCACCGAAAGAAAATACCGGCGCAACCATTACCCCGAATGCTCCATGGTCTGATCTCAATTGAAGCGTGGTTTGACCTTTATATTCTGCCTCGGCAGGCAATACCAGTGGAAAAGTCTGAGGATTGATCGGCCCGCTGCGGGAAAAGTAATTAAATCCTAACTTCAAATGATTTTGAAATAACATAACCCCTCCTGTCCAACCCACCGTACGACCGATATCATCGGGGTGAAACATTGCACCTGCTTCCGCACTGAAAAACCAGCCTGGACCTGAAGATTCCTCCTTCTGAGAAAATGCCAGAATACTGCTAAAAAGAATGGTAGTTGATATAATGATGGATTTCATAATTTTATGGTATTAAAAAGTGGAAAGTCTGATTGAGATAAAAAATACAGGTCTCAGGGGTGAAGCACATGCGCACTGGCTGATTTTCCGCCTATATTCCAGCGAAGTCCCACAGATGTGGACCAGAAAAACTTTTCAGCATCGCCACCTGCGCCATAGCTGGGGCCAAATGGTGTTTTTACAAAAAATGTGAGCTGCTGGTTGATTTTCCATGATCCGCCAAGTTGAAGTACGCCCGACTGAATCTGCTCCTCCAGCACAACCGGTTGAAGCTGATACACGATAGGAAGCAGTACGCCTGACTGAAGCGAAAACCGTTTACTGAAAGCAACCGTAATCAACAACCCGGGATCGAGGGTAATAGCGGTAGAATTCTTAAATTCGTGGAGAAACTCAGTGGTTTCGGGAGCCTGCATAAACCGCAGGCCGGTTTTGAGCGCAAGGTCTGCGCGAAGTTTGCCCTGATTATAAATACAATAAGTCAGCGGAAGTTCGATGATCCTGCGTTACATTCGCATCCTTACTTTTCTCGCGTCAATAAACCGGTAGCGATATTGCCCAGGCCAAATACCACCCGAAAACGCTCCCAAAAGAATGATGAATGGCAACTGATCCGAAATACCGGTCAGACTTTGAACGCCCGAGGAAACATCTGCTTGGGGTTCCCTGCGCGAAACATTTTCTCGATTGTAAACAGGCAGAGAAAAAAACGGATACGATAATTTGTCTATACATCTTTTTGATTGCGATTAATAGTGAAACATCACATCGCAAAGATGCTATCAGGAACCTGCCCGGGTCATTGATTTGAATCAAGAAAAACAGAAGTCTATTTTTCTGAAAGCCGCTTTCGGATACGGCTCAGGGTTTCGGGTTTTACGCCAAGATAAGAAGCGATGTAATA
This sequence comes from Bacteroidia bacterium, assembly GCA_041391725.1. Classification (GTDB taxonomy): domain Bacteria; phylum Bacteroidota; class Bacteroidia; order J057; family J057; genus JAGQVA01. The sequence continues at coordinate 165,348 of JAWKNL010000010.1, forward strand.
ATGTGGTATCCGAATGATAAGTTCCGGACGTTCTCGAAGCAATTTCTGGTAACGTGTGTCAGGATCATCAACCAGTAGAGAGGCGGTTCGCATTTGGCTACCTACCACAATATTTTCGGCCAAAAGTCGTCCAAAACGTTCCATTTGGGGAATATTCTCATACAACTTTAGCATATGATCATAACTGATCACAATAAGTTCGGAATCCTCAATGGCATCTATAGACTGGGTGCTGGGTTGCCGGGATACAAAACTCCCGAAAGAACTGACAAACGAGTTTTCTGTAAAAATATATCCCGTAATTTCCATCCCATCATGGGTATTGTAATAATAACGCAAACAGCCGGAATTAATAAACCACGCATGGCGGCAAACCTCTCCGGCATGCAGAAGGATGCTTTTTTTGGAAACCACTATTTTTTCAAGACCTGATGCGATCAAGGCCCATTGAGCATCATCCAGCGGAATAAATTTTAAGAAATAGGATTTGATTTGTTCAAACATATGCAGGTACTCATTTTCCTAAATCTCCCATTCGACAAAGTACATATCCACCAAACCTTTGTGTTTGGCCTCGACTTTGCCGCGATATCTGCAAATAAAGTGTGTTTGCACAAGATCGTAAGTATCTTGCGAGATATTTACCCTCCCAATCTCCCCTGCTGTCTCCATTCGCGAGGCAGTATTCACGGTATCTCCCCAGATGTCGTATGAAAATTTTCTTATTCCCACTACTCCCGCAACGACTGGCCCCGTATGAATACCCAGTCTGGCCTCAAAAAATGACTCACCCGCCGCCATCTTCCGGGTTTTCTCGGATTTCATATAGACTTGTATTTCCATCGCAGCCCGCACCGTGTTGACCGCATGATCAGGGTCAGGGGAGGGAATCCCTCCGGCACACATGTAGGCGTCGCCAATAGTTTTGATTTTTTCCAGTCCGTATTTATCGATAATCCGGTCAAATACCTCAAAGCAGGTATGTAGTTCTCTTACCAGTTCGCGCGGCGACATCTGCATGGAAAGTCTCGTAAACCCCTGAAAATCCACAAACATTACCGTCGCTGACTCATAACTCCGCGCTTTAGCTTTTCCGTGAAGTTTTAGTTCCTCCGCAGTTTCTTTGGGAAGAATGTTCAGCAACAATTCGTCTGATCTTTCCTTCTCCATGGCAATGACCTTATTTTTATAGGAAAGTTTGCGGTTGAGCCGCGACTGAAGGCGGGACCGATACACCATGGAAACGCCGAATATTGCCAGGGCCAGAAAAATTCCTGCTACGGCCGCGCTGTTCCGCCTGAATCGCTCTTCTTTTAGTTCTGACTCCTTTTGCAGAAGGTCAATCTGCTGTTGTTTTTTATCGCTCTGATATTGAATATGCAACTGGGCAACCTGTTCGGTAATGAGAGAATTGGTGAGGCTGTCACGAACAGCAACCGATTGGTGATAATAATTATAGGCATTTTTATAGTCTCCCAGGGAATCATATACAGCAGCAAGGCTGGTGAGCGCATAACGCACATCGTCTTTCAGTCCTGTCTTCTGCGCAATTTCCAACCCTTTCTCAAGGTATTCTATGGCTCTGCGGTAACTTTTTTTCTGCATTAGGGTTGTGCCAATGTCGTTGTATCCGTCAGCCATTCCCTCCTGATCGTTGAGTTTTTTCTGGATTTCAAGTGCCTCGAAGAAGTGATCCAGTGCTTCGTCGTACTTCCCCTGCCTGCGATAAATACTGCCCACATTATTGTAGTAATCGGAAATACCGGCCGCATCGCCCAATTCCTCATAGATAATCAGAGACTGCCGGTGGGCCTCAATGGCTTTGTCATACACATCCTGCTTGCGCCACGCGCGACCCGTTACGTTCAGAATATCTGCGATTCGCGGCCTGTCGCCGAGGGCAGTCGCGATTTTCAGTGCTTTTTCATAACTCTCAAGTGCACCCTGAAAGTCAAACAGTTCGGCCTGCAGGATTCCCATCCCGTATAATGCCTCAGCAACAGCCACACTGTCCTGATATCTTTCTCTGATGCGGAGGGCGGTCACCATATTTTCCATGGCTTCGGGGAAATTGGCATATCGCCAATATACGTTGGCAATGTCGTAGCAGGCGCGTGCATATCCCAGGCTGTCGCCAATCTCCAGGTAACGCATACGCGCATCCAGGTGGTAAGCCAGCGCGTCCTGATATTGCCCCAGATACCAACTACTCTTACCCATATGCGAATACGCCAATGCAAGACCTTCCTTATCCTGCAGACTGTCGGCCAGCAGATAGGCCACCCGCGCCACCTGAAACGCAGTTTCAGGGTGGTTTCTGCCCAGCGAATCTGCGAGTCGGTTGAGGTCAGATACAGATTTTCCCTCCAGAGTGGAAGGAGAAAAACTTTTGCCGGTCAGTGACTGGCCGCTCACTCCAGAATACAGAACCCCCTCCAAAATCAGCACACATACAAATGATGCAAAAAAATATCGTCTCATCGGAAAGGATTTTACCGTATCAACTTCGCTATAAATTCCCGATTTTGAAACTCCGGGTAAGAATTCGGCTACCAAAAGACCAGATTTGTCCGATATCCGGCCCGCATGAGCAGGCACGAAAAGAAACGCACATTACACGATTGTTATTTTTCCCTTCACGGTTATTTCATAGTACCGAACTTATCATTCTCCGGGGCGTTCAAGCAAGTGTAGATCAGCTAATAAACACTTAATACCACGGATTATGAAAACTTTATTGAAATATATCCTGACCCTGAGCATAGTTTCGATGGTTGGCTTTTCCTATGCTCAGTCATCCGGTTCTATCACGATGCAGTGATCAAAGCTCAGCAGGAACTGGTCGAACTGAAAAGCATGGATAAAAACATGATGACCAAAACGGAGAAAAAGGCATGGAAGCGGAAAAAACGTGCACTGGAAAGTTTCATCAATACAGAAATTGAACGCGAAAGACTAGCCAAACTTCCCAACAGTCCCTATTTCTACGGTAATCCTTATGCCTATGGCGGGTACGGTTATTATGGATCATTTTACAACCCTTACCCCTATTACCGCAGACCGGTTGTCATCGTAAAAAAGCAGACCCCTGTTTACAGACCGGTACCCCAATACAGCAACGGCCACAGACAGGCCCGAAAATAAAAGTTGAGTAGGTGAGTAGTAGCAATCGACTGGTACGTGAGCAGTCCCTGAAAGGGGACTGTTTTTTTTTATTCCAGCGGAAGGCCAAGCTCGGTTCTGAGGCCAAGGTCCTCATTGTTGTGGCGGCTCCAGTAATCGTTGATCAATGTTTTTTTTGCGACAGCCCGTGTAGTGAGTTTTTGTGCTCCGGGGCCCCATCCGCTGGTATAGGTTTCTTCCCATGCCGTGATTTTATGGGGAAATTGTTTTTCAAAATGAATTACCAGTGTACGGTCGGCTTCGGGATAAAATATCTGGTAGTCCATGATCCCATTGTTTTCGGTCAGGGAAATGCGGGCAGTGGCGGGTGTTATTTCTTTATGCCGCAGGCGGCTGTAAAAGCTGCCGGGAATGAGTGTGACCTCGCCCACCGGAAGGTTTTCGGGCGAAATGCGGATTCGGGTCCAAAGTTCATCTTCCAGCGTATATTTTTTGATATCCAGGTTTTCATCTCCTTCTGATTCAAAATAGGAAAGCCCGGTAAGGTGATATTCGTTGCCGCGGAGGTTCATCTGAGTAAATACATGACCACACCATTCCTGGGAAGACATGGTTGTTTTGAGCGAATACGGGTAATTTCGGATATCTACAGGCGTAAAAACCGACAGCATCATAGAATAGGGGTAGATGCCCGTATTAAACTTTTTGGAAAGATTGAGTTTAAGTATGGGAACCCGGTCATTTCCTGCACTTTCGGGGTTATCCAGTTTGACCTGCTTTTTGGCGGAGAAATCTTCGGTTACAAATACCGCCACTGCGTGTCCATGGTGAATTTCTCCGTAACGGGCCTGCTGAAGATCATAACTGGTAATCTCAGCCAGCCCCTGGTACCAGTAGTTTTTGAAGTCCCGGTCAGAAAAATCAGTATAAACAGACTCATTATCTGCTGCGGGCCGGGCGTTTGTCTGGCAGCCCAGCCATAATAGTGCAGCCAGGGCAGGAAGGAAAATAAGCCAGGTTTTCATATTCATTAGGATTTGCGGTAATACTAAACACAAATAAACCAAATTTACGGGAGGAGGTTTGTGACTTCTGTCATTTCGGGGACATAACGCGGGAAAAAACTGTGCTACAAAGGTCAGGCTGTAAGTCACGAATCAAACACCATTCGCATTTTTCATAAATATTTGTAAATTTATGTAGAGTTTTCCTGTTCAGAGTGCTTATGACCCGACAACAAACCCGATGGATGGCGAGCATTTTTTGTGGGTTTTTATCCCTCTCCCCAGTCTTTGCCCAGCAGGAAGACATGGGCAAAAAAGCGTTTGAACTGGCGCAAACAGGGGAGTATGCCGAAGCACTAAAATTCTATGAAACGGCGATAAGCGAAAACGACAAAAACGCCAATTTCTTTTATTACAAAGGGGTTTGTCATTTTGAACTGCACCAATACACAGAAGCCGTTTCCGCATTTACCCGGGCGATTGACCTCCACGGTCGCCGTGCAGACTATTTCAGCAACAGAGGCAAAGCCTTTCTCCGGTTATCAGACTTTGGGCAGGCAGCAGAGGATTTCAGCCGGGCCATAAAACTCGATCCGTTGCAGGGAGAATTTTATTACCTTCGCGCTACAGCCAGATACGGAAGCAAAAATTATGAAGCGTCGCTGAATGATTATCATACAGCCATTAACACTGATGACAGAGTTGGGGAGTATTATCTGGGCAGAGGTGAGTGCTACCTTGCATTGGGAGACCGGGACCGGGCCTGTCAGGATATAAAAATGGCGGTTGAAAGGCATGCGTTTAATGCAAGATTTCAGTTTGAATCTTTATGTGAATCAAAACCTTAATACTGTTTTATAGCAATCATAAACTACCAACCTGCATGAGTTACCGTCCTGTTTTTCTGTTGTTGTGTGCATCAATGTTTTTTTTGAGTTGTAAAACCCACGAGCCCGATCCTGAACCAGATCCGGGGGAAGAAAAAACCACTTGGGAAGTGATTCAGCAACAGATTCTTGAACCCAACTGTGTGAGCTGCCACGAAGCGGGAACCAGTTACGCGCTCGAATCCAATCTGGTTCTTACCGCCGATGAAGCGTATGAACAGCTTGTGGACAGAGCGCCGCACAATGAGGCCGCAGAAAAAGCAGGACTGCTGATTGTCGGAAAAAAAGGCCTGGAAAGCCTATATACCAGCTTTTTGTGGGAAAAAATCAATGCAAAAGATCAGGAGCATTTTTATAACGACCACACCGAATATGGAGAAATGATGCCGCTCGGTGGCCCGTTTCTCACCAATGGCGAACTGGCATTTATCAAAGAATGGATTCTTGCAGGCGCACCCGCCGAAGGTGTAGTTGCCAATGAAGACCTGCTCAAAGACACTACAAGAGAAAAAATTTCTGACCTGACTTTTACCGAGCTGGCCCCCCCGGCATCGGGATTTCAGATGCATCTGGGGCCGTTCAAAGTATTTCCCAACTACGAAAGGGAGTTTTTTTACTACGATCCGCTCAGCCACTCCTCAGACGTATTTGTCAAACAGGTGGAAGTATCAATGCGACCCGGTACGCATCATTTTATCCTGTATGATTTTCCCGAAAATGCCCAGAAACCCTCCCCCAATACCTATCGCGATCTGAGAGATCCCTGGGGCGGGTATATCCTTCCGACGGTAATTTCGATTGAAGATCAGGTGTTTTTCTATGGTACGCAATGGCGGCTGACCAATTACCGGTTTCCCGAAGGCGTTGCACTCAGGCTGAAAGGAGGCCACGGGCTGGATATGAACTCACATTATGTCAACCGCACCAACGACACGGCCATCGGAGAAGTATTTGTCAATGTTCACACCGTACCGGAATCGTCTGTTGCGCATGTGGCCGAAAATATTTTTCTCAGCAATGAAAATTTTGAACTTCCGGCCAACAAAGTGACCACCATCCAGAAAACCTGGACATTTAATCAGAAACGCCATATTTTTCTGCTTTCCTCTCATGCCCATCAGCACATGACCGAGTTCAAAATATATATCGCAGGCGGAAGCAGAGATGGAGAACTCGTGTACTTTACCAATGACTGGCAGCATCCGCCGCTGATGGAACTTGATCCGCCCCTTGTACTGGAAGCGGGTCAGGGGCTTCGCGCAGTGGCCACCTATAATAATACAGAAAACCGCACCCTTCGCTTTGGGCTGCTTAGTCAGGATGAAATGATGATTATTTTTGGCGCCTATTATGCTGATTAGAAAAAATTTCATTCTCACAACTTTGGATTTTCGGAATACCTATTTAGTTTTCACTCGTTCTACACCCATTAACTTATTTATTAATGAAACACTCCATTACCTTAACCGCACTTTTTCTGCTGGTAGGATGGGCATGGTCACAGCCGATCAGTTCCTTTCCCTACGTGCAAAACTTTGACGCCTTTACCACCGGCGCTCAGGGCGCCGGGGCAGAACCCAACCCTGCTGTCTGGCCAGATTCATGGATCAATGATATTGCCGGTGACGGCCCTCAGGACTGGTATGCAGTAAAAGGCTCTACCCCTACAGCAGGCACCGGCCCTACCAATGATCACACACTGGGAAATGCCAATGGTGTTTATCTGTATGTGGAAGATTCCGGGCGAAACAACGATTCGGTTATTCTGTTCACCCCGTTTTTCAACCTAAGTGCGCTCCCCAATCCCCGGGTCGCCTTCTGGGTACACAGTAATGCCAACACTTCTATTGCCGCCTTTGGGGCTGACAGTAGCCTCAATGATATGAAGGTTGATTATTTCAATGGATCTGTATGGACCACCCTGGACTCAATCGGCGCTTTGCAAACAGGCTGGACAGAAAGGATTCTTGACCTTTCGGGTCTGCCTCCAATTGTTCGTTTCCGTTTCCGGGTGAATAACCAAAACTATGGTGACTTTATCCATGATATCGCCATTGACGACTTCTCTGTATATGATCAGCCGATCGTGGACGGTGCTGTAATCGAGGCAGGAGTTACCCTCACTTCGCCTGCGGGTTATACCCTTGCGCCTCCTTCTCAGGGAGCAGTGTATTCGCTTTCCGGCCGTGTTCAGAACCGCGGTCTTCAGACCCTGACCAGCCTGGTGTTTAAGGGAAGTTTTGGTTCTTACGCAGACAGCGTAACCCTTGATTCTCTGACTTCCTTCCAGGACTCCGCCCTTTCGCTTGCAACCAGTTTTACACCTACGGAAGGATTGGTAGGAACTTTCTCCCTTACGGCTGCAGAAAACGACACTTTCCCCGACAATGACCAGATCAATGTTGCCGTTGTGGACTCAGTATTTGCCCGCGACGACAGCACAGCCACCGGTGGAATTGGCTTTACAGGTAGTACAGGTATATTCGGGATGATGTTTGAACTTACCCAGCCCGACATTCTCACCTCTACATCATTTTTCCTGAATAGTTCGACGATCGGTGATACACTGAGAGTTTTGCTTTACGGATTTGGCAATGATATTCCCGGTGAGCCCGACACTTCTGCCGTTCTGGATTCCACCGTTTACTGGCCGATTACCGCAAGAGGCTGGCAAACACTGGGCTTTACGTGCCAGAACGAACTTCCTGCCGGAAAGTATTTTATTGCCTGCGAGCAGGTGAATCTCAACAACCTCGGATTTGGTTATGATGTTGACGGCCTGGTTCCCGGAACGGCTTTCTTTGGCGATGGTATCAGCCGCTGGGTACTGCTCGATGTCGCTGTACCTTCTCTCGCCTCAGCCTTTATGATCCGGATGAATTTTGGCCCTGACCAGAAAAATGTAAGCCTCACCGGCCCCACCGATCGTATTTGTATTGGTGATTCGATCACGCTGAATATCGCCGGAGCAGGGATAACTACAACATTGACGGTTGCGCCGCCTATTGATTCGACCTTCAGCGTTACCCTTATTGATGCCAATGGCTGCTTCTCATCGGATACGTTCAGGGTTTATGTCAATCCGATCCCAACTCCTGCAGTAGCTGGTGATTCGGCAGTATGTGAAGGCACTACTGCCACGCTGACTGCTTCGGGAGGAGATGTATATGAATGGAGCACAGGAGAAACGACGGCCAGCATTACGCCTACCGTAACAGGTCTTACTACCTATTTTGTAACGGTCAGCGACTCTATAGGATGCGGCGCGCAGGATAGCATTTCCGTTGATGTCATACCGGCGCCGACAGTATCCATTGTACTGGATGAAGTTGCCTGGTTTGGTCTATCCAATGGTGTGGCGACGGCTACGGGCGGCGGCGGCACAGGGCCTTACACCTATGCCTGGAATGACCCCAATGCACAGACTTCTGCCACCGCATCAGGGCTTGCAGCAGGTACTTATGCCGTAACTGTAACTGACGCAAACGGCTGTTCTGTAGTGGATTCAGTCGATGTAACCGAAGCAGCAACAGGAATTGAAGATCTGCTCGACGCAAACCTGATCGGACTTTATCCCAACCCCACCTCCGGCGGGTTTACCATCACCAACCTCGATGTATTTGGAATGAATACTTCACTGGTAATCAAGATCGTAAACGCAACCGGTAGTGAAGTTGCCCGCTGGGGTCAGAAAGGTAGGAATGAAGTGAATGTACAGCTCGCCGCCGATCTGCCCGATGGTGTTTATATGATAGAAATTTCCAGTGGTGAAAAACGCGCCGTCAAGCGTCTGTTGATCGCCAGATAGCAGACAGAAAATCTGTCTCATAAAAAAAAGCGGGTGTAAACACCCGCTTTTTTTTATTTGCTTTCCATCAACTCCACCCCTTCCCATTCTGCTATCACGCCATTGTTGAGGTATTCTGCCGACTTGCTGAGGTAGTAGGCCGCAGCAGAATCACCCGGGTTCAGTGAGAGCGTTTCTTTAAAGCCAACGATGGCAGTGTGGAAATCTTTGCGATAGTAGGCGGTGAGTGCTTGTTCAAATGAACTTCTGCTACCCCATTTCAGTGTGATTTCGCCTTCGGCATCTCCGTCGAAAAATTCATAAAACCCTACGGTTTGTTTTTTACCTTTTACCTGCACCTTGCCGAGGAAGCGGTAGTTGAATTTGCCGGGATTCGCCAGTTTTTTGAAGGTATGTTCACTTACAAGAAGATTTACTTTATAAAATTTGGTCAGCCCTTCGGTACGGGAGGCGGTGTTTACGGTATCTGAGATGGTAGCGGCGTCGATACGGGACTGATCCCCGATAATGCCCATAACCAGCGGTCCGGTATGAAGGCCCATTCCCACCCTTATTGGCAAACGTCCCTGCTCCATCCGCTCCTGATTATACACCATCAATGCCTTTTGCATATCGATTGCAGCCTGCACCGCCTCATCCGGCGTTTTGAATATCGCCATAATGCCATCGCCCAGATACTGATTGACAAACCCTCCATAACGTTGGATAATAGGCCCCATGCGCCCGGCATAGGCATTGACAAAACGGAAATTATCCTCCGGAGTCATATTTTCAGCCAGGCTGGTATAGTCCCTGATATCGGAGAAAAATACGGTTACCTCGCGGTGTACCAGATCGCCCAGTTTGACATCCGTAATATTTTCGTATCCCAGGGAGCGAAGAAATTCATTGGGTACAAACCGTGCAGCGACAGAGTTGAAGTGATGGAGGTTGATATGGGTTTTGATTCTGGCGAGAAACTCATCGCGGGTAAAGGGTTTGGGCAAATAGTCATTTGCGCCCGAAGAAAAGCCCTGCACC
>JAWKNL010000011.1:0-157791 GCA_041391725.1 Bacteroidia bacterium
GCGGGTGGCTGCAAAACGTTACAAGCAATTATAGAACCAACAATATGACAAACACAGGTATACTAGGCGGAAAGTGGTTTGCGAAAAGTTTAGTTTCTATTCGATCCATATTCGTGTCGCAAGATCCCATAAGGGGAATTCGTGGTTATTTCGTTGTAATCTGGTTCGCAAACCACATTATTCTTTGTACACAATGATTTTATTCAAAGTAAGAAATTTACTCTTGGTTCTTCTGACATTTCAATTCTCAGCCTGCACAAGACAAGTGACAGAAAAATCTATTCCTGACACTAAAGAAAATGAAGTAAACACCCAACCACTCATTTTAAATCAAAGTACAACATTTCCTCAAATTCACACCAACTTAAATGGAATGGTAAGAGAGTTTGTAAGGACAATGTATCAGGACAGAAAAGGAAACTATTGGTTTGGCACAAATGGTGATGGAATTATTCGCTATGATGGACAAACACTTGGAAAAATAACAATTGCAGATATCAGCCCATATTTTAGGGTTTTAGAGATTGTAGAAGATAAAGAAGGTAGTATTTGGTTTGGAACATCCGAAGGACTCATAAAATACGATGGGAAAGAGTTTACAACATTTTTAAAAAAGGATGCAGGAAGGGATGAAGAAATTTGGGGTTTAGCCATTGACAAAAACGGACTTATTTGGGTTGGAACGACAAGCGGGGTTAGTCATTTTGACGGACAGAAGTTTATCCCTTTTTCGTTGCCAGCTTCAAAGGTTGAAAATCCTAAGCCTATGCTGTCTGAAAAATTGGTTTTTAAAATTATAGAAGACAGGAATGGGAATATGTGGTTTGCTACCGATGGAAATGGAATTTTTAAATACAAAAATGGGGTATTTATTCAATTAACAGCTAAAAATGAACTTGCTGATAATAATGTTGCGGATATTTTAGAAGACAGGCAAGGAAATATTTGGATAGGAACTTTTTATGGTGGTGTGAGCAAATTTGATGGTAAAACGTACACCAACTTCACTAAGAATGGAATTATTGCTGGCGAAGAAACTTACAATTTTTATGAAGACAGCCGCGGAAATATTTGGTTTACAGCAGAAGGTTATGGTGTTTACCGATATGATGGCAATAATTTTAAACAATTCACAACGGAAGATGGCTTAACCTCTAATGTAACGCAAAGTATTCTCGAAGACAATAAAGGACAAGTTTGGTTTGGAAGTTGGCAGGGATTATGCATTTATGATGGACAAACAATTACGAATGCTAAAGATAAAGAGCCTTGGACGAACTAAAAATAACTGGTGCAACTGTTACCAGCAAAAAAGACTACCCCAAAAACGGTAGCCCCAAACCGTTACCGGCTCATTTTAAAAACAGACAAAGAATGAAGAAAATCGCGACATTATTAGCCTTCTTTCCTTTAACCGTAATGGCTCAACAGAACGACTTTGGAAATTGGTTTATATATTTTGGCAACAAAAAAATAAACAACCGTTGGAACTGGCACCATGAAGTACAGTATCGTAACTTCAACTTTATTGGAGACACTGAACAATTACTTTTAAGAACAGGCATAGGATATAACCTAACAGAGAACAATAACAACATTCACCTTGGGTACGGTTTTATATACAGCGAACCCTACATTTCAGGTACAGACAAAAAGACCAACTTCAACGAACATAGAATTTATCAACAGTTCATTACCAGACAGAACTTTGGAAGAGTTTCGCTACAGCACCGTTATCGTTTTGAGCAACGATTTTTTGAAGACGATTTCAGACTTCGCTTAAGATACTTCTTGTCAACAAATATGGCTTTGAATCGCAAACAAATGCAAGACAAGACGATTTATCTTTCGATTTATAATGAGATTTTTGTAAATACAGAACAGACCTTTTTTGACCGCAATCGATTCTATGGTGGCCTTGGTTTTATGTTTTCTAAAAATGTAAGAACAGAAGTTGGCGTAATGAATCAGTCAACTAACAGCATCTCAAGAAATCAGTTAAACCTGATAACTTTTGTGAATTTCTGATAAAAAACGCTCCTAAAACCCCTCACAACGCCAGAATAAACTGCTGGAGGTTCTGGTCGGTGTCGAGGTTGAGTTTTTTGCGCAGCCGGTAGCGGGCTTTGTTGACGCTTTCGGGCGTGATATTGAGGATGGTTGCGATTTCTTTGGTGGAAAGGTTCATTTTCATCAGTGTAATCATCTGATTTCATTGCCGGTAAGCTCCGAAAAGGCCCGCTTGATTTTTCGTCAAAATCGGAATACACCTGGCGGAAATATTTCTCAAAATTTTCCCAATCCGCATCCCCCGCAAATCCTGGTCAATGGAACCAATCAGACTGGCAAATGGCGCTTTTTCTTCCGCTTCGGTTTTGATTTTTTCGATGGCGTCTTTGAGGCTGGTGAGCAATTTGTTTTTGGATACGAGGTGAAGAGCATGGGTGGTGAAGCTCCCGGCGGCGAAATTCGAGTTCCTGCTCTAATGCCTTTCGCTCTTCTTCCTGAATGATTTGCCTGCGAATCACCCGCTGGCGGTAAATAATAAAAAGCAGGGCTGCGATTCCGACAATTAGAACCGTTCCCACAATCAGCATCTGGATCTGAAAGGATCGAAGGCGAGCATCCCGTCGGAGAATTTCGTTTTTCGTTTTCCTGAATAAGGAGGGCTTTTTCCTTTTTCTCCGTCTCGTAAATCGTGCGCATTTCCTCAATCTGCCGGGAGCGGGTTTTGTTGTAGGCGAATCGCTGATTGAATCGTACATTTGATAGTCCTTCAGTGCTTTTCTGAAGTCGCCCATCAGCTCGTATGATTTTGCCCGGTTGAAGTACGCCTGACGGAGGTTATCTTTTGCGGAAATGCTATCTGTCAGTGCAATGGCCCGCGACAGCAGGGAATCGCTTTTTCCGGCTGGTTCATATCGTTGCGGGTCATTCCCATATCAATCAGCGCCTCTGCTTTTTTGTTGAGGTTGGGGCTGGCAGCCAGGAGGTTGAGACTTTGCGTTATCATTTCCAGCGATTGCGCGTATTTTTTTCAACGCGGTAGAGTTTGCCCAGATTTGCCATTGCCGTAGCTTCGAGGTCGCTTGAGCCGATTTCCCGGGCGAGAGATATACTTTTCAGGAGATAGGATTGTGCCGATGAATAGTTCTTCTGGTAAAAAAAGACATTGCCGATATCATTGTTTGCCTGCGCCTGATAGTATTTGTCGTCGTAGGCTTCGTATATTTTCAGTGCTTCGAGGTTATAATCAATGGATTGCTGGAGGTGCTGAAACTGCATTTCGAGGCCTGCGAGATGGTTGAGCACATCCGCTTTGCGCAGCGGTTCGTCGATCTGATTGTGAAGATTCAGAGCGGTGAGTGTATTTTCCAGCGCAATGGTATGATAGCCTAGATACAGATTGATCATTCCCCGGAGGTCATAACACATAGACAGATCAGAAACTTTTTCAGGGAAAGCTTCCAGCGATTGAATATTCTGATCAATCATCGCCAGCGCTTCAGGATAATTTCCCTCCTCATAAGCCAGAATGGCGAGCGCATGTTTTACCTCCAACTGGCGCGATGTGTTGCCGGTTTGCTCAAAAATATCATTCGCCAGGAGATAATAATATCTCGCCGAATCGGCCTTATCGGCATTGTTGTAAAGCACGCCGTGGTGGTAATGGGCCATAGCAATAAGTGTGCTGTCGCCGAGTTTTTTTGCAAGCTGAAGTTCCAATTGCGCGTAATGGAAAGACTGTTTCCAGTCGCTGTACAAAAAGGTATTGTAGAGGTGAGCCAGAAGAAAAATTTTCCGGTTTTCGTCGGTTTCGCGGTTATACAAATTGAGCAGGCTGTCGGGGTTGTGTTTTATTTGTGCCTGCCCTTCAAAGGGGAAGAGGGAAAATAAGGCCAGAATGATTAGCAAAATATTTCCGGATCTGTTCATTAAGCTCCTGTAATAATGTTTTATGTAACATAGCATTAAACTACCCCGGTTTTTTTAAAACTACAAAGAGAGATTACCGAATGTGCTGTAAGCGTTTATTTTAGGAATGGAGAGAGTGCCTTTTTATGCTATTCACCGCCCGGCACATGCCATCACCCTCTCCCAAATATCCCCCTTTTCCCCCGAAATCACAACGGTCTGGCAAAAAAATATCAGGTCGTCAATCCCAAACAAAATTTGGAAACCATTCAAATATGTAATAACTTTATAATTACAAAGTGATGCAGATATGGAAGTTTCTATTGTGCCCATTGGCAATTCAAAAGGCCTCAGACTAAGCAAAACCCTGCTCGAAAAATATAATATTAAGGATAAGGTCGAGCTTATTCTCGAAAAAGAATATATCATTATCAAACCGATATCTGAACCCCGCAAAGGCTGGGAAAAGGCTTTTCAGGAAATGCATGACGAGGGAGCCGATCAGTTACTGATGGATGAGGTGTTTGAAGATGAAAATTTTGACGAATGGATTTGAAGCAATACGAAATTGTGCTGGTCAATCTGGATACGACCATCGGAAGTGAGATCAAAAAAACACGCCCCTGTGTCATCATTTCTCCCGATGAGATGAACAAATATCTCAGGACCATTATCATCGCTCCGATGACAACACAATCTAAAAAATATCCCACCAGGATTGAGATCAAACACGAAAACAAAATCGGATGGATCGTGATTGACCAGATCAGAACGGTTGATAAACAGCGAATTATCAAAAAACTTGGCCGCCTCTCCCAACCCGAAATCAAAGAGGTGAAAGCCGTGATTAATGAAACTTTTGTGCGATAATCCTGCTTTTTTCTTATCTTGAATCTGTGAAACAACAAACTGCCATATTGCCTGACATCGTTAAAGATAACCTTGACAAACTCTATAGTTTGTGCAAAGAACATAAAATATTGCACCTCTGGTTGTTTGGTTCGGTAATCAGGGATGATTTCCGAAAGGATTCGGATGTAGATGTTCTGTATGAATTTGATGATGACCAGATTCCTGAAACAGAATACCTTAAGCATTTTTGGGGAATGTGGGACGGACTTGAAGCATTGTGGGATCGAAAAGTGGATTTTGTACATTATCCTGATCTGAGGAATCCCTATTTTAAAGCCTCTGTTGATGCCTCGAAAGTTTTGATTTATGACGCAGAACGCGAAAAAATATCTATTTGATATTGCGCAATCTCACTTCTTCCCCACCAGTTTTTCTGCCAGGTCGCGTTTGTCGAGCCGGAGGAGTTTGTCTCTGATCTTCTGCTGGTTTTCGGGTTTGTACCAGAAAAAAAACAGGTGCTGGTTGCGTTTTTCTTCTTCAGTTTTGGCGGTATAAATGGGTTTCAGGGTATAAGGGTGTACTCCTGTATAATAAATCACTTCTGCAACGGTCATAGGCGTAGGCGTAAATCCCTGCACCTGCTCCAGCCGGAAACCCATATCTTTGGTCTCCGCAGCAAGGTTGGCCATGTCCTGCTCATGACAGCCGGGATGGCTGGAGATAAAATACGGTATCAGCGGCTGATCCATATCGTTCTCCTCGTTGATGCGGTCGTAGTTTTTCTTAAACTCGTGAAAATGTTTAAACGAAGGTTTGCGCATGATATGCAGCGTATCATCGGAGGTGTGCTCCGGCGCGACTTTCAGCCGGCCTGAGATATGGTGTTTCACCAGTTGCTGCATATAGGTCTCCATGTCCTCCGCATCGCCCTGTTTGTTGTACGATTTGGTGAGCAGATCATAACGTATTCCGCTGCCCACAAATGCTTTTTTCACTTTGGGGTGGGCGGTGGCTTCTTTGTAGATTTCGGTCAGGGGCTTATGGCTCGTATCGAGGTTGTGGCATACGACCGGATGGATACACGACGGACTGCTGCACCTGTCGCAGATTTCCTGCACCTTGCCTTTCATCCGGTACATATTGGCTGAAGGGCCGCCCAGGTCGCTGATATAACCTTTGAAATCGGGCATTTTGGTCACTTCATCCACTTCCTTCAGAATGGATTCCTTCGACCGTGAGGCGATAAACTTGCCCTGATGCGCCGAAATCGTACAGAAACTGCATCCGCCAAAACAACCCCGGTGCATATTGATGGAAAAGCGGATCATCTCATACGCGGGGATGGTGCCGCGTTTGTTGTATTTGGGGTGAGGTTGCCGGGTGTAGGGAAGGTCAAATGAGGCATCAATTTCGTTTTCCGTCATCGGAGGGTAAGGCGGATTGACCACCAGCATTTTTTCGCCTATCCCCTGAAGAATGCGCCGCGCCTGCACTTTGTTGGATTCCTGCTCGATGATTTTAAAATTAGCTGCATAGCGTATTTTGTCTTCGAGGCAGGTTTCGTGGGAGGCAATTTCGACGTCGGTCCAGTTTTTATTTTTGGGGACAGTATCCCGTGATTCGGCCAGAAAAGCGGTTTGTGGAATGGTTCTCAGCGACCGGAAAGGAACTCCTTTGGCCAGGAGTTTCATGATTTCGTAAAGCGGTTGTTCGCCCATACCATAAACCAGCATATCGGCACCGCTGGTTTCGAGGATGGAGGGAAACAGTTTGTCTGCCCAGTAGTCGTAATGGGTTACCCTGCGCAGCGAGGCCTCAATGCCCCCGATCAGCACCGGCACATCGGGATAAAGCTGTTTGAGGATACGCGTATAGACGTTGACGGCATAGTCGGGACGAAAGCCCGCCTCCCCGCCGGGGGTATAAGCGTCAGTGGAGCGACGGCGTTTGTTGGCGGTGTAGTGGTTGACCATCGAGTCCATACATCCGGAGGAAACGCCGAAAAAGAGGCGGGGGCGGCCAAATTTTTTGAAGTCGCGGAGGTCGTCCTGCCAGTTGGGCTGAGGGATAATGGCGATGCGGTAGCCTGCATGTTCGAGGATACGTCCGATAACTGCCGGGCCGAAGGCCGGATGATCTACATAAGCGTCTCCGGATATCAGAATGACATCCAGTTGTTCCCATCCGCGTTGCTGAACTTCTTTAGCAGTGATGGGCAGCCAGTCGGTAACAGGGCGCTGTTTTTCCACAACGCAAAGATAAGAAATTTCCTCATATCCCAACCCAGCCCTGTACCTGATCCTGGTTGGGCCCCATATCGTCGATGACGGTATGGCTCATGTAGAGATGCCGGGCATCGGTGATAAGGTAGGCGTCAAGCTGAAACATGACAGGAATGCAGGAAACGACGGTTTTTTCGGTTTGCCTGATATCGCCAAACTCAAAAGATTTGACAAACCCCACCTCATCACCGATGAAGGGATTGCCGGAAAGCATGAGTTTGCAGTCGTTTTGAACCAGGGTAACATAGGTCGGGTAATTGAGCCTCAGAGTATCATTTCCATAAAAATAAAACAGTGCAGAGCTCCAACGGTCGGGGATAAGGGCATAATCGCCGGTACTTGTAAGCGAATATTCGATGGGTTGTTGGAAAGCGCCGCTCACATACATGGGAGAGGTGGGCGTAAGTGATTCACGGAGGTGAATTTGGCCGCTTTTTTCGATGACTTCGAGGATCAGTGTATCGCCTGTAAAGGCAAAATCTTTATTGAGATGCTGGCAGGTGGTGGTGTAGTGGAGGAAGAGAGATTTTTGCCCGACAGCAGGTGCGGCAAAATTGACGGCGTTTTCGTTTTCATTGGGATCGGGAATCACGGGTTCCACATTACAGGCAGCAAACGCCAGGAGTGAAAACAGGGCAAATAAGGTCAGCTTGCGCATGGTTTGGAGGATTTATGGGTTTTCTCTGTTGACGGAAGGAAGAGTAAAAATGCTGCGTAGGGAATGGAAATCAAAAGAAGAAAGTACCTTGAACTTCCAAAAGGAAGTCAGGAATATCAGAAGTATTTTTGGAAAACCTCGCAAATTTTGAGAAATTTAAAATCAGGATATGCTAACAAAACTTAACGATGGAATTGAAAATAAAAATAGCATACGAGCAGATAATTGAAATTATCAGACAATTACCGGTTAATCAGATTGCCCGGCTGCTGGTAGATGCGAAAGATATTCTTGAAAAAGAAAAACCACAGCAGGATATTTCTGCGTTTCAGCGATTTTTATTGACAGCGCCTACGATGTCTGATGAGCAATATGAAGGGTTCGTTGAAAACAGGAAATTGTTCAATCAATGGAGGCAGAAATAATTTGTCTGGATACGTCCATTTTGATTGATTTTTTCCGGAAGAAAAAGAAGGAAAATACAGTCTTTTATCAATTAACCTTAAAATACCCGATCTTTGCGGTATCTGTAATCACAGAGTATGAAATTTTTACCGGCAGCACTGCTGGTCAACATGAATTTTGGGAAAGTTTTTTCTCGCAAATCACTGTTCTTCCGTTTGATAGTGAAACGGATATTTTTGCTGTAAAAATATTCAAACAACTCAAAACCCGAAATAAACTAATAGATATACCTGATATTTTAATAGCTGCAACTGCAGTTAAAAATAAAATGAAACTGGCAACCATTAATAGAAAACACTTTGACCGAGTAAGTGATTTGGAGCTTGTTGATTTTTAGCCATAATAGATCGGAATTGTGAAAAATCTGCGATCTCTCCTAATCCAAACCTCTTACCCGCCTTCACTTCACCTCCATTCGTTTTATTCCAAGAGGATTTCTTTTGAAAGGGGGAATGAAAGCATTCCAGATCAGGTGCCTTTTTACAAAGAATTGATTACCAAAAGCATATCAAATCAGCCAGTTTTCCCAATCCAGATCAGCAATCATTCGAAAATGGTTTTCATTATTTGTAATCAACTTCAAATCATTTTCTATGGCAATAGCAGCTATCATTACCTCATTATGGCCAATCGAAACACCGTTCTTTCGTAAAGCCGAAAATATTTGAGCCGCCTTTTTTGCTGCCTTTTGAGTCATAGGGAGAATTTCGTTTAATTCTGCAAAGCGTTCAAATTTTTCCAATTGTTTTTGAGCGTCTTTAAAATAAAGACCATTCATGATTTCATAATAGGTAACCACACTTAGATTCACAAAGCCAAATTCTATCAAATACTCATCTAAATGGCTTACTACTGATTTATGATTTCGGAAGTAGAAAGAAATCGTGTCTGTATCCAGCAATACCTATTTCATAATTCTACTTCACGACCGAACAACTGATTCCCACTCTCTCGGGCTTCATTTAAAAAATCGTTAAAATCGGACTCAGGCATATCGGACCAACTTCCTGCCAGGGCAAGAATAGCTAATCGGTTTTTTTCTTTATGCGAAATGCGATTCCTTAAATTTTCCAGATAAGCATTCACCTCAATGAGGTAGGCCTCTGGAATCAGACTTAAGTTTTTTAATACAGATTTATACAATTTTGCTTCCATCTTTTTCTTACAATTTACGGATTTTTAGCCACAATAGATCGAAATTGAGAAAAAATCTACCATCTCTCTACATCCAAACCTTTTACGCTCCCTCACTTCACCTCCATTCGTTTTATTCCGAGCGGATTTCCATCCTTAAGCTCCTCCGGAAGCAGTGCCTGCGGCCAGCTTTGATAGGCTACTGGCCGCACAAACCGCCGGATGGCATTGGAACCCACAGACGTAAAACGGCTGTCAGTCGTAGCTGGAAACGGCCCCCCGTGAAACATCGAATGACATACCTCTACCCCCGTCGGCACTCCGTTGAAGATCAGCCGCCCCACTTTCTCCCGCAATCCACCTAACAGGTCGGCATGAGCAACCATTTCCTCCGGCTCACCCATCACTGTTGCCGTAAGTTGTCCCCGGAGTTGGCTCACCACCGTTTGCATCTCTGCATCGTCAGCACATTTTACTACCAGGGTAAACGGGCCAAATACCTCTTCCTGTAAATGTACATTCGCCAGAAAATCACTCCCCGACACAGAAGCAACTGTGCCACAACCCCGCCATTCATCGCCCGCTTTTTCGGCCTGCCCTTCGAGGTTTACACCGTTCTGACTGAGCATTTCGCCCCGCCCGGACTCGTACCCGCGATAGATTTTTTCATTGAGCATGGTCGCGGGAGAAATCGCCTGAATGGCCGCCCCCAGATGCTGAATGAATGTATCGAGATGAGCCCCTGCTTTTCCGATCAGCAGTCCGGGATTGGTGCAAAACTGTCCGGGCACTCCATTGTCACCGAACCTGCATACATTTCGGCTACGGCTTTTCCACGTACTGCCAGCGTTTTTTCCAGTAAAATCACGGGGTTGATACTTCCCATTTCCGCAAAAACAGGTATCGGCTCAGGTCTTGCCGCTGCGGCATCGTACAGAGCTTTTCCCCCACGAAAAGAACCGGTAAACGCCACCGATTTTACCAGCGGATGTTTTACCAATGTCTGTCCTTCGGGTATCTGTCCATATACCGAAGCAAATACGCCTGCGGGCATACCGGTTTTTTCAGCGGCAGTTTGTATCGCTTTTGCTACCAGCGCGTGTGTGCCGGGGTGCGACTCGTGGGCCTTGACAATCACCGGATTTCCGGCAGCCAGTGCCGAAGCCGTATCTCCCCGGCAGTGGAAAATGCCAGCGGGAAGTTACTGGCAGTAAACACCACCACCACCCCCACCGGAACCAACATCTGGCGGATGTCGGGTTTGGGTAGCGGCTGCCTTTCGGGTTGGGCAAAGTCTATACGTGCATCCACCCACGAACCTTCTGCCACATAGTCGGCAAACATCCGCAACTGCCCCACGGTACGTCCGCGTTCTCCCGTGATACGGCCTTCGGGTAAACCGGACTCTGCAACCGCTCTTTGAATCAGTTCGTCGCCCAGGGCGAGAATTTCATCGGCAATGGCGCGGAGAAAAGCTGCTTTTTCTTTACCGCTTTTTTGCCGGTAAATGGCGAAAGCCTGATGTGTTTTTTGCACCAACCGGTCGATTTCTGCGACAGGAGTTGCAGGAAACTCTCCGGGAAGCGGTTGTTGGGTTGCGGGATTAATAGCGTACATATAAAATTGAGTCTAAGGATTAAGCGTGAATAGTTTTCAGATAAGCTTCGACATCCGGGCGGGAGGCGAGGCTGTCCTGAATGATTTTCCAGACCTGTTCTCTTTCCTCACCTGCGAGTGGCAGCCGGGGTTCGCGGACATACTCTGTACCGAGACCCGTGGCGACTTCTGCGAGTTTGATGTTTTGCACCAGTTTGGTGGACACATCGAGGTGAAGGAGCGGGAAAAACCAGCGGTAAATTTCGCGGGCTTCGGCGATTTTTCCAGCCTGTACCAGCCGGTAAATAGCTACTGTTTCGCGGGAAAAGCATTGACCAGTCCGGCGACCCATCCGGTGGCACCGAGAATGATGCTTTCCATGGCGAGGTCATCCACCCCTGAGAGGATTTTGTAGCGGTCGCCAAAGCGGTTGATCAGGTCGGTGAGGTAACGGACATTGCCGGAGGATTCTTTGATAGCCTGCACATTGGGGTGTTGGGCGAGGTCGGCAAACATATCCGGCGTGATCATGATATTATAAGCCAGCGGATTGTTATAGATAATGATCGGAAGGTCAACCGATTCTGCCACGCGGTGAATATATTGCAGCGTCTCACGGCTATCTGCGGGGTAACGCATAGGCGGGAGCACCATAAGGCCGTCGGCCCCGTTTTCCTGGGAAGTGCGGGCAAAAGCGACAGCGTCGCGGGTTGTGCATTCAGCCACGCAAAGGAGGACAGGTACACGACCTGCACTGGCTTTTTTGGCAGTATGGAGGAGCAGTTGTTTTTCCTCAGGCGTAAGGACGCTGTTTTCGCCAAGAGAACCAGCGACGATAATGCCATCTATTCCGGCCTCAATCTGGGCGTTTAGGTTGAAGGCAAAACCCTCATGGTCAAGGGATTCGTCGGCGAGGAATTTGGTAGTTACTGCGGGGTAAATTCCGGTCCAGTTTACATTCATAGCAAAAGAATTGTCGGTAAAATTTCGGTAAATTTAACGACAATGCCTTGTGGTTGCTAGAAATATATTGGCAGAAGGTGGTAGGATTTTAGCAAACTAAAGGTCAACCCGCCGGTGAAAAACGGCTTCCCACATTCCTCATTCACTCCGAAACCCGCATCACCTCGATACGGCTTGCCGACAAATAACCTCGCTTCAGGGGCTTTTCCAGTAAGATTCGATTTCCATTCACCGCAGAAACCCGGCTCCATTCGTATTCGGGACACTCAAAAAAAAGCAAAATATCTCCTGCCCTTAAATTGCCTTTGAGAAAATCTGCTCCGGGAATTTCCATCGTCAATTCTGTCGCTCCTGCGTCCACATCCTGAATCAGCGTGATACTGCTGCCGTTTTCCCGGATCGTATTCGTATTCGCCAAAAAAAATATACTCAAAATCAAACTGGCAAATGCAATTTGAAACAGGCGGTTTTTGATCTGTAATCTATCGGAAATGAGCAATTGGGGGGTTGTGGTTCTTCCGTCCTCCATAATATAATGGGTGTGCCATTTGGTTATTTCCCAAAACTATCTGATTGTCGAAAATTTTTCAAGCCAAAATAAACCGGACTGTTACAGGCCTGAATAAAGCCGTAATTTATCCTTTACAGAAATTAGGCTTCATCCCGCAATATTTAGTAATTTTGTTCTCCTAATATTTAGCAACCTTTCATGAAAGAGAGTCTGACACCCGCGAGAATTGTACAGGAACTGGATAGATACATCATCGGCCAGGCAGATGCCAAAAAATCGGTGGCCATCGCCCTGCGCAACCGCTGGCGCCGCATGAACGCCCGCGACGAAATCCGTAAAGAGATTATCCCCAATAATATCATGATGATCGGCCCCACCGGTGTGGGAAAAACCGAAATCGCCCGCCGCCTCGCTCAGCTCGCCCAGGCTCCGTTCATCAAAGTCGAAGCCTCCAAATTTACCGAAGTGGGCTACGTAGGCCGTGATGTTGAAAGCATGGTACGCGACCTCGTCGAGCAGGCAGTCAATATGGTCAGAGCCGAACAAAAAGCCCAAATCCGCGAAGTTGCCCGAGAAAGTGCCAATGAAAAAATTCTCGATATCCTCATTCCTCCGGTAAAAAAGAAAACCAAATCCTCGGGCGAATGGGAAAACAATGAAGTGGGCTATCAGTCTGCCTCGCAGTTTTCGGATGAAGAACTGAATGAACGCACCCGCGAAAAGTTTCGCGAAAAACTCCACCGTGGTGAACTGGAAGACCGCAAAATAGAGGTCGAAATGGTCGTTCCCACGCACAACGTTCAGGTCGTCGGTCCTATGGGAATGGAGGGATTTGACGGTCTCCAGGATATGCTGAGCGGCATGGTACCCAAGCAGAAGAAAAAACGAAAAATGACGGTTGCTGAAGCACGCGAATACCTCATCGACGAGGAAGCTTCCCGCCTGATTGACATGGATAGCGTAACCAAAGAGGCGATTGAAAGAGCCGGAAACAGCGGGATTATCTTTATCGACGAAATCGACAAAGTGGCGGTCAGCAGCGGACACAGCGGCGGCCCGGATGTGTCCCGGCAGGGCGTACAGCGCGACCTTCTGCCTATCGTTGAAGGTTCGGTAGTGAATACCAAACACGGCAGTATCAAAACGGATCACATCCTTTTTATCGCTGCGGGGGCCTTTCATGTGGCCAAACCCTCTGACCTGATCCCCGAGTTGCAGGGGCGTTTTCCGATACGGGTGGAACTGGATTCACTCACCCAGAATGATTTTGTCAAAATTCTCACCCAGCCACAAAACGCACTCACCCGCCAGTATCAGGCGCTCCTCGAAAGCGAAGATGTGCAACTCGAATTTGACACCGATTCCATCGACCTGATAGCCGAAATGGCCTTCAGCGTCAATCAGGAGGTTGAAAATATCGGTGCACGCAGGCTGCACACCATTATGAGCAACCTGCTCAACGACATACTTTTTGAGGTGCCTGACCTGAATATGGAGACAAAATTTGTCGTTACCCGCAGTTTTGTAGAAGAAAAATTGGGGGAAATGGTGAAGAAAAAGGATTTGAGTCAGTATATTTTGTAGAAAATAGCTCGTTGGAAAAGAAAAAACTGGAGATTACCTATACCCAACACGCAGCCGCCGGAGAACTATCTCCCGATGAGGCTGCCCTTCTGGACGCTGCGCTCGCGGCCACAGATCTTGCCTATGCCCCCTTTTCGGGTTTTCGGGTGGGATGTGCCGTACTCCTCGAAGATGGCTCTGTCGTCACGGGTAATAATCAGGAAAATCGCGCTTACCCTTCAGGTATCTGTGCTGAGCGTGCGGCCCTTTTTCATATCGGCAGTCTGGGGAAGGGCAAACAAATCCGCAAAATAGCCATTCGCGCCAGAAGCGATAAAAAGCAGATTGATGTGCCAGCCATGCCCTGCGGCGGATGCCGCCAGGTAATGGTAGAATATGAACAAATGGCTGGCAAGCCGTTTGTGGTTATTACTCAGGGAGAAAAGGGAAACATCCTCCGGATGGAAGGTGTGCAGCAGTCGCTGATGCCTTTTTCTTTTAATATTGATTTCTGAAAATCACAGACCCGTTGTTAAACAGAATCTGCAGTTCTGCCTCACAACATGCCTCACAACATGGCTCACAACACTACGGGTTGAGACCACTATGTCCTTTTGGGCAGATTGATTTTTATCTTGCCCTCTCCGGGCTTTTTCTCTCCCTGGTCTTTTTCGCGCTGGCGTTCCCGTTGTTTTTTCTTTTTCTGCTGGTTGCGTTTCCATTTGTCCACAGCATTATCCTTGACAAATACGTAACGTACCGATACTGCCGTGTTCAGACCAAAACCATTGCCCTCACCGGAGGTGATATGGGGTTTGAAGTCAGCAGAAATGTTTAGTCCGGCAAGGGTCATCTCTGCGCCGAGGATGGCATCCACACCGGCAATACCCCCGTTTCCGCTTTGCAGCCCGAAGTGAGGGCCTCCGCCAAAATAAACATTCGCCCTGCGGGCCAGAATACTCTTATGCCTCCGGGCAAGGAGATGGAGATAGGTTGTATTATTAAAATCATTCTGAAGGATGCCTTCGACCGTCACCTTATTCATCACGCGCTGGTTGACCGTGAGGCCGTAAGAATTGCCGAGTCGTACACCGGCGGCTGTCAGGTAGGTTTGGGCGAATACACCACTTACCGAGAAGAATAAAACAATGGTTGCGAGCAAAAATTTATGATAATTATGCATAGTATATTCCGGTTAAAGTACAGAGATAAGACAAAAATTCTTTGCGATGGATGCTTTGGGTGGCCGAATTTACTATTCGCCATCCAGATTGGGAAGATAAAAAAAATCCCGCTTCCTTAAGAGAAAGCGGGAAATGACTGAAAGTATAAGAAAAATCTTGGCTCTTAGTCCACATTATCGTGGAGGAAAGAGTTATTGTCTTTGAGTTTATACTTTCTTTCGTGGTCTTCATCAATACTTAAACGCGAAAGCTGTGATTTATGCTCCGGCTTCTCGGGGTCCACAAGAACGCTTTTCCGCAAATACGCAGGCACGGTTTCGAGTCCCTGAAGGCTTTCCGGGTCGTGGAGGTCATAAACCTTGGAATTCAATTTTTTAATTCTTTGTTCTCTTTCAATATGATTCAGCCGGCGGAATTCTTTCTCGCGGCGAATAACTTCTTCTTCATCGTAAGCAGGCTGCTGTTTTACAGGCGTTACAGTTTTTTCGGCTTCTACTACGGGAATTTGTTTTCTCACTTCTTCGTAGCGGGTAGCGATTACCGTTACGCGGATTTTATCTCCCATAGCCTCATCATACACGATACCGTAGATAATATTGGCCTGGTTTCCGGCGCATTCCTGCACGTATTCGACCACCTGGGTGGTTTCGTCCATACGGAGCGATTCTTCGGAAGCAGTAATATTGACCACAATGCCCCGGGCGCCTTCGACACCGATATTGTCGAGCAGCGGCGAATTGATGGCCATTTCTACGGCCTGCATGGCGCGGCCGTCGCCTTCGGCAGTGGCGGTTCCCATCAGGGCCTTTCCTCCGTCGCGCATAATGGTGCATACGTCGGCAAAGTCCACGTTGATATAACCTTCGGTAGTGATAATCTCCGCGATTCCTTTGGCTGCATTGCAGAGCACCTGATCGGCTTCTTCGAAGGCGCGTTTCATGGTGACATTGGAGCCGAGAATCTTGTGGAGGTTATTGTTGTCGATCACAATGAGGGTATCAACTACATTCTGAAGGTCACTGATACCAGAGAGCGCCTGCTGAGTACGGCGGGGTCCTTCAAACTTGAAGGGAGTCGTCACGATACCCACGGTAAGAATGCCCATTTCCTTGGCCATCGCAGCCAGGACAGGAGCTGCTCCCGTACCGGTTCCGCCGCCCATACCTGCGGTGATAAATACCATTTTGGTATTTTCCTTGAGGACAGAGCGCACTTCTTCGAGGCTTTCGATGGCAGATTTTTTCCCGATTTCGGGGTTTGCACCTGCACCGAGGCCTTCGGTCTGGTTTGCCCCCAGCCGTATTTTGGTGGGGATCACACTGTTTTTCAAAGCCTGAAGGTCGGTGTTGCACACGATGAAGTCCACGCCCTCAATGCCTTTTTCAAACATATTGTTGACCGCATTTCCGCCACCGCCGCCTACACCTACAACCTTTATGATAGAGTTTTGATTTTTCGGAAATTCAAATTGCATGGCTACTAATTTTGAGTGTTTGTCATTGATTATTCAATAAAATCGCCGGTATTGGTAAGGGTACTTTCAAACCAGGTTTTGACTTTGTCTATAAAGCTGATTCTGGGACCACCGCTACGCTGCTGATACTGGGAGACAGTTTCGCGGCGCGAGCTGGTGCGTACAGGTTCGTATTCAGAGGACTCCAGGCCCATTACTACAAGGCCGGTTCCAGTTGCGTACATCGGGAAGTTTACTTCATCTACCAGTCCGCTGGCGAGATGTTCACCGGGAAGGCCGATACGTGTATCAATTCCGGTTACAAACTCCACACACTGCTTCATATGCTGAAGCTGCGAACCACCGCCGGTAACGACAATCCCTGCCACGAGTTTATCTTCATAACCTGAGTTTTTGATCTCTGCTGCGATAAACTCCGTGATTTCCTCCATGCGGGACTGGATTACCCTTGCCAGCATGCTTTTATGGATTTCCTTTGCGGGCCGGTCGCGGGGGCCGGGGATGCTGATGACTACATCTTCGGTTACTGCGTCTGCCAGCGCACTTCCGTACTGGATTTTGAGCAGTTCCGCATGTTTTTTCATGACTTTGCAGCCATGTTTGATGTCTTCAGTAACGATATTTCCACCAAAAGGAATTACTGCGGTATGGCGAATGATATTATTTTCAAATACGGCAATATCCGTAGTTCCGCCGCCGATATCTACCAGGCAAACGCCTGCTTCTTTTTCTTCCTGAGTAAGGACGGCAGCACTGGAGGCCAGCGGCTCAAGGATCAGTTCGGCCACTTCCAGTCCGGCTCTTACCACACATTTGTAGATATTATTGGCTGCGGTAGTCTGGCCTGTGACGATATGGAAGTTGCCTTCCAGCCTGACACCTGACATACCCACTGGATCGACAATGCCTGTCTGGGAATCAACCGTATATTCCTGCGGAAGAACATGGATGATCTCGGTACCCGGCTGGGTAGCAATTTTAAACATATCGGTATGGAGACGGCTAACATCCTCCTGTGTGATTTCAAAATCGGGGTTGTTGAGGGTAATGATGCCTTTGTGCTGCATGCTGCGTACATGCTCACCGGCAATTCCCACGTGAACCACTTCAATTTTGATTCCTGATTGTTTTTCCGCTTCGGAGATTGCTTCACGAATCGCCTGAACCGTTTTTTCGATGTTGACCACAACACCACGGCTTACGCCGTCGGAATGGGCTTTACCCAGACCCAGGATGTTGATTTTGCCAAACTCATTGCGCTTGCCGACAATCGCACAGATTTTCGTTGTGCCGATGTCAAGGCCGACGACGATTTTTTCTGTTGACATTCCTTTTTCTGAAGACATAGCTTTGCGTTTAATTTTTAGGACTTTCGTTACTCTAAGACCAAATTGATTTATGACCGTTTTCTTTTTGCGACTACCTGACCTCTGAATTCCACACTGACATACCGGTATTTATCCATTCCCACTTCCCTCACCACCTGGCGGTAAAAATCCTTCAGGTTGTGAAATTTCTCTTCGATACGCACCGGCTGCCCGAATTCCACATACATATCGCCTACCTGAGGGTACAGTACAAGTTCTCCGCTCTGCTGGATTTCGACTTCTGAGATTTGTGCATTCCAGAATGTGTCCTGCTGGATATAGGTCAATACCGGTAACGCCGACAAGATGGTGGCACATTCAAAGGTGTCCACAACTGCTTCGTTGAAGTCTCCTCTCACCAGTACCACATTGGCTGCGTGGCGATAGGAGTCGGGAAATTTGTGTCCGGTTTCGTCCATATAAACCGTACTTCCATCATTATTGATGAGGCGGGCTACTGGCTTGCGCAGTTTTGCCTCGATATGCAATGCGCCCTGAATGCTTTTAAAAATTTCAGCTTGCTCAATGGTCGGATTCGACCTGATAATGGCTTCCAGTTCCTTCAGATCCAGTACGCTCATTTTTTCGCCGATGACCTTGCGCTCGCCATTGTCGGTAAGCACTTTTGTAATATCCTCTGCATTGAGAAACTGGTTGTCACTGTCTGCTTCAATTTTTACCTGTATATCTGAAAGCGCCATATTTCGCTGATAAATACCAGCCAGGGCCAGAAACAGAGCTACCACTCCGGCAATGACAGGGTATATCACAATGCTTTTCAGCTTAAATTTCCCGTTTGCCAGAGAAACTGCGGGCTTGCGGCGTTTTTTCTTTTCCGCATCGATTTCCTCAAACGGGCGATTCACCCGTGGCGTCCCCGGTCTCGATGGTGAATATGCTTTTACCAGAAAAAACATAGTAGTCTGTTAATAATGTTTGTTGGTCAGTAAGTTGTATTGCTCTGTGTTACCAGTGTTTTTATTTTCATTGTTTCCCGGTCAATATCCCCTGCACCAATGCTCAGGATAAAAGCCGGCGTTTCGATATATTCTTTCAGTTTCTCAACCAGCGCTTCTTTCGCCACAAGTGATTTTTGATCTGCCTCAATCTTTTCCAGCAGTGCCGAGGAGTTAATTCCCGCAATAGGTTCTTCTCTGGCCGGATAAATTTCAAGCAATATCACTGCATCCGCTTTCGACAACTCTGCCGCAAACCCCTCCAAAAAATCACGTGTACGGGTAAAGAGGTGCGGCTGAAAAACTGTAATCAGTTTTCTCTCAGGAAACAGATCCCGGGCTGTCCTTATTACCGCTTCGATCTCCGTAGGGTGATGTGCATAGTCATCTACATAGGTAATCGTCTCACTGTGCGCATGTACATCAAACCGCCGGTAAATGCCCCGGAATGACGGTATAGCCCTGCGGATTCCGGCTTCGTCTGCTCCACAATGTATGGCTACAGCTATTGCAGCCACCATATTTTTCACATTATGTCTGCCGGGCATGGAAAGCGTCAGATTCTCAATTTTCATTCCCGGAGCTACAAAATCAAAGGTGGTGGTAAGCCCCTCAAAACGAAGGTTTTCTGCGTAATATGTTCCTTCGCCGAGTCCGAAAGTTTTTGGATTATGGTCAGAAAAATCTGCCTTCAGACTTTCTTCTACCAACAAATATTCTGACTGACGGGCGAATTGAAGGTAATTTTCGCGCATTACCTCCGGTGTGCCGTAAATATCGAGATGATCGGCGTCCAGAGAAGTAATTACCGCAACCTCCGGATGCAGCGTAAGAAAAGAACGATCGTATTCATCGGCCTCTGCCACCATCCATTCGCTGGTGCCGAGGACAAAATTGGTTTCCAGATTGTTGGATATACCGCCGAGGAAGGCAGTACAATCCACTTCACAACTTCTGAGCACATGCGTAAGCATGGTCGAAGTGGTGGTTTTACCGTGAGTCCCTGCCACCGCAAGTGTTCGGTACGAACGGCTGATTTCGCCCAGAACCTGAGATCTTTTGACTGTAGCAACCCCCTTTTCCATAGCAGCCCTGAATTCCAGACTTTCGCGGCTGACTGCAGGGGTATAAACCACCATATCCTGTCCGTCGAGATGAGAAGCATCCATCGTGTAAAACACATTGACGCCCTCTTTCTCCAATTGGTCGGTGACTACTGAACGTGAGCGATCATATCCACTGACGCGGTTGCCCTTCAGATGGAAATAATGTGCAAGCGCACTCATTCCGATTCCTCCGATGCCCAGAAAGTAGATATGTTTCGTTTCACTCATATGTTGGTTTCATTCATCAGTTGGTCCACGATTTCTTTAGCTGCATGGTGTTTTTCCATAGCAGCGATTTTATTTTCCAGGTACTCCAGTTTTTCTTTATCTGCCAGAATTGTCAGCGTTTCATCAATCAGCATGCTTCGTGCGTCTTTATCTTTGACCAGGATGGCAGCCCCTTTGTCCGAGAGGGAAAGGGCATTTTTGGTCTGATGGTCTTCTGCGACGTTGGGAGAAGGCACCAGAACCGAAGGCTTTGAAAGCGCAATCATCTCGGAAATGGTACTTCCGCCTGCCCGGCTGATAATCAGATCAGCCGCCGAATATGCCCCTGCCATATCATCGATAAAGGCCATGAGTTTCACATTGGGATGGCTGCCGATGGCAGAAACCAGTCGGTCATAATACCTTTTGCCACATTGCCAGAGCAATTGTACGTCGGCGTCGATGATTTTTTGCAGGTTCTGCTGAAGCGATTCGTTTAAAGTAACCGCCCCCAGACTTCCTCCCAGACTCAGCAGTACTGGCTTTGAAGGATCAAATCCCAGTTTTGTTACGGCTGCATTCCGGTCAGTCAGTTCAAGACTGCGGATAGGGTTTCCGGTAACGACGACTTTTTCGGCGGGGAAATACTTTGATGCATCAGCATTTCCGAGCAGAATGCGTTTTGCTTTGGGAGCCAGCCATTTGTTGACCAGTCCGGGATAGGCATTTTGTTCGCAGATATACAGGGGAATATTTTTCCAGGCAGCAACCCTGCCCAGAGGGCCACTGGCAAAACCACCTACTCCAACCACAAAATCGGGCCGGAATCTGCTTACAATGGCAAAGGCCTGTATCAGGCTTATTACAAACTTTAAGGGAAAGAGCAGGTTGCGGAAAACATTCTGCAACGTAATCTGGCGATGAATCCCACTGATCCACACCGCCTTTATTGGAAAATTATATTTGGGCACAACCGAAAGTTCCATTCCGCCATTGGCACCCACAAACAGGATATCCGCATCAGGTTCGCGACGCCTGATTTCATTGGCTATAGATACTGCGGGGAAGATATGCCCCCCGGTACCGCCTCCTGATATGATCACCTTTATGCTCATGCCTGTCTTACGGGTCTGAGTTTGGCAGAACTTCTTTGTTCCGGTTTAATATTTTTTAAAATCCCTGGTTTCTTAGCTGTTTTTTTCTCTTTACCCTCCATTGCATCTCTGCTCACACTGAGGATGATACCGAGTGAAATGGAGGTCATAAGAATGGACGTCCCCCCCATACTGATCAGCGGAAGGGTAAGTCCGGTAACGGGAAATATCCCTACCGTTACCCCCATATTCAGCATGGCCTGCAAGACAAGGATAAATGAAAGCCCTGCGGCCATCAGCGCCCCGAATGTCTTACTTACGGTGACAATACTCACACTTCGGAACAGGAGCATCAGATACAATCCGATGACCAGTACACCGCCCATTAGTCCATATTCTTCGATAATAATAGCATACACAAAGTCGGCATGAGCCAGCGGGATAAAATTCCGCTGCGCGCTTTTTCCTACCCCTTTTCCAAACAATCCGCCGGAAGCGATCGCAACGTTTGCCTGCGTTGTCTGCACGTTTCCTTCATAATACTCATTGGTGATGCGCTCGACATAATCACCCCATCTGGACTGCCAGGTTTCGGAGCGTTTGGCTGTAAACAGCAGAATTACCAGCCCGAGGAATGCTATACCTGAAAGCATCCCGAGGTATTTAATATCAACACCTGCAATAAACATCACCATCACACTGGCCATAAACATAAGCGCCGCTGTACTAAGGTCAGAAGGCGCAATAAGCCCACAGATTACCGATACCCAGAAAAGTGAGGGCAGAAATCCTTCGTAAAAATCTTTGATCACATCCTGCCGCTGCGTGAGAAGCTTGGCGAGATAGATCATCAGAGTCAACTTTGCGAGATCCGAGGGCTGGAAAGACTGACCGAAAATCGAAATCCATCGCGCAGCCTCGTTTACTTCACTACCCTGAAAGATTGTATAAAGCAATAGCGGGATAGTGATTATCAGAAGGATATTTGTTAGTCGGGCGAATATCCGGTAGTCAAGCAGGTGAATAGCAAATATGACAAAGAACCCGATACCCAGCAGGATCGCATGTTTGATCACAAAGTATTCGGTGTCTCCTCCGTGAAGCCGGAAGGAAAGCGCACTGGATGCGCTGTAAACGGCCAGAACACTCACAAGCGAGATCAGGATCACCAGAATCCAGATGATCTTATCTCCTTTTAGTCTATTTAAAATCCAGCGAATCATGCTGTTGTATTTAAGCTTCTTTCAATTTTTGAATCATTTCTTCCACTGCGGCCTTAAACTGTTTCCCTCTGTCTTCATAGTTGGCAAACAGGTCAAAACTTGCGCAGGCCGGCGATAGCAAAACGGTGTCTCCTGATTGTGAAAGATTTTGTGCCATAGTGAGGGCCGCTTTCATGCTCATTTCCTGATAGACCGGTTTGTCAAAATCTTTCAGGAACTTTTCTTTCTTTTCCCCCAGCACTACAATGGCTTTCACCTTTTCGGCCACGAGCGGCATGAGGGGTGTATAGTCATTGCCCTTGTCAACGCCTCCGGCAATCCAGACGATGGGGCCGGCAAGGCCTTCAAGCGCATAGAACACCGAATCCACATTTGTGGCTTTCGAGTCATTGATATAGCGCACGCCGCCCCACTCACCTGCGGGCTCCAGTCTGTGTTCAATCGGTTGAAATGTCCTGAGCGCAGGTATGGCTGCCGAAAGGTCAGCCCCGTATGCTTCAACAGCCAGAAGGGCTGCCAGGGTATTCAACTGATTGTGTTTACCCAAAAGCCGCATTTCCCGGAAATCGAGCAGGGGACCTGTAGAAGCCAGGTTGAGCCAGTCATTTTCCAGCCATGCAGCAGATTCAGGTGTTTTTTTCAGACTAAAGCCCAGTTTTCGGGCGTTGATCTGTGTTTTTTCCATCATTCGCAGGCTTTGCTCATCTTCCAGACACCAGACGAAGTCATTTTGCATGGTCTGATTTTCTGTAATTCTGAATTTTGCGGCGGCGTAGTTGTCCAGACTATAACCGTAGCGATCCAGATGATCGGGAGTGATATTGAGCAATACAGCCACATCGGGTCGGAAAGTCTCTATGTCATCGAGCTGGAAACTACTAATCTCCAGCACATAGCCCGACTTTTTACCCAATGCTACCTGCAGGGCAAAACTCTGACCGATATTTCCCCCCAGCCCTACATCCTCGCCGGCGGCGAGCAGGAGGTGGTATATCAGCGAAGTAGTGGTGGTTTTGCCATTACTCCCTGTGATTCCGATGATTCTCGCGTTGGTATAGCGGGAAGCATATTCTATCTCAGAAATCACAGATTTGCCTGCTGCTTTCAGTTGCTGAATGATAGGAATTGTACCGGGGATACCCGGACTTTTCACAATCACATCTGCTTCAAAGAACTTTTCTATACTGTGCGTTCCTTCTTCGAATGGAATCGCATATTCATTCAATTCATTTTTATAGTTTTCCTTTATTTTCCCTGCATCTGACAACCAGACCTCCTGATCCAGTTTTTTTGCCAGAATCGCCGCCCCTACGCCGCTTTCGCCCCCACCCAGTATTGCTGTTTTACTCATGGTCTTTTTATCTGAGTTTCAGGGTTGCAAAAGCCACTGCCACCATCAGCACCGCTACGATCAGAAACCTCGCCACAATCTTCGATTCGTGCAGGCCCATCTTTTCGTAGTGATGATGGAGGGGAGACATTCTGAAAATCCGCCTTCCTTCTCCATATTTCCGTTTCGTATATTTGAAGTAGGACACCTGGATAATCACCGACAACGACTCCGCAAAAAATATCCCGCACAATAGCGGCAGCAGCAGTTCTTTTTTCACCATAAGGGAAAGAATCCCAACTGCACCTCCCAAAGCCAGACTCCCCGTATCCCCCATAAAAACCTGAGCCGGATAAGCGTTGTACCAAAGGAACCCAAGACAGCCTCCTACCAGTGCAGCAACATACACCAGAAGCTCTGAGGATAAGGGGATATAGCTGATGTTGAGGTAATTGGAAAAAACGTAGTTACCTGATACATAAGCAAACACGCCCAGTCCTGCGCCCACAATGGCAGTTGTGCCTGCGGCCAGTCCGTCGATCCCATCGGTAAGGTTTACCGAATTGGAGACAGCGGTTACAACAAAAATGACAACGAGCAGATATACAATTCTTCCAAGTATATCGGGGTCTATTACTCTGTCAAGGAAAAACACCTTCGAATAGTCAAAGACATATTCCTTGAAGAAGGGAAAGTCAGTGATATAAATAAAGCTCCGGTCTTTGGGACCAAAAAGCTCACTGGCAATCAGTTTCCTGTTTTCCTGGGGAATCAGAATGATTTTTTCTTCTTCCGTGCTTTGGCCCAGGGAATCCGTTGAGGTTCGCATTACCCGGTAAAGCGCCAGATCGTCATACGTCTCTCCGTCAGGAAATGTCGAATAAGCTTCGCCATTGATGCGCACCAGTTCATCCCCTGTTTTAAACCCGGCATCACGGAGGAGCCTGCTGGTTCTGATTTTATTGAGTTGGGTGATATTGGCCCGTGATCCCATAAAATCAGGGTGAAAAAGCATGGTCAGACCTACAATCAGCCCAAGCCCAACTTGTCCGATAATCTTAAACTTCCCCTTCAGCCCCTGTTTATCCTTTTTAAAGACCTTGATATAATCATCTACAAAACCAATCAGCCCCATCCAGGTAGTTCCCAGTACAATCAGCCACACATAACCATTCTGCATATCACCCCATAGAAGCGTGGGAATGACAATGGCAGCAATGATAATCAGTCCGCCCATAGTAGGAGTACCCGCCTTGGCTGCGTGATCAGGACCCGTAGCGCTATCTCTGACGACCTCACCGATCAGGTTTTTTCTTAATACTTCAATGATCTTTTTGCCGATCAGTACAGAGATGATCAAAGAGAAAATAATTGACAGGATTGCTCTGAACGTGATAAACTGAAATACACCGAACCCGGGTAAATCATATGTTTTGTGCAGCCAGTCCAGAAAATAATACAACATGTGTGGTTTCTAATTATTGGGTGACGCAATACGCCGCAAAGTTCCTTTCATTTATTTTTTTAATTCTACCATTTTATATGACCGGATTTCCGTGAAATTCATTTAAGGCTTCCTGAAGGATTTCCCGGTCGTCGAAAGGGTATTTAACCCCTTTTATTTCCTGATAATTTTCGTGTCCTTTTCCTGCTACCAGAATAACATCTCTTTCGTTTGCCAGCCGGCATGCCGTCCGGATTGCCTCTTTCCTGTTTTCGATGACCAGGGTCTTTTTTTTCTGACTGCCGGAGACGCCTCGGCCGATTTCTTCCAGAATAGTCTGGGGCTCTTCATTGCGCGGGTTGTCAGAAGTAAAAATTACCTGATCTGACTTCTCTGCTGCAATTCTACCCATCACAGGTCTTTTGTCCTTGTCCCTGTTGCCTCCGCAACCTACGACGGTAATGATTTTCCCGCCTGCCTGATGAATATTGAGAATAGTATTGAGCACATTCTCCAGTGCATCAGGCGTATGGGCATAATCCACGATCCCGGTTATATCTGAAGTCTGGCTACGGATCACCTGAAACCGCCCCGACACACCGTCAAAACCGCTAAGGGTTTCCAGCACCTCCCGTTGGTTCAGTCCGAGTTCTATTGCTGCACCAATGACCATCAGCAGATTGTATGCATTAAAACTACCGATCATACGAAACCAGACATCCTCATTTCCCACGCGCAGAAGAAGTCCCTGAAACGTGTTTTCCACAATTTTTGCGTGATAATCGGCCATGCGGCTGATGGCAAATTTTTTGACTGTAGCACGAGTATTCTGCACCATTACCCCACCGTTTTTATCATCGGCGTTGACCAGTGCGATTGCGTCAGAGGGTAACTGATCAAACAGAATCTTTTTGGCGCGAATGTATTCCGAAAAACTACCGTGATAATCGAGGTGATCATGGGTAATATTGGAAAACATTGCGAGTCGAAAAGGAATTCCCGTAACCCGGTGTTGAACCAGCGAATGACTGCTCACCTCCATAAAACAATATTCGCAGCCCTCCCGCACCATTTCTGCGAAAAGCTGGTGAAGCTGTCGCGGGTCAGGTGTGGTATGAGTTGCCGGCACTTCTTTATCCCCGATTTTATTTCCAATAGTAGAAATCAATCCCGAAGAATAACCCATCTGCTGAAAAAGGCGGTGAAGAAGATTGACCGACGTAGTCTTGCCATTGGTTCCGGTAACGCCAACGACAATCAGCTTTTTGGCTGGGTTGCCGAAAAAATTGGCCAGGATATAGGCGAGTTCACGCTGACTGTTTTCCACCTGCACGTACGTAACCTGCGGGTTCAGTTCATGCGGAATTGTCTCACATACAATCGCATTTGCACCGTTAGCTATCGCCATGTCAATGAACTGATGCCCGTCGCTGCTGGTACCTTTTACAGCTACAAACAGCATATCACTCCCCACTGCCCTCGAATCGAAATGAACGTCATTTATTTCCCGGTCGGTAGTTCCCTGAACAGCTAATACGGGAATCTGATTTAATAATGCTGCGAGTTTCACTGGTTCAGAATTATCTAGCCGAGAAATAAAGTGATCGATGTTTCATTCCCTATTTTAAACCCGGGTAACAGCGATTGTCGCCTCACCCGTCCGGTTCCTCGTAATGTAACTTTGACCCCCATACGTTCGAGAAGTACCATCGCATCGCGGCTGGTCATACCTCTTACATTGGGAATCCTAAGATTTTCTTTGTCATTGGCAATGGGTGTCAGATTGACCTGATGCCCGTTGGATTCTGCCTTTACCCATTCGTCCTGCGGAGGATTGCTGGTATTGACCCCAAACTCGGGAAATACCTGGCGCACACTCTGGGTAAACATAATCTGATTGGCAGGTTTACGGGTGGGCCGGGGGTCCTCATTTCTGGGAATTTTGGACAACCGGATATCCATAGCATAAATTTCTTCGGCGATCTCTCTGAATATAGGTGCAGCAACTGTACCACCTGATGCGTAGCCGCCTTCAGGCTCATCCACCATAATATAAAGCGTATATCGGGGCTGGTCAGCGGGAAAAAATCCACCAAAAGATGCCCGGTATTTTTTCACATATTGCCCGTTTTGAATCTTTCGGGCGGTTCCGGTTTTGCCTGCGACCTCAAAAGGCATATTTCTGAAGGCGGGCTGTGCCGTACCATAATCCACAACGGCTTTCATCAGTTCGCGGATTTTAATTGCGGCTTCCGGGGTACACATTTGCGGATTCACTACCACGGGAGCATAGGACTGCACAATCCGTGAGTTATCCCTCACCTCTTTCACAATCCAGGGTTTCATCAGTTTCCCCTGATTGGCGACACCATTGTAGAAAGTAGCCATCTGAAGCGGAGTAACCTGAATGGAATAACCGTAAGACAGGGAAGGCAGTGTGGCAATAGTCCAGTCTTTACTATCGGGTGTGATGATGAATGGCTGAGGTTCACCGGAAAGCTGAAAATCGCAGGTCTGGAAAAACCCGAAGTTTTTCAAGTGCTCCATATATCTTTCTGGATTCGCGCCAAAGTGTTCATTCACAGAAATAGACATCCCGACGTTGGAGGAGTGGGCAAACACTTTTTCAAACTCAATTTCCCCCCAGGCATGGCCATTGTCAGTAATCTCCTTATCATCAAACATGATGGAGCCGTTACCTGTGTCAATGGTATCACACACATCAATGAGATTATCTTCCAGCATAGCCAGTGCAGAAGCCGTCTTAAAAGTAGAACCAGGCTCTGTCTGGGTAGCAATCCCGTAATTGAAATTCTCAGGATAATTGGCCAGTGCTCTGACTTTACCGGTTTCTACTTCAATCAGAATAGCAGTTCCGTATTTTGCCTGATGTTTTTCAACACCTTTTTTCAGCGCATTTTCCACCACATCCTGCATATCAACGTCAAGTGTGGTTACGACATCCAGCCCGTCATAGGAGCCGTCATCGCCATATTCATCCAACGGGACATAAGAATCGCCCACGACTTTTTGGGCTAGTATGTAACCATCTCTCCCTCTGAGTTCGCGGTTGAATGAATATTCTATCCCCCTGATCCCCAGGGTATCGTCAACCAGCCTGCCAAGTGTAATGCGGGCCAGTTCACCCATGGGGTAAAAACGTTCGTTATTGAATTTTTCTACTACCAGCCCGCCCTGATAACGGCCCATATTGAGGATAGGCCATTTTTTAACCATTTCGAGCTCCTTAAAATTGAGTTTTTTACGGGTGAGGTAAACGTGTTTATCTCCCCGTGTCATGGCATCCCGCACTTTGTGATAATACATAAGTGTGTCTCCTTCCTGGTCGCCAAAATGGTTGGAAAGAAGCGTTGCAAGCTGCATCAGCGAATCATTGAAGCTGAGCCAGGTTGCCGTATCAATAATGGAAGGGTCAAGTGCAATCTTGTAGAAGGGCAGACTGGTTGCCATGATTGTACCATCTTCGGAGACGATATTTCCCCGGTCGGCGACCATTTTTTTGAAAAATACCTGATCTTCGATTTCCTTCTGTACCCAGGTACTTTTATTCCACTGAATGGCAACAACGCGCAGGACAATCACCCCGCCAAACAGGAGGAAGAATGCGAAGAGAGTATAAACCCGTAACAATATTTGATTCGAAACGCTTTTCATTTTCCGGGCAATGAGGTATTTCGTGATTAATTTTTAACTCAGAGTACAATGCCAACGGGCGTATGTCAGGGAACAGAGCAACAAAAAGGCGAATGGATTAAGAGTCGGGCTCCGGGTATTAGTGATAAGTATCAATAATCTTGAAGGCGGGTTCGTCGAGCGTACGAAGGCCAATGGTATCCACAATCTGCTGGATTTCCGATAGGCGGGTACCTGCGCTGAGGGTAGATTCTTTGAGAAGGTAATTGGATTTCAGTCGTTTGACTTCCTGTTGGTAGGATTCCATCTTCTTGACCTGCCGCTCTGCGTGGTGCGAGTTCCAGATATATACCAGACCAATCGCGGCAAGGAAAAGCATGAACTTAATATAATCATCCACTACGACCAGAGACAGTCCTTTCCGGCCTTTTGAGCCAGATTTTCCACTTTTCTGCAAGGGTAAACGATATTTACTAAGAATCTTCACTTTATTGCTGCGTTTGATATTGTATGTTTGTTGTCAATTATTCTCAATTTTTTCTACGGCTCTGAGTCTTGCACTTCTTGCGCGGGAATTTTGATTTATCTCCGCTTCACTTGCCTGGATGGCACTCCGGGTAATCTTATTCCAGGGAGAAATCAGCCTTCCGTAAAAATCTTTTTCCTCTACTCCATTTAGATTTCCCGACCTGAAAAAATTTTTCACCATGCGGTCTTCCAGTGAGTGATAAGCAATTACTACCATTCTTCCTCCCGGTTTCAGCAGCCCGACAGATGCCAGCAGCAGCGATTCGAGGGCCTCCATTTCTCCATTCACCACAATCCGCAGTGCCTGATAAACCTGAGCCAGATATTTCGACCTTCTGGGTGCAGGGATACAGCTTTCGATGGCGATTTCAAACTGTTGGGTGGTTACCAGTGGTGCTTTTTTCCTCGCATCACAGATAATCCGGGCCAGTTTGCGGCTGTTGGGAACTTCCCCGTACCGGAAAAAAATTTCGGCAAGGGCGCCTTCTTCCGATTCATTCAGTAGTGAGGCGGCTGTTGTCTGCTGGGAAATATCCATACGCATATCCAGCGGCGCATCAAACCGGAAGCTGAACCCCCTTTCTGCAGTATCGATCTGATGGGAAGATATTCCCAAATCAGCGAGAATACCATCTACAGGGCCAATACCTGCGTTACTCAAAACCTCTTCAATGAACTTAAAATCTGAGGCAAAGAACTTCAGCCGCTGATCTGTCACCACTTCCTTTGCCGCATCTTTATCTCTGTCAAAGGCAATTAACTGCCCGTTTTTATCCAATCTTTTCAGAATCTCTGCCGAATGACCACCTCCCCCATGCGTTACATCCACATAAGTGCCGCCGGGTTTGATGGAGAGGAGGTCTATTGACTCCTGCAACAACACCGGGACGTGGTAACTCATTCGTCGTCCCCTCCTCCGGCCATTACCTCTTCAGCCAGCGACTCAAAATCAAACCCCGGTTCATCCAGCCATCCCTCATATGTGGTCTGATCCCAGATTTCCACTTTATCAATCTGTGCAACCAGCACAATGTCCTTGGCTATACCCGCAAATTCCATCAGGCGTTTGGGGAGCAATACCCGCGCACTTCCATCAAGTGTAAGCTGGGTCGCACCATTGAGAAACATCCGGGTGAAAGCCCGGTTTTTCTTCACATACTGGTTGCGCGACTGCAAACGCTCCAATTCTTTCTCCCACACCTGAACCGGATACAATACCAGACACTTATCCAGTCCGCGGTTGATTACAAAGTCCGACTGCTGATCCTCAGGCAATTGCTTACGAAGACCCGCAGGCAAAAGGAATCTGCCCTTGTCGTCCAGTTTGCAATTGTATTCGCCGATGAGTGAGGTCATACTTATGGACACTAAATCAATTATGTAAAACTATAAAAAACTTCCCACAATTTCCCACTTTTTCCCACGATTTCTATACTATTTTTCCACAATTTGTCACACTCGCTTACAGTATTAGCGAAATACATAGCAATGCTAATAAATTTAGACAATAAATCCAAATTTTTTCCGTATATGATAAAAAAATAAGCAAAAACCCTCTTATTTCCCGAGGGGAAAAAGTGGTAATAACTGGGTAAGAGTGGGAAAGTTTGGAGAAAATGGGAAGGCCGGCGCTACTTATCGGTACTTTTTATGCGAATTTGCTTGACTT
Organism: Bacteroidia bacterium; assembly: GCA_041391725.1. GTDB lineage: Bacteria > Bacteroidota > Bacteroidia > J057 > J057 > JAGQVA01. The sequence continues at coordinate 31,176 of JAWKNL010000011.1, forward strand.
CATTCAATAGCGACTGGTTGACCGAGCCGGAGGTGATGTGTGCCGAATTGCCGAACCCCTTACGGGCAATTTCATTCATCTGGTCGATTTTAAACCCCGGCAATTTTCCAAAGTAAAATACACTAAGTGGAATTTCCTGTGAAGGCAGCTTTTCCAGCGGTTTGTCTAATACCTGCTGCTCGAAACCTCCGTCTGTAGCAAAAATAATCCGGTTATTGCCGCCTTCAATAAAGTGCAGCCGGGCAATCTCGTAGGCAAGTTCGACCGCCCTGACGGGGCGTGTTTCTCCCGAACTTACAAGCTGGTTGATGGTAGTGGCAATTTTTTCCTGCTCCGAAGCTGGCACTCCGCTCAGTTCGACCGCAGGTTTTCCGGAATAAGTGATAACCGAAATTTTATCCTCCGGACGCATATAGGCCAGCAGTTCTGTAAATGCCTGCTGCAGCAACGGCAACCCTGTAGGTTTGCGCATGGAAGCTGATACGTCGAGCAAAAAAACCAGGTTGTTGGGGGCATATCCCGAAAGGTCGTAGGTGCTGTCCACCCGGGCCGAGTCCTCAGCGGTACGGGCGCCTTTGTACAGCATCGCGCTGTCTTCCGCCGAAAATGTACCAGCGCCTTCTGCCCACACGCCTCTGCGCATCAGCCGCTCGGGCCAGGCAGCCGGAAACAACATCCAGACTGCGCCTCTGCTGCCGCTGTCGTTTTGCCCACCGGCCAGCAGATCGTTTCGCCCGTCTTCATTCAGGTCTCCGAGCGGACTGATGGAAAGTGCCCACTGATATTTTGCTTCAAAGATTCCTTCAAAATTCCGGGAAGTTTCGCTGATTTTGTGATTATCCAGCACAGTCCCGTCGCGTTTCATATACATGACATAAATGCCGCCTTTATCCTTGCCTCCATCGTCGTCACTATATGCGCTCACGGCGAGATCAGGGATGGTGTCTCCGTTCATATCACCTACCAGCGCAAGCGAAGTCCCAAATCTGTCGTCGAGGTCAATATATCCGGAAAATCCATTGTGGTTGGAAATAATCTTCTGATGTTGTTTTACCGAACCCTCCGGGTTGAGAAACAAAATCCACACTGCCCCCTTATTAAAGCCTGCTTCATCGTCGAGCATCGCTCCTACAGCGAGATCAATGGTTCCGTCCTGATCCAGGTCTCCGAGGGACTCTACAGCAATTCCAAACTGGTCTCCCCGTGTGAGGTTGCCGGAAAATCCGCCGCTGCCGGTTTCTATAATGATATTTTTTTTGATGTTGCCGTTTTTGTCGGGAAACAGAATCCATACATTCCCTTTTCCTTTTTCGGGATCCATGGCACAACCGACTGCCCATTCTTTTACCCCATCTCCATCCATGTCAGAAAGAAGGGCTATGTCAGAGCCAAACAACTGATCTTTAGGCAGTTGCCCCATGATGCCGGGAGTTCTTCCACTAAAAAAATAATGGTTTTTCACGGTTCCGTCTTTTTTAAGCAGAATCAGCCAGATGGCCCCATATTCTATTACACCCAGCCGGGCTTTGGGTTCTGTCACAAGTATATCGGGCACGCTGTCACCGTCCCAGTCGCCTGCCGGTTCGATTCTGGAGCCAAATCCGCCTCCGGGAGTAGGTGTTGCGGCAAATCCTTCCATTCCTCCGTAAATCTTCTGTTTCCGGAGGATTGTCCCTTCCTTTTCCATAAACAATATCCAGAGTGATCCTGCCCCATCACCCGGAGCAGAAGCGGCAATTTCGGTGGTGCCATTGCCATCGAGATCGCCAATGGCGGCGATTCCCCGCCCAAAGCCGGCTTCCGGAAGGGTCAAAACTTCCGTTAGTGAACCTGTTTCTTTGCTGAGCTTGATATATTCATAGAAAATCCGCCCTTCATTTTGGCCATACAACATGGTGGGTGCAGATATGGCGAGGCAGGAAAAGAGAGACAGAAGGAAGAGCAGGTAACGCATGGTCTGGGATTTGGAAGCAAGATACACAGTAAGGGGACAAAGAAAAAGCAGGCTCTTGGGGAGCCTGCTTACGAACTAACTACTACTACTACTCACAAAACGAATTCTTGATTGATCTTATTTAAGAGCGACCAGTTTTTCTATTGTGTCATTTTCACCATGGACACGGAAGATAACCTGATCGGTCGATGCTTTTTCCAGATTAAAGATACGGCCTGAGTTCTCATCAAGTTTCACGACATCAGAAAAAATCGTTTGCCGTCTGCTGTTAAGTACTTCAACAAAAACAGAGCCATCTTCTTCACCGGAAACATTCAATCTTACTCTTTTGGAGTTGGCAAAGGTTTGAACATCGGCTGCGAACACGGGAGCAGGTTTTTCTGCAACAGTAAGCGCCAGTTCCTCGATGCCATAATCACCGGCAACAATCACCGTGTAGTTGCCGTGAGGAGCCTGATTGAAGTTCAGCGGCTTCACGAATCCGGAGGTTTCTTTGATTCTCTCCCGGTATAATTCGTTTTTTTCCTCATCCACAACACGGATGTTCAGTGTTTGTGGGGTTGGCGAATTATATACAAGGTGAAACAAATTCCCAACCGGGTTCGAAACAATGCTGATCTGAGCCTCGTTTAAAGACTTTGCATGATTATCGACGCTTTGGCCGTACATGCTGGTGATCAAAAGTGAGAAGGTTGCTAATCCTAAAAGCTTGATTTGGTTCATAATAGGTTGTTAAATAAAACATAAGTGCTTTAAAGATTTCACAACAAACTTACTGCTTTTTTACAATTCTGCAAAATATTTTTAAAAATTGTTTAAGTTTTTTCAAAAATTTAACCCATTTATTAAAAAATTATAATTTCAATGAATCAGGTTTAAAATGGTACGCTGCTCATTTTCAATGCATTGTACGCGATCCTAAAATCTTCCCGCCCAGCGCGCCAAAACTTCTGCCACTCCGGGTTTCAACAAAAAAGTCAGGGCAATTCCGGCTATCGCTCCCCACAAATGCGCCGCATGGTTGATATTCATCTCTGATTTGCGGAACATATTCACCAGGCTATATATCATAAACGCCAGCGCAACTATATAACCCGGCAGTTGCAATACCGGCCATTGCTCCGAAATAACCGGAAGCCCGAATTTCAGATACGGATTGCAGATAACTGTGCTCAATACCACGGCACTTATCGCGCCCGACGCACCCAGCGAACCCTCATAACCGGTATCCTTTCCATAACGAAACACCAGGTACAGGTTGCTCAGCAATAATCCCAGCACATACAGCACCAGAAACTGCCAGTGCCCCAGCCTGTGCTCCAGGATAAAACTGAAAAAATAAAATGTTGCCATGTTCATCAGCAGGTGAAAATAGTTGCCATGAACAAACCCGCTCGTAAAAACCCGCCAGTACTCGCGATAAATCAGCATGTCGTAGGGAACAAGCACATGCTTATCTCTGAAATTTTCATCCAGCAACCCCCAGGCGCTCAGCCCGATCGTCACAATAAGTATGGTTAATGCTACAGGTGATTCCAGTATGTAGGAGATGGCCATGGTCTTTTCCGGTATTTACTACGAATACCAAATAAACCAATTACAAAACCATTCAAAAATCAATATAACCCAAAATCTATCACCTGAAAGGGCATCATATCTGCCGGCTGGCAATCTCCTGCAGATAAGCGCGAAGCGGCTCAAAATCAGTCTTTTTCGCCAGTTCCTGTCCGAGCAGGGTTGCTTTGGAAAAATAGTTTTGGATTAATTCCTGCGTATGTGAGTGTATATTCAACTGCCGGAAAATCTGAAGCATCCGCTCTACTTTGTCATCGCTGTTGTCTGCAAGTAACCGACTGATTTCCTGCCGTTGGGTCTGATCGGCGAGTTCCTGCGCTTTGAGCAATAAATAAGTTTTTTTATTTTCAATGATATCTCCGCCTACCTGTTTGCCAAATCCTTCGGGAGGAAAGGCATCCATCAGGTCGTCCTGCAACTGAAATCCGATACCCAGGCTTTCACCGAAGGCGCAAAACTGCGCCACAATCTCATCACCGGCTCCGCCTGCAATAGCGCCCAGACTCATGCACCCGCCCAGCAGGGCGGCAGTTTTTTTCCGGATCATTTCCAGATATTCTGCGATGGTTGCCTCCTCCTGAAATGCCAGATCCATGTCTTCCATCTGCCCCTCACATACTTCAAGTGAGACCCGGGTATATTCTTTTATCAGAGCTGCAGCACGGGAAGGAAAATCACAGGTAACCATATCCATCGACAAGGCCAAAAGGGCATCTCCGGAGAGAATAGCCGTATTTTCGTTCCACCGGATATGAACGGTCGGATTTCCCCTTCTCACGGGTGCCCGATCCATGATATCGTCATGTACCAGGGTAAAATTATGGAAAACCTCCACGGCTACCGCCAGATTCATGGCTCGCTGCGGATCATTACCAGATACTGCCTCATAAGCCAGCATCGTGAGTATAGGCCGTATTCGTTTTCCCTTCAGTGAAAGGATATAACCCATAGGCTGGTACAGATTGGCGGGTCTGCGATGGTCAAGCCCGAGGTTTTCAATATGCTGCTCAACCGCAGCTTTCAGTTCCTTCGTATTTGTCATTCGGTTTGGGGTAAATAGCAAAACAAAATAACTAAGGTTTTTTATACCTCACAACCCCATTTACAATGGTATATTCAATCTGCGTCCGGAGGATTTCGTCTTCGCTGATGGTCATAATATCCTGAGACAAAACGGTAAAATCTGCCATTTTGCCTACTTCTATTGATCCTTTTTCTGTTTCCTGAAAAGCCCCGTACGCTGCATCAAGGGTATATGAGCGCAGGGCTTCTTCCCTTGTCATTTTTTGTGAGGGCTCGTATCCTCCGGGTGGGTCGCCGGCAAGTGTCCGGCGCGAAATGGATGCATAAAAACATGCGATCGGGCTTACGGGCTCCACGGGGGTATCGGTTCCATTGATGACTTTTGCTCCGGAATCAATCAGTTTCCGCCATACGTATGCGCCTGCTTCGATCCGCTCCTTTCCAAGCCTGTCGATCGCCCAGGGCCGGTCCGAAGACATATGAATGGCCTGCATAGAAGCAATCACCCCCAACTGTGCAAATCGGGGGATATCTTCCGTGTCGAGATGCTGGGCGTGTTCGATCCGGAAACGGTGATCTCTGGCCTCAGGATTTGCAGCAAAAGTTTTCTCAAAACGGTCAAGCACTTCGCGGTTGGCGCGGTCGCCAATGGCATGGACACACACCTGAAACCCATGCTGAAGTCCATCACCGGCTACCGTCTCCACATAATCCATAGGCATGATAGGGTTGCCGAAATGCCCGTGCCGGTCGGCATACTCTTCCAGCAGCCAGGCTCCGCGCGAACCCAGCGCACCATCGGCATACAGTTTTATGGCGCGGATGGTCAGAAAGTCTCCAACCAGCGGCCCCCGGTCATACCAGGTGCGGAGTAGTTCTCTGTCACCACCACTGAGCATAACCCACAGCCGAATGCCCATCTTTCCCTCACTGACAAAGGACTGAAAGGTTTCGATAGCTTCGCCACCCGAACCAGCATCCTGAAAGCTGGTGATTCCATTGGCGAGACATTCATCTATGGCGGCCTGAAGGTCAAGCCTCAGGCTTTCAGGCGTATCACCGGGGACAAATTTCCAGATAAGATCTGCGGCACTTTCGGTAAAAATGCCTGTTGGGCGGCCGTCGGGGTAACGAATGACTTCGCCTTCGTCTCCAACGGAAGTTGCCGCACCTATCCCGGCTATTTCCATGGCTTTGGCATTGGCAAAAACGGCATGGCCGCTGGCGTGTGTAAGCACCACCGGATTGTCAGGCGAAACTGCGCTGAGTTTTTCGTGTGTCTGATAACCGGTAATCATTTCCGGCTGGGGAACCCATTTACTCTGATGCCAGCCTCTGCCGATAATCCACTCTCCGGGTTTAGCTTTTGCTACTGCTGAGGCGACTTTTATGACCAACTCGTCATAGTTTTTTATATCCGCCAGGTTGAGTTGCCGTTTGTTTTGCCCCAACCCCATGATGTGTCCATGGCTTTCAATGAGACCGGGCACTACTGTTTTTCCACCCAGATCAATGACTTCGGTGTTCTTATCTGTAAATGATTTGATTTCATCTACAGAACCTACCGCCATGATTTTACCTTCCTTTACCGCGACAGCTTCTGCTTTTGGCTGGCCGGGATTTACGGTATAAATATTCCCATGAGTCAGAACAAAGTCTGCTTTCGGGGTGGAAGTGCAGGAAAACAGCACCAGGGCAATCAGAATATATACAAAACGCATAAAGAAATTGGGGTTGTAAATGGTCATTTATCGCAAAAAACAGCCTTCCAGCTTAATGTTACGCTTCTTTCCGCAGAATTTCCAGTGGCGGATTGCTAAGCACACCACGGCTGTTGGAAAGACCGATCAACACTGTCAGCCCGGTAATGATAAAAAATACTACAAACGCGGGCAAAATATCAGGCACAAAAGCTGTTTCAAAGGTAAACACTGCCAGTCCCCAGGTGCTAAGCAGGGCAAGAATAATCCCGGAGAATGCGGCAAGTCCCCCCAGAACAAGATATTCCAGGGCATTGATGATCAGAATCTGCCGCCGGCTGGCGCCCAGCGTCCGAAGCAAAACGCTTTCCTGGATTCGCTGATACCGGCTGATAATCACCGAGCCAATCAGCACAATCAGTCCGGTAAATATGCTGAACATGGCCATAAAACGAATCACAAAAGAGACCTTATCCAGCACCTCCTCTACGGTGGAAAGAATCAGTCCCAGATCGATCAGTGATACATTGGGATATTCCCTTGCGATCTGTTGCTGGTACTTTGCCGAACTTTCCTGGCTTCCGACTTTGGTTATCAGCACATGAAACTGGGGTGCATCTTCCAGTACGCCCGTAGGAAATACTACGAGAAAATTGGTCTGAACCCGCTGAAAATCCACCTTCCGGAAACTTCCGACCACTGTTTTTACAGGTACACCCTGCACATCAAAGACAATTTCGTCTCCGATTTTTACTTTCATGGATTCTTTTCCGAAGCCCTCTTCCAGGGAAATATAAATCACATCTCCCGCTTTTCCATGCCATTCGCCTTCGACCAGTTTTTCTGTATCAATGAGTGTATCGCGAAAAGTAACCCGGTATTCGCGGTTTAGTGTCCAGCTACTTACGCCTGTGGCCGTATCGGCGAGCAATTCCACGCGGCTTATGCCATTGAGTGAATCCAGCCGCATGGTTACGACCGGTACTTGCTGAATGACCGGAAATCCATAGGATCGGGTGATATCAGCTATTTCTTTTTTCTGAGATGTCTGAATGTCAAACAATACCATATTGGGCAGGTCGCCTTTATCGGAAATGGCCACAGTCTCAACCAGGAGCCCCTGTACAAAATAAAGTGTAGAAATTAAGCCCGTACCTAATCCGATGGAAACAATCAGGGTAATGGTCATATTATTGGGACGGTACAGGTTGGCAAGGCTTTGGCGCCAGAGGTAGTTCCACCGGGAAGGGAAATACTTTCTCACTCCCTGCATGGTAAGCCATGCCAGGCCCGTGAGCAGCAAAAACGCCCCCAACAGAGAAAGGGTAAATATCATTGCGTTTGTCCATTTGCCCATCTGAAGCCAGGCAAAACCAAAAATAAACAACCCGATCAGTACGGCGACAGCCCATCTCACATAATCTGTTCCTGTTTTTTCGGACTGAAAGGAGGCGCGTATGGCACTGAGCGGGGAAATGCGACGGATTGCCAGCAAGGGCAACAGTGCAAACAGAAGCGAGATCAGGGAACCCACAGCTATTCCTTCCAGAATCGCTTCTACCGATACACCAAAGTTTGCTTCAAATGGCAGGAAATCGCGCAGCACGGCAGGCAGAATGGTCTGAATCTGGCTTCCGAGAAAAGCGCCTGCTACTGATCCGAGGAAACCCATTCCTCCGATCTGAAGGAGGAAAATGGAGAATGCCTGAGTTCCGGTAGCGCCCAGACAGCGAAGTACTGCGACCGTGTCGGTTTTTTCTTTTGAATAAATATGGACAGCACTGGCAACTCCGACACAACCTAGCAAAAGCGCCACAAATCCTACCAGATTGAGAAAATCGCTGAGATTGGCAAAGGCGCGGCTGGTATCGCGTTTTTTCTCCTCTACCGTATCATACCGGAGGTTCAGCACCCGCATTCTCGGTTCGAGCGCTTTCATCATTTTCTCTACATCGCGGTTGTCATCAAACTTATAATACCGCATATAATTGATTCTGCTGCCCTTCTGTACAAGATCAGTTTGTTCGAGATATTTCAGGGGAATATACACCGGCGAGGTTACAGTAGCGGTGATGCCACTTTGCCCCGGCACGCGCAGAAGTTTCCCGGCAATGCGAAACATCATCCGTCCGATTTTCACTGAATCACCGACCTCCACATCGTATTGAAGCATGAGGGTCTGATCGACCAGTGCATTCCGGCCTTCGGAGAAGGTGCGCGAAACTTCCGCCGGCAATGTTTCGATCTCCCCGTAAAAAGGATATTCACCTTCAAGTGCGCGCACCTGTACGAGCCTTGTGCCGTTGTTTTTGGGGAAATAAACCATCGATGCGAAATACATTTCGTTGGCCTGTACGCCTCCCAGGGAGTCCATAAAGGCCAGCGCAGAATCGTTGAATGCCTGGTTATTGCTGATCATCAGGTCGGCCCCCAGCAGTTCGCGGGCCTCGCCGTTTATCTCTTCGCGCAGGTTGTCTTCAAAAGAGTTAATAGCAACCAGAGCCGCAACGCCCAGAATAATAGATGAGGTAAACAACAGGAGCCGGGAACGGCTTCGGCGGCTGTCGCGCCAGGCCATTCTCCAAAGCCATTTATATTTTTCTATATTCATATTTCAATATCATCCTTATTCATTCACAATTTTTCCGCCTTTGAGCCGGATAATTCGTCCGGTGTGGGCTGCTAGTTCGAGGTCGTGGGTAACGACTACCAGGGTTGTGCCCGCTTCGCGGTTGAGTTCAAAGAGCAGGTCTTCGACCTTTTGGCTGGTCTCTGCATCGAGATTGCCAGTAGGCTCATCTGCAAACAAAATTTTGGGTTTGTTCACAAATGCCCTGGCCATCGCCACACGCTGCTGTTCTCCGCCAGACAACTGAACCGGATAATGATGCGAACGGTCTGCCAGCCCCACCCTTTCGAGCAGTTCCATCGCCAGGCCGCGCACCCCCGCTTCGCCGCGAAGTTCAAGCGGAACCATGATATTTTCCACAGCCGTAAGCGTAGGCAAAAGCTGAAAGCTCTGAAAGATAAAACCCACATGCGCATTCCTTACCGATGCCCGCTCATCTTCAGAGAGGTCGTCGAGGCGAATTTGGTTGAGATACACAGAGCCGGAACTCGCCCGGTCAAGACCGGCGCAAAGGCCAAGAAGGGTGGTTTTTCCACTCCCCGAAGGGCCGACAATGGCAGCAGTGCCCCCTGCCTGAATATCAAAACTGACATTATCCAGAACGGTAAGCGTCTGTCCTGCACTGGAATACGTTCTGGTAAGGTTTTGTACTGATAATATATGTTCCACTTTTACTGGTTTTAGTACTACTTTTTATGCTACTTTTAGATAGGATGATTACCGGGAAGCCGAAATTACTTTTTATATTTCTCCAAAAATTAAACATGCGATTCTTTTTTCTGTTTTTTTTCGCCCTCACCCTGGTTTCCTGTGGTAACGGGGAAAAACAAACTTCAACCACCGCGACCCTTCCGCAAACTGATTCTGCAGATTTGAATACCTCCGTTGAGACGAATAAGCCGGTCATTTTATTTTTTGGTAATAGCCTTACCGCAGGTTATGGTCTTGAACTTTCTCAAGCCTTTCCCGCATTAATACAAAACCGGCTCGATTCGCTCGGGCTGGATTATGAGGTCGTGAATGCAGGGTTAAGCGGAGAGACCACAGCTTCGGGAAAAAACCGGGTCGATTGGCTGCTAAAGAAAAAACCTTCTGTTTTTGTGCTGGAACTGGGAGCAAATGATGGACTGCGAGGAATTGATCCCGAAGAAACCCGCCGCAACCTTCAGGAAATCATTGACAAAGTGAAGGCCAGCGATCCTGCGACGAAAATCATCCTCTGCGGAATGATGGTCCCACCCAATATGGGGCCCGATTATGGCCGCCAGTTTCAGGCGATTTATCCCGAACTGGCAGAAAAAAATAACCTGGCACTTATTCCTTTTTTACTGAATGGAGTAGCAGGAGAACCAGAGCTCAACCTCGGCGACGGCATTCACCCTACTGTCGTGGGACATACCATCGTCATGGAGAATGTGTGGAAGGTTTTGTGTGAGATAATTGAAGCCGAATGTTGATCCGGTTACTCAAAAATCATTAACTTGTCTCACAAACACCGTCAAAATGAAACATTTTTTATCCTGGCTATTATTTTCCGCTGCCCTGATCTTTCTGTCTTCCTGTGGCAGTGATGAAACAACTTCTGACGAAAATCATCAGGCTGATACAGCTACTGCCGAATCATCTTCTGATTCACCCGATCTGAAAAGCAGAAATAACCTCGCTATCTGTCTCTGGTCACCGGCCGGACTTCGCGAAAAACCGGGCATGGGCAACAACAATAAGTACCTTGCGAGTATCAATTTTGGTGAAATCGTAACGCTGACCGGTAATACAGAAGAAGTAACAAGCGAAAAAAGGAACTATATTGAAATGAGTTTGTCTGATGGCAAAACCGGCTGGTCGTACGATCATTTGTTTGCCATTAGTGCCGAAAGAGGCGTAGCCATTGAAGACATAGATATTTACAAAAGACCTGATCTGACCACTTTCGGAAACGAAAAATTCAGCCGGGGAGAAATCGTCGCCATTATTGCCAGCGATAAACCCGGATGGTCTGAAGCTTTTGGAAAGGAAAAGAAAAAAGCTGGCTGGATTCAAAACAGCGATAAGGTCAGCACAGACGAGGTGGACGTTACGGTTGCTATTCTCATTGACCGGGCGCTGGAGGAAAAAACTCCCGAAACACAAAAAGAAGCCCTCCTTGCACTTACAGAAAACAACACTTTCAAACAATCATCGCTGATCTCCATGGCGGATGAGGCGCTGGCAAAGGTCTCCAACCGGGCAGACCTGGCGCCCAACCAACTCTATATCATTGCCGATGTACTCAATGTGCGGTCGGCTCCAGATAATGAAACGGATAATATCGTATTTAAGCTGAAAGAAGGCGATATCTGCACCATTCTGGAAAAGGGCCAGCGGGTTCCCATCAGGGAAATGAACGATTACTGGTACAAAATAGAATATCAGGGACAGGAAGGATGGGTATATGGATATTTTACTTCCAAGAAACTGACAGAATAAGCGCTGTCTTATTTTATCACTGCTTGCAAAGAGGCCTCTGCATTATACGGCAGGGCCTTTTTGCCTTCCAGGCCCAGCGTTTCATTGATTTTTCGCAGATGGTGATCCACGCCGATTTCTGAGCCGGGGATAAATCCGGGAACAGTGATCACCTGCGCCAGCACGCCCCCAATCCCCCTGTGCATCACACCACGCGGGATATAAACCAGATCTCCAACCGCAAGCGGCGTTTCAAATATCAGGGAACTTGCCTGATTTCCGGTAATTTTTTCGGGGGTTTCGATGGCCGGCACCTGATCGCTGGTAAGAAGTTTGCCGCCGGGCATCACCATCTGCACCAGATAAAATTCATCAAATCCGCCTTCCAGTGGGTGATAGTGAGAAAAGGAATCCATAATTCTCACCCGGTGAGCATTCAGGTTGTGATAGCGGTATTTGCCCACCTTATCGAGCCAGGTAAGCAGAATCCGCCGGTAAGCATTGGTCTCTGTAGCACAACCGCCCGGCGTGTCGGTAATGTTGGGATCCCAGTCAGGGCGGATTACCGCAGGTATGTATGAAGGAGGCGCCTCGGGTACTTCAAACATCAGCATATTCAGCATACTGTCAGCAACCAGTGATTCTCCTTCTCCGAGCAGCACGATATCCCCTACCGAGACCTGGGAGCGCACACCGGAAGAAAGGCTGATTTTGGTTTCACCGGTTTGAATAAATATTACCCGTGAAGACGTTGCTTTTTCTACCGTAGTTTTCCCGGAGAGATAGGATACAGTATAACCCGGATTATTAGCGGCAAAAGCAGCAGAAACAGCCGACATTCCCTTCGTATTTTTATCCGAAAGGTGAGCCACCAGTATCCCCGGCGAAGCCTTACCCGATGGGTGTGAAACAAATCCCTGCGTTGACATCATAACCAACAGAAAGAATATGCCGATTTCTATGGCAGAAGCCAATGATTGCATGCGCATAGCGGTATCATAAGTTCTATGGGGATAAGTTAGGAAATTCACAGGATAAATGTATATTTTCATGTAAATTAACGGCATGCCGGAAAATATCCCGCTGTATGAAATCCCCGAAACCGCCAGAGGAGACGCCAATCAGGGTTTCAGGGTTTTTCAGCTAAAAGGCAAAAAACAGGAATTGCTGCATACTTTTCCGCAGGAGACTCATGTACCTCACCGGCATCCTTTTTATGAAATCTGCTTTTTTCTTCAGGGGTCAGGAGAATCAGAAATTGATTTCCGGCGGTCGGCTGTTTGTTCTCCCGGGCTCCATTTTATCGGACCGGGAAGAGTACACCGGATTGAAGGAGACACTGAAAGCCTTGGCTACGTGATCGCCTTCACCCGTGAGTTTTTTTGCAGGGAAGAATCGGAAAGAAGGCTGCTCGATGAAGCTTCATTTTTCCTGGCAGGTACGGAAGACCCTTCCCTATTGCTCGAAAATGAAGACATTGAATACATCCGCATGGTAATGGAAAACATGGTACGCGACTATCTGAGCACGCGTGCCTGGAAAGACAATCTCCTCCGCGCATGGCTGAAAATCATTCTTATCCGCAGTATCGAGCTTTTCAGGGAAAAAACAGGAACTGCCGATACCAGCAATATACATGCGCGGTTTATTGTGGAAAAATTCCAGATTCTGCTGGAAAAACACTATAAGAACTACCATCAGGTAAACGAATACGCCGATCAGCTCGCCATTACTCCTGACCACCTCAACCGACTTACCCGACAAACCCTCGGGAAAAAGGCCAGTGATATGATTCTGGATCGTATCATACTGGAAGCCAGCCGTTTACTACTTTTTTCTGACCTTAACGTAAAGGAAATCGCCTACCAACTGAGTTTTACCGATCCCTCCTATTTCGGCAGGTTGTTTAGAAAAAAAACCGGACAGAGTCCCAACATGTTCCGGGCTACCATGCAGGAAAAGTACCATATCTAGGCGGAATTATTCATTTACTCCCCAACACCTGCTACTTATCTTTGTTTTTCTTTTTTTATACCTCTACCCATGGATATAGATTTTTCTCTCCGCGCTCCGGACCTGCGTTCCCGTATTCAAAGATTTTGGGAATTGTCCGCCGGCAAGATCCACCTGATCCGCAAGTCTTACGACTCATCCAAAGGTTCGCCCGTATTTACTGCCGCAGGAAAATACACCACCCGGGGTTGGACCGAATGGACACAGGGCTTTCAGTTTGGCTCCGAAATCCTTCATTTTGATGCAACGGGCGAAACAAAAGCACTTGAATACGGACGCGCTTCGACCGTCGAACTGATGGCCTCCCATGTCGGCCATTTTGGGGTGCATGACCACGGATTCAACAATATCAGCACTTACGGCAACCTGCTCCGCCTGATGAAGGAGGAAAAATCCCCTTTCAGGAATGGGAAAAGCACTTCTACGAAATGGCCCTCAAATTATCGGGCGCCGTTCAGGCCAAACGATGGACTAATACCAAAAACGGTGGCGGGTATATTTATTCCTTCAACGGCCCTCATTCCCTGTTTGTAGATACGATCCGCACCGTTCGCGCTGTGGAAGCAGGTTATATGCTGGGATACGCTATCTGGGGAGAAAATGATGTACAAACCAGTCTGCTCGAAAGGGCGATCAAACACTGTATTGCTACGGCAGATTATTCGGTGTATTACGGGACTGGGCGCGATGTATATGATCTTTGGGGCCGCACCGCCCACGAAAGTATCTTTAATATCAACGACGGCAATTACCGCTGTCCCAACTCCCAGCAGGGTTATACCGGTTTCAGCACCTGGACACGCGGACTGGCCTGGGCAATGGCGGGCTTTGCCGAGCAACTTGAATTTATCCGCGACCTGCCGGAAGAAGCGCTTGTCCCCTTTGGTGGGTTTCAGGCACTGGAAGAAAAATTTCTCCGTGCAGCAACGGCTACCTGCGACTTTTTTATAGAAAATACGGCCACTGACGGCATCCCTTACTGGGATACAGGTGCACCAGGACTCGTTCATCTGGGAGATTATCTGTCCCGTCCGGCAGAACCCTACAACGATTTTGAGCCGGTAGATTCGTCTGCTGCGGCAATTGGCGTGCAGGGACTGCTCCGGCTTGGTTTATATCTCAGGGAAAAAGGCAACGAAACAGAAGGAAACAAATACTGGCAGGCAGGACTGACTTCACTTCACACCTTGCTGGATGAACCCTATCTCAGCACCGATCCGCAGCATCAGGGGCTGTTGCTTCATTCGGTTTACCATCGCCCCAATGGCTGGGATTATGTACCCGAAGGTCGTAAAATACCCTGTGGCGAATCCAGCATGTGGGGGGATTACCATATCCGCGAGGCAGTTCTATACCTGCAAAGGATGCTTGAGAATGCACCTTATTACACCTTTTATGCCGGAGTAAAATGAACACCCCTGATTTAGACAAACTCTGCATTCACACCATCACGACCAAACCCTGGTCTTTGGAAGAAGCAGTGGACAATTACCAGGCTGCCGGAGTAAACGCGATCAGCGTATGGCGGGATGCCGCAGCAGCTATGGGTTTTGCTAAAGCTGGCGACCGGTTGCGTACTGCCGGGATGGAAGTGGTCTCTTATGTAAGGGGAGGGTTTTTTCCCCATACGGAAGCCCGCGACAGGCAGGAAGCGATCGACCACAACCTGGCGTTGCTGGATGAAGCCGCTGCCGTAGGTGCGCCAATGCTGGTGCTCGTATGCGGTGCCGCTCCGGGTCAGACGCTGGAAACCTCCCGGGCGCAGATTCAGGCCGGAATTGAGGCAATAATTCCACGGGCGGAGTCCGTGGGCGTAAAGCTGGCGATTGAACCCCTCCACCCTATGTACGCCGATACCCGTTCGGCGATCAATACCCTCGCCTCTGCCAATGAGGTCGCGGAAGCGATAAATTCTCCTATGGTGGGCATTGCCGTGGATGTGTATCACGTGTGGTGGGAACCCGGCCTTGAAGCGCAGATCGAAAGATGTGGTGAAAAAAAGAATCTTTTTGCCTTTCATATCTGCGACTGGAAAGTGCCCACCCTCGATTTTCTCAATGACAGAGGCCTGATGGGAGAAGGATGTATTCCCGTAAGACAGATCAGGGAATGGGTCGAGCAGGCAGGGTTTACCGGATACAACGAAGTAGAAATTTTTTCCAATCACTACTGGTCGCAGGATCAGCATACATTCTTACATCATATTATTCACGCTTATCAACAATACAGCTAATGAATCCATCTAAAAAAGTCCATCATATAGGTGTCATCATGAATGGGGTAACCGGCCGGATGGGCACCAACCAGCATCTGATGCGTTCTATGGTTGAAATCATCCGCCAGGGTGGTGTGGCACTGGGCCCCGCCGAAACCATCATGCCTGTACCCGTGCTGGTAGGTCGCAATGCCGCCAAACTCGAACAGCTCTGCAAAGCTTCCGGGGTTGAAAAAATGACCACCAACCTCGAAGAAGCACTCGCAGACAGCAGCAATACCATCTATTTTGATGCCCAGACCACGGGCCAGCGCCATGCTTCGGTAAAAAAAGCCATTGAAGCGGGCAAACATGTCTATTGCGAAAAACCTACAGGCGTAAGCACAGCAGAAGCACTGGATTTGTACCATCTGGCAGAAAAAGCAGGTATCAAACACGGCGTCGTTCAGGACAAACTGTGGCTGCCGGGTATTCTGAAGCTGCGGAGGCTGATAGAGACAGGTTTTTTCGGGCAAATACTCTCCGTAAGGGGCGAATTTGGCTACTGGGTTTACGAAGGTCATTCTATTCCTGCACAAAGGCCTTCCTGGAATTACCGCAAAGAAGATGACGGGGGAATTATCGTTGACATGCTTTGCCACTGGCGGTATGTACTGGATCAGGTCTTTGGAAAAGTAAAATCTGTGTCCTGCCTGGGAGCGACGCATATTCCCGAGCGTATCGATGAAAACGGAAAACCCTACGCATGTACCGCGGACGATAGCGCCTACGCAACCTTCGAGCTTGAGAATGGCGTCATCGCGCATTTCAATTCCTCCTGGACAGTAAGGGTGCGTCGCGACGATCTGCTCACCCTTCAGGTGGACGGCACAAAAGGATCAGCCGTAGCCGGGCTTCGCCACTGTTATATCCAGCACTACGGCAATACCCCCAAACCCGTATGGAATCCCGACATCGAGCAGCCGATCAACTTCTACAGCGACTGGGCCAAAGTGCCTGAGCAGGAATATCACGACAACGCCTTTAAGGCACAGTGGGAACTGTTTCTGAAGCATGTGGTGCGCAATGATCCATTCCCCTGGAACCTGCTGGAGGGAGCAAAAGGCGTCCAACTGGCAGAAAAAGGCATTGAGAGCTGGCAGAAACGCGCATGGGTGGACCTGGAAACACTTTCATAGCAGAAACGCCATGGCTAAAATTGCATTCGTTACCGGAGGAAGCAGAGGCATCGGGCTGGGAATCGCCGAAAAACTCGCTGACGAAGGATGGGATCTCGCCATCAACGGAGTGAGACCTGAAGAAGATGTCGTTGCTGTAATTGAAAAGCTGCGCACCAGAGGCAAAAAAGTGATCTATTGCCAGGGAAATGTGGGCGATTCGGATGACCGGAAAAACATGATGGATAAAGTGCAGCGCGAGCTGGGAGGGCTTCATGTGCTGGTCAACAATGCCGGCGTTGCGCCGAGAGAGCGCCGCGATGTGCTGGAGACAACCGAAGAGAGTTATGACTATGTGATGGATATCAACCTCAAAGGAACCTATTTCCTTTGCCAGGCCGCCGCCAATCTGCTGGTCGAACAAAAGAAATCCGACCCGGGTTTTTGGGGGTGCATCATCAATGTTTCTTCCATTTCGGCTACCGTCGCCTCTGTCAACCGGGGAGAATACTGTGTCTCCAAAGCGGGAATGAGTATGGTAACCCAACTGTTTGCCGCACGACTGGGAGAATTTGATTTGCCCGTCTATGAAGTGAGACCGGGAGTAATTATGACCGATATGACAGGTGGGGTGAAAGAAAAATATGATAAATTGATTGCCGAAGGGCTTTCCGTTCAAAAACGGTGGGGATTTCCCGAAGATGTAGGCCGGGCAGTGGCTATGCTTACACGCAGGGATATGCCATTTTCCACCGGGCAGGTGTTGATGGTGGATGGAGGCCTTACCCTTTCCAGACTATAAGAAACTGACAAAACTGACTAATCCTACTCACGATGAAACAATCTACCCTCTGGTTAATTTGCCGAATCCTCGCCATCGGGGTGCTGGTATTCATTCTGCTGATCCCGCCGGGCAAATCAAAACCATATTTCCTCGGCACACCTTATGCCTTATGGACCGGCCTGATGGCCAGCGTACTGCTGACAATTCTCACCTGGTGGGGAACCCAGATTCAATCCACTGATAAAAACGACGCAGAATCATGATACAGTTTGTCATCATCATCGGATTAATCTATGGCGCAGCCATGATTACCCTTTCGCTGCGTGCGCGAAAAACGGCGAAGGAAGGTTCCCAGGGGTATTTTTTTGCCGGAGCCGGGCTGGGCACTGTTCTGGGCATGTTTACCTTCGCAGCTACGCTTTTCAGTGCATTTACCATTCTCGGTATGCCCGATTTTTTCAGAACTCACGGTGTCGGGGCCTGGATATTTCTGGCAGTTGCCGATGCAGGAATGGTTTTCGGCATTATCTGGCTGGGGAGAAAAATGAAAAAAATCGGGACCGAGGGGAAAAAATTCAGTATTACAGGCCTGATATCCGAAAAATACGGCTCGCCCTGGGCAGGGTATATTACCTTTTTTGGTGCTTTTGTCTTTTTGCTCCCCTATGTGGCGGTACAGATCAGAGGGGTTTCGATCTTTCTGCAGGGGGCCTTTCCCGATGTATTGCCATTCTGGGCATGGGCACTGGGGATGGTCGTCATCGTGTTGCTGTACAGTGAAACCGGGGGACTCAAAGCCATTATTTACAACGATACCCTTCAGGGAGTTTTACTGCTCATCGCTATCTGGGTTATTGGCGCCAACTGTCTGAGCATGCTGGGCGGATGGTCGTCTATGTTTGAAAAAGTAGCTCAGACCAATGAGGCGCTGTTGTCCAATCCGGGCCCAAAGGGAATGTTTTCCTTTCAGTTTATGCTTGCCTCCATCCTGGCGATTATGATGATTCCCTATACACAGCCGCAGGTTTCTACCCGAATCCTCATCATGAAAGACGAACGCTCGCTCAACCGCATGGCCGTAGGCGTAGGAATTTTTGCGATCCTGGTCATTCTGCCTACGCTATTTGTAGGACTGTACGGAGCTGTTACATACCCTGATTCGACGACAGATATATTTTTAAGCAGGGCATTGATCGGCGACCAGCCGGGGTTTATTGCCGCATTTGTACTGATTGGACTCATTGCTGCGGCGATTTCTACTGCCGACTCGCAGATTTTTGCGCTGGGGTCCGAATTGATGTCTTTGTTGCGGGGGCATGACAAACGGCTGATGATCATCACCAAAGTATTTTTGATTGTATTTGCCGGGCTTGCCTTTTTGCTGTCGATTTTCAGCAGCAACGAACTGGTCTTGCTGGCGCGCACAAGTTTTGCGGGTACAGCGCTTATGGCGCCCATGATATTTCTGGGATTATTTTCTTCCCACAGACCCTCTCTCATTATGCCTTTTGTAACCCTGGCAGGCCTTTTGGTTTTTATCCTGTCCTCCTTTCCTGCTATTTCTGCGGTTCCGGGTTCTTTGGGAGGAATAAGAATGGATTTGTTACTGCTCGGATTGCTTTCATTAACTGCAACGGGTTTGTACCTGGCAAAAAAGTAATTCATTTACCATAAAAAGAATGCGGGCCTGATTTCTCAGACCCGCATTTATTTTAACTACTAAAAAATGACTAACAACCGGCGCCGGGGTATCCGCAGTTTTGTGAGTATCCACCGAGGGTACGGTCGATCTGATTTTGCGGTATCGGGCGGAAAATGTGATAATCCTGAATGTTGGGAGCAGCCTGCGGGTTGTGGAGGCGAACCCTTTCAACCAGTTTGCTTACGCCGCCAATTTTTACACGGGCGAGGTCAAACCAACGGTGCATTTCGCCGTCAAGTTCGCGTGCGCGCTCATCGAGGATATAATCGATGGTCACATCGCTGGCAGAAATCATCATATCCGCTTCTTTGCCGGGCCATGCAGCCCTTTCACGCACTACGTTGATGTCGGCAGCAGCGCCATCGAGGTTATTCTGCATAAAGCGGGCTTCAGCGCGCATCAGATAAGCATCGGCCAGACGCATGAGTACGAGGTCTCTTGATCCGGGTTCGTGCTGACGGTCAGGACGACGGGGGTCGATAAATTTGTTGAGAGACGGGAAAACCTTTTCTGAATAATCTTCAGCTTGCGTATAAACGATATAGCGGGTACGGGCTTTTCTTTCGGCTGGCCACAGGTGGTCTCTTCCGGGACCGGGGATAAAGAAAGCGGTATCACCCAGTGCGTATTTTGCCTGACCTACTTTGGAAGCATCAACATAACCAGCATCTGCTTCGGCCTGGGTCCATTTGGGAATGGTACCAGCATTGTTGGAAAGAAAAGCATGCTTGTAGCTATAGTCGTAACGGCTGTCGATGTCGCGGTTCCAGAGGCTGAGTGCAAAGTCAGTCGGACGGAAACGCTTCCAGGGGCGGCCATTCTGCGTGTCGCGGGTCATACCGGGGCGCACGTCGTATTCCATCAGGAAGTACAGGTGACCGCGGTTCCCTTCGGTGTCGATACGGGTATCAGCCAGCGCCTTGGAGTTTTGAACTGCGAAAATCACTTCGCTGTTGCGTTGATTGTCCTGATCCCATAGTTTACCGAAATTGTCAAGCAGTTGGAATCCGTAGTTACTGATTACGGAAGTCATGAGCGTCTCACATTTCTGGAAGTCGCCTGACTCAGCATAGGTCTGATAACCTCTGGTAGCATAGACCTTGGCAAGCAGAAATTCTGCTGCGGGCTTGGTAGCACGGCCATAATCGCTCTGAGTAGCCGGAAGAACCTGAATAGCAGCTTCCAGATCGGCAATGATAGCCTTATACACCTCAGAAGCAGGCGTGCGGTTGGCATCTACTTCCACGCCTTCGGTCTCTTCGAGCGTCAGGTGAATATCTCCGTAAAACTGCACCAGTGTAAAATAGTACAGCGCCCGGAGGAAACGCACTTCAGCCAGACGGGAAGTCTTGAGGTTTTCATCCATCTCAATATTCTGAGAACGGTTGATGGCCGCATTTGCCTGGTTGATACCACGGTAGAAGTCTCTCCATGTCTCCTGAACAAAAGCCTGTGCGGGGTTCAAACCACCATCATAAAAGTTGATCGGCTTATGGCTTCCATCCGCACCGTTGGTGTGAACATCAGTACCAAAAACCGTCATGGTAAAACCCCTTTCAGGGCCCCAGAAAAACTTCATTTCAGAATAAGTAGCTTTTACAGCATCCTCAAAACCCTGAGGTGTGGTATAATAGCTTCCGGCAGACACGTCAGAAATCAGTTCTTCCTTCAAAAAGTTTTCACACGAAATAAAGGAAAAACACAGAATCGCGATCGCAGATAATTTAATAGTCGCTTTCATTTCTGTAAAATTATAAGTAGTAAGAGTTAGAATTGGAGATTTAAGCCCAGCAGAATCAGACGGGTAGTGGGCACATCTGCAGCATTGATGTCGTTGTTGTTTTCCGGGTCATATGACTCATATTTGGAGAAAAACAATACATTCTGTGCACTGGCATACAGACGCAGGTTAGACATTTTCAGCTTTTCGGCAACAGATGAAGGGAAAGAATAACCCAGGGTTACGTTTCTCAGTTTCAGGAAAGAACCGTCGAAATAACTACGGGTGCTACCGTCGCGGGGAAACTCCTGGTTTTCATTCGGCCTGGGGTTCTCATTGCTGGGGTTGTCGATGGTCCAGTAATCCACATCCAGGTTGTTGTAACGAGCAAACAGCGAGTTGTTGTCATCGTGGAAGCGGCTGCGGATCATCTGACCTACTTTGTAATAGAAGAAGAAACTGAAGTCAATTCCTTTAAAATCAAAGCGGTTGGTAATACCACCATAGAAACTGGGCACATCCGATCCAAGGATAATACGGTCATCGGGGGTAATCAGACCGTCGCCATCCTGATCTTTGAGCTTGATCTCACCGGGAACTTTATTTTCCATTGACTTGGCGAGATCTACTTCGTCTGCCTGCCAGATGCCGATTTTTTCGTAGTCGTAGAATACGCGGATCGGCTGACCGATAAACCAGCGGTTTCCAATGTCATCAATCGGATTGCCATCAGCATCTCTCAGCGCCAGTTCTACGATTTCTTCCTTATAGCGTGAAATATTGAAGTTGATATCCCATCTCAGGCCTTCGGGTTTGTAGATAGCGTTGATGTTCAGGTTAAGTTCCTGCCCCTGTGTGCGGGTAGAACCGATATTCTGAAGTATGCTGTTGTAACCGGAAGTAGGAGGAAGGCTTCGGTTGAGGATAATGTCGGTGGTATTGGTGAGGAACCAGTCAAATGAACCGGAAATACGACCATCAAGGAATCCAAAGTCAAGCCCTATGTCAGTGGTGGAAGAAACTTCCCATCCGAGGTCGGGGTTGGGTATCTGGTTCAGACCAAAACCGAAAGCAGGTACTTCATCCCATGAATAAACGGTACGGCGGAGACCACCCAGTGTCTGATAAGGATCCACAGAAGTGTTACCCACTTCACCATAAGAACCGCGTAGTTTCAGTTCGTCAAGCCAGTTGACATTTTTCATAAATTCTTCGTCCACAATCCGCCATCCGAGCGATACGCCGGGGAAGTAGCTCCATTTGTTGCCTTCGGCCAGACGGCTTGATCCATCCGCACGCATGGTAAGCTGGATGAGGTATTTGCCTGCGATGTCGTAGTTGACACGACCCATGAAGGAAGCCAGTGCCCACTGCTCCAGACGGCTGGCAACAGCCTGGCGAACTTCCGCAACGCCCAGGTTGTAGAAAAGTGCAGATTCATAAGGCAGGTTGGCTACGTCCACACGGCCATATTCATAGGTATTCTGCTGGATACTCTGAAGAGCGGTAAACTTCAGATCGTGGATAGCACCAATTTTTTTCTGGTAGGTCAACACGTTTTCCCAGGTATATCCCAGGTCGGTATTGCTTTCCAGCGCAGCTTTTGCGGGTCCCCCTCTGTTGGTATTGGTAAGACTTCCGGTAAAAATACCTCTTCTGTTGTAACGGAAGTCAGCACCCAGGTTGGTACGGAAAGTAAGTCCGTCAGCGATTTTAGCTTCTGCATAAACAGAAGGAAAAATACGGGCAAACCGGCGCTCGTCAATATAGGCATTGGGCGCAACTTCATTCAGCGGGTTGGTACGGATACCGTCGTTGGTGGGGAGGAAAATCAGGTTTCCCGCGTCATCATAGGGTACACCCAGCGGGTTGTTGGAGAGTGCTTCTCCCAGCGTAGCATCCGAACCCCAGTTTTGTACTGAGTACGATACCATGGTAGAAGTTCCCACTTTAAAGCGGTCATTGAGGATATGGTCGAGGTTGATACGGCCGGTGAGGCGTTTGAAATCCTGATTGACGATGATTCCCTGCTCGTCAAATACCCCTACAGAGATGTTGAAAAGGGTTTTTTGCGTTCCTCCGCGAAGGCCAAGCTGGTGGTTGGTCTGATAGCCGGAGCCGAGGATCAAATCCTGATAGTCGGTACCTCTGATTGGTGTCTGGGAAAGAGAAGTTTGTTCAACCGGGTCAGTAAAGACAATCGCATCGCTGGGTATCTCACCATTCCATGCGGCTTTGCCTGATGCATCCCTTCTGCGGGATTCGCGTTTCATCGCAGCAAACTCTTCGGCGTTCATCATGTCCACCTGATTGAGCGGATTGGTGGTGCCGTAGTAAGTGTCGTAGGAGAAAACGGTTTTACCGGTAGAACCTCTTTTGGTAGTGATAAGTACAACCCCGTTGGCACCGCGTGAACCGTAAATGGCAGTTGCGGCAGCGTCTTTCAGTACTTCGATAGACTCAATGTCCTGAGGGTTGATGTCAAACATAGTACCGGTACTGCTGCTTGCACCACTGGTGCTGGTCATCGGAATACCATCAATTACGTACAGCGGGTCATTGGAAGCGGTGATGGAGCGGCGTCCGCGAATCTGGATGGAGTTACCCTGACCGGGTCTTCCGCCCTGAGAGGTAACGTCAACCCCGGCTACCTGGCCCTGCATTGCCTGAAGGGAGCTTCCGGTGGGAATCCGGCTGATTTCTTTGGCGTCGATGGAAGCAATCGACCCGGTAATATTCCGGCGCTGCTGGGTTCCATATCCCACGATTACGACCTCAGAAAGAGAGCCAACGTCTTCTGACATGGAAACTTCGATTGAGGTCTGGTTACCGACCTCTACTTCCACATCTGAAAAACCATAATAAGAGAACAACAGCACATCCTCAGGGGATGCATTGACTTTAAAATTTCCGTCGCTGTCAGTAAGCGCACCGCGCGCAGTACCTTTTACGACAACCGACACACCGGTAAGTGCAGATCCATTGGCTTTGTCAACCACTTTACGGAGACGGAAGTCTGAGCATAGAGCAATGATGAAAAGCACCAAAGCATCGCCCACGCCAGACTTAGTGAGTAGCGTAGTAAATGTTTCATAATAAAATTTAGAATGTAGAAGAACGTTATAATTAGTCCGTTTACCCTAAGGTAGAAATAAATTATCAATTGGACACGGGTAAAAGTACATTTGACTATTTAAAAAGGAAAAAAGAATAGATTTTGTGAAAATTTGACGGCTGAGGTTGGGGGTTAATTCTTCTGGTATTATTTTTTCACAACCCGGCTATATTGGGAATAGCCTCTTTGCCTTACCCGGATCATATATACTCCGGATGCCAGATCAGACATTTGCAAATACCCTGTCATCATGTCGGTATTTTTTTGCCATTTCTCTGCACGGATGGTCTGTCCCATCGTATTTAAAATTTCGACCGAAATTTCTCCCTGCCACGGACTTGTCCACCTGATGTTCGCTCCTTCACTGAAAGGATTCGGATACACTCCCAGCGATAAGCCTGAAGGTACTGGCGCACCGATCGAATTGGTGCCTTCAACCGTCACCACCGCCACACAACTGTCTGTATTGCCATTGATGTCCGTCGCGATGATTGTCACCAGATTTTCTCCCAGGTCTGCCACAGTGAATGTGTCCCGGCTGATTTCAAGACTCAGCAGGCCGCAGGCGTCATAACTTCCGCTGTCGAGCAGGGCAGGTGTCACGGTCGCATATCCATCAGGATTGAGCTGAACTGTGGTATTCTTACAAATCACAACTGGTGGGGTGGTATCCTCAACTATTACTGTCTGGGATAGAATGGTCTGATTCCCATTTCCGTCGTCAAAGGTCCAGCTTATTACATATATGCCCTGCGTATCGTAAGTCAGCGAATCTGAAGTAACCCCCGTTACCGTTCCGGCACAGTTGTCGGTGGTAGTCGGAACTGGTACGGTAGCACTGCATTCGCCGGTAATGTCAGGAAGTGCTAAGGTATCAGGTGCAAAAAGGTCTTCCGCAACAAAAGTGTGAAAGGAACTGTCAGGGCATAAATCTCCCACTGTATAAGTAATAGTATAAATGGTTCCCTGTACAACCGAATTCATATCCAGTTCGCCGGTAAGTGGATTTATACCTGCCGATGGGGCTATACTGAATATACCACCAGATGTACCCGTAAGGGTTGCCACCGGATTTATACTTCCGGGACAGGCCGACAGCGGGTAATCAAATGATGCATCATTCTGCGCAATAACTGCAATCATTTGACTGTCTGCCGTGGGACATGATCCGCTGAAACTATACGTGATCGTATAGATAGTACCCGCGGTAGTAGATGAAAGATCAAGTGATCCGGTAATTGGATCAATGGAGGCTCCCTGATTTACAGAAAATACACCACCAGTATCTCCGGTAATAGTAGCAAAAGGAAAAGCATCGGCTGCGCAAACCGAATCAGGATAGGTAAAAGAGGGATCTTCTGTGGGCGTGCAGGGCCAGACGAATACGGCTCCCTGATTGACAAAGGGAGTAAGCGAAACCATTCCATCCGAATAAACCAGCGTTGTAAATGAGCTATCTATCGTTACCGGATATGTACCGGAATTTGCACTGTTTTTGACTTTAAAAGAGATAGTTATAGCCATAGTCCCATTGGGAAATGTTGCCCCGTTCCCGCTGGAATCAACCCAGGAGAAAGTGGCTTTATTTAAAGGAATTCCCCCCTGACCCGGGAGGCCAAAGGTATTGGAAAGCCCCGATGCAGGATTGGTCAGGCTAATAAGATCCAGAGCCGCAGTATCAAAGCTGATTGTTCCCTGATAACTGGCAGTATTGGTAAAGTTATATACAGAAACCGGAACGATTACGGTGTCTCCCACTCCGACCGAATCAGTACCGAGGCTAAAGGTAGGAGAGCCGACTACCTTCCAAAGCTCGCCTCCATTCGTACCGTCATTTGCCACAAAATACAGCAAACCATTGACATTGATAAGATTATATGGATCAGAGTTGTTACTTCCGGGATAAATATCCGCAACCAGAACCGTCCCCATTTCAGTCCCATCGCTTTGCCAGAGTTCTGTGCCATTCGTATCAATTGCCACAAAATACATCAAGCCGTTGACATCAGTAAAACCGCCGGGAAATGCAGAGTTTGTCCCATGGTAAATATCCTTCACCAGTACCGTTCCGGCTGCTGTGCCGTCGCTTTTCCACAGTTCATAACCATTGACTCCTTCCCAGGCATAGAAATACAGCGTACCATTCACATTAGTGAGATTACTAGGTGCCGAGGGGCCTCCTCCTGGCCAAATATCTTTCACCAGTACCGTTCCGGCTGCTGTGCCGTCGCTTTTCCACAGTTCCTGACCAATGACTCCATCCCAGGCATTAAAATACAGCGTGCCGTTAACATTAGTAAGGTAAGATGGAATAGA
The DNA here is from genome assembly GCA_041391725.1 of Bacteroidia bacterium. GTDB lineage: Bacteria > Bacteroidota > Bacteroidia > J057 > J057 > JAGQVA01. Next base: position 57,524 of record JAWKNL010000011.1, read on the forward strand.
ACTAAAACTTCCAGGATAAATATCCTTTACCATCACCGTTCCAGCCGCTGTGCCATCGCTTTTCCAGAGTTCAATTCCGCTTATATTGTCCCATGCCTGAAAATACAGTGTTCCGTTTACATTGGTAAATTCCTTGAGATTAGAGGTGTTATTTCCTGGCCAAATATCTTTCACCAGTACTGTGCCTGCCGCTGTGCCGTCGCTTTTCCAGAGCTCAATGCCATGTATAAAATCAAATGCAGAAAAATACACGATTCCATTGACATTGGTAATTTCAGTGGGACTAGAACTATTACTTCCCGGATTAATATCCTTCACCATCACTGTGCCGGCTGCTGTGCCGTCGCTTTTCCAAAGTTCCCGTCCATTCGTACCATCATTTGCAACAAAATACAACGTGCCGTTGACGTTCGTAAGATTCATAAGTTCAGACCCGCCACTTCCTGGATTGATATCCTTCACGATCACCGTACCTGCTGCTGTACCATCGCTTTTCCAGAGCTCAAAGCCATTTATTCCCTCATCAGCAAAAAAATACAATGTGTCGTTGATATTGGTAAAATAAGAGGGAGAAGAGCTGCTAACACCAGGATAAATATCCTTCACTATGACCGTCCCAGCCGCTGTACCATCGCTTTTCCAGAATTCAAAGCCATTTGTACTGTCTCTGGCACTAAAATACAATGTACCGTTGATATTAGTGAAGTTGCCAGGGAAGGATGTGTTAATTCCAGAATAAATATCCTTCACCAGGCTGGCCTGTGATCGCGCTTGTTGCAAAAATCCTCCCAGGAGCCACCCCAGGAAAAACAAAAATAGTAGCGATTTGTGCGTTTCAGGGTTCATAAGAAAAAATGAGTTAATACTTCGCGGCAATCTAACGTTTTTTTGCTCAAAAAGTAATAACTAAACACTAATCTGCATCCAACTATTATCAGAGACAGGGGGAAATGAAAAATCGGAGAGGGAGGGATTACAAATGCCCAATGACAAACAAGAAATGCCAAATAACAAATCAGAGATGCCATAAGGTACAAGAAATACCAAATAACAAATCGGAGATGCCATAAGGTACAAGGAATGCTGATTCCTGGTTTTGTAAAAGCGCTACATTCTCACGCGGTGAGAATACTTTTCATTTTTTATGTGCGAAACCTAAGTACATGACAAAAGATTGAGACAGTCTTTGAAGTGGGTTCTATGTTCGTTGGCCAATAAGCATTTTTTGAGATGGCTAAGACCATAAGTGAAAAAAGAATGATTCTGTCGTTTGTGTTTGAGGATGCGAATGGGTTTGAGGTGCTGGTCTTTCCAAATGCCGACCAAATAGGCCCAAATAAAGGCGATAGCCAATAAAGCGATGAGTTTCCGGACTCTATCAAGATCTTTGAGATGGGTTTTTTCCAGATCAAACCCTCTGGATTTAAGGGCGCCGAAAAGGGTTTCAATCTCCCACCGAAGCTTGTAGTATTGGATGGCTTGTTCGGGGCGATGGTAACAAGCGAGGATGAGAAATTCGCCCTTAGGCAGTCGCATACCGGCCAGATACACATAACAACCCAGAACTTTTGGGGCTTTTCCAAATAGTAAGGGCTGATGGAAGGGTCTGGCCCTGGAAAAGGGCCTGTATGGGTTGTTTTCCTGTGCGGTTTGACGATAGAGATTGTTTCTCAGCCTCAAATAAAAGGAATTCTGCCCAATGAGCCATTCCATCCATTCCTGCCCAATAAACTCTCGATCTGCGACCAGCGCCGCGACTCTGTCCCAGCCCACCGATCCAGAAAGTCCCACATGACGGATCCGTTCTTTGGTATGGGAATTGCCAAATTTGGGCAATAAAATCCAAAATGCAGTTGGAATCGCCATGTGCCGATACGCCACCGCTAACATCACATTAAGGTCTTGATTGCCAAACTCAGTTGGTGCGATCCAGGATGAGCACCAATTTCTGTCCAGCCCGGCCAGCGACAGCAGAACACTGGCCAGATGATCATAATTGAGCGTAAATCCGACAAAAATCGCTGTATCCGGCGCATTAATTGACCGTATCGGCTTCATTGTCAAACCCTTTCGATCTTATAAAAGAACGCTACTGACTTTACAGACCGATAGCACAAATAGGGAGACAAATTTCACTCTCGCCAGATGCCAATCGCTAAACTTCGATTGTAATATTGGGCACTTCACCCTGTACCTTCAAGTCTATTTTGATAGCCATAATGGCAGAGGTCAGATGCTCCATTATGGCTTATTTTTTTCTATTTCCAAGTTTTGTCATGTACTGAGGTGCGAAACATTAAAATTAAAGGTCATTTTTTCAATCATCTGCAAAATCCGTATCTTTAAGTATGACAAAACTCAGGAAACAAATTGCCAGCTTACCCGAGAACGAACGTTGGAACTTGCTCAGGAGTTGATTCAACTCTAGCGAGTCAACCTTTAATCGTTTTTTCATGGGTTTCTTTTCAAGATGTCTTCAAAGGACAGCTAAAGAATGATTTAGAAGCAATGGCTCGGCACACCTACAGTTTCTGATAAAGACATTGCTCTTACCCGAAGAAGGAAATTGACGGCAGGGGATGAAATGAAGGCATGGATTCGCCAGCAAATTGCCGAAAGTGAAAGCAAGTATGCGGAAGAAATGAAACAAGGCAAGGTCAAAACATATTCTCTCGAAGAACTTAAGACGGCGTTGGATGGGTAAGTACACAACAGTTATCGGAGAAAGGGTTAAAGGGAAAATTGAAGATTTAAAAGAATATTTCGCAGAAGAAGAAAGCGGCAGAGATACAGATTTTTTAGCCGGGCTATGGGATTGTTTAGAAAAATTAGAGGAAAATCCTTTCCGCTGGCAATATCTGAATACTCAGAAAGAAGGAATTAGACGCGCAATTATTCCCTATCCACAAACCATTGTTTATTATAAAGTGGATGGGGATATACACTCATTGGGCAAGGCGGTAAAGAGCCCTTGCTTTATCCAATCGAATCAGACGCTCCAGGACAATATAATGATCCAGTTCATCTTTTTCCTCGATAGTAAGACCACTTTCTTTTTCCTTCGCAATTAACCCATCCAGTCTTATCTGCATTTCATCAGAAGCACGCAGCCCCAGCACTTTTTTAGGGTTCACACTTGCAATAAAATCTGCCACTTTATCATATGCATTTTGAGCAAGCATCTATCTGCTTAAATTATAATTTCCCTATCGAACCTTTACTAATTTACGAAGGAAATCACAAAATGGCTCTTTTTCGAATGTCTTCATTCAAAGTAACTACTTACGTTCTCTTGATAGATTGAAAACTGGGTAACGGTCCAAAGGGCGTGCATAGACGCGCCTCCGGAAAGGATTTGAGGGAGGCATGCCGTTGGCTATAATAATATCAATTTCTTTTCAAAGTTGGCCTGCGGCCCGAAAACTGTTCACTGTTGATGCGGCCCGAAAAAACCGTTCAGTTTTGCTCCAGCCTGAGAAACCGTTCAGTTTTGCTGCGGTCTGAGAAACCGTTCAGTTTTGCTGCGGTCTGGGAAACGGCTCGCAGAGCTAACCCCGAAGGGGTGATATTATTATAGCCAACGGCCGCCCCCCTCTTTTTTCGCTCAATCGGCGCGTCCTTGCACGCCTATTCGACGTTTGCCTACGGGCAAATACATGAAAAAATCAACGTGTTATGAGTACCTAAGTAGTTACCATTCAAAAAAAATTATATAGCGGAGAGGGAGGGATTCGAATGCCGAAAGGCATCTTCGATACCGAAAGGCATCTTCGACCCCCGGCGCCTTTTACTTGAATGAAAAAAATTCCCGATCCTTGGGGGATCGGGAACCTTTGATTTGCTTGCGGAGAGGGAGGGATTACTTCAGTGATCCCTAAAAGGATAAAAAACACAAGCAAATCAAAGGTTCCTCCCTTCGGTCGGATTTTTGTATTCCTCGGTCGCTTTTCAAAAATTTCATTTTTGAGCGCTCCCTCTGAATACAAAAATTCCCGATCCTTGGGGGATCGGGAACCTTTGATTTGCTTGCGGAGAGGGAGGGATTCGAACCCCCGGTGCCTTGCGGCACAACGGTTTTCAAGACCGCCGCATTCGACCACTCTGCCACCTCTCCTTTTTTGCGTGGGCAAATGTACAACAGTTTTTTTATTGGTACAACTCTGAATAATATTCTTCGAGCATTCGTTTTACGGCAAATTGCTCGCAGGTGTCCAATATACTCGCCCGCATCATCGCCTCCCAGCGTGGTTTGTCGTCGTAATACGTTGGAATCACCTCTTCGGTTAGCACTTTGTACAATCCTGCCCGGTCATTTGCATCGAGGATTTCTTCCTCTTCGTGCTCAAATCCGTCGCCAAACTGCCAGCCGTTGATGCCGTGACGGCAGGCCTCCGGCCACCACCCGTCGAGAATACTGCAATTCAGTACGCCGTTCATCGAGGCTTTCATGCCTGAAGTGCCGCTCGCTTCTTTGGGGCGCCGCGGGTTGTTGAGCCATACGTCCGAACCGCCGGTGAGCATCGCACCGATCTCCATGTCGTAATTCTCCAGAAACACCACCGACTGCGGCCAGCGACGGGTCATCTCCACAAGCTCGGCCACGATGGCCTTGCCTCCGTCGTCGAGCGGATGCGCCCGCCCCGAGAAGATAATCTGTACACGCCCCGAATCGAGCAGGGGTTCGATGATTTCGGGTTCGGAAAAAATCAGGTTGCTGCGCTTATATGGCACGGCGCGGCGCGAAAATCCGATGATCAGTTTATTTATGTCGAGTTTTACCCCGTTTCGGGTCTCCACAAAGTCAATAAGGCGTTGTTTGTTTTTCTGGTGGGGCTCCCACAGGTCGTTGCCTTCTGCTGCGGCCTTTACCATCGCATCGTCAACCCAGGTAGGCAGATGGATGGCATTGGTAATGGCTTTGATTTTTGAGCGGCCACTTACGTGTTTCCACATTTTGTTGGCGGTTTTGCCGTGGAGTTGGGCCACCGCATTGGCGACGCGCGAAAGGCGGAGGGCCCCTACGGTCATATTAAACGGGTCGCCCCCCAGTTGTTTCAACTGCCGGGCAGTCATACTCAGATTTGCCCCCATATACATCAGCCGGCTCACGGGGTGTGATTCATTACCCTGAATCACCGGGGTATGGGTAGTAAATACAACTTCTTTGCGGCTGGCTTCCCGCGCATCAATATAAGACATCCCCGCTTCCATTTTTTCTCTTATGAGTTCAAATCCGGCAAACAGTGCATGCCCTTCGTTGAAATGATACACGTCCACTTCAATTCCCAACTGACGCAGGGCTCTTACTCCGGCGATTCCCAGCACCATTTCCTGCGCAATCCGCTCTTCCCCAAACCATCCGTACAACTGGCCCGTGATCCAGGCATCTTCGTTTCCGGGTACATCTGTATCCAGAAGGTATAAAGGCGCGTTGCCAAACAGCTCTGTCTTCCAGACTTTACATTTTACTTCCCTTCCGCGGATTTCTACCGAAACCTCTACCCCGGTATCTTCCAGAAAGTCGTGGCGATAGTTGTGGTAAGTATCAAAAGGTTGACCCGATGCATCAATCAACTGGTCAGTGTAGCCCTGTTTCCAGCGGATACCGATGCCTACAATGGGGAAATTGTGATCTCTGGCACCTTTGAGATAGTCGCCGGCAAGAATTCCAAGACCGCCCGCATACAGTTTGAAATCGCTCTGGAGTGCATACTCCATACAAAAATAAGCTACTCTGGGCAGGTTAGGTTGGTCGGTTTGTGTCATACAAATTGCTTATATTATTCCAATAAAAAGAGGCCATTCCAAAATGCGGAACAGCCTCCAAGTTCTGAATATTTTTTTAATCAATTACGATCTTTCATCATAGGTTTTAACACCCTTGTATTGTTTGGCGTCAAACTCAAAATCAGCGTCGCCAAACCCTACATTCGTCCGGATGTCCAGAAATTCATATACAGTCTGGGTCTGCTTCCGGTCAATGAGCACTACTTTTTCAAGAAACTTTGTCTTTTTGTTGATCCAGACATAGGCCTGGTTGTAGTCAAGTTCGTCGCTTTGAATCGCCATAAAAATCTTGTGGCAGGCAACGCCATGAATATCAGTTTCACCTTCATAACGTGAGCGGGTGCTGGACTCGTAGATTTTGAAAATGCTTTCGACATTCACGCCTTCATCTTCGGTATAAGACATGATGTTTACTTCATTGTCTTCGGGCAGATAAATCCACAGTGTTTTGCCGTTGCAGAAGATCTTCTGGTCTTCGAGGGAAATCACGTATTTGCCTTTTTTGTACTTGATGCTGCCGGTTTTGGCAACGGGGCGCATATTGGGATTGCTGATCGAATATTTAAAGCCGGCGGAAAAGTCTGTAAGTGACTCCAGCATAGCTTTGGATTCATTCAATATGTTTCCGGAATTATCATTTACCGTAAACCCGGTGATACCCAGATACATAGCCAACACGAGAGAAATAACAAAACCAAAACTTTTCATTCTATGTATGTTTGTTGATGTAAAACTTACTTTCAGTCATCAGAAATTGTGCTCAAATACCGTTCCAACTCTGCTTCATCCGATATTAAAACGTCACGTGCCTTGCTGCCGGAATGCGGGCCAACAATACCTGCTCTTTCCAACTGATCGATAATGCGCCCTGCGCGGTTGTAGCCCAGTTTCATTTTGCGCTGAATGAGTGAAGCCGAACCGATCTGGTAGCGCACAATCATCCTTGCGGCTTCCTCAAACTTCGAATCTTTTTCAAATGGTTCGTCCTCCATATCGTCTTCCTCATCCTCAGACGGGGTTTCGGGTAGAAAATAGGGCTCAGGAAACCCTCGCTGACTGGAAATATGATCTACGACCCGCTCTACCTCCGGCGTATCGATAAATGCGTTCTGTATGCGAATCAGGTCACTACCGGTGGACAGAAGCAAATCGCCACGCCCGACGAGCTGGTCGGCGCCATTGGCGTCGAGAATGGTGCGTGAATCCACTTTGGAGATTACCCGGTATGACATACGGGCCGGGAAATTGGCTTTGATAATGCCGGTAATAACGTTGACCGACGGGCGCTGCGTCGCAACTACCAGGTGAATCCCCACGGCACGGGCCAACTGGGCCAGACGGGCAATGGGCATTTCCACCTCTTTCCCCGCGACCATCATCATATCAGCAAGCTCGTCCACGATCAATATGATATAAGGCAAAAACTGATGTCCTTTGCGCGGATTGAGTTTACGGCTGGTAAACTTGGTATTATACTCCTTCAGGTTTCTCACCCGCGCCTTTTTGAGCAGGTCGTAGCGCATGTCCATCTCTATACAGAGACTTTTCAGCACATTGACTGCATCTCTCACATCTGTAATGATGGGATCATCACCCTGCTCGGGCAGTTGCGCCAGAAAGTGATTTTTCAGCGCCTGATACAGGTTCATTTCCACCTTTTTGGGGTCGATGAGAATAAACTTGATCTCAGCCGGATGTTTTTTGTAAAGAAGAGAAGCGATGACGGTATTCAGTCCGACCGATTTGCCCTGCCCCGTTGCTCCGGCAATGAGGAGGTGTGGCATTTTATTGAGGTCGGCGACAAATACTTCGTTGGAAATGGTGCGTCCAATGGCGATGGGAAGTTCTGCTTTGGAGTTGAGAAACTTCTGGGTTGACATGACACCGCGGAGGGAAACCACTTCCGGGTTGGAGTTGGGCACTTCTATTCCGATGGTTCCCTGACCGGGCATAGGGGCGATGATACGAATGCCCAGGGCTGCAAGGCTGAGCGCAATATCATCTTCCAGATTGCGGATTTTGGAGATACGCACACCGGCGGCTGGTACAATTTCATACAGGGTAACCGTAGGGCCAATGGTCGCCTTGATATTATCGATTTTGATCCCGTAATCCCCGAGGGTTTTTACAATTTTGTTTTTATTGTTTTCGAGTTCTTCGCGGTTTACTTCCCTTCCTCTGCCCGAACCATGGTCTTCAAGCAGTTCAAATGGTGGTGGTATATAATCGGAAAGTTCCTGTGTGGGGTCGTAAAATTCATCTTCCAGCAGATCGTCGGCATTTTCCACTTCGAGATCTTCTTCGGGCACAATTTTTTCGATCCGGTCTTCGTCCCCTACGACCATACCGATATTGTCTTCCCCGATCTGTTCGAGCTGGCGGGAATTGGCGATAGTCAGTTTGGGTTCATCTTTGGTTTCTACGATGGTAAGTTCCAACTGATTGGCGCCATCGACAGAGCGCGATTTTTCTTTTATCTCCTCATCCGAAGGCATGGAAAGTTCAAACCGGACCCCATCGCCGGTAACGGGTTTATTTTCGCGGATGACAGGCTGCGTGGTTTCTGTTTTTCCCTGTTCTTTGGGGGTTTCGGAAATTTTACCGGGCGATTCGTGATTGTTGCCTGTATTCTGGGTAGAGTTCAGGTTGGAGGGGCGGTTTTTTTGCGGTACCTGTATGCTTTTGGTCTGAATTTTCGGAACGGGGATTTTAATATTCGCCGTGGATATTGCCGAGCGCAGGGATTCGATGAGTTGGGAGGCTCTTACTTCTGCATTAAAATTGATAACGACAAAGACGATTACCACAAACAAAAGCAGAAAAGCCATTCCCACCCTTCCTACATACCGAAATACAAAATGATTGACGTAATAGCCGAATCCGCCGCCCAGGTCGAAGGTGGTGGAATTCATCAATATCTCGATATAGGAAAAGAAAGCAGAACCAAACAAGACGATAAAGAGTACGTATTTCAGGATTTTTTTTGCGTACTCATAAAAGTCATTTTCCAGAAATACTAAACCAACCACCACACCGTAAAGCAGCAACACAAAGCTAAAAATCCCGAATCCTCTTCTGATAATCAGCTCTGACAATTTTGCCCCGACAAATCCCAGCCAGTTGTTGACTTCTGCTGCGGCCTCAATTCCGGCTTCCGTAACAGACTGATCGCCGTTGCCGGTGAAGAAGTAGGAAATACAGGCAAGAATGGAGATCAGGCAGAAAAAAAGCAGAGACCATGCGAAGATTTTCCTGTTCTGATCCCGGTTGGGGGGATTGGTTTTAAAAGCTTCGGCAATGGCAAGAAAAGAGGATATCGGCCCTGCGGGCTTTTTTTTATCGTCTTGCTTCTTTCTACGGGTGGATGTTTGTTTTGCCATTAAGGTAATAATGTAAATAACGCCCCGGAAAATATTGATTCAGAGAACCTTAATTATTCCCCCCAAATATACCCATTTTTCAGACAGTAATCAATTTGGGGGAAAACTTAGGCTCAAAATCCTGCATTTACTGCTCAATCACAAACCTGCGCACCGCACTGCCCTCAGGCGAAACCCAGCGGAGAATATATACTCCGGGAGTAAAATCTGCTGTCAATACAGTTTGCTCAAAATGCCCCGGCGCTGCGCGAAATTCTTTCCGGTACAGGCTTCGGCCAATCAAATCTGTGATTTCCATAAAGACGGTCGATGCCTGCAAAAGGTCACCTTCTATCTGGATACGGTCTTTGGCCGGATTGGGATACAGCCGCAGGTTTTGTACCCATGCACTTTCCCTGTCAATCGCCGAAAGAATTGCCCGTATGGTCGCAGAAGGCCCTGATTCACACCCGGTAACCTGATCCACAGCTACAGCATAATAATTCCCGGAAGTAGTGGGCATCCAGGACGAACCTGTACCGGCGGAGGTTCCATCGACATTATACCACTGGTAGTTGTATCCGGCATTGGGTGAGGCAATAGTCATCGTAAAACTTCCATCAAAGGCAATGCTCGGTGCAGGTATAGAGACGGTCAATAGTTGAAACGTCGCGGTAGAGGCCGTACAATAAGTATTCCGGTCGATGATTTCGGCAAAGTAATTACCGGCACTTCCGGCCATCAGCAGGGTATCATTTTCGCCCTGTATAGGATTTCCATCCAAATACCACTGCACAGAATCCTTTGTACTGATGCTCAGCAACAGTGAGTCGCCCAGGCACACGCGGTTGGTATCAGCCAGAATACCCGGAATGGCCGGAAGGGAATCTACATGAATGGTGTCTGTACATGTGATTACCTGCACCGGGTGGTCTATGGTAAATTTCACCCGCAACCCGCTGTTGACTACCGTAATGACGCCGGAATTGAGCGGGGGAACTGTCAGAAAAACAGAAGCGCCCGAACCGCCGGTATTGGTGGCACAACCATCATCATTACCGATCTGGTCGGCATCCCATACCTGAAACTCATACACACCTGTGTCGAGGGCAATATTGGCTATGCCTGTGCTGAGCGGCAGACTGGCACCACCGTTGGTAATGGGTGTGGCAGAAGTATTGACCAGCGTATTTCCGGAAGGATCTTTCAGAATCCAGTACAAGTCTCCTGCGTCGATCAAATCGCTGCAGTTCACAGAGTCGATGACGACACTGTTGAGAAAATATCCGGTGGTGTCAACCGTAGCAGAATACGACAAAATGTAATCGCCGCCTGCACCCAGCACCTGAGGAAATGGGTCTTCGTCGGAAGTATTATAAACTGTACCCGAAGGGCCGGAAAGATGCCAGGCGTATGAAAACCCGGGATGGCCGTTGCTGGGAATATTGTTGGTAAGATCAAGCACTGCGGGCTCACAAAAAGAGCTGAGATTGTAGGTATAACAATCCCCCACAAAAGGGCAGGGGCCTACTTTCAGAGAGGAGGTATAGGTTCCGGGCTGATCGCCAGGGGTATTAAAAATAATGACATTCGCAGTGATATAGACAGTGATCGGGAAAAAACCCGGTGTAGCAGGAGTGCCAAAAATACGGATACACCCCAGGGTATCAACATTGGCACTGTCGGGGTGAACAAAATACACGCACGAGTCATTGTTGCACTGCCAGCTTAACCCTTGCGGCAACCCCGCAATGCTGTCTATACGAAAATAATTAAAGGGAAAGGTTAATGTCTGTCCGGCAAACAAAACGGTGGTGTCGCGGGGGAGGAAGAAGGTAACGTCCATTTCATAAAACTCACACCCGTTGGCATCATTGAGTACGGGTGGATAAATCCCCGGGACAGATGGTACGCCGGAATCTACCACACATTGGGCAACAGTGGTAAATGAAGAAACAGTAAAGAGCACCATCAGGCTCCAGAAAACAAAGAAATAATTAAGTCCTTTTTGCATATGGGGAAACGTTGAGGATTGATTCAAGAATACTACGAACAAACCCCGGTCCTTCATATATAAACCCCGAATAAATCTGAATCAGGCTGGCACCGTCGGAGATTCTTTGGATGGCATCGCCGGGAGTCATGATTCCTCCTACCCCGATCAGCGGCAGTTTCCCTTCGGTTTTTTGGGAGAGCAGCCGCAATACTTCGCCAGATCTTGCGGTAAGCGGGCCCCCGCTGAGTCCGCCATTGCCGATCGCTTCGATTTCTGCGGGTGAGGTGCGCAACCCGTTGCGGCTGATGGTCGTGTTGGTGGCGATGAGACCATCGAGTGCCGTAATTTTGGCCACTTCGACGACATCGTCGATTTCGGCTTCACTGAGATCGGGGGCAATTTTCAGCAGCAGCGGGCGCGGCGTCTTTCGCACCTGGTTTTTGTCCTGCAATGCAGAGAGCAGACGGGTAAGCGGATCTTTTTCCTGAAGACTTCGCAGGCCGGGCGTGTTGGGCGAACTGACATTTACCACAAAATAATCGACAAATTCGGCCAGGTGCTCAAAGCAGTAGAGATAGTCATCGGCTGCGTTTTCGTTGGGCGTATCTTTGTTTTTGCCAATATTGGCTCCGACAATCATATCGCCTTTGTCGAGTTTCGCCAGGCGTTTTTGCATCGCTGCAACGCCAGCGTTGTTGAAGCCCATACGATTGATGATGGCTTTGTCTTCGGGAAGGCGAAAAAGCCTTTTGCGGGGATTGCCCGGCTGGGGGCGCGGTGTCACCGTTCCCAGTTCGACAAAACCAAATCCCAGGTATTTCCAGAGGTCTCCCAGTACAGCATCCTTGTCAAATCCGGCAGCGAGACCTACAGGGTTGCGAAAGGAAAGTCCCCATAATTTTTTTTCGAGCCGGGAATCTTTTATTCCCAGCCGGCTTTCTATCAGCCTGCCCGAAAGCGGAAGCAAATTCCGCAGGGTATTCATCGTTGCATGATGAATCTGCTCAGGGTCAAACCGAAACAACAACGGCCTTATCAGCTGGCGATACATAGTTTTACTGACCCGCTTCAGCCTCCAGGGTAATGGTACGCTCCACCGGATTGTAGGGGCTCGAAACGAGATCGCCCGATGCGTTCAGCAGTTCAAGTTTAATCGTCGCTTCCCCGGGCTCAAGCCCTGCGATGACATAGGGCGCCCATTCTGTGATCATAAAGGTTTCGCCATTGATCGTAGCCCGCACCTTATAGCCATCGGGCGAGAGGTTTACATTCACCAGAAAAAAATCGAGAAGGACGTTTTTGATTTCCTCGCCTTTATATGCGCCTTTGGGACGGCTGTAAAACATGTGAGGAGCGGTGAGATCAGGTGCATCCAAAGCAGGCGCCCCTACCTGATACTGTTCGATAAAATAGGAAACCGCACCGGAGCCTGTATTTTTTACACTTTCATGATAGGAGCGGGAAAGGAAGGCCAGGATTACGTGATTGCCTTCAGTCAGGGTATCGGTGGAAAAATTGGGTTCGTAATGAGCCGAATAGGGTTTATTGTCCACAATCAGGTGAATATGTTGCCCTTTTCCCGAATTGGCCAGTCCCAGCCCTTCGATAGCCGGTGTTTGCGCACCCAGCTCATAGTTGTGCACTTCGAAAGAGAAATTCACTTTCGCATCATCTGTGAGTTCAGATGAAATAAGGGAAAGGTTGGCTGTCTCGTATGGCGTTGATCCTTCCAGAGGAGATAAAGTGAGTTTGTGCTCAGCCATCTGCTCCTGGTCGGAAGTCTGACTGTTTTCACCGGAACCACAGGCCATAAGAAGTGCTGTGGCAGTCAATATCAGGAGGAAATAAATTTTTTTCATGACAGATCAGGTTATGATTAAAACTAAGGGCAAAAATAGTAACCATATGTCAAGATAGCCACTGAAAAAGTGAATAAACAACTTTTATGAAACTTATCAGATTTTTCGTACTTTCTCAGACGACTAACCTACTACCCTATGAATCGATTAAAACATATCCTTTGCCCCGTAGATTTTTCGGAGGCATCTTATCAGGCGATGGAGAAGGCCAGCTTTTTTGCACAACTCTATCAGGCTGATCTGACCCTGCTTCATGTGATCCATGTGCTGCCACAGTCTTTTGGGGTCGTATATGGTCTTGATATGAGTACAAACGCAATGGTTGAGAAAGCTACGGAAAATGCCCGCGTTCTTTTGAGGGAAGCAAAACAAAAATACGTGCCCTACGCCGTAAAATGTAAATCCAGTATCCGCATTGGCTATCCGCCGGAAATGATTATGGAGGAAGCCGCGACAACCGGGGCCGATCTCATCGTGCTCAACCTTCCTGCGACTGCCGGAAACGGGGCTTTCCCTGAAGAGACTGATCAGGTGCTTGCGCAGGCACAATGCCCGGTCATTGCTTTCCACGCGCACAAGCCCGATGGGCTGGAAAGCAGAATGGGTTTTAAGAAAATCCTTGTACCACTCAGCCGAACCACCCCTTTGCAGGCAATCTATCAGTATCTTGACCGCTATTTATCCATTACGGGATCCGATATTTTGCTGATAGGCTCGCTACCGGCTGATGCCTCCGATCTGCGAAAAAATGATTATGAGCAATTCCTCAAACAAGTCACCGGAGAATGGAGCAGCAAGGGGCTGGGAAAAGTAAATTTCACCCTTAAATCAGGGCCTGATCCATCAGCCGAAATCCAAAAAACAGGGTTGTCAATGGGTTGCGATCTGATGCTGATCCATGCCAACGATATTCAGGACAAAAAATGGATCGTAAATGGCAGTTCTGCCCATCAGGGAAATCTGATTTACCATTCGCCCATACCCGTGATGGTCTTACAAAAAACGGAAGGAGAGCGAATGGCCTGAAAATCTACTCAATCCACTTAATATCACATCCGCTGAGCTCGCCTTTTACGACGGCAGGTTTTTTGCCGGCGAGCAGACTGTCAATGGCATTGGACAGATAGGGTACTTTTACCATCTCGGTATCCAGCGGATTATCATCTATCTGCCCGCGGAAGGCAATCTCAAACTGCTTTTCAGCGGGAATAAGCACCAGGGCTTCGGGATTTTTGGTTGCATGAAAAAACCTGGCGATCTGCTGGTCAGCGTCCTTGAGGTAGGGAAACGGGAAAGCAGAAATCGACTGCATACGGGAGGCCGAGTCGCGGGCACTCATGCTGGGGTCATTGCTGTTGATGGCGATAAATTTTACCCCCTTATCCTGATAACGTTTGAAAAGGCCCGACAGGCGCTCCTGATATTGCAGTGCCCAGGAGCAGTGTGAGCTCGTAAAAACGACTACCGTCAGTTTTTTACCCGTCAGCGTATCAAAGGATATTTTTTCACCCTGGGCGTTTTCAAGCGAAAGCCCCGAAATATTCACGCGCTCCTGAGCCAGAAGAGGTCTGGAGTAAATAGATAATCCAATCAAAAAGCCCAGAAAGAAAAGCGATAAGCACTTACTCATAAGTTGGGTCATTGAAAATAAAAACTCTCGTGTTTGGAAATCAACATTCGCACTTCCATCGGATCAGTCATACCGGTAGCCACGACCAGACGCCCTGTATTGGTAAGCAGGAGATTGAGCGGAACCTCGCTTTGCCAGTCGGGCAAATACTGTCTGACAAATGCGCCGGCATTTTCTTCATTGAGATGAAAAGAGCGGTGGCGGGTCAGGAACTTTTTCCAGAAGCCCGGGGGATCCTGATGAAAAGTCCCGGGGTCTTCAACCATAACAAAAAGCACTTCAACAGGTTCTTCAGGATTTTTGCTCAGTTGAATCAGACCAGGTATTTCCTTAACGCAGGTTTCCGACTGCGTAGTATAAAAGTTGACCAGCACATAGGGTTTCGCTGAGTTTTCAACCAGTTGACTGAGGTGGTAGGAATCAATAACCTGCACGTTGTTGTTCTCCGGCTTCGAATGACGGCAGGCAGTCGCAAACGTAAGTAAGGAGAAACTCAGGATAAAGTGCGTAGTGTACCTCATATCGTTTGTGCAAATCACTTTTATGTACGACAACTGGCAGGGTACCGTTCGGGCCGGGTAAATAATTTTTAAAATCGATGTGGATATTGTGTTTAAAAGCGATGCCCCGGCCAAAGAGTTTATACACGGTTTCCTTCATGCTCCATATCAGGAGAAAGATTTCCATTTGGGGGTGATTTTCATAGAATTCGAGCTCTGCATCATCCATAAAAAGAAACCTTGTGCGGCGATTGCGTTTATGCCCCATAAACTCAATATCGATCCCTACCTCTCCGAAAAGGGAAGCTATGGCAGCAGAATAGTGGGTCGAATGGGTATAGGAAATGCGGTTGTCATTGTTGGTTAGATAAGGTTTGCCATTTTCGCCGTTGAGCGATTCGACCCGCATATGGTTGGCGATCTGGAGGATTTCTTTCATACAGAGCCTGCTGGAAAGCCATTCCAGTCTTTTCTGCGGGTGCCTGATATCGGCAAGACGGGCCCATTCATTTTCATACAATTTCACCCGCTCCAGAAAGAAGATTTCGGATTCTTCAATTTTCCAGATACCGACCGAGACACCCGGGATTGTATTTTCGAGATGAATAAAAGGCATGCACTTAATTTTCCGTTGCTAACATGAATTTAGGAAATAAATTCAGTACAGACAACGAAAAAACAGCCGCACTTGTAAGTAAGGCGGCTGCAAAAGATCTGCAAAATGAGAATAAAAACTTTTCATCACCTGATCTGTAAGATCAGGCAGCGTATCGTTGGGGGATAAAAGCTTCGCTTTTGGGAGGCCGGCTAGTTGTTGAGAAAAGTATTTTTCCCCTGCTTTTCGAGATACCGGTTTGCCTCATCAATCGTAACCCGCACACCGTCAAGATAGGGTACTACCCATGCATCCTTCATGCCCATTTTGCGAAGTTCGTCGCGAAACTCCTGGGCTTCGTCATATACACGGAAACTACCGATGACGTATTTGTTGAATCCGTCTGCGCGTTCGGCCACAAAATCACCTGCCTGCTCGGGCGCGTTACCCATTTCATAAAACACATAAGCGCCAATCTGAACGCGGTAGGTAAGACCAGCCTGAATACCCATATCGTTTACGGTTTTTTGGGCATTATAGGCCTTTTCGAGTTTTTCTTTCTGGCTGCGTTGCGCCTGAAGTTCTCCTTCCATCTGGATCAGTGCCCAGCGGAGGCTGTCAACCAGATCAGCACTTTGACCGGAACCGCCTTTTTTCATCAGCTCTTTGTTCCTGGCTTTGAGATCTTTGATCTGCTCCTGGTAATTTTCAAATTCGGCTTTAAGAGACAAGGGATTTTTGGTGTACATCTTGGCCTTGTCCTTCCAGAATTTTTTTTCGTCTTTCGGCTCCTGGGCGTAAGTGGTGGTAATCAGGAAAAACAAAGCAAGAAATGAAAACATAAAGACCGACAAATACCTCATTTTGCAAAAATTCTTATTAGTAATTATTCAAAAGTAAAAAATGTTCATACGAACTAAAACCCCTGGTCAGAGTTTGGAACGACAGATCAGGTTAGAATATTTGAATAAGTGATGTTCAAAACGAACAATACCCCATATTCTCACATTGACAATTTCTGTGCCCCTGTAAAAAAATTACCTCAAAGAATAGCTTTCGGATAAGTAAGGTTTTAAGCTAAAATGTTTTTGACGCAGACATTTTTCACTTCGGATTTTTATTATCACAACTTCCGTGCCGATCCCAAAAATAGGGTTGTATTTCGCCTGCGCGAACATTATTTTTGCCCCTCAGAATTCATGATATTTTATTCTAAACCATAAAAATTACTCCATGTCTAAAGTAACTGTTATTGGTGCAGGAAATGTAGGTTCGACCTGTGCCGAATGTGTGGCAAGAGCAGAGTTTGCCAATGAGGTTATCCTTCTCGATATCAAAGAAAATCTTGCCGAAGGCAAAGCCCTCGACCAGTGGCAAACCGCTGCCGTCAACTATTTTGATACCCGTATCACCGGTGTCACCAACGACTATGCGGCTACGGCCGGATCCGATGTGGTGATCATCACTTCAGGTATCCCCCGCAAACCCGGAATGAGCCGCGACGATCTGATTTCCACAAATGCCGGTATCGTCAAAACTGTTACCGAAAACGTAATCGCACATTCTCCCAATTGTATCATTATCGTCGTATCCAACCCGCTCGACGTAATGACCTATCAGGCTTACCTGACCTCCAAATTTCCCAGCACCCGCGTAATGGGAATGGCTGGTGTGCTCGACACAGCCCGTTACCGAGCCTTCCTCGCTACCGAACTCAACTGCTCCCCCAAAGACATTCAGGCAGTGCTCATGGGTGGCCACGGCGATACCATGGTGCCCCTGCCCCGCTACACCACTGTCGCCGGTATCCCTGTTACCGAACTTATCGACGCCGATAAGCTCAACGCCATTGTGGACAGAACCAAGTCCGGTGGTGGTGAAATCGTCAAACTGCTGGGTACTTCTGCCTGGTATGCGCCCGGCGCCGCGGCTGCCCAGATGGCCGAAGCGATCATGAAAGATTCTAAGCGAATTTTCCCCGTTTGTGCATACCTTACCGGTGAATACGGCATCAACAACCTCTATCTCGGCGTACCCGTAAAACTTGGCCGCAATGGGATTGAGGAAGTAATTGAACTCAAGCTAAATGCAGAAGAAATGGAACTTCTCCATAGCTCTGCCGCCGCTGTTCGCGAAGTATGCGAAGTCCTCGACAGGCTGTAATACAGGAATGCCAAATGACAAACAAGGAATGCCAAATACCAAAGAATTCGGATTTCCCTACTTTGGTATTTGGCATTTGTAATTCCTTGTACCTTTATGGCATCTTCGATTTGTCATTCCTGGTATGAATACGACGGCCTCCGCAACCGGATCGGGGCTGTATTCCGGATACGGTCGATGAGCACCAGCGATTCATCGAGTCTGACCTTCAGTACCCATTACGTCTATGATGTCGCCGGGAATGTCAAAACCCTCCTTCAGGCCAATCACTTGCTGCGACCCCTCGGCGATGATCATGCCTACAAACGGGTAGAAGGTGATCTGGGATCAGGATGCGAAATACAAATATTACCTCCATGGCCCCCTCGCCCGGGTGGAACTGGAAGAAGACCTCATTCAGGGGTTGGATTATGTCTATACCCTTCAGGGATGGATGCAGGCGTAAACAGTCCGACCCTAAATAGTGCGGATTATGCGGCGGCGTATCATAACCTGTATAATTGAGTGCCGCGAAATCTGCCCGGCAGACGGCAATATCGGCTCGATGGTAACTGGACTGATGCTCCCAAACAGTGGCTCCAGTACCCTGTCGGCCAAGATGCAGGCCATGGCCTATCATTACGATCAGCTCAACCGCATTACAGCTGCCCGTTCCTTTGACAATTATACCTACGCTTCGAAGACCTGGCAGGCCAATGCGGGCGGGCACAGCAATTACCAAACGGCCTATACCTATGATGGAAACGGCAATATCCTACGGAGGAGTCCCCGGGACTGACCCTCCAGCGCAGCGGACACCATACGACCACCCACACCCTCTCCGGCGGGTTTGATATGGACAATCTGGAATATCATTACACCGCAGGCACCAATCAGCTCACCCATGTATTGGAGCAGGATGGACCGACCCTGAGCAGTCAGTATGACGATGACCTCGCAGGTAGGGGTCAGTCGCGACTGACCCCTACTTACGACGCCATCGGCCAACTGGTCAGTGATGACTCCGGGAAGATCGCCAACATCATCTGGGATGCCTATCACAAGATTCGGGAGAGCCAGATGATCATCTGGCTTTACCTTTCCCCCGCCTCGGGTGAACCCACCCATATCTGGTTTGAATACGACGGCCTCGGCAACCGGGTGAGCAAGGAAGTGGAGCGAAACCTCAATAATGCAGAATTTTTCCACGACGTACGGACAGGTCGCGACCTGTCCCTTCCGCGACCTGTCCCTTCCGGGATGCCACCGGCAATATCCTTTCCACCTATCAGGAGGCGCATTCGATCGGCTACACCATGACTGATCCCCCAGCCGGTTTCCTGCAAAAGGAACTCACCCAGGACGAAGTCCATCTCTACGGCAGTGCCCGCCTCGGCCTGCACAAACCCGCCCGCCGCATGGAGTTGTGGAAAACCGAAGACGACCCCAACTCGGAGACCTTCGACTACACCTTCACGACGCTGGACAAGCCTGTTCCCCAAACCGGCCCGGCCACGACCCACACACGGCGGCTCAGTTTGAAATATTATGAGCTTTCCAATCATTTAGGTAATGTCCTGGCTACCGTTTCCGACAAAAAAAGTGCTAACTTAGACGACAACAACGGCGTCTTTTACATCGCCTCGTATGCAGCGGAGGTGATTACGGCGACGGACTACTACCCGTTTGGCTCGGCGATGCCGGGGCGTTCTTTGAATTTGGGGGTACCGGTTTGGGTTTCAATCTCAGGAAACAGACAATGATATCTACGGCACCGGCAACGCCGTCTCCTACAAATACCGCGTCGAAGATGCGCGGCTGGGGCGGTTTTTGAGTATTGATCCGCTGGCTCCGACGTATCCCTTCTATAGTACATATGCCTTTAGTGGGAATCGGGTAATTGATGCTGTAGAATTAGAAGGTTTGGAACCAAGTCATACTAGCAAAGAAAATGGATATCCTCTTGATGATGGTACTTATGCAATTGCTCCAGTTCAGGGGACCGAAGACTACTATGGGTGGAATTGGAATACTTCTTTGTGCTCATGGGAGTCATGCTCATCGACTGAGTACACACAAAATAAATCTAGTTCTAACGATGATGATTTGAACAAGGATTATGATCCAGATCAGTGGGTTTATTCATTTAATATAGGCTTTGAGGATTATTTCGCAACATTTACACATGCTTTTATGCTGGGAACTTCACTCGAACAAACCGATGATGATGGAATTCTTTGGCGGAAGTTTGTTTCAGGCAATAATAGTACTCACACTTTTGGATTGATGTCTAAAACATCAGAGTTACTTTCAAAGGATCCGGCTTTCGTAAAAAAAGTTGAAGCTTTTGAACAAGTTGCACTAGATTATTTTCGGCTAAATGGTGATTTGAGTGGATTTGAAGGTAATAATATCTTAAAATCAACACCAACGCCATATATTAAAGATACTTGGTTTATGCATACTGTAATGGGGGGAACCAAAAGAGTTGATGCACAGATAAGAAAAATTTCAGCTACCGAAATACAAGTTAAATATACGGTTTGGGATCATTTTGGTGCAGGGAAAAAAGACGCAACTAGCTTCTTGCCAGGATTACCTTCACTTTATTGGCTCCAGCACAATAGTATTAATTGGTCAAAAGAGCATACTACTAACTTTGGAGATCTTTCAACAAAATTTATCCCTTTCAAATGGAACGTAGAAGTAATACGAACATCAAACTAATTTTTATATTTGGTTTTCTTATATCATGGGAAATTAGTGGCTGTATAAATCAAAATATATGTTCATTAAAAAAGGTTAAGCGCCTTCAAACTTGGGAGTCCCAATATGTTGATGGCACTAAAGCATATTTACATGAAGTTTTGATAGAGGGATATCATCGCCCTTGTATGGACAGTCTGGATATGGTTAGACTTTCTCTTAATTATCTTGATACGGTTTCTCTAGATACCCCTATTTTTGCTATTAGATTTTATAGCTCAGATAAAGATTTTGAATATGGAGAAATTTCTCCTGATCCTTTTTGGATAGAAGATGACGTTCTTATTCAAACAATGATTAGTCGGGATGGGAAGGTTAACAAATTCCTTTTTTTTGATAAAAATTTTCAAAGCTTATATCATGGGGAGAATTTTGGGGAAGGGAAACAAATGCTTTTGAATCAATAATGGAATCTCCCCCAATGCCAAGCTACCTGATGCCTAAAGTAACTGGTAGAGCACGTATTGGGAATCATCCCTGCGGCAATTATAGTCTTGATTTTCTTCTTTAAATGAACCTATATAGAGGCTGTCTCAAAAGTGGGCTAGCCTCTTTTTATATCCATTCACAATCACAGCCCCCGGCCGGAAAGCACTCCAGAGCCGAGGGCAAAAAATTAAAATCAATATGTCAAAACTACGTTTTTGGCAGCCCGATCTCAAAGAGATTAGCTGTCAGTGGAAAACCTTTATCCATTTTTTCAAGTGTTAAGCGGAAATATCCTCTTCCCCTAAGCCACAACCGCAGAAAACGCCTACTCAGCCGGAAGTATTACGAACTGACCAATCATTTGGGCAACATTTTAGCCACGGTTTCCGACAAAAAAAGTGTTACCTTAGACGGTGGCGGGCCCGTTCCGTTTTTCATCGCGGGGTATGAGGCGGAAGTGATTACGGTGCAGGATTACTATCCCTTCGGTGCATCCATGCCGGGGCGTTCTTTGAATTTGGGGGAGTATCGGTTTGAGTTTAACGGGAAGGAAGCGGATGGGGAGATTTCTGGGGATGGAAATAGCTATGATTTTGGGGCGCGGGCGTATGATTCGAGGGTGGGGAGGTTTTTAAGTACAGATCCCCTTACCATGAAGTTTGCGAGCATATCTACCTATAATTTTGCGGCAGGTAGCCCCATTCTTCTTATTGATAATAAGGGCGAAAACCCCAGTATCCCTCCGGCTCAGGATCCAAGACTAGCACTAACCTCTTTACTAAAAAATCCTGACTATCAGGGATTGACGGTTTTTGCATTACGAAGGCAAGTTTCACGAATGTTTTCAAATTTAGATTCTTGGGAAGTGAATATCAGCGCAGGGAATGCCCTCGAAATGGCTTATGCAGAATTTACAGCGGGTTTAAAAAGAGGAACAAATAACGTTTCTTACAAAGGAAATAATCTCTTTAATATGCGGATAGTCCGCCCTGATTTTGTGCATTCAACCGATATAAAAGACCCTCAGGGACGTGTGTTGTATTTTCCTTATGGAGGGGCAATTGAAGTAAAAGCTTCCCAATACCCGATTAAGTTAACTACCAACGATGGCCAGATTGATGCGGAACTTAATCTCGTCAAGAATGCGGGTGCCGCTTTCTTTCGCGATGAACTAAGCCGAGCGGGAGAGAAACGAGCAGCTTCTTTCACGCTGGTTCTGCCTATGATGGAGCAATTGATGATTGGTCTCGGAAGCAACCGCACGGGGTGTTATCTCTATGTACAGTATGCTTTTCAGAATAAAGAAACCGGTGCAATCGTATTCTCAACCCTGAAAAATTAAATAACTTTGAAAATGAACTCAACCTTACCCAAAGTGGGAACCTTGATTCTCCTGCTAAATTGGATATTAATCGGGCAACCCAATGGGCTCCCTCAAGAAAAAACCCTACCAATGACTCGGGATATGAATAATGATTTTTTGGATCGTTTAGGACTTAATAATAAAACGATTGTGCTCCAAACCGTTGGGGGCGAAGCTGCTCAAATTACGTTCGTTTCGTTGGACAGGTATAACCGACTTAAAAAAGAACCCGCAACAAAGTTTATTGAAGAAATAAGAACTATTGCAGGAATAATACCAGTGTACTTGATCGAGAATAAAAGCTACTTACTCGGCTACTCTTCACTATATGGAATTATCGTTGAAAATTCTCACATGTACGATGCGCTACGAAGAACAAAAGACCATGATATTATTAGCATAATTATTGATAATAAAAATGGGAAAATTTATCCTTCTTTCGAGATGTACTCAAGCGGGGTAAAAAAATTAATTGAAAATAATCAGTACGAGCGGATAGAGGGTTTTGGGCGTAAATTACATATGTCCCTCGACACAGAATCTAAGGTAATTTGGTTTGAGGATGGCAGTATTTTGACTTTTTTCGAAAGGGCTCCCGATGTATTTCAGGGAGGGTGGTGTCCAGACTTTGAGACTTTTTATACTTGTATGAAAATGATTTTATTTGATTATCCCCTCATACAAAAAATGTAATGGCTTCCTTTACCCCTTCGGCGCACCCATGCCGGGCCGTTCTTGAATGTGGGGACTATCGGTTTGGTTTCAACCTGTCCGCCTCTGGTGGAAGTCAGGAAACAGACCCTGAAATCTACGGCACGGGCAACGCCGTTTCCTACAAGTACTGCGTCGAAGATGCGCGGCTGGGGCGGTTTTTGAGTGTGGATCCGTTGAGTGCGGAGTATCCGTGGAATTCGCCGTATCAGTTTGCGGGGAATAAGCCGATTAACTCGGTGGACTTGGATGGGCTGGAGGAAAAGGAAGCTTATGACGAGAATGAGGCAGATATGCTGCGACGTCAGGGAAAATTAGATGGTCGCTCAATTACCCGTTTGGTTGGTGCAAATCCTCGTGATCTCAACCTCAACAATCCTTATGATCAAAGTTACCTAAAATCCAGTTGGAATCAGGCAGAAGTAAACCAGGCCTTGACAAAACAACTGTTTGAATATGTAGGAGATGCTTCGATGATGATTGGGGAATGTTTGGCGCGGTTGGAATGACTTATTCAAATCCCGTCAACATTACTGCAATTCGCCGACGAAGTTGGGGAGTTGGTTTCGGGATTGAGTACTACTTTTCGGAATCTGTTTCGGCGGGAGGGGAACAAACTCCCGGCGATCAAGCAGGTACGAGCCTCCCATATAGACGAAGTCGCAGGGAGTGAATTTGAAGGAATACTCCGGATGAAGGAGATGCCATTTGGGGCCGCTAACGGGAGGCTTTCATTTGGATCTAATAAAGTTGGTCATTTATTAAAGCATAGGGATGTTCTTGGTTTTGGAGAAATTCCATATAACCAAGCTCAGAAAATGATTCCAGAATTGGAAAGTGCAGCAAATAATCTTTTTGGCAAAATGAAACTAGAAAGAGTTGGTCAATATAGTGGGTATCAAAATGCAAAATTCTATATCGGTGAAGGGAAAATGATGATTACTCAGCAAGATGGAACTTTTATTACTACGATTAACAAAACTTCAAATGCATGGTTTCAAAAAGCAATCCCAATAAAATGATAAATGTAGAAAAAATAAAAGAAATTCACAATGCTATAATCAACAGATTGTTTTTAATCGTCTTTCCACCACTTGGAGAGGATACTATATCAGAGGTTGATATAAGATTAGGATTAGTCTTAAAAAGGAATCCTGAAGTACTCTTTACAATTGGTACAGATATGAATGATGTTTGGTCGCCTTTAATTAATGAAGAACCACTTCCATTGTTTTCATTTAATGAATTTGATTTTGAGGAAAGAGTTAGACTTTGGATGAAGCAAAAATTGAATGATGAAATTGCTTTAGAGTATTATGATTTTACCAATTCGGATAATTTCAATGAGATAGTAGGAAAGAAAATTGAAAAGGTAGAATTAATTATGGTTGAAGGAAATCCAGACCCTTTTGGAATAAAAATATTATTTGAATATGATTTTATTATTTCTTTCCCAAATTCTGGATGGCAATACAATAGAGACTAAAAAATTTAACAACGGTAAAAATATAAAAAAATTCAATCATTTAGGAAAAGTAATTTATAGAAAAGTGTAAACTGCCGCTAAGGGGTAGTTATTACTCAAATGTTTTAAATTCAGCTAGTTCGCCATATAAAGGTTCGACGGTTTGGGGCATTCCTTAAGTAAACACGTTCGGAATCCTAGCATTTGGGGAAAGTTATTGGGATAAATCAACTTGGCATAACCAAGCTTTAAAACACTTTGATGATATTATGAATGCACCTGGAAGATTTATTAAAACACCCAATGACCGAGGAATAGATTTCTTGGAAAAGAGATTATCTGATGGAAGAGGCATTCGCTTAAATATGGATAAGACATTTAAAGGGTTTATCGATTAGAATATATGAAAGAAATTACTGAAATTATAGAAATAGTATTTGAAAGAGTTAAACTCGAAAAAATAGTTGAACTCTTGCTTATAAAGCTCTCGGAGTCAACTTTAAAGATTATACCATTATAACAGACTCATCAGAATTTAATTTAGAGTCGAAAGAGATGATTTTTGATAGCATTAATCGGTCTTCAGATGGAGCATTCATTTTTACTTTTTCAAACTTTGGTTTGAAAGACATTTTTTTATCACAAGTATGGTTTCGAATTGATAAATATGATAATATCTATGATTTGAGCTTAGACATTGAAGAAAAGGAAATACGACAAAAGACCTTTATTTCAGACCTCCAGAAGCGTGTCACATCTCTTGCAGAGGAATTAAAAACAACTAGTTATTATTGTGGTTACGAACCTGCAACTGATGAGAAAACAAGGCTATTTTCAGGAAATATATTAGGGCCATTAAATAATTGGGGAAATATGGATAACTAGAATGAACTAACGTTGCGATTGTCACCTGCCACGAAAAATGTACCAACAAACGATCCGAAAAGTGTACCATCGATGCGCACGAAAAGTGTCCTCTTCCCGACAAAAAAAGTATTACCTTAGACGACAACAGATACCCATTTCCCTTCTAAACCCGGCGCCTCCGGCGCAAAAAGAGCGAATCTCCCCCGCTCTTTCAAAGAGCGGGGGCCAGGGGGTGAGTTCGATTTGGGCGTTCTTTGAATCTGGAGGACTATCGGTTTGGGTTCCAGCCTGTCCGCCTCGGGTGGAGGACAAGAGGCAGATCCCGAAATCTACGGCACAGGCAACGCCGTTTCCTACAAGTACCGCGTCGAAGATTCGCGGCTGGGGCGGTTTTTGAGTGTGGATCCGTTGGCACCTAAATATCCTTTTTACAGCCCGTATGCGTTTTCGGGGAACAAAGTCATTGCCTATAGAGAACTTGAAGGACTTGAAGAAACACGTGCCTTTCTAAAAACACAGTCGGAAGCACTGGGTAAAATTGTATTTGAAAAGACCAATAGTAAGTTCCTGCAAAATAAGGTAATTGAAGGAGGGGCTACCATTAGTACTTTTTTATCACCCCTGGAAATGGTCGCCAAAGGACCCGCCCTGATTACCTACCAAAACTTCCAACTTCCGGAAACAGATCCCACAACCGTGGAATATTGGAAGCAAAGTCCTCTTTTCGGATCTTATATTCATTTATTTGAGCAAGTAGCTTCCGGGGATAGATTTGAAGAGACGGAAGGAGGAGTTTCTATCGCACTTGCGTTAAGTCCTCTTTTATCTGCACGTGGTAGCGTGAGATCAGTTACTGAAGATATTTCTGGTATTGCGACAATTTACAAATACAAACCAACGCCCGGTAACCGTTTTGGACATTATGCGGTTGAAACCGAGTTCAAGGGGAATAAGGTAATGACTGACCAAGTAATTACTAGTGAAGATCTTTCTACAACAACTATTCGAAAAAGGGACCCTGGTGTCTATCTTAATAAAACTGAAATTAGAATAGATGACGCGAAAAGGGCTCAAACCTATCAATGGGATATGGTCGATAAAGAGTTAGGTCCGTATGATCCGATGTGTAATTCTTGGATTGATCATGTCTGCAATGTATTACGAGAAGGCGGAGTATCAGTTCCAAAAGGTGGAGTGTCTCAACTTAAGTATTTGAAGAACCTAGAAAATAAATAAAAAATAAAAATATCATGGGGCTAATTATTTGCGACAGACACGGGGACCAAGTAATTGTTCTGCTTAGCAATTTATTATTTCAAGCTATTGAGGAAAATACTGCTGTGGATGTCTTAGAATTGGTATTTGAAATAGAAGGAATGGAGGATGAACCAATAAGTTATTTCCAAATGGGTGGTGAAAGTATAAGCTGGCTAGCTAATGAGATGGAATTTTTCTATTTTGAAGAAAAACTAATGCAGATGCCTGGGAGTGCAGCAATTTGTTCGATATGTTTTAGCGAGTATTTAAACAAGCGAGCCAAAAGTCTAGAAGAAAAGAAATTTTTAATAAAAGATGGGTAGCGTATATCCTCCTCCCCCAAAGCCGCAACAGGCCTAAAGCAGAAATGCTGCCGTAACTTAAATGTTGTCCGATCTCATCGGGAGTTTTGTATCCGATGGAGCGCTGTGGTCGGATGGAATGGTAAATCATCAGCCCCCCAAACATCTGCCAACTTCTTTCTTCTTGCTTCTCTAATCTGACTTCAGACTTCCTATGGATATAACCCGTTCAGAGGTCAGAAGTAAGAACTCAGAACTCAGAAGTTAGAAGTTGATAGCGGGCGCACTTCTAACTTCTCACTTCTAAAATCTGACTTCTGACTTCCTGCGAAGCGACGCGCGCCGGTATATATCTGGTTTGAATACGACGGCCTCGGCAACCGGGTGAGCAAGGAAGTGGAGCGAAACCTCAACAATGCGGAATTTTTCCACGACGTACGGACAGGTCGCGACCTGTCCCTTCCGCGACCTGTCCCTTCCGCGACCTGTCCCTTCCGCGACCTGTCCCTTCCGGGACGCCACCGGCAATATCCTTTCCACCTTATAATACCTCGACAAATTTAGACCACCAGCTAAGTATAAAAAAAGTGTTAACTTAGACGGTGGCGGGCCGGTTCCGTTTTACATCGCCTCGTATGCGGCGGCGGTGTTGAGTGTGCAGGATTATGCCGAAGGCATCCCTTCCGGGATTTTCCCTTTGGCTCGGCGATGAGCGTTACCCTTTACGCAATAGCAAACCCGGTATAAGGCCGTTTGTAAGGCGCATGGAACGCTAATACAATATCAGACTTCGGAACCCCGGCTTCGATCAGGTCTTCGGCAACCCCTTCTTCTGTCCAGTCCTGCTGAATCCAGATTTTGTCCTGTCTGAGGTCAAGGTGAAGGGTGAACCCATGGATTCGTTTCATCTTATTCCAGCCCACATCTACCAGATAATAATGACCGTGTGCATCGTCAAATACAATCTGAGTTTCAAACTCTTCAAAGGCAGGATTGTCTGACCGGGCATATTTCCGGATAGTATCCTTTATGATTTGCTGGTATCTGCTTTTTTTATCCATTTTACAATTCGCTTTGAAAGAGGGTTAAAAACCATCAGCCAGCAAACTTACCTTTACATCCTCATGAAAAACATCACGCGAAGCCATTTGAATCTCTCTTATTTCCGCTTAAAGATAGGAAAAAAGTAATCATTCCGGAAATATGGACTCAGAGATTGGAGGCAATCGGGCATGGAAAGCTCATTCCCTTCAGCCTACCTCTACGGCAACACCTGCCTGTGTAAAAACAAAAGTGCCCCTACCTTTTCCAGATATTTCCTCCAAAGAAATCAGGAATACGGCCAGGGCTTCACTGATCCGTCTGTACCAAATTCCACATCGAGACAGCAGTGGAGGCCATTCGCCGGGTCGATGAAGTCAAAGGTCAGAAGGCAGAACTCAGATTTTAGAAGTAGGCGGCCAGACCACTTCGCCCTTCTTCAGTCTCAAAACTACACCCGCATTCAGGCTGGAAGGGATCCGGTTTATGATAGTGGTTCGATTTCTGCGGCCCACTCAATCCATCGGTCCAGTTGTGAGGCCATAAAGTATGGCAGGTTGAGGAGCCGGAAGTCCTTACCCCGTCGGGTGTGTACGGTCTCCACCGAATGCATATTGGACAGCAGACGAATGGCAAGGTTGTGCGGGGTCAGGTCCATGTATTCCTGCAAAGACCTCAGGCGTCCCTGCGGGCCAGCTTTAACCTCAACGGGCACCAGCCATGTTTTCCAGTGGCACAGGATATCCACCTCTGCGTTGGTGTTGGCGTTTTCTCTCACCCAAAACAGAGGTCGCATACCGGACTGCACCGGGTTGGCAATCAGTTCCTGCACAGCGCCGTGTTGTACCACAAACCCCCGGTGATAATCGTTCAGGTCTTCCAGGCCCAGCAGTTCTGCCTGAATGTGGGAGGCATAGTTCATCAGTCCTGTATCTAAAAACTGAAGGCGTGGCCGACGGGTAAGATCGGGCAGCAGCGGAGGCACTGTCTGGGTAGTGGGATAGAGCAGGTACATAATACGCGCCTGATTCAGTGCCCGGAAGGCCTTGCCCACTTCGCGCGAGCGGTAGTTTGACGCGCCAAATCCCGCAAAGACAATGCGGTCACGGGCATAAGGCGCAGCGCTCATAAGATGCCGTAGCACCTGCGTTTCGGTGTGGTTGCGGGCATATTTCACGATATCCGACTTGTATGCATCCCAAATGGATGCATAGACCTCCCGCAGCCGCGAAAGTTCCATCGGGTGGTGGAGAAAGGTTTTGATCACCTCAGGCATGCCCCCGATGATAAGGTACTGCCGGTAGAGTCGGAACAGTTTGTCGTAAGCGAAACTTTGCAGCGGAATCTGGCGCAGTTGCTCAAGCGCGGCCTGCTCGTCGGCTGCCATCAAAAACTCCTCGAAATCCAGCGGATGCAGTGCCATTTCCTCTACCCGCCCCACCGGAAAGGAGCGCACATCGCCCAGAGAGAACTCCAGCAATGAGCCGGCGGCGATCACGTGCAGCCGGGGTAGATCCTCGTAGAAATAACGCAACTGCCGGATGACATGGGGCAGTTCCTGGATCTCGTCGAGAAACAACAGCGTATCCTCTGGTTCGTCGGGCAGATTGTGCTCAAATAAAATCTGCTGCCAGGCTTTGCGTACCTCCCGCTCCCGGTCGAAGAAACGCCGGTCGCGCGGTCGTTCGAGGTTCAGCGACACAAAGTGTCTGTACCCTTTCCCAAACTCCTGAATGAGTGTGGACTTGCCTACCTGACGGGCACCCCTGATAATGAGTGGCTTGCGCTGCTGCTTCTGTTTCCAGGCCAGCAAATCTTTCGTTATTTTCCGCGAAAACACCATATACACGCGCTGATTTGTAATAGATCAGGGGTAAATATCGACATAATTTGTAACAAATCAGGGGTTATTTTGGGTAAAATTTGTAACAAATCAGGGGTAACCTAAGTTTATTCGCGATCTTGTCCGCTTCCTCTAAGCCGCAACAGGTCCAAAGTAGAAATTCTGTTTTAAATTTTGTCCAATCTGACTTCCTATGGATATCATCAGGTCAGAAGGCAGAACGCTGCCACCTACTCGACCACCGAAAATTTGCCCATAAAGGCCTTCACTCCTTCCTGCTCGGTGTAGATGTGGTAGATATACACTCCGGGCTTGATTCTCACTCTTTCCACATCGCGAAGATCCCACTCAAATCCGCCATCCCCATCTGTCTCTTCCAGCC
Source organism: Bacteroidia bacterium (assembly GCA_041391725.1). Taxonomy (GTDB): domain Bacteria; phylum Bacteroidota; class Bacteroidia; order J057; family J057; genus JAGQVA01. Next base: position 87,818 of record JAWKNL010000011.1, read on the forward strand.
GGTTGACCAGTCTTCCCGAAATGGTAAACACCTCTATCGTCGCCTGACGGGTAAGGTTGGCAAACCGCACGCCCTCAAACAACTCATGAGGATAGGCCGGATTGGGATATACAAATGCTTCTGACAAATCATCCTTATGGGAGGAAAATGTGGCAACATTTCCCTCTTCGCCCACACATACAAGATTTATGGCGCATATATTTTCCACTTTTACCGACAAAGGATAACCCAATGAACCAAACCGCGCATCCTTTATCGTAACTTTTATTGCATCCATATCATCGGAAGCCCATTCCACCCCCGAGATCGTACCTACCGGAGAAAGGGTATAGTTGGCCGAATCCAAAGCCAGTGATTCTTCCAGGGGAAAATTAAAATACAATATTCCTTCCTTATCCGAGGCTATCTCCCAATGCGTAAGGTAAAGGCTTTCATCATCTGATTTTTCATAAAAAAAGCTCCGTTCGCGGCTGTTGGGCGAAATATAGGCCAGGCCGGCATCGGTAAAAGTGCTGTCTATTTTCAGTGTATTCCAGCCTTCCGCAAAGTTGGATGTGAAGGTGAGAATCAGGCGCTTGCTGTAATCTCCCGTGCGCACAATGCCCACGGGCGTCAACTTATCGTTGACGACAAAACGACTCTTGTCGGTGTCCCTGTCTTCTACTTCCTGCGAAAAGTATATTTCCAACTGACTTGCACTCAGCGCTTTTACGCTGTCAACTTCCGGAGCAGCATGTGGCCGGATTAATATCGCATTGCCAAATCCGCTTTCCGGAGGATTGAGCCCGGGATTCAACGACCGCAGCACGTACAGATACAATTGCCCCTCATCCAGACCTGAATCTACAAAATTGGTTGCCGTAACCGGCCCAATGACCGTTGCCGTGTCATTTTGAAACGGATCCCTGATTCGCCATACCTGATACCCTGTTGCCCCCGAAGAAGCATTCCAGTCGAGACGTACATTTTCCTTTCCCGTTACTACACCGCGAAGTGATCCCACAGGCGCCGGGCCGGTGTACATCACATCCTTTTCGAAGAAAAAGGTAGTATCCCCTCTTCCGATTCCCACTTCCTGTACTCCGTTGCCGTTAAAATCACCGATAACATGGTGGGTAGCCAGTGTACCATAATAAAACCATTCCCAATGATAATCAGACCCGTTGTAATCCAGAATATAGGTTCGGGGAAAGGTCGTAAATACCAGTTCATCGGCAATATCATTGTCGAGATTGCCCGCTGTCGCTGCATTATAACTATCAGTATCGATATCGTAAAGAAAATCCTGCCATACGACTTCAAAACTATCATTTTCAAAGCTCTTGAAAATCCTCAGCCACCAGTGGGGCGTGTCGTATTCCAGATCGGCATTTTTCAACGAACTGGTATGCGCAGCAACAAAAAATTCGGGATTCCCATCTCCGTCAAAATCTCCTTTCGTAAGGTAAACACCGGCTTTGGTCAGGTTTGTAAGATTCTGAAAAATATCGGCGTAGCTATTCCCTGATTTATGTTCATACACAATAATGTCTCCGTCAAAATCACCGTAAATCACTTCCGGATTTCCATCGCCGTCAAAATCGCCATTGATCGCCCGCGGACTGATTCCGCCCAGATAACCCGGTGTATTGTCGCGCAGTGCCGCAGCCTGAGACCAGCTATTGCCCGAGCGCTCAAACACATAAAAATCCACATCATCTTTCATCAGCAGTTCTTTCTGCCCGTCGCCATCGGTATCGGCAAAACCTTCTGCCCGCAGAGAGTCCCCCAGGTTGGAATAGATGATTTCATTTGGGAAAACGCCTGCGGTTTTCTGTTCGACGATATAACTGGAATCATTTACCGAACAAAGCACTTCCAGCAGTCCGTCGCCGTCAGTGTCATCCACATCTTTGGGGATAAGTACGGGTTTAAACGAAAGTGAATCTGCGGGAATAAAAAAGCTGCCGTTAAATTCGTAAAGCTTAAGTTTGCCAAAACCCAGGCTGGAAGTATATTCATTTAACACTACTTCTTTCAGGCCGTCATTATCAAAATCATAGGTTCCTTCCACAAATCTGCCCATAGGCAGGGTATAACTCAGCGTACGAAAGCCCGAACGGTTGATATAGTCAGACTGAAACGTAAATGTCGCGGGCGTTGTCTGACTGATTAGTCCGGCGAGATTTTGCGCTTCTACATAATACTCATAGGTTCCGGTGCTGATTTCGGGCACTCCCAGGAGAAACGAGCCGTTGCGGGTCGTGCGGTCAAATGGTTCCTTGCGATAGGTAGAGCTACCCGCCCGGCGATAGTACAGGGTATGAAAAGCCTGGTCAGAACTTCTGAAAATTATCATCATTTTCCGCTCGTGGTTGTCCCAGGCAGCAACGGCCCGCGAAACCACCGTTTCGGGCGGTGTTTTATCTCTGATAAAACGGATGCGGTCTTCTGTTGTAAATCCGTCGGTGCGTTCGGCTCTGATGCGAATGGTGTATTCACCTTCGGGAAGCGATAGTCCGTTCCAGTTGGAAGGAAATCCCTGCGTATTGAGGTCGGAAGGGAGAACAGAGAGATCCCACATGGCAAGGGTATCGTCTTTTTGCTGATAAGGCAGATCGCCGGCAATCGTATGCCAGGGATTGCGGTCTTCCGTCCCATACTGCCATTCGATATGAAAACGTAGAAACTGCGGATCGAGAATGGTGCCGGTGATCATGACCGTATCGAGGGGACTTCCGCCGTCGTTGACAGGGGAGGTGATTTTCACTACCGAAGCACCCACAGCCTGAAGTGCGCGATGCAGGTTCAGCCGCCCGGCTCCGGTGAGATGATCCCAGCCTTCATCCGAAATATCATCTGCTGTGGAAGTGAGCAATCCCCGCACCTGCTGCGGCGTGCGGTATCCGTTTTTGGCAAACAACAGGGCCGTTGCAGCTGCTACCATCGGCGCGGAAGTACTGGTTCCCTGGGTAGTGGTATAAGCGGTAATTGTGCCATCAGAAGCCGTATCCTGAAGGGTGGTGGTGAATATCCGGCTGCCGGGCGCGCAGAGATCAACGGTAAGTCCGTAGCTGCTCAGCGGCCACAGATATTCTCTTCCACTGACAGGATCCATATCGGAGGCAGAAACTGAAATTACTTCGTCAAATGCGGAAGGATAGTGGAGATCATCGCCTGTACCATTTCCCGCGCTGGAAACCATAACAACGCCTTTGGAATAGGCATATTTGATGGCGGCATGCATGGTCAGCGAAGGGTAAATATCGCCAAAACTGAAATTGAGGATTTTGACTCCGTTGTCTGCCGCATAGATAATGGCACGTGCAATATCGTCATCTTCGCCTGCTCCATTTGCTGCAAATGCGCGGAGCACAACCAGCCTGCAGTCGGGGGCGATTCCCGATCCTCCCAGTTGGTTGTTGCCTTTTGCTGCGACAATGCCACTGACTACCGTTCCGTGCGAATTTTCGTCTTCGGGGAAAGGATCTTCAAACAGATAGTCTCCCTGCGCGGCTGCGCGGCTGGTCGGTAAAATCATATCCCGCGACATCATCGACAAAGCCATTGTTGTCATTGTCTATATCATCAAAATCTCCCGCTACGCCACCGCTGTCTCGGAAGCAGGCCAGGGGTCAAACTTCGTTGCCATTGGCATTCTTTATGGCATTGATAAAGATTTGTCCTTCAAATTCGATGGAGAAAATCCAGACCGGTATCAATTATACCGACGGCAATGTCTGCCTCCTTCCTCTGGTAATATCCCAGGCTTCGTAAGAGCGAATGGCCGTATGAAACCATTGCCGGGCGAGGGAATCATCATTAGGGGTAAAAGTGATCTGATCTATGGTACGGGTGCGGTTTTCTTCGGCAAATACAAGATCCCCTGATGCCAGGAGGTTGCCAATGGCATCGCGGGCGTTATTGTTCTGGATGGTAACAGTAAATATACCGGCGATATCCTGAAATTCAGGTTGGTCTTTGGAGAGGGCAGCAACATGGGTGATCGCCGGAAGAAAGGAATACTTCTCTTTCAGCGCCGGAGAAATATCTTCTTTTTGGATGACAGCGCCACTCTTTTCTTTCAGAAAATTTCGGAGGTCCGTTTTTCCGGGAACTACCTGAATATTGATTTCAACCTGAGAGAAGGCGGGAACAAAGGCAAGAAATATTGCCAGATAGAAGAGAATATGTTTCATGAGTGGCAAAATATTGATATAAATACCGGAGAATGAAATTCAGCCAACTTCTGTTTACAACGAAGATCGAACAAAAATAGCGGCTGATTAATTTATTTTTCGGGAAATTCTATAAAAATATGCAATTCGCATCTTTTAGCGGAGAGATTTTCTTACATTTAACACAAGGTGATCTTTCTCAGGCGCTATGGGTACCGAAAAAAAAATAAAAATCCTACTGGCAGATGACAATAAATCTGATCTGAAACTGGCTTTATTTGCCCTGGAAGACCTGAACATAGATGCAAAAATCGATTATGCCAAAGACGGAGCAGACTTACTAAGTTTACTTTTCCCAGGCGATCAGACCGAAGCATACGTATTGCCCGATTTGATCCTTCTCGATCTTGAATTACCCAAAGTACACGGACTGGAGTTGCTGACGATAATCCGCAACAACGAAAAGACGGACATGATTCCCATCATCATTCTTTCTTCGACTGAAAGTGAGGAATCGATCCGGCAAAGTTATGCGCACGGGGCAAACTGTTTCATTCAAAAACCCATCGATTTTTTCGAGTTTGGAAGGGTGCTGGAAGGAATTATCAGGTTTTGGGTTCATGGTTAATAGATTTTTTTTTATTTTTAGAGGTATGTATTCTTTCCGCAGGATTTGTATTGATCTAGTATGATAAAACCCAGGGAAATTCCCACGATCCTTTATGCTGAAGATGATCCTAATGATATCGCGCTTTGTAAGGCAGCCCGGGAAGAAGCGCAGGTACAATTTGAATTCAGATTTGTCCTTGACGGACTTCAACTTATGGATTACCTGGGTCGTAAGGGAAAATTTGCTGACACCCTGAAGTTCCCTAGCCCCGAGCTTATTTTACTGGATTTAAGTATTCCCGGAAAAAGTGGACAGGAATGTCTGCGGGAGATCAAACAAAACCCCGAAACAAGGGCAATCCCTGTCGTTATTTTTTCTACCTGCAATGAAGCGAGTGTCATCAGGACAATGTACGAATCGGGCGCTGCTTCTTATATTGTCAAACCCATGCATTTTCTGGAACTGATCGAGGTATGGGAAACACTGGACAGATATTGGTTTAAGACGTCCATTCTCCCGGACCTGGGCTTGGCAATGTAGTACAGTAAATCCCCACCGTTGAATAATCAGGGTCATCAAATGAAGAAAAATGCGTTGCTGTTAATTTCTATCCTCTTTTTGAAAATCTCCGGGTTTGCCCAAACCAACAATGGGATTGCCAATACATCTTCATCTATCACTAAATTTTCGCCCGGGTGGGAACGAGCCATTGCAAAAATCGCTCCCTCACAATCCTGTATATTCCTCGTTCAGGCAAAAAACTGGTCTGAATTACAAAACAAATTGCAGGAAATGAGGCCAGAGGTAAGACTCCTGAGCAGCTATCCCGAAACAGCAACAGTTTTGATAGAAACCAGTAAAGCGCATGCGATTCTGATTTCGACCTGGCCCGGTATCACGTTTATGGATATTCGCAATCGTACACCTGAAGGAGAGCTATCGGTAAGCGATTTTGACCTCAGCGTAAATGAAGTGGATTATCTGAGCAGCCAATTTCCTGATCTGGACGGCAGTGGCATGGTCTTTAACCTGAAAGAAAGCCGCTATGATTCCACTGATGTAGATTTGGCGGGCCGGTATATACCTACCGCTCAGAGCACTGCTTTCATAAATGTACATGCTACCACTATCGCCAGTATGATTGCCGGGGCAGGCAATTCATATTATACAGGCAAAGGCGTCGCACCCGCTGCAATGCATACTTCCGCCAGTTTTTACAACCTGCTGCCTGAGCCCCGGGCCTATTATGACAATTATGGAATAAGTGTACAGAACCATTCCTATGGAATCGGCGTGGAAAGTTATTATGGTGCAGAAGCGGCAGCCTACGATCATATGATCTATCATGATGGTCGCCTGATTCATGTTTTTTCCGCAGGGAACGCAGGCTTGTCTGAGGCAGAAGAAGGCCCTTATGCTGGGTTACAGGGTTTTGCCAATCTTACCGGAAATTTCAAAATGGCAAAAAATCTCCTGACGGTTGGTTCTGTCGATTCTTTCCTGACGATGGAGACGCTGAGTTCACATGGCCCGGCACACGATGGAAGAGTGAAACCAGAATTGGTTGCTTATGGGGAAGGAGGGAGTTCTGGCGCTGCCGGCATTACCTCGGGCGTAAGTTTATTGATTCAGCAGGCATATAAACAATCTCATGACAGTTTACCTGCGGCAGAACTGGTCAAAGCTGCATTACTCAATGGTGCACAAGACTTGCTGACTACCGGCCCCGATTTTATCAGTGGTTTTGGCAATGTCCAGGCTTTTCAATCTGTAAAAAGTATCCGGGAAGGCCATTATTTCTTAGGTTATGTAGCGGCAAATGAAAGTATTGTGATTCCGCTTGAAGTTCCGTCCAATATAAAAAACCTGAAACTGACACTTTGCTGGCTTGTGCCCCCCCACCCCAATATCTCTGTAGCACTGGTAAATGATCTGGATATGCAGCTGATTCTGCCCGGTTCCGGCAATGTTTGGTTACCCTGGACCCTCAATACAAGCCCGCATCCGGACTCATTGTTGCTGCCCGCCGTCAGAAAACGCGATACCCTCAACCCGCAGGAGCAAATTTCACTTGCCGATCCTCTGGCAGGAAACTACCAGATAGAGATCAAAGGACAGCGGATTTCCACCGACAGACAGCGATTTGCCCTGGTTTATGACTGGGATATAAAAGATTATTTCTATTGGACACGGCCTACATCATCAGATAACCTTCATTCTGAAAACAACAATGTCATCCGCTGGAAAAATAGCTATGGATATTCTGAAGGGAAAATTGAATATCGTTTTCCGGGTCAATCTTCGGACTGGGCTGCAGTTGCGGATTCTGTAAGGTTACACGCCGAATACCATACATGGAAAGTACCTGATATATTTGCCACTGCCCAGCTACGGATGATTATTGCCAGTGATACTTTTTACGCTGATACTTTCACCATTTCCCGGCCTCTGGACCTGGCACTTCAGTTTGATTGTGAAGATTCCCTTCTTCTGAGCTGGGAAAAAATGGATGGGATCGACAGCTACCAGCTTTGGGCATTTACAAATAATGAGTTGAATAAACTGGTACAAACTTCTGATAGTTTTGCGGTTTTACCCGCTTTTGCCAGTCAGGAGCGACTGGTCAGCGTCCAACCTGTTTTAGCGGAAGGTATCACGGGGTTGCGGTCTCCTTTGCTGAATCTGAATTTCCAGAATAGTCGTTGTTATCTGCAAAGTTTCTGGGCCAGAGAAGCAGATAATCAGGGAGAATTGACGCTTGAACTGGGATCGGTTTATAGCGTAAGTAAGATCAGAATTGAAAAACGAAGCGGCAGTAGTGTTATTACTTTGGCAGAGTTCCCGTTTCCGGCGGAATTGAGTTATACCTATCTTGATGCAAATCTGAATCAGGGTGCAAATAATTACCGGGCAGTTGTGGAACTTCAGAGTGGACTGACAATCATGAGCGACGAACAGCGCCTGATCTATGCCGCGCCTGCTACCGCCCTCATTTACCCCAACCCGGCGTATGACGGAGAGGATGTAACCATACAAACCAAAAATCTGGAGGGAAGTACTTTGTATTTATATGATCAAATGGCAAGGTTGATTGAAATCCTGTCGATTGATGTGGAAACCGAGTTTCTGTTTACGGATACTTTGAGCAGGGGAATTTATTTTTATCAGATGGGATAAACAAGAGATGCACTGGAGGGCACGTACATTCATGATAAAAAAAAGCCTGGAAATAATCTGGCATTACATATTTCTAAACGCTATTAGCCAAGATTGTGACAAAGCAGTCTGATCGTGCTGCGTTTGGACGGTGCCAGCCAGTTTGAAAGCATATTATAATTGGCTGTAGGTCAAGCTCCGGTGCTGGTGCGGGATGTAAATAGCACCTTAGAGAGACACATACCTTCCATTGGCTCGCCGCAGTGAGCCTTTCTGTCAATAGTCGGTATGGTAAACAATACACGACAGGCATTCCTTCACAGAATAATGGTTTTACGATTACCGGTACTCAGACATTGAAGAATTCGAAACGCCTCATCACCGGTTGGTCGTAAAGGGATATGCCGGAAGCAGTAGGAAAGCCTGCAGAGCCCAGGATTCCCTGTCTTTCTTCACCTTTCTTAAGGCGGGTCATCTGGATGTCAGCACCGCTTGAGGATGTAACTCTCTGGAAGGAAATACCTAAGTTCATCGCGTTATAGCGGGCAATGGCCATATCCAGACCAGCGATCATACCTGCGCTATAGCCGGTGGATCCTCCTTGTTGCGCATACATGGTAATTACTCTTCCGGGAACGCCAGCGGTCACCAGGTTGGTAGTGCGATACTGCTCATAGTTGGGAACAACCGCCGAAGTAGGAGTAGATGCGAGAAGTTCATGAGTGATAATGATGTCCCGCTCAATTCTGTATCCTTCTTCCACAGCTTCAATTCCATCCGGGTTAAATCCCATGTTGGAAATCTTGGCTATTACTTCTTCAGAAATCTCTCCCTGAAGGGGAACTTCCTGAACCTGACAGGATACGACCACAAAAGCAATCAAAGCAGCAGGCAAAAAGTAGGTAATCTTTTTTAGCATAAGATAAGCACTTTAGAGTTGATAATTAATTGAGTAAAAACATCTCTTAATGTATGTAAAAGGATGGATTGTGCAAAGAAATATTTTTGGGTTTAGCAAAAATTATATCAATAAATGAAAATTACCAAAAATAGGCCATTTCAGACATAAGTAAATACCAAGTCCTGTCCGTTGTTGCCAACAAACAGGCTTTTCAGGATAGATTTATTTTAAAATACGGTTATACTTTTTCGGCTACTACTTTTTGGGCAATCTTGCGCCTACGAAGGATTTTTTTTACAGGAGCCTGGGTTCCGAAGAGGCAGTGTTCGTGATTGACCCTAAGCAATTCGGCCACACTCCATGCCTGGGCAAAACATCCTCTCGGTTTATGCGGGGCATCTCCGTCAAAGATTTCAGATATCGAACTGATACACCCTTCCCGGAAATGTTCATCCATGTTTATAAACAGATTGCGGGCTTCTTCCTTTCCTGCCAGGCCTTTGGTTTTGACGAGCGCATCGATGTAAGGGCCCATGAGCCATCCCCACACCGTACCCTGATGGTAAGCACCATCGCGGGCAAGCAGATCGCCCTGATACTTTGCGTGGTACATCGAATCGGCAGGAGAGAGGCTCCGGAGGCCACGGGGAGTAAGTAGTTCTTCTTCTATCTTTTTGAGAACCTGATAAGACTTACTGGCGGTCAGTATCTGGAAGGGAAGGCTGATCGCAAATATCTGATTGGGTCTTACAGCTTCATCTTTCAACTCGCCATCAATATAATCATACAGGCAGCCTTTATCCTGGTTCCAAAACAAAGTCTGAAACTGCCGTTTGATCTGTCTTGCTTTCCGGGCAGCATCCTGCGCTATAGATTTATGGCCTACGAGACCATTGAGGAAGGCAAATATTTCCCATGCATTGTACCAGAGCGCATTGATTTCCACAGCTTTACCCATGCGTGGAGTGACAACCCAGTCGCCGCACTTGGCATCCATCCAGGTGAGTTGAACGCCGCCGATTCCGCCACACAGGAGGCCATCCTCATCGGTATGAATATTGTACCGGGTACCTTTTTCGTGCCAGAAAAGTATTTCCGACAGAACCGGTAGAATCTCATCTTCCACAAACTCCCTGTCGCCGCTTTCCTGAAGGTATTTATAGACCGCCACAAAAAACCAGAGGGTAGCGTCAATAGTATTATAGACCGGATGTTCACCCTTTTCGGGAAAACGGTTGGGAATCATACCTGAGTCCACTTCGCGTGCATAAGCACGCAAGATTTGCCGGGCCTCATCCAATCTTCCGCTTGCCAGACATATTCCCGGAAGCGAAATCATCGTATCTCTGCCCCAGTCGCAAAACCACGGGTAACCTGCAATAATGCTTTTTCCGCCTTCACCTCTTTCAACCAGAAACTGATCTGCCGCCAGTGCCAATGTCTGCAACATGGGAGAAGGAGATCCTGCCATCCGGATGATTTTCTGGCGCCTTAGTTTCTCTGCCTGAAACAACTCCCACGGGTCTCTGCCCGATGGATTTTCAGTTGAAACAATCAGCCCTACTTTAGACCCGGCTTCCATGGGGATATACAGTTTTCCCGGACTGAAAAGGTCTTCGTGCGCATCCTCCCCTCTTTTTAGTTCCTCTGCATATTCAAACTGATAGTACCAGTCAGGTACAGACTCAAAGTGACCTCCCGGGGCAGAAATGAATATTTCGGGAGAATCGGGATAGGGCCTTGTGCGCATGACTCCGTTTTCAAAAAGCGCTACCCGGTTTATGGCGTGATTGAAGTGCGTAAGTTCGTGATGGCCTCTGGCGCCGAGAAAGGGTTTTAGTTCAAGCGTGAAATTTTTATTGGCTTTCAGTACCTCATACAAGACCAGCACGGTATTTTCTCCGTGAACGGCAACGATGGTTTTGCGCATTTCGATGCCATTAGTCTGATAGACAAACTCGGGGAAAAGGTCGCGTTTAAATTCTTTTTGAAAAATGTATCCGGTGGGATAAACCGTTCCTCTGTACTTGTTGCTGCTCAGGTGATAGATTTTTTCACCTGCGATCACCTTATCTTCCATTTTGGAGACCAGTACCATCCTTCCTACCGGAGGCCGGGTGGCAGCGACCAAAAGGCCGTGATACCGCCGGGTGTTGGCATGTATTACAGTAGAGCAGGAGTACCCTCCCAGTCCATTGGTTTCCAGCCACTCGTATTGAATAGCTTTTTCGAAGCGGTTGAGCACGGTACTATCAAGGGAGATCATTTGGACAGACATTTAAACGACATTGTTAAACAGGTTCCGGAAATAAAACAGTACACGCACGAGTAGATGAGACTGTAAAATTCTTGGTTTCTCATGGCTTTCCCCAAGTGGAATACAGCCATTTCTTACAATTATCGAATTAAACTCTATGTCCTTTTTTTACGCAAAAAATTAAGTAACAGGTCATGTTTTCCGCTATTTTTTAACTCCACAAAAAAAAATTACTTATAAAGTAAACAATTTTCAAGTTGAGGATGTTATTAGTTGCACCGCGAGAGTAAAACTACTTTTGCCAAAAGTTGGCCCAAATATAACATGAGCCATGATATTTTTTTTTTCTTTTGCGAATTTTTTTCAGGCCGTCTCCACAAAGTTTCCCTCCATCCATTGATAAACTGATAGACGTACCAGAAGTTGAAGGGTTTCTGGCGGTTGTCGCGGTTGCTGAGGTAATGACTGTAGTCTCTGCCTGTAGATCGCGGATAAAACAGGTGCGGTATCCGTGCCACCAGCCAAAATGATAGACCAGATCGGGATAGAATGGTTTCATTCTCCAGCCCAGACCGTAGTTTTGGTTTTTTTCTTCCGGGCTGCCGGGGAGATATGATTCGGTAAGCCAGCGCTGGTCGAGCAGTTGGCCCGAAGCGAGTGCGCGATCAAACCGGTAGAGGTCCATTACATTAGAATACACCCCCTTGTCGCCAAAAACGCCATCCAGATAATCGCCCTCCACTTTCTGAAATCCGCGCCGCGAATAGTTATAACCAAAGGTCATATGGGGTTTGAGTTCCCGTTCCTGCGGGTCGCAAATCCAGGTGTGCTCCATGCCTGCGGGTCTGAATATGCGCGATTCCACAAACGCTGCAAAGGTCTGGTGAGAGACAATTTCCACCAGCGCAGCCAGAAATACATAATTGGTATTGCAATACTCAAATTTTGTGTCGGGTGCAAAAAACAGTCCCGGCTTGTGTGCCACATAATATTGGAGCACATCGTTGTAGTTCAAATACTTTCGCTTGTCCCATGAAACATGCATTTCTCCCATATAACGCGAAAGTCCCGAACGATGGTTCAGCAAATGGCGGATGGTAATATCCTCATAAGGAAAATCATGTACATAAAACCGCACCTTATCATCAATGTCGAGCAGCCCGTCCTGCTGGAGAAGTAAAATTGCCGTTGCAGTGAAAGTCTTGGAAACAGAGGCAAGCTGGAATACACTTTCAGTGGTCAGTGCCTCCTTGTTACGGATATCCGAATAGCCATAAGCTCCGGTATGAATGACTTTCCCGCTCCGGGCAATAAGAACAGTCCCGCTGAATGATTTATTTTTTTGTAAGTCCTGAAACAAACTGTCAACCGGTCGGGAATAAGCTTCACGAAACAGGTTTTCTGTGGGCTTATTTGAGGCTGAAAGCGAATCAGGCTGGTGAACCACACTGGTCCGAACCGACTTTGCTGTAAGCGAAGCAGAGGAGGAAAAAGGGTTATTCTGAAATATCGTCCTTCCGCATGACAATGGGAGCAAGCATATGCCAATAAGAATAGAAATACGTAGAAACATAATAACAGGTACAGATAATAGCCATGCAAACGCCTGAAAGCTAATGGGTTTTTTGAAAAATGCAAATGCAGAAAAACCAAATATCCATCATCTGGAAAATATTTTCGTTAAATACCAAACTTTTCCCGGACTACCTTTCGCCAAAAACCAAACTTCCTACCCTGACCATGGTGGCGCCTTCTTCGACGGCAATTTCATAGTCTCCAGACATTCCCATAGACAGTTGTTCCATTGAAACCCTTGGATGCCCGATAGAAGAAAACCGCGTGGCGGCAGCTTTTAATCGCCGAAACTGCCTTCGGATCACCGTTTCATTTTCCGTCAGTTCGGCCATTCCCATCAATCCCCGGATCAGCACATGGGGATAATCGTCTATGTGTGTCAGGATTTCAAGGCACTCCGATTCTTCCATTCCTGACTTGGAATCTTCTTCCGAAATATTAATCTGCAACAGGCAGGGAATCCGGCGATGGTTTTTCTCAGCCTGACGATTAATTTCTTCCAATAATCGGGCCGAATCAACCGAATGAATGAGATATACAAAAGGAGCAATGTATTTGACCTTATTGCGCTGGAGGGTTCCGATCATGTGCCAGCGCACTTCGGGAAGTGCTTCATACTTTTCGCGCAACTCCTGAACCCTGTTTTCCCCAAAATCCAACTGCCCTGCCGCAAAAGCCTCACGGATCAACGGCATAGGTTTGGTTTTGGAAACAGCAATCAGTTGTACTTCCCCGCTTTTTCGCCCCGACCTCGTGGCCGCTGCGTCAATGGTTGCCCTGATCTGCTGAATGTTTTGTGTTATGCTCATTTTCACTGATATGTTTCCTGATACGTGGGTAAATTTCGAAGTTTTTTTTGTTTCATGCAGCAAATTCGCGAAGGTCTGCGTCAACAGGTAAAATCAATAACTATCAGGCCCACTACTTCCAATCATCTCATACCTATGAAAAAGTTAATTTCCCCGGTAATTGTTTCAGCCGTTTTACTGTTAAGTATGCTAACCGGCTGTATTCAGGACAAATGTGAGCAGACTGTCTCCTATTTTGCGTATCAGCCTGTGTACATGAGCTATGAGGCTGTCAGAGCCTCAGTAAAAAGTGAACCTGCCCGAGCTATTCTTGCTCCCGGCAAAATGTATTTTAAAGATGCTTATATCTTTATTTCTGAGGTCAACAAAGGGATTCATATTATCAACAACAGCAATCCGGCTACACCTCAGATCGTCGGATTTATCAACATCCCCGGCAACCATGACCTAGCCATCAAAGGAAATATCCTTTACGCCGACAGTTATATTGACCTGGTAGCCATAGATATTTCGGATATGTCTTCTGTCTCGGTGCTCAGCAGGGAAGAAAATGTATTTCCTTATGGCTGGAACCACGAAGGTCTCTGGGCCGACCCCGACAGCGGTATCGCTGTGGATTGGGTAGAAAAAGAAATCTCAGAAACCGTTGACTGCGGTTCCAACGGCTGGCCTTACTCGGGCGTTCCCAATATTTTCACCCGAAGTGATGTACTCGCCATGGGCGTACAGGACTTTGCCTCCAACAGTTCCATTAAAAGTGAGTCTGGCGGCGGTAGTGAAATCGGTGTAGGAGTAGGAGGTTCGCTGGCCCGGTTTACCATTGTCAACGACTATCTTTATGCAGTAACCTGGACAGACCTGGAAGTATTTGACATTTCCAATCTCGCCGACCCGGTTTCTGTACGCGAGGTTCCGGTTGGCTGGGATATCGAGACGATTTTCCCTTACAACAACCGGCTGTTTCTGGGATCAATGACCGGAATGTTTATCTATTCGCTCGACAACCCTGCAAATCCGTTTCAGCTTTCCCAGCTTTCCCACGTAAGAAGCTGCGACCCGGTAGTAGTGGAAGGGAATTACGCTTTTGTAACACTCAGAAACGGAAATGGAGACAGATGTGAAGGCTTTACCAACCAGTTGGATGTAATCAACATCTCCAATATCACTCAGCCCAACCTTGATTATACCTACAGCATGACCAATCCCAGTGGGTTGGGTATCAGAAATGGCATACTGTTTATCTGTGATGGCACTTCCGGGCTGAAGGTCTATGACGCCAGTGATGTAAGCAAAATCAATCAGAATCTGCTGGCACAGTTTAAGGATATTAAGGTCATGGACGTAATCCCGCTGCACAATCTTCTTCTCGCCTTCGGCGAGGGCGGACTGTATCAGTACGACTACTCTGACCTCAACGACATCAAGCTGATCAGCCAGATTCCGATAGGTAACTAGCTACCAGCGTATCAGGGCGGAAGCCCAGGTAAACCCACTTCCGAAGGCGGCCAGGCATACCAGGTCGCCTTCTTTTATTTTGCCCAGTTCCCACGCTTCGTTGAGGGCGATGGGAATAGAGGCTGCGGTGGTATTGCCGTACTTCATGATATTGTTGTGGACTTTTTCCTCCGGCAGGCCCAGGGTGCGGCGCACAGCTTCTGCAATACGCAGATTGGCCTGGTGGGGAATAAACATATCAATATCAGCGGGGGTATAGCCGGTTTTATTCAACGCCTCCATGATCACTTCCGGAAATTTTTCAACGGCAAATTTGAAGACGTATTTTCCATTCATCACCGGGTAGATAGCCCGGCTATCGATCATTTCATGGGTGATATGGCGGGGTTCATGGCCGGAAGGCGTAAGCACAGCGAGCCGCTCGGCGTGTTCACCATCGGCGTGGAGATGGGTGGTGAGAATGCCTTTCCCTTCTTCTTCGGTAGCCTGCAACACGACAGCCCCTGCCCCATCGCCAAACAGTACGGTGACGTCCCGCCCTTCATCCGAAAAATCCAGCCCGGAAGAGTGAATTTCAGACCCGACCATCAGCACATTGCGGTACATGCCGGTTTTGATAAACTGATCGGCGATGGAAAGCCCATAAATAAAACCCGAACACTGACAGCGGATGTCCAATGCGGGTGTACCTTTGGTATTCAGGCCCAGCTCGCGCTGGAGCAATACCCCTGAACCGGGAAACATATAGTCGGGGTTCAGGGTGGCAAAGATAATAAAATCAATGTCTTCGGGCTGCAAACCCGCTCTTTCGATCGCCATACGGGCTGCGTTGGTTCCCATATTGGCGACGGTATCTTTTCCGGGGGTAAAATATCTGCGCTCCACGATTCCGGAGCGCTCACGGATCCACTCATCCGAGGTATCAAATCGTTGGGAGAGGTCGTGGTTGGTCACCACATTTTCAGGCACATAGTAGCCAATTCCTGCAATCTTTGAATGTATCATTGCTTCATCACTTTTCGGAAAATGCTTTCACGCCCCTGGCTCAGCCGCAAAAAATAAACACCGGAAGAAAGATGCCCGGTAGCCATTTGCCACGAAAAAGTCCCGGGGGAAAAAGAACGATTTTCGCTGAGAATTAATTTACCTGTAATATCGGTAATTTCTGCAGAAACCCAAGCCTCATGATCGATACTCAGCCGCAAATTCAGAAATTCACCAAAGGGCATAGGCGAGGTTTCCAGCAAGACAAAACCGGGGTTTTCCTTATATATCTGAACGATCTCAGAAGTGGTTTCCACCCCGTTGATATCGGTCGCCAGCAAGCGGTAATAGGAAGCACCGACAGGTGCAACCGGGTCTGTAAACCGGTAGGCCATGGAAGCCGAGTATTTCACCTCGCCAATTCCGGTATAGTCTATTCCATTTACACTACGCTCGATCCGGAAGTCAGTGATTTCTCTATTTTTTATCTCCCATACGAGGACATTATCATTTCCCTGGCTGTATCCCTGAAAATATACATATTCGACTGGTAGTACCGGGTTGATTATGCTTCGGGTAAGGATCATATCGAATGTACATCCGGCGCCTTTTACACCATCGAGGATAATGGTGTAGGTAGTCCCGTTGTTGAGGGTCAGCGGCCCGAATACGCCATCGGCTGAGGGGAAATTGTTTTGCTGGCCGATATTGCCGCAGGTGGAGCTGGCGGAGTTGTCGAGGAGGATAGAAGTATTTTTTGCATCTGCCGGGTCAAACACATCGGATACCATTACGGTCATGGAGTCGGGCCCTGCGTCGGGACAATCCATATTGCCGATATGCAGATACCAGTCGTTGTTGGCAGGTGTTACGGGAGGGTCAAACTGGAAAAATACGCTGTTGTCAAGAGATTCATTTACGCCTACACAACGGAATATGCGTGCACCAGTGCCCGGTATAAAAACATCGCCAATGGATCCGTCGGTGATACAGACCACATCATTGTCGATAAAATGGTCTTCAGTATTAAGCCCGGCGCATTCATTTTGCATCCGCTGTTTGGTGGCGCAGATCGTCGTACCGGAGATGGCATCTGTCCAGCTTCCGGAGCCGCCGGCAGCGGCGTTGGAGTCGATCCCGTTGCCGGAAGTCATCGCAGTCGGGCTGGTTGCCCGGTCATTGGCAGGAGGGGTACATGTGGAAACGAGTTGTGTACAGATGGAAACCGTACCGCCGGTACCGGTGACGCGCTCCAGCAGGAGGTAATAAGTACCGGAGCCATCCATACCCCGGGCAGAAAGGGTGGCATTAAATCCGCCGGTTGTCACTGACCAGCATCCGGAATAACGCAGGGAAAACGCCTGGGAATTGGTGTTGATCCATGAACAGGGATCTCCGTTTCCGCTGTCCTTTGATTCGGCGTACAATAGATAATAGCGGACTTCTGCCGTAGCAGCGAAGTTGAAACTGAGTTCAAAATCTACATTGTACTGATCGGTGGGGTTATTGACATCATTGGGGTCATACTGAAACCAGAGATCTTCGGTACAAGCCGCCTGATTGGTACAGCCCGCGGGGGTATAATTAAACAAATTGGAGCAAGAACCAGAGAATGTCCCCAGAGCCGGCGAACCGCATGAATACGGCGCAGCGGGAGCGACGACCGAAAGCCCAATGGCTGTGGAGCAGTCATTGGCCTTGAGAGAGGAGACAACACTACATTCTCCGGCAAGGAGGAACAAAAATATTATCCAAATGCGCCAACTTTCTTTCATTGTATTTGTGGGTAATTTCATCGGGAAAAGCTAAAATAACCGGGTTTTAAACCCTGAAATTTACGCATATCCTGACGAAATACGAAAATTTATTACGGGGATGGAAATACTTAATACATCAACAGTAAAAGTATGGCGGTGAGCAGAATTATGAGTTGCGGACTTTTTTCTCCAGAATTTGTGTTCCCCATTTCACGATTGCATGTTCCAGATCCTGCAATTTGAAGGGTTTGCTGATATAATCGTCCATACCTGCGGCCAGGTATTCTTCTCTTACACCGATCATCGCATTGGCTGTCATGGCGATAATTACCGGGCGGTGAAGCTGACCATATTTTTCAATAATGGTTTTAGTGGCCGTTATTCCATCCATTTCGGGCATCTGTATATCCATAAAAACAAGATCAAACGCCGACCTTTCCAGTGCGTCCACCGCTTCTCGTCCGTCGGAAACGATTTCGATTTCAAAGCCCATTTTTTCCAGAATCCCCTCTATCACTGTCTGATTGATCATATTATCTTCTGCAACCAGAATGCGCAGCGGGAACCGCTCTCCCAGGGTGTCATTGAAGGCAAACTGACTTTCCGGCTTCACTTTGAGAGCGCTGGCCTCTGCCTCTTTGTCAACAATGGTGGAGATAAAGAAAATAAAGGAAGAACCTTTTCCTTCCGTACTCTCAACCCGGATTCCGCCTTTCATGAGTTCGAGGAGTTTTTTGGTAATGGCAAGTCCGAGCCCTACCCCGCCAAACTTGCGGGAGATGGAGTTGTCCACCTGCTGAAATGAATCAAAAATGGTAGCCTGTTTTTCTTCGGGTATGCCAATTCCGGTGTCAGTTACTTCAAATTCAAGTTCCAGCGGATCGTTGTGCTGGAAAGGATTTTCTGCGGTATTGTAAAGGCGTGCATGGATTTGGATACTGCCTTTATGGGTAAATTTCAGCGCATTGCTCACAAGATTGACCAGCACCTGTCGCAGTCGTGTCGGGTCGCAGAATATATGTCCGGGAACATTTTTGTCAATTTCATAGGCAAGCCGGATTCCTTTTTCTTCTGCTGTAGTCTGGAAAAGCGCCATGACTTCATCGAGAAGCTCTACCACCGAAGTGCTGCGGATTTCAAGTTCGAGTTTACCTGCCTCCACACGTGAGTAGTCGAGGATATCGTTGAGGATGGAAAGGAGGTTATTGCTGGAGGTGGAAATGGTCTGTGCGTACTCGCGTTGCTGCTGGTTGAGGTTGGTGTTCATGAGCAGACTGGTCATGCCGATGATCCCGTTCATCGGTGTTCTGATCTCATGGCTCATGGTTGCGAGGAAGTTGGATTTGGCCACAGAAGCGGCTTCAGCCTGTCGTTTGCCTCTTCGAGGCGCTGATTGATTTTATGAAGCTGGCGGTTTTGTGTATTGATGACCTTATTCTGGTGGGCGAGCTGGTCATTGACTTTCTGCTTGATTTTGGTTTGCCGGAAAAGTACGCCGAGCAGGATAATAATCAGAAAGAGGACGATACTACCTGCATAGATAATGATTTGGTTCTGCCTTGCCCGTTCTTCACCGATCCGGATTACGTTTTTCGCTTCTTCGAGCTTTTTTTCCTGTGCTACTGCTTCGAGGCGGCTTTGGATATCGGCAATCTCTCTGGTTTTCTGCGTGCGGAACAACGAATCGTTGAGACCGGTAAAATACTGGAAATATTTCAGGGCATTATTGAGGTCTTCGGATTCGACATAAATATCGGTAAGCAGCTTGTAGGTACTGCGTCGAAAAGTATCCAGCGGGGTGTGGGAGGAGAGGGTAAGGCACTGATTAAGCGCATCTATGGCATCATCGTATTCTTTTAGGTGGTAATAGGCCTTACCGATATTATACATCGTATTGACGGTTGTATCTCCGAGGGCCGTCTGATTTTTGAGCGATTCGTTGTAGTGCACCAATGCGCGGTTATAATCGCCTTCTTCCATATAGGTATCGCCAATGCGTCCGAGGGTTTCTGCTCTTGCGGCACGGTCGGGAAGGTCATCGCGGGTGATCAGGGCTTTATCAAAATACTCAACCCGGGCTTTGTGGATACTGTCCATGGCGAGATATACTTCGCCTATATTGTGCAGATCATCGGCGATTTTTTCTTCATTTCTGAGCGCCCGCTGAATATCCAGTGAGCGATTGTAGTATTCGAGCGCACGGGTATAACGTCTGTCGAGAAAAAATACCCTGCCGATATTGTCAAGTGCCTGAGCAATTCCCAGAGAATCGGAAATGTTTTTATACATATCCAGCGCCTGAAAATAAATGGTATGAGCGGCTGTGAGGTTGCCCATTTTTTCATTCATCAGGCCGATCTGATTGGTCGCAGCGGCAATGGATGCACTGTCTTTCTGGATATCGGCAAGTTCTTTGGATCGCTGGAAATAGGAAATCGCCTCTTCATATTTGCCCATGATAATACACACAGACTGAATTTCCTTCAGAGACGACTGAATTTCAACCGCTTTGCCGAATCGCAGACGGAGATTCAAAGCATCTTTGTAGTGCTGGAAGGCGTTTTCATACTCATTCAGAAGGGTATATACATTGCCCAGGTCGTGCTCGGCATTTCCCTGGAGGCGTGGATCCTCCAGTTCACGTGCAATCCGCAGCGACTGGTAAGCATAGTCAATGGCCTGTTTGCGGTTTCCGGCTTTGGCTGAAATATAAATCATCTTACTGAGCACAGCCGGTTGCTCAGATTTGGGCAGTACCTGCAATTCCTGATTCAGGCTGTCCAATCCCCCCTGATCTTCACCATAAACCGGAGCAACCATTCCCAGAAGGAACATTGCCCATATGATATAACTGAAAATGTCCGCCTTCATCCGTAATTAATAAGTATCTTCCCCCTTATCATAAAATCACATTTCCCGTGCCTCTTTTTATAATATAACGGAGCAACATCCCTAAATTATAAAAATGTCTGATACTTACATAAGCAATTCACCGGGCATTGTTTCAACACCCGGTGAATTTTTCGTTTTTTTTGCCATTACAGCTTCCCTATAGCGATTAATTGCTGGTATTGGGGTTTTTTATTTTGTCCTTTTCCGTCAGTCCGGAAAGTATCTCTATATTAATACCGTCTGACAGTCCGGTTTCTACAGGTACTTTGCGAAACTGCTGGGAGCTTTCTTCTACTTCGACAAAAGTTTTTTCTTCTTCAAACTGCAGTACGGCTTCCCTTACCGCCATTACGCTGTCTCTGCGCTGAAGCACGATGTCGGCATTGGCACTATAACCGGCGCGGATAAACTGATCTTTTTTCAGTTTCACATCTGCGCGGATTTCAAACTGAATGGCGCCGTTTTCTTCTACGCCTTTGGGAGAAATATGCTCCAGAATGGCTGTAAATTTCTCCGTTTCAATCGCACCGATGGTCAGCAGGAGTTCCATTCCCTCCCTGATTTTTCCCACTTCAGATTCATCTACTTTTCCTTCAAATATCATATCCTCAAGGTTGGCGACCACCGCAATGGTTGTTCCGTCATTGAAGGTATTTGCTTCTATCACCGAATTTCCTTCTTCTACCGGTACATCCAGCACCATTCCGCCAATGGTAGCGCGGATATTGGTATTGGCGGTTTTGCCGGTCTTCTGGGTCGAACCTTCTCTGATGAGCTGAAGGTTGTCTTTGGCGGCGGCCAGCTCTTCCTTCGCGTTTTTGAAGTTGAGGTCAAACTGCTGGAAAACCGCCTCCGCAATCACCCCATCGGTAAAAAGCTGCCGGTTTCGTTCATATTCTTTGCGGGCATTTTCGAGGGCAATTTCTGCCCGGTTGACACGGCTTTCGGCGCTGTTGAGGTTGAGCATATTGGGGATAATGCGTACAGTTGCAATCAGATCGCCGGTTTTGACAATGTCGCCGGGCTCTACATAAAGGGTTTTTATGAGTCCTGAAACCTGAGGTTTGATTTCTATTTCCTTTCGGGGAACAACCGAGCCGGTGGCGACGGTCTTTTTAATAATGTCGGTATAAAAAGGTGTTTCCGTTTCAAACACTACCGGGGCCTTCTGATTTTTCTTGTACAGGGAAAATCCTGTCCACAACATCAATCCTGCGATCACACCAACAATAATTACCGGGACAATTGCGCGTTTCATAAATCGTAATAGTTTCTTGTTTTTCTTTTAAATAATTTTTCTGTCTATTCTGCCCGGAGTGCATCCACCGGGCTGATCGCCAGTGCCCTTCTCGCAGGAATCAGACCTGCCAGTGCACCACCGACAATCAATATTATCAAGGCTCTTACCATCAGAGAAAAGTCCACATTGGGATCCTGGAAAAAAGCACTTTCCAGTTGAAATTTACCGGCGGCCCAGTTGTAAAGTTCCAGCAGGCCCAGACCACACATCAGGCCGGTATAACCGGCGAGCGTCGTAAGAAATACCGACTCCATCAGAATAAGCGAAACGATAGACATCGGACGTGCCCCGATCGCGCGGCGGATACCGATTTCCTTGGTTCGCTCTTTTACCAGCACCAGCATGATATTACTGATACCAATGACCCCGGCAAGCAGGGTACAAATTCCTACAAACCACGAGAGCAGGTTAATGCCTTTCATCGTATTGCTCATCTGGTTGAACCGCTCTTCCAGATTAAAATGGCCAAAAGCCCGGTTGTCATCAGGTGCTACCCTGTGCCGGGTTTTCAGTATATTCAGCACTTTTTCTTCTGCAATGGAAACCGGCACATGATCCTGGCTGGTAACGGCGATCCAACCCACAAAGCTGCCAAAATTAAAAGCCTGCTGAAAAGTCGTAAAAGGAACATATATCTTCTGGGCGGCATTTTCTCCCCGCCCGCCATCCTGCTCGGTATCAAAAGTGCCCACTACCTTAAAATACACCCCGTTGATATAGATATAATCTCCGATCGGGTCTTCGCCTTCATCAAAAAGCACTTCCCTGACCCGCGGGCCAATAATGGCAACTTTCCTGCGATCGCGGATATCAAGCGGATTAAGAAATCTTCCGGAAGTAATTTTGGGGGCCTCCACTTCAAAAATATTGGGCATATTGCCTGACACGCCAAAAGTGCCGTAGCGGTTACCTCGCGTTACACTGTTATTGCCCATCCATCCGCCCAACTGGTTGATGGGAGAAATGATCCGCGCTTCGGGAATCGCCTGTTCCAGTGCAGCCATATCGTCGAGGGTCATGCGCATCTGTCTGCCGGGAGGCAGGCCATTGTAGGCTTTGGAGGTTGATTGATTCCAGACATAGAGGCTGTTGGTAGCCATACCGGCAAAATTGCGGGTTGCTCCGTTTTCCAGCCCTGAACCGGCGCCCATCATCACCACGAGCATAAATATCCCCCAGAAAACGCCGAAGGCAGTCAGCGTCGTCCGCAGCGGGTTTTTCGCCAGTGAGTGAAATATTTCCTGCCATTTGTCAATATCAAACATAGCTGCAATTTTTTTATTCGTCTCTCAGTGCTTCTATCGGGCGAATGCGGGCTGCTTTGACAGCGGGAACCATGCCTGCGGCTGTACCAGCGACTACCAGCAATATCATGGCCTCAAATGCGACCACGAGATTAATCTCCGGATTGGAAAACATAGGCGTATCAGCAGGTACAAAGGAAGCCACAAGAGACAGCAATCCAACCCCCAGTATAAGGCCGAGATATCCTGCCATGGAAGTAATAAAAACAGACTCCTGAATGATCAGGCTTAAGATTGACCAGGGCGTAGCACCAATAGCTTTCCGGATGCCGATCTCTTTGGTCCGCTCTTTTACCACGATCATCATAATATTGCCTACGCCCACTACCCCTGCGAGAATGGTTCCGATACCGATTACCCATATAAAAGCCTGAATTCCGCCGATTACACCCATAATATTTTGAAACTGCTCAATACTGTTCCTGACATAAGCTGCCTTGGGATCGTCGAGTGAAAAGTTATTTCTTTTGGCCAGTTTTTCGCGGATATTATTGGCGATTTTCATGCTTTCTTCCAGGTCAGCATCCCCAACGGTTACCATGATCTGGTTGATATTATTTGCGCCATTGAAGGTTCGCTGTGCTGTGGAAATCGGGATATACAACATTTCTGTCTCACCTTCACTGCCTTCATCTTCAAAAATGCCCACTACCTTAAATGAAATCCCGTTGAGGTTGATATATTTTCCCATGGCGGGCTCGTGGGCAAATAGTGCATCCCTTACCCTTACGCCAATAGCAACCACTTTCCGGTATTCGCTGATATCGAGGTCATTGACAAATCTTCCTTCCTTAATAATGGTTTTTTCGAGGTATTTGTAATCGGGATGAACGCAGCGAACGGAAAAGGAGCCATATTCATTTTTATAGTTGACCGTAATGCCGGAACGTATGTTAAACCTTGCGCTGATATGGTCAATGCCTTCAATCTGGGATTTGACCATATCAAAATCTTCATTGGTAAACTGTACCTGACGCCCGGGCTGAAGCCCTTTGTAGGGAATACTGGTCATACCGCCGGATATCCAGATGCTGTTGATGGCATCATCCTTAAACATGTTGGAGACGCCATATTTAAGCCCATTACCTGCCCCCAGAAGGATGACCAGCATAAAAATACCCCAGGCCACACTAAATGCGGTGAGAAAGGTCCGGAGTTTGTTTTTTGCGATAGTAGCGAAGATTTCCTGCCACTTGTCTATGTCAAACATGCTTGTGGGGGTTATGAGTTGGAAGGACGGGACACAATCTCATTTGCCTCGATATGCCCGTCGCGCAGGCGAATGATGCGGTTGGTCATTGCCGCAATATCATGCTCGTGGGTAACAATCACTACCGTAATGCCCGACCGGTTGATATCCTTGAGCACTTCCATGACCTCAAGAGAGGTCTGCGAATCAAGTGCTCCGGTTGGTTCGTCGGCGAGGATGAGTTTGGGTTGGGAAATAAGTGCCCTTGCAATGGCGACTCTTTGCTTCTGCCCGCCGGAAAGTTCGTTGGGCCGATGTTCGGCCCAGGCGGCGAGGCCCACTTTTTCCAGATATTCCATGGCCATACGGTTGCGTTTGATTCGGCCTACATTCTGGTAATAAAGCGGAAGCGCGACGTTTTCCATCGCATTTTTGAAGGAGATCAGATTAAACGACTGAAAAATAAAGCCAATCAGCTTGTTGCGGTAAACGGCTGCTTTGGTTTCAGACAAATCTTTGATCAGGGTTCCGTTGAGGGTATATGATCCCGAATCATAATTGTCGAGAATCCCCAGGATATTGAGAAGCGTGGATTTTCCCGAACCGGAGGAACCCATGATGGATACCAGTTCACCTTCCTTAATCTCCAGGTTAATACCTTTCAACACATGAAGGGAGTTGTGTCCCATCTGGTAGGATTTGTGGATGTCTTTGAGTGTGAGCATGCAAAATCTGGTCAGTTCTGACTTTACTTTTACGCTAAAAAAAACGTTGAGGCCGGAGTTTTAATGGTCGTTTGCAGAGTATATCAGGTAGTTGGTCGAAAAAACCGGTCAATTATTACGGAAGCGTTTCAAACTCCCTCCGGGAAGGTCCATTCGGGGGTGTAAACCGTACCCGGCGCAGCAGAATACCATGGATTGAGTGCCCCTTCTTCATAATTTCTCAATACATGCATTTCCTGTGCAGGCATATAACTCTGGGCGAGCAAAAAGATACGCTTTCCGGTCTCATTATTTTCGGCGACATCCACGACGACAACTGCATGACCAGGAAAGCCGCCCTGAATAAAAACATCACCTGCCTGAACTTCATTTATATCGGTTACGGGCTGAAGTTCTTTTTCAAGGGAAAATGTTCCGGCATAAGAGAAAACCAGATCCATATATTTCCGGAAGTTGCGGTAGCTGGCATCAGCCGATGCAGATTTGGACCAATACACTTTATTGCCTGTAAACTGGGGGCGGTAACCGTCCCGGTATTTTATATAATCGGCACGGTCGCCGGAAGTAAAATTGAAATGAATCTGATCGTATTCACCGCAGGCAAAGTGATATTCGGCTTTCAGCCGCATCACGGCATCGGCACACTGCTGAAGGTCGCGCGTACCGGGGTCAATGTCAATCACAACGTAGTGCGCATTCTGGTTGTATTTTGGCGATCCGTTGAAAAGCTTGACTTCCGGTCTGCCCGGCTTAAGCGGCAAAGACCGCAGCCAGGAAGCAAAACTGTGAGAGGCAACTTCCACCCGGTGGTAACCTTCGGGAACAGGTATTCTGTACATCAGCGCATTTTCGGAACGGAGAGAATCCTTCCACCGGTAATCACTCTGTGCCAGGGCCAGGGTATGGAGGCAGAAAAGGGAAAGGAAAAGGGAAAAAAATTGCTTCATTGTCGAAGGGTAGTTTATCCAAAATTAATCATATTTGGCAGAATCACAGCATCCATCCATCCATTTCCTCCGTATGTAAACCATGCAATATATCAACCCGTTTGCTGCACTTGGCCTTGATCCCGCCGTCTTTGCACAGGGGCCCGATCAGGAATTACTCCGAAGAGAAAAAAAGCGCCTCCTCGCAGAATTTGAACTTCATCAGACCCCTGATATTGAAGTCAACGGAAAAAGTCTGTCCAAATCTGATGTACTCCGGATATTTGATATTCTGGCCACCGCGGAAGAGGTAAGACACCATATCTTTATTTTTCAGCATCCATCGCTGATGCATTTTCTGGAAGATGCTTCGCTGGATTTGTTTTATTCGGGTGATATTGTAAAAATGGCGTCATTCCCCCGAGAACTGCTCCTTTTTACCGGCCCCTATTTTGCCAGCCAATATAACCGGCGGCTTTTCCACGCTTTCCGGCAAAAAGACTGGGAGGAGATTAATGTCATGTGTGCCCATCCGATGCCCATTCCTTCGTCTTTTTCTGCTTCTGCCTATAAAGATACCTATCGGCATGTACATACGGCAGTCTCCGAACTGGAAGCACTGGCATTTGAGATTTCCTCAGGCAAGACGCCTGACGGCCGGGTACAGGAGGTTTGCGATGAAATGCTGATTTCTACCCTCAACCACCTTCCCGATTACTTTGAAGGAGTAAGAGACAAATACGGCCAGGCGCTGGAGGTTCTCGCACTCGCGGTTTTTAATACACACCGGAGAGGACAACTGGGAATATTTGTGGTGCGGCAGGGGTTAAAACTCCACACCTCCACGGGAACCCGCGACCGGCTCAGTTATGTATTGGATCAGCTAATGAAGCTTGCACCTGCCGATGCCTTTCTCGAATCGTTGACCGGAGGCAAAAAAAATGAAAACGACAACTCGGGGTTCTGGTGGATTGCGCTGGGTGTAGGGGCAGTAGCCGCCTGGGCTTTGAGTAAACTTATCAGAGACTAAATCAGAAAGAACACCGGAAAAGGAAGGGTTTTTCACGCCAAAATTTTCCAGTTTCAAAACTTATCCCTAAATTAGGCCATTCCCCTGGCGTATCTATCTTTTTTTCTGGTCTATGTTTAAAAATCCCCACACCCATCGGGCTGTTCTCAAATGGCTGATTTTGTGCTCACTGGTTATTATGACCGTTCAGTTGATGATGAATGGGGGTGTTCCGCCGCTTGACCGGGCAAAAAAGAAGACATTTGTACAGATTCGGGAAGCATTAAATGCGGTCAGCCAACCTGCGGCAGGGCCGTCAGAAAGTACCTATTCCTATACCGGAGACCACATCCGGTTTTCGCTTCCTCATGCATGCAGCGACCAGATGCACCTGGAAGTAGTGGGATTTGGGGGAAGTAAACACTACAGCAAAATATTTTCGGGAGAATCGCTGACCAGCGAAATTGACTTTAACGTGGATTTCCTCTCCGGCGGGGTATATTTCATGAAAGTCCGTTGTGAAAATTATTCCATGACCCGGCTGTTTATCCGGTAGCCCGTTTTCCGCCATCCATACTATGTAAGATAACGAGGATTTGGTTACAAAAACCCATTCCCCCGATATCCATTCTACCACTGGCATTTACCAGTCAGAAGGCAATTCAGACCATTCCCACCCCATATTGCCATGCAGTATTATGCAAAATAATAAATTGAACTATTATTTAATTTATCTACCACCAACAGCATATCTTTCAGGGTCAATAAAATATCACAGAGCGTAGTATGTAAGATTTGGGCATTTTTGGAGCAGTTTTTGTGTCTGTATTAAATATCGCGTCAAAAGAAAAACTATGGAGCAGTCGAATACCCCCAATAACCAGTTTGAATCCTATCTGGAAAAAATCGAGGCCCGGGAAAAAGCACGCAGCAGAAAAAGCAAACTCAAGTGGTTTCTCCTGCTTGCATTTATGGGAACCGGTTTTGTTATCTATCAGCAATCTACCGTAGAAAAAGGAACCACCCTTAAAAGGTTTTCCATTTCAGATCTCGATCCTGAAATCGTCAACAATCTTTTTGCTCAAGGAAATGAGCCGATCATTGTCTATCACCCCGAAATCGGAAATGATACGGTTACATCGATCAACGACTATTATCAGGTGCTAAACGTCATCGACCTTATCGAAATGGGACGAAAAGCTTATACCGATCTGGAGAAAAAATCAACAGACAGCCTCCAGGCCGGATCGCTTCCTGTTTTTATAGTAGATGTAGCAGGCGAACGTCAGGTCAAAAAGAAGCTGACTTTTACCATCGAAAATTACGATCCGGAACTCGAATATGAGATCGACTTTGGTAATGGCGTCAACCGCCCCATTAAGGATCGCACCGTTTATTCCTATCCTTTGCCTGGGCATTTTGACCTCACGCTGAAAGCAGCAAGCAAAGACGGCCGGATCAGTACTTATATCAAAAAATATGAAATTTTTTCTACTGATGGCGCCATCAACCTGGCCAATAATCAGTAATAGTCCAAGTTTTAAACTTTTAAGCCAGCCTTCGGGCTGGCTTTTTTTTTATTACAGGCCGATCAGTTACCTTAGTATGCCGAAAAGAAGTAAAAGAAGGCAACATGAAAAAAGCTCATATATTTTCAGAGGATGATCTCCGCCGGATAGAGGAGGCTGTCAAAAAATCAGAGACCCATACATCAGGGGAAATCGTGCCGGTATTTGTCAACCAGTGTGGTGATTATTCTGAATCTTTCTATAAAGGCGTATTGGCTTTATCTCTGCTGGCGTTTTTTTCGCTGATTGTTCTGGACAGGATTTCACATGGCGTTATGTTTTATGATCCGTTCTGGTATCTGGTGGTGGTATGTGGCGCAGGTCTGGCAGGCGGGCTTCTGGTGCGGTTTGTTCCGGGCCTTCACCGGTGGCTGGCAGGAAGAGACCGGCTCAGGGAAATGGCCTATTATAAAGCCGGGCAGTTTTTTCTGAAGGAAGAAGTTTTTCAGACCGTGGACCGTACCGGGATTATGATCTTTGTTGCGTGGTTTGAGCATCAGGTAATTGTCATGGCAGATAAGGGAATAAGTAAAGTCGTGGCACAATCAGCCTGGGATCAGATTGTAGATGAATTGGTTACCTCCATAAAATCAGGAAAAATAGCGGATGGCATGACTAAAGCAATTGAAGCCTGTGCGCTGCTGTTGAAAGAAAAAGGCGTACAGATCCAACCCGACGATACAGATGAACTCCCCAACCAGTTGCGCATGGAATAGCCACATGAAGTACTGCTTTCTTTTCATTTTTATTGTTCTCAAAACAGGGAAAGGGTTTGGGCTTGATGTGCCTTTTCTTTCGGGAAATGTCAACGATCTGGCAGGAATCATCTCGCCGGCCAACTACGACACCCTTACCCGGATTTTAATCAATCATGAAAAGAAAACATCAGATCAGGTAGTCATTCTCACGCTGCCTTCGCTTGAAGGTGAAAATCTGGAAGACTTTACCAACCGGGTTTTTAACACATGGAGACTGGGTCAAAAAGACAAAAACAACGGGGTACTTATGCTCGTAGCGGTAGCCGAGCGCAAGCTCAGAATTGAGGTAGGTTATGGGTTAGAACCCATGCTTACAGACTATCATTGCGCCCAGATCATCCGGAGCCGGATGGTTCCGGCGTTCAGGCAGCGTGATTTTGATACAGGTATTAAGGCGGGAACGCGGGCAGTGATGCGCATATTGGCCGGAGATGAAGAAATAAAGGACGAACTGCTGAAAGAAAACTATCCGGTCTGGGCCAGGGTAATTATGGGCACATTTTTTTCCGCCCTTATAATATTTCTTCTGTTTTCGATTCTGGGCAGTGGCGGCTTCTATAGCTGGTTTCTGGGCCTGTTTCTTATGGCATTGATATGGTTTATGCTTCCCGGCATATTTGGAGATAAGGCTGGAAAGATCATTTTCTGGGTATATGTCTGCATATTTCTGGGAGACCAGTTTTACACGCTGATTCAGCGGCTGAGGGGTAAATACAGGAGGAATGGGAGCGGATCGGGCCGGTCAGGCGGTGGCATAAGTTGGGGAAGCGGATATTCGGATGGTAGTGGATATTCCGGTGGAGGCGGATATTCGGGAGGCGGAGGTAGCAGTGGTTCGTGGTGAGAAAATATTTCATTCCCGAACCTTTAAATTACAATAATCGAATATTAAAATAATAATACAATCACCGTTTGTCCTGCCTGTTTTTACCGGTCATATTCACAAATTCCCCATTCACACAGAAAGAAAAATCCACAAAAAAATTTCTGGCTAAATTGGATTTAGAAAATGCCCATAATTCTTTTCCGTATCTAACGCTTGTAATCTTCATTTTTCGTCTTTTCAGATTTTTCACTGCTGATACCAGTGTGAGATGTTTTTCCCCTGTCTGTTTTCGCGGACAGTGGAGGATATCTCCCGCTACCTAAACTGAGAAGATATGCAAAACGCAAACAAGGCAACAACTGTTCACAAAATCGACGACTACCTTCTCCGGATTCAGGCCCACGAAAAAGCCGAAAGAAGGAAAAAAAGTCTCTATGCTCTAATTTTATTCGCTGCCGTGGGAATTGGTTTTACCGTGTATAAAACCATTGGTTCACAGAATCATCTTCGCACCTACAGTCTGGAAGACCTTTCCTATGAGAAAGTTCAGGCACTGTTTACCGAAGATGCCGCCCCAATCATTGTCAGCCATCCCGATATTGGCAGTGATACGGTACAAAGCACAGAAGAGTATATTGCAGTATTAAACCTGCTCGACCTGATCGAACAAAACCGCAGTCTTGCGCTTAACGTAGCAGATACGGTTGCTACAGAAGAGACCGCTGAAGAATCTGCTCAAAACAGCCTTTCGCCATATATGGTGGATGTTGACGGAGAGCGCAAACAGGGACGGTCACTCACATTTACTATTGAAAACTTCGATCCCAATGTGAGCTATATGCTTGACCTTGGAAACGGGTATCGCCGCAAGGTTTCCAAGTCGGTTTCCTATACCTACGATCAGCCCGGAAACTACAGGATCCAGTTGTATTCTACCAAAGGAGAAGTTGCTTACACTTATACCAAGCGGATTCAGATCAATGCTGACGAAAAACTAGCCAGTCAGATTGCCAGCAGCACAACCACAGTCAATGAACCTGAGTCAGTGGTAGATCTTAATCCCGGAAAGGATAACGATCAGGAAATGAAAACCGGTGCTGCATTACGGGAAGAAACCAATCCGGAAGCAGAAAACCCGGCTGATACCCAGGATCGTCAGTTGATGGCCAGCCGGGAAGCTACGCCGGCACAACCAGAAAATAATGAAGTCACCCGCACAGAAAACACGCGTGAAATGCCCTCCCGGCCTGCGCCGCAACTCAACAGCGAAGTGGTGAAAACTTCTGCGCCTGCAGGAAATAAGCCCCTGGTTGCAGCCCAGTTAATGCCCGAGTTTCCGGGAGGAACCAAAGCCCTGGCGAGATTTTTCAACAAGTATTATCGTTATCCGCTGGATGCCAAAAACAACAGCGTTGAAGGAGTGGTTTATGTCCGATTTATCGTCAACCCCGATGGAAGCCTCAGCAACGCAAAAGTGGTCAAGGGAATCGGATTTGGTTGTGATGAAGAAGCTATTCGCCTGATTTCGCTCATGCCCAAGTGGATTCCGGGAGAGCAGGATGGCGTCAAGGTTTCTGTTTATAAGACCATTCCCATCACATTCCGTCTTCTCAATTAGGTTTTCCCCTTATAAATTTCAGACAAGTATTTCAGGCCGCCAGACTTGGCGGCCTTTTCTTTTGGTAAATCCATTTTTTAGGGCAAACTTGCCATGTGAAAATGATTGACAATTGTGAACATGAAAAGATTATTTCTGATAATAACCACCTCCCTGCTGATCATTTCTGCAGGATTTGCACAAAAGGCACCCAAACTTGAAACCCGCGCAGACAGTATTTCTTATGCGCTGGGAATGGATATTGGCAAAAATCTGGGGCAGCTCGACCTCGCTATCAGCCCTGAGCTACTCTATCACGGGCTTAATGACGTTTATGCCGATACAGAATCACCTATCAACGAACAGGGTCTTCAGAGCCTGCTGATGTCTTTCCAACAGGAAGCACAGGCTTCCCAGCAGCGTAAGTTTATGGAAAAAGCAGAAACTGCCAAACAGGAAGGGGAGCTTTTTCTCAGCCAGAATAAAACCGAAGAAGGAGTAGTTACCCTTCCCAGCGGACTTCAATACAAAATCCTCCAGGCTGGCAATGGCCCTTCTCCTACCGCAACCAGTACAGTTACGGTACACTACGAAGGTCGCCTGCTCGATGAAACTGTATTTGACAGTTCCTACAAACGCGGTACACCCGCCCGGTTTGGGGTAAATCAGGTAATACCTGGCTGGACGGAAGCGCTTCAGCTCATGAATGCCGGAGCCAAGTGGCAGTTGTTTATTCCTTCAGACCTGGCTTATGGTCCCAACGGTTACCCGCCCAGCATTGGCCCCAACGAAACACTTATTTTTGAGGTAGAACTGCTCGAATTCCAGTAATTTACTGGTAAGGCTCGCGAACGGTTCGTACAAATCCGTTGAATCCCTCTTTTTTCAGATAGGGAATGACCGTCTTTTTTACGTAATCTACGGACTCAGGCTTATAAAGACCTGCTACGACCTTGTAAAGACCATCTTCATAAGTGAGAAACGTTCCGTATGCCAGCGAGTTGGAGATTTTCTCATAGCGGCGCATATCGGGCTGCTGGAAGGCTCCCAGTTGAACGGAATAAGTGAGGTTACGGGTTTTTTCTGTGATGAGGCTTCGCGCATCTGCTTCGATAAAAGCATTGGAGTACCCCCTCGACCAGATCATCGCCAGAATATTCTCGGCGGTGGCTCTGCCCAGAAAAGGTCCGACAAACACTTTTTTACCCTCACCATCACGACTGACCATTTGCTGCTCCACGGGAAGTTCGGCAATAGAAAAAGGCCGGATAAAACCCAGATCCTTCAGGTCGTCAAACTGCGTAAGACCGTCAATGGAGGTCATGGTACCTACATAGATCTGATAAATGGTATGGTCTTCAGCCGACTGGCTGCTCCCCTGCCCAAAGGTGGAAGCAAACACAAAAAAAACAGCAAATACCGTTGCTGCCAGCTTCAAAAATACGCCTTTCATGTGATAGAATTTAGGGTTCTCAATTACTTCTTTAACTCCGAAGTTACCAATTTTATTGCTTTCCGCAACAGAATCGGCACAGACAAAAACACCCCGGTCGTGATTCCGTAATAATAGCCAATGCGTTTATTTTCCAAACTCTTTGAATCATCTGCCAGAAGCCAGCGTTATGGCGGAACCCTGTCTCTGAGGGATAATATCAGAGCACTGAAATATCTGCCGCCATTCATCAAAATGATCTGGCAGACGCACCCCTGGATGGCTGGCGGCAACCTGGCACTCCGACTCCTCAAAGCCGGAATTCCTGTATCTACCCTGTATCTGGGTAAACTCATTATTGACGAAGTAGTACACCTCTCTCAATCGCCCGGTTTAGACAAAACCCATTTGTGGACACTTATAGCGACAGAACTGGGGCTGGCTATACTATCGGCAGTTTTGGGAAGGGCCATTTCTCTTCTCGATGCACTACTGGGTGATTTATTCAGCAACGAAAGTTCGGTAAAACTCATCGCCCATGCCGCAAGCCTCGATCTGCCACAGTTTGAGGACGCTACATTTTATGACAAACTGGAGCGCGCACGCCAGCAGACTACCGGGCGCACGGTACTCCTCTCCCACCTTTTGCTTCAGGCCCAGGATTCTATATCCATGATATTTCTTGCTGCGGGGCTTACGATATTCAACCCGTGGCTAATTCTTGTACTGGTAATTACGGTCATTCCTGCATTTATCAGTGAAACACACTTCAATCAGCGAAGTTATTCGGTTTCCCGCACATGGACACCCGAGCGCAGGACATTGGACTATCTTCGGTACATCGGTGCAAGCGACCAGACCGCCAAAGAAGTAAAAATATTCGGGCTTTCGGGTTTTATCCAGGAGCGCTTCCGTGAACTTGCGCACCGATATTATCTGGCCAACAAGACCCTTGCCGTAAGGCGCGCATTATGGGGATTTGTATTTCATACCATCGGGGAAATCGGATATTACGGGGCATACATTATCATCGTCCTTCGCACGATTCAGGGCAATATCAGCCTGGGTGACCTTACCTTTCTTGCAGGCTCATTCAGCAGGCTGAGCAGCATGTTGCAGGGCATCCTTTCGCGATTTTCAGCCATCGCACAGAATGCGCTGTACCTTCAGGATTTTTTCGACTTTTTTGCATTAAAACCAGAAATTTTTTCTCCGGCTCAGCCTTTACCTTTTCCCAGTGAGATCAAAGAGGGATTTGTATTTGAGAATGTGAGTTTTAAATACCCCAATTCGCCCAAATACGCCCTTCAGCAAGCATCATTTACCCTCAAAGCCGGAGAAAAGATCGCTCTTGTAGGTGAAAATGGTGCAGGCAAAACTACACTGGTCAAACTTCTTGCCCGGCTTTATGACCCCACAGAAGGGCGAATCACCCTTGACGGATATGATCTGAGGCAATACGACCTTCGGCAACTGCGTCAGGCGGTAGGTGTAATTTTTCAGGACTACGTGCGCTACAATCTCACCGCAAAAGAAAATATTGCTGTAGGTCAGATTGAAAACCTCGTAAATCAGGAAAAAATCGATGGGGCAGCGCAAAAAAGCCTGGCAGATACAGTAATTCAGTCGCTCGAAGGGGGGTATGACCAGATGCTGGGGCGCAGATTTGACAAAGGCGTGGATCTTTCGGGCGGGCAGTGGCAAAAGATAGCATTGGGCCGGGCTTATATGCGCGAAGCGCAGGTGCTGATACTCGACGAGCCTACCGCAGCACTCGATGCAAGAGCAGAATACGACGTATTTGTGCGGTTTTCGGAACTCACACAAGGAAAAACGGCAGTGCTTATTTCGCACCGGTTTAGTACCGTAAGAATGGCCGACCGCATACTTGTACTCGAAAACGGAGCCATCACGGAATCGGGCACACACGAAGAACTAGTTGCCGCCGGAGGCGTATATGCTTCATTATTTGAACTACAGGCGCAAGGTTACCGATAGACTTACACCTTAGCCCTGTCCATCCATTTTTCTACATTGGGCGGCTGCCACGACTCCATAAGGGTAAGTAATCCCTGCGGCTGATCGTGCGCCAGCACCATGCTCCGGTTTTGCGGGTGAAGAAATTTTTCTCCGACCATATGATCAAACATCTGAACCAGCGGCTGAAAATAGTTGTTGACATTCAACAGCCCGATGGGGAAGCCGTGCAATCCCAACTGGCCCCAGGTGAGGATTTCACAAAGCTCATCCAGCGTTCCAAAACCGCCGGGCATAGCGATAAACCCCTGAGAAAGGTCCGCCATGCGTTGTTTGCGCTCATGCATAGTTTTGACCACGATCATTTCGGTAAGCGAAGTATGCCCTACTTCTTTGGCGAGGAGAAATTCAGGAATTACCCCGGTTACCTTTCCACCGGCTTCGAGTACAGCATCGGCGATAATGCCCATTAAGCCTACATTTCCGCCGCCATAGACAAGCCCGATCCCGCGGGAAGCGAATAAATGGCCCAGCTCGCGGGCGACCGATATATAAACAGGGTTGTTACCGGCATTCGAACCACAAAAAACACAAATCTGATCCATCTGAGTCTGCATTTGGGAGGGAATTTATATCTCCGAAAGCAGACGAAATTTAACTTTAACAATTTTTTCCTGCCGTCTCAGCTTCAGAGAAATCACCTTTCCGTTTTGGCGGCTCAATGTACCATACAATTCATCTATATCCAATTGTTCGGCAGTAAAACCATTTATTCCGACGATCTGATCATTGACCTCTATACCGGCTTCTTCGGCGGGGGAATTGGGTCTTACATAGCTAATGATATACTGGTCGTAGTTGTTGCCCAGAGTAACCAGTTCGAGTCCGCTGATATTGTAGAAAAAGTCATTTTTGTACAGCGAATTTTTGCGGAGATACATATAACCACGGGTATAATCAAAAGCCACATGAAACCGGGAAATAATTTCTGCGCCGAGGTTGCCATACCAGACATCCATCGTGTCAATCACACTGATGGAGCTGGCTTCCGGGTAACCGGCAATGACATCGTAGAACCGGAATTCGCCCAAAGAAAACTCTCTCACCCGTCCCAGCTTCCCAAATACACTTCCGTTTAAGCCCATGCCAAGATACGCTTCCACCGAAGGCTCGGGCAGCGGAAGGTCATCATCAAAAAGAGATACAGCCTGGCTTGCACCGGTATCAACCAGCCATTGAGATTGTACACGGTTGCCAGCGTGGTCGGTAAGGGCAGCCGTTACGTAGGGCTTCGACTTTTTAAGTTCGATCGGGATGGCTGTGCTTTTCCGGTGAGGTTTATATTTAAACGGGTTGTATAGCTTTACATATTTTTGCTGATAGTTGATTTCCACCACAAACTGGCGAAACACCTCAAAGCCGATAATCCCGTACACAGGTTTACCAAAAATACCCGAATAAGAAATCACCCCCTCCGGAAGGATAATCAGATTGATGCCATGCCCTTTCAGGCCGGGTAGTTCCATAGACACATCGCGTGCAAGGGCCGCCTGAATGGTATTGCCTGCGCCAAGGCCTTTGACTGAAATCGTTTCAAGTGTATCCAACGCAAGAAAACCTGCGACCATAGGCTCGGTGAGGATCGTCGTCCGTACACCTGTGTCGAGGATAAAATTCATTTCAAACGACCCATTCACCCTCACAGGTATGAGGATGATGTTGTGCTGAACCTCGATGGGGATTTTCACTACATCCACATTATGGATAAATGAAAACCCTGCATAGACAGTTGCACTACTCCCCAACCAGAAAGCCATACACCAAAAAATCAGTAAACAATTTTTCATAGGATTAAGCATTAGGCCTGGTCTTCTACAACTGGATGACAATAAATATAGGTCAATCTTTATGCCTCAGCGACTACATGTTTATGTAGTTATTGCGAATTCAGAAAGAATACCCTATACCTTTTATACGGAAACGGCAATGTAAAATTTAAGGAAATTGTATTTTTTTTCCAAAACACAAAATTGGGTATAACTTCCATTCATCATTTTGTGGTAAAAAAATGATTTGGGTATATTGGCAAACAAAACACCACCTCATGCAACAACGATTCGCTTTTTTTTGGATATTTTTTCTGGGTCTAAGCGGCAAATTTTATGCGCAGCAGCAGGTTTCTCCGCTTTTTGCCTCTGACGAACTTCTCCTCCCATTTCACCATTGAAGCTGATATGAAAGCTTTCCTCAATGACAGAGGTTCCAACCCCGACTATCACGACGCTACGCTTTCTCTTACCGAAGCCACCGGGCGTATTATCCAGTCGGAGATAGAAATGAAAGTCCGGGGAAATTTCCGTCGTGATCCGCTCACCTGCCACTTCCCCCCAACGAGGATCAAATTTTCTAAAAAGAAAGAATATCCGGCAGTGTTTCAGGGACAGTCCAAGCTAAAGCTGGTGACACATTGTGCTGATGAGCAGTACGTTTTGAGAGAATATTATATTTACAAAGTTTACAATCTCCTCACCGACAAAAGTTTTCAGGTAAGGCTAGCCAAAATCCGCTATGTAGATTCCAAAGGCGAAATTCCAACCGAGGAGGCGTTTGCGTTTTTTATCGAAGATGAAGAAGACCTGGCAGCCAGACATGGTGAAACGCCGATTGAAGAAGATATTCCCATTACTTACGATGATATCGACGAAGAACAGGCCACGCTGGTCCACGTTTTCAATTTTATGATTGCCAATAAAGATTTTCGGTTGACTACTCCTCAGCAAAATACCAAGATCATTACTCATGGAAATACCAAACCACTGCCTATTCCTTATGATTTTGACTGGGCAGGAATGGTCGATGCGCCCTATACAAAACTCACCTATGAAAAAGGCTCTTCCTATGAAACCAGGCAGGTGTTTAAGTCGCTTTGCCGCACAAAAGAAGAGTATGAAGTCGTTTTCGGCAAGATACGCGCAGTAAAAGACAAAATTGAGGATTTATACAAAACCTCCCCTTACCTCGACCCTGCGATTGTCAAAGAGACCCTGAAGTATTACAAAAACTTCTACAAACTCATTGACAATGACAAGAAGGTAGATGAAATTTTTGTCCAGGCGTGCAAAGAATAAGCTGCTTCGCCTAGTCAACCGACAGTTCGACAAAATAGCCGGTGTGTTTCCGCACATTGAGTACCTCCCCGCTTTCAAAGATCAGGTACTGGCCTTTGATCCCGGAGAGTTGTCCTTCGACGCGGGAGGTTTTGTCGAGGTTGATGCTTTTTACTTTTTCAGGATAGGAACCGACTGGATAATCTATCTCCGTAATTTCATCATTGGAAGAAAGAAATTGCTGAAGATCTGCCGGGAGGAGATGCAGAACTCTCGACTTTTCCTCCAGGATATTCACATCTCCGGCCAGCTCATTTTTGAGCATTTTCTGCCAGTGGGTTTTATCTGAAATATGATCTTTCAGTGCAACTTCGATTAATCCGGCGGTATAGCGGTTGGGCGTTTCGGCAAGCCTTACGGCTTTCCACGCGCCCTGGTCAATCCAGCGGACAGGAACCTGCTCCATACGGGTAACGCCCACTTTCAGGCCGGAAGCCACGGCCAGATAGACCACGTGCGGCTGCACGTGGTGGGCCAGTTCCCACTCAGGGTCGCGCCCTTTGCCCAGATGCCCTTCACACAGTTCGGGGCGGATGATACACTCGGAGTTTTCGGGGTGATTGAGAAAATCAGGATAACAAAACCCTTCGCCAAATACTTTATTGATCTTCTTTCCGCAGATTTTGCAGTGGATGATGCCATCGTATTGTAGCTGAATATGGTGGCCGATCAGTGCGTTCATATTCACCTCGTTTTCTCCCAGTTTAAGAGAATAGCTGACCGGGAGAGTATATTCAGCGCGCATTTTGCGCAGGTTTCCGCTGTAAGTCATAGTTTCATAGTTGAGATTGATCTTTTCCCGACTGGTTGCGCATCATTTTCACGGTAAAAAAGCCCAGGACAACAATTACCAGTCCCATCACCACCCACAGCAGATTTTCCTTTACGGCTTCCTGCTTTTGAGCCAGGCCATCTTCGGGTGAATCAGAAGGCGTTATGACGATTTCCTCTCCGGGAGAAAGTGGCGTGAGGTGCTCGGGAATTTTATTCTGGAAATACACCATATCGTACCGCGGCTTTAGGGCATCAGGATTTCCATAAGCGAGCAAATACTGAGCCCCTGCTTCGAGTTGAGTCTGAATAACATATACAGGGCCCAAAACCTCTGTTTTGCCAAAACTGAGCGGAATATCATCGTAATTATACACCGCAATTTTCAGGCGGTTGGTAAACCTGACTTCACCGTCCAGCACATTATTCTCCAGAGAAGAAAGGGTAAATCCGCCAAAATCCTTCCAGACTTCTTTTACGCCTTCGGCGGTTTCTACGGATTCACTCAGCCAGGACACAGTTACCGGCCGGTAAAAATCGGTTGATTTGTCCACGTCAAATTCGAGCCTGTTTACCGGATAACGGTCTTTCAGTTCGATCGTAATCTCTGTGATTTTTTTGTCCAGATCATTTTTTTCAGACTGATCAATAACCGTAAAGGGGCGGTATTTTCCCTCGGACTGCACAAGTTTTCCCACCGTAGCGCGGATAATTTCGGCATTGGCGTCATTGAGTTTTATGCGGTAAAATTTGTAATCGGCGTCGGAAAAGGTAAGGGTGGAAAAGTGATAATTCACCTGATCATTGGAAATACCTACCAGGCGTATATCCTCCTGAATAATAAACCATTTCAGCCGGTTATTGCTTCCTTCCAGTGTTGCCAGAAGGTCGTAATTGGAGGGGCGAATGTCAAGTTCTATATGGTTGATAGTCAATTCTTCTTCCGGGCGAAGCGTAACAAAGGACTCGTTGTCGCCTGTTTTGCTAGTATTTACCATCTGAAAAGGAACCGCTTCCACTTCGTAGCGGTCTCCGTTTTGCTGAAGAATATAAGGGGTCTCAACTGTATCCTCAGCGGAAATTTTAAATATTCTGATATCGCTCAGGTCATCATTTAG
Organism: Bacteroidia bacterium; assembly: GCA_041391725.1. Taxonomy (GTDB): domain Bacteria; phylum Bacteroidota; class Bacteroidia; order J057; family J057; genus JAGQVA01. The sequence goes on from JAWKNL010000011.1 coordinate 128,038, forward strand.
CCGGGACAAAACCGTTTCAGGAACAATGATTTCATACCATCCTTTAGCCTTCAGGGGTGGCAATGGCCGCTGAAAATGGTAACTGGTCATCTGCGCCTGTAAAGAAAATCCGGACAGGATCATCCCGAGCGTGAATATGGATTTATACATTCTCATTTTCGTTTTCCGGTTTTTCAGGTTCATCACCTAAAATCACATCTTTAAAACGCTGGTAAAGGAACGAAATTATCAGCAACAATACCCCTAATGCGAGGAAAATGACCGTTTTGTTACCCAGCGTTGTTTTATCGAGATCAAATATAAACACCTTGATGAGGATAACAGAAAACAGGGCGATGGAAGCAATCCGAAGGTACTGTTGTTTTTTCCAGAAACCCAGCACCATGAGTAGCAGCGCATACATTCCCCATAAAACGCTGAACCCTACCCGCCTTACCTTTCTTTCAAGAAGCCATGAGTCGGCATTGGGATACATGACATGGAGAATATGTTGTAGTTCGGCGCTGAGTACGACCAGTGCTACTGTATGGAAAGCAAGCGAAAAGCCGATCTTTACGCGCATATCTCCAAATGATTTGTGCGCGGTGTGATTGGCCAGAAGATTGATTATCAGGAATATATACCCCACATACCGCAGATAAAGATAAGATCTGTCAGGGTTAAACAAACGGTCATCTGCGGGGTGAAAATAGGTTTCCCTCAACTGGTATAGAGCCGGCAGACTTTCGGCGAGGAAAATAATTACTGCCAGTCCGGAACCGATCATGGCGACAATGGATATGACCCTGTTTTGCCAGAAACGCTGGTTCACAAAATGGAGAACCGCAATAAACAGCAGCGCATAAAAAACCTGCCAGAGCGAAGAAAACGTGAGGAGATCGTAATTGAAGTTGTCGTATTCTTCCAGCACAATTTTGGTAGCGGTCATGCGCTGGATAAAAAACTGCTGGATTTCGGGCAATAAAGCAGAGAAGCTGGTAATGAGCAACAGGGAAGGGATTAATGCTACGCCTATTTTCCGGATGGGAAGCCAGGGCGAATCGGTCGGTTCTGGTTTATACCTCGTATGCATCACCTGAATCGCAGCCAGGCCGGCAATCACCAGCAGGCTGGTGAGAAAATGGACATTCCACAATGGCGTAATCCAGCTATCTTCCACGAAGTAAACCGAATTGCTATAGCCTTTGCCCCAGTCCTGAAGCAGGCTGATAAAGCTCATACCTGCAAGGATATAGGCAAGCGCTTCATAAAAAAACACCTTCTGCGATCTTCCTACCCAGAATACAACCAGTGCCTCGGCGATCCACAACATCGTCACCCAATTGCCCTCCAGTTGTACAGGAACCGCGAGGGTGAGGAATGTCAATACCAGTCCCGCAACAAGGAAAAAGAGATTTCTGTCGGCGAGTTTGCGGCTGTAAATCAGCAGGGTTACCACAAAATGTACTGCGGCATTTCCCAGGGTGAAAAGCCCGAGCCACTTGCCGCCATTTTCCAGCCCGTCGATGAGGCCATAGCCTGTACCGTAAAAAATAAATGCATTGAGAAGGAGAAATACGATATCCCGCCAGTTGTACTTTTCAAGGTGAATGAGTTTATAGGCGAGAATGGTACCATAAAAGGTGAGGAAAAAGACAACTGCAAAAGTGAGAGAGACAGAGAAATACGGGTCAGTCGTATATCGGTCTTCCATCCAGGCGAGATAAACGCCCCAGGTAAGCGCAAATGCGATATAATTAAGCGAATGCCAGTACTTTCGGAAAGCCAGGAAAAGAATTCCGGCATTGACGATCGTGATATAGATGAAGAGGTTGCGGATTTCGCCGGTATTATCGCTGAGGAGAATGGGTACGGCATAAGCACCGGCAAGGCCGATGACAGCGATCGCCTGCACGTCGTACCGGAAAGCGGCAAAAACGCCAAAGGCGGTAAACAAAAACATCAGGCCAAAGGCCATGCCTTTGGGAATGAGTTGATAAAAATCAAAAGCCGCGAAGGTCGTAAAATACAGGATTGCAAGCCCGCCACCGAGGAGGATGGCGCTGTAATTTTTATATTTTTCCCGAAGAATATAAGCAAGGCCGGTGAGGGAAAGACCTGCGAGAAAACCCCCGATCACGCGAATAACCGGGCTTACCAGGTCATTGTCGATGGCGTATTTTACAAAAAAGCCTACGCCTATGACGAGGATGGCTATACCGATTTTGCTGATGAGATTGCCGCCGATAAACTCCTCGAGGTTTCGGTTGGAGCCGGGTTTCTTTTGAACGGGCGGAGGAGATTTTTTCACTACCGTGGCCGTAGTTTTGAGATCGGCAGTTTCGGCGGTTTTGGTGGTAGTGAGGACGGGTTTTTGTTCGGCAGCCGGAGGAGACGTTACCGGTTTTTCATTTTTCAGTTCCAGTAATTGTTTCCTCAGCTCCAGAATTTCCTGATGTGCCTGATTGTGGCTGCGGATCAGTTCGTTGAGTCTGGCAGATATTTCCTCAAGGCTTGGGTTACTCATAAAAGAGAATAAGAGATTTTGCGCAGAAAATTTGAGTAAAATATAGGAAAATTACGCAAAACCTCATTCTCAGTTATGATAAGATTCAAGAAAAACGGACTTTTCAAAAAGTAGTATTACCAGTCTTCTTTGGATTTTTCCTGTTTTTTGTGTTTGTCTGATACAGTAAAAACACGGGCGAGATTAAATCCGAAATAAATATCTCCGTTGGCCCATTCACCGGTAGTCTCTGCAACAAAAAGATTTTCAGTCATTCCGCGCGAGTTGGTAAACATAAGCTGGAACACGTGGCCGCCGGTTTCAATATCAAAGCTCAGGGAAAGGCTGTTTTGATAATTGTTGGCGGTATAACTGTACCCGGGGAGGTCGAGGATATAGAAATACTCGAAATTGACACTCATGCTCGGTGTGATTTTCACCCTTCCGCCTGCACCTATGGAAAACACATCGTTGTCTTCGGCACGGGTAGCCACAAGATTACGGTGAATCATGGTCGGCATAATCTGCAGGGAAAGAGCCTCATTAAACTTCCGGGCGATCAGGAGCTGATGAGAGAAGGAAAGGCGGGAGCTGAAATAATTGGTTCGGTCCGGGTCAGCCCAGTTAAGGGTATTTGCCTGAATACCAGAGACCCCCACAATGGAGACAGGCATTACCCTTTTTCCTGAGCTTTGTCTGAAAAACTTCACTTTCATGAAGCTGTCATACGTTTTATTTACGTTGCTGCGGCCCACCCCAACATTAAGCCAACGAGAAATTCCGTACTCAAATCCGAGTCGCATATTGGCCTGATCGAGTCCAAAAAACTGGTAGGCTCCGTCATTGATCCGGCCAAAGCGGTGCGAAATGATCAGTTGGAGTACACCTGCCGCAGGCAATTCAATCGAATGTGCATTGACCACCCTTACGGTTTTGAAGGTAGCAAACGCGTAATTGGTTGTTTCGCCCTCCATATCGTCGAGAATATCCATAAGATCATCCTGAGCAAAAGACAGAGCGGGAACCATCAACCAGATAAAATACAACAGTGTTTTTCGAAGGGTGGACATAACCGTTGGGCGTTGGGGGTAATACAAAAATTAGTTTTCCTGAGTGTAAGGCTGGTAGTTCATTTCCACCGTAACCTCTATTTCCTTGGCGATATTATCTTTTACTACGCCGGGGATTTTGATATCATAATCGGCTACAGCAACCGGGAATTTGGCGGAGGCCGAGATTTTCCCAGCGGCGACTACGATGGTTCCTTCGGTAGAAACTTCTTTGGTAACGCCATGTATGGTGAGATCACCCGTTACTTTAGCCTTATAGGAGCCGTCTTTAGCGAAATTCACTTCTTCCACATTGATAATTTTCCCTTTAAAAGTGGATTTGGGGAACTTGGCCGACTCTACATATTTTTCATTAAAGTGCTCCTGCATAAGGGCCTTTTCAAACTGAAAACTTTTCATCAGCACAGCAAAAACCAGTTCGCCGGTACCGGTATCAAGGATGCTGGTTACCTGGTGGTTGTTGGCTTCAATATCTTCCATTGCGGTATGGGAGTAGAACTTAATATGGCCGGTGCGGGTCATAAATTTCTGAGCCTGAAGCTGAAAGCCTGTAGTCAGCAATACAATAGCAAAAACAAGAAGATTTTTCATAAGATGTAATTAATAATATGGGTCATTTATATGTAAAAGAATTAATTGTTGGGGGCCCCGGAATCAATCCAGGCTTTGACTTTTGCGAGAGTGCAATCGCCCAGTTTGGGCTCGTCGTCGGGCATGGGTACATACCCTTCGCTGTGATTGATTGCGCCCCAGAGTTTGCCGTTGTTTACCATTTTTAGCACATCGGTATAGGTGTCCAGGGCTATATTTCCGCTTTTGGTAGCGGCATCATGACATACATAACACCGGTTTTGCAGCAGCGGCTGGACGACCGAGGCATAAGTTATGTTGGTAGTATCGCAGGTATTGGTACTTGCCGGGTAGAGGTCTTCTTCGTTGTCATAGTAGCAGGACGAGACACCGATGGCCAGAAAAATCGGAACAAGAATACGGATGACTGCGTTTCGGAAGGTGTTCTTATTCATCGTCGGGGTATTAATTGTTGAGTGCTCCCTGATCAACCCAGGTTTTTATTTTGACTATATCGCAGGCCGGAAGTTTATTTCCGCCTCTGGGCATGGCGACAAATCCGGTCTGATGATCAACGGCTCCATAAAGTTTTCCGTTGAGTGCCACTGCAGCCACGCCACTGTGGGTGTCCAGTGCCAGACTTCCGGAGGGATCAGTGCCCGAGTGGCAACCCGTACAGTATTTGTCCATCAGCGGTTGAATCATGCCCGAATACGTGACGTTTGTGGTGTCGCAATCGCTGTTATCCGAACAGGTAAGATTTTTTGCACCCTGAGAAATCCATTTTGAGATCAGTCCGATTTCGTCTGCGGATAAAGCCGTATTGGGCAGGGGAGGCATAATGTCTTCTATATCTGTTTCGGTAATTGCTTTGTACAGATCGCTTTCTCCCGGACTGAAAGGAGTGATTTCGCCGGTCTGCACAACCGACTGATAATTGGTCAGCATCACACCATCTTTGGCTGTCGTTGCATCATGGCAGCCGCTTTTGGCACAGTTGGAGATCAGAATCGGAAGAATATCCCGCTCAAAATACACAGTGTCCGGATCACATAGGTGGATGTTTTGAGTAGTGGTGTCCACAGGATTGGAAACGGTATCGAGAGAGTCTCCGGGGCCACCCCCAATCGGCAATATTGGCTCATGGACACAGGCTGTAAATATTGATAACAAGCCCGAAAAAACAATAATAACAGGGAAAAGCTTAATTTTTATCATGGTTTTTGGGTGATTGCTCATGTGGTTCAGAAACTATTTCAATACACACCGGGTGAGGTTCACATCGGTCAGATACCCGGTGCAAATGCCTTGTATTCTCACTGCACTACCCACAGCAACCTCATTCAAGGCGCTGGCATCCTCTCCGACAAACGCACAGCTTACACCAAACATCTCGCCACTTGCGCTCAGGATCGCGGTGATCCCGTCGGGACTGTCGGATTTTTCGCCTAACACACCTTCTATCTCTATGATTTTGTTTAAATATTTTTCATTGGCAGTGGCCTCATCCGTACTAAAGGCGGCAAACAACTCATCAACTGACATCGAATAATCAGCTTCTGCAGATGCCACATCCTCGTGGGGTTTATTAAACATATAAAGCCCTACACTGATTCCGAGAAAAGCGGCAGCAGCGGCGGCGATCATGAATAGTTTCAAATTCCTTGACATAACGTGATTTTATTTACACCACAAATAAAGACACTACCTGTTTTTAACGGAAAAAAACATTACTCAATCGGGATATATTTGGTTTAAATCAGGAAAAATTTCACCTTGGTATAGCAGAACTTCCCCTACGGGACTTTTGCCTTTCCTTTTCTCTCTTTGTTATATAAAAACTAAACTATGCGTGGATTTTTATGGGCGGTAATACTTGCCGCTGTCCTGATGCCGGGCATATTCCCCGGTTTGCAGGCCCAGGGCCTGCTCCTCAGTAAAGATGACCTGATCCGGCTCACCCCCGAATGGAAGGGAGAACGGTTTGCCGATGGTCGTCCCAAAGTTCCTGACGCACTTCTGGCCCGTATGAAACTCGTAACGCACGAGGAAGCCTGGGCTGTGATGCGCAATGCCAACTACAAGTTTCAGTATTCAGAAGACTGGCTGACCATTCACCCCGAAGGTGTGCTGGTGGGCAGAGCCGTAACTGCCGTATTTATGCCGGGCCGCCCCGACGTGCACCGTGTCGTTGACAGTATCGGGCACGCCCAGGGCCGGATCAAAAGCCAAAACTCCTGGCCGGTAGATCAGCTTGTACAGGGAGATGTCTATGTCGGCGACCAGTTTGGTATGCACGTTGATGGCCCTACGATTGGCGACAACCTCGGCAACGCGATCTACGCCAATTCCGGAAACGGGATCGTCTATAACGGCGCCATCCGCGACATTGAAGGATTGCGGGAAATCCCCGGCTTTACTGCATTTGTACGAAGCTATCACCCCTCTCACCACCTCAACAATCCCGAAGGCCAGCTCAACACAACACTTGTGGGAATCAATGTGCCCGTCAGAATCGGACAGGTGCTGGTCATGCCCGGAGATGTGGTACTGGGAAAAGAAGGCGGTGTAACCTTTATTCCGCCCCACCTTGTAGAAAAAGTAGTGACTACCTCCGAAATCGTCAGGCTTCGCGATATGTTTGGCCATCAGCGCCTACGTGAAAAGATATATACTGCCGGGCAGATCGACAACCGCTGGACCGACGACATCGAAAAAGACTTTTCAGCCTGGTTGAAAGATCATATCAACGAACTCCCTGTACCCAAAGAACAAATCCAGGAACTCCTCAAAAACAGAACATGGTAATGAAAACTAACTCACAAAACCGCAGAAATTTTTTCAAAAAAGCCGCACTGGCGAGTGCGATGACGTTTTCCGGGCTTCAGGTATTAGCCGATGCAACCGACAAGACGCCCAAACGGTCGGCCCCTTCCGACCTTAAAATCACCGACATCAAATGCGGCTATATCCGCGGCGGACACAGTCTTTTTGTAAAGATTTACACCAACCAGGACATCTGGGGATGTGGAGAAGGAGTGGATGCCACGCCGGGAACGTATCACCTCGTCAAGATGATGGGTGCAAGGATCAAAGGTCAAAATCCACTCAATGTTCACCGGCTCCATGAAGACATCCGCCGTTCCGGCTTTTTTGAGGGAGCGCAGTCCGGCATGTTTGTGGCAGTGCTGACCGCGGTTGAGTCGGCACTCTGGGATCTTGCCGGCAAGGCGCTGGGACTACCCGTGTATCAGTTGTTGGGCGGAAAATTCAGGGACAAAATACGGGTGTATTGCGATACGGCTTTGTATCAAAACCGCCTGCCAACGCCTGATAAATTTGCCGAGAGTGCATTGGAAGCCAAAAACATGGGCTTTACAGCGGTAAAATTTGACCTCGACCAACGCAACGATCCCAACAAATACGACCTGTACAACTGGACTGCCAGCCCCGGAGAAATCCAGCGGATGTACGACCAGATGGCAGCAGCGCGGGAAGCCGTCGGGCCCAATATTGATATTTGCGCCGATATGCACGGGCGTTATGACGCCATCACAGGCGAACTTGTCGCCAAAAGAATGGAGCCACTCAACCTCATGTGGCTGGAGGAGCCCATACCCGCAGAAAATGCGGAGGCATATCTGAAGATCACGCAGTCCACCTCCACACCGATATGTGCAGGAGAAAACCATTATCTTGCACATGGATTCCGCAGGCTTTTGGAAACCGGAGGTGTGGATATCATAATGCCAGACCTTCAGAAGGCCGGCGGGCTGGGCGAAGGCCAGCGCATTGCCAACCTGGCCAATCTTTATTATGTGCCTTTTGCCCCGCATATGGTAGCATCCTTCCTGGGCGCCATGGCTTCTGCGCACGTATGTGCTTCGGTCCCCAACTTTATGATATTGGAGTGGCAGATTTATTTCCACAAAGACCCTATGTTTAAGGAAATCGTAACTTACGAGGGAGAGCAGATTGTGGACGGCCATATCATTTTGTCTGAAAAACCCGGAGTCGGCGTCGAAATCAACGAAGAAGGTATGCGGAAGTACGCAACGCCGGGCGTGCCGTTTTTTGAATAGGGGAATGATTTTACAAAATCCTGATCGGGAAAAAATCCGGTCAGGATTTATTTTTGGGACTCCCTTTTGGAAAACCTAACCCTTTTCCCATTTGGAGACGCCGAGGTTTCAGTGGCAATCGAAATTCAACAGCCACTACTTATACTGAAAATAAAGTGGTTTGCGAACCAGCCGAGAATAAAATAACCACGAATTCACGAATATGGATCGAATACAATCAAACTTTTCGCAAACCATTTTTCGATCAGTATAAAAGTAATTCAGTGATTGGATTTGCAGACTTGGCAATAGGGGCAACTGCCATAGCCAATAATCTCAGGCTTGCAACCCTCAACTTCAAACATTTTGAAAGAATCTCATATTAAAACCTCATCGAAAGGCAGGTTTAATTCTGGAAGTTTGCCCGGATCATTCCGGCATACGAAGCAGCATCTGAAAACGCATTTTTAACAAACGCCTTGTTCTCATTAAGAATCTCCACTAGCTCAGAATCGGAGGGCTTGGATGGAAATAGTGAGCGAATCTGGTCTTTTTTCGTCTGAGACAGTTCGGCAAAAGAAAAAGATGCGAGTATAAGAGCAAGTTCAAACTTTTTAAGATACTCTCTTCTCTCCTCATTTAGATTTTCACGGCTCAGGCCATAAATATCGATGGATGTATTCCCTTTTTCGTCCAGTCCATAAGGGATTTCCTGACGAAAGGAAACATGTTTTTCCGGATCATCCTCTATCGGGTCAACCAGCAGGCGCTCTTCTGCCGGTTCAAGGGAATGGTTATGATCTTTTGCCCGGTTTTGTTCTGTGATAAGAGGGAAAAAATTACCCTTATACGTTTGGTTACAAATCTGGCAGGAAAATAAAAGATTGTTCCAATCATATGCCAACCAGAAATATCCTGGCCTTTTAAGCCGGTCGCCGGATTGCTGTTTAAATCCAGCTTTGGGACGAAAATGCTCTACATCGCCATAACTGGTTGCTGTAAATTTTGACTCACAAAAACAGCATTTCCCATACTGGTCAGCAATCAGTTGGTTTTTTACTGAAGGATGTCCATAAACCCCCGAATCGAAGTCAAAACTCTTTTCCCCATCAATATAGGCCTGTGGATTTGAACGATAATCGTTTATATTATTACTCGTTTCCTGTTTTCCTTTTGATTGGAGAATTGCCGGAACGGTTTTCGACTTACGAATTCTTATCATGCTTGTGCTAATGATTATTTCCCTTCCTTTTTCAGGATCGCTGCGATTTGGTCAACAATAGAGAAAGCCTCTCTTTCTTCGGGCGTGCTGCCAACGGGTAAGTCTCTGATTTGTGATTCAATTTCAGCAAGTTTTTTCTCGTCCTGTTCCGAAAGGGTCGTTTTGCTCAGAATCATTGCCCTTTCCGACAACAGTTTTTCGGTTTCTGGTGGACGGGCCGATTCAAGGCCAAACAGGTCGCTAGTCAAAACCTGGTCAATTCGCCAGTTTCGTACAGATTCAGGGTCATTATTGATAATCACATGGTCCCCTTCTTTTTTCAGCAAAACAATATTTTCATCCTGTGTAGCCTGGACAATCAAAGGGCTATGTGCTGTAACGATAAACTGTGTATTGGGAAAGGTAGTTGTCAGGAACTGGTAAAGCTTCCGCTGAAACCGGGGATGCATGTGGAGGTCAATTTCATCCACAAGTACAATAGCAGGTTTTGAAAGTGGGTTGCCCTCTTCTTTCCCATAAAGTCGAAACATACGACTGGCAAAATCCACCATCCAGGCAATAAGTGTTTTGTAACCAAGACTCAGATCGTGGAGTTTTACCCAACCATAATCCGTCTTGAAAAGTACATTAGGAATATCCTCTATGTGTTCAATTTTTATATCTTTAATTTCTCCGGCAAAAAGTTGTAACAAAATTTCTTTTACCCGATCCCGGTTAATTTTGCTTTGGCCGTTCTGGCTTTTGGCGAGATAATCCTGTTGAAGCAGCCATTCTTCCGGATTCATAAGTTTTTCCTTTTCATCAAAAAGGCTTGCCACTCCAGACTCACGCTGCTCCTTTTTTATTGCCGAATCATCCATTACCCGCGCTGCACCATAGGCAAAACATGCGTCGGGGAAAGTATAATCTTTGAGCTTTTCAAATTCACCAGATTTTCCCATTCGACTCATAAAATTTTGATCTATCGAAAAAGAGAAATCTAAATCTTCCTTTTTTTTAGAATCTGGTAACGATTCTTTAAAATCAAAACTAAAGCCGACAAGGCTACCTAGTGAATCATTGAGCCGTAAAAAAAAATTATTATTTATTTCAGGAATTAGAAAATTACCCGTTTCATTGAGGTTTGGAATGGTGTAATAACTTGCTGCAAGGCATTTCAGCAACGTCGTTTTCCCTGTCCCATTATCTCCCAGAATGGTCGTCCACCGGGCAGGGTTGCCCTTTGGGTCTGTCAGTTTAAGCTCCTGCAAATTACCAAAACAGCGCACATTCCTCACACGGAGAGCAGAAAAGAAGGGGAATGAATCCTGATGGATATTCTTCATAAGATCGGCAATTCTAAAAGTAAATATACAAAATATGTATCTCCCGGGAACAAAAAAGATCATCGCTTACGCTATCCCGTAAACCGCAGACCCTACTTTGGCAAAAATCCCGGAATAATATAAACGTACGCCGCTATCTGGTAAAATTTCCCAATCAAGCCTCTCTCCCGCACCCATTTTGGGACTTTTCCGGAAGATCACAAATACAGGAGCAAAATTCCGTTTAATTCTGGTTTGAATATGGGCTTTGTTAGTGATAGCAAATCTTTAGAATCAATTGAACACGCCATCACTAACCAAAACTATTATGAAAACTTTTCCCACCATTTGCATCGGAATCTTCCTTTTTGGAATGATTATGACAAGTTTTGCTCAAAACCGACAGCCGGTCAAACTTGCCGGTCCCAGAGTGGGTATTACGGTATTCACAGGTGATATGGTCAAATATCTGGAGTCTCAGGATTTGGCCCCGTATATGTCGCAATTTGGCTGGCAATTTGAAACCCGGTATTTTCAGACGCAATCGGGGTACCAGGGACTGGTCGAATTTGTCCCTCTGATCGGAGGCCTAGAAACCCGGTAAACTACCCTCAGTATGAATCTGCTGATTGGACTCCGCACCCCTTCCGGACTCGAACTGGGCGTTGGGCCTAATTTTTCTGTCAGAGGGATAATCAGCGATGATTTCACCGCGATGACTTCTATTGTTTACGCAGCAGGCTATTCATTCAGGATTGATGAAGTAAATATTCCCATCAATATTGCTTATTCTCCCAACACTAGCGGAGCCAGAATTTCTGCATTGATCGGATTCAACATCCAGCAATACTTTGATAAATAATTCCTGAATTCTGGCCCACAAAAAAAGATCCGCCTGCCTCCCGGCAGACGGATTCCCCAACTAAAAAACACACGTCCGAAAATCTGTTTCTAAAAATGAAATCCATAACCAAAAAATACCGTCTGCATCCCCAGTGAGCCCATCGCTCCGATTCCCAGTCCAAACAGAATCAGGAAAAACGGTACAAAAACCAAGGCCTTGACTATCGGGCGGTTCCACGTCACATGATGCATAAAAGGCAACAGGATGAAGGCAAGACACAGTCCCAGAAACGAAAACTGAAAAAGATAAATACTCACTGCGCCAAACAATACCCCTACCCCAATTTCGAATGCCTGTATGGCTGTCTGGTCGGGGTGTGATTTGCCGATCAGCTCACGTCCCCAGGTGCGTATTTTTTTGATCATATTCTCCGCTGGTTTTTGGGTTTCGGATTTCTGACTTGAGTTATCGCCGGTTACAAGGAAAATAGCCTTTTTCGTTACCAGAAAGGAAAGCACACCCACCGTTGACAATGGCCCCAAAGCCGCGTACAATGCTGTACTATGGCTGAGGAAACGATAGAGTTTCAACGGTGTGTTCCACATTCCCACAATAAAACACAACACCGGCGCAAAAAATGTCATCAGGGTAATCAGGTAAAAATCGGGGGTAAAAATCACATTAAACCCGGACTGAAGCGACACAATGGGTACGACCACCTCTTGTCCGCCTACGGCAAATGTCAAGGGTTGGGACTGACCAAAAATAAAAGGCAAAAGCAGGTTTGCATTGATCATAAAGAGGAAAAACAGCAATGTAAGCGGGAGGTTGAGCGTGGGAAAAAGAATGTCCATTTTCTCCATCCAGGTTATCCGCTCTGCACGAAGGAGATTCAACCCTTCCTTGTACAAAAATTCGCAGGTACCTCTCGTCCATTTCATATGTCTTACTCTGAATGCGCGCACGGTTTCGGGGAAATCTTCGTAACAAACCACATCTTCCACAAACCTTCCCCGATAGCCCAGTTCTCTCGCCCGGATGGCAAAGCCCAGATCTTCGCTCACGATGTCGGGAAAACCTCCGATTTCTTCCCAGCATTTGCGACGCAGAATGGCTCCGTGGCCGAGAAACATCACAAAACCGTAGCGGTTGCGCAGCGGCTGGTACCATTTCCAGTGGAGATCGATACCGGGAGCCATGGCCTGCGCGAGTTTGCTGTCTGTGTTGGGATTGGCGCGGTGATTGGCCTGAATAAAGGCACACATTGGGTCAGATTCCATGACCGGAACCAGTTTGGCGAGGAAGTCTGGCGGGAGAATTTCGTCGGCATCGGCAATGGCAAAATAGGGTTCTTCGGTAGCTACGGTGCTGAGTCCATGATTCATATTGCCCGCCTTAAAGGCGATCCGGTCTTTCCGGCGCACGACTTTTACCCTTTCAGGGAACCTTTCGGCAAAACGATCCACCTGCATCTGATATTCGGGATCTGTACTGTCATCGAGAATATAGACCGTAAAATTCTGATAGTCCTGATTGACACATGAAAGTGCGCTTTCGGGTTTGAAGTCATTGTAAACCGTGTGCAGCAGGGCTACACCGGGAGAATGTGCAGCGGGAATTCCGGCCAGATTCATTTCTTTTTTGTGATGTACCAGGCGGTAATACCAGGCAAAAGCAATCAGCACCAGATTATAGATACCGTAGAGCCAGGCAAACTCGATGAAGAGGATAAAAAATATGAGAGAAGCCCATTGAAGCGGTGTGTCTGCCATGTAGAGAAGCTGAATCAACCGGGGGTGAAACCACGCCAGCGCAAGCGCCCACACAGCTATTACAGCCACATACATACCCGATTTGGGGGGATTGGATACTTCTCCCTTTTGAGAAGTTTTTTCATGGATGACCGGAGTGGAAATAACCATTTTGTCAGCCTGATTCAAAGTGATGGTGGTAGGATTTGCCATTGTCCTTAGCTTATGTTTTGATGTTTGTTTTGGTTAAAATCAGTTTTCGAGCCTGAACCGGATTCCCATCGCAGCAGTGGTGAAATTTTGTCCGTTTTGTCTTTCGTAGCGGAATAGAAACTGAAGCCAGTGCTGTTTTCCCATCGGCATGCGAAACACGATATTGGTTCCACCGATATTGCTGCCGGCGTGTTGTCCGATGAGGGCGGTTCTGCCGTAGATCAGTCCGGCATCCAGCGCGTATTTATCCTGAATCCGTAGTTTACCGGAAATCATCAGCCGGTTTTCGACAATAGATTGTCCGGTATTGGAGAGGAAATAGACGGGTTCCAGCGCAAAAGATTGATTTACAGGAATATTCCCCCCGACAAACAACATTTTCTCAGTAAACCGTTCGTTGCCCACTGCGACAAATCCGCCGGCTTTCACGGCATAACCGCCGCCGGGAAATACTACCTGTTCGCCCTGAATGATGGTCTGATTACTGCCTTCTTCCCAGAATCGCTGGCCTACTTCGAGGCGGGTAGTCAGGCGGGAATTCCAGTCATTGATACCGCCGAGGTAAGCGGTACCTGCGCCGCGGTTGTTCTGTACGAGGGCAAAATTGTCGAGGGTAAGGGAGTTGTCGTAGCGGGCCCAGAGGCGGTAAGCTTTGGCCGGGCGCCAGGTGAGTTGTGCTGCACGGAGGCCCAGTTTGTCGGTTCCCTGGAGGTTGGTATAACCGCCCCAGACATCGGCTTCGAGCAAAGCGGGAGATTCCTGCACGCCGTGAAGAAAATGCGTGATTTCACTTCTCTGGGGTGCGAGTTCGAGGGTAGAATCAAAAAAGAGACGCGCCTGTTTTTGTTTGCCGAGAGAGGCATAAGCCTGGGCGATGGCGAGGATATATTCGTCCTGGAAGGGATTTTTGTCGAGCATAGCCTGAAACCTGCGGATAGCTTCTTTTTCGTTTCCTTCCCAGAGCGCGACATAAGCGAGGCCTTTTTCACCCTCGGGATTGTCGGGGTAGAGGGAAGATAGTTTTTGGAAGAAAGACTTTGCCTGAGCGAATTCGCCGTTCCATGCCAGGGTATAAGCCATACCTGAGAGGGCATCAGCGTTTTGCGGGTGCTGACGGAGCATCTGAGCGAAAGCCGCCTTTGCGGGTTCAAATTCCTGGTTCCATGCGAGTTGGAACGCGTGATCCAACTGGGAGGAAATATCACTCCCGGGCTGCGAGAAAACCGGGAAAACCAGGAGAAAAGCAATCGCGATACTGAATAAAAACTTCATGGGTTAATGGATTTATGGATAAGAGCAACAGCTATAAAATCAACATACCCAAAAGTAAAGGCGGGGAAAGATGAAGGGAAATAAACCTGACTGACCGGGGAAGAATGTTGTTTCAGGCGGGTTTTTCCCGGTGGGTGAGGCTCCCGAACCCCACCGGGCACGCGCCGCATGGCGCCCTATGTCAGCCGGGGCTTCGAGTTTGCCTCAGCCACCGGCAGGGGGCCTTCGGCCTGATCATCCGGTGGGTGAGGCGGAAATCAAAATGTCGCCCTACGGCCGGTTCACAGAAAAAGGTCTCGTCCTAAAATAGGTTGACACAATAAATCACAAAATGCGTCAACAAAAAACGAGAAAAAACCAGTATTATTCAGATACGTTTAAGGCCGAATTGGTCAAACAGATCGTAAGCGGGAAGCTGTCGGTGTTGGAATCCTCTCGGCAGTATGAAATCGGAGGCAGCATGACGGTCTATCGGTGGCTAACGAAGTATGGGACAAAAGAAAAAGAGATGAAAACGTCTGGAAAAAAAGAGAAACCGGAAGCAGGAATACCCGATCCTTCGCTGAAAAAGAAAATCTCTCAGATCAATGCTGAATACATCACTCGTGCGAAAAAACATTCCGCCCTTTGGATTATGGCTATCGATCACGGCTTTGAAGATTGTATGCACGCAGTCATTCTGTTTGCTCAGAGGTTTGCTGATTTCTATTCCATTCTCAGTGCAGAGACCGGTACTTATCATGAGACCGATGCGTTGCAGGAAGTGAATCAACTGATAAGCCAGATGACCAGGATGCCATCGTACAATGGCAGGAAGTAGCAACCCTGCTGGATCAATCGCTGAGCCTCCCCTTCCGGAAACTGGAAGTTGTGGATGCAGGAACGGCAAAATTTGTCAGTGATAAACAGAAGTAACACAGGTGCTCAAGTTACGTTTTGGAATCGCAATGATACCAACACAAAACCATCCTTTTAATCACCTGTCATGAAAAAAATCCTTCTTCTGTCCTCGCTCATCCTCCTTTCACTGGCGGCCATCTGCCAGCCTGCGCGACTCTCCAAAACAAAAGCCCTGAAAACCCGCATTCAGTCAAGTACAGCGCTGTCTGCGGCTTTCAAACAAAATGCGCTGATTGTCCTGGCTGCTGATGACGACTGCACGCCACCTCCCTGCGGCGGTATTATCGATCCCTGGACCTGCGAATGTACCCCTGACACCAAAGACCCCTGGGGTGATGACAGCCTCGCCTCACGTCTCCGCGCTTTCCAGACATTCGAAGCCAATATTCAGAAAGGCCTCGGAAAAGATATTCTCCCAGGATCGCTTGTTACTCAGGCCAAACAAAAATTCCCCGGCAACTCACTCACGGCTATCGTCAACCGGATGAATTTTTATGTTGATGCAGGGAAGAAATAGGCATTTTCCTATTCTCTTATATCCACCACAACCGGCAGATGGTCTGACAGAATTTCTGTTGTGCCATCTGCAATTATCTCCGCACGGTGCACGCGGGGGCGCAACACGTCATTCACAAAAACATAGTCCAGCCGCCGCCGCGCACCGTGATTTTCGCCCTTCACCAGCAAACCCGGAAAAGAACCGGTAAATGTATAACCTTCCCCTCTAAATGAATTTTCCATATCGGTAAACCCCGCCGCTTCCAGCAGGGTCAATGGCGTATAGTCCAACTTTCCTTCCCGCAGGTTTTTCGCTTGCGTATTGGCTGAGTCCAGCCCCGCAAAAAATGGCTCCAGCAATCCATGTGAATAATACACCGAATCGTGCGGACTAAACGTATTAAAATCTCCCGCCAGCATCACGGGAGTGCCTTTGGGAAGCGTAGCAATATCAGCCAGTATTTTCTGCGTTTCCCTGATCCGAAACTCCCAATTGGAGGGATGGAGGTGAATGCAATACAGGTACATATCATTTATTTTCACCCGGATCAGCCCGTGGTGAAATCCTTCCTCTGTTTTCTGAATATCTTCTATCGGAAATCGCGAAGTGATCCCGGTAGGGAAACCATTTTCCTTTAAAAGCACAGAATAGCCATGCCCCCAGCTTGTCGCATCCGCCTGTAATTGTTCGGGGGTGTATTCGTTTAATTCCTGAAGGCAGACGATATCAGGCGTTTGTGCCTTCATCCACGCCAGCCAGTTTTCTTTCCGCTCAGGTTTTTGGTAAATCCGTAATAGACATTGTGCGTAATCAGCCGAAAGGTAGTATCCTCAGCCTGTTTCGAAGAAGCTGGCAGGAAAAGGTAAACAGGATCAGTATGATTGAGGGATAAATATCCAAAGTCGGTAATGAAAAGACATGGGGATATAGTTTTGATTCGGTAAATGAGTGTACGTGAATATAAGGGGAAATATGGAGTTTTTCCCGCTGTGCTGTATCTTCATACTATGAAAAAACGATCCTCCTCTATGGTTTACTCATGGCTGCCCTCGTCTGGCTGCTCAAGTACCTGGACTATCGTTTTCTGGTGCGCGATATTTCGATGGAGATTTACATGGGGCTGATTGCTACGCTTTTTACCGGTATGGGCATCTGGATGGGGCTGAAACTGACAAAACCAAAATCGTCGTTCCACCGCGGGAACTGGAAAGGTTTACACCAGACAATTCGTGTTTGGAGCAAACAGGTATCAGTCCCCGCGAATATGAAGTGCTCGAACTCCCTCGCCCAGGGTTTGTCCAACCGGAAATCGCCGATAAACTTTTTGTCTCCCTCAATACGGTCAAAACCCATACTTCAAATCTGTTCTCCAAACTCGACGTCCGCCGCCGCACACAGGCTGTGCAGCGGGCCAAAGAACAGGCATTCTGCCATGAGAGCACTCACCAAGCATGAATCAACCACAAAAAGTATGAATCACTGAAAGTATGAGTATAAATCCGGCCTTTTGATCCTATTTGGCAGCATCATTTCACAAAACACACCTAAAATCATGAGAAAAATTGTACTGATCTTCGGAAGCATTGCAGGCCTGATCTGCGGACTTATGTTTTTCCTCAACCACCCAGCCGACCAGGCGGAGGCGATTAAAAACATGGAGAATGGCGCAGTCATCAGGTATGCCACCATGATCATTTCGCTGTCAGGCATCTTCTTCGCCGTGCGACAATACCGTGACAAATATCTGGCGGAACCATTTCTTTCGACAAATCTTTTCTGATGGGCTTGTACATCACCCTGGTAGCGTCAGTGATTTATGTTGCTGCGTGGGAAATCTATTATACCAACTTTGGCTCCAACTTCGGCGATGTTTATGTCGAATATCAAAAACAACAATGGACAAAAGCAGGAATGAGCGCCGAACAAATCTCCACACAAGTGGAAGCGCAACAGTCCATGATGGACATGTACAAAAACAATGGTTTTCAGAATGGGCATGACTTTCCTCGAAATCTTCCCTGTAGGATTGATTATTTCCCTGATCTGCGCTGTGATCTTTGGGGTGGTTTTGAAGAAAAAACCGGAGGCCGGCACGACTGTCTGACCTCCGGGAACGCTGTTATTTTTGTATTTTCAGCAGGCCGCTGTCCAGCATTTTTCCATCGCCCACCAATCGATATCCATACATGCCGGCAGGTAGTTCTTCCAGATTCATGGTCAGCACATTTGTCCCCCTGCCCTCGCCCAGCATTACCGGCTGCCCAGCAGATTAAATATTTCGCAGGTCAGCAGGCGGAATTGACTGCCTCCCTCTAAAGAAAAATGTACCTGCCCGCCCGTTGGGTTGGGCCATACTTTTACGTTGTCTCCTTCGATTTTTTCT
Organism: Bacteroidia bacterium; assembly: GCA_041391725.1. Classification (GTDB taxonomy): domain Bacteria; phylum Bacteroidota; class Bacteroidia; order J057; family J057; genus JAGQVA01. The sequence goes on from JAWKNL010000011.1 coordinate 146,612, forward strand.
ATCCCGGTACTGACAATTTCGATCCGTACAAAATCCTCTCCCCACCGTATGAAAACCGATGCCGTGATGACAGGTACATTATAGTCAAAGTAAATAGCTGCGCGGTTTTCGATTCTTGTGCCGGGTAAATTGCCTTCCTTCTGGAGAATGCGAAACTGCACGTATCCCTGAGAGCCTTCCTCGTCGGTGGTGCTGTCTGGCAGGGAAAATGGGGTTAAAACGTAAACCGCAATACGCCTGGTCGTCCACCCGCCAGGTATAGGCATGGCTGGAACCACCGGGTTCGATAGTAAGCGGATCAAGGGCCGGGGAAAGGGTATCGACAATGACTACCCGCCGGGCCGGTGCTGTACCGGTATTCTGAAACCGAACCATATAGGATAGCGGGGTATTGTCGTAAATGTAATGCGCAGTGTCATAACCGACCGGCAAGGCGAGTTTGTCATTGGGGTCGTAGCTACTTACATTTTGCATACAATGAATGGCCAATGCCGGTGCGCTGTTGCCGTTGTAAAAGGCAGTGATCCATCCGGTCTCAAATCCCCCGCCGGGATAGGGCAGACACCTCGGCGAAGGCGATGGCCTGCGGATCGCCCAGAGAAGGCGGAAAGGCGGTATCCTGCTCCGCTTCAATGCGGTAAGAAGCACCCGGCGCAGCAGGTTCGAATATAGACTGGCTCCCGCCGCTTCCCAACTGAAAGGAGCCCATCGCAAAAATCACATCGTCGATGTAAATGGTATAATTATGCGCTGCCTGCATGGCCTGGCCCACATTGGTAAGGTCAAACTGTATGGTATCGCCCAGGCAGGTGATTTCGGCCTGTATCTGCGGGCCCGTCCATGCGGCCAGATTGGTGCAAAATGTATCGGGCCAAATCTGCGCTTCCACACAATGGGTCTGCCCCGGCACAACTACCGAGTCCAGCCACGCGTGAATTTGGATGGTTTTACATGCTCCGGCAGAAAGGGTATCGAGGGCGAAAGTGAATATTTGCCCCACCTGACTCAACAGTGGGTAACTGGCGCCTCCATAGGTGAGGAAGCTGTCAAGTTCGACCTGTACAACCGTGGGGTATGAATCGCTTGTGCCATTGTTGCACGCCTGTACATCTATACGGCAACTGTCACCTATCAGAAAGAAGGGCGAAGAAACGTCCACATAGTTGAGCGGGCAACTGTAAATCACCTCAAAGGGCACATTCACCTGTAGCGACTGAGCGGTCTGAGTAAAAGAAACAACCGGAAGCGGGAGACATGAACTATAATCCAGATATGGGTGCGACAATGGGGTGAGCTGATAGTCTCCGACAGGAAGCAAAAACTCGTATTTCCCGCTGTCTCCCGTGCTCGCATAAAACAGCGCATTGGTACTGAGGTTTTGGGCCTGAATAATAAAGGGAATTGTGCCGTAGGGAGATTCGCCCGCATCCATTAAGCAGTTGAAATTGGTATCTTCAAAATAATTTCCCCGGAGGATATTGGTTGCCGTATTGCCCAGACTGTCGGTGACAATCAGCAAAAACTGATCGAGAATAGATATTCGCCCTACAATATAATACCCCCCAAAGCCCGTGGTTCCAATTGCGTAGGCTGCCTCATTTTCATTGATCGCTGGCGTGCCATAATTGCGGCTCCAGAGGATATTGCCGCTGGCTGTGGTTCGGGCCAACAGAATATTTGCTGCATAATTGGGACTAAACACATAACCGGCAACCAGCAAATCTCCTCCGGGAAGTTCTATCACCTGCCGCGCCGATCGCATCAGCGTGGTACTGAAAAGATGGGTTTGCGTCAATAAGCCTGCCGCATCATACCACTGCATATAACCTGTAGAAGCGCCGGTAAGGCTGTCTATCAGCGCACCACAGGTGAGGTATCCGCCGCCTGCGAGAGAGGTGACACTTTCCGGCTGAATTTCTGTTCCCGGCAGACTGTAATTGCTCTGCCATAACACCTGTCCCAGACTGTCCACTTTCAGCAAAACCCCCTCGGGCAGGGCGGAGACAGAAGACTGAAATATACCTTGCAGAATATACCCGCCATCACTGGTACTGATGATCCGGCGACATCTGTCAACTCCTCCCAAATCGTATTTTTTCACCCAGAGCGTATCTCCTGTTGTGTTTGTCCGGATCAGATAAAAATCGTGGTTGCTGCCATTATAGACCGTTCCGGAAATCGCATATCCGCCATTTACTTCCACAAAATCGCCAACCTGCGAGGAAGGATCGTCCATAGTTTTATCCCAAAGGAGATTCCCGGCTGCATCGGTCTTCATATAATAAATGTGGGGAGTGGCAATGGGTTTTCGCTCGCCCAGTACCAGATAGCCGCCATCGGAGGTCTGCATCACACGGCTTCCTGTTTCTGAAGGCCCCAGCACATTGTATCCCCGTGTCCAGAGGGTATCTCCCCGGTAGTCGGTTTTGATCAGGTAGGCCACACCGCCGCCGGGGAAGTAGTTGTTGGTTCCCACCATTATATACCCCCTGTCGCTGGTGATCTGCCCGTCGAAGGCCCCTCCGCTGGGATATTGGCGCCAGAACTGCGCATCCATTTTCCTGGGAAAAATGCTCAGGAGAATGCAGAAAATGAGAAATAATCGGCTCTGTATATGCATGACATATGGGTTTTCGGATGATTTGATCCCAAGGTAAAACCGGATACGGGGTTATATGCAGGACAGTTTGTTTTAAATGTTGGAAAAAAATAACCATTTTTATCTATGGTAAAAAGCAAATTTATCCGGCTATATCTTCAACTGGACAAACCCGCCAGGCGAACTCTCAAAAAATGGGTGCAATCACCTGTTCACAATCAGCATGAAGAAGTCAGGCTGCTTTTTCAATATATTGATACCAGAAAAGCACTTTCAGCGGTAAGTTTACGAAAAGAGCGGGTATTTGAATATCTGTTTCCCGGGAAGCAATACGACGATGCGAAATTGCGCACTGTCCAGAATCTTGCATATGAAGTGTTGCAAAAATTTGTTGGATATTATTATACACTTTCTCATCCATTTTATGAAGAGATTGATATTACCCGCGGCCTCATCACCTGGGATCAGCCGGAAGCTGCGGGAAATATCCTCGAAAAAGTCCGCAGCGAACTGTACACGCTGCCGGAACTGAGTGAATCGGTTCTTTTACAACGTTATCAGGTCGAACAAATCCGTTTTACGCTTTCCGGAACCCAGACCCGCGCAGCGTCCAACAATCTGCCCGAATTATTTGAGGCACTTTCGGCTTTTTTTGTTCAGTCCACCCTCCGGTATGCCTGTATTGCAGCCTCTCACACTCATGTTTCAGCTTCCCGGTACGATATTCCCTTACTGCCGCAGGTGCTGGAAGCCGTCGAAAAAAATACGTGGAAAAACCATCCGGCCATTTTGCTTTATTACCACGCCTATCTCGCACTGAGTCAGGCTGGTACCCAACATTTTCCCCCGCTGAAGTCTGCTTTTGCCAGTTTCAGACAATACCTGCCTTCAGACGAACAACAGGAAATTTTACTTCTGGCCATCAATACCTGTATCAAGCAGCTCAACATGGGCGAGGAGGTGTTTGCCCGGGAGGCCTTCGAATTGTATCAGCGGGGGCTGGAAACCAGTGTTTTGCTCGACGGAGAACAACTGAGCCGGTTTACCTACAAAAACATTGTCTCCATTAGCCTGAAGCTGGGAGAATATGCATGGACCCGACAATTTATTGAAAGTTATACCGCCCGGCTGGAAACACATTTCCGCGACAGCTATCATCATTACAATCTTGCCCGGCTCTATTTTGCGCAGGGGGAACATGCCGAAGCGCGCAGGCTTCTCACGCGAATTACGGCCTATGACGATGTGTTTTTTGATCTGGGGGTGCGGATGTTGTTGTTGAAGGTTTATTATGAAGCCGGAGAAACCGACGCGCTGGAGGCATTGTTTGTCAGTTTTTCCCGTTACCTCCAGCGCAAAAAATCGCTGGGTTATCACAAACAGGTATATCAGAATATCATACGGCTGGCCCGCAAAATACTTACCTTGCCGCCCGGCGATCCTGAAACGCAGGCAGCTTTACGTGAAGAGATCAATGATACGCATCCGCTTGCGGAAAGGAGCTGGCTTTTGGGGCAGTTGGATAAACGGATATAGTTGTATTGTCAATCAACCCCCCGAATCTGCTTTGTCTGGTTGATCACTCTTCCAAAGTGCTCCTGATGTTTTCCTTCACTGAGTTCTGCATTAAAGTCTTCAGCTATTTTTTTCACTAATGCTTCATATTCAGGTGACTTTGCCACATAAAGATCTTTACTGAAGGACAACACCCTCCCATCCTCTTTATAATTCATCCATAACTTTATATCACCCGAACCCAGTAAAAGGGTATGTCCTGTGTATTCATCGGTTTTATCTTCAGAATATTCTCCTTCGACCAGCCCATTTGCCCGAGTACAAATTCAAGCAAAACAGGTAACAGCGATGGATTGGCCGGGTAAATATTGTAAAAATTATCCCGTGAGTTGTATCTGCCCGTCCAATAGGGCCGTTTTTCCAGTTGGCGCAGTTGCAGGCGATCACCAGTGGGAGTTTGTTTCCATTCAAAATAAGTATTAAACCATTGCAAGTCAATATCCTGGACATCAATCATCCGCGTATCTGTGTCGTCGTATAAAACCGCATAACCACTGTCCACGGTAAAATCATAGGCTATCAGGGCATGTTCTGAATCGGGCAAATCTTCGTCGGGCGTATTCCAGCTTTGAAATTCGCCACGGAATACAATGGTTTTCTGGTCAGGCGAAAAAGCGATGGCACGTGCGGAGAGGGTAGGAATAATTTTCCACAGAATGGTTGTTAATGTTCATCTCCCGGATTTCACGGGTCTGCACATCCAGCACCGCATGTTCGCTGACCATAAGATAACGCCCGCCTTCGAGGCTGTCCAGCTTTTCCATATTGGTAACTTCGCTCTTCATATACACGCCCGAATACAGTCCCGGCTGGCCGTTTGCGCTGTCCAAAACTGGAGAGAGGCAAAGTCAGAACTTTGCTGGAGGATAGGTTCGACTACCGGAGCATTGTCTTTCAGATAAATCAGATACAGATTCTTTGGCTACCCGCCACGAGTGTCGGGTCGGGCGCACCGGGCAGGGCATAAACTGCCCACAAAAAACGGAAGCCCCGTATTGTTTTGCAAAGCACCGGAAAAACCACAGGTTGATTATCATAATACACACCATAGGCTACGTTGGTATATCTGACCATGCCGTAGTTCATGTTGAAAGTCTTGCCGGTCTTTGCGGTTATTTTTATGGTAAACGGGCCATAAGGGATATCTTTGGAAATATTGCCGGAAGCCTCGCGTTTGCCTTTGGTGAATGAATAAAGGAGAATCGTAACGAGAGCGATAGCTGCAAAAAGAAGGGTAATTTTCATAAAATTTTAGTGAACGTGTTATCATCTCACCACTTTGCGGATTTTTTCGACAAAATCCAGGGGCACATTCAGCCAGAATGCGATATCGCGGTTTGATTTTCCGGCTTCGATATGCATCCGGCAGAGGTTGCGGAGGAGTTCGGTGCGGGTAGCTTCTTCGTATCGGGCGCGGTGAGCCTCGTAAGCTTCAGTGGCCATTTTTTCACCTTCATTTTCCGCTTTTCTGCGGAGTTCTCTCGCTGCGTCCAGTTCTTTTTCGACCGCTTTGCGTTCTTCGGCAAGAGCGGCGTTTGCCTTTTCTATGCCACCGAGCGCGTTTTTAATAGCGGAGTCGAGGTTTTGGGTGAATAAGTCCTGTTGTTGCGCTGCGAGGATATTCAACTGTCGGGCAACGGCTTCAGCGATACGGTTTTCTTCCTCTTGCTGGGTCATCGTTATCGGGTAAAGAAAAGGGCATTTTCACAAAAACTACAGCGTGAAAGGCAATTCATACTCTTTGACCACAGGCTCCTTTTTGCTTCTGACTTTCACTTCGACCCTGGCCTTGAGAGTTTCACCGATTATGAGGCTGTTTCGGATATAGGTATCTTCGTGATAGATCCAGGAATAGTCTGTTAGCAGATATTCAGACACATCTGCCTTTTGTGCCTGGTAAGCCCATTTTTCGACATGATTGGGTTCGTAATTCACGATGTACGTGCCCCCGGCGATGGTGTACCAGACCTGAATGCCGGGTACGCCCTGATTGCCCATCTCCGTATTATGTTCTACATAGATTTTGAGTACGCCATTGTCTTCCAGATCGCGCACTTCCCATTCGTCAATTTTTGTTTTAATGTTAGGCATTAGCTGTTGATTCTTCTTTTTGCCAAATATATACATTCTTTCATATTTTGTTTTGGTTAATGCGTGTTTAAGGGCGAATGTATTAGGGGCCGAAGTAGTGTTTTGAGGTGGTGGTGGAGCGGTCCACGGTGGTTTTTTTCCACTTGCGACCGGCGGCGGCGTAGGTGAATTCGATGTATTTGGTCGTGCTGTAGGTGATTTTGGTGGGGAGGTTCAGGTAGTTGTACGATATGCCTGTGATGCCGCGGTAGCCGTCAGCGGTGAGGTTGCCGTTGTACTGGGCGGCGGCGCCGATTTTGTGGTAGGTGTTTTTGCTGTGAGGATTAGGAGGTTAAGATAGTGAATTCCAGGCGGAATGGAAAGGTTGCGTGGGGGTTGGGCTTTGAAAAATCGAAGGTAGTTCCGATAATTTCTATTTGCCAACCTAAACTTTGGCAGAAATTCTGTATTTTTGAGCATGAACTATCAAGCCTATATTTCGATTCATCCGGAAATCCGTTTTGGGCGACCCTGTATTAAAGGTACACGTATATCTGTCTATGATATATTATCCTGGCTTTCGGAGGGAATGCAACCCCAGGAAATCATCGATGATTTTCCGCAGGTAACACAGGTTCATATCCAGGCTTGCCTTGCTTTTGCGGCAGATCGGGAGCGACGGGTAAAAATCGCATCCTAATGTTGCTACTTGACGAGAATTTGTCCTTTAGGCTGCTAAAAAAAATTGAAGCAGTTTTTCCTTACTCCGAGCATGTGACCCGGTGCGGTTTGCCATTTCCGGTAAAAGATTATGAAATATGGAATTATGCTCGCCAAAATAACCTTATCGTTGTCACATTTGATGAGGATTTTTCCGATCTTTTAAGCCTTAATGGAAGTCCACCTAAAGTTATCTGGCTCAGAACCGGTAACTTACCCACCTCCGTAATCGCAGCAAAATTGCTTGCTTCATCCGAACTAATCTTAAGTCTCTCTTCCGATATTGAAACCGATATTATCGAAATTTACTAACGATAAACCGAAGTAAATAGGGATTTTTGAAGTTGAAAAATAAGACCCTTCCGATCCTTCCTCAATACCGTACCAACAATCCTTTTACCGCGGATTTATTCAAAATAAGGGTTTCTCGCGTTTGCTCTGAAGGTCGGTAAACGAGGGCTTCCACCGTGAGAGTGGTTTCGTCAAAATCTACCAGATACATTTCCCGGATAAAAGTTTTTTCTTCTCCCATCGCTCCGACTCGTTCCAGCGTTTGCTCCCGTAATATTCCCTGATCCGGATATAACGTCCACCTTTCCTTAAATTTTTCAACTTTCTCTCCTAAGGAAAAACTAACAGTGTCTTTTTTGAAGAGTAACCCTCTGATCTTAAGGGCCGTTAATTTTCCATGTAGCGTATCGGCAGCCGAACCTTTAAAATCAATCCGGACTTCTTCACCGAGATATTTCGGGCTGAGCGAATCCATCGAAATATACTGAAGATCCCATCCCCCCTGAGAAAAAAGAGAGGTTGTGTTTATGATCAAAAACAGCAGGGCAGGGGTAAGTTGTTTGAACACTTTCATTACTTCTAAAAACATATTTTCGTCCCACTTGTCTGCTTTTACGTTTTTCCTTACAACTTGCAGTGATGAAGGATAATTCTAACGCCAAAGCTATCCGGTTCCCGGTAGGATTGTGGTAAATAGGATTCAATCATAGGCAGCAAATGAGGATCGTTTTCAAAAAATTGGTTGTTAAGGATAATCTCTCCGCTGTTATCAAAACACAAATCAAATTTTGTATGATCCGCCAGTTCAATTTCACAGCAAACCCTCACTGCCGGCCAATGGTTTTCCGCTTTACGAAGGTTGGAGATTCGACTGGCTAATTTTTTGAATAGTAAGCTGTCTTTGATTTCATACTTTAGAATCGCGTCATCCTCTATTTTTAGTTCATCAATAGAATCAAATAGGCCAGGTTCAACCATCACCCCTTTGTGGAGAGCATATACGTTAACCCGGCTGATCTTTTCCGCATCTATTTTGGGAGGGGGCTGAAAATAAGAACAACTCATTATTCCCATAAGAATGGAAAAATAGCAGAGGCACACAAGAATATAGTTTTTTTTCATTTGTTTAATAGTGATTTAATTTTTTTTATGGCATCTTGAAAGCTCTCATTGGCAGTTTTTGTTCTGATTAGCGGTTTGTTGGATTTTACCCCCTCCGTTTCAAAATATACCCCCTTATGATGATTTCTTACGGCTTCCCCATATCCTTTTTCCCGAAAGCTCTTGCCAATATATTTTTCCCACAGACCAATGTTATAGCGTTCTTCTTCATTGTTGAACAAGCCAGAATTTTTGTTATCCGCTAAGCGGCGATCATGTTCTTCAGGATTGGAAAATTTGTTGAAGATATGTCCCAACTCATGGGCAAGAACTAATGAGGGGCTAATCATTCCCCCTTGCTCATTTACAATTACTCCGCTATTAGGATCCCAAGTAATCATACCGTCTGTTCCACTTGAAAAAGCTCTACCCCGATTACTACTCGTCGTATTTTCCAGTATTTCTACATTCCCTAACCAATTTTCATCCCCTTTCGAAAGTGATAGCCGATTAATCAAAATCGCACCAATTGTTCCGCCATCTTCCAAAATATGATTTAATGCCGCCAGGGATTGGGCCGCAAAGCTCCCTTTTTCTGCCTCATATTTCTCTTGTTTCCCATAATTCGTCCAAAGTTGCCCATCGCGGTATTGTACCCTACTCCCTCCTGAAATGGAAATCCATATCTCCTCCCCATTCGGATCTATAAAAATCACAGGATTATTCGCCACATACGCAAACGGCGAGATGGAATAATACGCCTCCGCCATCGCATCCACCCCCCACCAACGCCCCGCCGCCGGATCATACCACCGCGCCCCCCTTCGACGATCGCTCAGGGTAAACTCCATCATACAGCCCCAAGTCCAGGTCTTCATTGAACTCCTTCCCCGTGTACCGATACGGATTCCCGCCGCCGACAAAGGCCGGGCCATCAAAATTCATCCCGAAGGGATAATAATGGTTCTTCCCCAAAAGGGATCTTCGCTTCGCTACGACCTCAATCAAAGTCGCCACACCATTCACCATCTCAAACATGACTCTTGTGCTTCCTAAATGGTCGCGGATCGCATACTCGTAGTCGTAGCCCCCATTTCCATCCGGTACGGCTCGGCCTTCTTCGTGGTACAACGCTTCCAGCGTGTTGCCATTGTATTCGAGGGGGCCGAAGTAGTGTTTTGAGGTGGTGGTGGTGCGGTTCATGGTGTTTTTTTTTCCATTTTTGGCGTAGCACTTGCAAAAAGAAAAACGCTATTCAAGTTTATACGCTTTTTGAACCTTGCTGGCAAGACTATCTAATCTACTTTCTTTTCGGATGATTAACTTCTTAAAAGAACTTCGCTCTAAGGCTAAAATTAGTGGATCTTCAATCAAATCAATAGGAACTTTGAAAGAGGGCGACGATGTTGCGTTTTTCCATGATTGTATATAAAAGTCTTTTTGGTCGAGAACGTGGCGGAAATCTTTTTCAGCAAGTTCAAAATCCTCTAAATGATAGGCGGTTATACCTCTTTGTAATAGGGCCTGCACCTGAAATAAGTCTTGTTGCTTTGATGCTTCAGTAAAATGGGCAATAGCAACTTTATACCTTCCAGATGCTTGATTCTTCAACCCTTTTTCATATTCATTTGTTACCCAAGCCGGGGCTTCATTGATAAAATTGAACGGCAATTCTATCCAGATACATTTCCGATTATTCCTGCAATCGCCCAAAGAAAACTCAATATCGGGAATATACCGCTCACAGGCTGGTGTTAAAATAGGAATCGGGTTAATACAAATGTGGCGAACATAATCACCCTGTGGATTGACTTCAATTTTAAAAACAACCGAGCCTTGAATCCCCAATTCTCTTGCAACTAATGGATAGCCAATCTGCTTTTTTATAGGGTCTAAATTTAACGGAGTGGGAGTACAATCGCTTTTTAATATGCGGTTATTCCCTTGGCCGATTAGATTTAGTAACATAAAACCTGCAATCAAAAGCAGCAATAAAATCCTGCTATTGGAAACGAATTTACCCTCAGCAGGTGTGTGTGTGTTAATCCCTTCCTGGTTTTCCATCTTTGCGCCATTTGATTAATTGTTGAGAAGGCCACGTTAGTCTTTCTGCAACCTTCCTGGCCCTGATATTATCTTGCGGGTTCTTCAACTGATTGGAGTTTGGGCCTCCGCTAACTTTAACAAAATCAGACAACCCATGATGTTCTCGCGAATGCGATCCATAACCGGCTTTTTCAAAAGAGGTTGAAATAGGTTGTTCCCAAGTCTCTATATTGTATTTTTCTTCAGCATTTGACCAGATTGGATCGGATTTAGCTAATCGCCCCTGAACAACTTCACTTCCTTCTACCAACTCATTATAAGTATGACCCAGCTCATGAGCGAGACCTAGCGCGGGGCTTAATACTTCTTCTCGCTCATTGATCAAACCTTCTTCAGGGTTCCAATAAATTACCCCGCCTCCTTCAGCAGCATGTCCAGAGGTCTCTGAAATCCACGTATTTCCGCCACCCTCTTCTTCGTTTTGGGTCAAATAAGTAATGAGTTGTTTTCCTGCGACACCACCGTTTTTAGCAATATGATTTAAAGCGGATAGTGTTTTCGCAGCGAAACTTCCTTCCTCTGCTACATATTCGTTTTCATCTTGATCATAAAGTCCTCCATTACGGTATTGAACCCTTGTGCCAGCATCTATCGTTATCCATATCTCCTCCCCATTCGGATCTATAAAAATCACAGGATTATTCGCCACATACGCAAACGGCGAGATGGAATAATACGCCTCCGCCATCGCATCCACTCCCCACCAACGCCCCGCCGC
>JAWKNL010000012.1:0-149234 GCA_041391725.1 Bacteroidia bacterium
GCGCAACAAAAAAAGGAATGGATGCTGCGTATCCATACAGGATAAACGGGTCAGCGTAAATGCTAAACAGGTCTAAATTTACAGCTCGTCCTTCCGTAAGGGGACACCGGATCAGAATAGCAAGCGCCACCATACTGACCAGCACGACCACTGCCTGGAGAAAAATGATTGAGGTTCTTTTCATAACGACATCATGAATTTGAGGTATGATGCAATTATAATAAATATTTATCGAAAAACAATAAATATTTTCCATTTATCAGCAAAAAGACAATAAAAACATTGCCTTAATGGTACGCAAATCCCGGATGTTGACATTTTGGTTTACGCCTCTTTTTCTTCTACTTAAATACCTTTTCGATCATGATAACCTGGGATGAGAGCTGCTCAAATTGCCTTTTACAGGTTTCGCAGCCCTGTAGGATCAATTCGTCGGCCTGGTATATATTGTTCCAATAATCATTGACCCGATAATAATTTCGTTGCCATAAACTGCTTATTTCAGATTGAATACGATTCAACACCCAGTCTGCCATTTCCTGATGATCCAAAGGTTTTGTGGCGTCATAACTCAGGGTAACCAGCAAATACGCCGATTGAGGGCCTTTAAAATAATAAACGAGGCAGACCGATTGCATGGCATTTTCGTTCTTCACCTGCACAAATGGCATGAGTTGCCCTTCCTGGTTGATGGTAAACAAAGAATCTTTCTTACTGAATATAGTTTGGCTATAGAATTCACCGAAATTTACTTTATCAAACTGAAATGGTGCGGTAAGCACGCCGGTTTTATCGATGAGCCCCCATTTTCCCTGATGCATAATGGGTGCCTGATTTTTGGGAAAAACAAAAGGGAGAGCCAGATCGGCCTGAAAGGGCGGGAAAACAGACTCCGCATTTTCGTTGATATAAGTCCATTGTGAATCATTGATCCTTACCGGAAATAGTTTTGTTTTATTCACCGGGTCACGATAGTGTGATCCGTAGGATTTGGTCATGGCTAGCTGGGTTAAAACGACTTTGGGAACCGACGGATATCGGGAAATAAAACTACCCAGATTCAGGTCAAAGATTTCCAGAGAATCGCCTTTAACGATAAAGAGTTTACTGCCAAATTCGAAGAACATACTCTGAAACCCCGACCCACTCAGGCTTATTTTGTTTTTTTCACAGGTCTTAAAATTATAGAACTCTGTAATCTCTCCATTGGGGTTTTTCGTGATAAAGGAAATCGTGTTTGTAAATTTCTTGTGAAAAAGGCCCATTCTTTCGCCTGTGGCAGAAAATACCAGTGGCCCGGCAACAATCAGGCAGTTTTTGCCATAAGGGTATGCATCTCTGAAGATGTATCTTCCATCGTCATCTTTGAGAAAAAATCCACCCTCTGCGGTAGGTACATACAGATAGTAGTAGAGTGTAGGCTCCGAATACGAGGACTTGGTATTCACTCTGATCTCCACGACATAATCTGTGATAAACCGGGGCGTGTCATAAATTTCATAGTCATTGGGCAGGTTGACTTTTATTTTTCCCGCCTTCTTTCCGGCTGACTGATCCCTGAGCCAGATATATGTATTGGCAGATGCGGCTATATCGTATTCGATGGTATATCTGGCAGAAGGTAGAATATCGTTTTCCTGAGCTATTGCAGGCAGGGGAGAAAGGATGACAAAAGTATAAAACAAGCCCTGTATTATAACTCCGGCGATATTTTTGAGGGAAGGAAGGAATCTGAGGAACTGGTACTGCGAACAGAATTGCCGGCAGTTGTCGGAGGTTTTTTGCAAATCGTTCATAGACTTGTAAGCGTGAAGTGATAACCCGTTTTTCTATTCCTCTATTTTGCACAATCTGTAAAAAGTAAACCCTTTGCGGGATTTGGCTACTTGCCCGCTTTCTAAAATGGTCCAGACGTTGTGGAACTTCTCATTGGCGTTATTTTGCTCCAGGATTATTCTTTTACCCTTCATTGACCAGGTACCTTTCGCAACAATTTTCTTTTCAGGCACCGAAAAGTCCTGGAAATAAAACGTGTTGTCCGGGTTAATGGTCAACTGTATCTGAGATGGGTCTGATTCGGAAACGCCATAGGTTCCCGTAAATTCATGCGCATAAGGGTTTGTAAATGAAGACAATACAAAAATTGTCATCAGGGCTGTCAGAAGTTGAATTGCTTTTGTCATATTGTATTTGAGTTAATTTGTTGCCTGCCTTTCGCCCACTTATTACCCGCCTCATCAATCCTGCGCAAACAAAACCGGGCCGCTATAAGTTGGTATTCAGGTTAAAAGCTTGAGATGAAAATGTGATTGGGTATGAAGATGGGTTTATATCGGTTATACTTGCCGGTAATATGATTCCTGATTATATACACATTAAGTCATTGATTTTCAATTATTTGAAATATGTTTCCTGAGAAAGCTTTGCACCTGTATATCAATAGTATATTGACAGCGGGCGTTTTTAATTCCTATTTTGAGAACTGCATGAAGTTACGATACAACTAGAAAAAGAACCTACTACTCGATGAAAAAGATTATTTTCTACCTCGCATTGTCTCTGCTGGCTACAAGACTGGCTGCACAAGTTGGTCAGGTCAAAGTAGTAGATGCCAACGATGGAACCCGCCTGTTGGTCAACGGTGAGCCGTTTATGATCAATGGCATGAACTGGGACTATCAGCCGATCGGCACCAATTTCTCTTACAGCTTATGGACCCAGTCCGATGAACTCATTCGGGCAGCACTCGACGCCGAAATGTCGCTCTTGCGCAATATGGGTGTCAACACGGTGCGTATTTACACCGGAATTCCCGCGCGCTGGATTACCTATATTTATGAGAAGTATGGTATTTACACCATGCTCAACCATTCGTTTGGCCGCTATGGCCTGACACTCGATGGTACCTGGGCACCCAATACCGAATACTCGGACCCGAGAGTTCGCGAACTTCTCCTCAAAGAAGTACAGGAACTGGCTACCCAGTACCAAAACACGCCCGGTCTGCTTTTGTATCTGTTGGGAAATGAAAACAACTACGGCCTTTTCTGGGATGGAGCAGAAACCGAAGACATCCCCATCAATGACCGCAAATCGACGATTCGGGCTAAGGCCATGTATAAACTCTTCAATGAGGGCGTACTGGCTATGAAAAATATCGACAAACAGCACCCTGTGGCTATCTGTAATGGTGACCTTCTCTTCCTTGATATAATCGCCGCAGAATGTCCAGCCGCTGATATCTATGGCACCAATGTGTATCGGGGTGTTTCCTTTGGCGATGCGTTCAAACGTGTAAAGGAGGAATACGGCAAGCCGATCATGTTTACTGAGTTTGGCGCAGATGCCTTTAATGCTATTACCTTCAGCGAAGATCAGGAAGCCCAGGCCTACTATATGGTCGGAAACTGGAAAGAAATCTACGCCAATGCCGCCGGAATGGGGCAGGCAGGCAATGCAATCGGCGGTTTTACCTTTCAGTTTAGCGATGGCTGGTGGAAATTTGGCCAAACCAAAAACCTGGAGATACACGACAGCAACGCTTCATGGTCAAATGGTGGCTACCAGCGCGATTATGTGGAGGGGGAAAATAATATGAACGAAGAGTGGTTTGGTATCTGTGCCAAAGGACCTACGAATGAACGTGGACTGTATTCGCTTTATCCCCGCGCGGCGTATTATGCGCTCAGAGAGGCACATCGGTTTCAGCCATATGCTCAGGGAATGAATGCCAATGCGCTGACACAACATTTTGCCGGAATCGAAATGATGGACGCCGTTTTGCAGGCCCGTGGTGATAAAGCTGCACTGGCTGCTGAGGCAAACAGCAAACTTTCCATCAGCCGCATGAGCACCCAGTTGACTACCTTCAACACCGGTGGAAGCCTCGTATCGACTCCGCAGGAAGATAATATCTCAGACCAGAAATATCCCAACCAGCTGGGTTTTGACCATATGCAGTCCTTCTTCGTGGGCGTACAGGGGCAACCCGCATCCAATATGCGCGCCAATGTAGAGTTTAACGTACTGGGCAATGTGGCTCAAAACCCCATCAATGAGATTTTCTACGAAAACCGCGGGCGGCCCGTAACGGTTCAGACCGCCAATGGCCCCGTAGTGCAGAATGACGCCAACCGCCTGTCTGTTTACAGAGCTGACATGGAGTGGAATCACAAACTCTTTGACATGACGGGCTTTTACCGTACCGGGCACTACCACTGGGGGTATGAAGGAGACTTTTTTGGTCTTTATCCCGAAGCCAACTACGGCCCCAATATCGATATATACAACGGAAATGCGCCACTGGGCGTAGAGTTTGCCGGCAAGCGCCAGCTCAAAGGATTGACCCTGGCTATGGGCCCCGAATTGTGGTGGGGTGCCAACCCGGCCGTGCTGGTAAAATATACACGAGAACTCGCCGGGATGGAACTGACCGGTATCTTCCATGAAGACCTGGAGCAGCGGGGCACATCGGAAAGTTCGTTTGCGATCCCCGTACCCAAAACCCGGAGGGCAACCCTGCATCTGGAGAAAAAACTGGGCGCCCTCGGGGTAGAAGTCGGTGGAATCTGGGGCGGACAGCCACTGCAGGGGCGTGCGTTTCAGTTGATGAATCCCGAATCGCTGGATGATCTTAATGCTTATGAGGATGAAATTCGCCCTGAGGATATGTGGGGAGGAAAAGCCAAGCTTACCTACGCCAAAGGCCGCATTCAGTGGTACGCATCTGCTGCCGCACAAGGACTGGTCGCCAATGGCGGTGCCGACCTGACCCGCACCTACACCGGCTGGCGACTCAAAGACAGCGGAAGTGGCAACCAGTACAACGTACTGAGTGGATTCACCTTAGGATTTGGCAACCTTCAGATTGCGCCCAACTTCCTGTGGCAGCGCCCCATCGTCGGCCCTATGGTCGCCGGTACCAACGCACCCGGGCGGCCCCGCAACATCCTCACCGACCCCTTTGTGGTGCGCGCCAATCGCGAGACCGTCGCCGGAGAAATTCTCATAACCTATGATCCCACACCCGGTACGTGGATGTATGAATGGGACAATGACAGAGCAGAAGATGCAGGATTCGCATTCAGCGGAGGTTTTGTCTATCGCCACCTGCCTACCTCTCAGGATGCGGCCATTGGTATTCTGCCGGACGGGCGTACATTTTTTGCCTTCCCTGGTGCGGCTCCGGCTCAGGACTTGTGGGAAGCCCATGCGCGCATTGTATCCAAAATCAGCCCAGATCTGGGCTGGATAGCCAATATTTACACCGGTACAGCGCAGGCCAACGGAAGTGATGCCCGCCTGATCAGACGCTCGGGCATAGACCTGCGTATGATTTATAAGAAAGTGAAAATTATCGGCGCTTACCGGCTCAATGACTGGGGACCCTACGATTACCACCGGGATTTCAACCTTACCTTCCCCCATCAGGTTTCGCTTGACCTGTCCACATCCCTGGGTAAACCCGACTGGTTTGCATTGCCCAATACACAGATTGGTATCATGGGCATTTACCGCACCCTTGACCAGTATAGTCCCCGCTATTGCCCTGTGCAATCACTTGACGCTGCCGGCGATTATGTATGCGATCCTACGGCTATTGGTTTCAGCAATGGCAATGAGTGGGAGATTCGGACCTATATCCACATCAATATATTTAAATAATACATTCAATATACCGACCAATGACAACGAAGACTTTCAACAACCTCATCGGGATAGGAATTTTTGTCGTCCTGGCTTTTAGCTCTGGTTGCGAACGCACACTGGATGAACTGAAACCTGCGTCCTTCCCAGCCGATGGAAATGTGTTTCTGGACGGTTTCAGTGCAGGACTGGAATATGCCGCCTTTGGTGGCAGCGATGTGACGGCTTTTCAGGTAGTGGATGAGGGCGCCTATACAGGCACTTCCGTGATGCGATTTGCTGTCCCTGATTTTGACGACCCCAAAGGCGCGTATGCCGGCGGCGCATTTTTTGTTCCCGGCGGACGTGATCTCTCCGGGTTTAATGTGCTGACTTTCTGGGCAAAAGCCTCAAAAGCAGCTAATATTGATGTGCTGGGTTTTGGAAATGATCTGGGCGCAAACCGCTATATCGCGACCATTACCAATACCCCTGTCAATACCAACTGGCGGAAGTATTTTATTCCCATCCCGGACCCTTCACAGCTTAAGCAGGAAGGTGGGATGTTTTTTTACTCAGAAGGCCCCGAAGATGGCCGTGGTTATACTTTCTGGATTGATGAAGTGCGGTTTGAAAAGCTGGGTACGATTGCACACGGAGAGGCAGGTATATTTGACGGACAGGACATTACAGTTACCACTGAGACGGGGGCTGTTTATACCGCCAATGGTTTTGCTGTGTTTAATCTCCCGGCTGGTGTAAACCAGCGCGTGGAAGCCGCTCCGGCCTATTTTACCTATACATCCTCCAATCCTCAGGTAGCCAGTGTAAGCCCTACCGGCACGGTCACAGTCCTCGACGCAGGCGAGGCCATTATTACCGCCCGGCTGGGTGATCTTGATGCCGTGGGTTCTATAAAAATTATCTCCACCGGTGAAGCGGTATTGCCCGCATCTCCCGCTCCTGTGCCTACGGTTCCTGCGTCAGATGTGATTTCCATCTACAGCAATGCGTACAACAATGTTCCCATCGATTTTCTGAATGGTTACTGGCAGTTTTCTACTACCCAGAGCGAGGAAATACAGGTGCAGGGTGACGATGTCGTGCGTTACAGCCAGCTCAACTTCGTCGGAATTCAGTTTACTGCGCCTACGATTAATGTGAGCAGCATGACCCATTTCCATATTGATATATGGACGCCCGACCCGACTTCTCCTCCCGCCACCTTTAAGGTATTGCTTGTCGATATAGGTGCTGATGGCGACTTTGGCGGCAGCGACAACTCTTCTCACGAGATTACCTTCACCAGCCCTACACTTCAAAGCGAAACCTGGGTTAGCCTTGATCTCCCGCTGAGTAGTTTTGCTGGCCTTACCGGGCGCCAGCATCTGGCCCAGATCGTACTCTCCGGGGACCTGCCCAACGTGTTTGCTGACAATATCTATTTCTATGACGACGGCCAGGGCGGCGGCGGCGGCAGTACACCTACAGTAGCTGCACCAAATCCGCCTACCAGAACTGCCTCCGATGTCATTTCCGTATTCAGTGATGCTTACACCAATGTTGCCGGTACCGATTTTTTCCCGGACTGGGGACAGCAAACCGTCGTGAGCCAGGTAAACATTGCCGGTAACAACACCCTCCTTTATAGCGGACTCAACTATCAGGGCGTACAACTAGGAAGTGCACAGGATATATCGGGAATGGAAAATCTGCACCTCGACCTCTGGACAGCCAACTCCACCCAACTGAATGTATATCTGATCAGCCCCGGCCCACAGGAAACTGCCTATGCCCTTACCGTACCGACAACCGGCTGGTCGGGGGTAGATATACCTTTGTCTGCATTTGCAGGCGTGGATCTGGCAGATGTTATTCAACTCAAATTTGACGGCAACGGCACGATCTATCTCGACAACCTATACTTCTATCGCGGCAGTGGCGGCGGTGGTGGCGGAAATATACCTACCGTAGCTGCACCTACTCCGACACACCCGGCAGCAGATGTAATTTCGCTTTTCAGCGAAGCTTATACCAATGTTTCGGTGGATACCTGGCGCACAGACTGGTCGGCTGCCACCCTTACCGACATCACTGTAGCAGGAAATGCAACCAAGCAATATACCAGCCTTGACTTTGTAGGCATTGAAACCGTCGCCAGCCAGATAGATGCTACCGGAATGACCCATTTCCACATTGACGTATGGACTCCCAATGCCACATTTTTTGCAGTTAAGCTGGTGGACTTTGGGGCGAATGCGGCTTTTGGTGGCGGAGATGATGTAGAACATCAGATCGACTACGATACACCCGCACAAGGCCAGTGGATCAGCTATGATATCCCGTTGACTGATTTTGTCAACCTGACTACCCGTGCGCACATGGCGCAGTATATTCTGGTGGGAAAACCCACAGGTAATAGTACGATTTTCGTGGATAATGTCTATTTCCATAAATAAACCCAATCACACATGACATCTCAATTCAGCAATCCCATATTCCGCCTGATTTTGCTGGTAAGTATATCGCTGCTTACATTCGGCAGTTGTAAAGTGGTTGAAACCCAGCAGCTTGAAGCCCGCAACTGGACACTGACCTGGAGCGACGAGTTTGATGGCACCGCAGGGCAGGCGCCCAAAGGAGAAAACTGGGCTTTCGATATCGGTACCGGCGAAAATGGCTGGGGTAATGGCGAATTTCAGTTCTACACCGACCGTGCCGAGAATGTGTCTCTCGACGGGGAAGGCCATCTGGTAATGACTGCCCGCAGGGAAACCTTCGGCGGGGCAAACTTTACCTCCGCGCGTATCACCACCAAAGGACTTTTTTCGCAGGCCTATGGCCGTTTTGAAGCCAGCATCAAAACCCCCTACGGGCCGGGAGTCTGGCCTGCTTTCTGGATGCTGGGGACAAACATCGACGATGTGAGCTGGCCACAATGCGGAGAGATTGACATCATGGAGCTCCGCGGACAACAGCCCAATATCGTGCACGGCACGCTGCATGGTCCCGGATATTCGGCAGGTGGATCTGTCTCAGGCAGCTATTCCCTCCCAAATGATCGCTTTGACAATGATTTTCACCTCTATGCCGTCGAGTGGTATGAAGACCGCATTGACTTTTTTGTAGATGAATTTCTTTACCAGCGTATCACTCCGGAGGATGTTTCGGGCGAATGGGTATATAATCAGCCCTTCTTTCTGATCATGAATGTCGCCGTCGGCGGCAATTTTGTGGGCTTCCCTACCAGTCAGACACCTTTCCCGCAGACAATGGTTGTTGATTTTGTGAGGGTATATCAATAGATTCAACGGTCAAAACAATTTATATTTTAACCCATGCCGGAACTTCGTCTGGTTACTTTGGATGGAGAGAAATTCTTCCAGATCGAAAACAGCGATCAACTGCGTCCTTTTTTCATGAGCATCGTCAGTGAGTCTGACCATTGGATGTTTATCGCCAGCAATGGAGGGGTAAGTGCGGGCCGCAAAAATGCAGATTATGCGCTTTTCCCCTATTATACCGATGACAAGATTACAGAGTTTGCCGAAATTACCGGAAGCAAGTCGATCTTCAGGGTAATTAAAAATGGCAAAACGCACCTCTGGGAGCCATTTTCTATCCGCGGAGAAGGACGTTTTCAGGTGGGTCGTAATTTGTATAAGCATGAGTATGGGCACAAAATTATCTTCGAGGAGGTAAATCACGATCTGGGACTCAGCTTTCGTTACAGTTGGAATTCTTCAGATGTCTTCGGCTTTGTGCGTCAGACTTCTCTGTTCAATCAGAGCGGGGAGGATATGGAAATTCAGATTCTGGATGGCCTGCAGAATATTGTCCCGGCCAGCATCAGCAGTGATCTGCAAAACTTTTACAGCAACCTCGTGGACGCTTATAAGCGCAGTGAGCTAGATACTTCCTCCGGTCTGGGAATTTTTGCGCTCAGTGCTATTCTTTCAGATAAAGCCGAACCCAGCGAGGCTCTGAAGGCCAATGTCGTATGGTCTCTGGGGCTGGAAAAACCGAAATACCTGCTTTCCTCCCGGCAACTGGCCGCTTTCCGCAGTACAGGCCAGATAGAGACGGAAACTGATGTCAAGGGAGAAAAAGGTGCATACTTTGTACAGAAAGACCTCAGCCTGGCGGCAGGCGCAAGCCAGCAATGGCTTATGGTGGCCAACGTTAACCAAAACCACGCAGCAGCGGTAGAACTCATTCACCGAATCACCCGTGAAGCTGGTCTGGCGCAGTCGGTACTGGCCGATATAAACCAGGGTACACGGCGACTGGTGGCGCTCAACGCAGGTGCGGACGGCCTTCAGTGTACCGCCGACGAGCTACATGATGCCCGGCACTTCAGCAATGTTTTGTTTAACATCATGCGGGGAGGGATTTTTGACCAGAATTACCAAATAGAGCGGTGGGATTTTCTGGGGTATCTGGAGAAAGCTAACCGGGAAGTATGTGCTTCACATGCAGATTTTTTGGGGCAATTGCCGGAACGATTTACGGTGCAGGAACTTCGGGGAAGACTTACTCGTGCAGATGATCCGCACCTCTTGCGGCTCTGTGCAGAGTACCTGCCGCTCAAATTCAGCCGCAGACATGGCGACCCCAGCCGCCCCTGGAACCGGTTCTCCATCAATACCCGCAAAGAGGACGGCTCCAAAATCCTCGATTATGAAGGCAACTGGCGCGATATTTTTCAGAACTGGGAAGCACTTGTACACGCATACCCCGACTTTATCGAGGGCATGATCGCGAAGTTTCTCAACGCTTCGACCTTCGACGGCTACAACCCCTACCGCGTCACCAAAGATGGATTCGACTGGGAAATCATTGAACCAGACGACCCGTGGTCATTTATCGGTTATTGGGGAGACCATCAGACGATCTACCTGCTGAAGTTTCTGGAATTCCTCGAAAAACATGCGCCTGGCCGCTTGTCCGAATATTTCCATCAGTCTATATTCGCTTATGCCAATGTCCCCTATCGGATCAAACCTTACGCCGACATCGTGCGCAATCCCAAAGATACGATAGATTTTGACCATGAAGCAGATAGCTCGATCCGAAAGCGGCGCGACACACTGGGCGCCGACGGTGCGTTGCTTACCAACCAGGCTGGTACTGTTCATACTGTGAGTTTCCTCGAAAAGATTCTGGCAACGGTGCTGGCCAAACTGTCCAACTTTATTCCCGAAGGCGGTATCTGGATGAACACCCAGCGCCCCGAATGGAATGATGCCAATAATGCGCTGGTAGGCAATGGGGTTTCTATGGTAACGCTGTGTTATCTGAGAAGATTTCTCCATTTCTTTGAGCAGGTGCTGGATCAGTCGCCTTCCGGTAAATTTCAGATCTCGGCTGAACTGGCCAACTTTTACGAACACATTCGCGACACTTTCGTGCAGTACGAGCAACTGCTTTCAGGCCCGATCAGTGACAATGACCGGAAAACCATTATGGATACTCTGGGCCAGGCAGGGAGCGATTACCGGTGGCAGATATACGCCCAGTCTTTTTCAGGCCAGACCCGGGTTGTTGAGCGCGATGATCTTCTAAAATGCTTCAGAATCACCCTCGCATTCCTCGACCATACCATCGCGGCCAACCGCCGGGAAGACAACCTTTACCACGCCTACAATCTGATGACGATCCACGAAAACGGTGTATCGATCGATTATCTGAGCGAGATGCTGGAAGGTCAGGTAGCTGTGCTTAGCAGCGGCTTTCTGTCTCCCGACGAGGCACTGGCAGTTCTGGATGCGATGAAAACCAGCAGGTTGTTTCGCCCCGACCAATACAGCTATCTGCTTTATCCCAATAAAGAGCTGCCGGGTTTTCTGGCAAAAAACAACATTCCGGAGCAAGCCATCGCGGCCTCTCAACTTCTCCGCCGGATGGTGGAAGACGGGGATAAAACCCTGGTTGAAAAGGATATTGCGGGTGGTTACCACTTCAATGGAACTTTTAAGAATGCAGGCGATCTGGATTCTGCCCTGAAATCCCTTGAAAATACCGCTTATGCCGGGCTTGCCAGCCAGGAGCGTTTGCAAATCCTCGGTATATTCGAGCAGGTTTTTCACCACAAAGCCTTTACCGGAAGGTCGGGCACATTTTACGGATACGAAGGACTGGGTTCGATCTACTGGCATATGGTATCCAAGCTGTTGCTGGCAGTCAACGAGTGTTGTCAGCACGCTATGGGAGCGGAAACTGCTGTGATCAGTCGTCTGCTAGAGCATTACTACGAAATTCAGGCCGGTATCGGCTTGCATAAGTCTCCCGCGTTATATGGCGCCTTCCCCACCGATCCCTATTCCCATACGCCCGCTGGCAAGGGCGCGCAGCAACCCGGTATGACGGGACAGGTGAAGGAGGATATTCTGAGCAGATTTTCGGAGCTGGGAGTGAATGTGGCACAAGGCCAATTGCATTTTCAACCCACTATGCTGCGCCGGCAAGAGTTTTTAACAGAATCCCGGACCTTCCACTTCGTAGATATCGGGGACATTGAGCAGCAAATAACACTTCCTGCCGGGAGCCTGGCTTTTACCTGCTGCCAGGTACCCGTGGTTTACCAACTGGCAGATACTGTCGGGCTTACCGTGTATTTACGTGATCAGCGGCAAATTCAAAGTAAAGCACCTGTGCTTGATGCAAATACCAGTCAGTCGCTTTTTCACCGGAGCGGAGAGATTCTCAGGATTGAGGTAAATGTGCCGGTTCAAAGCCTCAGGTAAATTTACGATGATACGATACCTTTGCATAATAACAATTATCCTGTTCTGGGTTGCCTGCACGCCCTCACGACCTGCCGACCAGACAGATGACAAAAATATGGATATGAATAAATCCATGCGCACTGCGTCTGAAATTTTGGGTAACCCCGACTACCTGGCCATTGCTTACGGAGGTTACAGAGATCCCGACCACGATATTGAGCCCACAGTTCCCCAACTAAAGGAGGATATGAAAATTCTCCACGCTATGGGCGTAAGGTTTTTGCGCACCTACAAATTGCACTTTCCCCATGCTTCCAATGTGCTGGCAGCCATTCGCGAACTAAAGGCAGAAGATCCCCGGTTTGAGATGTACGTCATGCTGGGGGTCTGGATTGACTGCCTCCATGCGTGGACAGATCAGGCGCCCGACCACGAACAGGAAAGCCCGCGAAATGCGCGTGAAATCGCCCGTGCCGTAGAACTCGCCAACCAGTATCCCGACATTGTAAAAATCGTTGCCGTGGGTAATGAGTCCATGGTAAAATGGGCCGCGAGTTATTATGTGCAGCCCGGGGTAATATTAAAATGGGTAAGGCATTTGCAACAACTCAAATCCCAGGGCAAACTCCCTGCTGATCTGTGGATAACCAGTTCAGACAATTTTGCTTCCTGGGGTGGGGGAGGAGCCGAATACCACGTAGAAGATTTAAACGAACTCATTCGCACCGTGGACTTTATCGCCATGCATACTTATCCTATGCATGATACCCACTATAACCCCGCTTTCTGGGGCAGCCGCCCCAAAGAGATCAATGACAGCGACAGCCTCCGCATCGCTGCCGCCATGCTTCGGGCCAGCAATTATGCACGTTCTCAGTACGAATCGGTTGTAGCTTACATGCAAAGCCTGGGGGTAAACAAGCCCGTTCATATTACCGAAACGGGCTGGGCCAGTGCTTCCAATGAGTTGTACGGCTCCGACGGATCACGTGCCTGCGACGAATACAAAATGGGACTGTATTACCGGCATATGCGCGAATGGACAAAAGCCACCGGACTGTCATGTTTCTACTTCGAAGCATTTGATGAGCCCTGGAAAGATGCCGCTAATCCCGGAGGCTCGGAGAATCACTTCGGCCTTTTTACCGTGGACGGCCAGGCAAAATATGCTATATGGGATCTGGTTGACGCTGGTATTTTTGACGGACTGGGGCGCGGAGGCAAACCCATAGAAAAAACCTATGGTGGTGATGAAAAAGCACTGCTGAAAAACACGCAGCCACCACCGGTACAATAAAACAGACCCTGGAAAACAAGGTCGTACTATTACTCTACTACACTCCACAAAACGAAAATCGATGTCAAAGCAACAGTTGGCAATCAAAAATCAGGTTCCCTTCGGGCAGAAGGTGGCCTTTGGCCTGGGTATGCTGGCCAACCAGATGTTTCCCGCCGCTCTGGGAATTTTTATGGTCGTCCTGGTACAGGATTTAGGCTTTCCCGGATGGATGTGGGGGCTGATCTATTTCCTGCCGAGGGTATTTGATTCAATTACAGACCCGATTATGGGATTTATTTCTGACAACACACGCTCGGTCTGGGGGCGCAGGCGGCACTATGTGTTTATCGGTTCGATCATCATGGGCATTACCTTTGTGATGATGTGGCAGTTGTACCGAGAGAATGGGTTGAATTACAACTTCACGTACTTTCTGATCTGGTCGTTTTTGTTTTATCTGGGGCTTACCATTTTCAGTGTGCCCTATGTGGCGATGGGCTATGAGATGAGCGACGATTTCCACGAGCGCACCAATATCATGGCAACCGCGCAGTGGATTGGTCAGTGGGCATGGGTGATTGCACCCTGGTTTTGGGTCATCATGTACGACCCCGAGTGGTTTCCCAATGCAGACACCGCCACGCGCAGTCTGGCTTACTGGGTAGGTATTCCGTGTATGGTACTGGCGATGATCCCGGCGATTTTTATTCCGGGCAAATCCACCAAAGACGACAACAGCCTCATTCCCCTGAGTTTTGGCAATATGGGGGGCAGCCTTCTGGAGATATTCGACGGGTTTAAGGAAGCGTTTAAAATGGTTCCGTTTCGGAAACTGTGTATATCCACTTTTTTTATATTCAATGCCTTTAATACAGTAGCTGCCTTCTCCTTCTTTATCGTAGTCTATTACCTGTTTGCCGGAGATGCGAAAGCCGCCGGTATATGGCCTACGTTGTTTGGCAGTCTCGGGGCAATTATCACTACCTTCGCTGTCATACCGACCGTGGCTGTGATGTCCCGGAAAATGGGAAAAAAGAACGCATTTATGCTTTCCCAGAGCATTTCCATCATTGGATACATTCTGCTGTGGTTTTTATTTATTCCCGGTAAACCCTATATGTTTATTTTCGCGATGCCCTTCTTCTCCTTCGGTATCGGAGGGTTATTTACGCTGATGATGTCAATGACGGCAGATGTATGTGATCTGGACGAACTGAATACAGGCAAAAGACGGGAAGGCATTTTCGGTGCGATTTACTGGTGGATGGTAAAATTTGGTTTTGCCATTGCCGGGGGATTGAGCGGGATTATCCTGAGTTTTGTGGGGTTTAGTCCAGATTCGTATTCACCCGAATCGATCACCGGTTTGCGACTGTTTTTTTCCGGCGTGCCGATACTGGGTACAGGGATAGCCCTTTGGGTGATGCGCAATTATGATCTTTCAGAGGCAAGATCAAATGAAATCAGGGAAGTGCTGGACCAGCGCAAGGGGACGAACCAGGAATCCTCAGGGTATCTGCCCGGCAGGCTTCAGCGATTCTCCGCAGGGCAGGCGCTGGACGTTACCTCGTCGCTTCATTTATCTGCAAAAAGCCCGGCCGAGTTGCAGGCAATGTTTTCTGCTACGCTTCAGGGCGGGCTGCATGGTTTGTGTTTCAGCCCTTATGTCGAAGGGCAGGACACCGGTTCTATTCTTTCCGGTGCACAGATTCGCCGCAGGATGGAAATCATTATGCCCTACACCCAGACCATACGCGCATTTTCATGTACCGAAGGCAACGAACTGATTCCCCGCATTGCCCGCGAGAAAGGACTAAAGACCATGGTCGGTGCCTGGATCAGTGCAGACCGGGATCGCAACGAAAGAGAAATCGCTTCGCTGGTACAACTGGCAAAAGAAGGACTGGTGGATGTAGCCACAGTAGGAAATGAGGTACTGATGCGCGGGGAGCTTTCCGTTGAGGAAATCATCGGTTATCTGAAAAAAGCCAAAGCCCAGCTACCTGCACATATCCCGGTGGGGTATGTAGATGCGTACTATCAGTTTCTGGATTATCCCCAACTGATTGAAGCAGCGGATGTGGTTCTGATCAACTGCTATCCTTTCTGGGAGGGTTCAGATAACGTGTATGCCGCAGCGTACCTGCGCCAGATGTATCAGCTTTCGCAACAGGCTGCTAATGGCAAAAAAGTTATTATCACAGAAACAGGCTGGCCGGGTAGCGGACAGTCGGTCGGTGCAGCGCAGCCCTCAGCAGAAAACGCGATGAAATATTTTATCGATGCCCAGCACTGGGCAAAGACAGCGGGTGTGGAGATGTTTTATTTTTCCTCCTTCGACGAATCGTGGAAAGTGCGCCAGGAAGGTGAAGTCGGTGCCCGCTGGGGAATTTGGGATAAAGATGAGAACCTCAAATACGTTTAGTTGACCTGACACAAAAACCTACCTTATGTCGCACCGCAAATTCAGAAAACTTGCCCTTGCCGGTCCGGATTATTCAGATAATAGCCTGGAAGAGCTTAAAATGCGCTACCAAAAAGCGCTGGAAAATGGTCTGCACGGCCTTTGTTTCAGCGCGTATGAGGAAGGACAACAGCCCGGAGATCAGTTGTCGGAGGCACAGGTACGTCGCAGACTGGAAATTATCGCTCCTTTTACAAAATGGGTGCGCTCCTTCTCCTGCATTGAAGGCAATGAACTGATCCCCCGTATCGCCCATGAGATGGGGCTTCAAACTCTGGTCGGGGCCTGGCTGGGTAAAGATGAAGATAAAAACGAACAGGAGATAGAAGCCCTGATCAATCTTGCCCGTACCGGCTGCGTGGACATTGCCGCTGTCGGCAACGAAGTCCTCTATCGCAATGATCTGCCCAAAGCCAAACTCATCGAATACCTGAAACGGGTAAAAGCCGCACTGCCGGGCATTCCCGTCGGTTACGTGGACGCCTACTACGAATTTTCCCAGCACCCGGATATCTGCGACTGCTGCGACGTCATACTAGCCAACTGCTACCCATTCTGGGAAGGCTGCCAACTGGAATACTCCCTCGTATATATGCAGCAAATGTATCATCAGGCGCAGCAGGCCGCTCAGGGAAAACGCGTGATCATCACCGAAACAGGCTGGCCCAATCAGGGCAGGGCCTTGGAAGGGGCCGTGCCATCGGTAGAGAATGCCATCAAATATTTTCTCTACACACAACAATGGGGGCTGCAGGATAAGTTAGAAATTTTTTATTTTTCCTCTTTCGATGAATCCTGGAAAGTGGGGGCAGAAGGAGATGTCGGCGCCTACTGGGGAATATGGGATAAAAATGAACAATTGAAATATGTCTGAGTTGTAAATATAAGAATGAAGTGGACCGGTATGTTTATCGGATGGGTATTCCTTTGCGGGAATCTGCTATTGGGGCAGAAGTTCCCCGAAAAAGGTCTGCCACCGATCAACAACTACCCCCCTGAAAATTACGCGCAGGCAGGAAAGATATGGGCTATCCAGTCAGCTCCCAACGGACTGTTATATTTTGCCACTGACAAAGGATTGCTGGAGTTTGACGGGTTCACCTGGCGACGTTATACGGGCAGTAAGGGATTTACCCGCTCGCTGCAAATCATAAATGATTCTGTTTTATTCACCGGAGCCGACAAAGACTTCGGCCTATGGCGACGCGACGGTTTTCAGGGTTTTACTTATCAGTCGGGTTATCCCTTCAGAGAAAGTGCCAAAGGGTTGAATGAAGAGTTTTGGGGAGTATATCAACTGGAAAGTGACATTGTCTTTGTTTCCTTTCAGAATATATATGTGCAGAAGGGAGACCAACTCACCAAGATTTCCGCGCCTTACCGGTTTTCCAAAAGTTTTCAGACAGGCAAAACACTTTGGCTGGCCGATGAAAAATATGGCCTGTACCAATTTGACGGACTCAGCCTGACACAGGTATTTGCTTACCCCGACGGTGAACTCTGGCAAATCGCTGGAGTCGATCAAACGGGTAGGGGACTGTTTGTCTGCACCCGCGACCGGGGGCTGTTTTTGTATCAGGACGGGAAACTTACTGCCCTTCAAAACGAGGTGAACGCCTATCTGAAGCGCGATCAGGTTTTCAGTTTTTTGGCTATCGAAGATAGTCATTACGCTTTTGGC
Source organism: Bacteroidia bacterium (assembly GCA_041391725.1). Classification (GTDB taxonomy): domain Bacteria; phylum Bacteroidota; class Bacteroidia; order J057; family J057; genus JAGQVA01. Next base: position 17,778 of record JAWKNL010000012.1, read on the forward strand.
ACGATCCTCAACGGCGTCTATATTACCGACAGGGAAGGCCATATTATTCAGCATATCAACAAACAAAAGGGCATACTCAACAACACGATTCTTAGCCTCCATTACAGCCCGCAGGGAAGTCTGTGGCTGGGTATGGACTATGGGGTGTCGGCTCTCCGACTTTCGAGTCAGGTCGCGTATGTGCTGGATCACCAGGGGGCTTTTGGCACCGGGCAGACGGCTTTGCTGGATAATGAGAATTTTTTTCTCGGTACCAATCAGGGGCTTTATTTTTCGCTGTGGGAAGATTTGAAAAATGACGCTACCGGTATTTCGTTTTCCCTGATCCCGGGGTCGGCAGGGCAGGTATGGGCGCTCCGCAATGTTCTGGGCAACATCTGGTGCGGACACGACCGGGGCCTGTTTCTGGTGTCCCCGCAAGGACTCATACCCGTATATACACAGGAAGGGGTTTTGGCGATCACGCCTTTGGGAGACGATCGTCTCATCACCGGTACTTATAATGGCCTTTCCCTGTTTCGCCGCAATGGGGCGCAGTGGGTGTTTTCGCATAAGCTTCCGCCCGTGCAGGGGGCGTGCAGTCAGGTAATAACCGAATCCGACAGCCTCCTCTGGGTCAATATTCCAAACTACGGCGTCATCCGGGCTCACCTCAATTCTGATTATGTTATTGACCGGCAACGGATCTACCTGGCTTCTTTATTTGAGGGAGAAAATCCTTCCATTCTCCCAGACAGCACAGGCGTACGGTTGAGCACCAGCCGGAGGACTTATGTTTATGATGCCAGTCAGGACAGTTTCCTCCGGATGGATGCCCCTGTGAGTTCGGACCCCGTTGTCAATAGTTTACCTACTATTCGGGGTGGACTTCCGTTGAATTCACAATATAATTTTTTCCCGGTTTATAATGGATTTGCCCTGCACTACAACGACTCGTCCAAACCTTCTGCCCCACATGCAGAACTGATCATCCGCAGTCTTTTTGCATTTAACAATGACACCCTTCTGTCGCTGGATTCAAACGCCGCTATACCTTACCATCTCAACAATATCCGCGTAGAGTTTCTCGTCCCGCAGCAGGAAAATACGCGTTATCGCTATAAGCTGGTTCATTATCAGGAGAAGTGGAGTGAGTGGACGCCACTTCATAGTCATGATTTTCTGTATTTGCCCGAAGGCGATTATGAGTTGTGGCTGGAGGCGCAGACATCAGCCGGTATTGTGAAGGCCCGGCCACTGTATTTTTCTATTCTTCCTCCCTGGTATCGCCGGTGGTATGCATATCTTGGAGTGTGTCTGCTCTTATTTGCTTTGTTTTATCTCCAGCGCATGCGCAATAATATCAAGCTCACCCGGCTGAAGGAAGAGTTGCTTATCAGAGAACAAAAAGCCCTGGAAAAACAAGCAGAAGCCTTTCAGCAGGCAAGGCTTGTACAAACGCAGAAACAACTGGAAGCAGAAATCGTCTTGCTGCAAAAGCAACTGAGGGCAAAAACGATCGAGCTGGCCAAAAAAGGCAAGGAAAACGAAGATAAAAACCGACTGCTGCAAACCCTTAAAGATAAGATCGCGGCGATTGAGACACGCTCTTCCGATGCAAAACTCCGTTGGGCTGAGATGAACCGCCTGCTGGATGCAAAAATGACCCCGGAAGACCATACCTTCGAGATGCAAATGGATGAATTGCATCAGGATTTTTTGCGCCAGCTCAAGACACGCTTTCCTGTACTGACCACCTACGACCTGCGGCTGGCCATTTACCTGAAGATGGGGCTCAGCTCGCGCGAAATTGCTGAGCTGATGAATGTACTGCCCTCCAGCGTAAACGTGAGCCGCTCTCGCCTTCGAAAGAAACTGGAACTCGATATGGAGGGCGATCTGTACGAATTTCTCAACCAGATAAGCTAAGATACCTCAATCTGCCCTGAAAAATCAGCAATTAATTTCTGATAATCATAAGTTCTGCTTCCAGTTCTGTTCTGGCATTTTCCGCTTCTGTGGTTAATACTCCCTTCATCAAATCATTCTTTTCGTAGGGATCGTTCAGTAAGTGGTACATTTCTTTGTGGCCATCAGCACTGACGATAAGCTTATAATGCCCATTGCTGATCGCCCATAAGTCCGCAGTGCCATCGTTCATCTCCGAATATTGAAATTCCCGGTGCGCAGCATCCTGGCTTAAAAGTGTTTTAAAACTTTTACTGTCGTGGATTTCGGCAATTTCTGTTCCTGCAAGTTGGGCGATCGTAGCGAAAATGTCCGTACTGCAGATTAAGTGGTTGTCTTCGCCTGTGCGGCTGACACCTTTTCCCGAAATATACATTGGCACATTGATTCCTCCCTGATACAGCGTGCCTTTCACCGAATTGTTGGTATAGGGTAGTTGGGCTACCTGATTGGGCGTGCCGTTGTCTCCCAAAAATATGATTACCGTATTGTCGAGTTCTTCGGCAGGTATTTCTGAAAAGAGCCTTCCGATCTGGAAATCCATGGCTTCAATGGCTGCCATATAATAAGGCTCAGGATCGTCGCCCGTTGTATATTCGGGCAAACTTCCCTGCGAATGCATCTCCGCAGGTGGAACATGAAAAGGCGTATGCGGCGCATTGTAAGCCAGCCAGAGAAACCAGGGTTTGGATTGCGTATTGACCCAGTCGATGGCCAGGTCGGTAAAAACTTTTGAAGTATATTCGGTCTCCAGTCTTGTGCTGCCATTTTCAGTTAATTGCCATTTATAATAATCCTGAACACTGCCTTTGATAAGCCCGGCATAATAATCTATTCCAACAGATTCGGGATTGGTGGTTGAGCTTTCACCCGATAAATGCCATTTGCCAACAACGGCTGTGGCGTAGGTGTTATTCGTCTTTTCGTTGATATAATTTTGCAAATATTTTTCTGACGGACTCAATTCATCATTTGCCCATTTTACACCGGTTCTGTATCCATATTTTCCCGTAATGATGGACGCCCTTGTAGGAGAACAGGTTGGATTGACCCAAAGATTATGAAAGGTCAATCCTTCATTTTTTATTTTATTGAGATTGGGGGTATTGGGTTTAACTGTGCCTTCAGAAAACCCCGAAGTCGCGTCTTTTCCCATATCATCTGCAATGATCAGGAGAATATTGGGATAGTCCGGTTCTGGGTCAACGGGGAGGTCTGTCTTACAACCATATAGAAGCGAGATCAGGAGGAATAGGATAAGATAGTTTTTGTGCATGATTTAGTTTTGGTTGATCCGGGCGTAAGCAATACTAAAACCAGCGATTTTTTTCGGGCAATATTATTGGCTTCCACGGCATTATGTACATTCAGCTTGCGGTATATGTTTTCGACGTGGTATTTACCATTCGCTGTAGTAAAACATTCGTCTGCGATGGTTTTGTAACTCATACCCTTACACAGAAACCCCAATATCTCCAGTTCGCGCCTGGTCAAATCGTAATCTTCCTTTGAAGCTGTTGATTCCAGGTGTTGGAAAACGCCAGGGTAAGAGCAGCAATTTCCGGCGTCTTGGGCAATGACCTTCTTTAGCCTGTTTGACCGCTTCGAGTATGGCTTTGGGCTTTTCTCCTTTCAGGATATAGCCATTTGCCCCATTTTTTAAAGCATTAAATACCTTATCTTTTTTGATTAACAACCGTCAGAATAATGATGGGGATATCAGGATATATTTTTTACCTCTTTGGTGGCTTCAATACCATTCATTTCAGGCATTTCAACATCCATTAGAATGACTTCCGGCTTAACAACGCTTTTCAACTTTTGAAGTAACTCCTTTCCGTTTTCTGCAACGAGCTGAACCTCAATCTCTCTAAAAGCTCAAAAACCCTGATGAGGTTTTCCCTTACATCTTTATTGTCTTCTGCTATCGCTACCTTTATCATGTCAGTTGAAATGGATTATAAATTTACTTCCCCATTCTGCTCATATGCCATTGTGCCTTGTATCTCGTCCAGCCTTTTTATTATGTTTTTCAACCCTTTGCCTTTTGAAACAGTCTGAAAGTCAAACCCAATACCATTGTCCCAAACAGTTAATCTGACGTTTTCTCCAATGTGAAGTTAACCATAAACTTTGTGGCTTTGCTATATTTCAGCATGTTCTGGGTCATTTCTGAATTATCCGGAAAATATTCACCGCGACTTCGGGATTGATTTGTCTGAAACAAAGGCCTCGTCCATCTTAATTTCAAATTCTATTTCCTCTGGCAAATATCTTTCAATATATTTTTGCGACTGATGAAATATATCCTGAAGTCTTACAACCCCGGAATCGAGGGTCAGATTGTTTCGCGGAGATTGTTGATGGTATCCTGCGTGTAATCTCTTGTTTTGGAAAGCTCCCCGGCGCTCACGGCTTGTTGATTTAGCTCTGCCTGCAACTCCATAATGTCCAGGTCAGAAATGATTTTTGTAAGTCTCGCACCAATTGAATCGTGCAAATCCCGTGAAATCCGCTCTCTTTCAGCATTGATGGCACGTTCTGTTTTTAATTTATTTTCTGCTGCTCTTTGTTTTTGCCGGGCGCTGAAATTGGCAATAAACACCATCGGGATCACGACAACGAAAAACAGAATCAATTTTAAAAATACAGTTTCATAAAAATGCAGAGTATTTTTATCTTTGAAAAGTACTTTATCGGAAATACGTCCGCTTTTGTCTCTGACTTTTACCAATAAATAATATTCACCTGAAGAAAGACGGTAAAGCTGACCGGGTAGTTTATGGGTGTGAAGGAAGACCAGGACGAATTCAGACTTTTCCAGTTTATAGCTTATTTCGGCTCCGCCCAGACAACACAAAATCATCGAAACCAATATATAAAGTGATAGACTTTTCATCGGGTTCCAACAAAAAGTAGGTCACCTGATTTGGGTACCGGCTGGTTTTTAAAATTGACTTCAATACCTGATATATAGGGTGTTGCACCCCATGCTGTATTTTTTATCTCATCTGGATTTATGATGCAGAGGCCTTTGGCATTTCCATAAACCAACACCCCGTATTTTAGCTGGCTTTGAGCGGTCATTTTAAAGTCGTTGTAATTGAGCCCATCCTCAATATCCAGTTTTTGAAATATTTGCAGACCATTATGAATATACAAGCCATCATCAAGAATTGCTCCATAACCTGCCCTGGCTGTCAGAAAAGGTGGACCATATATTTTTACCTTTCAGCAAATTGTACTTTGCCAGATATTTTCAGAAGGTGAATGGGAAAACACACCGCCTGCAAAATACTGGAAAACCACAGGCAACTGTCAGCCATAAGCTGATGGGAAATCATATAGCTGGGGATCTCATTTTTCTTTTTAAAAACAGTGCTGATTTTTCTGCTGCTCAGATCAACATCATAGATTAAATCATGAATGTGATACCCAAAACCCTGATCTTTATTTAAAATGCTTATGGTATATTTGATATCACTGGTCCATTCGGGCCTGTAAAATCACTTTATTTTCTCCGGCGGCATACAATCCTTCAGAACCTGCGATATATATTTGATGGGATAAGGTATCATAATAAAATCCTCTGATTCCTTTTATATTGCCTTTCAGTTGAATGTGAGAAAAATCTTCATTAAAACAATAAACGTCTCCGGATTTGGTTCCACAGATCATTCCGGTTATATCTGATTGGTAAAAGTTGACAGGCTGATTTTTGAGGAAGTTTTGGGCGGTTACAACTGAAATTTTGCCGAACGTGGGTTTCCAGCTTTGTGAGATTTACTCCGTTTTCAGTGCCGATAGCGATAATGTCAAAACGGTCTGAATAAGCAATGGAGTTAACTTCGGCAGAGGGTAGATTGAAAATTCGGTTATCAAAGTTTTTCTATTTTTTCGGACAAAGGGATGAGCATATGTAGGTGAATTTGTCCCAAACCACAACAACTTATGATTGTCTTCCAGAAAGCTGAGTTGTAAATTTCCTTCTAATCTGTTGTCAGGGTTTTGCTTTGATAAAGCGGGTGTTTTCCATCATACAGCACAATTCCGTTGGTTGCACCTATCCAGATTCTGCCGTCACGCTGCTTTTATTGATATGTAAAATGGCTTCCGATTGTAGATTCCTAAGATCGGCGCTCCGGTTAAATCGTAAATTCCTCCCCGAGTTCCTATCCATAACCTGTCGTCAATATAGGCAAGCGTTGCTGTACTCTGCTGTGGCAGAATCTTCTCGGAAAGTGTTTTTGAGGATTGTAAAAAATCAGGGCGGAATCTGACGCGATCAGCAAGCCGTCTTTGCCTGCGATCATTGCCGTCAGTTGGGATGGCGCAAAACTGGCCGTTTTTTTTATTTCCGCGCGCTGGTTTTTGTCGATGGCAAAAAGCAGTAACTGCTTATAAACCAAGAACACCGTATTTTCTTCGTAGAAACCGAAGCCTGCTAAAGTGTACCATAGGCGGAAGGTATCGGGTAATAGGTTTATGATTTTTTCTGGTCTCGGGGTCGTAAATATTCATTCCGTTTCGGGTGCCGATACCGGGCCAAATCCGTTGCATCCTCACAAAGGCTTTCCACCATATTGTTTGACAAACTGAAACAAGTCGTCGCCCTCTGTTCCAATGGTTTTGAATCTTGCGCCGTCAAAAATAGCCACCCCAACCTGAGTTCCAATCCACAATTGGCCTTTTGAGTCCTGCATCAGGGCATTAGCTGTGTTTTGGGGGAGGCCGTCTTTGATCTATTAAAGGCATGAAACATTTCATTTTGCCCGGACATTAAGCCAAAATGAAAGAAGACATGTAGAATAGAGATTGCTCTCAGTATGCCAGCTTTCTGTTTCATTTCTAGTTACAAAAATATGGGTAAATATACGTATTCACCCTACTTTTTCTCAACTTCAAATGGTAACAATTCCCCCATTTACTGTTGTGCTGGTCTGCTTTTTCTTTGTAAAAAAAAATCAGTTTATGAAAAAGGTACTTTCATTTATTCTTTTTGTTAGCGGTACTGGGCACATCCTATGCGCAGAAGACAATCAGAGAACTGTCGGATATGCCCGATAAAAAATTTGGCAAAATCATGCAGGAGGACAACTACGCCAGCCAGGTAAAAGTTTTTGCCAACGCCTATGAAAAGCAAACGGGCAAAGATCTTCCTGATCCGGTTGTACCCCGAATCAAAAGAGTGGCGCTATTATCCTACTTCACGGCAGATTTTTCGCAGATTGATGTAAAAGCCTACCGGCAACACAGGGTTTTTGAAAATTATATCAATGAGGCAGGCGGGAAAATGCTGGTCAACGATTTTTACAGTTTGTCCATCAAAGAGCTAAAGAAACGTTTGCAGCAAACGGGATGGAGTTGCTTACACCCGATGAATATCTGAAAACAGATGCGCAGCGACAGATTTACCAAAACTATGAAGTGACCGTATCGAAACTTGCCGGCGGCGCTTCTGCAATAGCAAGTTTTTTGCAAATCAGACAGCAAGTCACTGACTGCGGCGCATGGCTACCGGGCGTATCCGGCTGCGATCGTAAATCTAGGCATGGATATGAAAGCGGTGAGAGATTTGGGAAAACTGGCCAACGAGCTGGAGGTCGATGCATTGCTTACCATCAATACACTTACCCAGTTGGAAAAAGGGAAGTAGGGCTGAAAGGAATTACCATGACTTTGCACACCCCAATCCTGTGCCTGATGATCCTGAGATGAAATACGGTTTGGGGTTCTATTATGAAGGGATTTTGGCAGGTTCTATTGCGTTTACGCTGGAGGAATATATGAAATTTGCCACTTTACCTAAAAAAGGCCAGTTCCTTTGAAAATGTTGATATGGACGGATTCGGGCCATTGGTTGAAGAATGGCAAAACAGATGCTGAACAGCATGAAACAAAACTTCAAATGAACTACCAATAGCAGGGCTCCCAATCATCGTACTTATCGTTACATTTAGCATTTTCTCCCAGGTTAGTGCGCAATACCGAACAGCCAAAAGTCCGCCACACCGATTTTGATTTGAATGGGAAAGTGGTAAAAGCCGAAATACAGCATTTCAAAAAACAACAAAAATCCCAACCCTGCGGGTCAGGGTGTATTGGAGCGAAGCGAGAGGAAATTACCTTTAAAAATGGGTATATCGAAACATCTGCGGAGTATTACCCCCAATGCAACATCCGGCAGCAATACCAGTACAGCTTCAGCCCCGATTACAAAGCTTACACCACATTTTACAGCCGGCTGAAAAATGGCGAAATCAATGCCCGCGACACCACCCGGTACAAATCATATCCGTTTCAGGGACTTGATTTTTTTACCCGGCAGATGCTATGGTAACACCGGGTGAGTCGGGAGAAGTCTGGCGCTTTCCTACAAACTGGGAAAGTACAAGTACAACACCGTGCTTTCACTGGAAGGCAGGCTAATAAAGTTGCAGGCGGTGAGAGATAAGTTTTCCAGTCAAAAGGTTACCTCAGAAAAAGTGACCTCAAATAGCGAAACGTTTAACTACAACGCCGACGGCCTTTATATCGGCGGAGAGGAAGCCAGCCTGACACCCGGAACTGTCACAAGTCAAAGTGTTTTACGATTTGACGCACACCATAACTGGGTAAGGAAAATCATAGTTGACTACACCCATGGCGTTATCACAAAATTTCACCTATACCGCCCGGCAAATGACCTATGCCGACAAAACGGTTACAGGTACGCTGGAATACGATTGGGAATTTATCCGGAAAACACAGCTCAATAAGGTATATTTCTGGAGAAGATGGCTCCGAAATATCCCGCGTATATCACGCTGCTTTAGGAATATAAGGCATCTTTTTACTGGAATGTCTCATCAGGCCATCCACCAGCATAGCAGGGCTACTGCCTACGCTTCCCGAGAATCTATGGTTATAGTTCCAGATCAATTTATTGTTTTCACAATCTTTGATATCCAGCGCAACCGTGACTTCGTGGTAGCTCCCCATACGCCAAACACAACCCCCAGCGCCACGGCGGCTCCTGAGACATGGGTTTGGACAGCGCGTAGTTTGAGCCTAGAACACCATCTACACCCAAAATTCCGCACATCTCTTCGGGGGTAAAGGCATTTTCCGAATTTATCCGGCATTTTTAAGTGTGGCATTTGTGGTCTCAATATCCTGAATCTCAGGTCTGATTTTGCCCTGCATTTTTTCTCCGCAACAGCCAGGAGTACATTTCTTTTGAAAATTGATGGACTCTGTTTTTGCTGCTCCTTCATTGCTTCGGCATCCACTTTTTTGTTTGCAGCGATAGAAACGGATGGGAAGAATGGCAATAATATCATGACTGTCTGCCAGTACATAGGCATCAGGGCTACTTATAGAAGATTTTTGCACATGATGACAAATTCACCTGAAACGAGGACCAGCAATAATTTTTTTGAAGTTTTCATATTGATATCTGAGATTTTGGGTTTTTTATAGAAATCCATACCCATGTTATCTCCCGCAAAACTGATGAAGATTCTGCAATTTCCCAAAATGTTTCTGACCACAGGAAACCTCCCGGGTTAATTATTTTCTGTGTATGTTTTGAAGTTGTTGAGGATGGCCTGCCAACCGCCTCTTTGCATTTCAACAGGGTTTTCTTTTTCGGGATCGAATGTTACCGTTACCTCTGTCTGGTTGCCCAGGCTTTTTCCGAACATAGCAGTCGCCATCCGGCCACCAAACTCATAAGTAAATTCTTTCCCATCAATGATGCTGGTGTAAACAGCTTCAAAATAAAAACCAAAACCGTCTCTGGCTTCCATTCGGGCTTTATAAGTACCGCCTGGTTTCATATCATTTTCAGCGGTAGGACAATGCCAGGATGGGTCGGCAAAATTCCAGTTTACAATGTATGGTAATGGATTGGTATAATAATCCCAAACCTTATCTTTATCTGCATTTATGGTTACCCGGTCACCGTAATTTGGTTTTCCATTTTTCTAAGTTCTCTATTGTTAGAGTAAAGGCAATAATACATTTGCAACGTCCATACCTGTATGAGCAGCAGCCGATTTTATACCGCTGCGTTTCAGATTGCCATTTACTTTTTAAAATGAAAAAAACGGCTTGAGTTAGCACCCAAACCGCTAGTAACTTCATACAATGATGCAGCGAGTTTTTTTATTTTTCCCGGCTCCGTCTTGTTAAACATATATCGGGCAATTTTCCATTCGCCATTCACTTTTTCAAAGACAAATAGTTCCCTGTTTGCCTCAGGAATGGTATCGCCTGTGGCATGGATAAGTGTAGTTCCTTTTGAAGTCGTTACGGCAAATGCCATGTTACGTCACCTGGATTTCTTCTAATGGAAGGAACTCAATGTTCAGTTGAATTTGGGGAAAAGACATATTCGTAGATTTCAGGATGCCATCAGGGCCAATTCTGAAGGTGCCTCTGTCGGCATAAAATCCCATCCTTTGTATAAAGTGATTGAGACCCGAGTGCATCAGAAGTGTTAAGTGATTTTTGATATTCACTTAGTAGCGCTTCTATTTTTATGATTTTTATAATTTCTCCACGTTTCAATATTTTCTGTTAAACTATTTGTTGGTTCTTGATTACTATTTGGGTTGCAGGAAGCCATCATCATGCTGGCAGTAATACTGCGTTCAGTATTCTTCTTTCATTCTAAAGTTCATTTTTGTTTAATCCAATCGTTTAGTAGGAGTGAATTGCTCAGTGGAAATTTCTTTGGCCAATTGGATTTGAGCTTCAGGTGGGAACCCATGTAGAGTTATAGATTCTCAAATAGGCTAACATCTGGGCAATTTTCTCCTGCTCGGGAAAAATTGGAAGAACGCTAAATTAGAGTTACAGTAGCTCGTACGCTTTGCCATTGGCTTTGAAAGCTGCTAATACATCGTTGAAGCTGTTCTGTTCAGCGGCAAAGGATATTAGGCTCCGTTGCCTTCTCGGATGTAATAACGGCTCCGGCTACTACTTTCCCCAGATCATGATGTCTGCCATGTGGATTACTTTCTTACCTGGATCAATGGGCAATGTCAACCGAAGGAACCGTCTTGTTGGGGTTGTGCGCCCATTTGTCCTGTTAGATTTTAGTAAAGCCTGAACAAACGTATAGTTGGCAAAACCCGCATTTTTTACCAGGATGTCGCTTCGGCTTTTCCTGTAAAATGAGGAACATCAAATTTTCCATTACTAATTTTCTCTACGTTTGGCAATATTGACCAAACAAGTGATTGACATTAACTTTTTGCAGCTTCAACGGCATTTTTTCCTTGTGCCAACTCATCTGCGCCTTCCCAAAAATTGGTTACCACAAAAACACCATGGGCATCTTTGAAAGCATGGGTTAATGATTCAATGTCGGTTAAATCACCCATGACAACTTCATCTGCTCTGCCTTGATATTTAGCCCAGGGTTGCGGTGGCCGCTCTTGATGAAAGTGCTATCTTTAACCAGGGCATTTGACTCCGTTACCTTGAGAGCCAGTTGCTCTATTACTGCAATAATTTTCTTTTCCATTTTGATTGATTTTAAGTACAATACAAAGATGGAATATCTGAACTGAGTAGCCTATAAGGTAGTTTAAGAAAGAACCTTTAATGTAGATTAAGATTTGGAGAGATGCTTTCGGATGGTGCTCAGAAACTCTGAAGTTGCGCCTAAATAGGAGGCAATTTGAACGTTAGAATTCGATTAAACAATTGCGGAGTACTTTTTAGAAAATTGTAAGTATCGTTCTTCTGCTGTTGAGCTAATATTTTGAAGTACCCGATTCTGTGGCTTACCATGGCATTCTTGAAGAACTTCAAGATTCTATGGTGGACAATCACAAACAGCTTCCATTGATCTTCCTTTTTGATTTGGAGTATAATTGAGTTCTCTATGGCTTCTATGTAAAGTCTGCTTGGTTCTTCAGAATGGAAGCTGCCGATATCTCGATCACCAATTTTCAATTAGCAAACTGAAGTTATGTTCTTTTCCATTCGAATCTACCATATACATTTTGAAGCAACCTTCTACGACGAAGGTGTTGTATTTCACAAACATCTCCTTCCTGAAGAATGAATTGCCTCGTTCGCTTTTCGCTCTTTAAAAACTTCTTCCAGGAAAGATTTTTCTTCTTCATCTGTAGGAAGAAAATTGTTGAAATAGTGTATCAGAGCTCTGTCTTCATTTGTCAAATTCTTCAACACGTTCACACTGCCTGAGCTTGCTACGCTTAGGAAGCTTGTTGGGAGTTTTAAAAAATAGGAGCATGGTCATTAAGATAGGAAAAGTTTACAGCAAATTTCTTCTTTAGACCTGGTGTGGTATCGGGGGAGAGGACAGTTATGGTCAATTAATCTGCTTAGCAGGTCTGAATATAAGTACACCATGTCCCCGCCATCATATCCATAACAACCTACATATTTCAAAGTCCAGGTCCAGCATATTACTCTTTGGAAGAATGTCCTCTGCTGCTGATTCCACTATCAATCAACAATTCAATTACCAAAGTTCTTGCATCTTTTGTTCCTCCTACGATATTTTCATTTCCTGACAGTCCGCTGCAGCTTGAAATCTGGAAAATGGACTTGAGCCATCAGAGCCGGTGTGGTCTAAAAAACCTCTTTTTTTACAGTCTTCTCATGTTTTTGCTGCTTCATAAACACATTTTTGGGGGAAAAGTATTTGCACAGGAGTCATTACCTTCAATTCTTCAATCAGCTCATTTTCCTGCTTCATAATCGTCTTTTGATAATCCACCCCAATATTTTGATCACCATCGATAAATAATGTACCTAGTAGAAGCATACACCTGGGGATATTGCCTGACAAAGGTTGTTCTTGATGTTCTTTGTCATAGCGTTTGTTGGTTTTTCATTAGCAGCAGTGCTGATTTTTCTGAAATCAACTTTTGAGCTATCTGGCATCCTTCAATTCAAATACATACCTTTGGCTTCACACGATTCTCCCCATGTAAAGGCATGCCCTTTTGAACTGATATAAAACCCAAAATACAATTCGTCTTCGTTTTTAGTATATACGTATATGAATCGCATAAAAAATACAAAAGCATTTTCATTGCTATAACCGTTACCGCTACCATAAGCAATTACACATTTTATTGACGCCCTTGTATTCAGGATTAAGAGGGTTCTTAATCCCATTTGTTTACAATTTAGCGTGCTAAATTTTCATCCCATATTACTTTGTCTATGGAGCGGATTTTTCAAGCACTGCAATAAACTTGAGTTCGTATTCGTTAATTTTTGTTTTATATGTAGTCAAAAAACTGCCAGGGTTGGTTCTTGCCTCGTTGATGAGGTTAAATATGTCAAAGCCGCACTACCTGTGGGTTGGGAGAATACAGCCAACGGGCCCATCGAAAAAGTAGAGTACCCAGATTTTGGAATTCATAAAGGTTAAATTATGCGAACTACATTGTTCACGGCCATCAAGATAAGAAAAAAAGCATAACCTGGAGATATCCTACTTTTTCAGATCTGCGTAGGCATTTTCCTTAATTCACCATTCCAATGGCTGAATTCCCGGGCGATCTTTGCAGGGTAAACATTTTTCAACAAATCAATCACATTTTTAAAAATTTTAGCCATGAAAGTATCTATCATTTTTTTGCTCCCCCTACTGGGTTTTTTGGATGCCCGCTAGCCCGCGAAAAAATACCCTGGTATAAACAGGCAAATTATTCTGTGTTGTTGGAACCGGAAATGCGGTTTGTCGGAAAATACGTGGATGGTTTTGTTAAGCCGAGGGTGGCAACAACTGTTCATGTGGCGTTTTTCCTGCTTTGTTTTGAAAATGTAGCCGGAGGAGTTGTCAGTCAAAGTATCGAATCCGTGGTTGCAGCCATATCAATTTACAGTCAGCTATCTGAATGGTGCGGGGTTTCAATCCGAGGCCGGTGTCAGGCTGAAGACGATTAGAGCAAACCCTGTACATCATGCAAAGCCTCAGGGATGCCAACACCAACAAGAATTTGTTCCAACAGTTTGAAGAGACTGCCAGTCAGCTCAGCAAAAGCGAGAAGCAGCAGTTCAACACCTGGTTGAAAAGCAAAGGCGCACCCACATTAATCGAGCTCTAACACCCTGGGTAAAAAAAACCAAATGCCGGGATTGAATGCTACTACATGGTGTTCAATCCCGGCATTGGAGTTTATCATGCTATACGCCCTTTCTGTTCACTCATACCCATTCCTGATAATTTTCCGGATGAATCACATGAAATTCAGCATCAGGATAGGTACTACTCCAGCCGCCCGGCACTTTTACTCCTTTACCAGGATTCCATTTGAATTCATATCCATACAATTTACCTCCTCTATCTTCGACCCAATCTATTTCCTGTTGATCATAGGTCCTCCAGAAATAATTGTAAACCAGCATGTTATTGTAATTTTGGAACTTTATTCGCTCGCTGATCATGTAATTTTCCCAAAGCGCTCCCTGATCATTCCTTAAATTCAGGGGGCTTAAATTTCCGATTAGTACGTTTCTTATTCCATTATCTAAAAAATAGTACCGGCTACTTTTATTGACTTCTTTTCGCAAATTCCGACTAAATCCCCCAACTTTGTAGAGGATAAAAACCTTCGTAAGCAAATCCAGGTACTTGTCAATCGTATTTCGGCTCATTTGCAGTGATTTTGACAATTCGGGAATCTTCACCTCACTCCCAACCTGAAAAGCGACCAACCTCAAAAGGTCTATAATTTTGTCAGAATTTCTAATGGTTTCAAAAGTCAGAATGTCTTTCAGTAAATATGAATTCACTAATTCCCGTAAGTATAAGTGCTTCTCCGTTTGGGTTTCTAATTGCAGTAGCTCCGGGTAATTCCCATAAATTAACCGCTCATGCAGATTGTCCTTCTTTTCAGTAGCTGACTCCAATGGGGATAACTCTCCTTCTGATATTCCAAATAACTTAAAAGTCATTTTCCTGCCTGTCAAGGGTTCGCCCGTATAGTTCTCGACATCAAATGCGGAGGAGCCCGTAATCAGCACCTTTAATCCTGGGATTTCGTCAACCATCAACTTCAGCGCATGACCAATATCCGGGATTTTTTGCGCTTCATCTATGATGAGAAATTTTTTCCCATCCAAAATATGGGTCAACGCCTTTATGCTCCTTCTTTGGAATAATTCTCTTGTACCAAAATCTTCTCCATTCAACAGTAAATAAGGTTCGGTAGTCTCTGAGGTGATTTTTTGGATAAGCACGGTCTTTCCGACCCTTCTTGGACCTAAGATAACCACTACCTTATTCGGCTTTAAATATGTCTTTACCTGAGCCTCTACTTTTCTGGGGATGAGCTTCATCACATTTTTTGAACGAATTTACATTAATTCATTCAATTAAGCTACTCTATTTATGCAAAATCGAACAAAATACAGATCGTTTTTTCATAAATTTTGTGCACAGAATCTGTGCATCGCCATTAAGTTAAGCCAAAGTTTAACCTGAATCAACGAAAACGGAAGCACCAGGGTATTTCGACAGTATAGGCAGCAAGCCGCTGTTCTATGAATTATTCAATTTTTAAACTATCGACAGGAATGGGGGGGGCAACATCCCAAAAAGCAGAAACATTTACAATTTTCCAACCATCAGCTTCTTTCTCCATGATTCGGGTTTCCTGACTGACCCTATAAAATTTTTTTTCTTTGTCTGCATTGTATTGCTTCCAAATCAGATAAGCTAATTTTTCACTGAAAAACTTCACTTGTAGCTTTTCCCTTTTCACGTCTGGATGAATAATATTTTCTCCGTTTTTATAATATGTTTCAATCCAATTTTTACCCTGAGCATTTATCTCATCCCATCCTACAGCAGCATCAGCACTTGCATCAGAATTATTCCACGCTTGCATGGCATAACTTTGGTGGCTCCAATTGTCTGCCCAACACGCATAATCGCCATCAAAAAAGCATTTGGTTTCGTTTTCGATAACCTTCATAATTGCTTCGGTTTCAGCATCCTGATTGAAAGCACTTTCATTATCAGATGGTTGCTGTTTTTCAGCGGGCTGTTGGCATGAGACGATTGCCAACAAACAAGTTGTTAAAATCGCAAATAGTTTAGTCATTTTGTCATTGATTATTGTAGTTTTTCATTTGTATTTTCATCGAACGTCTCGGGTATGTTGTCGTAGCTGACGTTAGGAAGCTATGCAATATACCCATTGTTGTAAAACGTTTTTATTCAAATTAGCGTTTGTATTGAAGTTGATATAACTCGTCATTATCTGAGTTAAAATCGATGTCAATACTAAATTCGTGATTTTGTTTTTCTCTTAATAATGCTCCAGACAGATGTAGTATGTCCTTACCTTTAAATGGGACAATCATAAATCCAAAGAAGCGATATTCTTTTATATTTCCGAATTGAGGTTCAAGTTCAATTAAGCGAGGTACAAGTTCTTCTTTGTCAAAGGGAACTAATTCATTATTCAACATAGAACTTAATTCTTCAAACTTTTTTTCTCTGAGTAAATTCACAGTTTTATCATTCAGGTTCATTCTTCGTTCAACCTGTTCCAAAGTGGAAATTGGATATTCAAATTCTTGTTTAGAATTGTCTTTGGAAATTAAAACTACGTGAATAGCATCGTAATTCTTTTTTTCTTCCTTTAGGTTTTTATAAAATATGTATGCAATATTTGAAGAAGGTAATTGGGGTTTGTCCAACCTTTCTTCGATAGCCTCACTTTCACTCATTTCAAGTTCGAAGTATTTTTTATTTCCATCGTCTGTTGATGCTGAAGCTCCAATAGCATATTTACATTGTCCACCATAAAAATCTAGAATTTCTTTTACTCCAGCATCCTCATTGTCAGTTATACTTATAAAGTTTGAAAGTAGTCCAGTTTTTTGCTCACCATCACGTTTATTTCCGCATGATGTTATTAAAAACGCACAAATTAATAGGCTTAAAATTCTGTTCATTGGTTTTTCTTAAATGTTTTATAACGACCGGACTACGTGCTGGGTCGAGCTCGCCAGAGCGAAGACATAGCTCGTAGACCATGTTAGCGGAACTCCTACAAATACCTTTCAATAAAATCAATTAATGATTCACTGATTTTATTCATTGATAAATTGTAATCGTCTTTTGATATAACGTTTAGCCTTCCCTCATCTTTTAGCCTATTATATTGAGAAAGAAGAAGAATTAATTCTTTTTTGGATTTAATCTCTGTACTATCTTTTAAGTGTTTCGATAGTAATGCAAAGAAATTATCATGATCATTATTGGCGAAATAGGTCAATAAATCAGATTTTAGATTCTTTTGAAGGGAATCATGATTTATCATTACACTTTGCTGAGGATCATTACTTGAGAGTAAATTATTCCGATTGTTCCTTTGGTATCCTGTAGATTTTTCTAAATCAACCCCCTTTGACTGATTCTTTTCTTGAACTAAAATAAATTCTTCAATTTCATCTAAAAATGGAAGTATCATCCCAATAATTTTTTCACCTTCAAGGTGATTTTGTATTACAAAAGTTGTATCAATATCATTCACCTTATTTATCAATTCCACATTTTCATAAAAACTCAAAAGAGTTTTTAATCGATCAATATTTGATTTTAATTTAATATTCTTACCAGGATTAAGATAAGCAAGTATCCCCCCAGTATCGAAGGAAATATTCCGGATTTCTTCTACAATCTCAAATATTTTCTGGTTTTTGTCTTTCATTATTTTTCTCTTTTCCGCTAACATCTGTGTATCCGCAATATTGCGTATATCCCCTAAATATCTTCGAGATTCATGTCTTCCAGCGGACTGCGCAGTTTCTCCTCCACGTCCTTCCGCTTAGAAATAGATACCGGTTATCTCTAAAGATCGTCAGTATAGTAGTTGAATCTAACAATATTTTCCATCAACCCAAAAAATTTCCCTGACAGTAGCATCTTTCTGTCTCGACCCCTCACCTCCCCACAAACCAGTCCATATACATTTCCGGTAAATACAGAAAGCAAACCCACATTTTCCTACAATTTTTGTCAGAAAGAATATATGTATTTTCTGCTGGTTGTTTATCCGCATGGTGTGTAGGCGGGGATTTTTTTGGAAACGATATTTTGAGTGGAATGGGAGTTAATTGATCACTTCCATGAAACTATCTCCCAACTCAATGAAACATTTTTCCATTTGAAAATGGGCTACAATCTCATCAAGATTAGCATCTAAAATTTCGATCAATCTTGGAGTTGAAATATTTCCTAAACTGACTTTTAACAACCTGAGTGGTGAGCTTTCTAAAAGATGGCTGTTTTTGAAGTCAGCATCTTTTGTCATTACAGTAAACCCGTTTTCATTTGCATAACGGCTAATTTCGGAATCTTTTGTATGAAAGCCTTCAAGGATGCCATTTACGTGTATAGCTTCATGGCCTTTACTTTCAAAATAACGCACAACCTTATAGGCTATATGGACGTCACACAATACCTTGAATGTCATGCTGCCAACGTTATCGTTCTACCCGAAACAAGGATTTTTGCAAACTCAAGGCTAGCCAGGATGTCTTCTTTTTCCAGTTCAGGATGATCCTCCAGAATCTCTTCAAAACGCATCTCAGATAGCAGCATATCCAGTAATACTTCCACAGGCCATCGCATTCCCCGGATACAGGGTTTTCCATGACAAACCTCCGGATTTACAGTTATTCGGTTTAAATATTGGGGTGCCATATTCTTCATAATCTACAGTTCTCTAAATTTACCGACAATTCCTCAACAATACAAACCACCGCCCAAACCGCTAGTTCACCCCGGAACCGGTCTCAACCTCTTCTACCGGACTTACCAGGTGCAGTTTGCCTGTGCTGTCGGAGGCGTACAAAATCATGCCCTGCGACTCGACTCCCCGGATTTTCCTGGGGGTAAGGTTCATCAGTACCTGTACCTGCTTGCCTACCAGCGCCTCCGGCTCAAAATGCTCGGCCACGCCCGATACGATCGTGCGGATGTCAATGCCGGTATCCACCTTAAACTGGAGGAGTTTGTCGGCCTTGGGTACGCGTGAGGCTTCGAGGATTTTGCCTACACGGATGTCCATTTTCTGGAAATCGTCAAAACTAATCGCTTCTTTCATGGGAGGAAATACGGGTTTAGTGGGTGTATGTAATTGGTTTTCGAGCTTTTTGCGCTGGTATTCAATGACTTCGTCGGGGATGGGTTCGAAGAGGATTTTCTTCTCGTCTCCGGTATAAATGGTATGTCCCGCAGGTACGAGGTTTTCTTCCTGCAGGGAATCCCAGCTAAATCCGCTTCCGTCTATATTGAGCAGTCCGAAAATACTGTCCGAAGTGCGCGGCAAAAAGGGTTTTGCCAGAATGCCGATCTGCGCGATGATCTGAAGACTGGTGTAAAGAATCGCCTTCACCGATTCGGGGTCTGTCTTCCATTTGATCCAGGGCTCCTGCTCGGTGAGGTATTTGTTGCCGACACGGGCCACATTCATAAACTCAGCCTGCGCCTCGCGGAACCGGAAATTTTCCAGCGAGTTTTCTATTTTGCCGGTGAGTTCGTGGATCTGGGTAAATGCGTCCATCGCCACCTTGTCGCTGCCCAGATCGCCCGGCGCGGGTACTACTCCGTTGTAGTATTTCTGCGTAAGCACTACGACGCGGTTGACCAGATTGCCGAGAATCTTGACCAGCTCGTTGTTGTTTCTCGCCTGAAAATCGAGCCAGGTAAAATCGCCGTCTTTTGCCTCCGGCATGATGGAGGTGAGCACGTACCGAAGCACGTCTTCCTGTCCGGGAAATTCATCCAGGTACTCGTGCAACCAGACTGCGTGGTTGCGGGAAGTGGACATTTTGTCGTTTTCGAGGTTGAGAAACTCGTTGGCGGGCACGTTGTCGGGCACCAGGTATTCGCCATGCGTATGGAGTATGGCCGGGAAAATGATGCAGTGAAAAACGATATTATCTTTCCCGATAAAATGAATCAGCCGGGAATTATCTGCCGGGTCAGGCTGCTCTTTCCAATACAATTCCCAGTCCTTTCCATTGTCGATGGCCCACTGCTTGGTGGCAGAAATATAGCCGATCGGCGCGTCCATCCAGACATACAGCTTTTTCCCGACAGCATCAGGCAACGGCACATCGACGCCCCAGTCGAGGTCGCGGGTCATGGAGCGGGGCTGGAGGCCGTCTTTCAGCCAACTGCTGCACTGCCCGTAAACATTGTTTTTCCAGATGCCTTTTTTGCTTTCGAGCAGCCACTCTTCCAGCCAGGGCTGGTACTTGTCTAGCGGGAGGTACCAGTGGCGGGTTTCGCGAAGCACAGGGGTTTTCCCGGAGAGAATAGACACCGGATTGATCAGATCGGTAGGGTTGAGGGAGGAACCGCAACTTTCACACTGGTCGCCGTAGGCGCGTTCGTTGCCGCAAATGGGGCATTTGCCGGTGATGTACCGGTCGGCGAGAAATTGTTGAAATTCTTCGTCGTAAAACTGTGCTGTAGATTTTTCGACAAACTCCCCTTTGTTGTTGAGGACAGTAAAAAATCCCTGGGAAGTTTCGTGGTGAATGGGTTCTGTCGTGCGGTGATATATGTCAAAAGAAATCCCAAACCGCTCAAAAGTACTTTTGATGAGGGCGTGGTATTTGTCCACGATTTCACGCGGGGTAGTTCCTTCTTTTTTTGCACGGAGGGTGATGGCTGCACCGTGTTCATCACTTCCACATACATAGACCACATCGCGCCCGCGCATACGCAGGTAACGCACATAAATATCTGCGGGGAGATAGGCACCGGCGATATGTCCGATATGAAGTGGCCCGTTGGCATAGGGCAGGGCGGAAGTGATAGTATATCTTTTGTAATCCATAGTGCGGCAAAGATAATGAAGATGCGGAATCAAGGGAAATTTTCGATCAGTTACGTAAAATATCAGCCCAAATCCCCGAACATTTACAGCTTAACCGTAGTATTGCAGGCAGAGATTATTTATTGCTGTACATGAGCACCCGCATATTCAGTTTTCTATCTATATTCATTCTTGTCGAAGTTTACTGTTACCAGGCGTTTAAGACTCTTTTCCGGAAGAAACCTTCCATCCGGTATTTGTATATCGGGTTGCATGTATTTTTATACCTCGCTTTGGTCGGAACTTTCTTTCTCCTGCCCGAAACCCGCGGGAAAATCGGAATGGTTGTTTCTACGATTATTGTAGGGCTGATTGTTCCCAAGTCTGTCATTATTTTTTTCCTTTTTGGGGAAGATCTGGTTCGTGTGGTGCGTTGGATCGTGGGGAAAATAGGGCATCCCAAAGAATCTTCCATACCCAAAACCGGTTCCCCCTCTTCGTCCCAATCCATTCCCCGCTCCGAATTTTTGTCCAAAGTGGCACTGGCAACGGCTTCAGTTCCCTTTATTGCGATTACAGACGGGATTATCAGGGAAAAATACAATTTTCAGGTGCGAAGGGTGCGTGTGCCCATACCGGGGTTGCCCCCGCAGTTTGAGGGATTTACCATTACTCAGCTTTCAGACATTCATACCGGAAGTTTTGACAGCAAAAAAAGCGTGAAAGCGGGGATCGAACTTGCCAACGAGCAGGGCTCCGACCTGATGGTATTCACCGGTGACATCATCAACAACCGGATCGAGGAGATTCACGGGTATGAGGATATGCTTCGGTCGCTTCATTCGCCGCTGGGCGTGTATTCCTCCCTCGGCAACCACGACTACGGCGATTATTACCAATGGAAAAGTCCGCAGGAAAAGGCCGATCATTTTCAAAAAGTGCTGGAAGCGCATTCACAACTGGGGTGGAATCTGCTCAAAAATCAGAATCATATATTCACCCGCGAAGATGCCAGCCTCGCGCTGATCGGGGTGGAAAACTGGGGCGATAAGATGTTTACGCGTTATGGCAAAATCGATGAGGCGATAAAAGGGGCAGAAGATGCGCAGGTGAAAATTCTGCTTTCCCACGACCCTACACACTGGGACAGAGTGGTGCGGACGGAGCAGCCTGGCATTCACCTCACACTTTCAGGTCATACTCACGGATCGCAGATCGGGGTAGAAATTCCCGGCTGGGTAAAATGGAGCCCGGTTCAGTATATCTACAAACAATGGGCCGGCCTCTACCAGGAGGGCGAACAACAGTTGTATGTCAACCGCGGATTTGGTTTTATCGGATTCAGTGGAAGAGTGGGAATATTGCCCGAGATTACGGTAATTGAGCTGGTAAAATCGTGATTATTTTGCTTTATGAAAATCCTCATTATTGGCGGCGGTATCGGTGGCCTTTGTACAGCAATTGCCCTGAAAAACAAAGGGTTTGAGCCGGTAGTCTATGAAAAAGTACCGGAGTTGAAAGGCCTGGGAGCGGGAATTGTCATTGCTACCAATGCCATCCGGGCACTGAGAGATATCGGTATTGCAGACGCAGTACTCAAGGGTGAAAAAATATTTGAAAGGGGCGGCATCTATTCGCAGGAAGGGAAACTCATTTCTGCCAATATCACCCCGGATATAGTGAAAAAATTTGGCGATACGAGCCATGCCGTTCACCGCGCCGATTTGCACAATAAGCTGATTTCGCTGCTGGGAGAAGCAAACATCGTTACAGGTAAAGGATGTAAGGAGGCAAGACAGGAAGGGGAAAAGGTTGTGGCCGTTTTTGAAGATGGCTCCACTGCCGAAGGCGATGCACTTATCGCAGCAGACGGTATTCACTCCGCGGTAAGAAGACAGCTTGTTCCTTCCTCAACGATTCGTTATAGCGGATATACCTGCTGGCGGGGAGTGGTAAACATGCACCCCGAAGACATGGACATGGATCAGTTTTCGGAGAGTTGGGGGGCAAACGGGCGATTTGGCGTAGTACCGCTGGCGCGAAACCGTGTGTATTGGTTTGCCACCAAAAATGCCCCGCAAAATGATACTGAGATGGCGCGCTGGAAGAGCGAAGATCTGCTTCGAAATTTTGGCAAATATCATGCGCCAATACCGCAGCTACTGGAAAACACACCCGACGAGGCGGTATTGTGGAATGACATCGTCGATTTAAAACCGTTGAAGCAATTTGCCTTCGGCAAAATAATGCTGCTGGGCGATGCTGCCCACGCGACCACGCCCAACCTCGGTCAGGGCGCATGTATGGCCATCGAAGATGCCGCTGTCGTAGCCAACTGCCTCAAAGCCCGGGGTAAAGTGGAGGACGCGTTCCGGCTGGCTGAACAAATGCGGATCGGGCGTACGACTGAGATTGTAAACCGGTCATGGACTTTAGGAAAAATCGGGCAGTGGGAAAACGCTGTGCTCGCAGGCCTTCGCAATGCACTGTTGCGGATGGTACCCGATAGTGTTACAGAAAAACAACTGGAGAACATGTTCTCCCCGAAGTTGTATCCGGCACTGTCCGAAAGTTGAAAAATACGGTCTGGAGGTATGGTTGGGGCCGTGAAAGGAAGAAGTTGGGGAAATAACTTTCTTATTCGGTCATTGTTTCGCATTTTAGGGGGCGGCTTATTTTTTTTGTGAAGTTTTTCCCTATGAATGTGCGTTTTTACAGTATCCTCTTTCTTCTTTTTGTAACAGGCTTGCTTCGCCTGGAGGCGCGGGCCAATCTGGATGAGATTCGTAAGAGTCTGGCGTCAGCGCCTGAAAACGAGGCAAAGATTTCGCTATTGATTGATGCCTCGCGGGATGTCAATCAGGATTATCCGGCAGCAGCGCTGGAATTTTCTGAGCAGGCGCTTGCCCTGGCACAGAAACTCCGGTCGAAAGACGGAGTCGTACTCGCCTACAGCAATATCGGGCTGGTATATATGAATCAGGATAAATATGCCCTCGCCCGCGAGAACCTGGAAAAAGCGATTGACCTGAAGACAAAGCTGGTAAAGGAAAAACCCTCATGGAAAGCCAGTATCGCAAAAGATTACCGGCTGGTAGGGATTTGTTATGAAAAGCAGAACCAGTTGGAAAAGGCCCTCGACAATCTCCAGAGAGGTGTAAGTCTGGCGCTGGAGACTAAAGAACTGGAGGAAATTGCCCTGGGGTACAACAGCATTGGCGAAGTGAATATCGCCATGGAAAACTATCAGGGCGCTCTTATGGCCTTCAACCGCAGCCTGCCGATCGCCCGGCAGATCAACAACCGGAAAATGGTCAACACCATCGAAAAAAATCAGGCTACCAGTTATACCCTGCTCCGCAATTATATGGAAAAACAGGCGGTCAAACTCGAACTGGAGGAGTATGAGGTCGAAATAGAAACCATCAAAGACAGTCTCGAAAAAGAGC
This sequence comes from Bacteroidia bacterium, assembly GCA_041391725.1. Lineage (GTDB taxonomy): Bacteria > Bacteroidota > Bacteroidia > J057 > J057 > JAGQVA01. The sequence goes on from JAWKNL010000012.1 coordinate 41,995, forward strand.
AGGAAGCCACCCAGCTTGTCGTAAGCGAAAAGCAACTGCTGGAAATGACCAATGCCCAGAAAGAGGCTGAACTGAAAGCCGCCGAAGCAGACATTGCTGCGAGAGATGCGGCTTTGGAGGCCAAAAAAGCCGATGAACGCAACTATCTGATTGCCGCCGCAGGCGGAGTCGTCGTTTTCCTTATGATTATCATTGGCCTGATCAGCCGCAGCCGCGCCAAATCACGCCACGCCCGCGAAATCAAGACAGAGAAAGAAAAAGCCGACAACCTGCTGCTCAATATTCTCCCCGAAAATGTAGCCAAAGAACTCCTGACAACCGGCAAGGTGGTTCCGGTAAATCACGATCAGGTCACCATCCTTTTTACCGATTTTAAGAACTTTACCGCCATTGCTTCTAAAATGACACCCGAAGAACTGGTAAAAGAACTGGAAACAGCTTTTACCGCTTTTGATGAAATCATTGAAAAACACAAACTATACAAAATCAAAACCATCGGTGATGCTTATATGGCTGCGGGTAATCTGACAACTTCCGACCCCGATCACGCACTCAATGCCGTTAAGGCCGGTCTGGAAATGCAGGAGTTTATGGACCGGTGGATCGGCCGCAAAAAAAGACGCGGCGAAGAAGTCTGGGAACTTCGCGTAGGGATTCACACCGGCCAGGTGGTCGCCGGTGTGATCGGGCAGCAGCGGTTTGCCTTTGATATCTGGGGCGATGCAGTCAATACTGCCAGCCGTATGGAAACCAGCGGAGAAGCCGGGAAAGTGAATATTTCTGCAGAGACTTATGCAAGAGTCAAACCCTACGGCGAATTTGAGGATAAGCGCACCGAGATCGTCAAAAACAAAGGTGCAGTGGATATGTATTTTGTGAAGGATGTCATTTCCCGGGCACAGCCTGCAGCTCCTCAGCCGGAGGTGGTAACCACCCGCCAGAAAAAACGGTGGTTTTAACTTATGAGCCGTACTTCCCGAAATACATTTTCCGGAATTATCTTCTGGTCCGTCATTTCGGCAGCATTTATCGGGCCGGGCACGGTTACAACCGCCGGTAAAGCAGGTGCCGAATTTGGTTCCTCCCTGATCTGGGCGCTGTTGTTTTCCACTATTGCCACCATTCTCCTTCAGGAAGTATCTGCTCGTATCGCCATTACCTCAGGGAAAAACCTCGGGGAAGCCATCCGGCTAAGATTTGATGTGCCGGGCTTTCGCTGGATACGATATTTTGTGGGTATTTCCGTTGTGTTTGGCTGCGCGGCCTACCAGACCGGCAATCTTCTCGGCGCCGTTTCCGGTATGTCTTTATGGATAGGCTTAAACGCACAGGCGGCAACGCTGACCCTCGGGCTTGCCTGCGGCCTTACCTTGTGGCTCGGTCGCCCGGAAGGAATTTCCCGCTTTCTCGGACTGGTTGTGGCGGTCATGGGGCTGCTGTTTGTGGCCGTAGCCTTCCGCACGAAAATTCCTGCTGGCGAATGGCTTTCCGGAACCTTTATTCCCGCTATTCCTGAGAATAGCGGCCTTCTGGTGATCGGGCTGGTTGGTACTACTATTGTGCCTTACAACTTATTTCTCGGGTCGGGCATTGGCAAAGGTCAGGATATACAGACCATGCGCCGGGGACTCATCCCGGCAGTTGCAATAGGAGGCGTGATTTCGGTGGCAATACTGATCGCAGCTACAGGGCTGGACGGTACATTCAGTTTTCAGGAACTGGCAGAACTATTGCGAAAGGAAACCGGAGAATGGGCCGCTATATGTTTTGCTATGGGGCTGTTTGCGGCGGGTTTTACCTCTGCTATTACAGCGCCGCTGGCTTCGGCGATTACGGCACAGAGTATCTGGGGAAATGATGATCCTGCATGGAAGTCCGACGGGAGAAATTTCAGACAGGTGTGGCTGCTGGTGCTAATGGCCGGAATCGTTTTTGGGGTATCAGGTATCCGCCCCGTGCCGGCGATCATCGCCGCGCAGGCGCTCAACGGGCTGCTGCTGCCCTTTTTTTCAGTATGCCTTCTGCTTGTTGTCAACGACAAAAAGATTATGCCTCCCGGTGCTGTAAATAAGCCCTGGATGAATGTAGCCATGATCCTGATCGTCGGAATAACCTTTTTCCTCGGAGCAATCAATCTCTGGCGTGCCTACCAGTCGCTTTAGTCAGGAAGTGTGAATGCCCAGGCCGGTGCCCCATCCATCATATTCGCCTTTTTCCTCCGCTGCTTTTAAGACCAGAAACATGACGATCTCGTCCATGACCTGCGTATCAATCGCATCCTCACGGGCGATTACCAGTCCGTATGGATTTTCACCTTCTCCGGCATCAAAATTTCTGCTGATAACCCGGAAATTTTCAGCGATCGCTTTTTCCTCAAAAGCTTCTCTGAGCGCCTGTGTGGGAAAATAAAGATAGTGCTCAATATCCCGGGGAACCGAGAGATCGTCTCCGTGCTTTTTCAGATTATCAATTACCCTGCGGTTGAGAATCGATTGGTATTCGAGCTGGGAGGGATATAAAAACTGACAGTAAAAATCCCAGTCCGGATCTTTTTGCGCCCGGACATGGTACTGGTGATTGGAAAACCCTTCCATTGCCTCGTCCACGATCCGCTCATAGTCGTACGATGACTGGCAGTAAAAATAAAAAATACGCTGGCCGTCGGTGGTATTTCTGCCTGCATAAATTCCCCCGAGATTCAGGGAAATCTGTTCTGCCAGGCGGTCTTCCATGATATACAGAATCTCAGCTTCCGCCGGGCTGGTGAGACCGTGTTCATTGGGAGAATTGAGCGTAATTATAATCTGGAGAAACTCCGTATTTTCAGAAACAGGGGCAGCATGTATCAGCGCGAGATCCAGCATGATAGAGGCGGGCTTGTCCTCTACTGTGCAAAAGTAGAAATCCCACTCACTCTGGTTTTCTATTAATGAAGGAATAGCCATTTTTCAGGGAATAAAAATTAAACCAAATCTTCACCATAAACACCAAAAACCAGACCTGTTATCTGGTGAAGACAGAACAATTTTGCGGGAAAACAAACATAAGAACGGAGGGAAAGTACGTTAAGATAGTTATAAATCGCTCAGTCCTGACGTTCAGGGTATCAATGGTAAATTCTGGCGCATTAATGGAGCCATTGACGTATGATCTCACTCGCCAATAAAGAGGCCGTCCGCTATTTTTCCCTGTTTAAAGAGGTTTCCCTGTCCGTCATATAACATCAGGCTGTCGATGGTTCCTTTCCACAAGCCTTTATACTCATCGCGAAACCTCGACACAAAAATGCCGTTTCCGTCAATTAGTCCATTTACCCAGGTACAGGAGAATTTGCTGCCACTGGGCCAGGTAAGTACTCCTTCGCCGTGGGGCTGATCTGATTTCCATTTTCCGATATACTCTTTGCCGTCGGGCCAGGTCTGACGGCCTTCTCCTTCCCGGTTGCCCATTGTCCACTGACCATCATAGACAACACCTGTAGTATCTGTGAGTTTCCCTGACTGATGATATTTTCCCTCTTTCCAAAATCCTGAATACACCCCTCCATTTCCAAAAGTGAGTATCCCTTTTCCGTCCGGAAGACCTGCTTTCCACGTACCTGTATATTTGCTCCCGTCGGCATAGACCATGGTTCCCTGGCCTTCGATTTCGTTATTTTTCCAGGTTCCTTCGTAAATACTTCCGTCGTGGTAGCGATATTTTCCTTTTCCCTGCCTGATCCCGTTTTTCCATTCTCCCTCATAACTTCCGCCAAGGGTGTCCTGCCACATACCAAAACTGTCGCGGATGCCCAGGGTCCAGTAACCATCATAAACCGAACTGTCGGAGTAAATGGCCTTCCCCTTTCCCTGCGGTTTGAGGTCTGACAGTTCGCCTTCGTAGGAAAAAACACTGCCAAACTGATCGGTAAACCGGGCAATTTTCCCTTCGGGCATGCGGTTCATGGCATCGTATGCTTCCACGATATGTTTGCCTCTGGGAAATCGGTTTACATATAGCTGGTAACTCTGTAGGGAATTTTCGCTCGCAGCGATTGCCCACATCCGTGTATCCTGCCATCTGTTAAAAACCGGGGGGAGAAAAAAATAACCCAACACAATCATCAGCACGCCTGAAAGGCTGACCGCAGCCATTCGTATTACTCTTGTGCGAGTTTTTCGTTCCACTTCTTTTTCCAGCAGCATAAATTCGGAAAGCGGGAAAAAGGTATTTTCTGCTTCCTCTACCTTTTTCAGCAGCCGGACAGAAATCGCTGCCTTTTTTTTGAGCCGGGAAAAAGCCTCCGTGCGTTTTTGAATAAAAGAATGAATTGCCTCTTCGTCGGGCCGGATTTCAGCCGGCGGCAACTGATCTGAGTGAAGCGTCTGGCGCACTTCCTGATAGTGTGCTTTGAGCAGGGCGTAGTCCTCTGCCCAGACAATGAGCATCACCTCCTTAAGCCGGAGGCGCCAGGATTCCAGATTTTTTTCCCAGGAACTGTATTCCTCCCTGGCTTTTTGTATATGCGTATCGAGGTCGCCGAGTACTGCGATCGCACGTGCGTTGATTGCGTAATCTTCGGCTGCAAGGAGTTTTTCTGTTTCGGTGATGAGTTGTTGTACCCGGTAGAAGCGGAGGGGGTGGATAGATGCTTTGATAGTCTCGTGCTGGTTTTTGATGGCTTCCAGGCGTTGCAGCGGTGCTTCGTAACACTGCTCGTAGGCGGACTGGTTTTCTTCAATCAGCGCGGCGAGTTCGTCGAGCAGCGGGCGGTTGACAGTATAGTCTATGAAAGTATGTTTTTCCCGGACAGCCTGAATCAGCCGGAGTTTTTCTTCAAACTTCCTGCGAAACAACTCATCTCTGATTTTTTCGGGAGAAACAGGCATAGGATTCTGGTAGGATTAAGGAAATTAAATTGATTTTGGTTATTCATATTTTTCGAGAATTTGAGCAATCATTCGGTCAGATACCCTGAAATCTGTTTGTTTGAGCTTTTCAAGTTCGATCTTCAGTGAAGTGATTAACTTCTTTTCTCGAGCCCGGATAAATAAACCAATAGTTCCAGAGACATTAAGCCCAAGTTCTTTTGCTATCCTTCGTCCTTTTTTTTCATCAATCAAAAGTAATGGATTATCAGATTCAAGGCCCAATGCTATCGCACTGGCTTCTCCTGGATCAAGATCTAGTTCAAGGACTTTTTGCCTCTTTTTATCAATTACCTTCGTAACTACAACCCATTCAGGTAGTGATTCTCCGAACTCTGCTTTAATTTCCTCTGTAACTATAATTTCATTAAAAATAGCTTTTAGCAAATCTAAACGGTTTACCTTTTGAAGAATAATTAGGCAACTTGTATCAGAAATAACCAACTTATGCATTCCTTAAATCCTCCTCTAATTCTTCAAAATCATATCCAAAAACAGATACACCATATTTCCCGAGTAACTCCAGAAAAGTTCTTTTGGAAATACCTACCATCTGGGCACATTGTCCAGAGGAGAGTCTCCCTTGTTCAAATAGCCTTGTAGCAATCAGCATACTGATTTCAAAAGATGTAAGATGCAGATTTTCTGGTATATTTAAGGTTATCGTTGTCATTATACTATAGTCTTCATTTGAATGAATCGCTTTTGCACAAAAGAAAGTTACAAAAATACTGACTCATCTCTGATTTTTTCGGGAGAAAATGTCATGGCAGCAGCTTTTGGATTCCCAGTTCTTTCACTTTTGTTTCCCAATTTTGTGCTGCAGCAGCGCGGATAACCTCAAAATAGGCATCAAGATCAGGTCTTATATGCTGAAAGTCGTCATCGATATCTGCTTTGAGACTATAAGTCGGGTCAAACTTCTGAACGGCAAAGTCGAGGCGTTCGATGGATTTCTCCACATCTTTTTTACGCGCATAAAATCGGGCCAGGTTATAATAGTTTTCCGGAATCCCGTCCGGGTCAAAATCTCTCACCTTTTCGCCTTCCTCAATGGCGGCGTCTATATTCCCCAGGGTGTAGTTAATCCACGATGAAAGAAAATACCCCAGCGCAGCCAGCGGCGGATTGGGAATGCCTTTGGCGTAGGTTGCGCAGAGCTGATAGTGTTCGAGTGATTTTTGCAGGTCAAAATATTGTGCCGGTTCCTGATAAATATGCCCCAGATACAAGTGGCAGAAAGGATTTCCCCGGTAAATGCGTGTGCTTTCCTGAAGATACTCAAATGCATCGGTGAGAAACTGCGGCTCGTCAGGATGCTGGAGATAACGTTCGTATTCCAGTTTGCCATCGCGATACCGCTCGTGGGCTTCGGTTTTGCGGTTATTCTCCAGAATATGGGTCATCCGGTCAAATCCCGCCTGTATTTCGTTTCGCTGAAGTTCAAACTGGGAGACGATACTGACCATACCCATATCGAAAGTCGATTTTAGCCCCATGATTCCTTTGGCAAGTTTTTCGCCTGAGGTAATGACCGACATGCTGACCTGATCGACCCGGTTGGCGACTTCATTGAGCCCCCCGGTTACCTGATCAAAGCCCGTGGAAAGCGTAACATCGAGTTCCTCAAATCCTTCGCGAATGACTTCGGTCTGGTCAATAAGCGCGTTGTGAATTTTTTTTTGCCCGGCTTCCAGGGTGTGAAACCCTTTTTTTAGGGTCGTATCGAGCTGATTGCCGATTTCGCGGTTGGCTTCGATGAGGCGGGTGGTCTGTTCTTCTGCAATGCGGTGGATACCGGCTCCCAGCACATTCACAAACCGCATCCACTGGCGGTGCTGAAGGTATTCACTGCCGTCCTGTTGAGCGCGGGAGATGGAAAACGGTTTGAGGAGTTTCATGCGGTGCAGGTGAAGTTTAGAGGAATGGCTTTCTGTGAATAATCGCGGTGAATTGTTCTGCTTCTATATCGTTAATAAAATCAATATGTGGCCAGGCTTCAAGCGAGCGGAGAATACCACTTCCGGCTCCCCGGTAATTTAACAACTGTGGTGCAAAAGAATCCAGGATGTTATTGCGCTTTTTTCTGATGCCTCTGCGTATTTGAGATTCCGTAAGGTTGTTGGGTAGTTTCCCCGGGCTTTTTATTTCAATTCTATTTTCAAATACAAAGAGTTTTATTGTGTCCTGAATAAAGTAGTCGCGATGGATGAGTGCATTGGCAAGCAATTCCTGTATTACGATTTCAGGTATCTCCGATTTACCGATGCTGTTGAAGGATTGTTCTCCCTGTACTTTTTGCAGTTTGGATAAGACGAAATCATAGCCTTTTCGATACTGTTCACTCAAGGTTCCATAAAGATTTTCACTACTTCGGTATGCGTTTTCCCACGGATCATTTCCCCAAAACCAGATGGCTGTGATAAAAAAGCCTGTTATTGTCTTCTGCGGTTTATTGGTAAACAGGAGCGCTCCGGCCAGATTTAATTTCCCCTGACTGCCGAGCCTGAGATTTTCCATATATCTCTCCAGATGAGATTTCTCACAGGGTTCTTTATATGTTTCTTCATAAAAGGACTGAAATTTTTCCCAGTCCAGATCATGATAAGAACTGTGTTGGATCAGGCGTTCCTCAGCATAAAGGTTACCACTACTCTGGAGTAACCGGGAAAGTTCTTCATTGCTGGTTACTTTCCGTTTATTTGCACCATTTTTTAAAAATATAATGCCATCTTTATCTTTATAGGGTTTATCTACTCCTTCCGGTATTGTGACTACAATTACTTTTTTCCCATCTACATCCACTGTTTCTGTTTCTATAAATATAGGGCTTTTAACATGCTCATTTGCAGCATTTACAAGTAAGTCGGTAAGTCGTCTTAAATCATCGGGAGAAAGTCCTGTAATTCCCCACGTTTTATCATTTACTCCAATCAATATTTTACCGCCTTTGGTATTGGAAAATGCAACCATTTCCTGAGCGATACAGTGCTCATTTTTCACATTTTCCTTAAACTGAACGGTACATGTCTCTCCGTTATCTATCAGTCTCAACAGTTCTGCGGCATCCATAAGTCTATTTTGAATAGATTCAAACAGCGTTTAAATTTACAATTTTTAAGCCAATGACCATATAAATCCTCCATTGGAAAAATTCGTTATATGCCAGAGCTGACTGTTTTTGACATAGATTCCGTTTCCCGGCTGATCCGCACCCGCCGTTCGGTATTCCCTCGCCAGTATTCCGGGGAGGTGATACCAAGAGAAAAAATAGAGTTATTGCTGGAAAATGCCCATTGGGCGCCCAATCACGGGCTAACGGAGCCGTGGTTTTTTAAGGTGTTTACAGGCGATGGGCTGAAACGGCTGGGCGAAGCCCACGCGGATTTGTACAAGGCACTGACGCCGGAGGATAAATTTTCGCCTGTGAAGGCTGAAAAACTAAGGTACAACCCGGAGAAGAGTTCGCATATCATCGCTATCTGCATGCGACCCGGCACAAATCCAAAGATACCCGAAATAGAGGAAATTGCCGCTGTGGCGTCTGCGGTTCAGAATATGCACCTGACTGCAACGGCGCTGGGCATCGGCGGATACTGGAGCAGCGGCGGTATGGTATATCGCGAGGAGATGAAAGCCGTACTGGGGCTCAGCCCGGAGGAAAAATGCCTGGGATTTTTCTACCTCGGCATGCCGACCGGAGCCTGGCCCGAAGGCGTCAGGAAATCTACCTGGCAGGAGAAGGTGGAGTGGGTGGAGTAGGATCTAAAACCTCACCGCCCAATCGTATCTATTCCTTTCTGTTTCTCCTGAGACTGGTCCAGCAAAAACTGCTGCACGTTAAATTCGCCACGGGTTCTGATCCGGACATAGTCGCCTTCCGGCGTCAGATAGCGCGATTTTACATCGTCGTTGAGCAAATCCTGCAAAATATTTCGCACCCGGCTTTTGATCTGGGGATCTTCTACCGGAAACAACAACTCTACTCTCCGGTCGAGATTGCGCTGCATGAGATCGGCGCTGCCGAGATATATCCGCGACTCTCCGCTGTGTTTAAAATAAAAAATCCGCGAGTGCTCCAGAAAACGTCCTACAATGCTTTTTACCCTGATATTCTCACTCACGCCTTTCACGCCCGGCTGAAGACAACAGATTCCCCTCACAATCAACTCGACTCTGATTCCTTTCATCGAGGCCATATACAATGCCTGTATCATCTCCGGATCCACCAGCGAATTCATCACAATCATGATTTTGGAGGGGCTCGCCTCTGTATGGCTTTTGACGCAGTCCTGAATCAGACGCGCCATATCGCCGCGAAGGGTTAGGGGTGCTACCAGAAACTTATTCCACTTTTTCTGCAAAGAGTATCCCGTCAGCAGATTAAATAATCCCGAGGCGTCTTCGCCGATCTCCTCATTGCAGGTCATCAGCGACAGATCGGTGTATATCCGGGCAGTTGTCGCATTGTAATTGCCGGTACCCAGATGTAAATACCTCCTGATCCTGCTCCCCTCCTGCCGTACCACCATACAGATTTTGCAATGGGTCTTCAGTCCCAGTACGCCATATACCACATTTACCCCCGACCGATCCAGCTCTTTGGCCCACTCGATATTGTTTTGCTCGTCAAACCGGGCTTTCAGTTCGATCAGGGCGGTTACCTGCTTGCCATTGTTGACTGCCGTTTTAAGGGCTTTCACTATGGGCGAATTTCCGCTGGTGCGGTAAAGTGTCTGTTTAATAGCCAGTACCTGCGGGTCTTCCGCTGCTTCCTGTATAAAGTCTATGACATGGTTAAAACTATCGTAAGGGTGATGAAGCAGAACATCTCCCTGCGCAATGGTCTCAAAAATATTGTGGTTGTGCACAAACCGGTGGCTGAGGGCCGGGGTGAAAGGCGGATCTTTCAGGTCGGGGTGATTGAGCGAAAGAAAAGCCATAAATGCGGACAAATCCAGAAAGGAAGGGATGTCATACACGTCGGCTTCAAGGAGGCGGGTTACGTTTTTGAGAAATTTGCGGTTTTCCTCCGACATTCCCTGACTTACTTCAAGGCGTATCAAGGTTCCTACTCTCCGTTTGCGAAGTTCCCGCTCGATAAGTTTGAGGAGGTCATCGGCCTCAGCTTCGGACAGGTCAAGGTCTGCATTCCGGGTAATTCTGAATTCGGATACACTCAGAACCTTCATATTGGGGAATAACTGCCATACGTGCTCCCTGATCAGGTCCTCAATCATCACAAAATCGGTTTTCCCTGATTCATTTTCGAGCGGAATAAAACGGGGCAGGGTAGAGGGGATATGCACAACGGCAACTTTGCTCTCCTGATGGTACGGCTTGCGAAGTTCGACCAGAATGTTGATTCCCAGGCCTTTCAACTGCGGAAAAGGATGCGTGGGATCGACAGCCAGGGGAGTCAGCACCGGATATACCTGTTCTCTGAAATATTTTTGCAGGTAGGACTTCTGGTTTTTGCGAAGGCTGGAAAGTGTGCGAATCCTGATGCCCTTTTTCCGGAGGCGGGGAAGAATGTCCTCGTCCAGCAGGGTATATTGAAGTGCTACCGCCCGGTGAACCTGATCAGAAATGCGAAAAAGGATTTCGTCGGGAGAAAGTCCGTCGGCAGCAATATCTCTTACCCCTGCGGCCAACTGTTCTTTCAGTCCGGCTACACGGATCATAAAAAATTCATCCAGATTCGAACTGAAAATGGATATAAACTTCAATCTTTCCAGCAGTGGATGGGATTCGTCTGCCGCTTCTTCCAGCACCCGGTCGTTGAATCTGAGCCAGCTCAGTTCCCGGTTGAAGAAATATTTCGAACTTTTCAACACGTTAACCATGCCTAAAATTACATTTATTTTCAAAATACAACCCATTTGCCCGGAAATACACTTTATCGGAAGAAATTGTTAATTTTGCGCCATGCGTTTTTCTCTTGTTATTTTTGCCTTGATGTTTGCTGTGGCCTGCTCCACCCGTGATACAATGGAGGGAAAGGTGCCGTTTCAGGATTCTATGGAAGGCATGAAGTCAGAGGCATTTGGTGTTTTGTTTTATTTTTCTGATTCAGCGCGGGTTACGGCTCGCCTTTCTGCCGGTCATCTGATCGAGAAGGAGGAGGGCGAAGAACCCAAACTTTCATCGGTACAGTACCTCAATCAGGGCGTAGAAATCAATTTTCTCAACTCCGATGGGCGGACTACAAGTAAAATAAACTCAGAATCAGGTGTGTATGACAAAGAGAAGGGGCTGGCCGAGCTTACCGGGCATGTGGTGATGCTCAACGGGAAAGGAGAAAAACTCGAAACAGAACAATTGTTTTGGGATGAAGTACGTGATTCGATTTATACTACTAAATTTGTGAGAATAGAAACGCCGGAAAGAGTGATTATAGGAGAAAACGGGATGCGGGCAAATACAGAGTTTACCGCCTGGACCATCCTCGAATCGAAAGGAGAAATGAAAATAGAAGACGAATAGCCTATGAAATACTTCGAATATGTATATCTTATTCTGTCCATCATGACTTTGCTGTTTATGGCTACGGAATACGAAAATCTCAACGGACGTACCATCGGTCTGTTGCTGCTGGCAATGTTTCTGTTTTCATTTATGTTTGTCTTCCGCCGCAGACAGCGGATGCGGGTGGATGCCTATCTCGAAGAAGAACGTCGAAAACTTGAGCAGGAAATAGAAGAGGATAACTGATGGAATGGGTTCTTGCCATACTTATGCTGGTGCTTTCCTTTTTCTTCTCAGGAATGGAAATTGCCTTTATTTCAGCCAACAGGCTGAAGATCGAACTGAAAACCGTGCAGGGAGACCGCGCCGGAGAAATTCTTTCCAATTTTATCAAGAAGACCCCCGAAGTGCTGATTACCATTCTGATCGGCAACAACATCGCTCTGGTGGTTTTTACCATTATGATGGAAAAACTGACGGCGCCCGGGTTGCAGCATGTGCTGGGGCTTGATCCCGAAAATGCCTACCTGCTATATACTTTTATTCAGGCAATTATTTCGACGCTTATCGTGCTGGTGCTGGCAGAATATATTCCCAAAGCGCTGTTTCGCCGCAATTCAGACCAGATCGTCTATCCGTCGGCCTATGTGCTCCGGTTCTTTTTTTTGTTGCTGCGAGTCCCGGTGCTGCTGGTGAATTTCATCTCTAAAGCACTTCTCCGGATTTTTTTCCGCCACCGTACAGATGATAAGATTTTAGAACTGGATAAAAAGGACCTGGACGAATACATTCAGGAAATTATCGCTACCAGTGAGTCGCTTCCTGTGCCCGACCTCGACACCGAGATGCTCACCAACGCACTTGCCCTGAAAGAGACCAAAGCCCGGGAATGTATGATTCCCCGCACAGAAATCATCGCTACCCCGCTGACCACACACTATGCCGAACTGGTTGACCTCTTTATTGAATCGGGTCTTTCCAAAATCGTAGTCTTTGGTGAAAACCTGGATGATATCCGAGGTTTTGTGCACAGCAACGGACTTTTCCGGAAACCCGAAATCATAGAAACGATCATTCAGCCGGTGCTGGTTGTGCCCGAAACCATGCCTGCAAATATGCTGCTGGCAGAGCTGACCGAAAATAAGCGAAGCGTGGCAATTGTAGTGGATGAATTTGGCGGAACCGCCGGGATGGTTACGATGGAAGACCTGGTGGAGGAGGTTTTCGGAGAAATTGAAGACGAACACGACGACCCCGAAGATGAGGAGCCCGAAGAGGATATGGTCATGATCTCCGAAAAAGAAGGTGTCTATATTCTGGGAGCGCGAAATGAGATCTATGACTTGAATGAAAAACTCAACCTCAATCTTCGGGAAGAAGAATATTATACTACCCTCGGCGGGATGATCATACATATTTCGGAAAAAATTCCCGCTCAGGATGAAGTGGTCGAGATTGAAGGGTATAATATTACGATCCTGAAAGCCACACAAAACCGGGTAATCTCGGTAAAACTGGAAAAAAGAAACTTCGGTGAATAACCACTCTTTGAATATTGCTGCGAATGCGCGTAATTTGCAGGGCTAAAATGTAAAGCAAACTTAAAAGCTACTAATATGTCTGCACTGAGTATGATCCGGCACAACATGACGCTGATCGTTATACTGATCGCACTGGCGTTGTTGGCCTTTATTCTGACGGACCTTTTTACCGGGCTGGGCCCCACCATGGCTGCCCCTCCCGATGCAGGTGTTGTCGCCGGAAAAACTATCTCCTGGCGTGAGTATGAAGACCGGGTAAATATCGCTGCCAATCAGTCTGCCGGCAGTGCCAGTGAACTGGTACGTGGCCGCCTTGCCGATCAGGTTTGGGATGCTATGGTCTCTGAAGTTGTCTGGGATAATGAATTGAAAAAAACCGGCCTCGAAATTACCGGTGATGAAATTTATGACATGTTTGCCGGTAAGGAGATCTCTCCGCTTGTCCGCAACTATATCCTCCCTCCCGGTCAGCCTTATGATCAGAATGCCATGAAGCGCCAGTTGGAGCAGATCATGGAAAATCCTGATCTCGCACCCCAGCTCAAACAACTCGAAGATTACGCTGCCCGCTCCAGAGGTATTGAGCGTTATTTTGGCATGATTAAGGCCGGATACCCCGGCTCCCTCGCTATGGCCCGCCAGCGAAATGTGGAGCAAAACCGTAAGGTGAGCCTCTCCTTCCTGAATATTCCTTATTCGTCTATGCCTGACTCAGCGGTCTCTGTTACCGAAAGCGAAATGAAGGCCTACATCAACGCTCATAAAGACGAATACAAACAGGAAAAAGAAACCCTGATCCGTTTCGTCCGCTTTGCTGTTCAACCCAGCCGCCGCGACTCATCCAAAGCTTATCTGGAAATCCTGAAGCGCAAAGCTCAGTTTGCCGCAGCAGCCAATGACTCGGTGTTTACTTCAAACAAAAGCCGCACACCTTACGCCGAAAACTTCCGCCCGGTGAGCGACCTCGCGGAGAGTGTTCGCGACAGCATCGTTCGCGCAAGCGATAAGGCAGTTTTTGGCCCTGTGCTCAACGGCGGATATTATAAAGTATTTAAACTGGTGGCTTCCCAGCCCGCAGAAGAGTCCTCTGCCAAAATCAGCCATATTCTGATCACACCAGCAGGAGCTACTGCCGCCGACAGTGCTGCAGCCAAAACCACAGCCGCTGATCTCGCCCGTCAGGCCAACAGCGGTAATTTCGCTACACTTGCTACTGAAAATTCGCAGGACTTCACTACCCGCAACAACGGCGGAGCACTCGGATGGTACCGCAAAGGTCAGTTTGGTGAAGATTTTGACAAAGCGGTTGACGCGGCTGCTACCGGCAGTGTGATCGGCCCGGTAAAAGGTCTTCGCGGCTACCATGTCGTTCTGGTGCTCGACAAGACCAGCAAAAACTATTCGGTTGCGGAGATTGAGGAGCAGGTTACCTATACTACTCCTACACGAGACAGCGTATATCGCGCTGCCAACCAGTTTGCCGCCAAAGTAGCGCAACTCAACGACATCAACCAGGCCGCAACCGAAACCGGTTATATTGCCTTCGAAAGTAACCCGCTTTCTGCTACCACCCGCGACATTCAGGGCCTCAATGGCGGCCGTGAACTGATCATCTGGGCAATTAATTCTCCAACGGGCGCTCAGTCCAAAGTGCTGAGAGTCAACGATGACTATGTATTTGCTCAGGTTACCCGCAAGTTTGAGGAAGGCGTAAAAGACCTCGACCTCGTAAGAGAGGAAGTCGAACTGAAAGTTCTCAACGAGAAAAAAGCAAGACTGATCAAGGATAAACTCAACGCCATCGGCGGTCAGGACCTCAATGCAATGAAAACCGCCTACGGCTCAGGTGCGACGGTCAGCTCTGCCGAAAATATCAGCTTTGAAAGTTATAGCATCCCGGGCATTGGTGCCGATAAGTTTGTGATCGGTAAAGCCTCCGGAATGCAGCAGGGCGAAGTCAGCAAGCCTATCGCCGGCGACAACGGCGTGTATGTCCTGCAGGTAACCGGTGTTACCGAAGCACCTGAAATGGACGAGGCCACACTAGCCAGCACCAGAGACACCCAGGCAGCGATCCAGCAGCAGGCACTGCAAAACAAGGCGGAGCCAGCACTGATTGATCTGGGAGATGTGGACGATACCCGCGCCGAAGCCGAAGCAGTATTGCGCTACGGCATCCGGTAAGGGAAAATCATAAGAAATTTTTGGAAGCCATCTCTGAAAAGAGGTGGCTTTTTTTATAGGCTTATAAGATTTGGGGATTATAATCTGCAAATCTTATGATATTTGGGGATTGTAATCTGCAAATCTTATATTAACTTGTAGTGCTAATCGGCAAATGACTATGTTGATCGACAGGACAATTATTCCTATTCTTGAATCCCACCTGAGCGACCCAAAGGTGCTCCTGATTCTTGGGCCTCGCCAAACGGGTAAATCCACTGTTTTAAGGGAAATAGCAAGGAAAGCCAATGGCCGCCCTCTTTTTCTGAATTGCGATGAGCCAGTCATCCGGGAAGCGTTGCAGAATGTCCGTGGAGTGGCGGATTTACAGATTATTCTGGGGAGTGCAAACTTTGTGCTGATAGATGAGGCACAAAGAGTGAAAGATATTGGTATAGTATTAAAACTGATAGCTGATAATTTCCCGGGAGTAAAACTAATAGTTAGCGGATCCTCTTCATTAGAACTGTCGAATAGTATAAATGAGCCACTCACAGGCAGGAAATGGGAATTTCAATTGTTACCATTTTCTACGCAGGAAATGATTTCACACACGCACTTTTTGGAAGAGAAGAGTAAACTTTACACCCGATTGATATTTGGTATGTATCCTGAGGTGGTAAATCATCCGGGTAATGAAAGAGAAGTGTTGAACGAACTGGCTACCAGTTATTTGTACAAAGATATTCTCTCGTTTCAGGAAATCCGAAAACCGGAACTACTTCCTGCTCTTTTGAAAGCTCTCGCTACGACTATTGGTTCTGAAGTCAGTTACCGTTACCTGGCTCAGTTGATCAATAGTGACCAGGCAACAGTACAACGATATCTTGACCTCCTTGAAAAAGCATTTATTATATTCAGATTGAGCTCTTATGCGAGAAATGTTAGAAATGAACTGAAAAAAAGCAGGAAAATATATTTCTATGATAATGGAATCAGAAATGCGCTTCTGAGTGCTTTTCAGCCTATAGCTTCAAGACAGGATACGGGAGCATTGTGGGAAAATTTTATGGTAAGTGAGCGAATCAAATTTCTAAAACATAACCGGATTTGGCGAAATGTCTATTTCTGGCGAACTCAGCAGCAACAGGAAATTGACTTTCTGGAAGAATTTGATGGAAATCTGGAAACCTATGAGTTTAAGTGGAATCCTTCAAAAAAAATATTTCCTCCCCAAACTTTCCAAAAAGCTTATCCTGAAGCAACATTTACAGCAATTTCTCCGGAAAATTATTCTTCGTTTTTACTTCCTCAAGCATAACCGGAAGCTGAATACACGACTGGTGCAGGCGCCTTAATTAAATTTGGAAATTACTCAATACACTGAGTAAATTTACTCAACGTATTGAGTAAATTACCGAGAATGTATCATAGGCCTCATTTTCAAGAACTTATAAACCGCCTTGCTGAACCAAGAAACTTTATTCAGGTGATAGTAGGGCCAAGACAGGTAGGAAAAACCACTCTGGTGGGGCAATTGCTGGAAGCGGTGAATATGCCTGTTCATTTTGCTTCAGCAGATGGAGTTGCCAATAGTGATAGTGTGTGGCTTGAGCAGCAGTGGGAGATCGCACGGTTTCGGGTAAAGCAATCCGGATCGTCGGAAGGCATCCTCGCCGTTGACGAGATACAAAAAATTCCTAACTGGTCTGAAATTGTAAAGGCCAACTGGGACGCTGATACCCGGCAAAAAACCGGGTTGAAAGTAATCCTCCTGGGTTCATCGAGACTGCTCCTTCAACAAGGGTTGACAGAATCTTTAATGGGAAGATTTGAACTTACCTATCTGGGACACTGGTCTTTTTCAGAAATGAATGCAGCATTTGATATGACTGCGGAACAGTTTGTCTGGTTTGGCGGCTACCCGGGCCCGGTGTTTCTTATACCCGATGAAAACCGGTGGAAACAATATGTCGCTGATTCTCTTATAGAACCCAGCATCTCCCGTGATATTCTGTCTCTTACACGTGTGGATAAACCCGCTTTGTTGAGAAGGTTGTTTGAATTTGGTAGCCTGTATTCGGGACAGATTATATCCTATAGTAAAATTGTCGGACAACTACACGATGCAGGCAATACTACAACTTTAGCCCATTATCTTGACCTGCTTGACTCTGCAGGGCTTCTGGGAGGATTGGAAAAATACTCGGCCAGCCATATAAGGCAGAGGGCCTCCAGCCCTAAGTTTCAGGTACATAATACGGCTTTAATTGCAGCAAGGCACCCTGAAAAATTTGAAAATATTTTCGGAAAACCGGACCAGTGGGGACGGCTGGTCGAATCTGCCGTTGGCGCCCATTTATTGAATTATGCCAGACAGGGACATATTAAGCTTTATTATTGGCGGGAGGGGAATGATGAAATAGACTTTGTACTTGAGCATCGCGGCAAAATAGTAGCGCTGGAAGTTAAAAGCAGCATAACCCGAAGCCATTCCGGCATGGACGTGTTTTCCCGTAAATATAATCCCGATAAAATGTTTCTCATCGGCAAAAGCGGTCTTCCCTGGCAGGAATTTTTGCAGGTTAATCCGCAGGATTTGTTTTGAAAATATTGTATATTGGGAAATATTGCCCGAAAAGGGCAAAGCCATAAATCCGATACATTATATGAACACCAAACCGGGTATTATCCAACAACTGGGATACACATGGGTTGCGTTACCCTCTGAAGACATTAAACCCCTTACCTTACTCGAAATCGATTCTCCAGGGGTTTTTAAACGAATCAAAAATACATTGTCAGGACAAAAGCCGGAAACGAAAATCCTGCCTTCAACTCTTTTTTCCCTTTTTCCATGTCCCCCCGAGAGTGAAACTCCGAAGCCCAGCCGGGCAAAAGCAGTTGCATCTTTTAAGGGGAAAGACCTGGTGGAATCCGGTGCAGGCTTTGATATCGACGGGCTCGAAAGTTTAAAAAAAATTGTCCATGCAGGAGCTTTTGCACAAATTCGAAAAGCCAAAAAATGGCTGTACGAATTTCAATCACCCCGGCTTACGGACATTGATCCGATAATGATTGAAAAATATATCAATCGCACCAAACCCGATCAGGAGGTGCCGGGTTTTCTTGAAAAACTAGAAAATAACCAGCTATTTATCATAACGCATATCCTCCACACAAAAGCCTTTTCCATTCGCAATGCCAACGACTTTTCGATAAAAGGGGATATTTCCGCCGATGCCATTGAAGGACAACTCGCAGGTGTGAGTGCCGATGCCAACCACATGAAAGATAGTACCGAAAGCCTCAGTTATAACGGATCTAAACCCGTTACCTTTGCCATAAGAGCTAGCAGGATACTGTTTGACAAGGTAGAAAAGACCTATACACTCAATGACCAGCTTATCAGCCGTTCACGAAGTGCTTTTGAATCCTCCGGTGAGTTAATTCCTCCCCGTATCAGGATCGACTATTGACTTTTGAAAAATAGGCCAATGCGATGGTTATTTTTCTCTCAGGTTGTTCGCGAAACATGCTCCTAAAATGAAAATACAGAGATCATAAAGGATTATTTCTAATAAGTATGGCTGCGGATCAGGCCTGGTCATATGCTTTTTCCTTTCCGCAAAATTTCGGAGTTTTGGGGATGAGATTCCCCCCAAACTATATGAAACAAGTACTGCTTCTTCTCTCAATATGCCTGCCCCTGCAAATCCACGCACAGGTTTTTCCTGATTCGGCGGTGGCAAAAGGGTATATCCAAAAGGGTGATACGACCATTTTTGTTTTTAGTCCCAAACATTACAACGTCGAATGGCCGCAGCAGGCTACCGTCACAGGCAGTTTCCGCAACTGGAGCCAGGATATGGATGACCCGCATTGGGTGCTTGGAATTGGGGCAGATTCTCTTTGGATATTACGGGTATATAACCCTAACTTCGACCTCGTTCCGCCACGAGCTGAGTTTAAGTTCCGCATCAATGCGGGCCAATGGCTCCAGCCTCCGGCAGGCACGCCCAATGAAAAGGGCTCGAACCTTGTATTTATGCAACATATGACGCTTCCTGCGCTTAAAGCCGAACTCCGCCGCTCCGGCAATATATGGGCCTCCGTAAAAGGCACTTCCCGTCCGCTCGACCCCGCCTACTTCCGCCTCACCGATGCGCACGGCCATACCATCCCTATCGCCACGATCCTGCCCAATGAGGCAGACAATATGCTCATCGTCCCGGCCACACCGATCGACATCCGCAGGGTGTATTACCTCGAAATACCCGCCCAGAAACTCAAAGCCTGGTGCTCTTACGAAGGCTGGTTTCGCGAAACCTATTCCACCAAACCCCTCGGCGCCAATATTGCTGACGATAAAAGCCAGACCGTTTTCCGCCTGTTTGCCCCCCGCGCCGAAAATGTAAAACTCTATTTGTACCACAACCCCGCTGATACTGAAGCCTACCGCATAAAGGATATGTCGGTAGATGAGAATGGCGTATGGGAATCTACATTCGAAGAAAATCTGGCCGGGATATATTACGACTTTACGGTTCACGGTGCGAACGATCCGGGCAACCATTTTTATGAAACCAACCCCGTTCATATCTCCGATCCCTATTCCCGCGTCAATGTGGAGTCATGGGGGAAAAGCCGTGTATGGCCCAAAACAATCCCTGCAACTCCACTCAGAAATGGCCGCCCGCCCATGCAGGATGTGATTTCGTATGAGGTGCATGTTCAGGATTTTACGGATTTGCTTCCCGTGCCGGAAAACGAAAAAGGCACGCTCCCGGCATTTACAAAGCCCGGACTGAAAAACAGCAAAGGAGAGCCGGTCGGATTTGACTATCTCGATAATCTGGGGATAAATGTCGTTCACCTTATGCCGGTTCAGGAATTTCTCCATTATCCCGATGACGACTGGCGGGCCTCGTTTGAAAACGACCCGTTTATGATTGAGCAGGGCATAAATCTGGAAAATTACCAGTGGGGATACCGCACTTCCCACGCCTTCGCCGTGGAAAACCGCTTTCGCCGCAAGGGCGACGATTACGGCGCCGAACGGGAGCAGTTCCGCGACCTCGTGCAGGCCTTCCACAACAAAGACATGGCCGTCATTATCGATCTTGTCCCCAACCACTCGGCGGAGAATATGGACAAAATCAATTATTATTTCCACTGGAACGCCATCGACAAAATTTATCACTACCGCACCCGCGACCTCGACCATATCGGCGAATACGGCAATGAAATCAAATTTGAAAACCGCCCCATGGTGCAGCGCTGGCTCATCGACCAATGCAAACACTTTATCGAAGAGTTTGGCATCGACGGATTTCGCATCGACCTGGCCGGACAGGTGGACCGGCAGACGCTCATCAAACTGCGCGAAGCACTGGGGCCTGACATTATCATTTATGGCGAACCCTGGATCGGCTCTTTTGATCCCGAATTTGAAGAAAACCCCTCCTGGGACTGGTATAAGCACAATTCGCCCATAACCTTTTTTCAGGATGAGACACGTAATGCCCTCCACGGCCCGCCTTCAACACCCACCGACAAAGGCAAGGATCGCGGATATGCGGGAGCCAATTTTCACGAAAAAGAAAACGCCAAAAAAGCCCTCGCCAACCGGTTTGCCGATGACAAAACCCCCCTCAGCGGTATCGGCTACCTCGATATTCATGACAATTGGGCCATGGCCGACAGGTACGCCATCCGCGACTGGGACGGGCGATATGGGGTGGACGAAGAACGACTGAAAATTGCCGCACTGATGCTTTATACTTCGCTGGGGCCCATCGTTACCCACGGAGGAACCGAAATGATGCGCTCCAAAGGCGTCGCCGAACTGAAGGAAACACTGAAAGTGACAAAATCAGGGACCAAAGTGTATCTCCACGGCAAACGCGACACATACAATATGCGCAAAGCCAACCAGTTTGTCTGGGAGAATGCAGGCAAAACCAAAAAAGACAAAGGCAGCTTTTGCGACTACGACGGGATGTATAAGTTCTGGAGCGGACTGAATCACTTTCGCCTGAGCGAATACGGGAAGGTCTTTCGTGTGGCAGAGGCTGTACCCGACGGGTATTACCGGTGGGTAGAAACCGTCAACCCCTATCAACTGGGGTATATTGTTGCCGATAAAGTATTTGTCCTGATCAATACCGGCAGTGAGTTTCACGACTGGGACAATGTCGTTTTACCTTCGGGGAAATGGCGCCTGATAGGAAACATTAAAGGCGTCGATCACAAAAACGGAGTGAAAGACGAAAAAAATATGATGACCCTGGAGGGAGGAAAACCGCTTCATTTCAGGCTTTATGGTCCCGAGTTTAAAATGTGGGTTCGGGACTAAGACAAATCACGCTACATACGAATTGAGCATAATCGGCATGATCAGCATGAGGACGTTTTCTCCTTCTTCCTGAAGGTTGGGGAGAATGAGACCTGCGCGACCGGGCTGTGATAATTCGACCACGACTTCTTCTGTCTCCACATTGGAGATAACATCCATGAGAAGGGCAGCGTTGAAGCCGATTTCGATATCCGTACCTTCGTAGTGGCAGCGAAGTTTTTCCTGCGCCTCATTGGCGAAGTCAGGATCCTGAGAGGAGATTTCCAGTTCACTGCCTTTGATGGCGAAACAAACCTGGTGAGTGCTTTTATTGGCAAAAATGTTAACACGTCGCAGAGTGCCCATCAGCTCTGTTTTGGAGATAAACAGCTTATTGGGGTTCTGGGTGGGAATAACATTTTCGTAGTCGGGATATTTCTGATCTATGAGACGGCAGACGAGGAGGAGGTCCTGAGTCTGGAAAAAGGCATTGTTGTCATTGTATCGAATGACAATATCGTGATTGTCATTTGGGTCAAGCGAAGCCTTGAGCAGGTTGAGGGCCTTTTGAGGAACGATAAACCGGGTAGGGGTGGGGACGGTTACGTCCACACGGCGGTAGCGTACGAGGCGGTGTGCGTCCGTAGCTACGAAGGTCGCCCCATGTTCACCCAGGTCAAACAGAATACCATTGAGGGCGGCTTTGTCTTCATCGGAAGAAGCTGCAAACAGCGTTTTAATCACAGCTTTAAACATGGCGTGCATGGGAAGGTTGATGGATTCTGTACCTTCGAGATTGGGGATGGAAGGAAAATCTTCCCCATTTTCGCCACTGATCTTATATTTGCCATTTTCAGAGCTGATCTCTACGGCAAAAGTATCTTCATCTATAATAAAGGTAACCGGTTGTTCCGGCAATGCCTTGAGGATTTCGAGGAGAATTTTGGCGGGGATGGCAACCCGAAGCGGTTCACCCCGTGACTCTATCGAAAGCATCGTCTGCATAGAGGTCTCGAGGTTGGTTGTCGAGACTTTGAGGCGGTTGCCATTGATTTCAAAGAGGAAATTCTCTATGATAGGCAATACGGAGCGGGAGGGAATCGCCCCGGCAATTCGGCTCAAATGCCTGTGCAGTGCAGATGAAGACACGATAAAGTTCATAGGATAGGTAAATTTTTGTGTGCTTTGTAGCAGATAAACAAAAATAAGAATCTTTCCTTTAATATGATAAATTTTATCCTCATTACCTATGGATTTTCTTCCAACTTACCTTCAGCATTATATTGAAAGCCAGATACCCCCTGAACCTGAGGCACTTGCTGCCCTTCGGCGGGAAACGCATCTCCGCGTACTTTATCCACAGATGATTTCGGGGCACTATCAGGGCAGAGTGTTGTCTTTTCTTTCGAAAATGATTCGCCCACAGCGCATTCTGGAGATCGGAACATTTACGGGTTACTCCGCGGTTTGCCTTTCAGAAGGTCTTGCCCCCGGTGGCAGGCTGGACACTATTGATGTAAACCCCGAACTCGAAGTCCACATTACCCGCGCCCTGGAGCGGTCGGGTGTGGCTGACAGGGTAAACCTGCATTTTGGGCCGGCACTGGAAATCATCCCCACACTGGAGGGGCCTTTTGACCTCGTGTTTATCGATGCCGACAAAAACAATTATCTGAACTATTTTGAGATGGTTCTTCCACGGCTGTCAGACCGCGGTATTATTCTTGCAGACAATGTATTGTGGAGCGGACGAATCTTTGATCAGGCGATTCTTGATAAAGAAACTGTGGGAATCAGAGCGTTCACTGCATTTATACAGCAGGATGAACGGGTAGAACAGGTGATTTTACCGGTAAGGGACGGAATCATGCTGATCCGGAAAAAGTAGCGATAATTGCACAGATTTTGCGGTAATCTTACAGGGTAAATCCCTGACGCGCTTTCCCCCTGTGTCATACAGGTGGAAATAAAAACGTCTTATCAGTAACTTGCCCGTAACTAAAAGTTGGTGTTATGCGCAGAAATCTCCTGTTAACCGCTGCCTTTTCACTTCTGTGTGTGAATGTTTTTTTTGCACAGCCCGTGATCCCTTCCGCAATGAATTATTGTGGAATTGAGCTTACATTCACACCCGGTGCCAGAACAAAGCTGACCGAATATGTGAAAAAAATCCACGAAAGTCCGCGATACTTTAATGAGATGGTGCGCCGGGCCGATATGTATATGCCTTTTATTGAGGAGGCTTTTGCCAATGTACGTGTTCCTCAGGATCTCAAATACCTCGCCATTCAGGAGAGTGCACTTCGCCCCGATGTGGTTTCGAAATCCAATGCTGTGGGGTTCTGGCAGTTTAAGGAACCCGCTGCAGTGCAATATGGTTTAAGAGTCAATGCGGAAGTGGACGAACGAAGCCATATCTACCGCGCATCCGAAGCCGCAGCCATGTATATCGCCAAATCCAACCAGGATTTTGATAACTGGCTTTACGCTGTAATTGCCTATTACGAAGGACTCACCGGCGCGGTTAGTTATACCAATCCGGAATACTATTCGGCCACCCGGATGACCATTACAGAAGATTTTCACTGGTACGCGCTCAAAGCTATCGCCCACAAAATTGCGTACGAAGATGCCCTGAAAATGCCCAGAAGCCCGGAAATTTATCTGTATCCGGTTTCTACCGCCGGGGAAACCAACTACCGCAAAATCGTGGAAGAAAACGGTGTGGATGAAGAGACTTTCCTTATGTACAATAAATGGATTCGCCCCGGAACCAAACTGCCGAAAGGGGAAACCTATACCTGTTATATCCCCAAAAGCGGTGAGTTTTATACGGGACATATTACCGATCCCAATAAAGTGGCGGGCGGAGGAACGCCTGTATTTTACGCTTCGGTTGACCGCCCTGAGGCAGACATGAATTCGCTGGAATCACTGCTGGACAAGCAATATGAGGATAAAATCACGCCCCCGGCAAATGCTCATTCTGACACTCAGCCAATGACTCAGAATCCCGAGCGGCCTGTACCGGCAGACCTCAGATACGCAGCCCTTCACGCATTGCCCGCTTCGGAGCTAAGGGCAAATATGTATGTCGATTTTCCGCTGAAAAGCGATCTGCACTACGGCTTACAATATGTGCAGTACGACGGTACAATGACCATCGAAGAAATTGCCAACCGGTTTCTTATCCCTATTACCGACATTCTGGTCTGGAATGGACTGATCCCCGGGGCTGAACCCCGAATGGGTTCTATGGTGTATCTCGACAAACCTTCCAAAAATGAATATCATGTCGTGAGATCGGGTGAATCACTTCCTGATATTGCTGCCCGTCATTTTACCTCCATCAACAAACTGCGCAAGCTCAACCGCATGGAAAAGGGCAACCTGAAAATCTACGTCGGACAAAAACTGTATCTCAAAAATAAAAAGCCTGTGGAAGAAAGGCTGATCATTCTTTCCGAAGAACCAGCCGAAACCCAGACCACATCCCATACCACTGCCGCAGCAAAGCCCGCTTTCGTTCCCGTAGCGGTTCCTGCACAGCCCGAAGTGATTGACCTCGCCAAAACCAATACACGGGAAGTAAAACCTGTGGCTCAGCCTGCTACCCAGCCAGCCACTCCGCCAGTTGTACAGCAGGCTGCTGCTCCGGCGCCTGTCGCTGCACAGCCCGTGGAAGAACCTGTACAGAAAGTTCCGATGAAGTGGACCTACCATACAGTCAAGTCGGGAGACACCCTCTGGCAGATTTCCCAGAAATATGGAACCAAAGTGGAAATCATCAAGATGGTCAACAAACTGACCAGCGATTCCCTTCCCGAGGGGAAAGTGTTGCGTATTTTTGCGAAAGCAGAAATGGTGAGGGAGTAGTGGGGGTGAGATAGGGTTATGTAAATCTGAAAGGCAATTGGCTCAACCAAAAATCAGTTTGGAATTTCTTCTAACTGCTGGATAATGGAATTCAATAATGATTTTTTAATATATAAAGTAGATACTAAAGGTAAATCCCTTAATAAAGCTATGATTTGATCTTTGGAACAGAGCTGTCTCCTTATAGATCTGATCAGAATACCAATAGTTCCATGTACCTTGTAGTTGAGACCTTTTGCAGCCAACCTCGCAGCCGTATCATCGGTAAGAAAAATTGCTGTGTTAAATTTTCTCATCAATTCTAACGCATCAGTTTCCCCTTGGTGGAGGGTAAAGATTTTTGTTAACGCCAGAATTTCATTAGAAGGCTTTATCCCCTGGATTATCAATCCGTTGAAACTATTTAGTTCAGTATCAGGGCGGTGAAACTTTATTTCCTTCCATACAGATTCCGGAATCAACACTTTTTCGAAGTCTATGAACAGGTGTAATTGCTTGAGTTCGTCAAGGTGAATAATGGGGCCGGCATCACATACAACTACCAAATCACTCCTTTCAGTCTTTTCCATGAAGCCCCCAATTCACATCTTCATTGACAAACGATTCCGTCAGGTGGGATTGATGAGACTCCAGATACCTCCTCAACGCTTCCGAAAGGAGTGTATTCAAATCGGAAATCCACCCTTCCCTGACAAGAATTTCAGCTTGCTTAAGTAATTGTTCCGGTAACTTAGCAGTCACAGTCTTCGTCATCGTTTTCTTTTTCTCTAAAATACGAGAAAAACCCCTTTTCGCAAAACCCCTTATTCCACAACTGACTGATTCCAGTAAATTTTCAGGTTGTGAGTCGCTCTTCCCGCAGCGATAATTTCCGGTTTCCCGTCCCGGTCAAGATCAGCTACTTTCAGGTCCTCACATGCCATGGTATTATCATCTACCAGATATTGAAGCCATTCGCCGTCAGATCCTTTGTAAAATAATATGATCCCTACCTTTTCTGCTGCATCGGGATTCCTCCAGCCTGCCACGATCTGATCTCTTCCCTGTCCCAGAAGATCTGAGCAGGCCAGGGCGTGGCCCTGGGCAAAATCCTTGTACAGCGTGTCGCCAAACAGGATTAGCGCCGTACCGTGCATAGGCGAAATTCCCGCAGTCAGCGTCTTTCCTCCTCCATTGTGAAATTCTCTGACTTCGCCAAAACCGGTTCCTTCTACTGCCCATTCATTTTCCAGTGACCATTCTCCTTCCGAAGAAACCACGCGTCGGATACCTTCTTTCCCGCCGATCAGCAATTCGGTTTTGCCTCCGTTTTCTATTACTTCAAAGTTGTGGGTCATGTGCATACCCGTAGAAAGTGTGGAATAAGACCACTCGCCCGATACGTCTTCCGGAACCGGGTAAATCAGCAGATTGACCGGGGCGCCCTCCCCATTCTGGTTATCCTGCCCGTGGAGGGGAAGTACGGTGAGAAAATATTTTCCGCCGACCCGTACCCATTGCATCCGGTGAATGGTCACTTCATGATACAACTGCACGGGTGTCCAGCGCTGTGTGGGATCTTCGGGGCGAATGAGATAATGTACAGAACCCGAAAGGTTTTTATCGTGGGTTTCGCCCGGGCTCCATTGCGCGCCTACAGCTACTTCGACTTTCCCATCTCCGTTGATGTCGCGGGCAGTAATACATACATTGTCTGCGTCTGTGAGGCTGTCTGCCATCACAAATCGTTTCCAGTCGCCGTTTCTGTACCAGACAAACTGCTTTTTGTCTGCCAGCAGGATATCTTTTTTTCCATCCCCATCCACATCACCAATGGCTAATCCATAACCGATCTCCACTTTGTCGTCGATCGTCTGACTTTCAAAAACCGGTGTATAGGTGAAGGTAGTACAGCCGGTGAGGGTGAACAGAAAAATAAACTGAAGCACAAAAAATCGTAATATAGAATGGGCACACATAGGGGTAACAGATTGGTACTAAGGGTCTGGGATAAATTCGATAAATTACCGCTCAAAGTCAAACGAATATATATACATATGCAGGTAATGAAGATATTTGGGGTGTTGCTGTTGTCTGTCGTGGCAATTTTTTCTCAGGCAAATGCACAAAACAGCGTCTCCAGGAAAGATTCTATGGCGCTGGCAGCACTCTACCAGCGATGCGGAGGTGATAGCTGGCGCACAGGCTGGGATTTGAATTTGCCTGTAGAAACCTGGGACGGAATAAAAATATCTGAAGGCCGGGTTCAGGAAATTCACCTCCGGAGCAATAACCTTTCGGGTAACCTCCCCGAAGAAACCGGAAACCTCACCGCACTCAGGTCGCTTGACCTCAGCAACAACAGACTCACCGGGCAACTTCCGTCGGGTATTGCACAATTGACCGAACTACAGATGCTCAACCTGTCGGGTAATGGCTTCAACGGAGAAATCCCACCTGCTTACGGCAACCTCAGTCAGTTGCAAAATATGCTTCTGAGCGGCAACCAGCTTTCGGGCATAATCCCCGCTCAGCTTGGCCGACTCAGCCAATTGCAGCAGATTGTGCTCGACAACAATCAGTTGTATGGAAACATACCTCAGGAACTGGGTAACCTCCAGAACCTGGTCGTATTCTCCGCTTCAAACAACCAGTTGGAAGGCACAGTGCCCGAGTCCTTTGCCCGTCTCCGCAAACTGCGGATGCTCAACCTCACCGACAACCTTATCGAGGCGTCGGTGCTGGAGCGGTGGAATCAGATTCTCCTGCGGCAGTGATTATTTTTCGTCCACCCCAATCAGGTCAACCTCTTTTTCTCTTACCAGCCGGTTGATGGCCGGAAGTTGTACTTCTTTTATCTTTTCCCATTTGTCCAGTTGGGCGTCAATAGCACCGGTTACTTCGGCAAGAAAATCGACAGATTGCTGCGTCGGTGGAAAATCGCCCATTCCCGTCAATGAGGCCAGGTGGGCCAGCTTGTTGTTGAGCCTGATGGGGTAATTGAGCGGATCCTGCCCACTTCTGTTTTGGGTCTGATACAATGTCTCTTCCACTGCGGTCATCGCCGAATCTGCGGCATGTATCGCCGTCGCAATTTCACTGTACGCTTCTTTTTTCCCAATCCTCGCGGTAATCTGGTCAAACTGGCTGCGCACGCTGCGTATATCGGCAATCGCCTGATGTGTTTCACTGAGTTTATCCCTGACCTGAATCAGAAAATCAAACTGCGCCTGAAAATCTTCGGAAGAGGCACTTACCCTGGGATCTTTCAGAATGGAAAAAGGGGCTTCCATCGAATCCTTGCCCACTACCAGCCGTACGCGATAATCACCGGGAACCGCCCGCGGGCCGTCAGTCTCTCCCCACCATAAGATCATGCCGTCAAATTTTTTGGCCTCTTCATACTGCATATTCCACACAAACCGCTGTGCCCCTTTTTGCGGCTTTAGCTGTGCGTTTTTATCCTTATTGGAGAAAGCTCTGATTTGTTGGCCGTTCTTCTCCATGAATACCAGTTTCACTTCTACCGAATCTGCCGGATTTTCTTTCAGGTAGAAATGTACCATCACACCTGCCGGATGGTTGACACCTGCGTTTTTGGGTTTTCGAAAGGATTCGCCTCCGGGCATCCGGTATGAATCCATAGGCTGATACAGGAAAAAACGACTTTCGGCAACCTGCGCATTTATCTGATGTAGTGGAGTAAGGTCATCAATGATCCAGAAACTGCGGCCCTGGGTAGCGGCGATAAGTTTGTTTTGTTTAATGGTAAGGTCAGTAACGGGCACAAGGGGAAGATTCATCTGAAAGAGTTTCCAGCTTTCTCCGTCGTCAAAGGAAATGTACATTCCGTTTTCAGTTCCCGCGTAAAGGAGCCCTTTTCTGCGGGGATCAGCTCTTACGACCCTGGTAAAATGTTCGGCATGTATTCCGCTGACAATTTGCGTCCAGGTTTTTCCGTAGTCTTTGGTTTTATACAAAAATGGCCGGTAATCGCCCGATTTATACATGGTTGCTGCTATATAAGCTCCCCCTTTGACAAACGGGTCGGGGTCAATGCTGTTGATCATAATCCATTCGGGCATGGTGGGAGGCGTTACATTTTCCCAGTTTTTGCCGCCATCGCGGGTTACATGAACGAGCCCGTCATCTGATCCTGCCCATATCAGTCCATCTTCATAGGGTGATTCTGCCGCGGCAAATATGGTGCAATAATACTCCACCCCGGTATTGTCTTTGGTAATGGGGCCACCTGACGGGCCGAGTTTTGAGGAATCATTGCGGGTGAGATCGGGGCTGATAATTTCCCATGACTGCCCTTCATTGGTGGAGACATGGAGGCGGTTGGAGGCTGCATATAATTTTTTCGGGTTGTGAGGCGAAAAGAAGATGGGGAAATTCCACTGAAAGCGATACCGCATACCTTCTGCTCCATAACCCATGGGGTTGTCGGGCCATACGTTGATGGCTCTTTCTTCTCCGGTTCGGTGATTTTTTCGGGATAGATACCCGCCATAACTTCCTCCATATACGATGTCATCGTCTGTTGGGTCAACAGCGATATGTGCACTTTCACTTCCTGCGGTTTCTTCCCAGTCTTTTTCTGTAATCGAAAATCCATCGGAACGGTGAAGGATACGCACGGTAGAATTGTCCTGTTGGGCGCCATAAATGCGAAAAGGAAAATGATTGTCAGTAACGACCCGATAAAACTGCGCAGTGGGCTGATTGTAGTAGGTGGACCAGTTTTGTCCGCCGTCGAAACTGATCTGTGCGCCGCCATCATCAGCCATGATGATGCGGTCGGGATCTTCGGGGGCGATCCACATATCGTGGTGGTCACCATGGGGTGCATTAGCTGCCTTAAACGTACGCCCGCCGTCGGTGGACTTGTGGTAGCTGACATTTACGACATAGACAATATCTTCATCCTGCGGATCGGCATAAATCCTTGAATAGTACCAGGCGCGCTGGCGCAGGGAGCGATCGGCATTGACTTTTTGCCAGTTGTCGCCGCCGTCGTCGGAGCGGAAAACCCCACCTTCGGCGGCTTCTACAATCGCAAAGATGCGATTGCTGTTGGCACCTGAAATGCTGACTCCGATGATGCCTCGTGTGCCTTTGGGAAGGCCTTTGTTGGAAGAGATATTGGTCCATGTGTTGCCACCATCGGTAGTTTTCCATAGGTCGGAGCCTTCACCTCCGCTTTCGAGACTGTAAGGTGTGCGCCTTACCCGCCAGGTGGCGGCAAAAAGGACCCGGGGATTGCCGGGATCCATGACCAGATCAACGGCACCTGCGTCGGCATTGGCAAAAAGGATTTTTTCCCAGGTCGCTCCGCCGTCGGCGGAGCGATAGACACCGCGTTCCTCCGAAGATTTATACAGATCACCCAGCACGGCAGCATATACCAGATTGGGATTTTGCGGGTGGATACAAATACGGGGAATATGGCGGGAATGGCCCAGTCCGGTATGAATCCAGGTTTTTCCGGCGTCTGAGGATTTCCACATACCGTCTCCGGAGGAGACGTTGCCACGTACAGTTACTTCTCCTCCGCCGGCATAAATGACATTTTGATCCGAATTACTTACAGCCACGGCGCCAATGGAGCCGCCAAAGAACCCGTCTGATATATTTTCCCAGTTGGAGCCGCCATCGCGGGTGCGCCATACGCCACCACCGGTGGCACCAAAATAAAACAGATTGGGTTTTCCCGGCACACCTGTCACAGCAGCAGAGCGACCTCCGCGAAAGGGGCCGATTTCTCTCCATTCGAGACTTTTGTAGAGATTTTCCTCATAAGAAACCACAGCGGAGGTGTGAGCAGATTCAGGGGTTTTCTTTTTGCCTCTCTGTGAAAAAACCGGAATTGCGGTAATCAATGTCAGGCATAAAACCCAGGTGTAACGGTAGTAGTAATGATTCTTTTTCATCCTGGAAAAATTAGTGTAAAACGGGCAAAAAATTACAGGTGTTAACAGGCTCGCTAATTTGGTAAAAATCTTATGGATAAGTAGTGGCAATTTGGCTGATACTTTTGGGATATAAAAATAAGGTATATGCCTGGTGCCTCATTTCCGAGCAGAGTAAATTATGTTAGAAAAGCAGCTATTGTAACCGTGCTGCTATTTGGTGTTTCTGGGCTGGCCACTAACTACTTTACCCCTGAAATATATGATCCCATTGGCTTCAGACTGATTCCGATGGGTGCATTTTTGATCAATTACCTGATTTCATTCAGAAAAAAATTAACTGCCCGGAGACTTGAGCGTATGATAATGATGAGTTATATACTGTCAGTTGTGTGGTTAAGCTGGGTCTTGTATAAAAACCATTTGCTGCAGGACTACACGATGGCTGTCTATATAATTACGCTTGCACTCCCGCCCAGCCTGGTTTCTATTCGGGATTTGTGGGTATTTATGATTTCGTCTGTGGTAATTATTTCAACTGCAACATTTTGGGTTGAAGACCCTGTCTCAAACCGGATGGCGTTTATTATACTCTTTTACGCTGCTTCTATTTCTATTTTCCAGCTTCAGTACCATATTCTCAAAAACCGCTCAAAGGTGTATATGACTGAAAAACGCCTGCTGGACGTTATCAATGCGTCAAGAGAGTGCATCTGGGAGTTTGGGCGTGACCATAAATTTGTATTTATCTCCGATCGGGCTACCGAAATTCTGGGTTATTCTCCTGAGGAAATGCTGCAAATGACACCCTTTGACTTTGTAGCCGAAAGTGAGCGTCCGGTAATCCGAAACTGGTTTGAATATCTGTCATCCAAACGCAAGGAAATCCATAATGTAGAGTACCGCGCTGTACGGAAAGATGGAAAAAAAATATGGCTGGAAATCACAGGTGTGCCCTTTTTCAGTGAGGAAGGAGAATACATGGGTTATCGGGGCGTATTGCTGGATATTTCCGGACGAAAACAACAGCAGAAAACCCTCATAGAAGCCAAAGAACGCGCGGAAGAAGCCGCGAAAGCCCGCTCCCAGTTTCTCTCCGTGATGAGCCATGAGATTCGTACGCCCATGAATGCCGTGATTGGTACCACGCATTTGCTGATGCAGGAGGAGCCGAGAGAAGATCAACTGGACAATCTGCAGACGCTTCAGTTTTCGGCTGAAAATCTTCTGGTCATCATCAATGATATTCTCGATTACAGCAAAATCGAGGCGGGGAAAATCGAGTTTGAATCGACAGATTTTAGCCTGAACACGCTTATGGAGCGGATATTCAAATCGCTTCAGCAGAAGGCCTCAGAAAAAAACCTTCAGTTTGTTCTTCGGCCAGCCCCCGATCTCCCGGCAATGATTCAGGGTGATCCTACGAGGCTGAGTCAGATTCTCACAAACCTTCTCAACAATGCCATAAAATTTACGGAAAAAGGGCAGGTATCACTTACTACTGAAGTCAGACAAATAGATTCGGGAGTGGTAGAAATTCGGTTTTCAGTTTCGGATACAGGGATTGGTATTCCTCCGGAAAAAATAGATACCATTTTTGACAGCTTCACGCAGGCGAGTTCGGATACTACCCGCAAATATGGCGGCACCGGACTTGGGCTTGCGATTTGCAAAAAGCTCGTAGAATTACAGGGGGGGAAACTGGAAGTGAAAAGTATCGTAGGCGAAGGATCTGTTTTTTCATTCTCCCTGAAAATAAAGGTAGCCGAAAAACCGCTTACTCCAGGCGAATATGATTCCCCCAAGGAAGACTTTCAGGATTTGGGCGGAGTCAGAATTTTGCTCGTAGAAGATAACGTCGTTAACCAAAAAATAGCTACCAAATTTCTCAGCAAGTGGGGGGTAATGGTCGAGATTGCAGGAAACGGAAAAATCGCGCTGGATATGGTAGAGAAAAATACCTATGACCTCCTCCTCATGGACTTACAGATGCCCGAAATGGATGGATATGAAGCCACGCGCCAGATTCGAAGTTTGTCCGAACCCTTATGCCGCATTCCCATCATCGCTCTTACGGCCTCTGCAATGAATGAAGTCAGGGGGAGTGTCGAAGAAGCAGGCATGGATGCTTATGCATCAAAACCCTTTAACCCGCGCGAACTTTACCGGAAAATTGCCGCATTACTTCCGGTTTCTGATCTTCCCGCTGCCGGCTGATAAGTAAAAAACCTATATTTGGATTTTGACAAACCAAAATCCATGTTCATCACCCCATCTTTTCCAGCGGTATGTATCGCTTTCTCCGTTATGTTTTTTCTCTCTGTATCGGTTTACGGACAGACAGAAGAAGATCAATCCTTTTATTCGATTGACAACTCAGACGGAAGCCTGAGACTCACTACCCGTGGTGCATCGCATTTTGCAGGTCTGGCGCTTCACTGCATTGGGCAGGAGTATCCCAATAAGCCGGGGCATGTGATGAATGATTCCACCGATGTACTTTCGCCCCGTGCGCTTCACCCTGCGTTTTATGGGTGTTTTGACTGGCACTCCTCTGTGCATGGGCACTGGATGCTGGTCTGGCTTCTCAAACGATTTCCCGACCTGCCGGAAGCTGCAGAGATACGCAAAACCATTGCTGCGAATATGACCAGCGAAAATCTGCAGGCGGAAGCGGACTATTTTGCCCGCCCCGGCCAAAAATCTTTTGAGCGGATGTATGGTTGGGCATGGCTGCTACAACTTGCGCTCGAACTTCACGGCTGGGATGATGTGGAGGGAAAAATGTGGTATCAGCATATTCAGCCGCTGACAGATACGATTGTTGCCCGGTATCATGACTTTTTGCCACGGCAGACTTATCCCATACGCACGGGCGTACACCCCAATACAGCCTTCGGTCTTTCGTTTGCCTGGGACTACGCCTCAGCGCTGGGCAATGACAGCCTTCGTATATTGATTGAAAATACCGGCAGGCGGTATTTCCTTAAAGATCACAACTGCCCGGCAACGTGGGAGCCCGGCGGCTCAGATTTCCTTTCGCCCTGCCTGGTGGAGGCAGACTTTATGCGGAGAATCCTTCCACGTGATGAATTTGCAACCTGGTTTCATGCATTTCTGCCCCGACTTCCTGAAAACCTGAGAGAGATGGCCATTGTCGCCGACCGTACCGACGGGCAGATTGTGCATCTCGACGGACTGAACCTCAGCCGTGGATGGTGCCTTCAGGGTATTGCCCCGGCCCTGTCAGCCAGCGATTCGATGAAGGCACAACTGGTGGAGACGGCCCGGAAACATATTGCCGGGACAGTGCCTCATATCGCCAGTGGCGATTATGCCGGCGAGCACTGGCTTGCTTCCTTTGCAGTTTATGCTATCGGTCAATCCGCAAAACCATGATGGATATTGTAATTGCCAGCCGCGAACACGCGGCACTTGTCGCGCAAATCTCCCGCCAGTCTTTTGATGAGGCCTTTTCTCCCACCAATGATCAGGATGATATGGCAGATTATATGGATACGGCTTTTACCGAAGGGCAGATAGCCGAAGAACTGGAAGATGTACAAAATACCTTTCTGTTGTGCTCAACAAAAGAGGGTGCCTGCGGCATATCCAAACTCCGCCGGGGAGTGCCTGCCCCAGAGAAAATTGGAAATGCGACCAGCATAGAATTGCAGCGACTTTATGTGATCGAAAAGGCCCACGGAAAAGGAGTCGGGCGCGCACTTCTGGAAAAGAGTATGGAGATCGCCCGGAAAGAAGGGGTTGCGTATATCTGGCTGGGGGTATGGGAACACAACCCCAAAGCCATTCGTTTTTATCAGAATATGGGTTTTGAGTTTTGCGGCAGCCACGACTTTGTCCTGGGAAGGGACGTGCAGACCGACCTCGAGATGTACCGCAGGCTATAAAAAAAAGCCGCCACCGGGCGGTGACGGCCAACTAGATTGGAATTGCAAAAGGTAATTGCTTACCCTTTTAAGTCTTTAATTGGGACGTACCAGTTTAAAAAGGTCACATCCTCAGGTAAGACCAATATCAGTTTACGGAGCGGGAATTGGCGCCAAACAGAATCCAGAATACGGGGCCTAGCACCGGGAATACCAGTACACCTACCGTCCAGAGTAGTTTGGAGATCGTTTCTTTATTACTTTCTCTCCAGATATTGACCAGTACACCAATGGTAAGGACAAACCAGAGAACAGAGATGGCAAATTTAATCAGAGTGAACATGGCGGTAATTTACTTTTGGTGAATAAACATTTTTGATACGATTCAAAATGTACTTTGGTTATTTCCTTATCTGCGAAAAAGCGGTTTAATTCGGTCAAATAGTGCTTTCTTATCTGCGAAAAGTCTAAAATAACCTTCTATTCTTCCTGCTCCAGGGTAGGTGCTTTCCATTGCGTATAGCCCACCGGCAAACCTTCCGCGCCTTTTACTGCCTTTCCTGCGCGCTGTTTGTCAAAGATCAGGGCAAATGTCATGATCAGACTGGTGGCAATGATAATAAACAGCAATATACCTGCGTCAAATCCTTCGACTGTGGCTTCATGTGGAATATTGTAGAAAAGCAGGATGGTGATTAATCCTCTTGGCGCCACAAACAATTGCGGAAGAATGTCTTTTCCCAAAAACAAACGAAGGGTGACAAAGCGAATGGCGTAGATTGAAAGCAAAATCAACCCGCTGATCATGGCTACTTTGGCGCTGAAGAGGGTGGCAAGGGAAATCGTCATTCCGAAAATGACAAAGAAAAATGTGCGAACCACAAAGGCTGTTTCCATTGTCACCACGTGCAAGCCTTCGTAGATTTGCCCTGCTTTTTCCAGATTGAGCCATCTTCGCAGAATACCACGGAAAAACAGCTCCATATTGGCTACGAGAAGCCCAAAGATAAGAATGATAATCAGGGAGGAAAGATGGATTTTTTTGCCCAGTGCGTACAAAAGCAGCAAAACCGAAATCAGTAAAAACAGTTTGACGTGGCTGCGTATGTTCTGGAAGATCAATACCAGACCATAACTCGCGACAAAAGAAATCAGGATCGTAAGGCCTACACTCACCGCAAAACCGGTAACGCCGCTGTCTTCTGCGGGCCCTTCAAATTTGCCTGAGAGATAATAAAAAAACATAATCCCCAGGATATCGGAAAAGGTACTTTCATAGATATGAAATTCTTTTTTTGACGCTTTGAGCCCTGAGACACTGGGAATAATAATGGCGCTGGACAGGATGGACAAAGGCGTAGCGTACAACCATGCCTGGAGAGAGGTCATTTCGGGCAGATAGTACAGGAGGATTTCAGCAGCAACCCAGGCCGATCCCATCAGCCCGATGAGTGCTATGACAAAAGATTTGGCAATAGGAAACAGCTTTTCCCGCTTAAGTTCCAGTTCAAGGGCGGCTTCCAGCACAATCATAATCAGCCCTACGATTCCCAGTATTTCCAGCACGGTGGACAGGTTGGTGCCTCCGACTCCCCCTGCTTCGAGTCCCAGTTTGAGGAAAATACCCAATACGATCAGCAACAGTACCGAAGGGATATTGGTTTTTCGGGCGACCTCCCCAAAAAGGAAGGACAGGATGATAATCAGCGAGGCCGCTATAATCAGATCATATGAGGTAAATATTTCCATTTCCGACGATATTTCAGTTGATGGTTCGGTTTTCTTCGAGAATTTTGCAGCTATACCCCCACTCTCCGATGAGACGCACGAGGTCGCGAATGTGGTTTTTTTCCCTGAAAAATGCCTTTACCACGAGGTTTCCGTTTTGATAAGTGATTTCGGGTTTATAGTTGCGATTGATGAAGGGATTGTTGACCCACTGGTTGTGAAAACTTTGAAAAACGTCTGATTTTTCGCCTTTTTCCGGCTTAACCATAGGGGTTACTTCCAGCAGGCTGTATTCGCCTACCGTCTGATTGTCAGAGATGAGTGTATATCCTTCGGCGAAAATCCGGGAATAGCTGACATAGTGCATGCCCTCAGGCGTGCGAATGTAAGTGCCAAGATTTCCTTTTCGGGTGATAATACCCTTGATTTTTCCGGTTTCAACCATTTTCCCTTCCTGAAACGTCTCGCTAAACCACAGGAGTTTGCCGGAAATATAGTTTCTGATATGAGCAAACCCTATGATCAGAATAAACAGAATCAGGGCCCCGTGAAAGCCCGGATTGATAAAAATAAAAGTACCGGCAAGTAAGATAATAGCCAGCGGTTCATACAACACGAGAAGCTGGGTGATCAGGTCGTTGACCGGCTTGCGTATATTCCGCGCAATGGGCGAATTGTCGAGAAAACGCCGCGTGAGCCGCAGGGCGATATACAAAGCAAGCAGCGCCAGCCCCAGCAGAAAAAATGCAGCCCACGAAAACCGAAATGTCAGCAGATCTTTCATTGGTGGTTGTAATGAATATATTTTCCTTCCTGAAGCATCCGCCCCAGATCATTCACAATTGTATCATCGATTTCAAGCCAGTCGTCCATTTGCCTCACAAGCATACCCATACTCAGCATCCGCCTCACCAGAGACTGATAACGCTCGGGGAATGCAGGGCCAAACAACTTCCTCAACCGATACTCGTTGGTACGTTTCTGCAACATCACAGAAGCGAGCAGCAGCCCCATATCGGGGCTTTCGAGTGGCGGCAGTTCGTATTTTTGGGAGAAATTGTTCCACACATTAATTTCATCGAGCCGGGTTGTCGAATTTGACCAGAGACTGAGCGCGTCACCGATAATTCCACCAGATGCTCTGTAAACGAGATTAATCTGGCGATCAAATTCGCGGTTGGAGATTTCCTCGCCTTCGGCGTTGACGAGATTTTTGTGGGTTGCTCCGTGGCGAATCCAGATAGCGGATTCGATTTCGGATACAGACATATAGTCCATATTGATTTCTGCCTGGAAAATGTTCTGGAAATCGAGGCTTCGGCAGAGATGCCGGTAAAGCGGAGTGCCCAGGGCTACAACCACAAAATGCCCGGTGGCGTGGCTATCGATATACTTAATCAGCATCCTGGCGTTTTCGGCCAGAGAGATTTCCGGGCTCCACCAAAGTTCCAGATCATCGATCCAGATCATAGTCTTTTCCTGCGCCGCATATTTTCTGATAAATCCCAGTGCTTTGCCCAGGTCAAAGCCGACTTCTGTTTTCCGCCCGTTGAGGTTGAGTACCTGGCCCGGCCTCAGGGCAATTACCGATTCGGGGAAAAGTTTCAGGCCGATCAGTTCTCCAAACAATGTTTTTCCCGAAAGTCTTTTGCCTGTCAGTGCGACCGTTCCCCGATATCCTATTTTCCAGTTCTCCCAGACCTTTTTGACGTGGTCCAACTCATCGTCTCTTCCCACAATAAATGATTCGCCCACATAACCCCGGGTCAGGAAAATGCTGGAGTAATGGCTTCCGTCAGACTCTCCTTTTCTGCTTTGAATATATCTGACAATTTTTTCCGGAGGGCTGAGTACATCTCCCTTTTCGACGGTTTTAACAAATTTGGTGAGGGAGGTGATGTAAGGCGAAAGGGTAGTTCTGATCCGCCCGATTACTTTGTTTCGGGTAAATGAAAACCTTCCCACAGGTGACTGAAGCGGGAGATAGAGATAGGTCGCCGGATTTTCGTACAAGCCGGAAACGTAAAATTCTGCATCCAGTCTTTCCCTGATCAACTGGTCGAGTGCGGGCATCTGCTCCTCGCGTTTTTCGAGATTGTGGAGGAAGGTCTGGAGAGAGAGGAGGAAATCTGTTTTTTCTACTTCTCCGGCGCGGCCCTCCCGGTTTTCGGCGGTAAGTATAAGTATTCGGTTGCGGATATTTACAATGGTCATTTTCAGGCCATTGGAAGTGTTTTCTGTGAGTTCCCATATTTCATTCAACAGGGGCAGAACCTGAGATTCCAGCCAGAGTTGGACTCTCCTGCGGAGGTTTAGTTCGGCAACTTCCAGCATGCCCGCTCCGGGAGTTACGGTGAAGGAGAGTTTTTGGGGAAGCAGATTGATCTGTTCTTCTATTTTTTCACTGAAAACAGAAAGCCAGGGTTTGACAATGATTTCATTTTCAAGTGCTTCCAGCCTTGAGGCAAACCGTTGGATGGTTCCTGCCTCGCCTTCTTTCATCTCGCGGGAGATGAGGTCATGGGTGAGTGCCTTATGATCCTGAATTTCGCGGATACAGGCAGCCAGCGTATCGCAGATCATCGTTCTGATCCGGGCAAAAATGCCTGTCAGGGTATGGAGGTTTGTAAAATCTTCGGCCAGGCGGGCGCACTGTCCGGGAATTTTTTCGATTTGCTTTTTATATAAGAGCCACGGGTTTTGCTGGTGTCCCCATGCGGTCAGTTTTCTTTTGGTTTTGGATGGCGATACCAACAACTCCTGCAGTTGGGTCTGTAGCAGTGAGTTCAGATTTTCGAAGGCTTCGCGAAGGATATTGCATGATTTTTTATGCAGGTTTTGGACAGCTTCCGGTGTTGCCTTGCCTTCGGCAAGGAGAACCTGCGCCTTTTGCAGTTGAAATTCTATATCCCGCCACAGGAGCATAAATGCTTTTACCTGATCAGGCCAGAGAAAGGTAGTGAAATAATATTCGGCCATCTCCGCATCCGAAGGCACTCCTTCGGTGTCCATGTGTTTCAACGCAAAATCTCCCTGGCGAATAAAGATATTGCAAACAGGCTCGCTGTATTCTTTCATAAGCCCGGCCTGCGCTTCGGCGGATTCTGCTTCCAGGATTTTGGTGACAATTGCCTCAGCCTCCGGGATATAATGAGAAAGCGTCGTATTTGTGGTGGTCATAGGGTAAAAATAGGAAAAAAATTCTATTCTTTTGCCTTTGACCCCAGCCAGTCGCTAAGCCTGTTCATCTCTTTGTCCTTAAGTCTTCCCTTTTTTTCCAGCGTGTATTTTTGGGTGACAAACCTTCCTTCATAAGGGACGTCAATTTCTTTTAGCTGAAAATCGGTATAAACTTTCAGGTTCACGACGGTTCCTTTTTTCAGGTTGCTGACAAAATCATCGAGATCAACTTCGGTGGCATTTTTTCCATTGATTTCGAGGATAAAATCACCCTCCGAAAGCCCCGCGAGATAAGCATCTCCACCCGGGTGAACTTTGCCTGTGATAATTCCCTGCGGGTGTTTTTCAAATCCCAGAATACCCATTCCTCTGGCTCCGGGGCGGGCGTCTTTCTGTACTTTGAGTTCGAGCCCGAAAGGGGAAAAATAATCGTCGTAGTTTATCGGCTCAGTACCATTTACATATTTATCGAAGAAATCCTGCCAGGAGGAGCGGGTCAGCGTCTCAGCCGCAAGCTGAATTCCGTTTTCAGGCACTCCCTGGTTTTTGTCATAATACTCAAACATCAGGAAATTAAACAGCCCGTCGAGGGTAACCGCACCGTCAGACTTTTCCCTGAGCGCAAGGTCAAACAGCAATCCCAGTCTTTGCCCCAGCGCATAATAAGAAACTTTCAGTTGTGGATTCTGATTGGAAGAGGTTTCGAGCCAACTGTCAAAACTCGCCTCGGATGCTGTGATGACAGATGCAGCATAACTATTTTCATAATCCTCAATATTTGCTGCGGTCTTCTGGAAAAACTGTTCTTCACTAATCAGCCCGGCCCTTACCAGCAGCAGGTTGGCGTAATAACTGGTAACCCCCTCTGTAAACCAGTGGAGGTGCGTGTATTGTGGCTGGCTGTAGTCGTAAGGCCAGAGTGCCGCAGGGCGGATTCGCTTTACATTCCATGCATGCCATATTTCGTGAGCAGCAAGGCCTGCGATGCCGTTGATAGACCGGGTGGACTCAGTAAGACTGGCCGATACGGCCATGGAGACCGAGTTGGTATGTTCGACTCCGTGACGGAACTGATAAGGCAGGAGACGGTAAATAAAATGATATTCGGAGAAAGGAAACCTGCCGTAAATAGCCCCCGCCTCATCGCAGATTTTGCGGGAAATATCTACCGCTGCGTCAACTACCGCATCATCCCCCTTAAAATCGCCCTGAAAATAGATGTGGAAATCTGCATTCTGGAGGTGAAAAGACCTTTTGATCATTTGCCGGGAAGTGACAAACGGGGAATCAATAAAATAGTGATAGGTAGGTGCCTCAAACCGCTTTTCGCCAGGGATTTTTTTCATCTGTGTGGCAAAAATCCATTCGTCGGGCATATTGGGGATTGACAGGGAAACCGACCCGTTCAGCCTTCCGGGCACATACATAAAAAGAGTAAAGGGATTAAAATAAATCTGATCGGGCGTGAGATAACTTCCCCCTGCGTTCGGTGCATTGGCAAAGCACGATACGAAACCACCACTTTTTTCCCGAAGAATGAAAACCCGCCAGGTGTTCATCAGTTTTTTCCATTGCTGAGGTACCTGAATCGTCTTTGGCGGAAAAAGCCGAAATCCCACCGGCAAAGTCCTGAAGGCGGTATCTTCCGGGACGCCATGCAGGTATCTGAAAATCGGTGAATTGACCTTCCTCCGGCGAAACAGCGAGCGAAACCACATACGTATGCGTATGAGGCGAGAGCCAGGTCAGGGTATAATCGTAGTCAGCGGCTGCGAGGTGTAAGCCGGTAATCATGGTTAAAACAGTAAGAATCCACTTCATGTGTAAGGGTTTTTGACAAATTTAGGCAAAGGTGGGGAAGAATGGCAAAAACCCATCCCCTTTTTCGGGGATAAGGCCATCCCTTTTTCGGGGATAAGGCCATCCCTTTTTCGGGGGAAAGTGAGAAACCCCGGTTTTGCAGGATTGATTACAGGGGCAATTGTGTTTGATCTTTGGGGTGTAATACAACAATTAATCAAACACGTAATGAGTATGAAAATCAAAATTTTATTTCTGTTCTTCCTGCTGTTTGCAGGAGTAACGGGGTTTGCCCAGACGGCCTCTGACTGGCCGTTTAATTCTCAGGCACAGGTGCCGCTATGGCTCAAAAATCCAAAAAATCCCTACGAAACAACCGGACAGATGATTATCGGTGCTTCCGAATTTGCCTCTCATCCGCTTTCTGTCAGCAGGGGAATTTCTGCCGAACAAGTCGCAGATATGTATTTCACCAGAACCCAAACCTCTACCGGTGACAATACATTGCTTGCCGGGCGACTTGCTATGGCACAACCTTCTGGGTTTGATACTTTCCTTCGCAATGAAGGATATTCGGCCAAAGCGGTAGATTACTATCAGAAAATCAATGCTGCCGGTAGTCAGACTAACCTACGCCAGACTATTTCCAGCATTATGAAGGTGGAGGGGCAGATTCTCGCCGATCCTTCTCTCACGAATGGCGAGCAGATGATGCTTCTGGCTACCGCCTCCAGTGCCCGGTATATTGAATTTTATACTGCCGGGATTTCTTCCGGACTTAGCGCCTCGGGCGATGCCCAAACCTACAACACGCTGTCTTTGCCCGACAACAACGGCGACGGCGTTATTGACGACAACGATGCACTTGTACCCATTCCACCGTCTCCGAGCTATCCCAAACTGGTTTCATTATTCAAACGCCTGAAAGGATTGGACGGCGGCTATGAACCTGGAACCGGCTCCAAACCGGGAGGCCCTCCCTATCTGCCTGTGCTCCCCGCATGCGGCCTGAACTGCAACGATAAATAAACAATTATTCACCCATTTTTCAATCAACAACAAATACTGATATGAAACGCATCCGACTGATTTTAACCATGATTTTTCTTTTCCTCTCCGGACTATCTTTGTTTGCACAAGGGGAGGTAAAACTTGCCCGCAGTGCCGCTGATCCCGGTGTAAACGGTGTGGCCTACAACTTTACCGGAAAACTACAAAGCAGCACCGGACAAGTCA
Source organism: Bacteroidia bacterium (assembly GCA_041391725.1). Taxonomy (GTDB): domain Bacteria; phylum Bacteroidota; class Bacteroidia; order J057; family J057; genus JAGQVA01. The sequence goes on from JAWKNL010000012.1 coordinate 85,015, forward strand.
CTATGGTACGAGGTATGCTTGCTTTGATGAGTACGGGCGAAGGCACGATGGAAGGTGTGCTCGTGGACTCTCTCACAGACAAAACCTATTCGGTAAAAGCAACCCATTCACGGGGTTTGTGATGACTTTTACAGGTGAAGATGGCAGCAGTTTTACCGGCGCATCTGCAGGTTTTAGCGGATTGGTTCCTCCCGCCTCGCTGAGTGGGAAAACTGTCTCAGGGCTTAGCGGAACCTGGACAGCCACTGACGCCAATTATTTTACCATTCCTTCCGGTACGATATTGTTTTCGCCGGAGCTGGCCTGCACCTTCTGCCAGCTTATTCACTTTTGCGGAGTGATTACCACGATCCTGTACGGCCTGCACGGACGTATGCAAAAAGAAGAAATAATAATTGTATGTATTCCTGATGCCACGCACATGCTGGTATATAGCTACCAGCATTGCGGGCTTTTGAAAAAACACCTTTAATAATCTGATATGAAAACTTCAACCTTCTCTGTTATCTGGGCAGTTTTATACGCCGGATTCGGACTGGGGCTTCTGTTTGTCCCCGTTCAGTTTATGGCGCGCTTATGGTGTAACCCTCGACAGCCACGGAGTCCTGATGTCAAGAGTGCTGGGCTCGGCCCCTTACCGCCTATGCCCTGGCGTTTATTCTCAATCGCAATATTCCCCTGACAGAAGCAGGCTGGCGAAACCTGCTACTGGCAAGCGTTGTTTACAACCTGGTGGATATTCCCGCAGTATTGATGGCTACGGTCAACGGCGTGATGAATTCGCTGGGCTGGCTGCCGACGGGCCTCCACATTTTCCTGGCCGCGAGCATGGGATATTTTTTATTCCGGAAATAAAAATCGCGGCATTGTCAGCAAAATCTTAGGCATGATTCCGTAGATTGCCCTGTGGAAACCGATAATTAGCCTGCATGACAATCACCTTAAACCAAATCGAAGAAGCACACCGGCGCATCGCGCCTTATATCCACCGCACACCCGTGCTCACCAACAGCACCCTCAACGCCATGACGGGTGCTGATTTGTATTTTAAATGCGAAAACTTTCAGAAAATAGGGCGCTTTAAAATCCGTGGCGGGATGAATGCCGCATTAAGCCTTTCTCCCGAAAAACTCAAAAACGGTATCGCTACACATTCCTCCGGCAACCATGCCCAGGCCATTGCCTATGCCGCCAAAATCCTCGGCGTGAAGGCTTTTATCGTGATGCCCGAAAACTCTCCGCCGTAAAAATCAGCGCTGTGAGAGGATATGGGGCCGAAATCACTTTTTGTGCCCCCAATCAGGCGACGAGAGAAAGTACCCTTCAACAGATTGTGGACGCTACGGGTGCGGAGTTTGTGCACCCTTACGACGACTACCGCGTGATTACCGGCCAGGCTACCTGCGCCAAAGAGCTGATCGAAGACACCAGCGGGCTGGATGTGGTCATCGCTCCTGTGGGCGGCGGCGGGTTGTTTTCGGGAACCTGCCTGAGTACGCATTATCTGCCGCCCGAAGCAGCCATTTATGCGGGAGAACCAGAAGGTGCGGCAGATGCGTATCTGAGTCTGAAAAGCGGCAAAGTGCAAAAGGCAGAATATGTAAAAACCATTGCTGACGGACTTCTGACGACGCTGAGCGAAAGAACCTTCGGCATTATCAGTCAGTATGTCAGAGAAATCCTGCTGGTAAATGACGACGAAATCAAAGCCGCGCTCCGCCTGATATATGAGCGTATGAAAATCGTTGTGGAACTGAGTTGCGTAGTTCCCCTGGCCGCGGTACTCAAAAACCGGGAGAAGTTTGCCGGCAAAAGCGTCGGGCTGATCCTTACCGGAGGAAACGTGGATCTGGCAAAATTGGGGGAATGGTTTGGCGGATGATTTAATTTTCAACCCGTAACGTCATGGATGTATAGTCATAAGAAATGCCTTCGATTCTGAACATATCCTTTGTGGTGGCCAGTGTCTCAAAATTCATTTTTTCATAAAGCCTTTTTGCGGGGATATTATTTTCCATCACTTCTAAATCAAGCCAACTGATTTTTGGATTGTTTTTGCAGTATTCGATCACAAATGCTAATAATTGATGGCCAATTTTTAATCCGCGAAAATTACTATCGACACCCATGCCGAGAAGCACTCTGTGTTCTGCATTTGGGTGGTTATTTGGCCGGATGTCAATATGGCCGACAATTTTGTTTTCGGATTAATAGCTATCCAGATTTTCCTCCATCCGGTTTCTCCAAACGATTTATCCAATGCGCCCCCAAATTTGGCCTTTATTTCGCCGGAGAGCGTAGATTGTTGTCTGGAAAGCGGCAGAAAAATGGGGGATCCATTGAGGCCGTTTTCGGAAATATGAATAGATAAATATTGAAAGAAATCTTCCAGTCTTTCTGTGGTCAACGCTGTGATGGAAATCATTTGCAGTCTGTTTTAGGGGAATGAGGTTTTTTACAAATCATATTTTGCCACGGAATGTGTCATTATCCCAATTTATGGGGTTGTTGATGATATAATTGGAAATGCGTTCAAAAGCTGCGGCATCGCGAATGATCCGGTCGTGAAAACGCGGTTGCCACGCAAAATCAATCCCCAGGCGGTTGGCGTGTTTGGTTACGGCCGATTTGTAACCGCCAATAATAGCCGACACCGAATTTTTCCCCTGATTTTGAAAACGTTGTTGCCCAATGGTTTTGGGTTGTTCGAATTCGATGGGGTGTTCGATTTCCGTGGGGGATTCGGGTTCGATGGGTTGTGGTGACGATTTTTGTGACGGTTTTTGTGACGGTTTTTGTGACGATTGTAGAGACAACGCATGCGTTGTCTCTACGGATTCCGACGATTCCGACGATTCCGACGTGATACCGGAATTGCCGTCCCCATTCAAAATTAAAATGCCGTGTATGTGGTTTGGCATTACCACAAATTCGCCTAATGCTATATTTTGGGCGTGATTTTTTATTTCGTGCCAAAACACATCTGCCAGAACGCCGGCATTAGACAAAACCATTTTCCCATTTTCAATTTCGCCAAAATAATGCAGGCGGTTTTTGGTACAAATGGTGATGAAATAGGCGCCCTTCCACCGATAGTCCCAAAACGCGGCGCGGGCAGAAGGGATGCGGTATTTATTTTGAAATTTTTCGGCCATTATGCCACAATTTGTCTTAGCAAACACATCCGTGTATTCACCATTTCCGTTGGGAAGCGTTTGTTAAGGTCTAATATCCCCGGTTTCCTCCGAAATCGCAAGAATATACTTTGGGTCCGCAAGTGCGATATTGGAGGTTGCGCGCTAAAGGAGCAGATGTTATTTTTACAAGAGAAAATGTGGGATAGGCGAAGTCGGGGGAGCGGCTTGCAAATGATTATCTTCTGATACACAATGATACGTGAAGAAATACGAAAACACCATCGGCAAGATCCCAGGATCACCTATCGGGGTGAAAACCCATCCCGTCTTGACAACCTTACCGATTCGGTATTTGGGATTGCGATTACTTTGTTGATTTTTAATCTGGCAAATCCCAATTCTTTCGCAGATCTGTTGTTGTTTACCAAAACCCTTCCTGCTTTTCTGATCAGTATTTCTTTTCTGGTAGTAATCTGGAACGAACACCTGTGGTTTTCGGAAGTGTATGGGCTGGAAGATACGTTGTTGGCAATATTAAATACACTGTTCATTGCATTGATTATTTTTTATGTGTACCCGCTACGGTTTCTGACCCTTTTTCTGACCAATTTTTTCTTTGGGACGAATATTGAAGTAAATATTATGTTTGATGAAGTCCCAAACCTGATGATTTATTACGGGTTGGTAGCATTTGCATTGTATTTCACTATGTATCTGCTGTATGCGCGGGCTTACAAAATCCGGGAGAAACTGGCATTTAATGATTTTGAGGCTTTTTATACATTGACACAGAAAAACGAATGGCCATCATGTTTGCGGTACGCTGTTTTCCTGTGTGATTACCGCAATGATTCAGCCGTTTTCATTTATTCTTGCATCTGTGGCCGGCGGAGTTGTTTATTGCCTTTACACCCCGGCGATTATTGTCTGGGTGCGTAATTTTGGTGAAAAGTCAAAAGAATTCAGTTGATAGTTTTTGACCAATTAATCATCCAAATATTTAACCATGAATCGAATTCTGTTCTTCCTCTTGTTTTTTTGCTCCGCCGGGGTATTAATTTCTCAGCCCGCCTCCATTTGCCCTGATGCACCAGAGACCCGTGATCATAAGTATCTGAGTCGTTATGAAGGGGCCTGTATTATCGGTTATGATTTTAAGGAATTTGATGCATTCACCCTTCCTTTGGGAAAAGTTGTTCGCCCCGGAACAGAATTTAAGGCGGAAAAAGACCTGAATCTCGAAGGAAGGCTCACCCGCATTATCTACGCAGTACCCGAAAACCGTACCCCTCTGGAGGTTAAAAGAAATTATGAAACCGCCCTCAAAAATGCGGGCTATGAGATCATGTACACTTGTAGTGAAGATGGATGCAGCAACAGCAATTACCTGGGCCTCAGTTATCTTTACCCCCTCGAAAAGCGCCTCAAAACTAAGGGCACGCTCACACAATATGCGCTGGGAGGGGCCGCCGGCCAGCAATATATCGCTGCTAAAGGCAATAAGGACGGCGTGGAAGTATATATTTCCCTTTATATCGCTACAAACAATGGGGTAGTCAGGGAAATCAAAGGCCGTACCGTTGTGCTTCAGGATGTCATCGAAGTTACGCCGATGGACGAAGGTCTGGTAAATGCCCAAGCCGTAGCCAAAGGGTTGGCCGAAAATGGGAAAGTTGCGCTTTACGGCATCCTGTTTGATTTCGGAAAAGCCGAAGTCAAAGAAGAATCTCTGCCTGCTTTGCAGGAGGTGGCGGCATTTCTCAAATCCAATCCTGCCCAGAAGGTTTTTATCGTAGGTCATACCGATAATGTGGGACAGGTTGCCTCCAATCTCGATCTCTCGACCCGCAGAGCTGAAGCCGTAGTCAATGTCCTGACCGGAAGGCTGGGGGTAAATCCTGCACAACTTTCAGGTTATGGTGTAGGGCCTCTGGCTCCGGTGGCTGCCAACCTTACCGATGCGGGAAGATCCCAAAACCGGCGCGTAGAGATTGTCGCACAATAGGCAGCCCAAATACAATCATACCTCGCGCAAAGCAGCGCTTCATTTACTTCACTTCTGGCTGAGGTCTGCCTGTATTTTCTGTAACTCAGTGATTTGAGGGATAATGATTCTGGTGTCTTTTTTTCGCTGCCGGCTCCATGCAAGATAAAATACAGCCGCATAAAACAGCCAGGTAAAACTTATGCCGACAGTCACAATGTTTTTATCGACTCCATCCAGAATGGCATACAGATAAAAACTGCTTAAAATCCCCAGCAGAACGGTATAAAGGCATAAAAACGTTGGTTACCAGAAGATTATACCTGAGCCTGGACAGTTGGGTTTTGACAAATTCGGAAGGATCTCCGGCCATGGACTTTTGGATATTGGTTTGTCTGAACCAAAAATCATCGTCTGTATTCCGATTAAAAACCAGATTCCAATTAAAGGCAAAGCAGCGATTTGATTTTTTATAAATAGCAGCACAAGGATACCTGTGAGGTAAATTGTACCCGCCAGCCAGTAAGAGATTCTGTTGTTTTTCTTTTTTAAGTTGTGCTTCGAAATGGGTGATTTGTTCAGCCATCGCCTGATCCAGTTGTAAAGGCAGCTTTTTTTGCTGCCATTGTGCGCTTAACTCGTTGAAATCCATGGTCTTTATATTTTTGTGTTCCAAATTGATTTTAATTGTGTTTTGATTCTGTTGATTTTTACGCCTACGTGTGTGGGCGTCATTCCCAGAATTTCTGCAATTTCTTTGTAAGCATATCCTTCCAGATACAATCCGATAAGGGCTCTGTCTGTACTTTTGAGCAGGCCGATTTTTTCCAGTAATATCTCTGTCTGGCCTTTTTCCGGGGAAATTGTTTCGGGTAGTTCGGGTAAATCCCCCACTATTTCTCTTCGGCTTTTTTGTTTTAGATTGAAGTTAATGGAGGCGTTCAAAACCACCCGGTATATCCATGTTTCTATTTTCGCTTTTCCCTGAAACTGATCAATCCCTTTCCAGATATTAATCAGCACTTCCTGATACAGGTCGTCTGTTTGTGTACGGTCATGTACCAGAATACAGCATAAGCGGTAAATCCTGTCCTTATGTTTTTCATACACGTCTTCAAACAGTCGTTGGTTTTTCAAGTTTTTATCAGTTAGACCGACCGGATACCGGGTTTATTACAAGTGTCTCATTTTTTTGGGGCATTGCCATGGGCTTTTGCCGAAGTCCTGTATGTTTTGGCAGATATAACCCTTTCATTGGCAGAGATGGGTTTTTATCTTTTTTTGCTTTCTTCATGTTTGGAAAAAAATTATGCGAAAATCTGCCATTTTTTTTCTTTTCGTTTTGTATGCAGTTGCTGCTCTTGCGGGCATACCCCGTATTTCCGGCAAAATAGAAATCTCCATCAAGGCCGGAACCATTGCCGCCCAACTCACGGTCAGCGACCTGCCGCAGACAGCAGATTATGCCATTCTCCTCAACACAGGCCTCAATATTGCCCATTTTCGCAATGATGCAGCGGGGTTCAATTATGCATATGAGCGCGAATATGATAGCGAAAAGTTTTATGAAGCTTTTCAGTATTTTTTCCCCAACAATGACAATACCGCGCGATTTTTGCCCGGGACTTTTTCGGTGAGTTATACCGGGCGTTTCCCCGTAAGCAATGATACTGCGCTGGCCAGCGAGTGGGGAGACTGGAAAGGGAATATCGCCTTCAACGGGTATTCGGTCAGGGCCTCCGAACAGACTTTCTGGTATCCGGTTGTGTATGACCGGGCAGGCGATCTGTTGATGGATCGGGTAACGTATGATCTGGAAATTGTGTGTGAAGATTGTCGTACGATATACCTCAATGGCACTGATCCGGTAAAAAACACCACAGGCAGATTTGTTTCGCAGGCTTCGGTAAGCCTGTTGTTGTTTGCCGGAGATTTTGATTTTACGCGCCAGGGCGATATCCTGATGATCAACTCCGACATGCAGGAAAGCCACCGGCAGTTTCTCAGCGATTGGACAGCAAAACTGATTGGCTATTACGAAGAAAAGCTGCGCACTCCTTATGGTTTTCCCGTAACGTATATCAGCACAAGTCCTGTGTCGCGCCGCAATGCGTGGATGTTTGTGACATACCCGAGTATCGTGGTGGTGGGTACAGAGGAATGGAATCTGAATACCTACTTTCAGGATGAAACTTCATACAACTATCGAAACGGGATAGGGTTTATTGCGCATGAACTTGCACATTATTATTTTGGGACGGTATGCGTGCCCAATGGAAGCCTGCGGTGGGCTTTCCTGGAAGGAGTGACCGAATACGTTTCGCTTCAGGCTGTGCGCCACCTGATGGGGGAAGCGGCATACCGGGAAAAAGTCGAAAATTACATCCGCCAGGCGGCGCAGGAAGAAATCGTACCATTGTCACAGATACAGACTTCCGGCGAAATCACCGGGGCGTATCGCTACCAGTATTTTCCTTTGTTGCTTACGGTTCTGGAGAACGAAAATGGAGAGGGCTGGATGTGGAACTGGCTGTTTACGGTGCTACATTCAGACATAAAAACCACCGATTATACATTTTTCAAAAACACAATGCTTTCCGCAGGAATGAGCGAATCACAGTTTGCCGGATTTGAAAAAAAATACATAACCGGTGAAAATGCTAAAGAAAAGGTATTGGAAGCGGGCAGGCCATAAAAACAGCCGTAAAACAATTCCCTGATGATGTATTTCCCGAATCCGGAAATACTGTATATTCACATTGAAAATGCGGGAAAAATGATTTCTGTAAACATTACTTTATGAAATCCGGGACACTGCTGTTATTGGTTGCACTTGTGGTCGTTTATTTTCCGGCCCAGGCTCAAAATCCGGCCCTCGCTCAAAATCCGGCAGAGTGGTTGTTGTTTCTCACCGGCAAGGCCAAAAATCACCCTGATATGCGCGCTTTTTACGCATTTGCCGATATGGATACTTCCAGTCGGTTTGTCCATTCGTCCAGAAAATTTCCCGGCCTTGTACTGGCTTTTGATGCGGCGACCGGTTATACGACGGTTCAGCAGGCCAGCATTGGGAAAGAATATTCGGGTGAATTGCCTTTCGGGTTTAGCCGCGACTGGTCTGCGGCTCAGGCGGAAGCAGCCATTGGGCCGAGTCTGGCCACAAGCCCAGGGTATCTCGCACCGGTGGTTCAGCATCTTGCCGTCAAAGGTGGACTGGCCATTCTGCTCAATTTCGAAAATGACCGCCTGCGCAATATCTATTCTCTCGGTGCTGCAATGGAAATGCAGACTCTTACAGGATTACAATCTGCACGGTTTGTACTTGCTGGCCAGGAATGTCTCGCAGGCGACTGCACAGAAGGTTTTTCGGTGAGACGAAGAAAATCCCAGGTGTTTGCCGGAAACTTTGAAGAGGGGCTGGCACATGGCTACGGCCAGGTTTTTTATGACAGTGGCAATTTTTTTCATGGTTCCCATGCTGCCAATGCACGCACTTCGGGCGTATATTTTTTTGCCGATGGCAACCGGTTTTCCGGTACTTATGATGAAGAAGGTCATGCCGTGCGCGGCACACTGACCTACAAAAGTGGGACAAAATTTGAAGGGTTGATTGAAAACGGCAAAATCAAAGAAGGGAAAATGACTTATTCCTCAGGGGTTTCTTATTCCGGAACTTTTAAAGAAAATGGTAACTACCTTTCCGGCTCATACTATGACCCCAAAGGGGGTACGTTTTTCGGCACATTCTCCGACACCAACAAACCCCTCAACGGTACTTTCAAAGATAATACCGGCAAAACCTATTCCATAGAAAACGGAATGGCAAAACACTGAAGATGCGGAACCTGGGCCGGTGGTGCAACGCTATAAAGGGCGTTAGCTTGGGTTGCGTTGTCTCAGTATGGATTCGACAAAATCTCTGGCCAAAACTTCTTTGAGTTTCGCATACACTTTTCTGTCCTGATTTGCCTTTTCGGCAATTTCGTATTTCAACTTTTGATATTCCAGTCTTTCCTTTTCGTGTTCTCTCAAAAAATCCCGAAAAAATAAATGCCGCTGAAGTTCGCTGCTGCCATCCGGGCATACATACAAATGATGGCTAACAGAGTCCAGTATGGTATGATTTTCCTTCCCTGCCTCTCGCTTGAATACTTCTCTGCCTTCTATTCCCTGGTTCCCGTTGTGATAATACCCGATATTTTCAAGGCCTGTTTTGATTGCCCCGAAATCGTCAGGTTTTGCAAAAACCATGTCTATATCGATAATGGGTTTTGCTGCTAAATATTTTACAGCAGTGCTTCCCACATGCTCAATCTGAATGTCTTTTACCCGAATATTTCTTTCGAGGACATCCCTGATTGCCTGGAAGTCCTTTTCCCATTGCTCCTGATAGGGCCGTATCAGCATGATATTATTCAGTCTATCTTACCGCTGCGCGTCCACCACTGAAATGGCAATCATATTGACAACCTCGCGGGTGGTACTTCCCAACTGCAGCAGGTGTACCGGTTTTTTCAGCCCCAGCAGAAACGGACCGATTTTTTCGATGCCTGCAAGTTCTTTTACAAGGTTATAGGCAATATTGGAGGCCGAGAGGTTGGGGAAAATCAGCACATTGGCGCCGCCCTCTGCGAGGTCGGAGAAGGGATAATTTTCCTTAAACAATTCGGCCTGGAAGGGAAGGTGCGCCTGCATCTCGCCGTCGGCGACCAGTGAAGGATGCCGTGTCTTCAGCATCTCTACCGCCTTGCGCATTTTGATGGCGTCTTCTCCATCGGCGCTGCCGAAGTTGGAGTAGGTGAGCAGGGCTACCCGGGGTCTGATATTGAATTTCTCCACTTCCCGCGCTGCCAGCCATGCGATTTCTACCAGGTCTTCGGCTGTGGGATTGAAATTGACGCTGGTATCGGCGAGAAATAGCGGCCCGAAACGACTCATTAGTATATACATTCCCGACACTTTTTGCACGCCCTCCTGCCTGCCTATGGTTTGCAGCGCGGGGCGTATGCTATCGGGATAATTGCGGGTCATACCGCCCACCATGGCATCGGCTTCGCCTGACTCCACCATCATACAGCCAAAATAATTGCGGCGGCGCACCATATCGTAAGCTTCACTGCGGTTGTAACCCCGGCGCTGGCGTTTTTCAAAAAACAGTTCGCCAAATTTTCTCAGCCTCACCCGGTCTGCTTCACTCTGCGGCGACATGGGGTCAATGATCTCGACATCGGAGAGGTCAAGATGGTTTTCGGCAATCAGTTGCCTGATCTTTTCGACCTTACCCAACAGCACCGGGAAAGCGATTTTTTCTTCCTTCACCTGCTGGGCGGCTTTGAGCACGGCTACATTTTCGGCATCGGCGAGTACTACCCGTTTGGGGTTTTGTTTGGCTTTGTTGAGAATGACACGGGTGAGCCGGTTGTCGAGGCCCAGTCGCTTGGAAAGCTGATTTTCATATGCCTCCCAGTCGGCGATGGGAAATTTGGCTACGCCGGTTTCCATAGCGGCTCTGGCTACAGCGGGCGCTACGGTGGTGAGCAGACGCGGATCGACGGGTTTGGGGATAATATATTCCTTGCCAAACACGAGATTCTGGTGGCCATAAGCCATATTGACGATGTCGGGAACAGGCTTTTTGGCAAGTTCGGCCAGAGCGCGCACGGCTGCGAGTTTCATTTCTTCATTGATGACTTTAGACCGTACGTCGAGGGCTCCTCTGAATATATAGGGAAATCCCAGCACGTTGTTGACCTGATTGGGGTAGTCGCTGCGGCCAGTGGCAAAAATGAGGTCTTTACGTGCCGATGTGGCATCTTCGTAAGAAATCTCAGGCGTAGGATTGGCCATGGCAAAAATGATACAGTCTTTGGCCATGGGGCGGATCATATCCTGAGTAAGCACATTCCCTTTGGAAAGACCGATAAACACATCTGCGTTCACCAGTGCTTCGGCGAGCGTAGTAGTGGCCGGCAGGCGATCATTGGCAAATTCGCGCTTTTTACCGTCGAGGTTGGTGCGGTCGGGATGAATAAGGCCTTTGGAGTCAAACATAAATATGTTTTCCTTTCTGGCGCCCAGACTACAATAGAGGTTGGTACACGAACTGGCAGAGGCGCCTGCCCCATTGACGACAAACTTTACTTTTGAAATGTCCTTGCCTACCAGCTCGAGGGAGTTGAGCAGCGCCGCAGCACTGATAATGGCTGTGCCGTGCTGGTCATCGTGCATGACCGGGATATTGAGTTCGGCTTTGAGCCTTTCCTCGATTTCGAAGCACTCCGGTGCCGATATATCTTCAAGATTGACGCCGCCAAAGGTGGGTTCCAGAATTTTGACGGTGCGGACAAATTCGTCCACATTTTTGGTATTCAGTTCGATATCAAAAACGTCAATATCTGCATATATTTTAAATAACAGGCCCTTTCCTTCCATGACCGGCTTGCCCGCTTCAGGGCCAATATCGCCGAGCCCCAGCACGGCGGTACCGTTGGAGATGACGGCAACGAGATTGCCTTTGGCCGTATATTTATAGACGTCTTCGGGGTTTTCGGCAATAGCGAGGCAGGGTTCGGCAACGCCGGGAGAATATGCGAGCGTAAGGTCGCGCTGGGTGGCGGTTTCTTTTGAGGGGATAACTTCAATTTTACCCGGGCGGCCTTTTGCGTGGTAAAAGAGAGCCGCTTCTTTCAGTGTCTTATTTGAGTTCATCGGAGCGCAGTAGTTTTTAATTTTATCGCCAAATCATCACATTTGCCCGAAAGCAAACCTCTAAATTACGCATTTGTCACTGCTTTAAAAGAAATCATGCTAAAAGAAATTTTTGAATCACTTGCAGGTGTTTATTCGGAAGACAAACCTGAAATCAACCGCCGCTGGCTCGAAATCGAAAATGCATATTCGGGCAATGGCAGATATTACCACAACCTCACCCACCTCGAAAACCTTTTGGCCGAACTTCAGGGTTTCAGACCAATGATTGACAACTGGAATGTAGTGTTGTGGGCCATGTATTATCACGACATCGTCTATGATCCCCTTCGCAGCGACAACGAGGCAGAAAGTGTGGTTTTAGCTGAAAATCGGCTGAAAATGCTGAATGTTCCCCAACCTGAGATCGAAGCATGTGCAGCTATGATTTTCGCTACCAAAGGCCATCAGGTGAGCGAACACCCGGATATTAACCTCTTTACCGATGCAGACCTTTCCATTCTGGGGAAAGAGAAAGACGATTATCACACCTATGCCTCGAATGTGAGAAGGGAATATGCGATTTATCCCGACAGCCTATATAACCCCGGTCGGAAAAATGTATTGCAGCATTTTCTGGCGATGGAGCAGATTTTCAAGACTGAAGTTTTCCGGAATAAGTACGAGGTACAGGCAAGAGCGAATATCCGGGAGGAAATGGAGCGGCTGGGGTAAAAATAATTTTCCACTTCCTTTCCATTGGCAGATTTTTGAGCTAAATTTCATAAGTCAGACCATTTCTCTTGTCCAAATTTTCTCCAACGGGAATAATAAATCAATGAAAACCAAGGCTCCTGTAACAGCGCGCCAGGTTGAAAAATCGGGCGATTTTTTTCAAAAAAAACCAGCCTCTCCATTTTTCAGCAAAAAAAATCATACGGGTATGCCCGACGATCTCAAAGCTGGAATTGAACAGGTTTCCGGTATGGAGATGAATGATGTAAAAGTACGTTACAACTCGCCGGAGCCGGCCAAAATTCAGGCGCATGCCTATGCTCAGGGCACAGATATTCATCTCGGCCCGGGAAAGGAAAAGTACCTGCCGCATGAAGCCTGGCATGTGGTGCAGCAAAAACGGGGGCAGGTGAAACCTACTGCGCAGTTGAAAGGGGAAGTTTCAATTAATGATAATCCCGGTCTGGAAAACGAGGCCGACAAATGGGGCGATGCTGCTGCGACTACCGGAAAAAACCTGCTTGGAGACATACAGGCCGGATTAAGTCCTGCCCATGCTTTTTCTCCCAGAAAAAGTGTTATCCAGTCAAAAGTGATTCAGCGGGCAGTGGGTTTTGAACTGGAAGTGAATATACCGGTAAGTCAGCAGGTACCTCCGCATGATCTGAATCCGCCTGATACACGTGATGCTAATGCAGACTGGATAAATGCCCAATATGCCTTCCCTGAGGCCGAACCACATGCCGATCCGCCCGTTCCCCAAACAGTGATTTATCATGCGAATCACGGAGGACAGGTAGTGGATGCCGTTCCAGACAAAAGAAGGCTGGCACCCCGCATGCCCCGGCAAATACTGGAAATCAGGGTAAACCCTGTGGATACCCACAATATCGCCGGACTTGCAGCTACAATGGCACATATCCGCAGTGGCATTGATCCCCTTTACAACGGAATTCATGCAGGCAATCCAGCCAATAATCGGTTTGTCATCCCTCCCGGTACAGCAATGACACCTGCCATGGCGGGTTTGCCTCATGGGCATGATCCCATGGGAGAGTTTGATGATGCAGACCGCGCGCGGGTTACATGGACTACCTATATGCAGGCTACGGCGGGAATCCGTACCGATCGTCTGAATAGGCTGAGTCAGAAAATCAGGCACGGCGCCCAGGCTGGCGATGACCCATCTTACAACAGCCTCCAGTCGCCATATGGTTTTCACAGACAGATAGCGGAGCAGGCACAGGGAGACGGAGTTTTTGTATATAATACCCTGCACGCTGTCCATCCTAATCCAGATGATGCGGTTGCGGCAAGCCGGGAAGCAGCCATCGGCTTTTTTACCCTCATCTGTATGTACCTCAGAGGGGGAGGGATAGCCTATGAAGGACAGGGAAACCTGAACCCCAAAAATATGGCCCCGCTTTTTTCCCGGTCGGGGTTTAACCAGATACGTTCACAGACACTCTCTGCCAATGCCCAAAACTGGATTATTGCCAACAAAATACAATTGCGTCAGATGATGGTACAAAGAACCCGTAGTGCCAATCCGAATCATGAAGACGGACTTAAGGGAGATCTTTTTAACCGGTTGGATATGGCAAATCCAACCCGTACGGTGGAAATTTTTCTAAACGATGCTTTAGGAAGAAACGAAGACCGCTATACAGGAGATGAGGCCAAATCCATCATTGCTCCGGAAAATGTCGGCCAACCCACGCCCGGTGGCGTGCTGGAGTTTAGAAAGATTGCTAATCCGGGAAATACACCGGCAGCATGGGTGGCAAAAATGACGGAGGTGGTTACGGCCATTCATCACATGAATGCGTGAAAAGAAATTTCCTACATCAGTTCGGATTACTACGAAACACCGGTATTAAGAGCAGGTTATACCCAAAAATCCGGCTCAGGTTTTTCGCAGCAACTGCCTTATCGTAGCCAGATGCGAAAGTAATACCAGCGGTACGATGGCGCAGGGAAGCCAGATAAAAGGGAAATGCAACAGGGCAATATTGGGCTGTTCAAATCCAAACTGCTGAAAAGGAAAGGGCGCTGAAAGTACGCCGTGGAAAACGATATTAAGCAGTAAAGCCAGACATACCACATTCCACCCCAGCAAAATCGTGCGGGAAAGGTTCTTTCGGTTATAACCAAAATAAAAAATCAGCGGTGCGGTAAGTCCGGCCAGAATGTCAAAATTTCTGCCTTCGAAAGTCATAACTTCAGGGATGGTCTTATGCACAAACAACAGAAACAGGACGATTTCTACCGGGATCCGCACAATATGTAGAATTGTCATCCAGCGCTGATCCAGCGAATCGAGGAAATGCCTGCCGCGGGCAGTAACAAAAAGTCCGATGATGACCAATAGCGGGGGGAGCACTGCCAGCAGAAACCGGGGCGGCATTTGATCCGTTTGGGTGTAAACCCCTGACAATGCAATGGGCGTTTGCAAAAGCAGCCATCCGGCCAGCGTCGATAATGTCCAAAGGGAATTATGGGCGGCGCGGTAGGCAAAATACACAGTCAGGAGCGTTGTAACTCCAAAAATCAGGCTGATGTAGAGGGGGAGCGATTCCATATAAAATAAGTTAGATGGCTTCCAGTTTCTGAATCCAATTGGAGAACCGGGGGCATTTTTCTCTCATTTTCTCCAGGCCGATTTCTTCCGCAAGATGGATTCCATGAACAACTTTGTTGTAACGCTTAATTACCTTTCTTAGGCGTGCAGATGGCGAGGTCTCCGGACTATCATTAATATCTTCCGGACAATCATAACGGTTGATCGTATCTTCTAAAAGCGTGTTATTGGTGATTTCATTATCGTTGAAGATGGCAGAAAATACACGTTGGTCACAAAAAAGTAAGGCTTCAAACTCATGCAGTTGCAGGTAGGGGATGAAACATCTTCGGAGATTTTCAGAAACAGAATTAGCCATAGATTCTTCTATCGCGTCCATTCTTAAATTTTTTTCAACGATTTTTTTGTTCTGTTTCCAGTCAGGAAAATCGTGTCTTTCCTGAATCCCATAAAAATCAATTAATAGAGAAACCAACACATTCTTTTCACTCCGGAGATGCCTTTCAATTTGATCCTTCAGTTTGTGCCAGCCAACAATCCCTCCACCAGAATGTTTAATGGTGGGTGTTTGAACAATAATTCCTTTATCTTGTAGATAGGGAGCAAGTATTTTTATGCAAAATTCCTGCTCTGTTTGCCCTTCCCCAATAATTATCAGCCTTTTCATCTGCTAAAAGGTTGAGCGGAATCGATGATATTTTTGGTCCATAATTCGCCCAAAGAAAAATCATTAAGCCACTGAATTAACAGGTCTGATGCCAACCGCTTAAACACAGACTGATTTTCCTTCGAATCACGGTCAACGGCAATAATATCTTCCGGTTTGAAGCAATCTACAAGGTTTACAGATTGAGTGGCGACGATAACCTGTGATTCTTCTGAAGCAACTTGTATCATACCAGCAAGTTTAGTGATTGCCTGGGGATGGAGACCCAACTCCGGTTCATCGATAATAATTACAGGAGGCGGGTCAGGTTGTAATAAGAGCGTTGTAAGTGCGATAAACCGCAAAGTCCCATCAGACAATTGGTAGGCGGAAAAATTAGATTCAGCATCACTTTTTTCCTTCCATCTCAACTCAATATAGGTTTGTTTACCTTTGGATTTGCTGGGTTGCAAAATGAAATCCTGAAAATATGGCGCAACAGACTGAATAGTTTTGACTATTCGTGTATAGGTTTTGGGATGCAACTCCTTTATCAGAAATAAAATCGCTGGCAAATTTCGTCCATCAGACTTCAGATATTGATTATCTTCCTGCTCACATCCTTTTCTTAATGGAGAGGTCTCTGTTGTATCGTGGAAATGGAAAATTTGTAAACCCGATAAATAGTTTTTAAGGTAAGTGTCCCGGGTAGCGTCTGATTCCTGAATTATACTTTCCGGGAGGTTATCATAATACTTATAGCCTCTTACATCGTCATCATAGCTTACCATATACCCTGACCCTTCTCTCTCAAGGAAAAGCCCACCTTCTTTGGTTTGTGCCAGTGCAAATTTATATGCGTTATTGTATTTTTGATCTGAGGAAAATATTATTTTTCCTTCCAGTTTTTTTGTGACTTTTCTCCCGAAATGAAGAAGGTTATCAACGCCTTCTTCTAAAACAAACCTGCGGAGCTGTTGATTGTAAATAGACTGAATAAGTCTGAAGAAGGATATAAAGTTGCTTTTTCCGGCTCCATTGCTACCAATAAAAATGTTAATGGGGCGTAGCTCCAGCCTCAGATTTTTTACGGACTTATAGCCCTTGATTTCGATGAGTTCAATCATTTTGCGGCAATGTCCTTGTTCTTGCAATCAAATATACAATTCTTCTATATTTTTAGTATCTGCATTCTCCTAATCATTCCTCTTTATCACACAAATTCCATTACACTCCTTATCACAAATTCCTGTTCCCCGTCGGTGAGTGCCGGATACAGCGGAAGGCTCAGACACCGCGCATAATATGCCTCCGTATGGGGGAAGTCGCCTTTTTTCCAGCCAAGCTGCTGATAATAAGGCTGATAATGAACCGGGATATAATGCACCTGCGCGAAAATCCCTTTTTTCCGGAGATGTTCATACAGGCCTTTCCGGTCATTGATCTGTACTACATACAGATGGTAGGCGTGCCCGGGGTGGGGGAGGGGTGGGTGTACGTTCGTACCTGCAAACGCGGCATCATACCTTTGGGCAAGGTGTCTTCGCCGGGCAAGTCCCTGGTCTGCGCGTTGTAGTTGCGACCACCCCAGTGCAGCGTGAATATCGCTCAGACGATAGTTGTAGCCCAGGTCGAGCATCTCGTAGTACCAGCCGCCATGATCTTCATGGAGAAGGTCGCGTTCGCGGGTGATCCCGTGGGTACGCAGCCTGAGCAGGCGGCGGTAATGGTCTTCATCATGGGTTGTGATCATGCCACCCTCGCCGCAGGCGATGTGTTTGACCGGGTGAAAGGAAAAAATGGCGAGATCTGCAAAAGCGCCGTTTCCGCACCATTGATCTTTTCCCTGGCTGTCGGTAAAATACCCTCCCGGCGCGTGGCAGGCATCTTCGAGCAACCAGCAGCCGTATTTGTCGGCCAGTGTGCGAAAATCTTCGAGGTTCACGGGCATTCCGGCAAAATCAACAGGAATAATGCCCTGATATGTGCCTTTGGGCGCGTGGCGCAGCTTGTCTTCGACAAGATTGGGGTCAAGCAATAACGTGTGTGGGTCGATGTCGGCAAAATCAATTTCTCCCCCGCAATACAGCACACAGTTTGCCGAAGCGGCAAAAGTATTGGGGGTGGTGATGATCTTGTCTCCGGGTTTTACCCCCAGACTCATGGCACAGAGGTGCAGTGCCGCGGTACCATTGGCAACGGCGACAGCGTATTTCGCTCCGATGTAGCTGGCAAAAGCCTCCTCAAACTGTGCAATACGGGGCCCCCCCGTAAGGTAATCGGATCGCAGGGTTTCGGCGACCGCCTGAATGTCTGATTCTGTGATGTGTTGTTTGCCGTAAGGTATCGCCATAACTCATTTCTTTTGCCTAAATTCGTGTTCTGATGTCCATATATGAAGCCTCAATTTACACTAAAAACCTACCTGATACATCTATCTTTATTCCTACTTTCTGTCCTCACAACGCTATTGACCGGAGCAGAACTCACCACCGGTAAAATATGGACAGGCTGGGGGCTGGTGGAAGATAGTTATCTGCTGCATTGGGCAGATCTGGCGCGTGGCGCTTCGTATTCATTTGGGTTTCTGTTGTTTTTGACTTTTCATGAGTTTGGCCATTTTTTTACGGCCATGTACTATAAGGTGCGTGCAACCCTGCCTTTTTATATTCCCATATTTTTCCCTTTTCCCGGTATGATGAATATCGGATCATTTGGCGCAGTCATCGCGCTGAAAGCGATTCCCGACAGTACACGTAAATTTTTTGATATAGGCATTGCCGGCCCGCTGGCAGGATTTGTAATATCAATGGGATTGCTGATTTATGGTTTTTCCCACCTCCCGCCGAAAGAGGTTTATCTTGGCGGTATTCATCCCGAATATGCGGAGATTTTCTGTGGAGTACCCGACGACGCACAGATGGAAGCATGGCTGGCAGATTCCAGCCGTCAGGCTTATGCCATTGGCACCAACCTTATGTTTGAACTGTTGAAAAATGTTGTTCCATCCGACGCAGCTCAGGTACCTGGTCAGTTTGAAGTGATGCATTACCCGTGGTTATTTGTAGGATATATCACCCTGTTTTTTACGGCGCTGAACCTTCTGCCCATCGGTCAGCTTGATGGCGGGCATATCACTTACGGGATGTTTGGCCGAAAAACAGCAGGCTACATTTCAAGGGTGGCCATTCTCGGGCTTTTGCTGGCCGGAGGCACTGGATATGTGGAAATTATGAATCTCACACAGGAAAAGGTGTTGATCATGGGTGCTTATGCGATGTTTCTGGTTTGTTTTTCGCAATTGCTGGGCAGGGATCGTTGGCAGGAAACCGGCTTGATGGCACTGATATTTTTCCTGGTTCAGATGATAATCAAGTTGAATATCCCTGCCTGGGAACCCAATTTCATCTGGATATTTTATTCTTTCCTGGTCATACGTTTTATCAAGCCCGATCACCCGGCGGCTTTATACGAACACCGGGTAAATTTGCCCCGGCAGATATTGGGTTGGGTGGCGATCGTGATATTTATTCTTTGTTTTACGCCAACGCCGATTCGTATTGTGGGAATGTAAAAATTCATTTCTCAAGAAAACGATTCCTCCATTTTAATATTCCGGGAAACTTTAGTAATTTGATGTTGACCAAAGGTCAACACTATTCATTAACCTTACACTACTATCTGTTTCTATGAAAAAAGTTTTATTCCTGAGCTTTGTGGCCATCGGGATGCTGGTATTTACCGGTTTCCAGGCTGCGTCCCCTTTCAAAATGTCCAAAAAAGCCAACACTGTCGTTCAGGCCAAATGTTATGGCTGTCACAGTGCCGAAGGGAAAAGTGACAAAGCCAAACAAAAACTGATGTGGGACGATCTCTCCGGCCTTTCCGCTGAGGCCCAACTGGAAAAAATGAAAAATATCCAGAAGGTACTTCAGGAAGGTACAATGCCTCCCAAAGGATTCGTTGAGCGTATGCCTGACAAAAATCTGACCGACGCAGAAAGGGCCGTCATGCAAAAATGGGCCGACAAAACCGTCGCTAAAATGTCGAAATAAGGACAATCCCTTGTTCCGGTAAAGTCAATGTCCGGGTAAAGCCTGAAGCGGGGAGATCGGTTTCTTTTCGTATAGGTCTTTGCCCGGACATCATTTTGTGCACCTAAAACATCTTTCCTCATGTATATTATTCGTTTCAGACTAAGCATCACAGTGTTTGCCCTGATTTGCACTACTTTTTCTCTTTTCGGGCAAATGGAAATACGGACAGGCATCGAACTTACCCCCTATCACTTTCCGCAGGAGGGTGTACCCCGGGGAGAATTAAAAGGTCCGTTTGACTTTCGCAGCAAAATTATTGAGGGCACAGTTCGCCAATACTGGCTTTTTATCCCGGCCCAATACAACCCATCAACGCCTGCCAGCGTGCTGGTTTTTCAGGATGGCTACCGCGCTACCAACCCCGAAGGCTCCATCCGCGCACCACAGGTACTCGAAAACCTGATCGCCAAAGGCGAAATACCCGTTACCATAGGCATTTTTATCAGCCCGGGAAATCTTTCGGAAGAATATCCCACCGACCTCGGTTCGCGCAACCCCAACAACCGCGCAGCGGAGTACGATGCGATGAATGACCGTTATGCCCGGTTTATTGTGGAGGAAATGCTGCCCGAAGTGGGTAAACAATATAACCTCACGACCGACCCCGACCAGCGCGCCATCGGCGGCACCAGCAGCGGGGCGATTGCCTCATTCACCGTGGCGTGGTATTACCCCAATGTATTCCGGAAAGTTTACAGCAGCATCGGAAGTTATGTGTCCATCGGGTTTCGCCCCGATGAAAACCCGATCAAACTCGGCGGACAGGATTATCCTGCGCTCATTCGCCGGGAGGCGATCCGGCCTATGCGTATATTTGTTCAGGACGGCATCAATGACCTGAGCAACAAATGGGGCAATTGGTTTCTGGCCAATCAGCAGATGGTTTCCGCCATGAAATACGCCAATGAGACAGCCGATCAGAACAACGACCCCGGCCCGCGATACCAGTACAAAACCGTCTGGACAGATGGAGAACACAACGACAAACACCCCGGAGCATTGCTGCCCGAAGGGCTAAAATGGTTGTGGGGGAAGGAGTAGGGGATAATGGGATCAGCCAAACATTCTCCATAATGGATTTAATACTTCTGCAAAAAAAAATTCAGGAAAATTTACTCTTTAACGGGACGAGTGGTATTGTGAACCCTGATCACTTGGCTGAGGAAGTTCGGGATGTTCATTTGATGAACAGAAATGCTCTATCATCGATATTGCAGGAGCTTGTAGAAACACTATCTAAATCGTCACTTGGGACTTCACCGGTAATTCATTTCGGAATTGCAGATTCGTATCGGATAGATGCATTTGCAGCCCGGCTAGACCCTTCAGACCCCAAATTGATTCACCATTACCTTATTAGCATTTTTCATGGAGTATTTCAAAATTTTTTTAGTCTGTATTGGGGCTTGTTATCACATCCTAAGATACTACCCGATATTGGCCAGCCAAATGACGAACATCCGCCTTTTGTTCACAACAAGGGTTTGCTAGATTTTTGCTTTAATTTTCCGGAGGCTACCAATCAAATGGAGGAATTTGGCAGAACCTGGGTAACAAGTTTTTATCCAGAGGACAGAAATAGACAGATTTATGCTCAAATTTTGGCTAATCTAAGTATTGAGTATTTATTTATGCACGAATTAAGCCATATCCTCGGCGGTCATATTGGGTATCTGATGGCAGATAAGGAAAAGCAGGGATTATTCCATTTTCAGCCTACAATACTAGGTAGTGCTGCTTATCATTTAAATAAGGGAATTCCCAATATAAAGGTTTTTGAATACGAGGCGGATTTGATAGCTGGGGGTCTTATGGCATCTATCGTGAAGTTTGACAGATCATTGCTGGGATCATTTTTGGAGCAAGAGGTTTCTCCACCCCAAGATATGTATCAGGCTTTGGCGCTTGCGATCCTGATTCTATTTCATTTGTTCCAGGAAATACGGATTTCTTATAAGAAACCCCAACCTTATCCAGAGCCGGATATTCGATTTTGGGCAGCCTATGGCGGTATTACCAGTCACCTTCGGGATGAGTATGGAGATGAGGGCGTCATAAAATTTGAAAATGCATTTTCATGGGCTGTGAAGGCATATTTAGGTATTATTATCGAATTGAAGTTGCCTGTCAGATTTGCTTTTATTGGCAAAAAAAATTACGAGGGAATGACAGAATTGGATGCACTTGAAGAGGCACGTAAAAAATTGGACCCGGTGCTTTATCCTCATAGTTTATGGAGACAGGCAAAAAGCTAGATTCATGTATTTTCACACCAGTTCCTAATCCCCTGGCGTGCAATTAGGCAGGACACAATCACTATTGATCCGGGAGTTGCTAAACTCTGGATTAGTGGGAAAATTAGACTAGCGACGGTAAGTACTGTCATTATATTCTCTGATTCCGCAGCCTGGCGAATTTTTTCGTTGTTGCAAATAAGGAGTTTGATTTCCGGTGTTTTTAGTTTATACCATTTTCTTCCAACCTCCTCTAATTGATCTTGTAATTGTTCTTCCGGTGCTTGTGAGTGTAAGGCACCTGAATGAACACTTCTACCCAGAGCACGAAAGAGTGAGCTTTCTTCTAAGTTGACTCCTTCTTCCAGCCATTTTTGAATCTGTGTATCATCCATGTTATTGTTTAATATTAAAGTCTTTTCAGAATAACTCGCCAAAGAATTGATTAGGAGGACTAGCAATATCCAGAAATCTGCAGGAAATAAGCCCTTCCTTTTGTAAAAAAGTCAATAGATTTTCAGCATTGGCATCTCTGGCTACAAAGTAATCTGCCTGAATAACTTGAGCCTGAGCTATAAGCTTGGTATCATTGGGAATCAGGACGCGATTTTCGAGCTCAATTACCCCTTTTTTTCGGGCATGGAAAATAGCTTTAGCGAAATCAGATGCTTGCCTGGCATGATTTATATCAAACGCCAGAAGTGTCACATCCCGCACGGGGAGGTGGTTAATATTGTCTTTTACACCATATTCAGCAGCAACGATTGTTGAGGAGTAAATTCGGGTACCATCCTCAAGAAAACGCATGAAATATGCCTGAGCGTGCTGGTGATCCGGATCATCTTTTTTCATAACCCCTGAGTTCGCGTAACCAATTTTCCGGATCTATTACTTCTGCCCAACCTGGAGTGGCCTCTCTGATTAATCTTTCAAGATACGCTTCACTGGATTCGGTGTAATCGTAATCTATAAATGCTACAAGGCGGGCATTGGAGGTATCATACTCTCCGGTAAATGCATTCTGTCTGATTCTGATTTGTAATTGTTGCTGGTGATATATCCGGTTTTGTTCTTGCTTTGCAAGCTCTTCTTCTGTGGCAGCAATGATAATTGTGCCAAAATCATCTGTTTCCAGGTGAATATTGGGATTCGTTTTCCCGCCCATATTCATGACTTTTCCCCAAACAATGGTTTCTGTTTCTACCCATGCAGGTTTATCAATCGTAAATTCTGTATGTTGGTTGATAAGCAGTCCTTCATCTAGCTTATTCTGTTCCCCCAACTTTATTTCAAACTGTCTATGCTGAGCTAATCTGTGGAAATATCGTATAGATTCGGCCTGCTTTTCGGGCAGGATCCCCAGATCTTTGGATTTTTGCACCTCTGCTAAAAGAGAATGCGCCTGAATAATCGAGGCAATGGTGGTGGTAAATATAAAACGAATACTTCCCGTCTCTTGCGTAAAACTAATATGTGGGCGTGTTTTGTTAGGACTATCTGGAAATAGTAAAGTACGGGCATACTTTAACGTCTCCTCCCAATCTTTAATATCAAAGGCATCCGGAGTTAGTGGAGTCCCTTTATACCTACCATCAATATGTATCTCAAATGTTGATAGCCGACTCATAGAAAAGTCATTCATTCCTATTTATACGTAAAATAATAATTATTTTTCAACTTTTTAAAAACATCCTGTTTCCAGGAGTAGAATAATCCCTGCTACCAATATGTGAATTCCTGCGACTTGTCCGCCGTCAATTCTGCTAGTTTTGTGTGTCAAAGGATAATCTTATGACACTCGTAAACAATTACTTTTCTACAGTTGTGTTGCTGCTTTTAGTAATAGGAATGTTTCTGCCTTCCCGGCTGTCCGCACAAAGCTTTTCACCCGATATTACCGTTGCCCTCGACAATACCGGCGATTTTGTCAAAATTCAGGATGCCATTGATGCCGTCCCCGACAACAGCCATATTCCCACAATCATATATATCAAACGCGGGTTGTACAATACCGAAAAACTGATCGTACCCGCTACTAAAACCAATGTCATTTTTATCGGTGAAAGCCGCGATGAAACCATTATAAGCTACCATATTTACGATTGCGCCACGGGTGGTTTTTCCAACAAGTGCCCGGCTGCTGATGCGCAACTATGGTCATCGCTTAATCTCCAGACTTCCGCCACGCTCACGATTCTGGGAGATGATTTTCTGGCTGAAAATCTGACGATTGAAAACACCGCCGGCCCGGTCGGGCAGGCACAGGCGATTACTGTACGTTCTGACAGGGTGATTTTCCGCAATTGCAATCTCACCGGCTATCAGGATACCATTTATTTCTGGAGCGATGCCAAACGGACGTACTTCCAAAACTGCCTGATCACGGGGCGTACCGATTATATTTATGGTAGTGGCACTGCCTGGTTCGAATCATGCGAAATTCGTAGCTGGGGAGGCGGCTGGATTACCGCGCCTTCTACCGGGCTCAATCAGCCCTTCGGGTTTGTTTTTCATGCCTGTCAGATAACCTATGCGCTCAACAGTCCGAGAGCCGGAGATGACGGTGCCATGGTTGCACTGGGAAGACCCTGGCACAATTTTCCCAAAGTGGCGTGGTTGTACTGCGACATGACAGGGATGATTAACCCACTGGGCTGGCCCGATAAATGGAACATGCCTTACGCCGATTCCAGCACCGACCTGCACCTGTATGAATACAAAAATACCGGGCCGGGATCAGATATGAGTGGCCGAGCCAACTGGGCGGGAATTCGTGCACTCACAGACAGTGAGGCAGTTGCCTATACCGTACTGAATGTGCTTTCGGGTACCGACGGATGGAATCCCAATGCCCTCGCCCCGATTGTGCCGGTGTATCACTGGACAGGAGCCGACTCTTTGTCCGACTGGCTGCTGCCGGGCAACTGGGATCCGCTGGGTATCCCCGATACCAGTGAAGCCGCCTACGTCACCGGGCCCGATACCATTACTGCCAGCGGCGGGTATTTTGCCGCAGATCTTGCGCTTTCAGATTATGCGACGCTGTTAGTATCTTCGCCCTCCGAAGTATCCTACTTCGCCGCCGAAGGTGCCATTATACAGTCAGAATCAAACACCAGTCTGTACGGACGAATTCGCACCAAAGACAGTCTGATCGTAAATGTCGTAACTGATACGTTCGACCTGAATGCAGAAATCATCGGTGTTCATGTCGTCCAAAAATCGGGCGAAGGCGTATTGCAACTAAATAGCGACGCATCGGCTTTCTCCGGGCACTGGGTGATTAGTTCGGGCAATGTAACAGCGACAAACGCAAACTCACTGGGTAAAGCCCGCGATATTGTTGCAGATAGTCTGGCATACCTTACCATTGCCGCAAATGCAACAATTTATACCCAAACAGCCCTCACCTTAAACCCCGGTTCCCAACTGATATTGTACACAGATATTGATCTTCTGGAGTTTTATCTCGGCGACAGCCTGCAACCGGTAGGTGTCTATTCTGCTACTACTCATCCGGGCATTATCGGTGGCACCGGAACCCTTACCGTAGGAAGACCTGCCTCATTTTTTTTTGTGGGTGGGGCAAATGGAAACTGGGATAATCCGGCGCACTTTCAGCCTGCACTGATTCCCCAGTCAGGTGATTCTGTAATTACAGACAGGGAAATGGAAACCACTTCGTTTATTTTCCCCGCAGATATATTTGTGCAGAGTGGGGGGCGCATCCGTCTGAGAGGTACACATAGCGCTACGGGAAATATATTTCTTGAAGCAGGAACGGGTTACCTGTATTCAACTTCCGGTACAGGGTTTACGCTGAATGCACCCACTGTCGTGTTGGGGGATATAAGTTTTAATCTGAATAGCCGCGCTGTGCCAGCCCATGCGATGCGGCTGGGTGGACCTGTGAGCGGAAATACAAAAATCACTATTCTGAATTCCCGCACGGATACGGAAAATACCGGATCAGTCGTACTTTCGGGGGATAATAACGGATTTACCGGAACATGGGACCTGACCGCGCCAGCAGGCCACCCCAACAGCATCGCGACTCTGGCAGGCGAAGGAGAAAATTCTCTGGGACAAGGGTTGATTGAAGTTGCATTTCACAATCGGGTTGTGTTAAAACACCCCGCCTGCGCCGGAGCGGAGCTGAGAGTCAACCTCTCCGATAACGCCTCGGTTCAACTTGATACGGCCATACTGGTGAACAAGGCAGTTTTCAACGGAGTACCGCTGGCGGTCGGAACTTATACCGCGATCTCTCATCCTGCGTATTTTTCGGGACCGGGTTCACTTACTGTTGACGGAAAAACAGGGGTGGAAAACCTGTTGAATACCGTGCATATTTTTGTTTCTGACCGATACATTCATGTGGAAGGAATCAGAGCCATAGTTTGTATTTATGATCTCAGTGGAAGAAAAGTGGTTGATGATAATGCTTCTGAACTGATTTCTCTCCACGATTTACCTTGTGGTATTTATGTAGTGAAATACCTCGTAAATGGTTGGTGGGGAGTAAAAAAAATCATCGTTGATTGAGGCACCTCACTCACGTTCGTACAGAAACAGCTTTGGGTGCAATCATCATTACTGCACGAAATAAGGCCTGTACGTGAGCGAATTTTCCGGTAAACAGATACCGCGATGCCGTGCGCGGCACTACTACTGTATAAAAATAGAAAAGAAAAAAAACATACTGATACCACCGCGTATTGCGCTGCATAAATCGGATGCGGTTTCGGTTGTAATAGTAAGTCCAAAGGGTGCTTTCTCCGCCCACGCTCAACGAGGCGTGGTGATATACGATCGCCTTAGGGTCAACCAGCAACTGGAACCCTTTCCTTCGCATCTGTTCGCACCAGTCGAGTTCTTCATAATAAAGAAAAAATTCTTCGGGCATAAGCCCTGTTGCTTCGATCGCTGTACGTCTGACCAGCATGGCAGCACCGTGCAGATAGGCAGTGGTGCAGGTGTTGACAAATTGCCCGGTGTCGTGCTGTCCCTTGCCAATCGCATGATTTCTCCCGGTCCAGGGATTAATCGCCGTATAGCCTGCATACTGAATGACGCCGGGAGGCGTTACGTAGTGGATCACCGGACTGACTCCGGCAGCCGAAGGATGACTTTCCAGGGTGTGCAACAGTTTTTCCAGCAGGTCTGGTGTCACAACGACATCGTTGTTGAGAAAAAACAGGTATTCGCCCCGTGCAGCCTGAATGCCAAGGTTGTTGCCTCCTGCAAATCCGAGATTTTCACGGCTCAGAATAAACCTGACTTCCGGAAACGATTGCTGAAAAACCTGATCCGGCGGATTTTCAGAGGCATTGTCCACCACAATGATTTCATATTCCGGGCCGCGAAGGTGGCTGCACGATTCGAGAAAAGTGCGGGTAGCTTCCGGCTGGTTATAATTAATGGTGATAATAGAAATCATCCGCGGGGCGTGTTGGGGGTTTCGGTTTCTTCGTGCGGGGTATGGATAAATTGGCGGTTGGCGCCCTTTAATTTAAACAACAGGAAAAACATGGTCAGGAAAGTGCGCGGAAGACTGGCAAGCGCAAGGAAAAATTTGCGGTTGTAAAAACTAAAGGGAACAGCAAGCATAAGGGCAAGTGCCAGCCCTCCGGCCATTGCCCACCATACACTCACCGGAAGGTAAAGCCAGCCCTGCAACAGGGTAACCACAATTGACACAACTCCCAGCAGACCTATATTGAGCACTCTGGGGAGCTGAATATTGCGCAGTACTGCGCTGTTGAAAAGGGAGAAATCTCCCATGAAAAGCGCCCGCATGCCTGTGCCGAAGTTTTTGGCCAGATACTGGTACTGACTGGCGATCCAGCGTCTCCGCTGGTTGGCAAATGCCTCCTGCCGGCTGACTTTTTCGTCATAGACCATCGCGTCGGGAATGTACCGGACCTTAATCCCTCTTTTCCCCAGCCGCACTTCCATGTCACGGTCAAATCCACCGGTGGCTTCCATTTCGCCAATAATCTCGGCAAAAGGGGAGTAAGCGACCGCCATACCCGACCCGGAAAGCGACGCCGAAAGCCCCAGTACCGTGCTTCCTGCACGGTAAATATGATTGTTGAGGATTTCACTGAGTCCGTCGAGAACGGCAAGCTGCGTATTGCTGTTTTTGGCGGTTCTCCTCCCCTGTAAAGCCAGATGACCCGACAAAAAAGCCGCCGCTATTTTGGAGAGGAAATCATTCTCCATGACATTGTCAGCGTCGAGTATAACCACCAAATCATAGTTTCTACTTAGCGACCTGATGGCTGCCTGAAGTGCTTTGACTTTGGTGCTTTGTGAAAAGGTTACTTCTACCACTTTTACCGGCAGTTGGTGCAACTGAGTGAGCGTGGCTGATTGCAGTGAGTCTGCAATGACAATGACTTCGTAGTTTTCGTGCGGATAACGCTGATGAAGTGCACGGGTAGCGGAGGAAACGATTACCGCATCTTCCCTGTAAGCCGGAATCAGAACCGCGACCCGCGGCAGATCAGGTCCGGCAGAAGGCTGTATGGTTTTTCGGGAGAGGAATACACCTGCGACCGAAAATACCAGTGTATAGACGACCACATACAGAAAATAGCTAAAAACAATCAGCTCAATAACGATCATTGATAGTTTCAATCATTGATTCAGATTGCGCATTTCCACCTTGTTGAGCACCGATCCCATCAGTTTACCCTGACTTTCGAGGGATTTGAGATACTCGATAGAGGCGAGATCTGCGGCATCGATGGAAGAGTTTGCCGCAAAAACGGGCAATACTTTGGCCGCATAACGGCTCAGCTCCTGAGAGTCTGCGTATTTGTTGAGTGGCGCACCTTCCATGAGGATATGGTCATATTGCTCTGACAATTCGATCAGAAGGTTTTCAAATTCTTCTTCATTGAGGATCTCGGCAGGAGAGAAATTGCCGCCTTCGCATCCGATGACATCCACGCCCTTAAAGACCGAACTGGAAACCAGCGCCTTTTTTGGCATGTCTTTCTGGATATATTTTTCCAGCGAAGGAGACGCACCGGTGATCTGTGTAAGCGAATTATCTTTGAAATTGGTGTCAATAATCAGGATTTTTTTTCCGCTGAGGCTGAGCGAGTAGGCCAGCGAAATCAGCAGGGAGGTTTTTCCCGAATCTTTTTTTGTGCTGGTAATGAGCAGCGTTTTGGGGCCTTCTTCGATGATTTCGTGTCTCACTTTGCGAAGAAGCTGTTTGTAGTTTTCCAGGCTGGGGTTTTTATGTGTTTCGTTGAAGAGGGAAACGAGGTCGAGATTGGTATTGGTAAGGCGGTTGAGTGGTGCGAGGTATTTCAGCCCCGTTTGTTTTGTAAAATTGGAAGGATAGCGGATGCTGGTGTCGAGGTATTCCATGAGGAAAATACCCGATATGCACAGGATCAGAGTAATCAGCCCGCTCAATACCGTTAGCATCAGGGTTTTTGAAGGTTCGGGTTTGTCGGGTGGCTGTACAAATTCTACCTGACTGACAGCGCCGAGGGTAGCATTTTGAGAAGCCATTTTGGCATCATTCAGCTTGTTGAGCACGGTAAGATAGGCATCGCGGGCCAGTTCAACTTCTTTTCCATAGGAAGAAGGCGTGGCTTCACTGACCGTGAAGGTGCCGGCCTGATTTCCAAGCCTTTTGAGCTCTCTGTCAATGGCGGTAATTCTTCCTCTGGCGATTTCTATCCGGAGTTCGGCATCAATTTTCTGATTGATGAGTCTTTTGCGTTCACTGTCAGGTGTGCCGTATTGTTCGGATACAGACTGAAAGAGCTCCTCGGCGAGTTCGCGGCGGGTAGTAGCCAGTGAATCGAGGATTCCCTGCGCTTTAAAGCCCATGCGGACATATTTGTTGTTGAGTCTTCCGAGCCTGTTGCGCAGTATCATGGTCTGGCTTCCGCTGCGGGTAACTTCGGTTTCGAGATAAGGTTTTTTTTCATTGCTGGTAAAGTAGTTGTCAATTTCGATCAGCTTCCTTTCGGCAGAGAAAATTTCCTGATTGGCTTTTTCTCTCTCGGTTTCCAGGTCTGTTACCAGCGTAAGAATATCCTGGGCAGAATTGGTCGGGTCAGATACGCCTTCGGCTTTCCGGTAGGTATCCCATGCCTGCATTTTTTCGTCCAGATCACGCTTTTTCTCTCCCAGCATCTGCGAAAAATAGCTCACACTGTTGCGCGCCTGGGAGGCCTGTGAGCGGCTGTAAAAGCGAATAAACTCCTGACAGAGCGTATTGACAACGAGGGCAGACAGATACGGGCTTTCCGATTCGTATTCAATGCTTATAAAATCGGTGCCGGGAATGCGCTTGACAATCAGGTCTTCGCGGAGAGAATTATCGTCATAACCCAGGCGGCGGAGGATATCAATATGCTTTCGCTCAAGTTCATCGGTAGAAAGCAAAACCTGAAGGGAGTCGAGGCGGGTTTTATAGCGTTTTCGGGCTACACGTATTTCATCGGCAGAGTACATGGTGCGGATACCGGCGAGATTGCGCATCGGCTCGGTATTGTCGAGGTCGTGGAGAATGAGTTGGTACGATACAAGGCTCAGCACCTGCGGTGACTGCACCAGTTCTTCCATTCCCCTGAATTTGGCCTCAATCTCATATTTCTGCTTACCCTGCATATCGCTGAGGGAAAATATTTCATCATTGCCCTCGGTGATACCGGTGGACAAGCGCGCATTTGCCCTGTATTTTTTCGGGGCATTACGTGTGATCAGAAAGGTCGTGATCATGGCGAGTGCAGTGACCGCCAGGATCAGCCATTTTCTCCTAAGCAATACTCTTGTAAAATGCAAAAGGTCCATATCTATACAAATAAAACACGCCTGCGAAATAATCAAATTAAATGGAGGAAAAAGGAACGTATTCTTTTTTCTCCTAACAAATAATCATTACAAATATCTTATATTCAATAAAAATGCCACCCACAGTACCAGACTTGCAATTCCTGCAAGTAACGACAAAAATAATGGTGCCTGATGAAAAGGAAACCTGACTTTTCCGTCGGAAACCTTCCGCAGAGAATGAGAAAGGCTCACCGCCGTATCTTTGGCAGACTTCAGCTTGCCCAGCACTTCAAGGTATGCAGTTTTGGCCACTTCGACTTCCTGCCGGTAAGGTGCCAGCGCAGTTTCTTCCTTAATGGCAAGTTTGCCTTTAAGATAGTGAATTTGTTGTTCTATAAACTGTTTTCTCGCAAGCGCACTGCCCAACTCGACCATAAGTTCTCTGTCATCATCCGAAATATTACCCTTTATGTCGGCTGTCCGGATAATAGCAGGTGTCTGTTTGCTTTTTTGCTTGTTTAGCATGGCGGTTTTCAGGCTTTCAATTAATTCTTCTTCTTCTTTCCTGTTGATTTCCAGTGTGCTGATCCGGGAAAGTATGCCTGCAATTTCTGAATGCATCGCCTGTCCACGAATAAATTCCCGGTGATATTGCAGGCGGACAGATTTTTCTTCCAGATCTTTTCTCCTTTGTTCCAGCAGTTTTTCCAGAAGGTCAACCGATTTTTCCATTCTTTCTTTTCCTACTACTTCATAATAGCGGATATATTCGTCTGCATACGTGTTGACCATATAAGCTGCGATATCAGACGCATCGGCATGCGCATGAATGCTGATTTTTTCGGTGTCTGGAATCCGCCTTACCGAAATCCGCTCCCCGATTTTTTCGGGTGTATAATTCATTCTTACCAGTATATCGCTGATCATACTGTCGATGGAAGAAGTCGAAAGCCCTAATTGCAGATTGTTTAGTTTCTCCTGCATGATTTTGCCTGCAAATTCCAGCATCTCCGGAGGATAGATTTCCCTTATTTCCTCCACATCAGTAAAAGAGGCTTCTCCCAGATCGTGAATCGCCAGCTTGTAGGAAAGCAGGGTCTGCATCCTGGGCTGGTTCATCGAGGAGGCAATTTCGTGTATGCGGCTGCCCAACTGCTCCTCCGATTCATGGAGATCAAGCGCAATAACCTGAATCCTTGATTCGGCGGTGTAGGAGCGAGGCAAAATGTAAAAAAGTGCATACGAAAGCACCATGGTCAAAGCCGGGAAAGTAATAATAACCAGACCCGTTTTGATCATCTGCCCCCATCCTCTGGTTATTTTTCTGTCTTCCATAAAAAAAACATCTTATCTTTTAAAGTCCCTGCAATATGAAGGAAAAACACTATGCCCAGTGTAAGCCACAAAAGGTTGAGCATATTGGGGATTCTCCTGATATTGTTTTGGTCTGTGTTCTGTTGAAGCCTTGGCAGCGTGTGGAAAATGAGGTTAACCATATCATTTGCGCTGTGCAGGGCTTCTGCAAATTCTTTACTATCCGTTTCTATATGTTTTCGGGGAATGATTACCCACGTTTTGTCACCATACCAGGGTGCAATTGCCTGGTGTTTTTCCTCCAACTGGCTGTCAATGGTACTGATCTCCTCTCCCAGTTGTCTTAGCCGTTCGGTCATCATGTCAATGGTTCGTGCCATCGTCTGATAATTTTCAGCAGGGTAGGTATCCCTTTCTTTTTTTAAGAATTTCAGGATATTCTGGCTCTCCGAGATGAGTCCGTAACCTTCCTTCAATTTCACTTCTCTGCTGATTTCCAACGCCTTGATTTGTTGTATTACCGGGCGGGTCTGCGCATTTTCGGTGATGTTAAACACTTTTAGGAGGGGATAATGCGGGTGCAGCCAGTATTTATGGCCATCGACTTTCATCGCAAACCGCTCCTCTTCGAATTCCGGGTTCCAGGTATCGGCTATCACGTTGAGTTGTTGCTGGATGACGCCCATCTCATTCTGTGCGTTTGCAAGTAGTAAGTCTCTGTCAACTCTGGCAATCTCTCTGCAAAGGTCATTAATGACAAAAGCCGAAAGCAGCCTGTGCTCAGATGAAAATGCCAGAATGCCCGTCTGCCCGTTATTTTCCCATTTCAGTTTCAGGTGCGGCTTGAGGGAATGTGTGTCATACCCCATTTTCAGCAAAAACTCCTGTGTCTGAATATCTGCCAGAAGACCGGTATCGCCTTCTTCGAGGTATTGGGCAAGAATCGCCCTGATTCTGATTTTTTCTGCGCTGGCCATATGGGCAGGTAGCGGTCGAAAAGATTCCCGGGCGGTGAGGTCGTGCACTGCCAGGCGGATGCCGGTGTTGCGGAGTGCCTTATAGATCAGGGTTTTTTCCAGACTTTGAACGGGAAGCTGAAATGTATTGCGAAAAGGTTCGGGCAATTCGGGTAAAAATACCGTGAGTGAGTCGGGGCGGATGCTCACCTGGGTTTGGTATGTGAAAGAATCTGTACTTCTTACCATGACCCAGCCACTCAGCAACAGAAATGCTGCCAGAATAATTTTTCCGGTTCGGGAACCTGTCAAGGATAATATGTCTTGCACAATCCGCATGGCAAAAATTAAGCAGCCCTTTTACCCCTGACCTGAAAACCTTTGATTCTCAATCAGAATACCAGATATGCCAGAGGTTTCAACTTAGTAAATATACTTCATCGGCAGGGCGAAACATACATTATAGCGGCTGGCTGCCCTTCTATTGGTCTGACCGGGGAAAAATCACTGGTGAGTAGTTATATAGCTCCGCTTTTGTTGAGTAATCTTTGGCCGAATTGCCTACCTTTGTGTATGCTTCTGGTTTTCGAAATTTTCTTCTGGAGCTTCCTTGCAGCTACTTTTTATGCCTACGTGGGATATGGCCTGGTTTTGTATATCCTGTTGAAAATCAGGCAAAGGAATGTTCCTCCGGCAAATTTTTCGGATGACTTTTATCCCCCGGTTACTATCGTGATTGCTGCATACAATGAGGCAGAATTGCTGGCGGAAAAAATCGCCAATACCCTTGCCCTTGACTATCCCCGTGAACTGCTGAAAATAATATTTGTCACTGATGGCTCTGACGATAAGAGTACAGATATACTCGCGCAATACCCTGAAGTGATTTCGGCACACAGGCCGGAGAGAAAAGGCAAACTGGCTGCTGTAACACGTGTTTTGCCTGCAGTGACTACCCCGTTTACCGTATTTACCGATGCCAATACCCTGTTAAATGCCCAGGCACTAAAACTGATTTTGCGGCATTTTTCAAACCCCGCTACCGGTGCAGTGGCCGGAGAAAAACGCATCCGGGTGAAAGGTGAAGATGCTGCCGCAGGGGCGGGAGAAGGGTTTTACTGGAGGTATGAATCGCGGCTGAAGAAATGGGATGCTCAGTTACATTCGGTAGTTGGAGCGGCAGGGGAATTGTTTGCCATACGAACCAGCCTGTTTGAGATTCTACCCGAAGATACCCTGATAGAAGATTTTGTGCTTACGATGAAAATTGCCCAAAAGGGTTTTCGGGTAGCATATGAACCAGCGGCTTTTGCCCTGGAAGCTCCATCGGAGTCTATAAAAGAAGAACTAAAACGCAAAGTGCGAATTTCTGCCGGGGGCCTGCAGGCTGTCTGGCGTTTATCTTCTCTGCTCAATATTTTTCGCTACGGCTGGCTGTCTTTTCAGTATATCTCTCACCGCGTTCTTCGGTGGACGCTGGCACCTTTGGGGCTTCCCATCGTTTTTCTGACCAATATTGCCCTTGCCATTGACGGTGGATGGTTCTATCAATTGAGCATGGGTGTGCAGATATTATTTTATCTGGCCGCACTGACCGGCTATTTCCTTGAAAATCATAAAATAAGGCTGAAAATTTTGTTTATACCCTATTATTTCTGCCTCATGAATTACGCAGTGTACGCAGGTTTTTTCCGACTGGTCACGGGGCGCCAGTCTGTACTTTGGGAAAAAGCGCAGCGGGAAATGGTGCTAAAAAAAGATATTCAATAAAACACGCGACAGTATCAGTTTTTCGCCTTCAGGATACAGGAAAAAAGGAAAGCATCTCTGATTTCTTCCTTAAACGCCTGCTCCAGTTTCACATCCTGAAAGAATGAACCTCCGGCAACAAACCGCAAAGTGATTTCCTGGTCACAATGTCGGGCAATAGCCTCGATAATGCCCTGGTCACCGCCTTCGGGAAAGCGGATTTTTTCTACCAGCAATCCTTTGGACTGGTACCGCAGGCTGCGCTTGTCAAGCGTAGGAATGCGCACACTGGGCAGCGGCTCCTGACCGGGAATATGTATTTCCACCCGGGTATGGTAAAGGCCTTTTTCAGAACTATAGACAGACTGTAAAAACAGATTTCCCTTCTCGTCGAGATTAACTTTTATACAGGGAGAAATATCTTCCTCCTCATGTGCCTGAAAGTAGGTATAGGTATTTTCGCCACGGAGTCCGTTGGGACGAAGTTGAAATCTGCTGTACAGACTGGCAATCAACGCCTCATCCCGGAGAATAGTTTCTGCGATATTTTCATTTGCAGAGATCAGATTCAGTTGCTGATTGATGGTTTCTTTGGTCAGTGCCGGTACATTGGGTGTGTTTGTGTTGCGTTCGCGCTGGGCGAGAGAAATGCAATCCATTTCAAACAGCCGGAAGTCTGAATCTTTATCAATCACCAGGAAAAGGACTTCATTGTCTTTCTGATAGGCGAGGAGAACTTCGTTTCGGTTGGCAATGACGTCTTTGACCACAAAATCAATTTTATCTACCGAAGGGTCAAAGCTGTGGTTGAGCCCGCCCGGACGGGTGCGGTAATTGAGATTCGGGCTGTGCATCACCCTGAAATGTTTTCCCAGCATGGCGGCTGCGGCCATATTTTGTTTTTCTGAAAGTTGTTCGAGTACCCGCGGGGTGTCAAATACATCTTCGGTATGCGGAAAGCCGGGAAAAAAAACGAGTTCTTTGCCGCCAGTGTTTACTACGATATAGGTATTGGTTTTTTGAGTTATGGTAAACCGTCGGTTGGCAAGCGTAATTACATTCACCGGCTCAAGTCCGAGGGGAATGCGCATAACGGGATCTGCCCATTCGGGTGAAAAATCCCCTTCAAAATTGGCAGTAGGTTGAAAAAAATGAATAGATGAGGGGGTACGCGACAGCGTGTAAATGTTCCCGTCTTTTGCTACTTTTTCGGGGATATTGGCAGGTATCGGGGATTCTTTCAACTCCTTTCGCGAGGCGGGTCTAACATATACCCAATGTTGCATTCCTGAAGGCGACCGGTCAAAATACCCTTCTTCTACGGCCTGGAGATAGGCTCTGGAAAGGTAAACTTCGGCTCCGGCCTGAATCTCTTCCGGAGTGGGTTGTGCTGTTGTACGGAGTGGAGAATAGTCGCGTTCGCAGTCTCTTGAAACCTGGGCAGGCATGGGGAGAACAGCAATAAAAAAGAGCAGACTCAGAAAAATGGTTGATTTTGTAAACATAAGCGCCTCCTTTCAACGAGTCAGATTGTATTATTCAATAGTTGTTTAAATAGTTTAATGCAATTAGCTTGCCAGTTTTAACTGAACCAAGTGCCTGATATTCAATATTACAACATCAATCGGTGCATATCCCGTAGATAATAATGCTGCGTGATATTCCGGCAGGTAAAATTTATTTCCTAAAATATTCTCTGCCCACATTCTTGTCGCTGTAATTTCACCAAAACCTACCCATCCACTACCTGCAAAGGCGGGGCGGGAAAGGATAAGGGAAAGCATCTCATCCGACTCCTGGTCTGTTAACCCTGCTTTTTCCATAAGGTATTTTTTTGCCTCTGAAAGACTCCACTTCCCGTAATGAATACCAGTGTCGGTCGCAAGAGCCGCTGCTGATACGAGCCGGTTTCGAAGCATGGCGATATATGCTTCCCGGTCACCGGAATACAGGTTCAGATCGTGTTCCATAAGATAGTCTGCATACAATGCCCAGCCTTCTGTAAACGCCGGGTATTCATGTGACAGCTGAAAAGCAAAATTCCCTTTCTGCCTGAGAAGATATGAGTGGAGGAAATGTTTACCCGGAACCAACTGGCTATACACTTCGGTACGAAGAAAAGCGGCTCTGTGCAGTTCCGGCAGTGCAGGCGAAATCCATATCCTGCCCGCTTCCAGAGAGTCAGCCGCAAGAAAATACTGCTGCGATACTGCCAGGGTCTGGTCATGCTCGCCCGCAGGTATAAAAGAGAGTTTCTGCATGGGGGGCAGTGTCTCAAATAATCCGCCGATAAGCGGTTGTGTCTCCCGGTAGAGTTTCTGATACGCCGGCAGACAGGGGTTGTACCGGAGCCGGGCTTCCACACAGGCTGTGGGCTGATTTTCTACCCACTCTCTAAGGGTTTCTCCGGGAGACTGTCTGTCTTCTGCTCCCAGAATCCCTACGATCTTCTGACTAAGGGAATCCACACTGCGCAAAGCCATTGTGTGGAGTATTTCTGGACTGGTATGATTGATTCCCGCTTTTTCCCGCATCAGTTGATAAAATTTTTCTCCATCAGGCAGATGCCATACTCCCGGCGGCTGTTGTGGCAGAGAAGGAAGTGCTGTCAGGTATTGTTGGAGACGCACATAAGCGGGAATTATATCGTCGGTTACGACATGAGAAG
This sequence comes from Bacteroidia bacterium, assembly GCA_041391725.1. GTDB lineage: Bacteria > Bacteroidota > Bacteroidia > J057 > J057 > JAGQVA01. Next base: position 122,611 of record JAWKNL010000012.1, read on the forward strand.
CCTGCTCCAGCAGGTGTGACGAGTCATATTCGTTCATCTCGGTAGGTGCTATATGAACCAGTTTACGTGCGTAGCCGAGATAAAAAGGATTTTTTTCGGGTGGAATGGCGAGAAATGCGGCTACCTGTTTTAATACTTCTACTTTCAGTAACCCGGGCAGATGAATGCCTTTTTCTTCCTGTATTTTGGATGCGGCGATGGCTTCGTCAATCGCCGGAGCTACCAGACGGAGTCGTATGAGGAAGTTTCTGGCCTCATCTTCGGTAAGCATCTCATGGTGAAGGGAAAAAAGTGCTGGCAGGCTCACCTGCGGGCCGTCAACAGGGTTGACCGGAAAAAAATAATCGGAAAATGCGGCTTCCCTTAAGGCAATATCCAGATGTTTCTGAATCAGTATCCGGCTGATTTTTTGGCTCTGATCGAGTCGGGTGGTGTCGATTTTATCAATTTCGCTGATAAAACCTTCGGCGAGAACAGCATTTTTGGCACGAAGGTTCCGATAGGATGATAGCTGTTTCGAATAGTTGCCTGCCTGATCCCGGAATCCGGGCCGAATCCGGCTTAGCATTTCCGGGTCGTTTTCGGCCATCGCCACAGCAATACGCTCGGCCAAAGGATCAAAATCGTGGGTATGTTTCCATGCAAAACGCGCAATACCAATCCCTGCAATAAGAAGGGTGGAAAGCAAAATAATAATCGGTAAATGGCGTAAGGCGATTTTCATCCGCGCAAATATCTTAGAACCACAGGCGATTTACAATTTTTGGAAGAGAAATTGCAATTCGCTTACTTTTTAAAGAGAAAACTTAATAATCCCGAAACATATCCCTCTCCGCAAATGGGTTATGCTACTTCTGACTGAAGTTTTGGCATGTTTTTTACCCGGATTCTTTTCCTGTCAAAATCCAGCACTTTTTCATCGCGATACTGGTTGAGAACGGTTGTAACCGTCTGCCGCGATGTACCGGTATAACTGGCGATTTCCTGGTGTGTGAGATAATTGCGCAGCACAACAGAGCCATCGGCGATTTTTCTTCCGCTTTTTCTCGCCTGTTCCAGCACGTACTCGGCGATACGGGTTTTGGCGTCTTTAAACAATAGCGATTCCAGGCGTTTTTGTGTATAAATCACCCTTTGCCCCATGAGTTTGTTGAGAAATTCCTGAAAACCGGAGACGTCGCGCATCAGGCTTACGACATCATCTCTGCCGAGAATACATACTTCGGTTTCCTCTACTGCTGCAGCATAGTCATTTCTTCTGCTTTCGCCATACACGGCCATTTCTCCGAATATCTCCCCGGGGTGAAGGATCGCGCGAATAATCTCATTCCCGTCTTCGGTATATCCTGCAATTTTTACAGCACCTTTGTGTATAAAAAACACCCTGTCGGAGTTGTCATCACTGAAGTAAATAAATTCTCCTTTTTTATAATTGCGTTTGGGCTGTTTGCCATATCTGTCTTCGGCCCCGTTGATCGGACAGAAACACTCGATAAGGTTTACCTCTTCCAGAAACCAGATATTGCTGTTTTCGGTACTCATAGATCAAATTTGATTTTGCGTTAGTGCGTCTGATAGTCTTTTACGCCCGCTTCAAGTCGTGTGTTGAGAAAATTTTCTGGCGGTGGAATGGGGCAGGACCACCCGTCGCTATAGGCGCAATAGGGGTTGTACAGCAGGTTAAAATCAATCTCCAGTGTATTCCCTTTGGGCACATGCAGGTCAAGATAACGTCCCCCGCCGTAGGTTTCCGTTCCCGTAGTCAGGTCTGTTACGGGCAGAAACAGATGATCTTCGTATTGTTTTACTCCTGCGAGCTGAAGGTTGCGGTAGGCGATCAGCGTAAATGATTCCCCCTTCAACTCAAAAGAAAGTCGCGCATAAGAGACAAACTTTTTGTTTCGCTTCGGGTCACTGGTGGGCATTTCGAATGCCTGTGCCTCCGGGGTAGGAATGACCGTTGCCATTACTCTGTAAGCAGGGTCGGGAGGAAAATAATCGAGTCCCTGAAAGGATGATGCTTCCTTACGGAAGGGAGAGGTTTCGGGATTTTTAAACTCCCGGTCAACCTGTTTCCGGTGTTTTTCAATTTTCCGGATATAGGCTTTGTCTGACCCGGTAAAAGCCGAAAGCAGGATCACCGGCAGCAGCCAGAAAATATTAACTCGGTTCATGATTCTGATAACCTAAAATTACATCCATGGTATGCACTGCAATCGGATGGTAATGAGACCTTGCTTCTTTATATACCTCCAGGGCAAATTTTTTCCCTTCTTCGGTCTTAACCAGCTCTTTATAAATCGGTTCGAGAAATTTTCGCCTTCCTACTTTTATCAGAAAAGACTTGATTTCAGGATTTGCCGCTGCATAGCGATTGCGGACGGATTTTACATACCATATACACTGCACTTCCGGATTCCGGTTGGCACTGAACGCAAATACCGAATCCAGAACAGACATCTGCGCCACGCTCATGGAGTCTGGCAGGCTCCGTATAAAATGCTGCCACTCGTGGGCAGTCCAGCCCTCGGTAGTGAGTTTTACGGGAGAAATACCTGCGATCCAGGCTGCGACCTGATCTTCTACTGCCTTAAACTTTTCGGAAGGATGGTGGGGGATATTTTCAGGAATCCCCGTGCCGTAAATCCATTCACTCAACTGAATCTCCTCTTCCGCCCCCGGAAATTGGTTGAGCAGATTTTCCCTCAGATAGTGTACAAACTGTGCGGTTGTCATGGTCTGGAAGGCATTTTCTTCAAAATATTGATTGATAAATTTGTCAAATGCAGCTCTTCCTACCTTTTCTTCCAGAAGTTTGAGAAAGAAAAATCCTTTATCGTAAGCGATGGAAGTTACGCCGTCGTCGGGGTTTCTGCCTGTAAGGTCGATCGCCAGGCGGGTGTCAAGGCTGTCATTGGGCCAGAAGCTTTCTACTTCGTCGTTGAGATCTTCGTAGCTGATCTGGGCGAGCATGCGGGCATACGCGGGGGAGTAAAGCTCCTCCATGATTCGGTTTTCAAAATAGACGGTGAATCCCTCATTCAGCCAGAAATCATTCCATGTGGCATTGGTAACAAGGTTGCCCGACCATGAATGTGCAAGCTCATGTGCGACGAGGGCCACCAGTGAGCGGTCTCCTGTGATCACAGTAGGAGTGGCAAAGGTAATGCGGGGATTTTCCATTCCCCCAAAAGGAAAACTGGGCGGAAGTACAATCAGATCATACCGTTCCCATTTGTAAGTGCCGTAAAGTCCTTCGGCGATACGCATCATCTTTTCCATTTCCTCAAACTCCCAGGCCGCATCGTCAATCACACCGGGCTCTGCATAAATGCCTGTTCGGGGCCCGACCGCCCGGAATACAAACCTGCCGGCTGCCAGCGCCAGGAGATAAGCCGGAATCGGCTGGTTCATTTCAAACGTATAAACACCTCCGGGCATGACTTCCTGCACATTGCTTGCGCTCATCACGGCCATCATACCATCAGGTACTTTTACGGTGGCGTTGTAGGTAAAACGTATGCCCGGACTGTCCTGAATCGGCACCCATGTACGCGCATTGATCGCCTGTGATTGCGTAAGAAGGAATTTCGCTTCTTTGTCATGCGTCAGGTCTTCGGAAAGAAACTGCAAAGCCTCTGCCCCGGGGTGGGTCGAATAAGATATGCTTACAAACCGGGTATTGCTGTTCAGGTCTATAATCAGGGGTTGCCCCAGAATAGAATCTTCCTCTCCAAGCGTAAATTTCGCAACTTTCTCTTCCGCACCATCCGAAGAAATGAGTACGGAGTGGATGTCCATATCTTTTACATCGAGGTAAAGCTGGCGGGCATTTCGCTGCACTTTTTCTATTGTCAGGAGGGCCGTCCCCTGCAAAATTTCATTATTGAAGTCAACCACAACATCCAGATCCAAATGCGTAACCCTCACCTCCTGTGGGTGGGAATACGAATGTGGGTCTGTAATTGCGCTCTCAGTAGGGGATTCGGCGGTACAGCCAGCCAGAAATAGTAAAGCGGATAGCAGCTTTATCCAGCCGGTCAGATAAGACATTTTCATAGTTAAATGTTCAGGGTCATTTGCAATGATCGTGCAATTTAAGGGAAATGGTGCAAAACTGAAAGTTTGCAATCTATTGCTACAGGTTCTAACTTTCGCCACATGTATAGTAAGCTGGCGGGAATGCGGTTTTTTACCTTCCTCTGGATTGCAGGCGTGTACCTTCTAACGAGGAATCCGAATCCCGGGTTTGGCGATTCGCTGGGATTTATTTTACACGCTTCCGCAGGGTTTGATCCCGCCACTAATGCCACCAGCCATTTTCTGTACATCAATTTGCTGCATCTTCTGACTATCTGCTTTCCGTTTACAGATGTTATTACCCTCGCTTCGCTGTTTTCGGTGATAATGGGGATATGGGCGCTGGAACGGCTGTACCAGCTTGCCTGTATGGTAGCCGGAGAACAAAAATATGCGCTGGCGGCTGTGCTGATTATGGCTTTCAGCTTCTCGTGGTGGCGGCAGGTGGTGACCATTGAGGTGTATGCTTTTTTTTGTTTCTGTGTTTTGAATATGTGGGTGCGTATTTTCCGCGATGTGGATTCAGGGCAATATACCCGTATGCCTGCGGCTGCTCTCTGGTTGGGGCTTTGCCTGTTGACGCATATCCAGTCGGTGCTCCTGTTTCCTCTTTTTGCCGTTTACTTATGGTGGGGGCGAATGAACATACGGGGCGTGATGATCGCTATCCTGCCCCCGGTACTGGCTCTGCTGTTTTTGTTTCTTTCTCCACTGGTCTTTCACCTCAATACCCCTGCATCGGTTTTGTTTGACAATCGCATGGGGGCTGAGGTAATGGGGATTGACCCGGTGCAACTGCTGAAAGGAATTTTCCGGAGCCTGGGCTACTGGGCGTACAACTTTCATGTCTTCCTGCCCCTGGCGATAATCGGTGTGGTGAGGATATGGCGGGAAAGCCGCAGGCTGGCGATATTGCTGATCGGCGGGGGGCTGCCTTTCTGGTTGTTTGCCATGCGTTACAACGTGTCAGACAACTACGTATTTTTTCTGGTTCCCTATTTTGCGCTGGCAGTATTTTCGGCAGCGGGCATCAAACGACTAATCGCGTCCATTCGCAGTAAATGGCAGGAAAAGGCGGTGTATCTCCTGCCCTTTGTAATGTCAATACTTCTCTATTTTTTTGTGTGGAAAGTAGCCGCTCAGGTACCGGGAGTTCGGGATATGGCATCGGGAAAAGAATATAAAGGAGGGATCGCTTTTTACTTCTGGCCGGGTCAGGCTGGTATGCCCGATCCCCTCGAAATTGCCCGAAAGATTCGGGACGAGGAGATTGCGCCCATTCCCGATTTCGAACGTTATCCTGTGGCGGTGGAATACCTGGAACGATCAAACCCTTAATCTCACGGACTGTGAACCCTGCACCTATTGGTATATTCGACTCAGGACTCGGCGGACTTTCGGTGTGGAATGAAGTAAAAAAACGTTGCCCTGCCGAGTCGCTGATCTATTACGCCGACAGTGGAAACTGTCCTTATGGTAGCAGGCCGCCGGAAGAGATTGTCAGACTTTCAACTGATATTACCCGGTTTCTGCTGGCCAAAGGCTGTAAGATGATTGTGGTAGCCTGCAATACGGCAACTGCCGCTGCGATTGCCCGTCTCCGGCAATCGTTTTCCGTCCCGTTTGTCGGGATCGAACCAGCGCTGAAGCCCGCCGCCGAACTCACCCGCACCGGCCATATTGGTGTGCTGGCTACCCGCGGCACCTTTGCCGGGGCGCACTACCAGCGTACAAAAGAAAAATTTGCCAGTCACGTCGATGTGCATATTCAGGTGGGAGAGGGATTGGTCGAAATCGTGGAAAACAACCAGCGGGATACGCCGGAAGCAGAAACACTGGTCAGAAAATACATTGAACCCATGCTCGAAGCCGGGGTTGATCAGATTGTGCTGGGCTGCACGCATTATCCGTTTTTGCTTCCCGTAATGGAAAAAGTCGCCGCCGGGAAAGCCCATATTATCAATCCTGCCCCTGCCGTGGCACGGCAGGTCGCGCATCAGATCGCGCTTCACAACCTTGCCGCACCCGTTGAAAATCACGCCGAATATACTTTCTACAGCAGTGGTGATATGGCCAGACTAATGGAACTGGTAAACACCGGATTTTGATTTTGGCCTCAATTTTGCTTTATTACGAATATCCAAATCAAAATTGAAGCGTATGGACCTCTCTTCAACCGAAACCTGGGTTGATTTCGCCGTTGCACTAATCAGCGTAGCCGCTGTCATTATCGGACTGGTCACCGTGCGCAAAATGCTCAAAGAAGAGTCGAGAAGCATTTCTCAAAAATCTCCCATCCTACCCGAAGTTCCAGAGAAAGAAAATCCGGAGAAAATGGCGCCATCAGCCAAAAAAGAAACCATCAGCGAGAAACTTCAAAGGGAAATGCATCTGGAAACAGTGGCAGCCAAAATTGAAAAAAAACGCACGCCCTCTCCCGCGCTTTCTGCCGAACCTAAGGTTATTCCCATTCCTCCCCCACCTGTCTATCGGGATAAAAAAAGTATTTCAGACAAGCTGTTTGGCCGTTTTCGGAGAAAGGTCACAGCACAGACCGGCAAAAGCCATATTATCACCACCTCAGAAGTACTGACCAAACCACCCAAAGAGCATATTCCGCCCAGACTCAAAGGAGAACAGTTGTCGCTGGTTTCGCCCAATAAACTCCTTTTCCGCCTGAAAAATGAAGGGCATAAGCTGATTTATAAAAAAATTCAGACCGGACCCAACAACGAACTGAACGTAACCTATGAGCCTCCGGTCAGAAGAATGAACCTTATGCTGGAGGAATACGATCAGGGCGAAATAATTACCTTTTCGCTTACAGGCTCCAATGTGATCTCGCAGACCTATCATTTTATCATTCATTACGGAGATATGGCTGGAAATTTCTATACTCAGCAGATCGGCGGCCTGGGGCGCGAATTTCCGATTGTGGATGCTCCTGTAAAGGCGTAAGCGGGATTCAGTGCGTTTCTATTTTCCGCAAAAAATCATCCTTGTAACTTTTTCCAATGGGGACTTCCTTTTCCCCTATTTCTACCACATTTCCATAGGTGCTCTGGATTTTGTCAAGCGCTACGATATATGACTTGTGGACTCTGGCAAATTTGCCCTCCGGCAACAGTGCTTCCATATTTTTCATCGACTGATAGACAATATGCCTTTTGCGTGGAGTCTGGATATTTACATATTCCCGCATGCCTTCCACAAACAAAATCTCATCGTAGCGGATTTTTACCAGTTTGTAGTCAACCTTGACAAAAAAATAATCTTTCCCCTGTTCTGCCCTGATTTCAGTTTCCGGCTGGCTCCTCAGCCGGTGTTGTTCCGAGGCTTTATTAACCGCCTGCACAAACCGCTCAAATGAAACAGGCTTGAGCAGATAGTCAGTGACATTCAACTCATATCCTTCAAGGGCATATGCTGCATATGCTGTTACGAGAATGACCTGCGGTTTGTAGTGAAGGGAACGCAGGAGCTCGACGCCGGTAAGATCCGGCATTTGTATATCGAGAAACATCAGGTCGATCTTTTCTTCGCGCAGGAAAGCCGTGGCGTCAAGGGCATTTTCGCATTCACCCGCAAGGGTAAGCCCCGGGATTTTGGAAATATAAGCGGCGAGAAGTTTCCTCGCCAGGTGTTCGTCATCGACAATCAGACAGTTCATGACAAATTCAGGTTTTGGGTATGGACAACATCACGGAATAACGATCGGCGGTAGCCGTAATCTCCAGGGTGTGGCGGTCGGGGTAAATGAGTTCAAGCCGCTTGCGGATATTTTCCAGACCAATACCGCCGACAGGGTCTTTGCGTGTTTCCCTGCCGAGACTGTTGGAGATGTGAAAACTGACATTTCCCTCCGATACTTCCAGCCGGGCAGTTACCCATCCGGCGCGTAGATCGCTGAGATTCCCGTGTTTAAAAGCATTTTCCATCAGCGGCACAAAGAGTAGTGGCGGAATGGAAATCGCCTGGGTTTTGCCAGTGATTTCGAATGAAATATTCTGATGCCCCGGTGTTTTGAGTTGCTGTAGTTCGATGAAATTCCGTAGGTAGTGAACTTCACTTTCCAGCGGTACCCTTTCTGCCCTGCATTCATACAGCATATAGCGCATCATTTCCGACAATTTCATAACGGTAGGTGCTGTCTGGTCTGACTGGGTAAAAGCAAGGGTATAAATATTGTTGAGGGTATTGAAGAGAAAATGCGGATTTACCTGCGCTTTGAGAAATTTGAGTTCTGCTTCCAGCCGCTGGTTTTTTAGCTCTTCCTGAAGAATATCTTTTTGCGCCCCGTACTGGATCATTTTCAGTGGAAAGGTGATGAGCAGAATAATGACACTGGAAAAGATCGTACCCAGAATATGCGTTCTGGAAAGCAGAAGTCCTGTCTCCACCGTAGCCAGTCGGGCAAGGCCCATATCAGTCATAATTTTTAACCCCACTGAAAGCGGAAGGATCAGGACAAGGCTCAATACATACAGCCCGTATTTTTTTCGCTCAAAAAAACGAGGGAGGAGGAGATACAAATGAGAATACACCAGCAGGGCATGGAAAAAAGCCATGATGAGGGTGCGGAAAAAGGCTGCACGGGGCAGCAGAAACTGCGTCATCAGAAAACCGATGAAAATGATGTATCCCGTCCAAAACAGGACGTGGGCAGCAATCTCCCACTGCTTTTGACTATACCTGCTCATACAGGCAATTTTCAGCTTTTGGCGCGATTTTCCAATCCGTTTCAACCAATGGCAGTTTTTTCTCTACCAACGTCAAAAACAGTTCCGGCAAAGGGCTGCTATTCGTCCTTGAGCGTTTCTGCCGGATTGGTAAGTGCCGCTTTTACCGACTGGTAGCCAACGGTACCCATCGCCAGCAGCAGCGCCGCGCCTGCTGCAAAAGCCAGCGTGGGAAGGCCCACATTTACCCGGAAAACAAAACCGCTGAGCCACTCCTCCATCATATACCACGAAAGCGGAAGCGCAATCATGGCCGCGATGCATACAGGAATGGCGAAATTTCCGGACAACATCGCGACAATCTGGGGTACTGTAGCTCCCAATACTTTTCGTATTCCAATCTCCTTCGATTTTTGCAATGTGGTAAAGGACGCCAGCCCAAACAAACCGAGGCAGGCGATGACAATCGCCAACACGGCAAATATGCCAAAGGCTTTACCTGTCTGTTGTTCAGTCTGATACATGCGCTGATAAGTTTCGTCGAGGAAATGATATTCAAAAGGCCTGTGCGGGACATTTTCCTTCCATACCGCTGCGATACTCTTGATTGCCGGGGAGTGATTTCCCGGACGCACTCTTATCAATGCTTCATAATAATCTCTGGGAGAGAGAAAGATCACGAGCGGGGAAATTTCTTCGTGGAGCGAGGCGATATGGAAGTCGTTGACCACTGCCTGTACAAACCCTTCCCTTCCGCTGAGATTGATTTTTTTTCCTACCGCTTCTTCCGGTGTCCAGCCAAAAATCCGGATCGCCTTTTGGTTGAGTAGAAAAGGGAAATCCTCTTTTTCTGCGCTGGCAGGCGTATAATTGTTGCCTGCAATGATTTGCAACCCCAGTGTCTGCACAATATCAATATCTGCGGCGATGGCCTGTACAAGTTTGGAATTGGCTTCACCGGATGGGAGGAAAATATTGTAGGTTCCTTCGATTTTAACCGGCGATTCGGACACGGCTGATACTTCCAGTATTTCGGGGTGGTTTTTTAACTGTCCCTTTATGGAAGCCCATTTACTGCCTATTTCGCTATCCATTGGCACAACCACCAGTTGGTCTTTGTCATAACCCAGGCGGATATTCTGAATCAGGTGAAGTTGCCGGTAAGAGACCATTGTACATACGATCAGAGAAATAGAAACGGCAAACTGAAACACTACCAGCATTTTGCGGAGGAGACTTCCTCCGGAGGAGTTTCTGTATTTGCCACGCAAAATCTGAACCGGCTCAAACCTCGTAAACACCATGGCAGGCCAGATGCCGGAAAGAAAACTCACCATTAATCCTATTCCCAGAAGAAGTGGGATAAGAAACGGACTGGCCACCCAATCGAGGGTAAGCGACCGGTGGGTGAGGGTATTAAACCAGGGTAATGCGGCTGAGGCAAAAACCACTGCCAGTGCCACTGCGGCAAAGGTGATGAGTACCGATTCACCGATAAACTGGAAAAAAATCTGACTTTTATATGCGCCGATTACCTTGCGCAGCCCTACTTCCCGTGCCCGGTCCACGGCCCGGGCCGTGGCGAGATTCATATAATTGATGCAGGCAATCAGCAAAATAATCAGGGCAATGCCGGAAAAAATATACACATAACGCACATCGCTGCCGGGTTCGAGTTCGCTCTCTGCGTCGGAATACAGGTGAATATCGGCCAGCGCCGTAAGGCGGTAGTTGACACTTCGCGACTCGCTGAGCTCGTCTCCCATTTCCCGCTCCATGAGCGGGGGGATTTTTTCCCGCAGCGAAACGGCTGCCTCCGGGCTCCTGAGCAACAGATATGTCTGATAGTTGGCTGACCACCACATCTCCTCTTTGGAAGCACCAAGCGTCGAAAAGGAGGCGAGAAAGTCAGCGTGAAAATGCGACTGCGGCGGCATGTCTTCCATGACTCCGGTAACCTCATACTGGCGCTGGTTATTCATGGTCAGATATTTACCTACCGGATTTTCTGAGCCAAAGTACTTCCGGGCCATCGTCAGAGAGACGATGACGGAGGAGGGGCGGGTTAAGGCTTTTGTCGGATCACCGGCGATCAACGAAAAGGAAAATATGTCAAAAAACGTCGAATCGGCATAAAATAACCCCATCTCCTGAAATACCTTGTCTTCATACCTGACCACGTCAGGGCTGAAACTTCCCGATGATAAGATGCGTACGCCGCTTTCAACCTCCGGAAACTCCCGCTTAAAAACGGGCAAAACAGCGGTAGGCGAGACCGAAACGTGCCTGAAATTATCCCCGTCCCGCACCTCCATGCTCGCTCTGAAAATACGCTCGTGGTTTTTGTGAAACCGGTCATAACTGGTCTCGTGTCTTACAAACAGCAGGAGAAGAATGCAGGCAGCCAGCCCGGTTCCCAGTCCGAGTATATTGATAATGGAGTAGGAGAGGTGCTTTTTGAGGTTGCGGAAGGCAATGGTGAAGTAATGACGGATCATGGCGGAGGTAATAAGGGTTGAAGGTAGGGAAAGCCATTTGGGCCGAAACATGCGGAGGAGACTGAGCATACTGAGAAAATACTTCCAGCGGGCCAGATAGATGTTTTTTGTTTCAATATGTGTCAGGAATAGTTCGTGCAGGTCGCCGAGGATGTCTTCGGTTATGTCTGCGTCCAATCCCCATCGGAGAAAACTTTCCATCCATCGGGGCGGCCTGAGATTGTTGTTGCGCATAGGGTGAGTTTAGGAAAAATCGAAAGCGACAGGCGGCACATCGTTCCATAGCTGGCTGCGGAGGTCGCGCGCTTCGGTAAGCGCGCGGTGTCCGAAGACGGTGACGCGGAAAAACCGCTTGCGTTTGCCTCCGCGTTCGGCAGTAGCTTCTCCCAGGCGGGAGGAGAGAAACCCTTTTTCTTCCAGCCGCCTGAGCGCAGTGTGGAGTGCCCCGACGCTCAGGGAGCGGCCCATACGGGTTTCCAGTTCGGTTTTTATGCTTACGCCGTAAGCTTCGTCGTAGAGGGCAGCTACGGTCAGAAGCACGAATTCTTCCAGTTCTCCGAGGTAAGTTCCTTTCATTCGGGATTATATTATTCCTAAATGTATGTAATATAATTGAAACTTCACAAAGGAAAACAAAAAAAAGCCCCGAAGGGCTTTCGAAACAGATTCACCTAAAGATTTTAGCCAGCCACAAAAATTTATATTCTTGCGCTTTTGTATTTGTCCACTTTCGCCTTTTCCTCCCGCGTGAGCATCTGATAGATCCGGTCGAAATAGGGTTCGTCGATAAAATATTTGATTACATAATCGTCGCCGATATTGATATTGTTGGAGCGCATGATGCCCAGCATCATGGGAATCCAACTGTACTCGTGGTACAGGGGCTGAACCGTCGTTGCCGCCTTCTGTGGCGCGGATGGCCCTGCATAATACGACTGCCGCATATTGCCGGCAACATATTTGCCCTGATCCGAAATCTGAGAGTCATAGGTCACCATCTGCGTGATTACGGTACTCTGGGAAGGATCATCGGAGACGGTTTCCAGCCGTTTTGCCTCAGCTTTGGAAATGTACTGCACAGATTGTACAAACAGCTTCTGGGCAAATAGTTTGAACGCAGCTACGTTGAAAAGGTATTCTTCGCCCGTTGCATAAAACACATCCCGATCCACATTTTCGACAAAAACGGTTCCGTCATTTTCCAGATAATAGCCGCGAATGGTGTTTTCACTCAGCACCATTTTCAGTGGGGTAATGTGTCTTTTCACCAGTTCTTTATCATCCGGCCCGCGGTAACTGAAGGTGCGTTCCGGCAGCCAGTCTGTGTGAAACATGATCATCCGTTTTTCGGCATTATACCTGCCAAAGCGAATGAAAATGTGCCGGAGAAATACCTTCTCGAAAGGTTCGATATTTTTCTTAGCGAGGTAGGTATCCACAAATTCGATCTTCTCAGGATCTGCATTGTGGTTGCCGAGAAGAATAATTTTTTCAAAAATCTCTTCCAGCCGCCGGTTCATTTCGACGGAGTCAGAGACATGTTCTGAATTTCGGTTTAGGGAAAAAACCTGATTGTTTCCGGTGCGGAGCAGGCAGTTTTTCTGATAAAAATTCAGAAAACCGAGTCCGCCAAAGTTTAGTGTCAGGGTCTGCACGGATGCCGCATAGCGTCCTTTCAGTTCAGTGTAAGCAGCCAGTTTAAAGCGGTTGTCAGTGGTAAGGGGATAGGCACTTAGCGTTTCATTGATAATCTCTTCGAGCGAGATGGTCTGGGAATTACTTTGAGCAAAGATTGGAGCAAGAACGAGACAAATGGCCAGAAAGCCTAACGTGGTTTTCAGCATTGACAGGACAGATTCCGTAAATAAAATTGAGCGTTGTCTGATTACGAATAACGGTAACTGGACACAATTACCACCCGTAGTCCGGAATTTTCAATGCGAAAAGGCATAAAATATTACATGGCGGGGAAATGGTCAAATTATTACAAATAATCAAAATAAGGCATATACGATAGCAGAAATATCAGGTGGCAAAGGTTGTTTCCGGGAATTTATTTCTTCCAAAGCCGAATATTTCTGTGTTGCATGGCGGGAGAAAAAACGATCGCACCAAAAAACTTACTTTTCCCCAAAATTCCCTAACTTCCCAATATGATCCAAACGCAGATAAATAAACTGGAAAAATGGTTTGAATCGAAAGCCGGAACCCTCACTGCCTTTTCCGGTGGAGTTGATTCGACGCTGGTGCTGTTTCTCTCCGGAAGATTTCTGGGCGAAAAAGCAGTCGGCTGTATGTCGGTTTCTCCCAGTCTCAAACGAAAAGACTACGCCTTTGCCACGGAGTTTTGCCGCCGGTTCGGGCTTTCGCTTGAAATTGTGGAAACAGCCGAAATACATGATCCCGATTACCTCGCCAATCCTGTCAACCGCTGCTATTTCTGCAAATCTCACCTCTACCACGACCTCACACGCATGCTCCATAAATACCCCGGCTATACCCTCCTCAACGGAACCAATACCGACGACCTCGGCGACTACCGGCCGGGCTTGCAGGCCGCATCCGAACACAGGGTTGCCTCTCCGCTGGCCGATTGCGGCATTTCCAAACAAGCGGTGCGCAATCTCGCCCGCCATTTCGGTTTACCCAACTGGGACAAACCCGCCAGCCCGTGCCTCAGTAGCCGCGTACCCTACGGAAGCCCCATCACAGGTGAAAAACTTCACCAGATCGAAACAGCCGAAGGCATTCTCAACGCCTGGGGATTTGAAGATGTACGGGTACGACACTTTGGTACCGAAGCAAAGGTGGAAGTGCCTGTAAATGACCTTCCCCGCCTTTCCGAAAATTTTGAGGTTATCAGTGCCGCTATCCGACAGACAGGATTTGAATCCTGCACCATGGACACCGAGGGACTGGTCTCGGGCAAACTCAACCGGACGATTGTACACAAATGAGCCAGCCATTCCATATAGATTTTGAGCGTGAAGACCGGCTGGGGTTTCCTGAGATTATTTTCGGCGAATCAAAACCCGTGGATATTCTTCAAAGCATCCTGCTCCATTATCAGGAAAAAAATAAAAATGCCCTGGTTACCCGCCTTCAGTTAAATAAGGCGGAGATTCTGCTTGACCGGTTTCCTTCCGCAGCTTATGACCCACTTTCCGGGGTATTTTTTCTGAATCAGTTTTCCCGCCCGGAAAACCACTGGGAAGTCTGCATCATCGCCGGAGGTACTTCTGATCTTCCGGTGGTCAATGAAATCGATCACGTCCTGGCTTTTATGGGAATCGGCGCCGGTAAAATCGTCGATGTGGGGGTCTCAGGCCTTCACCGGCTGCTGGCAAGGCTCGAAGAAATAAAAAAATATTCTATCCTGATTGCGGTTGCCGGTTTTGAAGCCGCTTTGCCTACGGTGCTGGGCGGACTGGTGCCTCAGCCGGTGATTGCCGTGCCGGTAAGTGTGGGGTATGGCGTCGCTGCCAACGGCATCGCTGCACTGAATTCTATGCTTGCCAGTTGCGCCAATGGGATAAGTGTTGTTAATATTGACAACGGATATGGCGCAGCAATGGCCGCTGTACGTATCCTCAATATGATTAGAAAACGATGAGTGTCCTTTATATAGAACCATTTTCCGGCCTTTCAGGCGATATGTTGCTGAGTGCACTTTGCAGTCTCACCGACAGTTGGGAAGAAATCACCCGTCTTCCCGAAAACCTCCATTTGCCCGATGGAAAAGTGACTGTGCATTCCGTAAGCGTAAATGGCATTGTCTGCAACCATGTAAAAATTACTGACCTCAATACGGAACAACATTCGCCCGGGACTCACCTTCTTCAACATTCGCACCACCACCATCCTCACAGGCATTTAAAAGATATTCTCACCATTATAGAAAAAGGGCATATCACAGACGGTGCAAAATCCATAGCCAAAGCAATTTTTACCCTGATCGGTGAATCTGAGGCCCGGGTGCACAATATTCCCCTGGAAAAAATCCATTTTCACGAGGTGAGCGCGGTGGACTCGATTCTGGATATTGTAGGGTGTGCGGTGATGATCGACAAGTTGAAAGTAACAAAAACGTATGCCGATGCAGTGTGTACAGGCTTTGGCATGGTCAAAACCCAGCATGGGATACTTCCTGTACCTGCGCCTGCGACGGCTGATCTGCTGAAAGGAATGCCCGTATATAAAGGCGATGAGGAAGGCGAAAAGGTAACCCCGACAGGCGCGGCGGTGTTGAAGTACCTGAAGCCCGACTTTCAGCCACAGATATTTTCTGTGGAGAAAATTGCCTATGGCCGGGGCAAAAAAGGTTTCGCAATCCCAATGTGGTGAGAATTTCTCTGCTGGAGGAAACCGGTTCAAAAAAAAAACGGCAGCAGTTCCAACTGGCAAAATGATGGTGGTGGAGACAACCATTGACGATATGACGGGAGAATTTCTGGGGAAAGATTTTCAGGATGCTATCCTGGACGCCGGAGCCGCAGACATTTTTTTTACCCCGGTGCAAATGAAAAAAGGACGTTCGGGATTGAATATCACGGTTATTGTTTCACAAGAGAAGCTCCCTGTACTGATTGATTTTCTGCTGGAAAACACCACCACTATCGGGTTGCGTTATTATGAGGTGGCGAGAAATGTCCTGGAAAGAAAGATTGTGGAGGTAAATACACCCTACGGGAAAGTGCCGATAAAGGAGGTGGTGAAGCCATCGGGAAGAAAAAGTAGAAAATTTGAATACGAATCATTGCGCGAATTGAGCGAAAAATCTCATATTAGTATAAATCAACTACAGCAAGAATTGTATCACCTGTTAACTCAAGAATTATGAAAACCCGTATTCTTTTTGCCCTGATTGCTTTTCTGCCTGTGATGGCCTCAGCACATGATATCCCTGTACCTCACGACCACTTTGGTATCTGGAGCAGTTGGGAAGTGATTTTGCTGATTGTTGCTTTGGGCGCAGGTTTGTTTTTTATTGTGAGGAAGCAGGTGATAAAAAACAGCAACCGGTAGGCTAAAATTTTACCTTGGTCAACTGTTGTTTGTCTTCTGATGGTGTATTATATTAAAGGGCCAGATCGGAGAGCCCCTTTATTGGTACATCATTATCACCCCTATGACTCTGATCAGAAATTTTTTCCGAATCCTGCTTTGTTTGGGCATTTTTTCGGTGTATTCGTTGGTGGAGAGCTTTGCTCAACCTCCGGCTGCAGAAATCTGCGACAATGGCATTGACGATGACGGCGA
Source organism: Bacteroidia bacterium (assembly GCA_041391725.1). Classification (GTDB taxonomy): domain Bacteria; phylum Bacteroidota; class Bacteroidia; order J057; family J057; genus JAGQVA01. Next base: position 139,127 of record JAWKNL010000012.1, read on the forward strand.
TGGTCTGATCGACCTTCGCGACCCCGATTGTGAATGCCCGGTAATAGAACCCGTTTCGCTGATTCCCAATCCTTCATTTGAAGATAAGACCTGTTGCCCCAACAATCGCGCGCAGATGAGTTGTGCTGTTACCTGGATCCAGGCTTCTGAGCCTACAACCGATTATATCCATACCTGCGGCTGGATGGGCTGGGATGGTATGCCGGTTCCGCTGCCGATTCCCGACGGGCAGGGGTGTGTGGGCTTTCGGAATGGCCGGTTTGGTGGCAACGGAAGTGATCCCAACTGGAAAGAATATGCTGGCGCATGCCTCACTGCACCGCTGCTGGCCGGTGTTCAGTACAAATTCCAGTTCTATATCGGTTTTACCAACTCCGAAAATTCACCCCCCACCAATATTGTTTTTTACGGCACGACCAGTTGCGCCAACCTTCCCTTTGGCGTCGGCAACGAATCACTCGGATGCCCAACCAATGGCCCCGGCTGGAAAAGCCTGGGCTCTGTTCCCATTTCTGGCAGCAACCAGTGGAAACTCACCGAAATCAATGTCATCCCTACCGAAAATATCTATGCCATGGCCATTGGTCCCGATTGTGTAGAACTGAATTATCACACCTCAACCTACTATTTTTTCGATAACCTGATTCTTGCAGACAAGGCGTCTTTTGATTTTGCGATTCAGCCTTCCGGTGGCCTGTGTGATGAAAACCTGGGCCTCGTGGTTCCTTTTAATGATACAATCGAATATCAGTGGTATAAAAACGGAATTGCCCTCGTGGGAGAAACCCAAAGCCGCCTCGGGAAAATGTACGGCAATGGCAACTATCAGGTCATGACCAATAGCCCTCTGCTGGGTTGCCGCATTTCCGGAGGTTATGAGTATATCCGCCCCGAATACAGGAGCAAACAATCGGTCACGATCTGCGAAGGAGAAACCTACCGCTTTCACAATCAGTTGCTCGAATCCGGGGGAACCTACTACGACACGGTAAAAACAGCGCATAACTGCGACAGCATTGTTCAGCTCAGCCTGCATGTATCTGTGGATACTGCGGTATCAATTAATGCCAAAATCTTTCCGACCGAGTATTATGAGGTGGGGCAGGCGCGGTATTATGCGCCGGGAGCCTATACCACGCATCTGAAAACCGCCTACGGATGTGATAGTACCGTTTTGCTAAACCTCTCCTATTACGACTATTATGCCCCTAATGCTTTCAGTCCCAATGACGATGGAATCAATGACTTTTTTACCATTATGGGAAGTGAAGATATGCAGGCGGTTGAAAGTCTGAAGGTATTTAACCGATGGGGAAACCTGATTTTCGAAGCCCACGGGCTGAGCCCCAATGACCAGACGGTAGGCTGGGACGGATATGCAAGGGGAAGTGCTTCACCCGAAGGGGTATATATTTTTATGGCCAATTTATTGTACGACGATGGCCGGGTGCGTACGACCTCTGGTTCGTTTACTTTATTGCGATAATTCTGCTAACTTTCGGGCAGAAAAGAATCGCATACAATGAGTGCTTTACCTCAGATCGGATGGATCGGAACCGGTGTCATGGGCATTTCCATGGTCGGGCACCTGATCGACGCCGGATATCCGGCAACAGTTTATACCCGCACAGCGGCAAAGGCAAAACCCGCCCTTGACAAGGGGGCATTATGGGCAGATACGCCCGGAGAAGTTGCCCAAAAATCAGAAATCGTATTTACGATTGTCGGCTTCCCCTCCGATGTGGAAGAAGTATATTTCGGAGAAAACGGTATTCTGTCGGGTGCACGCAAGGGCAGCCTACTGGTAGATATGACCACTACCCGCCCCAGCCTGGCACAAAAAATCTATGAAGCTGCCCGGGCAAAAGGAATCGGAGCAGTGGACGCGCCCGTTTCCGGCGGAGATGTGGGCGCACGAAACGCAACGCTGTCTATAATGACCGGAGGGGACAAAGAAGATGTCGATCGTATTATGCCTCTGTTGAAGATCATGGGGAAAAATATAATTTATGAGGGAAAGGCAGGTGCGGGGCAGCATACCAAAATGTGCAACCAGATCACCATTGCCGGTACGATGATTGGGGTGTGCGAAAGCCTTTTGTATGGCTATAAGGCAGGACTCGACCTCAATGTCATGCTTGAGGCGATAAGCGGCGGCGCCGCAGGGTGCTGGACGCTCAGCAACCTCGCACCGAGAATCGTCAACCGCAATTTTGAACCGGGGTTTTATGTCGAGCACTTTGTCAAAGACATGGAGATTGCCCTTGAGGAAGCGCGTCGGATGAACCTGGCATTGCCCGGACTGGCGCTTGTACATCAGTTGTACAAGGCGGTAGAGGCACAGGGGCTGGGTAAAAAAGGTACACATTCACTCACGCTTGCGCTGGAAAAAATGTCAAATGTAACGAATTAGAGAGGGTGTGGAGGAATATAAAAAAAAATTTATATTTATTACATAAATAGCAGAAATATATCCTTATCTTTGTATCAGAGGAAATTTTTGTTTAGTAAAGTTATTTTGAAAAAAGATTCCATTTGCTACGCACGGGTTACCTTTTTTAATCTATTATTATCTTTTTTTTTATGAACATTTTTGTAGCAAAATTAAACTTTGACACTTTAGAGTCAAGCCTTCAGGAAGCTTTTGAGGAATTCGGCGAAGTTAGCTCAGTAAAAATTATCACTGACAAATTTACCGGAAAATCCAAAGGTTTCGGATTTGTAGAAATGCCCAACGACGAGGAAGGATTCAACGCCATCAAAGAACTGAACAATACCGAACTCGATGGCAGAACAATTGTTGTGAAAAAAGCAGAACCCAGAGAAGAACGCAGCGATAGCAGAGGTGGAGGAGGATTTGGTGGCAACCGCGGTGGCGGTGGCTACGGTGGTGGCAATCGCGGTGGCGGTGGAGGTGGCGGTGGTTTCAACCGCGACAGAGGTGGTTACAGAGACAGAGGTCGTGGCGATGACGGTGGTTACGGAAAAAGATACTAATCATTGGATCTGCCTATAGAATATAGCCCCTGAAAAGGGGCTTTTTTTTTGCCTTTTCCGAAAAAAATCAGGCTATTCTTTCCTCCATTCAAAATCTTTCCTTAAATAGTTGTAGATCAACTCCTACGCTGTGAAATCCGATACAAACGCGATCACGATTACTATAACTACCCCCATATGTCAAAACATCTGCTTCTGTTTGTACCGCTTCTCATCTTTACTTTTTTTTCCTGTCAGGACGATTCCCCATCTGAAGAATGGATCAGCCTATTTAACGAACAAGACCTCGCCGGCTGGAAAGCCAATGAAAATCCCTCAACTTTCCGGGTCGAAGATGGAAAGATTGTCGCCGAAGGTACCCGTTCCCACCTGTTTTATCTTGGGCCCGATAGCAATGCCACATTTACCAATTTCGAACTGCGACTGGAAGTGATGACTCACCTGCATGCCAATTCTGGTGTATATTACCACACCCGCTATCAGGACGAAGGCTGGCCCTCTGCCGGGCACGAAGTACAGGTCAACAATACCCATATCGGCGGCGGCGATTACCGTGAACTCAAAAAGACCGGCAGCCTTTATGGTAATAAAAATGTGTACAAAGCATTTGCGAAGGATAGCGTCTGGTTTGAAATGACCATTCGCTACGAAGGCAGACATCTCCTGGTAAAAGTAAATGATGTCGTTACTGTAGATCACCTTCTGCCTGCTACCGATAGCCTGGAGTCGGGTACTTTTGCCCTTCAGGGCCACGATCCCGGCAGTAAGGTATATTATCGGAATATCAGAGTAAAAAAACTGTCCGGGGAAGGTACTGCGGGCGATTCCATGCCTTTCAGTAAAGCGTATGAAAAAATGAAATCGCTTCAGGGAAAACAGTTTGCATTTATTGATCTGCATGTAAAGCCAACCGAAAACTTTGGCACCAACCGGGCCGTGCAGAATACCTACCGCGAAGGGGTGAATGTCGGGATTGTATCTGAACCCGGAAAATCCGAAGATGTGGGAAATCTTCCGGTATTCTCAGGTTTTGAAACCGGTGATCTCTCTGTGCTCAACGACAGCTTTCCCCTGAATAAATACGATTACATTATCAGTGATTTTGGCATTCTGGCAGACGCTTCCTCCCTCTCCAGTCTGAAAAGTTTTACCGATTCCTATTTTTCAAAAATCACGAAGGGCCTTACAAATCCGGCAGTAAATATCTGGGCTTCACCCACTCTCCTGCCCGAGGAAATGAAGCAGAACTACGATAAAATCTGGACAGATGCGCGTATTGTACAAGTGTTGACGCTTGCCAGAGAAAATCATAAGGCTATTGAAATAGACAATCTGAAAAAGATACCGTCGGCCAAATTTATTGCAAAAGCAAAAGAAATGGGCTGTCTTTTTACTTACAGCCATATTGCTTTTGAACCACAGCGAAATGAAAGTGATTATTTTCTTACAGTTATAGACAGTTGCGGCCTGGGGTATAAGGATTTTTATATTCCCGGCTGGTAACCTATTCGCCCAAAACAGAACCTTCCTCCATGAGATTGCTGACATTCCTGACTTTGGTGCTCATAACCGCCTGGGGTTGTGGGCCAAAACCGGCAGATACTCAAAAAGTAAATACTGCTGCCTGGCCCGACTCCATGCTTTGGTGGAAAAGCAATAACCTGCGTCTTTTGCAGACCAATCTTCCTGCTTATGAAGCACAACTAAATGTTGATTCCCTCTTAGCTGACCTCCAGGGTTTTTCGGCAAATGTCTTACTGATCAATGCCGGAGGGATTATGGCCTTTTACCCTACAAAACTACCTTTCCATTACACCAACCCGTACATGCAGGAAAATATGCTGGGGGATGTCATAGAAAAATGCCATAAATCAGGAATCAGGGTATCGTCAGATTTGATTTCAGCAGAGTACAGCAAAGCATTTTTGAAAAGCACCCCGACTGGTGTTATTTATCGGCTAAGGGCGAACGGATCACCAATGACGATATGTACCTCACCAGCGTGAATGCCCCTTATTTACAGGAAAAAGCATTCGAAATCATTGAAGAAGTCATTGATAATTACCCTATTGACGGAATTTTCCTCAATATGCCCGGCTATCACACCGCCAATGCCTATGAAGGAAAATACTACGGCATTGACCAGAATGAATGGGATAAAAAAGTTTTGCAGCCTTTAGCGGAGGAAAAAACTGCCATTGGAGGAAAATCCACTTGATCCGGTATTTCGCGAGTACCAGGCGTTTAAAACTGCCACTACTGATATCTGGCAACATCTGCATGAGCGTGTAAAGGCCAAAAATCCGCAGATTGCTATCTGTACATACAACGATACCTATGTCGATATCATTCGCCATGAAACGCAAACCAACAGCCTGCCTTACTGGCCCTACATGGCTTCTGACAATGTCAACAATGTCGAAAATTCGTACCCCGACCATATCGTCAGCAATGCCAGTATCCAACAGATTTCTTTCCAATCGAGGTACAATGCCATAGAGCCTGAGAAACGGCCATCCGCCTGTATGAAAATATCGCCAACGGCTCCGGCCTTGACATCAGCCTGATGGGCGATTTCCGTGATTATGAAGATGAACGGAATTTTCCTGTTTGGCGCGAGATTTACGGGCTCCACAAACAATACGAACCCTATTTTGGGAAATACGAGTCTCCCGCACAAATTGCTGTCATCGCGCCTGGCTACTGGCCCGGAGGCGAACCGATGCAGGAATACCGGGGCATTCAGATGATGCTCAAAGAGGCGCATTTGCAGTTTGACATCATTGAAGACAAACAAATCGGCCACCTCGCCGAAAAAATGAGCAAGTACCGGATAATCATTTTCCCTGAAATTGTCACTCTTGATTCGCTGTCTCTGGCTGTAATTAGCAACCTGTGCGAAAACGCGCCCATCTGATAGCCACCAACCGCTCATTTACCGGAAATCCGGATGCGTTGGCGCGTATTTTTGGCGCTGACGTCATAGACAAAAACCATAAAGGAGATGGATTTTACCTGGCACCGGAAGACAAAACCATTTTCCGGCGATTTCTTCCTCAGAAAATCCTTTTCTGGAAATTTAATCTCGGCCTTTATGACTTTGCCTGTGCGGATGAAAAACAGTTGCCGATATATACACCCGGCAGGCCGGGGCCTCCCGAAAAAATCGGCGGACACGAACCCACAGGTTTTTACGCACTGGGGATCAAACACCACTCAAAAAGCAAAGCGGCCCTGCTTCCCGAAAATCTCGGCAACTGTACTACCTCCACGGATACGAACAGCATAAAATATTCTGTCGATGTAGTAGAATATCTTTGCCCGGATATCAATGATCTACTTTCTACTGACGCCCATGAGCGGGTAGAAGTCATTGTGCAAAAATATACCCTCAACACACCGGAGAATATAGACAAACATTCACCTGACGGTATGATCATCCATCTGATCAACCTGACCGGCTTCAGTGGCAATACCTATTTCCCTCCGTTACCGGTCAGAGATATTCATTTCAGGATAAAAATGCAAACCCAGCCGTCGGGCATGTTTACCATTAAAGGCCACAAACCGGTCCCTTTCACATGGAAGAGGGTTACCTGGAATTCAGGCTTCAGGAACTGCACGCATATGAAAGTGTTGTAGCAGAATGGTAGCGCTACAATAACTCACTGTCTTTCATCCAGTCAGTCAGGCGCTGCGGCAGGTCTGCAGGGTAATGAGGTTGGAGCGAAGGCCCATATTAAAGGCGTGTCCGCCTTGGGAATAGATATGCGCCTCCACTTTGGCGCGGCAGCCTGGTAGCCCATCAAGATTTTCATTGTAGGCTTCAGGCAGCAAGGGTCGTCATTGGCGACCGCGAGGAAAGCCGGAGGCGCGGTAGATGGTATCACATCCGAATGCCGAGTGGCCCCGGATAAATCAGTATCTGAAAGTCAGGGCGGCCACTCTCCCGGTCGATCGGGTCGGCAGCTTTGGGATCACCTTCACCTGTACCATAAGCTAGCATAGAAACCACTTCCCCGCCGGCAGAAAAAACCCATAATGCCCAGGCGGTTTGGATCGATTTCCCACTCTTTGGCCCGGCTTCTGACCAGGCGCGTTGCCGGTAGCCGTCCTGCTGAGGATGAATGTCGAGCGAATACGGCGAATTATCTTCCCTGGCAAGGCGGTATTTGAGTACAAATGCAGCAACCCCAATACTGTTAAAATAAGCCGCAGCATCGCGCCCTTCAGCATTAAATACAAGATTTTTATGCCCGCCACCAGGACAGATCACCACCGCCGTACCCGTAGCAATATCTCTGGGAGGCAGGTAAACGGTGATAGAAGGATTGTGCACATTACGTACCCACCAGTCCTGCGCCTGCTCGGGTTCATTTTTGCGGTTTTCAAAACCGGGGGCGCCATTTTCCCAAAGCGGAATAACGACAGGCTCCTGTGCCGTCGCAAAAGATGGAAAAACAAGCATGAGAAGGGGAAACCATACTTTGAAGTAGCGAGTCATAGCAGTATTTTTTAATGGAAAGAAAAATGAAGGAGTTAAATATATAGCTGAAACAATTAAATCACAATCATACTCTCAGGCTGTAAGTCTAATCGGGGAAAGTTGTTTTGGGTTTAAATATTTTAGGGTTACTTAAATAATTTGTTTATGTTATCTAAATTTGCTTATTTGCCTCCCTCAAAAACATCTGAATGAAAACTCTTTACTTATGGGTAGTCATGCTTCTGCCCGCAATCATAAATGCACAATCACTTCCTGAACCGGTAAATACGATTCCGCCCGATACTTCCTTCTATATGACCGAAGTAGTGATCTCCGGAACGCGCACCGCCAAACGCAGAATTGACAACGCGGTTGCCGTCAACGTCCTTACAGCCAACACTTTCCGCATCACCCAATCCAACACATTGTCAGAAGGTATCTGTTTTCAGCCCGGTCTCCGGATGGAAACAGATTGCCAGACCTGTAATTATACTCAGCTCCGGATGAACGGCCTGGCCGGTAATTACAGTCAGATACTGATCGACAGCCGGCCGGTTTTTACCTCACTGATGAGCCTTTACAGTCTGGAACAAATACCTGCCACCCAGGTGGAAAAAGTGGAAGTTGTCAGGGGGGGAGGTTCTGTTCTTTTCGGTGCAAATGCCATTGCCGGAACGGTGAATATCATCACCCGCGAACCCCGGAAAAATGAATGGTCGTTTTCCTCAAACTCTGCCCTGATTGATGGCCGTACTCCCGATCATTTTCTCAACGGAAACCTAAGTCTGGTAAACGAAAAACAAACAGCGGGAATGTCTGTTTTCACCTCACACCGGTATCGCGACCACTATGATGCCAACGGAGACGAATTTTCAGAAATTCCCCGTCTGGAAAACCATTCCATTGGAACTAAAATTTATTTCAAACCCCGTCCCGGGCATAAAATCGGTCTCAATGCCTGGCGCATTTACGAATTTCGCAGGGGAGGAAATAAATTTGAATTGCCGGCAGATCAGGCCGACCAGTCCGAAGAGCGCGTACACCATATCTCAGTCGGAGGAATGGATTATTCGTTTACCCCTGCGCATAAACCCTTCTGGATCAATGCCTACGTTTCTTTTCAACATACTACCCGCCTGCATTATACCGGCATTGACCAGAGTGACGGCTGGGGCAATACACGAAGCCATACGTTGGTAGGAGGAGTCCAGTACAATCACCGCATAAAAATCGGCCAGAGTGAAAATACCCTTACGACAGGACTTGAGCATCAATACGATTATACATTCGATGAGATACCCGGCTACAATTACCTGATTGACCAGTCAACCCACCTTACCGCCAGTTTTTTACAAAGCGACTGGGCATTTTCCCGCAAACTTACCCTCCTGAGTGGCGTGCGAATGAATGTTCACAATTTTGTGGATCACCCTGTTTTTACGCCCAGATTAAGTCTGCTATTTAAACCTGTGTACAACATCCAGTTGCGAACAGGTTATGCCAAAGGATTTAAAGCACCTCAGGCGTTTGAAACTGATCTGCACATAGCTTTTGCCGGAGGGGGGATTTCCCGGGTGCAGATTGCCGAAGATCTTCGGGAAGAAACATCAGACAGCTTCAGTTTTTCGGCAGACTACAACAATCCGCAGCCTGACTATATCTACGGATTTACAGCGGAGGTTTTTTATACCCGACTCTACAATACATTTGTGCTGGAAGAAATCGGTACCGATGCAGCAGGCAATCAGCGATTGTTGCGCAAAAATGGCGGCAATTCTACGGTCAAAGGCATTACGCTGGAAGGGCGGCTGAATTACGACCAGATGGTTCAGGTAGAAACAGGCTTTACGTTGCAGTCTTCTCTGTATGACAACCCCATAGCCTGGTCCAATGAAGTTCCCGGAATCCGCAATTACCTTCGCACACCCAATGCTTATGGATTTTTTACATTGAGCATTCTGCCTGAATCCAGATTAAGCGGTTCGCTGTCAGGTGTTTATACGGGTACAATGAAAGTTCCTCATTTTGCAGGTGCGCCCGGCGTTGAAAATGACAGGGTAATAGATTCACCTCAGTTTTTTGAAATCAACAGCAGGATCAATTACCGGATACTAACCGGGAAAAAAGGCCCGGGCCTGGAGATTTCGGGTGGAGTCCAGAATATTTTCAACAGCTATCAGCGCGACTTTGATACAGGGCCATACCGCGACAGCAACTATGTGTACGGCCCGTCGCGGCCCAGGACATTTTTTCTCGGACTGAAAATCGCAAAAGGAAATACAGAACGATAAACGGTTGCGTCAAAAAATAAACACAGAGAAACGGAGAAACGGAGAAAACTCCTCTGCGACCTCTGTGTCTCTGTGTTTCACATCCGGTTGCGTCAAAAAATAAACACAGAGAAACGGAGAAACGGAGAAACTCCTCTGCGACCTCTGTGTCTCCGTGTTTCACATCCGGTTGCGTCAAAAAATAAACACAGAGAAACGGAGAAACGGAGATAGCCTCTGCGACCTCTGTGTCTCCGTGTTTCACATCCGGTTGCGTCAAAAAATAAACACAGAGAAACGGAGAAACGGAGCAACTCCTCTGCGACCTCTGTGTCTCTGTGTTTCACATCCGGTT
>JAWKNL010000013.1:0-147523 GCA_041391725.1 Bacteroidia bacterium
AAAATACAACCACGCCGTTGCGCTCAAAACCTGGATTGCTGACCATAGGGACCGAATCGAATTGCGCCACCTGCCGCCCTATTCCCCCAATTTAAACCCCATCGAACGACTCTGGAAATTCATGAAAAAGGAAGTCATTAACAGCTTTTTTTACCCCACCTTTCAGGAATTTCGCGCAGGCATCCGGGCTTTTTTTGACAATATTGCCACCTGTGCAGAAAAACTAAAAACCCTCATTACCCCCAAATTTCAAATCATTGGGCTTCCGCATTCCTAAACGCTTTGAGTATAGCTATACCTTGATTGGTAAAATATCGTCGAAATTCCTGAGGGAAAATGTGGTGTTTATGCATGACTTTAGGGGCTTCTAATAATACTTTTCCACCTCTCACCCCCGCTTGCCCCGCCATCTGAACAAAAGGCACTTTTGTAGCCGTCTGCTCCACCGACTCCATCAGGTACTGCCCTGCCATCGAACCCGTAGTCTGAAGGGTCATTTGGTAAGTTTGGGGGCTGCTTCCCACAATCCACCGCCAGCCTGCTTTGCCCAATGCGCCCAACCCCTCAGCGGTTTTCCCAGCCATGCCTGCCGAAAGGGCGTCTCCCGCATAAGGATTAAACACACTCACCGCTCCGGTACCCCGCGCCCGTTCCTCACCGGGAAAAATCCCGGCAAAGGCCATCAGCAGGAATAGGAGGAGGTTTTTCATGGGAGAGAGGTTAGATTTTTATTTTATAGGATATCATTCCTCACCCCACCACAAAATGATACCCGACTCCCTTCAGCGTGATAATCTGCACTTTCTCATCTGCTTTGAGGTAGTCGCGCAGCCGGGCGATATATACGTCGAGGTTGCGGGAGTTGAAAAATGAGTCGTCGCCCCAAACCTGATTGAGAATGTCTGCCCGCTTGACTGAGTAGTTCCTGTGATCGGCCAGGATACCAAGAAGCTGGGCCTCCCGGTGGGAGAGTTTACGCACTTCCTCTCCGTGGTGTAATTCATATTTCTGGGGTAAAAACCGATATTCGCCCAACTCAACAACCTCCTTCTCCCTGCCCTGACTTTTTCCCGCCTGAGTCAGCTTCAGCAGGTTGTTGATCCTCACGATCAGTTCCTCCACACTAAATGGCTTCCGGATATAGTCATTTCCCCCCGAAGAAAATCCGCTCAGCAAATCCTCTGTCTGTACTTTGGCAGTGAGAAAAATGATGGGAATAGAAACATTTTCCGCCCTTATTTTTTTCCCCAACTCAAATCCGTCCACATTGGGAAGCATCACGTCGAGTACGCAAATGTCGGGCATCTGCTGCCGGAAAACCTGCATGACTTTCGCCCCATCGTGAACCATAACCACCTCAAAACCCAGCTCTCCAGGCTTTCTCTGACGATTTTGGCCAGAAAAGGCTCGTCTTCCACATATAAAATCCGGGCCTTAGGCATGATCGGTGGGCAATAAAACGGTAAAACACGATCCTTTGCCAGGCTGGTTTTCGACAGAAATCGTACCTCTGTGTTTTTCCACTACACTGGCAACATAACTCAACCCCAGGCCGTGGCCTTTGATATTGTGGCGGTCTCCGGTGGGTACGCGGAAAATTTTTCGAAGATTTTTTCTTTGTACTCAAGCGATTCCTCATCCCTGAATCTTTAACCGAAAGGCTGATCTGCCCCGGGCTTCTGCCAACGCGATTTCTATCTGCGGATGTTCTCCGCCGTATTTTAAGGCATTGTCGATCAGGTTATAGACGACGCTGGTGAGATGGAGCCGGTCGCCGGTAAGGGAGAATGGAATTTCGGGTGAATGAAAGGACACCTTTGCAGACAGCCTTTCAAACTGAAGTTTCATCGATCCGAGTATCTCCTGAATGATTTCCCGCAGACTCACGGTTTCCATTTTCAGTTCGGGTTCTGCTTTTTCAAACAGCGACATTTTCAGCACGCGATCCACGAGGATTGCCAGGCGGTTGAGTTCCTGCTGGGAAATGTCGAGATATTCGCGGGTGCGGTTGGGATCGTCCAATGCGTTAAAATTGCGCAGGGCTTCGATGGCCACGCTTACGGTCGTGATGGGCGTTTTTAGCTCGTGGGTGACATTGCTGATGAAGTCGTTTTTGAGTTGGTTGAGCCGCTGCTGGTTGCGAAGGTTGCGGTAGGTAAGGAAAAAAGCCAGGGAAATAGAGAAAAAAAGGAAAATGGAAAACAGGATTTGAGGAATGATTTTTTTGAAAATAAACCCTCTGTATTCATCAATATATACCGCATAACTCTGCTCGCTGGGTATATCAATATAGGCGTGGGAAGTAATGCCGCGAAACACCGAATCGCCATTGCCTGCTTCTCCCAGCCGGAAGTGCAGCGGTAGCCGGGCGAGGGTGATTTCTTCCTCAAATTTCCGCTCCAAAAGGGGTTTTACTGGCAATTTTCCCCAAAAGGGGGTAAGCGAATCTCTGATTTTCAGGGTGTCGGTCATGGCCACAAACAGTGAGATCGAACCCTGCCGCTCCTGATTGTTTGTTTCTCCTGTACGGGCACGAAAAGAAAAACGAATGACCGAGTCGGCAGGCATTTTAGTCTCCCAGGTATTGTTGCTCAAAACCGTGACCTGCTTCATCGTATCTGATACGATGCGCTGTACGATATTCAGATGGGAATTGGAAGCTTCTTTTTTGTCAGAATGAAATACCAGCGGATCGAGGTAGATTTGCTGAAAAAGTGAATCCTCAATGTCGCGGATCGCATTGGTGAACATCTGATCGGTATCTTTCCTGAGATTGTCCACCTCTTTCTGCCATATATTCTGTAACCACAAAAACTGGAATACCAGCAACAGTGCCAGGCTTCCGAGCATGAGCGATATGGACAGTGTATTTTTTTTCACAAGGTAAAAATACCGATTTGCCCGATACCCCTGGCGGATTTTAACCTTATTTAACTTTAAATCAAGGTTGATTAACCCGATGGTAACGGCCCGTCCTGTAGTTTTGTCTAAAACTATTTACCTATGAAAAAACTTTTCAGCTTTTATCTGGCGGTTCTCCCGCTGTTTGTCTTTGCCCAGGTTGTGGATGGTGAAGTTACCTACGAAGAAACCATCCAATTGAAAATTCATCTGGAAGGAATGGAAAACGACGAAATGATGGCTATGATGCCCAAACAACAGGCATCTCAAAAAACACTTTATTTTTCCTCCGAAGCCTCTCTTTATCAGGATACAGAAACTGAAGACGGTGAAAATCAGGAAATAACCGGTGGCAGCGGTGATATGCAGTTCAGAATGGTCATTGCCCGCCCCGACAACAAACTCTACAAAGATCTTCAAAACGAAAAGAAAACCGAACAGCGTGAGTTTATGGGGAAAATGTTTCTGATCAAAGATGACCTCAAATCCTACGAATGGAAACTTACGGGCGAACAAAAACAGATTGGCGAATATATCTGCCAGAAAGCTACCATGGCCGACAGCGTTACTAAAATGGAGGTGTGGTTTACCCCGCAAATTCCGGTTTCCACCGGGCCGGGCAATCTGGGTCGCCTGCCGGGACTGATCCTCGAAGTGAGCATCAACGACGGCGAACAGACCATTGTGGCCAAAGAAATCAAAACAGGAGCAGTTGCCGCGGACAAACTCGTAGCTCCCACCAAGGGAAAAGAAGCCACCCAGGCTGAGTTTGATGAAATTATGAAAGAAAAAATGAAAGAGATGGAAGCCGAAATGGGCGGCAGCGGCGGGGGAAATACGATTCGGTTTATTCAGAAGAGGAATTAACAATCCCCCAGGTATCCCGATTCGTGAAAATTTGGGTGATTCGTGGCTGACACTACTATCCTACAAAGAAAAGATAACCACGAATGCCCCTGATGGGATCTTGCGACACGAATGAAAGACGAATAAATAAACTACACTTCATTATGTCCAGAATTTTTCTCATTTCTATCATGTTGACGTTACTCTCCCTGTCCGTAAATATGTACGGACAGGAGACGACAAGCATGGTTTCCGGGACGGTGCTTGACACGGCAGATGCTCCGCTGATGGCGGCGACAGTGACCTTGCTGAAGGCCGAAGATTCTGTCCTTGTTTCCTTTTCGCTGAGCGATAAAACCGGGAAATTTTCTTTCAGAAAAGTAAAACCCGGCAATTATATCCTTCAGATTACCTATATCGGTTTTCGCCAGAAAAGTATGCCCGTATCAGTCCAGGGAGATTTGCCGGAGGTAAGTCTGGGCTCATATAAGCTCGAAGCGCTTGACGTATCGCTGGGAGAAGTTACGATTGAGGGAAGTCGAACGCCCATTCTCATCAAAAAAGACACCATCGAATACAATGCCGACGCTTTCCAGACCCAGCCCAACGCCGTAGTCGAAGATCTCCTCAAAAAACTTCCCGGCGTGGAGGTGCAGTCCGACGGAACCATCAAAGCGCAGGGCAAAGAGGTGAAAAAAGTGTATGTGGATGGAAAGGAATTTTTCGGAGATGACCCCAAAATCGCCAGCAAAAACCTCCCCGCCAATGCGGTGGACAAGGTTCAGGTCTATGACAAAAAATCAGACTTCGCCGAATTTACCGGAATTGACGACGGGCAACGGGAGAAAACCATTAACCTGGCCCTGAAAGAAGATAAGAAAAAAGGCGTGTTTGGCAATGTTTCGGGCGGCTACGGCACAAAGGACAGATATGAAGGCCGCGCCAACGTCAACCGGTTTACCAAAAAACTTCAGTTTTCAGGCCTGGGTATGCTCAACAATACCAATCAGCAGGGATTTGGCATCGACGACTATATCAACTTTATGGGCGGGCTGCAGAACATGATGTCCTCCTCCGGAGGTGGAGGCGGCGGTTCATTCCGTATTTCGCTCAATGCATCAGATCTGGGCCTGCCTATCAGCAACGGTTTGGGAACAGGTTTTACTACAACTTCCGCGGGTGGGCTGAATTTTAACTACGACCTCAGCAAAAAGACCGAAATTTCCTCCAACTACTTTTATAGCGGAATCAAAAACGAAAATGAAAGCCATACTTTCCGCCAAAACTTCCTCGGCGACAGGGTATTTGATTCGGAAGAAAATGAAGATCAGACCAGTCAGAACCAGAACCACAGGGTCAATCTCACCCTTCGACATAAGATTGATTCCACCAAAAACCTGATTCTCCGCTCCAATTTCGGGTTTAATGGTGCCGCACTGGACCTCAACAGCGATAGCCGAGCCTTAAACGAACTCGGATTCACCGAAAACAGCAACCAGCGTGTCAATACCTCCGACGGTACAAATCTGAGCTTCCGCAACAGCCTGACTTACCGCCAGCGGTTTACCAAAAAAGGGCGCGCATTTGTCGCCAGTGTATCAGCAAATGCCGGCCAGAACAACCGCAATGTTTGGATTGAGTCCTACAACCAGTACCTGCCCGAAGATCCGTTGTATGCATTTTCTGATAGCATCCTGCAATCTCAGTCGCAGGACGGAAACCAAATCGACTACAGCGCACGAATTACCTATACAGAACCAGTGGGAAAAGGGAAATTTTTTGCTTTTAACCTTTCCCATCAGAACTATGGCAACCGCCTGGTGAGAGATGTATTTGACATTCACCCCCATGACCTGCCCCGTGAAATCTATAACAACCAGTTGAGCAACAACTACCTGCGCGGCTATTTCTATGAAAGAGCGGGCGTGGATTTTCAGTACAACCGGAAAAAATTCAATTTCACCACAGGGGTAAACCTTCAACAGTCGCGCCTGCGCGGAGAAATCCTCACCAGCAACACCCTGATCCGGCAGAGTTTTCTCAATATTCTGCCTGTTTTTCGCTTCAATTACGATTTTTCGACCTCTACCAATTTGGGTTTTGACTATGAAACCAGCGTACAGGAACCTTCACTGGAGCAATTACAACCCATTGCCGACAACTCCAACCCGCTGAGCATTGTGGTGGGAAATCCCGATCTGCGACCCGAGTACTCACATCAGGCAAATCTTCGTTTTAATTCCTTCAGCGCATTTTCCTTTACGAGTTTTTTTGCCAATCTGGAAGCCACCTATACCCAAAACAAAATTACCAGTTCGCGAACCATCGATTCGCTGTTCAGGCAGATCACCATGCCCGTGAATGTGGCCAGAGACCTCCGCCTGGGGAGCAATATCAGCTTTGGTACGCCCATCAAACCGCTGAAAAGCAAAATCAATATTGATTTGCGCACCATGTATAACCGGGGGATTTTGTTTGTCAACGACCGGGAAAACAATGTGGACCGCCTGATCAATTCTGCCGGGGTGAGTATTGAAAACCGCAACAAAGAGGTGTTGGACATTGTGCTGGGAGTCGATTACGATTTTAACCTTACCCGCTATTCGGAGAGCAGGAGCCTGAATCAGTCATTTGTGAACCGGAAATATTACGCAGACTTTTCGGTCAATTTTCTCAAAACATGGGCTTTGCGCACGGGGATCAACTATGCGGTTTATGCGGGAACGGCTTTTCAGGAGGAAACGAAAATACCTCTCTGGCGGGCTTCGCTGTCGAAATATGTGCTGAAAAACCGCCGGGGAGAAATTAAACTTTCGGCCTTTGACATGCTCAACCAAAATCTGGGCTTCAGCCGCACGAGTGAGCTAAACTATATCGAAGAAGTGCAAACGTTGACCCTGAGCAGGTATTTTCTGCTGGGCTTTACTTATAATCTTTCAAAATTTGGCGCCGCAGGCGAACCCGGCGGCCCCGGTATTCGGATTATACAGAGAAGGTAAAATGCAAAATAAAGCAACTCCTCTGTGACCTCTGTGTCTCTGTGTTTAAAACATAACATTGCAGAAAAGGAACACAGAGAAACGGAGAAACGGAGCAACTCCTCTGTGACCTCTGTGTCTCTGTGTTTAAAACTCAACATTGCAGAAAAGGAACACAGAGAAACAGAGAAACAGAGCAACTCCTCTGTGACCTCTGTGTCTCTGTGTTTAAAACTCAACATTGCAGAAAAGGAACACAGAGAAACAGAGAAACGGAGCAACTCCTCTGCGACCTCTGTGTCTCTGTGTTTAAAACATAACATTGCAGAAAAGGAACACAGAGAAACGGAGAAACAGAGCAACTCCTCTGCGACCTCTGTGTCTCTGTGTTTAAAACATAACATTGCAGAAAAGGAACACAGAACGAAGTACCCCCAGGGTGAAACAGAGAAACGGAGCAACTCCTCTGCGACCTCTGTGTCTCTGTGTTTAAAACATAACATTGCAGAAAAGGAACACAGAGAAACGGAGAAATGATACTGACCGCAATCACTGCTTCAGCAGTTCTTCAAGTGTGGATGTGATCAGATCTTCCATGATTTTGTAGCCTTTCAGGGTAGGGTGGACACCATCTTCTGCCAGGTCGGGATTCATACCGTTTTTGTTGTTTTTCATAGCAGAATGATAATCAACAAAAGGAATATCATGCTCGCGTGCAAAAGCTTCTATGCGCCGGTTGAGGTCAACGATCATATCCGAACGGTCGCCCAGGGCGCGGCGCCACTCAAATTTGGTAGCGGGAAGTACCGATGCCAGCACTACCTGTATGCCATTGGCTTTGGCAATATCGGTCATGGCCGTGATATTGCTCATCGTAAATAGCAGGTCATAGGGGCCGGTATTTTCAGCTACGTCATTGGTGCCGATATGGATGACCACTACTTTGGGGCGGAGCGCTACCACATCCTGATGAAAGCGGAGCAACAATTGCGGGGAGGTCTGGCCACTGATCCCCCTGCCGATAAAGTGGTTTTCGGTGAAAAAGCCGGGATCAGCATTTACCCAGCCCTCGGTGATAGAATTGCCCAGAAACACTACGCGGTTTTCACCCGGTTCGGGTGGTTTTACCTGGCTGTTAGCCTCCTTATATCGGGCCAGATTGGCAAAATCTTTTTGCATGCGTTCTGCGTTTTTAATTTCGCCGAGTCTGACGGCTTCTTCTCCGTGAAGTTTTTCGTATTTGCTGGGATAAACCCGTTTGAGGTATCCCTGTGACCTGATCCACTCCTCAAACCGCAGGTACCAGGTGTCAACGGGCAGATTCTGGGAGCGCATACCGAATCCGTGGCCGCCACGTTCATAGACATGAAGTTCGGCGGGATGGCCTGCGTCCACCCATTTTTTGTAGATATTGAGGCTGTAGGGCATCATTCCCAACTGGTCGTCGCCAGCGACGGCGATAAAGGCGGGGATTTCACCTTCGGGCACGTTTGAGCCGATGATGGCGGGTTCGTAGGCGTAGATGGGCGCGATAAAATTGGGGCGATTTTCTTCATTAGCGTTATAAACAACTGACATTGTGAGGGTCGCCCCTGCGGAGAAGCCCATGAAGCCGATTTTCTGCGGGTTGATATCCATATTGGCGGCGTTGTCGCGGACATATTTTACGGCAGCAAGTCCGTCGGCCATGGCCAGGGGTACGATGGGCGCATTTTCTTCGTCGAGTTTTTTGAAGTCTCCCATTTTGGCTGATAATTCTTTTACAGGATCGTTGGTAAAACTACGAGCCACGCGATATTTGAGGACAAAAGCAGCAATACCCAGGGAGTTGAGCCATTTGGCCACGTCGTTTCCCTCGCTGTTGATACTCAGGGTATGAAAAGCGCCTCCGGGAGCAATAATAACTGCCGTTCCGGTGGCGAGATAATAAGGAGGAAGGTAGGCAGTAAGGGTAGGCTCGGAAACATTGTACACCACTTCGGTATTAAACATATTTTCCGTGCTGGTTTTTTCACTCCAGGTCCAGTCTTCGGAGCCGGGCGCCTTGCCTTCATAGAGTCGGATGACCTTTTGAGCGTGAGCAGAAAAGGAATTGACAAGGAAAAGGAAAGAAAAAAAATAAAGTTTTTTCATCATGAGTAGATTTCGTCCGGGGCAATTTATGGGTTATTCATAAGGACGTAGGCAAAATTTTTAATTTTTTTCATTTTCTACCATGCAACCCGGAAATTTTTATTGTCTTTAGGGAAACCAAAGCAAACAAACCCAAATGAAAAAAATGACGGTGTAATACAGTTTTTCGCAAATTGACCGTTAATAGACTATCTCGAATATACAAACTGCCTTGCTGTGAATGAAACAGTATTAATCTTGCTTGTGGGCGCATTTTTGGCGCTGGTGGCTGAGAAAGGACTCTCGGGGTTTTCTATTGGCGAACTGATTAAAAAGTACTTTTCAGGTAAAGAAAATCAGGTTGCGCTGGAACTATTGCTGCGTTACAGAGACGCTTCGGAAAAAGAGCGCGGGGAAATCATCTGGTCTCTCCTTGCACCGCACCGGGCGGATTTGTCCAAAATTATTGCAGCAATGGGAGAAAACCCGCAGGATGAAATTCAGCGGCTGTATGTCAGGCTTCACCACCTGTTTATGCAGGGAAAAATTCCCGACAAAAACTGGAAATCCTGGCTGGCCCGAATCCTAAGAAACGATCTCATTAATC
Organism: Bacteroidia bacterium; assembly: GCA_041391725.1. Taxonomy (GTDB): domain Bacteria; phylum Bacteroidota; class Bacteroidia; order J057; family J057; genus JAGQVA01. The sequence continues at coordinate 9,445 of JAWKNL010000013.1, forward strand.
AGAAAAAGCGGAAATCACCCGTACTCTCCTTGTCATTTGAACATTTGCCTGAACCTGAAGATTCGCAACCGGAAGAACGTTTGAACACGAACAGGCTTCACGATGCACTCAGCAAACTGCCCGATGCCCAGCGCCAGGTCATTGAGTTGAGGTACATGCAAAGTGAAGACAAAATCATGACCTACAAGGAAATCGCAGTTATCATGGGCTGCACTGTGGGTCAGGTACATGGTTATCTTGACAGAGCAAAGGAGAATTTAAGAATCAATCTCAATGAATACGTTTGAACCAATAGACAAAGACCGGCTTCGCAATGTGGATGTAATGATCGCCTATCTGACCGATACAGCCAGTGAAAAGGATGTGGAGGCCATTGAGGCACTGATGGAGGAGGACGAACTTTACCGCCTTTCCATGGAAGAACTCGCGGGAGCGGTGGCCGCCGACCCGCAGGTGGCCCGGGCAAAGGTGCTCCGGACCGAGGCCGCGCTTGATGAACTTCTTCTGTCTGGAAAAGATGCTTTTGTCGCTCAACTGGTCGCATCAAAAGAAGATACCGACCTGATCGCCCGGTTCCGCAAAACACCCTTTATCTATCGCTTTTTTGGTGTGATTGCCGGGCTGACCATCGCTACGCTTCTCATCTGGCTGCCGCTGCGCAAACCCAACCTGCCTTTTGACCCCGCTGCCAATCTGATTATCGGAGAAGATCTGCAAATGGGTACCCTGTTTGTGAAAAACTGCGATAATAAAGGAATCGGCAGACCGGAGGGCGAAATTAACGCCGGTGTTTCGGTTTCTTCTGCATTGCTGGACAACTACGCCGAAGGGAATTTTGACGAAGCTGCCCTTCAATTTGCCTTTTTGATGAAGCAGGGTTCACTTTCCGACTCCTGTGTGGCACTCGCCAGCTTTTATCAGGCAAAAAGTTATATGGCCGCCGGAAAAAATCAGCCCGCTATTCAGGCATTTTCACAAACCATCAACCAGATTGCCGCCAAAACTTCCGTAATTTATGCAAGCCACTGGTACATCGCCAATCTTCAACTGGTAGAAGAAGATTACCAGGGGGCCCGTGAGCATTTTCGTATTCTTGCTGCCCTCGATTCAGACGATAAGCACAATCATTTGCCTTCGCTGCTGGCAAAAAATTATCTGACCCGGGCACAGCAATTTTTGGAATATATGAAATAGAAATTTTAAATTCATTGGTGCATTTAATTCCCCGAAAAAGTTATGTATCAAAAGTTGTTCTTTACTGCTATCCTTGCGCTCCTGTGTCTGCCGCTTTTTTCCTCTCCCGTTTCTGCACCCTCCGGAGGCGATGACGATTGCCAGATCCAGCTTTCCGGAAGTTATAATATCACCCCAATAAAAGGCTCTGATGCTATTGTTATTACCACTGACAACAAAAAAAGCCTGGATATCAGGTTTATTCTCAGTTGCTGTGATGATAAGAATCTCGACATCACGATAGAAGACCCCATGGGCCAGTCGCTCAAGGCTGAGCTTGTAGAAAAAGGGATATTTGGTTTTACCGCGAAACTCTCTGCTACGGAGAATAATTTTGTCCTTTCGGCCAAATGCAAGAAAAACAAAGTAGCCGAACAGAAAATCATCGTCCGCGTCCAGGAAATACCCATTGACAGGCTGGACTATGCGGTAATTTTTGCTGAGAGCAAACACTATAAAAAAGCCGCCAAACAAGGCTGGGTGGATCTCAAATATTCGCTTGAAGATGCCCTGGCGCTTCAGTATGTGCTGGAGAAAAAATACGGATTTAAAGTTCGCCTTTATACCGACCCTACCTGGGAGGAAATGAATACGGCTATTCAGGATCTCATCGACCGGGACTGGGGAACCCACGATCAACTCTTGATTTATTATACCGGCCACGGACATAAAGGACCCGACGGCGGCGGTTACCTCGTGCCCAGCAATGTCGATGAAAGTATAAAAACCTACTACAAAATGGAGGATATGCGCAATCAGGTTGATCAGATCACCTGCAACAATATCGTTGTGGGGATTGACGCTTGTTTTGCTTCCTCCTTCCTCGAAAGAGGAGGAAAAGACCTCGCTGTGCGCAGCGAGGGCGTGCCGTTTAAATACTTTATCGGCTCTTCTCCCTCCAACCGCGAAATCCCCGAAAAAGGCATTGTCATCAAAGATCCCAAAGCCCATACCGACAGCTATAAATTTGGCGGAAGAAAATTTCAGGTCTCAGATTTTATGATGGTACTGCTGGAGTCTTTGGAAATGGGTGAAAAAGAATACAGAGGTAGCTCTGTGCCGGTATGGTATGTAGGCAGAAAAGTCGAAGAAATGTACAGACCCAAAAATCCCGGCAAAGGAGAAAATATTTACGCCCGCGCTACCCGCTATGGTTCCCAAAACGATCAGGGATTTCATTTTACCACCAAAAAATAAGGGAGAATGAATTTCTTCCTCAGGCGATTTTTTTTACCGGTTGTCTGGCTGTGGGTTCTTTTTTCGCCGAATATACTATCTGCTCAGAATCCCGTGCCCATAGACAGATGCAGAGCCATTCTTCACAAGCTCTGGGAAAAACAGGGGGGTGAACAGCCGCCCAATGTGTCTATTCGCCCGATCAATCAGTTTGGCAAACCGGCGGAATACGACTACTCGACCCGCACCATCATCATCGACCCGAAAGCATACGACCTGTGTATGACTTTTTCGGGGAATAAAGACGATGCCCTGGCATTTTTGCTGGCACACGAACTGGTGCACTTCTTCCAGAAAAGCCTGTTTGACTACCAGTCGCCCGGTTTTTACGCCCCAACGGCGACCCTGAAGAGCTGGGCTAAGTCTGAGCGGGAAAAACGCAAACGCATGGAATCCAAGGCCGATATCTGGGGTGCAATTCTCTGCCACATGTCGGGCTATAAAGTGGATGATATCCTGCCAAAGTTTATCGAATCGATTTACGATACCTTTAACCTGAAAGAAGAAGATCCGCTGTACGATTCCAAAAACGAACGGCTTGCCATCGCTCAAAGATCAAAAGAGGAGGTGGAAAAAACCGTCCATATTTTTGAACTTGCCAACTACCTGGCTGTGCTTCAGCAATACGATAAAGATACGATCCTGTATCAGTACCTGATCGACGACTTCAAAAGTGCGGAGTTTTACAACAACCTGGGACTGAGTTATATTATGATGGCTTTGCCCAAAGTCCCGGAGCCGTATCGCCACTGTCCTTATCCCCTGGCGCTGGACACCGATACAAGACTCGAACAACTGCTGAAAGGCCGCAACAATACGCCGCTGTTTTTCCTTCAGAAAAGCCTTGCCGCGCTCAATGAAGGCATTCGCCTCAACCCCACGTACCTGCCTGCCTATGTCAACCGGGCGTCAGCCTTTCACCTGATAAGTTCGGTGGATCAGGCTGCAAAAAAAGACGGCTATATCACCCGGGCAAAAGAAGATATATCGCTCGTAAAAAAAGGAAACCCGGCCGGAGATGTTTCTGCTCAGGAAAAAAAAGAAACCCGGCAGATGATCGCCGCTGCTGACGTACTCGCGGGAATTATTTCTTCTTCCCAAAACTGTCCATCCAGGGCAATTGAAGTGCCTGTGGTGGCGCCGGCTTCGGCATTCAGCCGTATTGAAGCGATTCGCTACGCATGGGAAGTGAAAGTTTCCTTTGCTCAGGATATATCGGTTTCGGGCAAACAATTTGGCGGAACCACCATGCTGCTCTACAACGACAACAGCAGCGGACATAAGTTTTACCTCCAGCGGGTAACCCGCGACATTCCCTCCCTCAGTACCAAATACGAGGCGTTTATCTATCCCATCGGCAGCGAAATCCCACAGGCTGACCGGGCACAACTCCGCAAATCCCTTCCTACGGTCGAAGGTGATTATTACCTGGTTCATGACAAGCTGGGGATGGTCTATAAAATGAGTCCTGCTCACCGGATCATCGAATGGGCCTTGTTTCGCGGAGTATAAAAATTTTCCTTCCCACCATGCAATTTAAAAAACAGGGTTGTCTTAGTTATAAAACCTATTAACCAAACCCTGGCTCCATGAAAAACCGCTATTTCCGTATTCTGGTGATTATCACCGGAACCTACGTACTCAGCGTCGCTGTGGATTCGTGCTGGAATCACTCTCAACTGGTGGCTTCTTCCCATCAGGATGAGTACGAGGAACAACTGCGAATCCCGACATTCAGACCCGTGCCTTCTGACGCACATATCAGCAGCACATTTGGCATGCGTGTTCACCCTATCATCAAAAAATGGCGAATGCATACCGGCGTGGACTTTTCCGTACCGACAGGCACGCCGGTGAAAGCTGCCGGTTCGGGCATTGTTACAAAAGTAGTGGATCAGGCAGGCATCAGCTCGTACGGAAAGTACATTATGATTGCCCATGATCAGGTATTTACCAGTATGTACGCCCACCTTTCGAAAGTCATGGTAGAACCCGGGCAGACCGTAAGTCAGGGAGAGACCATTGCCCTTTCAGGTAATACCGGCCTGAGCACGAGTCCTCATCTACACTTTGAGATATTCAAAAACGGAAAAAGAATTGACCCGGAAGCCTATCTCGAAATAGACGGGTTTCTCCCGGAGGTGGAAGTGGAAGAACATGTACACCCCTGATGGGAAAGGATAATCACAACTTCAAATTGTATTCCTCAGTAACAGCAATCTTATGGCATTCATTTACCTGATTTTCATGCTCAGCTTTCCCGGCGTACACAACCAGCCGGCGGCCATTACCGACACAGAAGCAGGAAAAATCCTGCAATCGATGCACGAGCAGATTCGGTCTATCAGCCACCACAGTTATCATCTCAAAGTGGAAGAACGCCGCACCGACCACTCTATCCACCAGGCGGAAATGCTCGTCTCTGTTCAGAATGAACCACTGAAAGTTCAACTGGAGCCACTGAAACCCAACAAAGGCGCACTCATCGAATATGATGCTGCCAGCAACAGCCGCGAGGCAGTAGTAACCCCGAGCAAATGGGTTCCTGCAGTCAGATTCAGCGAAGATATTCACGGCAAAATGCTGCGGCGCGGTCATTACGCCATCAACGAAACCACGCTGGCATTTTTTGACAGAGTAGTAAGCCAGTTGGAAGAAACTTTTGTGCAAAAAGAAGTTTATGGCCAGAGCGTGCGTTACCCCGGCGATGAGACCGTGGAGGGACTTGCCTGCTACCGGATTGAGCTATTTGACCCGACTTACACCATCAACACCTATACCGTAAAAGAAGGTGAATCCCTGATTTCCATTGCACGGAAACAGCGCGTAAACCCCTATAAAATCAGAGAACTGAACCCCGAAATCGAAGACTATTATCAGATTTCACCCGGCCAGCGGATACGTATCCCTTCATCCTATTGCAAGCGATGTGTGGTACTGGTGGACAAAACCCAGTTTCTGCCACGCCGCATGGAAGTATATGACGAAAAAGGCTGCTTCGAAAAATTTGTATTCAGCCAACTCATCGTCAGCCGCTAAAAGATTTCCATTCACCATTCACCATTCACCATTCTACCAAAAACTAACCTATGGATTCTGTATTTATTCTCGAACTGGCGATTGTAGCCTTTATCATTGTGGCGCAATTTCGCGTATATCGCCGCAACGGCGAAAGTATCCGCACCCTTGGGGAAATTTTTCCGTTACCTGAAAACCTGCGTGTGTTTTCACAGGTCGTTACTGACCCGGAAGCGCCCGCAGACCTGGAGAGCCAGAATTTTTACCTTCTGGAAGACCAGGAAATCTTCCACCCTGAGTTTCGCGACATCCTTCACAGTACCAATGCCTGGCTGATCAAAACCCAGGGCGCGGCTGCGACAGAATCACTGGAGCAGATTGCGGAGCGGAAAGTGGGCTCGGTCGAAAAGTCGGTCGAATCCAGCCTTACCCTTCCTCTGTATATCGGGCTGCTCTGTACATTTACCGGCGTGATTATCGGGCTGGTAAAAATTGCCATGACCGGTGTCAGTGATGCAGCCATTCAGACCTTTATCGGAGGCGTACTGATCGGGATGGTAGGCAGCGCTACCGGACTTGCCCTCACGGTGAGAAGCAACTTCCGGTTTCGCGAAAGCAAAGACCTTACCGACAAAGGATTGTATCAATATTTCAACTTTCTCCGGGCCAATATGCTGCCCGCAACACCGCGCGACGGATGGGAATCGGTAAAGGATTTTCGCGAGAACCTGAGCGTATTTAACGAAGGATTTGTAAAATACCAGCAACACACCAACGAATCGCTTTCCGAAACGGTGAAGTTGTTTGGCGAAGTAAAAACCGTTGTAGAGCAAATCCGCGCTCTTAGCAAAAGCGTAGCAGGAATGGGCGAATATCTGAACGCCAATGACGGCCTGCTCGACAAACAGTTTGCCTGCATGGATGCCTACGCGCGTAAAGCGGAAGCGCTGGCTGAAAAATTGCAGCGGCATCATGCTTATGTAGATCGCGAACTGGCCGGTATTGCTGCCGAAAATATTCGCGTGCTGGAATATCAGACACAGGCCGCTTATAGTGAAATCGATTATTATCTCAACGGAGGGCACAACGGCAACGGACTGAGCTACGCAGAAGCGATTGACCGTGACCTTACCCGTCTGAGAGGCGATATGCGGCAGATTCAGGATAGCGGTTATCAGACGCAGGGCAAATTGCTGGATAGCCTCGTTCAGGAGAAAAAATCGCGTGAAGAAATGACCGATCAGTTTCGCGAGATGAATACCCGTCTCGCCATGCTGGTCAACGGTCAGAGCGGGCAGTTTATGAATACAGGTGCATTCCGAACCTTTATTTTCTCGGGGATAGCAGCCTTTGGAATCGGAATTGTGGGCGGATTGATTTTCCTGATTAATACCCTGCTGTCATGAGAGGCGAAAACGGAAAATTGTTTTGGGTCAGTTATGCCGACCTGATGACTGCGCTGTTTATAATTGTACTTGCGCTGTTTATCTTGAGTTACCAGATGTTTAAAGTGAAGGAAACGGATTTTCAGGATGCCGAAGCGGCGCTGATCCTTCGCAGTCAGGAACTCGAATCCCAGAATGAAACGCTGGCGCATTTGCGCCTCCGCAGTGATGAACTTGACCGGCAGACGCTGGCTTATGATCAGTTGAAACAACGTCTCAACACCGAGGAAATTCACGCAGCAAGTCTGATTGCCGAACTCAACGACGAGCGGAGCCGGCTGGCTGTGATGGAAAACGAGTATGAGAAACTCCGCGAAATGCAGCGGGCGATAGAAAACCTCGATTCCCGATATTTTACCTATCAGCCGCAATATAAGCGGCATGTACTTCGCGGGCAGGTGCAGTTTGACAAAGGCGAAAGCCGGATCGACGCCCGGTATCACGCGATGCTGGTAGAGTCGGGGCGGGCACTTCAGCGGCTCATCGACAGACTGAGCCCCGATGATAATATCAAATATATGCTCATCATTGAAGGAATGGCTTCGCGCGATGCTTACACCCGAAACTATGAGCTAAGTTATGAACGGGCACTTTCCCTTTTCCGGCTGTGGGAAAAGGAAGGGTTGCGGTTTGATCCTGCCAGAGTGGAGGTGATGATCTCCGGAAGCGGGGAAGGCGGAGCGGGAAGAGATAACCATAATGAACAAAAGAACCAGCGGTTTCTGATACAGATTATCCCCAAAATCGGCGAATTGAAAGCAATAGAGCAGGGAAATGACGACGCCCGTGCCATTGTCGCCAACTGGCAAAAAAAGTAATCAACACAAACTGTTGAAATGTGGATAACTCGATACAATTCGCGGAGAGTAAAATGAGTTACTTAGTAGGAAAGCTTTTGTGAACACCGGTTACCAGCCTTTCCAAACTCATTTAACACCACCAAAAACGATAGTATGAAAGGACTTCTACACCCGGTTTATCCTATTCCCTAAGCTGACAATCAGGGCTTTTTCTTCCGAAAACCTGTAATTACGAAACTAATCAGACCCCCGTGGCTGTTTTCCCTTGACATGGGAGACAGCCCTTTGTGCAGAAACTAACAGTCAACAAAACAAATACCCAGTCGTCATGATATCTCCATCTTTCAAGTCAAAAAAATCATCCAACGGAAAACATCACGCTACCTACACGTACGCCGAAGTAATCCCCCAGGCCATCAAATATTTTAACGGGGATGAACTGGCTGCGAATGTATGGATCAACAAGTACGCCATGAAAGATTCCTTCGGGAATATTTATGACCGCACCCCCGACGATATGCACCGCCGTATCGCAAAGGAAATCTACCGGATTGAGCAAAATTATCCCAACGGATATACCGAGGAAGAGATTTACGAGTCTTTAAAGGACTTTAATTACATTATTCCTCAGGGAGGCCCTATGAGCGGGATCGGAAACCATTTTCAGATTATCTCCCTCTCCAACTGTTTTGTTATTGGTCATGATAACCTCGCCGACTCTTATGGCGGAGTAATGAAACTCGACGAAGAGCAGGTTCAACTGATGAAACGCCGCGGGGGAGTGGGCCATGACCTTTCCCATATTCGCCCCAAAGGCAGCCCGGTTATGAACAGTGCCCTTACTTCTACCGGCGTCGTGCCTTTTATGGAGCGATATTCCAATTCTACCCGCGAAGTAGCACAGGATGGACGCCGCGGCGCGCTGATGCTCAGTATTTCAATTAAACACCCTGACGCTGAGCGTTTTATTGATGCCAAACTCGACGGAACCAAAGTTACCGGTGCCAATGTCTCAGTGAAAATTGACGACGAATTTATGAAGGCCGTGCGCGACGGAAAAACCTATTCGCAGCGTTATCCGCTCGAAGACCCCGCGCCGGTAGTGGAAAACGAAATAGACGCCCGCGCCCTCTGGAAAAAAATTATCCACAACGCATGGGCCTCCGCCGAACCGGGTATTCTTTTCTGGGATACCATCAGAAAGGAGTCCATCCCCGACTGTTATGCTGATCTGGGTTTTCGCACGGTGTCAACCAACCCCTGTGGCGAAATTCCCCTCTGTCCCTATGATAGCTGCCGCCTGCTGGCTGTAAATCTTTATAGCTTTGTCGATCACCCGTTTACTGCCCAGGCAACCTTCAATTTTGAGCGCTTCCGCAAATATGTGAAGATGGCTCAGCGCATCATGGATGATATCGTTGACCTCGAACTGGAAAAGATCGAGGCGATCCTCACCAAAATTGACGCTGATCCGGAAGATGAGGAAGTAAAACGCACAGAAAGAATCCTCTGGGAAAAAATCCGCGAAAAATGCATCAAAGGCCGCCGCACCGGAGTAGGTATCACTGCAGAAGGCGATATGCTGGCTGCACTGGGGCTCCGTTATGGTACAGATGAAGCGCTTTCTTTCTCCGTAAATGTCCATAAACAACTGGCACTTGCCGCTTACCGCGCATCCGTAGATATGGCCCGCGACCGTGGCTCTTTCCCCATCTACAACGCCGAACGTGAAGCCAGCAACCCGTTTGTACTCCGCCTGAAAGAAGCCGATCCCAACCTGTATAAGGATATGGTGAAATATGGCCGCCGCAATATCGCGCTGCTGACCATTGCACCTACCGGTACCACTTCCCTGATGACACAGACAACATCGGGTATCGAACCGGTATTCATGGTGTCCTATAAACGTCGCCGCAAAGTAAACCCCAATGACCAGAATGTAGTAGTGGATTTTGTGGATGAAATAGGCGATGCTTGGGAAGAATTTCATGTTTTCCACCACAAATTTGTCCTCTGGCTCCGCGAACAGGGCTACAATACCCAGACGGTTTCACGCATGAGCGAGGCCGAACTTCAGCAACTGATCGACCGCTCTCCTATGCTGGTGCCACAGCCAACGATGTGGACTGGGTGATGAAAGTCAAAATGCAGGGCGCGATTCAGCAGTGGGTGGATCACTCCATTTCTGTAACCGTGAATGTGCCCAACGACATCACCGAGGAAATGGTTCAGAAAATATACATGACAGGCTGGGAAAGCGGATGTAGGGAATCACCGTTTACCGCGACGGCTCCCGCTCCGGCGTGCTGGTCGCCAGCGATGACAAAGGCAAAGGCAAACCCAAGGCGCACGAATTTACTGATACCCTTGCTCCTCGCCGCCCCGATAAACTCGACGCCAGCGTCATCCGCTTTTACAACAAGGACGATGCATGGGTTGCGATTGTAGGCCTCTTTGACGAACGTCCCTACGAGATATTTACAGGTCTTGCCAAGGATTCATTCTCCGTACTTTCTCAGGTTGACAAAGGCTGGGTAATCAAAACCAAAGACGACAGTGGCCGTGGCCGGTATGATTTCCAGTATGTGGATAAAGAAGGATACAAAGTGACGATTGAAGGCCTCTCCCGTACCTTCAACAAAGAGTACTGGAACTACGCCAAACTGATTTCCGGTGTGCTCCGCCACGGGATGCCATTGCCCTATGTGGTCAATATGGTGTCAAAACTCCACCTCGACGCAGAGTCGCTCAATACCTGGAAAAATGGTGTGGTTCGCGCGCTCAAGCAGTTTATCCCCGACGGAACCGAGGCGGTTGAAAATACCTGTAACGAATGCGGTGCATCCGCGTTAGTATATCAGGAAGGCTGCCTCACCTGCAAAGAGTGCGGTTATAGTAAGTGCGAATAAGTTTACGTTTACAGTTTGATACACAAGGGCTGCCTCCGGGCAGCCTTTTTTGTTTTGCAGAATATTTTGGCGGATGAAGAAATATCTGCAGATTTAACAGGCCAATCATGCGGATTGCCAAACTCAAGGATGTTCTGAAAAACATTGAAACCCGAATCAGACCAATCATGCCAGAACTAAAAGGAGCGCCAAAATCTCTGGAAGAAGTGCATTCTTCCATTGATACCACAGATAAGAAGGGATTCATGAAAAAGCTGCTCGCTTTTATGGGGCCGGCTTATCTGGTAAGTGTAGGTTATATGGATCCCGGCAACTGGGCCACCGACATAGCCGGCGGAAGCCGGTATGGGTATGCCCTGATCTGGGTACTGCTGATGTCCAATCTTATGGCCTTGCTCCTGCAAAGCCTGAGTACCCGACTGGGGATTGTGGGCGGCAGAGACCTGGCCCAGGCTTCAAAAGAGACCTATAATCCCACAGTAAATTTCTTTCTGTATTTGCTGGCAGAAATAGCCATCGCAGCTACTGATCTTGCCGAAGTACTGGGAATGGCGATCGGACTGCAATTGCTGTTTGGTTTGCCGCTGATCTGGGGTGTCCTGCTGACTTTTTTCGACACGTTTATTTTGTTGTTTCTCATTCAGCGTGGAATGCGCCTGATGGAGGCTTTTATTCTCGCTTTGGTGCTGATCATCGGGCTGGCATTTTTGGTGGAAATATTTATGGCAAAACCCGATATGGGAGCCCTGGTTACCGGTTTTATCCCTTCTATACCGGATGATACCGCACTCTATATTGCCATCGGGATCATCGGGGCTACCGTCATGCCGCACAATCTGTATTTGCATTCCTCCCTGGTACAGTCCCGGAAATTTGTAAACAATATGGCTGATACCAAAAGCGCGCTGCGGTTCAACTTTATTGACTCGGCGATTGCACTTAATATGGCCTTTTTTGTCAACGCCGGTATTCTGGTTCTTGCAGCCGCGACGTTTTACCGGGCTGGTATGTACGGGGTATCTGAGATTCAGGACGCGCACCGGTTTCTCGAACCGCTGCTCGGTACGACCTGGGCGCCGATGCTGTTTGCAATAGCCTTAATTGCTGCGGGGCAAAGTTCGACTATTACGGGTACACTGGCCGGACAGATCGTCATGGAAGGTTATCTCAACCTCCGCATTCAGCCCTGGGTGCGGCGTATTATTACGCGGGCGCTGGCGATCGTTCCGGCAGTATTGGCCATCACAATTCTGGGAGAAGAAGTCACCGGACAAATGCTGATCTTAAGTCAGGTCATTCTCAGCCTGCAATTGGGTTTTGCTATTATCCCCCTGATACATTTTGTGAGTGATAAAAGAAGAATGGGAAAACTGGCGATTGGTCCTGTGATCAAAACCCTCTCCTGGATATGTGCCATCATCATCGTCTCCCTGAATGTAAAACTGGTAATTGATGAGGTCAGCGGCTGGCTGGCAAACTCCGATTCTCCCGAAATTATCTGGCTTACGGTAGTACCGGTAATTGCCGGAGCGGGGATATTGTTGATTAATGTAGCATTTATCCCCTTTATCAAAAAACGTCTGCGGGAGCCGGTCATGTCTCCGCACGATTCGGTGTTTATTTTTCGTGAATTTGAAAAGAAGAAATTTGAGCGCATTGCTGTGGCGGTGGATTACAGCAAAATGGATGAAAGCACCATTGAATATGCCCTTTCTATAGGCAACAGTACGACCACTTATATTCTTATCCATATCGTGGAATCTGCGGGTGCCAATGTGCTGGGAGAAGAAATTAAAGATAAAGAGGCTGCGGACGACGAAGAAAGACTCGAATTTTATGGTGAAGAACTGCGAAAGAAAGGGGTGAATGTAATCACACATTTAGGCTTTGGTAGTCCAAAGCAAGTATTCCCGTCGCGGTGAAGGGTTTTGAAGCTGATCTCCTTGTACTGGGCGCCCACGGGCACAGGTTTTTTAAAGACCTGATATTCGGAACCACGGTAGAGGCCGTCCGGCACAGCGTGAATATTCCTGTGTTTATCGTCAGGCAATAAAGGGCTATACATTTACCACAAAGGCATTTTTCCCTACACCTTCACAAACAGCCGGTTTCGGTACAATACATATAAAAAGAGCCAGACCAGTCCCATCGCTCCCAACGCCTGCCACACTTCGTGCCAGGGCTCGGCTGTCCATTTGTAAAAGCCCTCAAACAACAGCCGGGAGGTATATCCAAAATTGATAAACCGGTAGGCCAGATAAATCACCAGCGAATTCATACCGATCACCTCAAAGAAAAAAGCCCACTTCCGGTATCCCAGCACATCAATCAGTGCATAAAATACCGCCAGAGCCAGAAAGGCGATTCCTCCTGTCAGCAAGATAAATGCGCTGGTCCACAGGTGTTTGTTGATCGGAAAATGCAGACTCCAGATCAGCCCGAGGGCGATTCCTCCAAGCCCTGCCACACCCAGATAAATGAGTTTTTGCCTTTCGCTTTTCTCCATCCGCAATATGTCTCCGGCAAAGGCACCGAGCATAGTCAGACACATGGCCGGAAACTGTGTCAGCAAACCGAGTTCGTCATACGTACCCTGAAGCAGCCTGCCGGGCAGAAAGGTGCGGTCAAACCATCCGACAAGGTTCCCTTCAAAGGAAAGATCGCCTGCACCATAACCGGGAACCGGTATCAGAAACAATGCCGCATAATATCCCAGCAGGATGCCTGCAATCCAGACTATCCGCCCGCGGGAAGAAAAATTGAGATAAATCAGCGTCGTAACAAAACCTGCAAGGCCGATTCTGCCCAGCACGCTTACAAAACGTATTTGGGAAGGCTCAAAAAACGGAACCGGAGCGTTTTTATAGAGAATGCCCAGCCCTATCAGAATGAGCATCCGGAAGAAGGCTTTGCGGTAGAGATTTTGTTTTGTCAGGCCTTTTTTCAGCCCGGCCTGGAGGGAGTAGGGAAGGGAAACGCCGGAGATAAAAAGAAACAGCGGGAAAATAAAATCGAAGAAGGTAAATCCGTTCCAGGCGGGATGTTCAAACTGCATCGCCAGCGCATCAACCCAGGGGAGGCCGGTTTTGCCATGCAGGAGAAAGAAGAAACTACCTGCGCCGGAAATCATGAGCATATCAAAACCGCGGAGGGCGTCGATAGACAAAAGACGTGAGGAAGGGGTAGTAGCAGTCATGTTTTTGCGGAGAATATAGGAAAATTTCCTTCAACTCCGGCTTTTGTTTGTCACTTTTCACTTACCGGTTCCTTCACCGAAACCAGAGAAATGACGACACCTGCAAGAAGCGAAATAAGAATAAAGGAGAGGGAGAACCATTCGGGAAACTTGAAATGGTGCACCAACAGCATTTTTACACCCACAAAGGTGAGGATAACCAGCAAGCTGTATTTGAGATAGTGGAATCGTTCGAGCATATTGGCGAGGAAAAAATACATAGACCGGAGGCCCATAATCGCCAGAATGTTGGAACTGAAGACGAGGAAGGGTTCGGAGGTAATGGCCAGAATGGCAGGGATGCTGTCGAGCGCAAAGAGGATGTCGGTTACTTCGATGACAATGAGCGCAATAAACAGCGGGGTGGCAATATGTAGATTGCGTTTTTTGATAAAAAAATGCTCGCCCGACATATGGCTGGTAACCGGCACAAACCTGCGGATAGTGCGATATACCCAGGATCCTTTGGGGTCAAATCCTTCATCATTTCCGTCTTCTTTCAGCATGCGGAAAGCGGTAAAAAGGAGGAATACGCCGAAGAAGTAAGTTGTCCAGGAGAATTTTTCAATCAGGATTACCCCAAACAGGATCATCACTGCCCGAAAGACGATCGCCCCCATAATCCCCCAGAATAGTACCCTGTGCTGAAATTTTTGCGGAATACGGAAAGAGCGGAAAATAACGGCTATTACGAAAATATTGTCAATACTCAGCGAAAGTTCGATCAGGTAGCCGGTAATGTATTTGAGTGCAGCTTCGTGAGCGGTAATTCCGTGGACATTGGTGACGTGATGGTTTTTGTACAGCCAGAAAATAACCACAGAAAAACTCAGCGCTATTGTAACCCAGATGCCCGTCCAGAGGGAAGCCTCTTTGGTATTGATAACATGCGGGTTTTTATTAAATACTCCAAGGTCCAGAGCGAGGAAGAGGAGAATACATGCAATAAAAATAATCCAGACAGCCATATCTCGTAAATCTTTCAGTCCCTGCTATACATTTACCATTTCTGAGGCCGGGCAACCGGTATCAAAGTAAGGGTTGTAACGCAATAAGGGGCAATTTGTTTTGGGTCAGTGGGTTACCATTTTCAGACATACCGGACTGGGGACGGTCACATTTATTCCGGCGAAAGTGAGCAGCCCTGACGCTGGGTCTCTTTTGAACCCGACGATATTGTCGGAATCCTGATGCGCGACAAATACAAATTCCCCTTTAGGGTCTATCATAAAGTTACGTGGAGTTTTTCCCATAGTTTCCTGAAAGCCTGCAGGGGTAAGTTTGCCAGTGTCAGAATCAACCGAAAAAATGGCCAGGCTGTTGTGCCCCCGGTTGGAGACGTAGAGAAACTTTCCATCTGGGCTGAAGTGTATATCGGCCACACTATTTCTTTGGGAGAAAGTGTCGGGCAGAGTGGAAAGCCGCTGAATCTGCTGATTGATCCCATTGGCGATGTCGAGGTCATGTACGCTGACCGAACTGGTAAGCTCTTCGCCCACGTACAACTTTCCGGTGCCGGGATGGAAGGCAAAATGGCGCGGCCCGGTGCCGGGTTCGGTTGCGACAAATGGTACAGGGGCAGGTGTGATTTTCCCTTCTTTCATCTCATAGATCATCAGTTTGTCGATCCCCAGGTCTGCGACCATAAAATAGGGCGTTTGAGGCACTGGTTGTGCCGAATGGGTATGCGGTTCATTCTGGCGGGAAGTATTGACACTGCTGCCTGTATGTTTGAGTGAATCGGCTAACGGCCCTGCGGCTCCGTTTTCTCCTACTGAAAGTACAGAAACCGTTCCACCACTGTAGTTGGAGATGTATAACCATCGCCCGTCTGCAGAAAGCTGTATATGGCAGGGGCCGATACCATAGGCAGAAACCACATCAATAGGGGCAAGTTTTCCGTCATCAGGATTGATGGTAAAGGAGCTCACCGAGCCAAATGGCGTAATTGTATCCAGCCCTGCCCGGTTGGTCGTATAGAGGAAACGGCCATCGGGACTGATTTCGAGGAAGGATGGGCTTTCGGGCGTACCGGCAGTCTGGACAATTTCCAGTTTGCTGCTATCTCTTTGGAATTCAAGGACATACACGCCCTCGCTTCCGCGTACGGAGTAAGTGCCGGCGTAAATGTACTCGCGCTGAGGCGTCTCAACCTCAGCATTGGGTTGACAGGCTACTGCAAGCAGCAGCAGAGTAGGGAGAAAAAATCGGAGCATGAGGGCTGGCGTTTATAGCTGGAAAGATAGGGATTCTTTCCGACACTTTCAGAAAAATGTACCGCCAGCCCCCGCTTGCTTCCTTACCGGGAAATCCGGATGTGTTTTGCAAAAGCTTTTCCATCGCTCTGTATGCGTAAAATATAGGTTCCTTCGGGTAGGGGAGGAAGGCTTATTTCCAGGGACGATTCCCAATGGCTATTTGATGCAAAAACGCTTCTCCCCGTAATGTCGGTCATTTGGAGCAAAACTTTTTGATCCCCCGCAGGCTGCGGAAGGGTGACAAACAGTTGCCTGTCTGCGGGGTTGGGATAAGTACGGATCTGGCTGGACGCAATTTCCTTTTCAATGCCGGTGGCGGTATTACACGGCCATGAAACGGCATGAGAGCGGGGATTACAGGTTCCTGTTACCCTTTCCACATAATAGTTTCCCGGCTGAGAAGGAAGAAAGGTCTGGCCTGCTCCGACCAGGATATTCTGATCATTGTACCATGCGGTGGCGGTTGAGTCTCCTGAGTCAAGGGTATCGTTTTGGCACGTAATCACAGGAATACCTTCTGTGAGTGTGATATCGAGGTGAAAGGTCGTGCTCGTTACCAGCTTGGTAGTAATTACAACTTCCAGGTTATTGGCTGCCTGAAAGAGTGTATCGCCGGTAATATTTGCCGGCACCAGCACATACCCCAGATCTTCCCCCGAAAGATTCCAGCAGACAGGCCAGGCGATCATAAAGTCGTATTCCCATACTGCGATACGGAAGGCCTCGCGTGTCAGTATTCCGTCTATAAAAAAGTCAACCGGTGGAAAGGTATTATACACGATTGGCGACGCCATATAGAATGTCCCGCCTGAGGCATTGAATATATTCAGGTGAAGGTCGGGCCTTACGTCGCAGGCGCCTGCATCGTCCCAGGAATTGTTGATCCGGGTTACGGTGATTTTGTCTATTACCCGGAAAGGGGTATCGTCTGAGATGGTAAGGCTGAGTGCATAAGTACCTTTTTCCTCATAAAATACCTCAGGGGGAAGATAACCCTGATGGGCAGAGCCGTTGCCCGTATTCCATGTGTAAGAGTCAAACATGTCAGGAACCAGCATATCAATCTGGATTTTTTCATTGGGGCAGTAGGTGAGACCATCGGGGAGATAAAACAGCGGCTGGCTAAAGACGCTGCTTACAAAAAAGGAGAGGATGATAAACCCAGTTATCCGGGAGTTGTAAAGGGTCGTTGTGGTCATCATAATATTCGCAGTTAGTGTATATGCTGAGACGGAGTTTTTGCTGCGAAAATCAAGAACCGAGGGTGTCGCGGGCAAACCATTTGGGCTGGTGAAGGAATGTTTGTAGATTTATGTGATTAATTATAAACCCGTCGTATGAAATGTAAACACATGCGATATTGTCTTATATTTTTTATGGTTACATGGGGAAACCCGCTTTTTCCCCAGGCAGAAATCATCACAACGGATATTGATAATTTCTGGAGGGCATACGACCTTCTGGCAGAGGCCCGGAGCAATGCGGACAGTATAAGGGTTTTCGAGCAGGAGTATATAGCGAAAGCCTCAAAGGACAACCAGCAGTTTATCAAACTGCGCGACTTTACTGCCAGGGAGATCGTCAGGGTGATTCGCCGGTGCCCCGGCTATCTGGCATCCATCAGGAAAACACCCTGAAAATCGCGAATCAAAAAGCCGAAATAGAAAAATATTTGTTGATGCTCCAGGATATTCTTCCTGGATTTAAGCCGCCGAGGATATGTTTTGCTTTTGGATGCCTCCGTACGGGCGGCACAGTTTCGAAAGGCCAGATTTGATCGGCACAGAAATGGTGGCCGCTGATTCTACGGCTATTATTTCTGAGCTTTCCCCCTGGCTTCGCAGCACAATAAACAAGACGGGAAATGTGTGCCGGTTGTGATTCACGAAGCCGTTCACTCGTGGCAGAAAAATAAATACACCCGGGACCTGGCGTCCACGGCTATGAAAGAAGGATTTGCAGAATTTGTCACCCGAACCCTGCTGAAACTCGGCAGCAATTCGTGGTTGCACCAGTATGGCGCACAGCGGGAATGTGAGTTGTGGCAAAAATTTGAGGCAGATGTGAATAAGGGTATGGCCGATTATTCAGACTGGGTTTATGGGGGAAGTGTGGACGAAAATCGACCTGCGGACCTGGGGTATTTTGTCGGAATGAAGATCGTGGAAGCGTATTATGCCTCCAGTCCCGACAAATTGAAAGCAATCAAACGCCTGGCTGACTGCAAAAACTACCCGGAGATTTATTCACAAAACCTGTACAAGGGAAGTTGCCGGTGACATGCTCACTGCTTCACTGCCTGTTTTCGGGTGGCATTCATCACCACCGCCACCATCAGTCCTACCCAGGGCAGGCCGTGCAGCAGGGTGTCAAACCAGTCCATTGGAGCCATACCAACAGCTCCGCCTGCGATCCATTTGAGTTTGCCCCAGATATGTGGCTCAGGGAAAAAAGGTGCCAGACCCAGCGTCAGGCTTATCATCAGCCAGAAAGAGATATTGGAGAAGGGATTATTTTTCATGGGGCAAAACTAATGGTATCTTTCCCGGCTATCTGTGATCTTTGTCACCAAAACTTCGCCCCTTATGAAACTAATTGATTTTCCCATGATCGTTGCCGAAGCCTGGCGTGCCTACGATCCCAAAACCCCGGTCAGATTTATTACCGACATCAGCGCCAAAGTCTCCACCAATCACGTCTATAAAGTTCAACTCAAAGGCAAAAAACGATTTGTCATCGCCAAACTCTCCTATTTCGGCAAATACGAACATTTTCGCGAAGACCATACCATCATCAACGTACTCGCCAACTCCCTGCCCAGGCCTTTTCACAAATTTCTCGCTCACTCCCTGCTCAAGGACGGCGAGGTATTTACTTACCGCTTCAAGGACGAAATTCAGGACGTATGGGTGGTTTTTTATCAGGCGATTCACATCACACAGAAATTGCCCCGACGGCTCGATGACGCGCATATCAGCAGCCTCGGGCAGCAGATCGCTCTTTTTCACAAAGCCTGCGCCAGCATTGCGCCCCATCTCCCGCCTTCGTCGAAAACGGTGCAGTCAGACATCCGTGACCTGCAGCAAATCCTCGAATCGGGCGAAGGAAGATTTGAATACCGCCTCCATATCGACCAGCTTAAACGGCAATGTAACCTGTTTCTGGAGAATACTGATAAGATTGGCTATGAGAACTTTCTCCGGCTTCCGGTGTTTGTGGACTGGAATATCGGCAACTTCTCTATTCGGGAAAATGGCCAGTTTTACAGCCGCTGGGATTATGACTGGTTTCGCATGGCCTCACGTGTGCTTGATTTCTATTTTTTTAGCCGGGTAGTGTCCGATGCAGGAGACCGTACGGTATTCAGTTATCTCGTTTCGCCGCTGATGGAAGACCGGTTTTTACTTTTTCTGAGAGAATATCACCAGATCTATCCGCTCACCGAATCCGAAGTGCTTTTCATCAAAGAAGCCTTCCGGTTTTTTATACTCAACTACGTAATCAAGTACGGCAAACACTTTTTTCACAGTTTTTATGCAGGAAAACTGCAAAAAGAAGCATATGAACTATATTTGCCTTCACTTGACACTCAGTTTGATCCTGCACCCATTCTTCGTGCACTAAAACTTTAATATTTGATGCAATTACATGATTTTAAGTCCGTCGCGCTCAACTACCGCGCCATTTTCTTTGATGCATACGGGGTGCTCAAAAATCACAAAGGACTGATTCCGGGTGTTGACCTGATGTTTCAGTTTCTCCGGGAAAACGACATCGATTTTTATATTCTCACCAACGATGCCTCCCGCAGCCCTATGGCACTGGCCGCTGTATATCAGGAGAAAGGAATTCCCGAGATCAACGAACATAAAATCATCTCTTCCGGGATGATTGCCCGGGAATACCTTCGGCTGAAGGTCAAATCAGGCGTGATCGCCTACCTCGGCACGCCCCAGTCGGCGCATTATGTGGAGGCCATCGGCCTGAAAACCATTTCCATCCGCGACCTCGAACTGGAGCAGGCCGATAAAATCAGCGCGCTGGTATTGCTTGACGATGAAGGCTTTGACTGGAATCACGACATCAATAAAGCCATAAACCTGGTGCGTATTAAAAACATGCCTGTCATCGTGGCCAATACGGATTCGGCTTACCCGGTGTCCAAACACGAACTTGCCGTAGCGGTGGGCTCGATCGCCAATATGATCGAACATATCGTGGGGAAGAAATTTATCCGATTTGGCAAACCCGATGCGCAGATGTTTAATTTTGCCTACGAACATATCCAGAAGGATCTCCGGCCCATCCAGAAAAATGAAATCCTCATGGTAGGCGATACCCTTCATACCGATATTCTGGGGGGAAATAAATTTGGAATTGATACGGCGCTGGTGCTCTCCGGCAATACCCTGCCGCACCGGGCCGAAGTGCTGATTGAGGCCTATGGCATCATCCCCAATTATATCTGCGACTCAGTTGCCATCAACGAATAATCTGTATAAATTACTATTTCACATTTCCAATGTTTACCTATGAAAAGAACAGCCACTGCATTCTGGCAGGGAACCGGTAAAGAAGGCCACGGCCATCTTACCACCCAAAGCACTGTCTTAAATCAAACCCAGTACTCTTTCAGTTCCCGCTTTGAAAACGGGATCGGTACCAATCCTGAAGAACTGATTGCCGCAGCGCACTCGGGGTGTTTTACGATGAAACTCAGTTTTAACCTTTCCGGTGCAGGCTTTGTGCCTGAGCAGTTGGAAACCCGCTGTGTGGTTACCCTGGAAAATGGCGCAGTTACCAGCTCCAAACTTACCCTTTCTGCCCGGGTGAGTGGGATCAGTGAAGCGCAATTTGCCGAACTGGTAAAAGACGCAGAATTGAACTGCCCGATTTCCAAACTCCTCAATACGGAGATTTCGGTAGAATACACCCTAAACGCGTAAGATCATGAGACGCAGAGACTTCATCAAAACCGGCTCGATTATCGCTGCGGGCGTGCCTATGGTATCTGCAGCGCCCTACATTCAGCGACAAACAGAGGTGATCATCCTCGGTGCGGGCCTTGCCGGTCTGGGCGCAGCCCTGCGGCTTCAGGAAATGGGTGCAAAATACACGATTCTCGAAGCACGCAACCGCGTCGGGGGAAGGGTGAATACGCACGCCATTTCGCCTGAAAACGGCCTCACCGTCGAACTTGGCGCTGAATGGATCGGCGAATCGCATACCGAATTGCTGAGTCTCTGCGAATCTCTGGGCCTGGAGATTCTCGACCACCGATTTGATACAGCACTGTTGCTCAACGGCACATACAGCAAAGCCAACGAATGGTCATGGGAAGCCGGGCACAAAAAACTGGAAGAAAATCTAAAAGCCTTCCCCTCCGTATCTGCGGCGGAAGAAAAAAAACACGATGCCACCGACTGGTGGCGTTACCTCAAAAAACTGGGGCTCTCTGAGCGCGACCTTGAGATACGCGAACTGCTCGACAGCACCGATTTCGGAGAAACGATTCGCAATGTTTCTGCTTTTTCTGCGCTTTCCGAATACGCCTATTCCAGTCCCAAAAACGAAATGGACTATATCGTCAAAGGCGGAAACTCGAAGATCGTCGAAAAACTTGCAGACAAAACCGGGCGCGAAAATATTCTCACCGGCCATAAAGTAACCCGCGTATCGCAGGCTTCGGGAAAAGTAACCGTTACCTGTGAAAACGGCAAAACCTTTACGGCTGATAAAGTCATTTGTACCCTCCCCACGTTTGCTGTTTCGCAGATTCAGTGGGAACCAGCTTTTCCGGAAGCCAAACAGGAAGCCCTTGCTGCACTTCAGTACTGCCGGATCATGAAATTCAGCGTTCTGTTTTCCGAAAGATTCTGGAAAGAAGAGGCCTATGACCTCATCACCGATACCCCTGCCCATTATTTTTTCCATTCGACCAAACTGCAACCCGGAAAACAAGGCGTACTCACAGCTTATGCCACTGGTGACAAAGCCTATCTGATGTCCAAAATGACGCCACAGCAGCGCAAAAAAATGGTAGCTGAGGCGCTGGACATTCCCTTCGGGAAAGTAGATGATTATATTCTCAAAGTGGCAGGGTATTATTGGGGCAATGATCCGCTGACTCAGGGTGCGTATGCGATTTACGACACCAATCAATGGTTTTCGCTTCTGCCTTTGCTCCACAAACCATTCAAACATATCCACTTTGCCGGTGAACACATCGCCGAGTGGCAGGGGTTTATGGAAGGCGCGTTTGTGTCGGGCAAAGAGGCTGCGGAAGAAGTAGGGTGAAAATATGAATTTAATCAATTGGGCTGCGTAGGAACCGGCGCTTTTATAACCTGCTGCCAGTCCAACAACTGATTCAGCAATTCATCCCTCTTTGCGGTTTGGGTTTGGGCCAAATTATGGCTTTCCCCTATATCATTTTTCAGGTCATACAGTTCTACGCTGTTATTCCTTTCTATATTTTCCTTTCCTCCGTCGAGTACCCATTCTTCGTGAAACATCAGTAATTTCCATTCTCCTTTTCTGATTACACTTACGGGCCGTGTTCTGAATACTGTATCACGGGAATCTTCTTTCAGTCCAGAATAAGCCTCTAAGTAAGCAGGGCAATGCCAGTATATTGCATCTCTTGAAGGGGAAGACTTTCCGTACAGGATTGATACCATACTTTGGCCATCCAGCGGGTAATTTTCAGGAGGAGTTGCACCTGCCAGTTCGAGAAATGTGGGATAAAAATCTGTAGTGATGACAGGTTTTTCGCATTTGCTATCGGGCCTGATTGTTTCAGGCCAGTACGCAAACATAGGTACACGAATACCGCCTTCGTAATACATTCCTTTTCCTCCTCTCAGGGGTTTTTGACAAGTGTAAGTGCCATGACCTCCATTGTCCGAGATAAAAATCAGGAGCGTATTTTTGCTTAAACCCAGATTTTCCAGTGTCTGATGGATTTTTCCGACACTTTCATCCACACTTTCGACCATCGCTGCATATTCGGCATGACTATGACATCCATCGGGAGCTTTGGCTTCGTATTTTGCAGTCACATCCTTTTTTGCCTGAATGGGAGTATGTACTGCGTGGTGGGCGAGGTACAGGAAAAATGGCTGATTCTTATGTTGGCTGATAAAAGCTACGGCTTCATCAGTAAGGCGGTCAGCCAGATATTCTCCGTTTTGCCCCCAGTGGCCTCCCTTATAACCCATCTCGTTTCTGTCCTTGCCTACATCAAACCCCTGTTCCTGGGGCGTATGCCCGACATGCCATTTTCCGATGGCTGCACTCACATAACCGGCGGGCTTTAATGCCTCGGCAAGTGTAATTTTCTCAAGGGATAGTTTCTCAGAATTTTCTATGGGCACCAGCCTCCGATCTGCTGAATCACCTCTTGCCGAACTGGAGACCGTATAAATTCCATGGCGGGGAGGATATTGACCACTGAGCAAGCTGGCTCTTGTTGGTGCACAATTCGAAGCGTTGGTGTATGCCTGGGTAAATATCATGCCTTGTCCTGCCAGCCTGTCTATATTGGGTGTTTCGTAATAGGCTGAACCCATATAACCCAGATCTTTCCAACCCATATCATCGACCAGAATGAATACAATGTTGGGTTTTGTTGGTGGCTGATTCTTACAGGCATTGAAAACAAAGCTCAGGATCAGTACAATCGGAACAAAGGGTAACTGTTTCAATTCGCTTTTTTGTAAATATTCGAATTAATAGAAGAATATGCCTTACTTATTCGCCCACAATTTCCACTATTGGCTCCTTTTCCAGAAGCCCGAGTGATTGCAGAAACCCATCTGCTTCTGCCACGGTTTTTTTGTAATATTCAAAATGCCTGTAGTTAAAAAATCCGTGCCCCTGACCTTCATACAGAAAAAGCGCACATCTGCTGCCCACTTTTTCCATGACTGTCTGATAATACTTCGCAGTCTCTACCGGAATCAGCTTGTCATTGGTCCCTAATAATACGATGGTTGGTGGTGCTCCTTTTCTGATATTATGAAGCGGGGAAAAGTTTTTATAGGCATCGCCAATTCTATCATAACCATATCCGCCCGGCCCATTGTCTATCACGGGATTAAAAAGCACCAGGGCATTGGGGATGCAGCTTACCGACAGATTGTCTGTGGGTTCATTATAATCCTCTATCAGTGCAGTTGCCGCTGCCAGATGTCCTCCGGCAGAACCGCCCGCAGCTACAATTTTTGAAGGATCAATATGGAAGGTAGGTGCATATTCCCTGATATACCTGACTGCGGATTTTGCATCTTTTAAAGACTCAAACGGGGTCGTTTCCTGCCTGGTTTTTACTCGGTAATCCACCAGAAAACAGACCATTCCCCTTTGAGAAAAGTATTTGGCGTGGGGTTCAAACTGCTGGGGTGAACCACCATTCCAGCCTCCTCCAAAAAAGAAAACCATTGCAGGGTATTTTTTTGCCGTGTCAATATTCCCGGGATAATATACATCCATAAACAACCGGGCCGAATCAATCTGTTTGTACAACACGGAGTCCTGAGCATAGCCTGTCGAAAAGGCAAGAATGAAAATCAGCAATGCTCCTATTTGCAGGTTTGTCTTCACCTTCATATATATATTTATCTTAAAACATCCCTCGCACGACCATTCTTCCGTTAAATATACAATTCCCTAAGAAAGTGCCCTCCAATGCTCTCAGTCCGTGGATACCGCCTCCGCCAAATCCGGCTGATTCTCCGATGGCATAAAGGCCTTCCACCACCTGGTCATCCGGGGTCAGTACTCTGCACTGAAGGTCGGTTTTGATCCCCCCGATGGTCTTACGGGCGAGGATAAACTCTCTGATGGCGATCAGCGGCAGGGCTTTTTCGTCCATGATTTTCTGGAAATGGCAGGTGCGCAGCCGTTCTCCTGTGTATTGGCGGAGATGGGCGATCCGGCGCAGTTGTTCGTCGTTGAAGTATTTTTCTCCCCGGTTTATGGCCGCGTCATAAGTCTCAATCGTTTTCCTCAGTATTTCGGGGTGAATGTCTTTTTCTCCTGTGAGGGCATTCATTTTTCCAGCTAACTCCTCGACGGAGTTTGCCACCACAAAATCCTTGCAGCGCGAAAGCATGGTATCCACAAGGGTCTGACTACCAAAGAGAATATTTTTGACAAAAGCCCATTTATTCTGCTGGGTAAGGGCATCATTATACATGGAGCCAGAAACTGCCAGTTCTTTTCTGGCAATTTTCATATTGAGTATCTGCCACGAGTACTTTTTCGGTTCCTGACAGATGCGTTCGATCAGATAACGCGAATCATAACCGCCTACCAGCGGTACGGGCCCCATCCGCTCGCCGCGGTAGTTGAGCCAGAGGGCAGATTTGGGCGGAATAATGCTCAGTCCATGGTCGGGGTGATCGGCGTCGGGGTGGTGTACGCCTGCGGCGTAGTTCCACTGCCGGTCGAGGTGGGTGATATGGGCGCCGACTTTTTGGGCGTGGCGGTGGATGTCGCCGTTGGCGACGAGGTGGGAACCCGAAAGCATTTTTTCGGGCGGCGCACCCCAGGGTTTGTACCAGTGTTGTTTTACGACATTCACGTCTCCGGTAATACCTCCGGCGGCGGCGATCACATGGCTGGCTTCGATTTCGAAAGGCTGGTCATTGTCCAGATTTTTTCCGCGCACCCCATTTACCCTTCCGTTTCGGGTGAGGATTTCGGTAACGTCGCTGCGAAACATCACGGTTAGATTTTTCCGGTTGGGGTGTTGCGCCAGATGGTTTGTCAGGTGATTGACCAGCCCGCGTCCGGAGCCCCATACGAGGTGAAACCGCGGCACCGAGTTGCCGGGCCGGAAAAGTCCGCGCTCTACCCACTGCACGGAGGGCACGTATTTTACCCCTTTGGGTTTGAGCCATTCATAGACCTCCTGTGTGCAGTTGCTGACGTAGTGTTCGGCCCACCGGCGGGGCCAGATATCGTCATCGTCAAACTCCGAAGCGGAGAGCCAGTCGCTGAGGGCAAGCTCCGGACTGTCCCTGATGCCCGCTTTGCGATGGAAGGGAGAATCCACATAAAACAGCCCGCCGAGCGCCCAGATGGCCAGGCCGCCAAATCGATCCTCGCCGTTTCGGTCGAGGAGGATTACCCGCAGATTGCGGTCGAGGAGTTCGATAGCAGCGGTAATGCCGGCGAGGCCGCCGCCGATGATGATTACGTCAGGGGTCATGGGGTGAGTGGGTATTCTGGTAAAACGCTGAAAGATCAAGCTCAAGTTCCACTTCCAGAGCAGTAATAAAACTGAGTTCTGATTTGTTTTGCTGAAAATATTCGATTTGTTTTTCCCGATTCCAATTTGCATCCGAGAATAGATTCTTTAACCGGCGTATGTGGTTTTTTCTATCCCGGTGGAGAAATTCGTGATTAAACCCTAAAAAATCTATAAGATCCCTTGCTTCTGTATTATCCAGATCAATCTCTTCATAATCGCCACCTTCTACATATCGAATCCGAGCATCAAAAACTTCCCGTTTCTGAAAGAACTTATTTTCAAAGAAAGATGCCCCTTTATATTTTTCGTCTTTTTTATACTGATTGGCTTTTCTCAGAACTGCATAATAGTTGAAGTAATCATCTTCATATTTCAAGGATGAATCAAAATGTTCTACATCTACTGAATCCATTCCATTCAGATATTTTTCTGTATAGGCACAGAAGTTTTGCTGCTCCTTAATAAGTAGCTCTCTGATTCTCTGGTTGTTTTGTGTTTTTCCCTTTTGATAAGTGAGTCCATTCTGAAAAACAGGAGACTCCTCTGTTTTGCTCAGAAACTTCATTACTCCTCAAAATTGTAAGCTGTACCAATTTCATTAATCTGAGAGATCAAATCCTTTTTCTTTTCCTCCTCCTGCGTTCTCCTGAGTTGTTTTCTTAGCTGAAGATATTCCGCCCACATCTCCTGCCCTTTTTTTCCCATCAAATGGGTGAGTTTAAAATCTTTTTCCAACACATCATTGGGATCGTCGCCTGCCGGTGCATGGCCTTTGGATGCCTCCACATACCCATCTTCATTCCATTCAAGGATAATGCGCTCATGAGGTTCAAACTGTGCGGCGATGATCGGGTTGTGGGTGGATACAAAAAACTGAGTATTATTTTCGCCGTTTTTATCTTTTACGATTTCCTGATAGGTCTCCATCAGTTCAAACAGAAAGTCAGGAAACAGGCTGTTTTCAGGTTCGTCCACCAGCAAAAAACCTCTTTTAATCTCCCGGTTGAAGTACAGCGTGTAAATATGCCCGATGCGGAAAATAAAGTTACGAATACCTGTACTGAGCTGGTCGTAGCGGATTTTTTGTTTGGTTTTTTTCAGCCGGATGTAGGCATGGAGGTTTTCTGTCAGTTGAATTGGGTTTTGGGCATTGTCCACGTCAAATTCCAGCCCGGCTTTTTCGAGTATTTTATTCCACAGTACAGCCAGCCCATCGAGAATACGCGGACTGATTGCGTCAAACTCTTGGATCAGTTGTTTTTTGGTTTTGTTGAGGTTTTCAGGGTTGTTTTCGTAGGCTTCTCTTTCGCTGTCTCGTTTTTTGATCAGGAAAATCAGGAGCCGCCAGAATTCATGGACATTTTCATCGGAAACCAGATGATTAAAAGGGAAGTTTTGAAATAATTTTAAGGCTTCGTTGAGATTGGTTTGAGGAACATCAGAAACAGAGAGATAAGAGTTATTCCCACTCTCAGCAGGGGAATAAATAAGTAAATCGGAACGGTTGTCGTGGAAAAGATTTTCCTCAACGAGGGTTTCTAGTTCTTTCCCTTCAATTGCAAAGTGTTGATGAATGCTATTGCCCCATTCAATAGTTGGAATCCATTGTTCATGGCTGATAGTTTCAAGCCAGTCTTCGCCAATTGATTCAATTTCAGGTTTCAGAATTGTGGCTCTTAGTGTATTGGAGTAAGGAGATGAAAAGTGATAAACAAACCGGTTGTTAAGTTTTAATTTGACTAATAAAATCTTTGCCTCGCCAATAGGGTCACTTAGATTCGCAAGAAAAGAATTCGAATGTGCGCCCTCTGTCTTGTGAAACTGATTCAGCGTATTATTTATTAAATTCAAAATCGTCGATTTCCCCGTCCCATTCCTTCCGATAAAACAAATTTTGTCCAGCGGCTCGCCTGTTTCAGGATGAGTGAAATCCAGAAAAATATCTTCAAACTGCTGATAACCTTTGATACGGATGCTGCAAATCTTCATGTGTATTCAAAATATACTTGAAATTAAGCGATTTCCCCTGTGAATAAAAATTCCGTAACTCCCGGTTTTTATTCTTAACCTCCAAAAATACTTTCGCAATTCTCGCCGTTAACCTCGTAAATTCATACCCGTAAATGGTCTGTTGATCTCTCCCCCATGATGTCAAGATACCTTCTTTTATGGTTGCCGCTGTTGGCTTTTTCTGTTGAATGCCGGTCTCAGTCACCGCTCAACGAACTGTTTGCCTCTGATTCACTCCTTCACCTCCGCCTCGTCGCTCCGATGGTCGAGTTTCTCGCCGACAGATCCGATGACGCACCCGATCACCCGGCTTCGGTTTTTTATGTACAGGGCGATACCGTCCGCCTTGACTGTGAAATCCTCGTCAAAGGGCACTTCCGGCGTCAAAAGCAAAACTGCGAGTTTCCGCCCATGCGGATCAAATTTGAAAAGAAGGATATCCCCGGCACCCTGTTTGAAAATCACCGCAAACTCAAACTGGTCAGTCATTGTACCGAAGAAGCGTATGTCCTCCGCGAATATCTCGCCTACCGGATGTTGCATCTGCTTACTCCCTATAGTTTTCGCGTAAGGCTGGTAAGGGTTTCCTATGAAGATATTTTCGGGCGAACAGAACCACTGGAAAAATTTGCCTTTCTGATTGAAGATGAGGAAATTATGGCAGAAAGAATGGGTGGGCAACTTATTGAGAATCAGGAACTGGGGCCCGACAGTACACAGCGGGAGCAAACCCTGCTTGTGGCGCTTTTTCAGTATATGATAGGCAATACCGACTGGGATATCAAAATTGAAAAAAATATCAAACTGCTACAGGTCGCATCTTCGGAATGGCCGGTGGTGGTTCCCTTTGATTTTGACTGGTCAGGCTGGGTGGATGCGCCTTATACGGCACCGTTTATGGAAAATTTTGAGCGGCGGCGGTTTGCCCGAATCTGCCGGACGGAGGAAGAGTTTGCCGCTGCATTCGACCTGTTTCTGAAGCTGAGGCCTCAGTTTGAAGCCACGATCAATGAGTTTACCTGGCTGGACAAACGAATGAGGAAGGATAATCTGAAGTATATACAGGAGTTTTACAACGCAATCGGGGATGAAAAGATAGTCAGGCAAAAGTTTTACAACACCTGCCCCGGCAATAAAACGGAGGAATAAAACCGGATGGATTAATCCTTTCCATTAAAAATAGTAATTCGGATCCTGGCCGTGTTTGTCATCGAATATCTTTTCCCACAGCCTGTTCCAGCCAGTCCAGTTGTATTTTTTGCTCATCACAATTACGAATATGGCCGTTGCAATAAGGCTCACAAGTGCCATCAGTCCGACATGATATTCGTTGATGGTAAAAAGGGTAGGTGTCTGAAGGGCCGAACCAGAGAAAGTGATGACGGATGCCCCATAAATATTGTTTCCGGCGTGTACGCCCAAAGCGATTTCCATCCGCTCGTCCATGAGGGTAACAACCGCCATGACAATGCCAAACCCTATATAATATATCAGTATGCCGTAGCCAAATTTTGAAATTTCGGGATTGGCGATGTGAAGGAGCCCAAACAGGGTCGAAGAAGCCAGTACCGCAGCCCAGGGGCGCTTAAACCACAGTCCGAAACCCTGAAGGAGATAGCCGCGAAACAGCAATTCTTCCAGTGAAGTCTGGAGCGGAATCAGCAGCAACACCACAATCAGTGAAGGGAAAAATTTATAAGGCTCAAATGTCCAGTTATAATTTTCGGGTTCGGTAATCCAGGTAACGGCTTCGAATCCGACCAGAAGGAGAAACCAGAATCCCATCGCAACGCCAAAACGCTTCCAGTCTATTCGGTCTTCGGGCGAAATCAATGACAAAAACGGGCGCTGGTGAATAAATTTCAGCCCAAACCAAAGGATGGGAATGGAAATGACAAACGGAAATATCAGGATAGCCAACCCAAGTGCGGGGTGGACGCCCAGGTCTTCAGGATTGATAGAGTCCATCGACTGAAGGTCGGTGGGACTTACGCCCAGCCACATCAGCAGAAAGCTGACGGGGATAGAAACGAGAATATTGCCGATAATGAGCAGGAAAATTACTGCCACGTACAATGGCCATCGGTTATTTCCTCTTTGCGCTGTGAGAATAAAGCTGTGCTTTTCCATATTGCCAAATAACAAATACCCGGTGAGAATTGGCAATTTCTTTGGGAAATTTCGTCTTTTGCCACGCAATTTTCGTACAAACGGGTACACTACTGGCCGATGAAATACATCTACCTTTTCCTGATCTGCTTATTGCTGGGATTTGCCTCATACAAATTCTATATTTGCCCCCGGGAATTATCATCCCTTTCAAACAAAGAAATCACCGCTACAGATTCTCTGAGAACCATGATGCCATATTCTTCTGCCCAAAAACCTGAGGATCAGGAAGAAACTTATGAATATGAGTCAACAGATCTTTCAGGGGTAGTCCTGTATGCAGTGATTCATTTTTTTCTCGACCTGTATCAATGAGTGAAATCCAGTTTTCCCACGCCAACGGTTTCCCTGCGCGTACCTACGAGGTTTTTTTTGAACATCTCCAACCCCATACGGTTTCCTTTGTAAATATTTTCGGGAAAAATAAGTACAGACCCGGCAAAACCTGGCGCCCGATGGTAAATGAGCTTGTAGAAAGCATTGAATCCCAACACAATCAGCCGGTATGGGGAATCGGGCATTCATTCGGAGGGGTGCTTACCCTTTGGGCAGCAGTTGAGCGACCGGAGCTTTTTCGGGGAATTATTTTGATGGATCCTCCGCTATTCCCTCCGCTGTTCAGGCTGGCAATGGGAATTTCGCATTCGCTCGGGCTATCGGAAAAACTAGTACCCATTGCCCGCGGCGCGGCCCGGCGCAGAGAAAAATTTGCAAGCAGGGAAGAGGCATATGAATACTGGAAAAATAAATCGTTTTTCCGCAATTTTCACCCCCGGGCATTTGAGGATTATGTACAACACGGGCTCGCCCCAACACCTGAAGGCGGGGTTGAACTTGCGATTCCCCGTGCCCTTGAAGCCAGGCTTTTTGCCACTACGCCTGCCCGTATCGGAAATACACAACCCGGAGTTCCCAGCTACTACCTTTATGCTACGGATGGGGTGCTTTCATTAAACCAAATCAAACTACAAAAGCGGATTTTTCCCGATACTACTTTTTTGCCCGTTGAAGGACAACATATGTTTCCACTGGAAATGCCCGATCTTACCGCATCAATTGTGAAAAATATTATCGGCACCATGTAACATCAGCAGATTTATCCGTTAAGATAAACCTGCTGATCTGGTCGGTAATAAGAAATACAAATGAAAGGTAAGCGTGGACTAGAACAAGGACTAGATTCTCACAATCACTTCTTTTTCTGCCGGGTTGTGCCTACCTTCACAAAGCATTTGCCACAGCAGATTTTATATTACAATAGTAGGAATTATATAGGATAATATAATTACGAAAAATCGGATTTTATAACAATTGAATGAAATCATTTCTGCCACTGACTTCCATTACCCTGCTCCTCCTGTTTGCCCTGGGGAGTTGTAACCCCACCCGAAAAGTACAACAGACAACCGATCTGCCCCCTACACATGATACAATCCCCTCTGCCCCCGGATCGTTTCCCGCGTTACTGGTAAAAACTGAAAACGACACGGCCTCCCGCCCTCTGTCCATTTCGGAAATTCATCTCAACGTGGAAGTTACCGGCAATAGGGCCACTACCACCATGGATATCACCTTTTTTAACCCCATGGACCGGCTGCTGGAAGGTCAATGGTATTTTCCTATGGGGGAAGGGCAGACCATTACCCGGTTTGCAATGGATGTAAACGGCAAACTCAGGGAAGGAGTAGCTGTCGAAAAGACAAAAGCAAGGGTAGCCTACGAGCAGACGGTAAGGCAACAGATTGATCCCGGACTGGCAGAATGGTCTCAGGGCAATCACTTTAAGGCGAGGGTGTATCCCATACCCGCCAACGGCTACAAACGCGTGGTACTGGCCTATCAGCAGGAACTTCCCGCTTCCGGGGAAGGCTGGCTGTATCAGCTTCCGCTCAACTTCCCTGAAAAAATCAAAACTTTTTCCGTTGACGTAGCGGTACTAAAGCAGGAAATCGAACCCAAAATTGACAAAAACGAACTCGCCAACCTGTTTTTCAGCCGGTGGGAAGAAGCCTACCGCGCCTCTCAGACCTACAATGACTACCGCCCAGATCGAAAACTCTCCTTTGTGGTGCCTTCGGGTAAAAACGACTATCGTGTATGGGTAGAAGGGATTTCCCGCGATTCGGCGATGTTTTATTTTGCTGCGCGGGTTCCTTCTATGCCCCAGATGCCACAGGCTCCACCATTAAAAGTGTGTGTATTGTGGGATCAGTCCTATTCTGCCAGAGAAAGAGAGATTGAAAAAGAAATAGCTTTCCTCGACCAGTACCTGACTTCTGCCGGAAATCCGGAAATCCTGCTGGTACCCTTTCACATACAGCCACAGCCGGTGCAAAGATTTGCAGGAACCGACAAAGCTGCATTCCTCGAAACCCTCCGGAAATTGCCAGTCGATGGCGCCACCAGATTTGAGTCGCTGAATCCTGCGCAATATGAGGCAGACGCCTATATTTTCCTCTCCGACGGTATCTCCACTTTTGGCGAGCGTGAATTTCCCTTACCCGGAAAACCCGTTCACACTATCACTTCCGGAAACGCGGTGGATTTTCCCCTTTTGCGGCACATCGCGAGAGCTACGGGGGGCAGGTTTGTCAACCTCAGCCAGCTTTCCATTGAGCAGGCAATTTTGACCATGAGCACGGCCCCGCTTCAGTTTATTTCTGCGAACTTTAATCCGACTGAGGTAAAAGCGCTTACCCCTTCCCTTCCTTGCGATATAAACAAAACTTTTTCCATGGCTGGCGTCTTGCTTCGCGACCAGGCGACCATCACCCTCAATTACGGCATGGGCGGGAAAGTTTTAAGCAGTCAGGTAATACAGATTGATCGCCTCAAAGATGCAGTAAAAAATGCTTCCCTCCACAATTTCTGGGCAGCAAAGACCCTTCAGGAATTAGACCTTCAGCCCGAAAAAAATAAAAAACAGATTCTTGCTCTGGGTAAAAAATACACCCTTCTCACCCGCGAAACCTCGCTGTTGGTACTCGATCGGGTGGAGGATTATGTAACCCATGAGATTACACCTCCCGAAGAATTAAGCGATACCTATGCAGACCTTCTCCGCAGCAAAAAAGAAGCGGAGAAGTTTGAACTGCTCAGCCATCTTGATCTGGTTGCAGAAGCATTTTACCAGCGGGTAGAGTGGTGGAAAAAAGATTTTGCCATACCCGAAAAACCCTATCAGCAGCAACCCAAACGCGAGGAAAGGTTGCTGGAGAGTGGATCAGCCGCTTTTGACGGTGATTTTGACGATAGTTTTGGAGACGCTGGCGGAGACTTTGGTGGGGGTGATTTTGATGTTTTTGAGGAAGCAAGTCCTGGGGATGCGGCAAAACCTGAAGGGGAGGAAGAGGAAGAAAGTGATGAAGAAACGATCACGGGCGAAATTGTGTTGAGAGAATGGGATCCCGATATGCCCTATATGCGACGGCTCAAAGAAACTCCGGCTCCGGACCAGTATAAAATTTACCTGGAAATGAAACCCGAATTTGCCGTTTCTCCAGCCTTTTTTCTGGATGTGGCCGACTTTTTTCAGAAGGAAGGAAAAGCGGAACTGTCGTTGCTGGTACTTTCCAATATTGCGGAGATGGAGCTTGAAAACCACGAGTTGCTGCGCGTACTGGCACGCAGGCTCCAGCAGTTGAAATTGCTGGGAGAGGCCATATATATTTTTGAAAAAATCACCGAAATCCGCCCCGAGGAGCCACAGTCGTGGCGCGACCTCGGGCTGGCAAAGGCAGATAAGGCCGAATATCAGGAGGCTGTGGATCTCCTCTACAAAGTCGTCAGCACATCGTGGGACGGTCGGTTTCCCGAAATTGGCGTTGTCGTAGCCCAGGAAATGAACAGCGTCATAGCCCGGAGCGGCAAAACCGTTGATATCAGCGAAATTGATGACCGGCTACTGGCAGATATGCCTACAGATGTGCGGGTGGTGCTCGACTGGGACGCAGATGCTGTGGATATGGACCTCTGGGTTACTGATCCCCGGGGAGAAAAATGTTATTATCAGCATAAGCTGACGGAGATCGGGGGCATGATATCTTCGGATTTTACAGGCGGATATGGCCCGGAAGAATTTCTGCTCAAAAAAGCCATGAAGGGAAAATATATTGTTCAGGTCAATTATTACGGTACACGCCAGCAGCGGATTGCCGGGCCGACCAATATTCAGCTAAAACTTATTACCGGTTATGGCCGCAAAAACCAGCAGACCCGGCAGATTACGCTCCGACTTGAATCTGAAAGCCAGGTGATTGATGTGGGGGAACTAAATTTCGAATAAAACTTTGGTCTGAAGAATTTTTTGCAAGCCCGGCGCCTTCTTGTTAATTTCCCGTCAGTTATGCCGGAAATCCTGACAGAAGCGCAGATCGTTGCACTGCTCACTCTCGGTGATGTCAGAGCGATTGATCAAATCTATCACCAGTATGGTCCCAACCTGCTGGGGGTGATTTTCCGTATCGTGGGCGATCAGGAAACGGCAGAGGACGTACTTCAGGATGCCTTTGTGAAAGTCTGGAAAAATGCCGCAGGGTATGACGCCGCCAAAGGACGCCTGTTTACCTGGCTGCTCAATATCTGCCGCAACACGGCTATTGACAGAATCCGCTCGGCAGAATTTAAATTCAAACAAAAAATCCAAAATCCCTCCAATCCCGTATCTACCCTGTCTGAATCGCAAACTTATTCTTTTAACCCCGATAATATTGGCGTTAAAGAATGGGTAAAAACGCTCAGACCCGAATATGCAGAGGTAATAGAAATTGTATATATGACAGGATATACCCATGAGGAAGCCGCCGAAAAACTTGGTATTCCACTGGGAACACTTAAAACCCGGCTGCGTGCAGCATTAAAAACCTTGAGAGAGAACCTAAATCCGTAATCACAGTGACCATTCAGGAATACATAGAATCCGGCGCCCTGGAGCTGTATGTGGCAGGAAAACTTCCTCCTGAAGAAGCGCGCGAAGTCGAGGCTTATGCCGAAACTTTTCCCGAAATCAGGGAGGAGATAGCAGCTATCAGGGCCTCACTGGAAACTTTTGCAGCAATGTATGTGCAGGTTCCTTCCGAAGGGCTGCTGGAGAAAATCAAAGCAAAAATTGCTCCTGAAGAAGATTCGACCCCTGTTATTCCTCTATCTCCTGAATCACCATCCGCTGAGCCATCAACTGGAAGAAAAATCAACTGGCGCCTGGTTGCCATTGCCGCTGCGATCGCCCTTTTGCTCAGTGTCGGGTATAACCTCCTGCAATATTTGCAGTTGGAAGAAGCCGGAAAACAGGTAGCCCTGCTTACGCAGCAACAACAGTCTCTCGCCGAAAATTATAATAAAACAGCGGTACAACTCAGTATCCTCAAATCACAGGAAACCCAGGTAATCACGCTCGGCGGACTGGAAAATAAACCAGAGTACTCTGCCAGGGTATATTGGGACAAAAACTCCAGCCAGTTGTATCTCTCCGTAGGAACCCTCTTTACTCCGGAGGAGGATAAACAGTTTCAACTCTGGGCGATTATTGACGATAAGCCGGTGGATTTGGGTGTATTTGATAATACAGGCGATCTGCTGAAAATGAAATCCGTCTCCGGCAATGTCGCTGCTTTTGCTGTAACACTCGAACCCCGCGGCGGCAGCGAAAATCCTACCCTTGATCAGATGTACCTGATCGGTAAGCTGGGTTAGCATGTGTTTTTCCTGCTAATTTTATTTTTCCGGTTCTATTTCCACTCCATAAACAGATATTTCATTTGCAAATAGGAAATATATGGGTTTATTTGTTTTGGTTTTAGGAAAATAATACAACAATTTATGAAACTCGGCGCATTTGAAGAACTGGTTCTTCTTGCAGTTGGAGCCCTGGGAAACGAAGCTTACGGGGTGGCTATAAAAGAAATTCTCCAGGAAAAAATCGGCAAAAACCCCAGTATCGGGGCACTGCACTCCGCCCTGTATCGGCTGGAAGATAAAGGCTGCCTGACTTCAGAAGAAGGAGGGGCAACCACCGAGCGGGGAGGGAGAAGGAAAAAATTCTACCAACTGACCGCTTACGGAAAGAAACTGCTGGTGGAAACCAACGATCTGCGGATGTCATTTGCCAAACAGATACCTGGTCTGAATCTAACTATAGATTAAATGGAACCCAACCTTAACCCGCAACCGCCAAAATGGGCAGACGGCTTTTTGAGCTGGTTTTGCTCAGAAGAAGTAGTGGAAACCCTTCAGGGTGATCTTCACGAACTATATCAGAAACGCTTCAACCAGTCGGGAAAGATCAAGGCTGATTTCTATTTCATCGGAGATGTAATCAGTGCCTGCCGCCCATTTGCTTTCAGAAGAAGAAGAAAAACCAAACCATCACTTTTCAATCAATTTACCATGATCCGGCATTATCTGAAAATCTCTGGCAGGAATCTGCTAAGAAACAAAGGTTACGCTTTTATCAACATTGGCGGCCTCGCCGCCGGCATTGCGGTAACCCTTCTGATTTCCCTGTGGATTTATGACGAACTGACATTCAATCATATCCATACAAACCATCAGTATATCGGGAAGGTGATGCGGGACGGAACATTAAACGGAGAAACCTACACTACTTCCTATCAGCCTTATGCCCTGGCAGATGAGTTGAGAACTGTGTATGGAAACAACTTCGAACATGTAGTCATGTCTTGGTCGGTGAGCGACCGTATCCTTTCTTATGATGATAAAAAGTTTTTACAGAAAGGAACTTTTATAGAAAACGGTGCCCCCGAAATGTTTTCTTTCCATATGATCTACGGGACAAGCGACGGGCTGAAAGATCCTCATTCGATCATGCTTTCTGCCTCAGCCGCAAAAACCCTGTTTGGCGACGAAAATCCTGTTGGGAGAACTTTAAATATTGATAACCGGATGCAGGCCCTGGTAACCGGGGTGTATGAAGACTTTCCCCATAATTCCGACTGGAGTGAAACGCATTTTTTTGCAGCCTGGGAGTTGTGGGTTTCTGTAAACCAGTGGATGACGACTCAGGGCTTCACCAATAATTTCCTGACAATTTATGTTCAGATACCTCCTTCCACTGATTTTGAATCTGTTTCCTCCAAAATCAGTGATGCCATCCTGAACAACGTCAGGGATAAAGAAGATTATGTAGCCGTTCATCCCCAGATTTTCCTGCACCCTATGAATAAGTGGCATTTGTATTCGGATTGGAAAAACGGCGTCAATACCGGAGGTCGGATTCTTTTTGTATGGCTTTTCGAATAATTGGCGCATTTGTACTGTTCCTCGCCTGTATCAATTTTATGAATCTCAGTACAGCCAGATCAGAAACCAAAGAAGTCGGCATCCGAAAAACCATTGGCTCCTTCCGCAGCCAGATTATCGGTCAGTTTTTTAGCGAATCCATTTTAATCGTATTTATATCCTGGTTCTTTGCCCTGATGGTCACCAGTATTTCTCTGAACTGGTTTAATGAACTGGCAGATAAGCAGATACAACTTCCACTGGATAATGTTTACTTCTGGCTGATTAGTGTGGGTTTCATCCTTATTACCGGGCTCATAGCAGGTAGTTATCCCGCATTTTATCTTTCTTCATTTCAGCCGGTAAAGGTACTAAAAGGGACGCTGAAACCCGGTCGCGGCGCCTCGTTGCCCCGAAAAATACTGGTAGTTACACAGTTTACAGTTTCGGTAACCCTGATCATAGGTACAATTGTGGTGTATCAGCAGATTAATTTTGCAAAGGATCGCCCGGTAGGATATAACCGCGATGGGCTGGTTTTGGTGCAGATTACCTCTCCTGATTTTGAAGGAAAATACGATCTTCTTGAAACGGAATTAAAAAAAACAGGGGCAGTCATCGAAATCGCCGAATCTGCCAGTCCGGTTACAGGCGTATGGTCAAGCAATGGAGGGTTTGAATGGAGGGGAAAAGATCCTGCGCTCCAGGCTGAATTTGCCACGCTGAGTGTAACGGCAGACTATGGCAAAACTGTAGGTTGGCAGTTTGTCAGTGGCCGGGATTTTCTCAGAGATTATGTGAGTGATACGACGGGGGTTATTCTGACCGAATCTTCAGCAAAACTTATGGGATTTGAAAATCCTATAGGAGAGAATGTCAGATGGAGTCCTGTATGGAGAAATTCGATGTATAATTTTACTGTAATCGGTGTGGTCCGGGACATGGTCATGCTTTCACCATATAAACCTGTGATGCCCACCATTTTCTTTCTGGCGGAAAACCATAACTGGATTAATATCAAACTCAATCCTGAGATGAATACCCACGAAGCGCTGGTGAAAATTGAGGGCGTATTTAAAGATATTATTCCTTCCGTTCCGTTTGATTACAAATTCGCAGATCAGGAATACGCCATGAAATTTGAAGCTGAGGAGCGGGTCGGAAAGCTGGCTTCTGTGTTTGCGATTCTGGCTATTTTTATCAGTTGTCTGGGCTTGTCAGGACTGGCATCCTATGTCGCTGAGCAGCGCACAAAAGAGATCGGCATTCGGAAGGTACTCGGAGCATCAGTTGTGAATTTATGGCAAATGATTTCCCGGGACTTTGTAATGCTGGTTATTATCTCCTGGCTGATAGCAATACCCGTTTCATTTTATATTATGAACAACTGGCTGGATAATTATGAGTACCAGACGAGAATATCCTTCGAGGTATTTATATTCTCAGGGTTAGGCGCGCTCGTGCTTACGTTGCTTACCGTGAGCTTTCAGGCGATTAAGGCGGCGACAGCCAACCCGGTAAAATCTTTGCGGTCTGAGTAATTGAAATTACCTTTGAGGGTAAATGTTTTAGCAAATCATTATGCGTCAATTGGATAAAAGAAAATTATTGTTTTTACTCGGATTGTTCAGTTACTGTTTTTCTTACGCACAGGTAACCATCATTGTCAATTCTATCCCGGCCAATACCCCGACAGGAGACATCATATATATCGCAGGCTCGTTTAACGGATGGGATCCTGGAAATTCTGCCTGGAAACTCGCCAGAGATACCGTCAGCAATACCCTGAATATTGTACTTCCTGCAGGCACTGGCTCCGTTTCCTACAAGTTTACCCGCGGTAGCTGGGCTAAGGTCGAGGGAAATGCCAGTGGCGGATTTATCCCTGACCGTACATTTACCTATGGGAATGGCGACACACTCTTACTTCAGATTCTCGGCTGGGAAGACCTGAGTGGAGGTGGTGGCGGACAGACTTCTGCCGCAGCCAATGTCTCTGTCATAGACAGTGTTTTTATGCCTCAGCTCAACCGGTTCCGCCGGGTATGGGTGTACGTTCCGCCCGATTATGCCCTGAGCAGCCAGACCTACCCGGTATTGTATAGTCACGACGGACAAAATGTATTTGACAGTTATACTTCTTTTTCGGGCGAATGGAAAGTGGACGAGACACTGAACGAACTTTACGCCGAAGGCGACAGCGGCATTATCGTGGTAGCGGTTGATAATGGCGGTGGCCAACGTCTCAATGAATACTCTCCCTGGGTAAACCCGTCATACGGCGGCGGACAGGGGGATGAGTATGCCGATTTCCTTATTCAAACCCTGAAACCCATGATCGACAGTCTGTACAGAACCCGTCCGGGGCGTGAATATACAGGTATCATGGGCAGTTCCATGGGGGGATTGATTTCTACTTATGGCGGAATAGAATTTCAGCAGACATTCAGCAAAATCGGCGCATTTTCACCTGCCTACTGGTTTGCAGGCGCTTCAGCTTTTCAGCATGTAGCAACTACGGGAAAACAGGCTCCGATGCGTATATATCAGTTGATTGAACGCAGGAGTGGCGCTTCGTATGTCGCCGATATGTACAGGATGGAAGACATTCCCTTTTCGCTGCGGGTTTTATAGCGAAGTCCCTTTCAGTAGAAAAGGCCGATGGCTGCGCACAGTGAATGGTGGTTTTGGGCCAGAGTGAGTTTGAAGCGGCGTATATATCTGGTTGTACAGGACCAGTTCTGCTACGGGCGTAGCTTCGATATCCGTTCGTTTTCCGTGAAAATTCAGCCTGTACCTGTAAATGGCCTGATGTCTGTTGATCTTTACCTATCAAAACCTGAGTTGATTTCCATTGAGATTACCAATATTCAGGGGCAGCGTGAGGGCGTATTTTTTACCGATACCCTGCCTGCGGGAAACCAGCAGGTACAGATCGATCTTAATAAAAGTGATATGGCTGATGGAATCTATTTCTGCCGGGTGAGGTCAGGAGCCGAGGAATCAGTCATAAAATTTGTTTTCAGGAGGGAATAGACAATGCACCGATGCGCCATATTCTCTGCGTTATCTGCCTCTCTGCGTTAAATCAACCTTACCGCCCGCAGGGCAATTAAATTTTCTCTTTCTCCCGTAATAACTTCTGCGCGAATGGATGGGAAAAAGCCGGGGAAGTTTGTTACTTTACCGCGCAATGGAATCTGTTTTTAAAATTTTCAGCATCAGAAATTAACCTCCCAGATTGTTATGTCCGATTTTACGACCTTTTCCGTAAACCGCTCTATCGCAGAAAAAGCCGCAGACAATATCCGCATCCTCGCAGCATCCATGGTGGAAAAAGCCAAATCCGGCCACCCCGGCGGCGCAATGGGTGGGGCAGACTTTGTCAATATCCTCTTTACCGAATTCCTTCAGTACGACCCGTCAGATATGACCTGGCCGCACCGGGACCGCTTTTTTATGGATCCCGGCCATATGTCGCCCATGTTATATGCACTTCAGACGCTGATTGGTAATATTTCCATCGAAGACATTAAAAATTTTCGCCAGTGGGGCAGTCCTACTCCCGGTCACCCCGAACTGGATGTAAACCGAGGCATAGAAAATACCTCAGGCCCACTGGGGCAGGGACACACATTCGGTATCGGTGCGGCTATCGCAGAGCGTTTTCTCGCTACCCGTTTTGGTGAATGGATGGCACACAAAACCTATATTTACATCTCCGACGGAGGTATCCAGGAGGAAGTGTCTCAGGGCGCAGGCCGTACCGCCGGTTTTCTGGGGCTGGGAAATGTCATCATGTTTTATGATGCCAACGACATCCAGCTTTCTTCCGTGGTTTCGGATGTAATGAATGAAGATACCGCAAAAAAATATGAAGCCTGGGGCTGGCATGTCCAGACGATCGAAGGAAACGACCAAAACCAGATCAGAGCCGCAATTCAGGCAGCTATAGCCGAAACCGACCGGCCTTCACTGATTATCGGCAAGACCATCATGGGCAAAGGAGCCGTTACTGCCGACGGTCATAGCTTTGAAAGGGAAGTCGAAACCCACGGGCAGCCACTCAGCAAAGCCGGTGCTTCATTTGAAAAAACCATAACCAACCTCGGCGGCGACCCGGCAGATCCGTTTCAGATTTTTCCTGAGGTAGCCAAATATTACGCACAGGTCAACGAACATAAAAAGCAACAGGCCGCTGTCAAAAAGGGCGTTCAGGCTCAATGGGAAACTGAAAACCCCGCTCTGGCCGACAAACTCAATTTCTTCCTCTCCGGTGCTGTTCCCCAAATTGACTACAGCAAAATCGTGCAGAAACCCAATGGCCCCAGCCGGAATGCATCCGGTACCGTACTCAGCTATTTTGCCGATCATATCGAAAATATGGTTGTCTCTTCTGCCGACCTTTCCAACAGCGACAAAACCGACGCATTCCTCAAAAAGACAAAACCCTTCAGCAAAGGCGATTTTTCGGGCAAATTTCTGCAGGCAGGAGTATCCGAACTTACCATGGCAGCCCTCGCTACCGGAATGTCTCTTCACGGTGGTATTATACCGGTATGCGCGACCTTCTTTGTGTTTTCCGACTTTATGAAGCCCACCCTGCGTCTTGCCGCACTTATGCAGCAGCCGGTAAAATTTGTCTGGACGCATGACGCATTCCGCGTAGGTGAGGACGGCCCTACCCACCAGCCTATAGAGCAGGAAGCACAGGTGCGGCTGCTCGAACAACTCAAAAACCACGCAGGTAAAAGCAGTTTCCTCGTGCTCAGACCTGCCGATGGCCACGAAACGACCGTTGCCTGGAAAATGGCCATGGAAAATACCGAAACGCCTACCGGACTGATTTTCTCCCGGCAGAATATCAAAGACCTTCCCGCAGCCTCGGGCGACCGCTATCAGGAAGCTCAGGCAGCCGAAAAAGGCGCTTATATCGTACAGGATGACGGAGGAACCCCCGACATTGTATTTGTAGCCAACGGATCTGAAGTGGCTACCCTGGTCGAAGGAGCCGAAAAACTCCGGGCCGAAAAAGGTCTCAAAGTACGGATCGTTTCCGCTATCTCTGAAGGCCGCTTCCGTACCCAGCCTGTCGAATACCAGAAATCCGTAATTCCTGACGGTGTGCCGGTGATGGGAATGACTGCCGGACTTCCGGCAACTCTCCAGGGACTGGTTGGCCCCTACGGAAAAGTCGTAGGACTGGATCATTTTGGCTATTCCGCCCCATTTGAAGTGCTGGACGAAAAACTGGGTTATACCGCAGAAAATGTATTTAATCAGGCAGTGGAAATGCTTGGGTAAGGGAGGTCAGAAGTCAGAGGTCAGAAGTCAGATGTAAGAGGTTAGTTTCTATGCTACTACTAGGTTATGACATCGGAAGTTCGTCGGTAAAAGGTGCTATCCTCGACGGAAATACCGGAAAATGTATCGCTTCGGCGCAGTATCCCGGGCAGGATTGCGTCCATATCCGCCCCTCAGCCCGGTGGGCGGAGCAATCTCCCGAAACCTGGTAGGAATGTGTGCGCGAAGTTTCCCGTCAGTTGCTGACTCAGGTCAGTGCCTCGGGTATAGGGGCGATTGGCATTTCCTATCAGATGCACGGATTGGTGGCGATTGACAAATATCTAAAACCGCTCCGGCCTTCCATTATCTGGTGTGACAGCCGTGCAGTGGAGACCGGCAACCAGGCATTCAGAGAGATCGGAGCGGAGCTTTGTCTGAGTTGTATGCTCAATTCGCCCGGAAACTTTACCGCCTCCAAACTGAAGTGGGTGAAGGAAAACGAACCGGAAATTTTTGGGCAAATCCATCAAATCATGTTGCCCGGCGACTATATCGCCATGAAGCTGACCGGCGAAATCAATACCACGGTTTCGGGTCTGTCGGAAGGCATATTCTGGGATTTTCGGAATAACAGCCTGGCGGCTCCGGTGATGACAAATTACGGCTTTGAAGCGTCGCTGATTCCTGCACTCACCCCTACATTTGGCATACAGGCTACACTGAGCACCTCCGCCTCAGCAGAACTGGGGTTGCCCGCAGGCATTCCCGTCTCCTATCGCGCCGGTGATCAGCCCAATAACGCATTCTCCCTCAATGTACTCGAACCAGGAGATATCGCAGCTACGGCTGGCACTTCAG
This sequence comes from Bacteroidia bacterium, assembly GCA_041391725.1. Classification (GTDB taxonomy): domain Bacteria; phylum Bacteroidota; class Bacteroidia; order J057; family J057; genus JAGQVA01. Next base: position 53,396 of record JAWKNL010000013.1, read on the forward strand.
GCGTGGTTTATGGCGTAAGTGATGTCGTTACCTACGATCCCCAATCCCGGGTAAATACATTCGCCCACGTCAACCATTCTGCCGAAAAACAACGCCTGGGTATCCTTCTTTGTATCAATGGCACAGGTATTCTCAATAGCTGGCTCAAGAAAAATCTCCATACTTCCTGGGACTATGAAGAAATGAACGCGCTGGCAGAGGCTGTTCCTGTCGGATCAGACGGACTGACCATTCTTCCATTTGGAAACGGTGCAGAGCGGGTGCTCGAAAACCGCAACCCCGGCTGTCAGATTTCAGGACTCGATTTCAACCGCCACAGTCGCGGGCATTTGCTGAGAGCGGCCCAGGAAGGTATTGTATGCTCCTTTGTTTATGGAATGGAGATCATGAAAGAAATGGGAATTGAGCCCTCGGTAATACGCGCGGGGAAAGCCAATATGTTTCTGAGCAGAATATTCCGCGATACCCTTGCAGGGATGGCAGGCGTGCCGATTCAGTTGTATGATACCGACGGCGCACAAGGTGCAGCCAGAGCCGCCGGGCTGGGAGTGGGGTTTTATGCGGGCAGAGAAGAAGCCTTTGGCGGACTGAAAAAACTCACAGAAATTGAACCCGATCTGACCACGGCTGCACAATTTCAGGAATTATATTCGCGGTGGAAGGCGGCTTTGTCGGGTATTCTTTCTTAAATTCAGGAAAAATTTGGCTATGAAATACCTAACACTGGTAACTTTCATTTGCGGACTGACTCTTGTTTCAGGTTGTAAAAACACCGAACACAGCGAAGATCAGAATACCTCTTCAGAAAGCAGCGTTCTCGACCTCAGCCGTACCAATGCGGTGAAAAACACCCCAAGCAGAATCACCGCTGATGATGGCAAACAGAATGCGGGAACAGATGAAAAATTGATTTCTCCAGGCGAAGATTTACTTTTTACGCTACCTGCCAATATCCCTGTACCTGAGGGAATGATTTTTGTACCGGGAGGGATAACCGATGTGGGCGACAAGTACGGGCTTCCCCGGGAGCAACCGGTATGGTCCACACCTGTAAAAGGTTTTTTTATGGATATTACACCCGTTACGGTGGGGCAGTTTCGCAAGTTTATCAAAGCAACAGGATATAAAACGCAGGCAGAATCATTTGGTGATGCTGCGGTATTCGATTTGGAAAACCAGACCTGGTTTCTCAAAAAAACCGCCTATTGGGAATATCCTCAGGGAAAAGACCTTGAAAAGGCCCCGGATAATCACCCTGTAACTCAGATTTCCTACAACGACGCACTGGCCTATTGTGACTGGGCGGGTAAACGACTGCCCACCGAAGCCGAATGGGAACACGCCGCCCGAAACGGCAGCAACACCCGTGCAGCTTATCCCTGGGGAGAAGAAATCAGAGAAAACGGCCATTTTAAGGCCAACTTCTGGCAGGGCGTTTTCCCCGCTTATAATACCGTCGAGGACGGATTTCGTTTTACCTCTCCGGTAGGCACTTTCCCTGCTACCCCGCTCGGGCTGCTCGACATGAGCGGCAATGTGTGGGAATGGTGTCAGACCTGGTATAAATCCTACGACCCCAATGAACCCGACCGGGTCGTAACCGCAGAGCCAGAAAGAGTCATGCGGGGAGGTTCGTTTATGTGCGACCCCAATTACTGCCACGGCTACCGTGTGTCAGGCCGGTCGGGTTCCACCCCCGAAACAGCCCTGTTTCACGTGGGGTTTCGATGTGTGAAAGATATTTAAACCGATATACCCCCTATGTTTAGTCAAAAAGATCACGATCAGATTGCCGCAATCGGCGCTTCACCTGCTATTATAGAACAACAGATTGAAAGCTTTCGCAAGGGTTTCCCCTTTCTGAAAATTGACCGCGCTGCCACCGTCGGCGATGGCATTATCAGGCTGGAAGAAGCTGCTGTGAATGAAAATATAAATCGCTACGAATCGGCACTCGCAAATAAAAAGGTACTCAAATTTGTCCCCGCTTCCGGCGCTGCCAGCCGCATGTTTAAATCCCTGTTTTCCCTGATGGACAGCTATAAAGGCACTTCCGACGATCAGGCCAAATTTGAAAAAGATACCAGCTTCCAGTCCGTCTATACATTTTTCAGGCGAATTGACGACTTCGCCTTTGCCAGTGATCTCAAAGAAACTTTTGCTTCGGGAGAATGGGAAAAGCTGCTTTCAGAAAAAAATTATCCCCCAATCCTCCGCCATCTGTTGAATGACGAAGGACTGGGTTATGGCAATCTCCCCAAAGGCTTACTTCAATTTCACACCTACAAGGAAGGTCCCCGAACCCCGGCTCAGGAACACCTCGTAGAGGCTGCCAACTACTGTACCGTGCGTGGCGGAACTGCCTACCTGCATATGACCGTTTCTCCCGAACATAAAGAAAAATTTACGGCTCATATTGCAGCCAAAAAAGCAGCCATTGAGGCAGCCTTTGGCGTAAAAATCGAAGTCTCATTCTCCATCCAGAAACCCTCTACGGATACCATTGCAGTTGATCCCGGCAATCAACCTTTCCGCAATCCCGACGGGAGCCTGCTCTTCCGGCCCGGGGGACACGGGGCGCTCATCGAAAACCTCAACGAGATGGATGCCGACGTGATTTTTATCAAAAACATAGACAACGTCGTGCCCGACCGGCTGAAAGAAGAAACCTACCGTTACAAAAAAGCGCTTGCAGGCGTGCTGCTTTCTGTCCAGGAGACTGTATTTGCCTACCTCGATACACTTGAAACCGCAGATGATGTGCAGCTTTCAGAGATCGACAGTTTTATTCGCCATACCCTTTGTACTCAGCCTCCCGCAGCGTTTGATAGCTGGGACAGAGAAAAGAAAAAAGCCTATTTCCGCTCCAAACTCAACCGCCCGATGCGCGCATGCGGCATGGTGAAAAATGAAGGCGAACCCGGTGGCGGCCCATTCTGGGCGCAAAACAGCGACGGCAGCGTCTCGCTCCAGATCGCCGAAAGCGCACAAATCGATACCCAGGACCCCACCCAGAAAGACCTGATGGCTACAGCCACCCATTTCAACCCCGTGGATCTCGTCTGTGCTCCCCGCGACCGCCATGGCAAGTCCTTTGATCTGCTTCGGTTTCGCGACCCGCAGACCGGCTTTATCTCCTCCAAGTCGCAGGGCGGCAAAGAACTCAAAGCACTGGAATTGCCAGGACTTTGGAACGGCGCCATGTCGGACTGGAATACGCTTTTTGTGGAGGTTCCGATCATCACCTTCAACCCCGTAAAAACGGTGAATGATCTGCTCAGGGATGAGCACCAATGACAATTAACGATAACATCGTCGCCATCAGCACACCGGCAGGTTCGGGCGCATTGGGAGTGATCCGGCTTAGCGGGCCGGAGGCGATCGCTATGGCTGATGCTGTATTTTCGCGCGACCTTTCCAAAGCGAAAGGGCATACCCTCCACTACGGCAATATCCTGAAAGATGGCGAAGTGCTGGACGAGGCGGTGGCCGCCGTTTTTCGCGCGCCGCGCTCCTATACGCGTGAAGACGTAATCGAATTTTCCTGCCACGGCAGCCCCTATATCCTGCGCGAAGTGCTGCTGCTTTTGGTAGAAAAAGGCGCAAGGCTTGCCGAACCGGGCGAATTTACCCGCCGCGCTTTCCTCAACGGCGCGATGGACCTCGCGCAGGCAGAAGCCGTCGCCGACCTGATTGCCTCTACCTCCGCCGGTGCCCATCAGATCGCCATGAACCAGCTTCGCGGGGGCGTTTCGCGGCGACTCAGAGACCTCCGCGAGCAGTTGCTCAATTTCACCTCCCTGATCGAACTCGAACTCGACTTTGCCGAAGAAGACGTCGAATTTGCCGACCGCAGTCAGTTGCAGGCGTTGACAGGCGAAATGATGGCGCATTTTTCTTCCCTGATCGACAGCTTTCGCCTCGGCAATGCCCTGCGCCAGGGCGTACCTACGGTCATTGTCGGCAAACCCAATGCAGGCAAATCCACCCTGCTCAACGCCCTGCTGGAGGACAACCGCGCCATTGTGAGTGACATACCGGGGACGACGCGCGATGTGATCGAAGACCGCCTCCATATCGGCGGCATTGAGTTTCGCCTGATGGACACAGCCGGACTGCGGCATACCAGCGATATCATCGAAGCCGAAGGCGTAAACCGCAGCCTCGAACTGGCGCAAAAAGCGCAGGTACTCATTTACGTCTTTGACGCAGTGCTGGAGACACCCCAAATGGCGCAGGAGGCGGTAGCGGCACTTGGGCTGCCCGAAGGAGTGGAGGTTGTGCTGGCCGCCAACAAATTTGACCAGATCGCCGACCCCGAAGCCTATGTAAGTCAGCACGATGTCGCCGGTCTGAAGTACGCATGGCTGGGTATTTCGGCCAAAACCGGCTATCACCTCGACGGCCTGCGAACCTGGATGGTGGACACCGTGCGCAGCCTCAGCAACGATGCCCCGGGGCAGGTGATCATTCCCACGCCCGTCATATTCAGGCACTGCAGCAGGCCCGCAAAGCCCTGCTGGAAGTAGAAGAAGGCCTCCGCAGCGGACTCACAGGCGACCTGTTATCCATTGATATCCGAACCGTACTGCACCACCTCGGCAGCATCACAGGCGACATCAGCACCGAAGAGATTCTGGGGAATATTTTCTCGAAGTTTTGTATCGGGAAATAGATTTTCTATTCTTTAGACGAAATATGGAAATCAACCTAAAAAGACATAAATTACGTACAAACCAAAAAGTACAGGGAACATGAGTATTCGGGAAATATTACTAAAGGATATACAGGAGGCCCCACCAGCACTGCTCAAACCCCTTTTCGAGGTATGGCAGGTACTAAAATCCTATGGTTCTAAGCCTGCAAAAAACCAAAAACATACAATGAACCGTTATTTTGCAGTCATCTCTCCGGCGGAAGCAGAAGAAATGCAGCAGGTGATTGATGAGGAGTTTGGTAAGATTGATGGGGAGTGGTGATATGGAAAAGGTTGTCCTGGATACCAACATTGTAATTGGGTATCTTAAAGGAGATATGCGGGTTGGAGGTATCCTGGAAAATGTATCACTTTGGTATCTACCTGGAACTCATAGAAATCGTATAGTAAAAATCAATGTAACCTTTCAGGTAGTTATTTTACAAAAAAATCATAATCAGTTGAAAACCACTCAAAAGTCTAATTTGAGAGGCTGTCGTAGTGTTCTACCGATCGAAGGTGCCCCCGGAGCGTCGGGCAAAGCCGGACTCCGGCAGGAGTCCTATATTTGTAGCATCCCGGATGCCCCCAACGCGAATTACCGACTCCGGAGGAGTCGCAAAGGGGTAGCCTCACCATTTTTTTCCATTCCGAGCGCGTGTAGGAGCACACCTGGTGGATTATTACCTGGTTTTCAATAACCAGCTAATAATCAGTGTGGGTTATTTTCTGTATAGGGAAGTAACCATCTCCAAAACCCCAATTTCAGAAACCCAAATTTCAAAGACTTTCGTATCTTTAGGTGGATGAAAGAAGACCTCCATACAATCCCCTTGTTTCTCCGGCAGCACCTTCCTGCTATACGGGCGTTGTGCGTCAGGCACAAGGTCAAACAACTATGGGTATTTGGCTCGGTTTTGCGGGGCGATTTCGGGGCGGATTCGGATGTGGATTTTCTGTATGAGATGGACGATGCCAATATCGCAGAAAATGAGAGTTATGAATGTTTCTGGGGGTTCTTTGATGTTTTGCAGAAGTTGCTTCGGCGGGAAATAGATATGGTATGGTATCATGGAATCAAAAACCCCTATTTCCGGGAAGAAGTAGATGAAACCAAAGTTTTGATTTATGACCAGAGAAAGCCTCTTTAGTTAAGACTATATGTCAATCTATTTAAATGAAAAATTCGTATTATTGTATATGAAATTAGAAATTCCACAAATAGATCCCTCTCTTTGGTTACGGTTAAAAATAGAAGCCAAACATCGCGGTTTGGAAGTTTCTGATTTGTTAGTTGAAGCCCTCTACCAATTTTTAGGCTTATCTTATAAAAAACAAATTCTTCCCAAAGAATCGAATCTTGATCGCCTGGCTGGAACATGGACAAAGGAAGATGCAAAGGAATTTGAATTGAATACAGAAGGATTTGGAAAAATCGATCAAGAAATGTGGGAATGATTCAATCTGTTGTTATTGATACCATCGCTAATCAACTGGACATAGCAGTCTTTACGTATGATACTCACTTCACAAAAATTGACGGCCTTCAGATTGTCCAATCCTTTTAGATTTGGGTTGATCTGTTTCGTGAAAAAGCTAAAAATCTCCTAAATCCGTCAAAAATGTATCCTTTTCTTTGCTGGTAACAGTCCTGTGATCAGCTTTATTCCGAACCCACTCCCCCCTTCCCGATAACTTCCGTCCGGAAAAACCATCTACTCATCCTCAGGTTTAAGATTAAATCACGTACCCGAAAGGGTATAATTTTTGGCTTTGAAATCAAAATGCACCCCAAAGGGTATAAATAACAATAATATCACTATATTAGCACCCTAAAGGGTATAAAAATGGATTTGGCTAGTTTTGTAAAAGAAAAGCGAAAATTGGTAAAACTGACTCAACCCGAACTGGCAGAAAAGGCCGGTGTGGGCTTGCGTTTCATCCGTGAACTGGAACAGGGCAAACAAACACTTCGGTTGGATAAGGTAAACCAGGTATTACAACTCTTTGGATACGAGGCAGGACCAGTGCTAAAGAAATTCAACGAAAACTATTGATTCCAGATGAAAGATTCCCGATTCTTAAATTAAAACAAGGTGAGAAAAGCAATCATAAAAGTGAAAGATCAATTAGCCGGGTGGCTCTCTCAGGATGAGCATGGGTATCATTTTGTGTACGACAATGTATATTCTTCAAAACCTGATGCCCGACCAGTCAGTTTGACCCTGCCGATACGTGAAAAACCCTACACTTCCAGGGTATTGTTTCCTTTTTTTGACGGCCTGATACCAGAAGGGTGGTTGCTTGATATAGCGGAAAAGAACTGGAAACTAAATCCGAGAGACCGAATGGGTTTACTACTGACCTGCTGTAAAGATTGTATCGGAGTAGTAGCAGTAGAAGCAATCAGGGAGGAGAATGCACCATGAGCAGGTGTTTATTTTGTTATCGGCCATTGGCAGAAAATGAACAGGACTTTCATGCCTCCTGCTCAAGGAAAATGTTTGGTCAGTCATATGCACCATCTTTAAATTATTCTGAAGAGGACCTCGAGCCACTGGCCAGACAAGTGATCCAAAGCCAGACGGCTGTTACAGGTGTGCAGGCGAAGCTGTCATTGCATTTGACTGACAGTAATACAGCGGATATGAGAAAAAAATTCACGATTGTGGGCTTATGGGGAGGTTATATTTTAAAACCACCCACTTCCTTATACCCGCAGTTGCCGGAAGTGGAAGATGTGACGATGCATTTGGCAGAGGTAGCCAGGATAAAAACCGCGCCACATAGTCTGATCCGGATGAAATCTGGCAATTTGGCCTATATTACCAGTAGGATGGACCGAACCAAAAAGGGGAAGCTGGCGATGGAGGACATGTGTCAGTTGACCGAACGCCTTACCGAAGACAAATATCAGGGCAGCTACGAGCAGATTGCAAAAACCCTGCTAAAATATTCTACCACCCCAGGCCTTGATGTTGTCAACTTTTTTGAAATGGTGCTCTTTTCTTTTATCACAGGTAACGCTGATATGCATTTGAAGAATTTTTCCTTATTGGATCAGCCAGGTATGGGTATGACCTTGTCACCCGCTTACGATCTGGTGAATACGGCTTTGGTCAATCCTGCCGATGATGAAGAAATGGCTCTCAATCTCAACGGTAAGAAGAAAAAAATAAAAAAACAGGATTTTATAGCTGCGATGAACACGCTGAATGTGGATGAAAAGCAACAACAAAATATTTTCAACAAAATGGAAAAGGCATTTCCGAAGTGGGTGAGGGTGATTGAGGAAAGTTTTTTAAATAAAACACTTCAGGAGCAGTATAAATCAATCATACTCGAAAGACTCAACCGTCTCAGATAATTGATACTCAATCAAGTTTTTTCCAAATTACTTCTGCCCTACACCTCCTGCATTTGCGAAGTTTTAGCACAAAAATGAAAAATCTATCAGCTTTCTGATTATCTTGGAAGTCCTGTTTTTATCGAAAAAACACAACGACATGACCGACAAACTCGACCTGCAATCTCTATTTTTCAGGTTCAAGAAGAAAAAATCAAACCTAAAAAATGTAATAGGGAATGAGTGATAAAAATATATTCCAGTTACACAATGAAATCTTGAATGATTACAAATTGTATATTGATAGTTTCATCAATATTGCGGATGAACGCATAACTCATATTGTCAAAAGAGATTTTGATTCAGGTGATTTATACCCGGAGCCCCTCATTCAATTTAATCCTTCATTTGAGTCAGGTGGAAGCGTTGAAGACCTTGTCAATAAAGGCATTCTATCGAAAGAGTTCAACAATATTTTTTATGATGCTGAAAACAAATCATGGGAAATCTATAAGCATCAGACGGAGGCAATCATCAAAGGCAATGAAGGAAGCGGTTTTGTTGTTACATCAGGAACTGGTTCTGGTAAAAGCTTAACATATATATCCACCATTTTCAACCGTCTCTTTAAGAGTACTGGCAAGCCTGGCATAAAAGCTATTATCGTTTATCCATTGAATGCTCTCATTAATTCACAGGAATTGGCTTTAGTTGGTTTTGAGGAAAATTATAGAAAGCGAACAGGTAGCAGTTTCCCTTTTACGTATGCAAAATATACAGGTCAGGAAAAGCAAGAAGACAGGGATAAAGTGATTGCAAATCCACCCGATATTCTTCTTACCAACTATATGATGCTTGAATTATTGATGGTAAGAAAAACGGATGAGAGTTTAAGAAATTCATTCTTGGATAATATTGAATTTCTGGTATATGATGAGTTGCACGTATATAAAGGCAGACAGGGTGCAGATGTTTCTCTTTTAAATCGAAGAATTAAAGCTGCTGCAAAGAATAAAGAGATCATTTGTATTGGTACATCAGCAACAATGGCAACTGGTTCGGTTGATGTGCAAAAAAGTGAAGTCGTAAAAGTTGCTAATCGTTTCTTCGATGACAGTTTTCGTACTGATGACATTATCGTGGAATCACTGACATATTCCACAAATGAAAATCTGCCAACACCGGATCAGCTTATTGATGCCTTTGATGCACCCATCAATGACCATTCAAGAAATGCCATACTTCAAAATCCCATCGCAATTTGGTTGGAAAGAACTATTGCCATTCGAAATGAAGGTATTCATAAACGAAGAAATGAACCACAATCTCTAAAATCTATTGCTGCTACATTTTCTGAACTAACAGGCATTGGCACATCAGCCAGTGAGCAAAAGTTAATAGAGATATTAGTTTGGGCTGAATCACTGAACATACAAAGTGCTACGGACAAGAAAAAAGATACTGTGTTGCCGTTTAAGTTGCATCAGTTTATATCTCAGACTGGCTATGTTTATGTGACACTTGAAGATTCCGATAAGCGGCATATAACTTTAGAGCCAAATCCATTTGTGAAGCTGGGGGCAGATGAAACCGAAGTTCCGGTCTATCAAACTGTCTTTAGCAGGGTAAGTGGTATTGAATTTATCTGCGTCAGAAAGGAATTTTGTGAATCCAAACTGGTATTTAGAGATTTTGATGAAAATCAGAATCCTAAAAACGATGATGACTTGAAAGCTAATGATGGCGTCAAAGTCAAGAAAGTAAAAAGCAGGAGTGCGGATGATTATAAAGATGGCTACATCTTATTCGATAAGGGTTATAATGTAGACATAAATGAATTTCTCGATTTGCTCCCTGCTGCATGGAAAAACAAAGCTGGTGATAAAATAGACCCATCAAAAGAATTTTTGTTACCCAGAGAAATCTTTGTAACAAAAGATGGCTCTTTTTCTGACACACCTAATGGTGGAGAAAAAGCCTGGTTTATTCCTGCCCCATTAATCTATGATCCAACTTGCGGACTTATTTATTTAGAACCAAAACTAAGCGAAAAGTCCAAGCTAATTTCCTTAGGCAATGAGGGCCGTTCTACTTCTACAACACTCATAACACTTCAAACTTTGTTGGCTCTTTATAAGAAGTTTGGCTATCAAAATCTGAAGGAACAGAAGATATTGAGTTTCACCGACAATAGGCAAGATGCTTCCTTGCAAGCCGGGCATTTCAATGATTTCATCCAGGTAGTTCATTTGCGTTCAGCCATTGAAAAAGTGTTGAATAGCAGCACAGAGCCATTAAAAATATCTGACTTAATATTCAAGGTGCAGGAAGCATTAAACCTGCCTGAAAAAGATTATGCAACCAACCCTGCCCCCAATCCTAATCGTCCGAATGAGGATAATCTTGAAGCACTCAGAAACTACATAGCTTATCGAATTATTCAGGATCTAAAAAGAGGCTGGCGATATATTTTACCGAACCTTGAGCAAACAGCACTCTTGGAAATAACCTATAAGAATATTGACCAGGATGTCGTTGATGAAACGCTGTGGAGCAATATCGATTTGTTAAAGGATTGGCCAGTTGACAAGCGGAAGGAATTTGTACTGCAAGTGCTGAACTACTTCAGAAATATGTATGCAGTTGATTATGACATGCTGCGTTATGAAAACAGGTTACGGATTGAAGGTGAGTTAAATCAGCAATTGAACAAAGAGAAACTTTGGTCGTTAGACAAAGGTGAAAAACTGGATGCTCCCAATTTCCTCTCTGTGCAAGGGGCTGACAAAGCCACAAGAGAGACCTTTATTCAAAGTATAGGTCCATCCAGCAGATTGGCTCGTTACATCAAACACGAGTTTAGAAAAGATGGAAAAACTCCACCATCAGGAAATGATTATCATGTTTTCATGACTGCACTTTTGGATGCTTTGGTGGAAGCTCATTACTTGAAGAAAGTTAATATAAAAGCAGAAAAGGGTGACAAGGATGCCTACCAATTGATTCTTTCAAAGGTACTTTGGAAAAAAGGTGATTTGGCATCTGTAACAGCAGATAAAACTTCATTGATTACGCTTGATGATGAGATTAAGATTAAACCTCACCTCTACTTTCAAAAACTCTACCAGGAAGATTTTTCTAAACTGCCAAAATCATACATAGCAGCCGAACATACAGGTCAGATTAAAAACGAAGAAAAGATAGACAGAGAAGAGAAGTTTAATGAAGCAGTGGAACTTAGTGCATTGTATTGTTCTCCTACTATGGAGTTGGGTATTGATATTTCATCACTTAACATCGTTCATATGCGCAATGTACCGCCAAGCCCTGCCAACTATGCACAGCGTAGTGGCCGTGCCGGGCGTAGTGGTCAATCTGCTTTGGTATTTACTTATGCTTCTAAAATGTCCCCACACGACAAACACTATTTCGCTAATCCGGTAAAAATGGTTGCCGGTGTGGTGCAGGCACCGAGAATTGACCTAACCAACGAAGAATTAATTCGTTCGCATATAAACGCAACCGTTCTTTCATTCCTGAATGCCGAAGAGTTTAAGCCTTCGTTGATTGACCTGATTGATATTGCAGGCGGAACCTACAAACTCAAACAAGACATTAAGGCAAAGTATCAGGACGTCATTGATGGCAGATTTGATGAGATAAAGAGAACTGTATTTGGGGTAATAAATGGAATTAAAGATTTACAAGAAACAAAATGGTATACAACGACTTGGTTGGATAAAGAAATAAAAGAGGTTCCCGCTAAACTTGAAAAAGCATTGCTGCGTTGGCGTAAAATGTACTTAGATGCATTACGTCAAATGAATGAAGCTCATGAAACGCAGATAAGTCCTGTAATCAAAGATGCTAGTATCAAATCCCTCGCTAAAATGTCTTACGCAAGAGCAAAAGACAGAAAGGATTTATTAGAGAATCAGTCTGATAAAATGAAAAATTCTTCATTATCAGAGTTTTATACATTTCGCTACTTGGCTTCAGAAGGTTTTCTACCTGGTTACAACTTCACTCGTCTGCCTATTCGGGTTTTCCTTGGCGGCAAAGACAGAAATGAAGCCATTTCAAGACCTCGTTTCATTGGATTGAAGGAGTTTGGTCCAAACAATCTTATTTATCACAATGGCGGTAAGTACAAGGTAAATCGTATCACGCCAAATGATGTCTCTCTTGATCTCTCAGAAATCAAAATTTCAAAAGAGACCAACTACGCCTTTCTCGGAAAAGATGAAGGCAAAGGAAAAAATCAAGACCCTATCACCGGTGTTCCGTTTACTGCAAGCAATATTGAACTGTATCAGAATTTATTGGAATTAGAGGAAGCTCAATCTGAAAATTCCGAACGCATTTCCTGTATGGAAGAGGTACGAACCTCTGAAGGGTACGTTACCGAATTGTACTTAAACTCCGCAGATAGCCTCCAGGATGCCACTAAAATAAAGTTGACTGTGGATGGCGATGAATTGATGAAGTTGTTTTATGCCCCTGCTGCCAAATTGATTCTACTCAATAAAAAATGGCGGAGAGGTAGAGATGATGGTTTTTTTATTGGAACCAAGACGGGGTTCTTCAAAACAAAGAAGCAACTGGAAAAGTCAAATCCGGAAGAACCAATTCAAAACATCATGCTTTACACCTACGATACTTCTGATGTGCTGTACATACAACCGGTGAAATCGCTTGGGTTAACGGAGGAAGGCGTGATTACCATGCAGTATGCCTTAGAAAAAGCGATAGAAAGAATATACAACATTGAGCCAATAGAGATTGATGCTAAACTCATGGGTGGCGGAGAGCATAAGAACATCATGTTGTATGAGTCCGCTGAAGGAAGTATTGGAGTGCTAAAAGATATTTCTCGAAATCCTGTAAAACTTCGTGAGATTTTTCTTGAAGCATATGATATATGTGGATACGATTACAAGACAAAGCAAGACAAAGATAAAAGCAGAGTAAAAGCCAGTTACGATGACTTGCTCTCTTATTACAACCAAATGGATCATAGCAAAATTGATCGCCGTTCTATCATCGAAGCATTGGAATTGTTGATTGTATCAAATCCTGATGATACCATTGGGGGAACATACGAAGAGAAATACGAAGAATTGAAGAAAGGACTGCATCACCGTAGTCCCGGTGAAAAAACACTATTGGATTATTTGTATCAGAACGGTTACCGCCTACCCGATTTCACAAATCACAATATGGAGCAGTTTTATGTGCAGCCCGATTTTGTGTATGAAAAGGAAAATGCATTGATTTTTGTGGATGGCGGTATTCACAAGAAATCTATCGTGAAAGCGGATGATGACAAGAAGCGGAAAACCATTGAACTGGCAGGATTCGATGTGTTAGTATGGGATGAAACAGCCGAAGAGGTATCCTCATTTGTAACAAGAAGACAAGACATTTTTAGAAAAGTACGTTAAGCACTATGATTGACAGCAAATTAAAAAAACCGGGCAAACTGGTAAAGTTCAGAGGCAGACGATGTGTGGTTCAGCCATCATCCGATAATGAAATCATATTGCTGAAACCCTTGGGGGGGGCAGATGATGAAATGATTTCTGTATTTGAACCTATCCTGCAACCTTTTGATAAATTTGAAGACGATCATTTTGAATTACCTGTCAAAACGGACTTGGATAGTTTCCTTACTGCCAAACTGCTATATGATGCCGCAAGGCTTTCATTCCGGCAGGTAAGTGGCCCTTTTCGCTGCATGGGAAAGCTATCTTTTCGTCCCCGTTCTTATCAGTTGGTTCCTTTGATAATGGCTTTGAAGCAGCCGGTTACCAGGTTGCTGATTGCAGATGATGTGGGTATTGGTAAAACTATTGAGGCCATCCTGATTTTACGGGAGTTGTTGGAAAGAGGAACCATCAAGTCTTTTGCCGTTTTATGTCCTCCGCATTTGTGTGAGCAATGGCAAAAAGAATTTGCAGACAAATTAGATATAGATGCTGTTATCATCCGGTCAAGTACCGTAGCTGCATTGGAAAGAAAGATTGTTGGGGATGATACATTGAATGTGTTCAATTATTACCCTTACCAGGTAGTGTCCATTGACTATGTGAAAAATGGTTCTACAAAGATGCCGGCTTTTTTAAAGGATGTTCCTGATCTGGTGATTGTAGATGAAGCTCACACCTGCACTAAAAACATTGATGTAAACAAGAAAAGTCAAAGCCAGCAACGCTATGAACTGTTGGAAAAGATAGCTGCTAAAGACCAACAGCATTTGGTGCTATTGACTGCCACACCACACAGTGGAAAAGACGGTGAGTTTAAATCCTTGTTGGGACTGGTAAATCCCGAATTTGAAAGCTACAATTTTTCAGACCTGACTACCTCCGAAAAAAGAAAAGTGGCCGCCCACTTCATACAGCGCAAAAGAAAAAACATTGAGAAATGGCTGGATGAAGAAACACCCTTTCCAAAGCGAACTACTGAAGAATTACCCTATACCCTTTCTGCCTCATCAGATTATTACAAACTCTATCAGGATGTATTAAAATTTGCAAGGGGCATAAACACCGAAGGCGTTACAGAAAATAAGGCCCGTATCAAATATTTTGCTGCACTTTCCCTACTGAGAGGGGTAATGAGCAGCCCGGCAGCAGGTTTTGAAATGTTGCAAAAAAGAAAATCAAGGCTAATCGAACAAGATGATGTTACCGCAGAAGATGTAAAGGAAAATCCAGTTGTAGAGAAATGGGATGAGCAAAGCGATACGGAACAGGTGGAAATAATTGACCGTGCCGGTCTGACAGAATCCGAGTGGAACCTATTGCATCGCCTTGCTCAAAAGGCTGCTGAGTTAACCAATATTGGCAAAGACCAAAAAGTCAAACGCTGTGCAGAGCAAATTAAGGTTTGGATTAACAAAGGTCAAAGCCCTATTGTATTTTGTCGCTTCATCGCCACTGCACAATATGTGGCCAGGATTCTGAAAGAGTACCTTCCTAAGAATGTAGATGTAAGGGCTATCACTAGCGAATTAAGTGATGAGGAACGCAGAGAGAAAATTGATGAAATGGCGAAAAGCCAAAGGCGGGTGTTGGTGGCTACGGACTGTTTAAGTGAAGGTATTAACCTACAAGATAAATTCAATGCCATACTGCATTATGATTTGCCCTGGAATCCCAACCGTTTGGAACAAAGAGAAGGTCGTGTGGATCGGTACGGACAACCGGGATGGATAGATAAGGATGGCAACCACCAAAACACTATTTATGTGAAGGTTTTGTTTGGCGAAGACAATCCGATTGATGTTGTGGTACTCAAAATTATTATTGAAAAAATACAACGTATTCAAAACATATCCGGTGTAAGCATTGCATTGGCGGATGATAATCGTTCTGTAATAGATAAGGTACTGAAGGAAGTGTTATTTGATCCTGATAAGGCTAAAAATCGCTTTGGAAAGCAATTGAGGTTAGATTTTGGAGGAAGTCCTGAATTAGACGAACTGGATGCTGAGATTACCAATGAGATTGAGGCTGCCAGGGAAAAGGCAGAGAAAATCCGTTCCATTTTTGCCCATGAGACCATCATGCCAGAGGAGGTGCAAAAAGACCTGCATGAGGTGGATGAAGCTATTGGTGACGTGGCTACTCTCGAAGCATTTGTAATTGCAGCCTCAAAGTTATTGGGTGCAAACTTTGAAACGGTTGAAGGCGGTTACATCTTCAGAAAACTGAACATGGACGAATGGATGGCATCTGCCTTAGGGCAGGGTGATAAAATCCACATTTCGTTTCAGTCACCCACACCACAAGGTTTCCGCTACATTGGCCGCAATCATCGCTTTGTAGAACAGTTGTGCCACCGCATTATTGCCAACTCATTGGATCAGGAACGAAAAGGGAATAAAGCTGCAAGAGCTTCTGTTTTCCGCACCGATGCTGTATCAATACAAACTACCTTAATACAATTCCGTGTTCGCAATGTAATTCGTGAAGTAAGCAAACAACACGAAATGGTATCAGAAGAAATGTTCCTCTGGGGCTACGAGCAAACACCGGATGGCATCAATGCGTTGGATATTGATCGCTGCAAAGAATTATTGCATTCCTCAAATGCTTTAGACCTCAGCATTGAAAGGCAGGAACTCATATTTGAAAAGGAGCTCGAACATTTCAAACAACTGCATCCTGATTTCAAAAGGTGGTTGAAAAGCGTTCGTATGAGTTGGTGAATGCCCACACACGTTTTGCCAGGTATATAGGTGCGAAAAGATTTGAAGCCGTTACACCAGTATTGCCTCCCGACATTTTAGGTGTATATGTTTTAATTCCCAATCCTAAAATCTAAACCAGGCAAACAGTATGAATTTCCCATCCATAGACATACAGGGTTCCATCCTCTCCACCGACTTGCTGGCCAAAATCCGCAGCGAGCAGGCAACCTTTCAGCAGGGTAAAGATTTCCATCCCGATTTCACCAATGCCAAACTGAAAGATGAAATCAGTCTGGCATGGCAGG
This sequence comes from Bacteroidia bacterium, assembly GCA_041391725.1. Lineage (GTDB taxonomy): Bacteria > Bacteroidota > Bacteroidia > J057 > J057 > JAGQVA01. The sequence goes on from JAWKNL010000013.1 coordinate 69,940, forward strand.
AAGCCAAGGGCCAATGGACCATTTTTAAAAGTAAACTCGCACGACTCAAAGAGGGCGAAACAGGTACTACCGAAACCCGTAACTTCTGGATTTCACCTTTGCTCACCAATCTGGGTTATAACCTCACGTTCAATCGCCAATCAGAAGAACTCAACGGCAAATCTTTTCCAATAGGTTACCGTGATAGTAGCCTTGATAATTTCCCTTTATATGTAGGCGGTTACCACGAGTCGCTGGACAAGCGACCGGAGAATAAACAACTCCGGGTATCTCCTCATGCCATGCTGCAGGAGTACCTCAATTACAGTGAGCATTTGTATGGCCTAGTGACCAATGGCCGCCAGTTGCGCTTGCTGAGGGATGCCAGCCGTATTACCCGCCTGAGTTATGTGGAGTTCAATCTGGAGAAAATGATGGAAGAGGATATGTACTCCGATTTCGTCATTCTCTACCGGGTACTGCATGCCAGCCGCATGCCCCGTAAGATTGATCAGGGGGCAGAAAGTATTGTTGAAAAATACCATCAGGAAGGCCTGGCAGCTGGCAGCACTATACGCAGTAAACTGGGCGATGCCGTAAAGGGAGCCATTTTACGTTTAGCCAATGGCTTTATCAATCATCCCAACAATAACGGGCTAAGAGCGGCCTCAGCTTTAGGCACGCTCGATGCAGAGGAATACTACCGCCACCAGTTGCGGATCATTTACCGCTTACTTTTTTTGTTTGTCATTGAAGAGCGCAACCTGGTGTATGCTGATAGCAAAACCCCCGAAACCAAACGTTTTAGCCAAATCTATTTCAATTATTACAGCCTGCTACGGTTACGGAAATTAGCCAGAAAAATACTTCCACCCGAGGCCGACCGCCATTACGATTTATGGCAAGGCCTTATCAGTACCTTCTCCTTATTCGAGAAAAAAGAAATAGGTGAAAAGCTCGGTATCATGGCTTTGCAGGGCGATTTGTTTGGCTACCATGCCATCAGCAACAGCCAATATGATTTGCACCGTTGCTACCTGAGCAATGCGGTATTGCTGAGTATCATCAAATCACTCAGCTATTTTGAAAATGATAATGGCGTATTGATAGCGGTAAACTATGGCGGACTGGATGTGGAAGAATTTGGCTCCGTGTACGAAGGTTTGCTGGAACTGAAATTAGGTATCAAGAAAGTTGAAGGCAGCGAACAATACAGTTGTATTTTCGATAATAGCGACGAGCGGGGCAAAAGCGGCAGCCACTATACGCCTGAAGAGCTTGTGCAACCGCTGATAAAGCATTCACTGGAATATTTGATTGAAGACCGCATAAAACCCTACCAACAGAAAAAGGCAACCAAAGAAAGCACCATCCAGTCGCTCTTGGGTTTGAAAATTGCCGATGTGGCCTGCGGTAGTGGCCATATCCTGTTAAGTGCAGCCCGCAGGTTGGCTTTGGAAATAGCCAGGGTACAGACAGAAGAAGAGCAACCCAACCCCACTTCTATCCGCAAAGCCATGAAGGACGTGGTGCGCAACTGTATCTATGGCGTAGATAAAAACCCATTGGCCGTAGAGCTATGTAAAATTGCTCTCTGGCTGGAAGCCTACAACCCCGGTGAACCACTGAACTTTCTGGACCACCACATTAAATGTGGCGATGCTATTGTGGGCCTGGCACACCGCAGCGAATTAGAAAAAGGCATAGCCGATGAAGCCTTTAAAACGCTGCCCGGTGATGACAAGGCCATTGCCAAAACATGGCGGGATAAAAATGTAAAAGAGCGCAAAGAAAGGGTTGATAAATCGTTACAGCTAAAAGCCGAGTTTGAAAAAACCACTGAAAACTCTGTGCAGGAAGCCATGGCAGAATACAAAACCTTTAACCAACTGCCCGAAACCACCCCCGATGAAATAGAACGCAAAGCAAAGGCCTATAAAAAATTTATTGATGGTAAGGGCTTTACCTTCTTAAAGGCTCTTGCCGATACACAAGTAGCCCAATTCTTTATTCCTAAAACAGATGCCAATAAAGATTACCTAATGACGGACAGGGAATACCGACGTATTTTGAGTGGTTATGGAGGCTGGACGGGTAAGGCTACCTCATTGGCAACAGCCGTAGCCCATGAGCAGAGGTTCTTTCATTGGTTTATTGAGTTTCCTGAAGTGTTTAGTGAAGGAGGTTTTGATTGTGTCTTGGGAAATCCGCCGTTTTTACATAATCAAAAACTCAGCAGTACTTATGGAAATCGGTACTTAGAATTTATCAAATTTGAGTATTATCCAATTGGAGCGGTTGACTTAGTTACCTATTTCTTCAGACGTATTTTTGATATCATCAATCGTAAAGGTTTTTTATCTCTTATTTCTACCAACACTATTTCACAAGGTGATGCAAGGGTTGGAGGTTTAGATACTATAATTAGCCAACAAGGAAATATAATTCATGCGATTAAGAGTATGAAGTGGCCAGGAAATGCAGCGGTTGAGATATCACTTGTTACAGTTTTCAAAGGTATCTGGAGCAAACAACGAATGTTGAATCTAAAAGAAGTAGAAAAAATTACTTCTTTTTTAGATGATGCAGAAAACTATTTAAATCCGTTTGTCTTGAAAAGTAACATTGATAAAAGTTTTCAAGGAAGCATTCTCTTAGGAAAAGGATTTATTCTAAATGAAGAAGAAAAAAATAATCTTATTGATAAAAACTTAAAGAATCAGGATGTTATTTTTCCGTATTTAAATGGAGAAGATTTGAATAACAGTCCCACACAATCCGCAACTAGATATGTGATTAACTTTTTTGATTGGGATGAAGAAAGATGTAAGAAGGATTATCCAGACTGCTATGAATGGTTAATGAGAACTGTTAAAATTGAACGGGAATTTACAATTCAAAAAAAGATAAACGAAAACCAAACTCCAACATCTGAAAATTTTGAAGCTGCAAAAAAATGGTGGAGATATCATAGGTTAAAAAAGGAGATTTATGATAAAGTTTCTAGCTTAAAACAAACCATTGGCATAGCCATTACCAGCAAAACGGTCGCCTTTGTATTTGTTGATAAAAATACAATCTATGCTAACACTGTTGCAATTTTTCCTTATGACTCTTTTTCAACATTCTCAATTCTACAATCTAATTTCCATGTTAAATGGGCGTGGAAGTATGCTTCAACAATGAAAAGTGATTTGCGATATACAAACACTGATGTTTTTGAAACTTTTCCTTTCCCTCAAAACCCCAACCTACAAAAAGAGCAGCAATTAGAAACTATTGGCGAAGCCTACCACGAACACCGCAGGCAACTCATGCTGGGTATGCACTTGGGGCTTACCAAAACCTATAACTTGTTTCACAGCCATGCCATCACGGCCCAAAGTATTAATGATAAAGACAAACAGGTAGCATCGCTGCAAAAGCATTTAGAGAAAACGACTAAGACAATTTCATTTGATGAAGCCATACAAGGTATTCTCAAACTCCGTATGCTGCATGTACAAATGGATGAGGCGGTGCTGGAGGCTTATGGCTGGGCCTTCGACTCCGCTCAGGCACCAGCAATTAAACTCCGCCATGATTTTTACGAAGTAGATTACTTGCCGGAGAATGACCGCATCCGCTACACCATCCACCCCGATGCCAGGAAAGAAGTGTTGAAGCGTTTGTTGGAGTTGAACCACAAGATTCATGAGGAGGAAGTAAAAGCTGGATTGTGGGAGAAGAAGAAAACAAAAAGTAAGAAATCAAATGTGGTAAACGGGGCACAGGCTGGAAACGAAAGAGATTTGTTTAATCAGGAAGCACCCAGATAAGGTTGTTTCGTGATCAAAATGAAAAAACGGCACATTCACAGGGCAGTTCATCTCTAATTCCTGCATTATGCCCCCCCCCACCAATACCCAAAAACTCCCAAAAAACGCTTAAATTTCCCACATGGAATTAAACAATATCATTGAGTTTAAGTCTTCGTCGGAGCTGAGGGAGCGGTGATTCTCCGGGAGGAGGCCTGAATGGAAGTGATTTTAACTATTTATCATAATTTTCAACAAATATGCTCAACGCAATCAAAAATTTACTGGGCTTTGGCCCTAAAGTCGATTACGCCGAACTGGTACAACAAGGGGCCATTATCCTCGATGTCAGAACTAAGTCCGAATATGCGGGTGGACACATCAAAGGATCTGTCAACATCTCCGTGGATACCCTCAGCAATAATTTGAAAAAGCTGAAAAAAGATAAACCCATCATCACCTGCTGCGCCAGCGGTATGCGCAGTGCCACTGCAAAAAGCATTCTGATCGCCAACGGCTACACCAACGTTCACAACGGCGGCAGTTGGATGAGTCTGAGAAATAAAATCTAACAGCAGAAAAGCTGGCATGTACAGCGGCACAAACCAAAATGTCGGTGTTATCTGTTAGAAGGAGATGCTACTCATGAGAGCGAAAAAGGTTTCTCCGTTGGAGAAACCGGGCAGCGCGCTACGGCGCAAAACCCCAGGCAAACCCGAGGGGGCGACCATCGAGGCTACAAACATTCGACTCCTCCGGCCGATAGGTCCCCTCCGGGAAGTCCCGGCCTAGCCGGAAAAGTGCCCCAAAAGTGAGATATGCCGAGTTTTTCCGAGCGGCAAGACCCACCTCAGTGGCCTTTTGGCTCGGAGAGTCGTCAGACCACTTTCTGTGGGTCGAATGTACCTGAGGCATCTTCGATTTGTAGCCTACAGGCCCGTCCCCCCCTTTTTTTTCAGGAGTTTTGCCGTAGCGCGCGTGAGGACAAAAAGCGCTAATCCCAACGGCCAACAGCCCGCGTTGAAGTCAGAGGTCAGAAGGCAGAAATCAGATTTTAGCAGTTGATGGAAAAAACTTCGCACTTCTGACTTCTCTAATCGGACTTCTGACTTCCTACTGAGCACGCGATCTTTGGATCGCGATAGCGATGAAGACAGAAATCAGAAGCCAACAACCAACCCCCAACAGCTAATAGCCAATAGCCAATAACCAACAGCTAATAGCAAATAGCCAATAACCAGACTCGCAAAACCCCAGATGCGACATTTTGGTTTGCACCTCTGTACAGCGGTTGCCCTCACCCCTCCGCCACAAACTCCACCTTCAGATACGCGCCTGTCGCATTGGCATCTGTCACCACTTGCGGAATGCCCTGGATCACGTCCAGGGTGGGCTTGTGAATGTGTCCGGCGAGGATACCCATAAGGTGAGGACTGCGGAATACGTCGCGGTGAAAGCGGAAGGTCGTAGGCGTATGGCCGGTTTCGGGCCAGCGTTCGCGCCGCTCGATTTCGTAGTTTTTGTCGGTGGCGGCGTCTCTATTCGGGATGGCCGCAGCCATAGCCCACCGTCCGGCCCGGTGCGTAGAGCGGAATATGCAGGAGCAATACCATCGGTTGTTTGTAGGCGGCCTGGGCCTGGAAAAAGGCCAGTTGCTCAGGCAGAATCTCGTAGGTGGAGTTGTCGATCGACACAAAACGAACCCCATTGATTTCCCCTCACGCCCATGAGGGGATTTTCGCCCTGATAGAGAGGTTTCAGGCGACTTTCGCACCAGGTGGCGCGTAGCGCTGCATGTGGGCCGGGCAGACCTTCATAATGCCAGTCGTGAGTTGTCGGCGGTGTAGAGATAGGGAAGACCGGCCTGTTGGAGCTGCGTCAGGGCCCATTCGATGCCCGCCTCCGAAGGAAAGCTGAAGATATCACCGATCAGCGCGACCAGTTCTGACTGCTCGTCCTGCGCAATGGCCAGCGCCTCGCGAAAGCCAGCTTCGGGATTCGTCGGCAGGCCCGTGCGGAAGTGCCGGGTTTCTGTTGTAGGCCTTTGCCATTCGCGCGCTGTAGGGGCGGTAAAACTCGCCCCGCATGTCGTCGGTAAAAAGGTGTGTATCGGCCAGCATGGTAATCTGAAAAGACTTTTCAATTGCCGTATTAAAAAACCGGAGGTGATTGCCGTCGAGGGCAAAACTGCCCCTTTTTTGCCGGCTTTCTGCCTGCGAATGAGCCCGGGCATAAGGGTACAACGGCAATGCCAGACTGGTGGCGGCAAACGACTGGAGGACTTTTCGGCGGTTCATACCTTATTTTTTGTGACGAAATATAAAAAGGCGCAGGCATTTGACCTGAAAAATTCGGTAAAATTGCAAAATATAGCGGCGTCCCGGACGTCCATGCTTTTAATTGTCAATTGTTAATTGTCAATTGTTAATTGTCAATGGTTAATGGTTAATTGGAACTTTTATGAAAGTAGTTATTACAGGTGCTACGGGAATGATCGGTAAAGGGGTGCTGCTGGAATGCCTGGAGGATGCCGGTATCGAAGCGGTGCTGCTGGTAAACCGCAATCCTATCGGGATGACTCACGCCAAACTTAAAGAGGTTTTACTCAAAGATTTTCTCAATCCGGATACGATCAGCAATGAGCTCCGGGGGTATGATGCGGCTTTTTTCTGCCTCGGGGTTTCTGCCGGGGGAATGAAAGAAGAAGATTACCACCGCATTACCTATGATTATACCCTCAATTTTGCGCGGGTTTTCCTCCGCCAAAATCCCGGCAGCCAGTTTGTCTATGTATCGGGTACGGGTACCGACAGTAGTGAAAAAGGCCGCATGATGTGGGCCCGGGTAAAAGGCCGGACGGAAAACGATCTGCTGAAAATGCCTTTCAAAAAGGCTTTTATGTTCAGACCCGGCGCCATTCGTCCTCTTCGCGGTATAAAATCGCGGACACCACTCTATCAGCGGATTTATACAATTATGAATCCTTTATGGCCGGTGCTGGAATGGATGATGGGCGACAATCTGACCGACACCACCCGCATCGCCAGAGCCATGATTCATGCCGTTACCCTGGGTAGCGATAAAACTCACCTGGAAAATAAAGAAATCAATCAGCTCGCAGCAGCAGGAATTTAATTCAAATCATGTCAATACAATTCGGAGGAAAAATTACAAAGGCAGATCTCGCCCGTTATGCCCTTTCGCCCAACTGGAAAGACGGCAGTTTTAAAAATCAGGAAGAAACGTCCGTCGGCCCCGAGTTTTACAAAATTCCGGGAATGATTTATAAACAAATCCGCGGCAAAAAGGAAAGCGAACCAGCTTCCCCGCTCCCTGTGATTCCGTTTGAAAAAAATGTTTTCCTGAACCCTTCTCCCGCATTCAGATTTGCCTGGTATGGCCATTCGGCTGTCCTGCTGAGAATCAGTGGTAAAACCCTCCTCATCGATCCCATGCTGGGACCCAATGCCTCGCCCATCGGCCCGATAACTACCCGCCGCTTTTCAGAAAACACCCTGCAACTGATCGACGATTTCCCCGAAATAGATATTCTCCTGCTCACACACGATCACTACGATCATCTCGATATGGATAGTATCGAAAAACTAAAGCCCAAAACCCAACGCTATTTTGTGGCGCTGGGAGTAAAAAGGCATCTGGTAAGCTGGGGCGTTGCGCCCGAACTGATTACCGAATTTGACTGGTGGGATACGCAGACCGTGGACGAACTGACAGTTCATTTTACGCCTACACGCCACTTCTCAGGCAGAGGGCTTTCCGACAGGGCAAAGTCTCTCTGGGGCGGATGGGCATTTAAAACGGTGGATGAATCAGTCTGGTTTAGCGGGGATGGAGGGTACGGACCGCACTTTAAAGAGGTAGGACGCCGCCTCGGGCCGTTTGATTTTGCCTTTATGGAGTGCGGACAATACTGCGACGACTGGCCTTTGATACATATGTTTCCCGGCGAAGCGGTACAGGCAGCACAAGACGCCGGAGCAAAAACGGCTATGCCCGTTCACTGGGCGGGATTTTCCCTTTCGTATTATCATTCGTGGAAAGAACCGGCAGATCATTTTGTTTTTGAGGCAGAGAAGAAGGGACTTTTGTATCTTACCCCGCAATTGGGCGAACTCATAACCCGCCCGGATCAGCCGTTTTCTCACTGGTGGGAAAAATATTAATTTGACGCACGTATGATCGTTTCAAAAGGAATTGGTATTTCTAAACTGGTGAGTTGGACATTTCACCACATCGTCTGGCTTACGGCCCTTGCGGGTTTTGTCGCGTACCTGTATAGCTACGGCTTTATTTCTATGGTTATTCCCTGGCTTCCCATTTCCGTGATCGGTACGGCAGTCGCTTTTTATGTGGGGTTTAAAAATAATCAGGCTTACGACAGGATGTGGGAAGCCCGCAAAATCTGGGGAGGGATCGTCAATGACAGCCGCACGTGGGGAATGATGGTGGACGGATTTATTACCAATCTTTTTACCGAAAATAATGCCAGCGCCCGGGAAATTCATGATATTAAAAAACGGTTGATTTACCGCCACATCGGATGGCTATATGCGCACCGGAGCCAGTTGCTGGTTCCCACCACCTGGGAACATATCAGCCAGACCGGCCATCTGGCGCGTACGGCGGCCAAATATCAGAAGTATTTTGGGGTCGGACTGGTAGATGATGAAGTTGTCGGACTGGAACTCAAAAACTACCTCCCCGCAGACGAGCACGATCGGCTGATCCGTTATGCCAACCCGGCCACGCAGATTATCAACGAACAATCCCGGGACCTGATGGCAATAAGGGAACAGGGCCTGATCGAGGACTTCCGCCATATGGAAATGGTAGGCGTGCTGCGCACTTTTTATGAACTTCAGGGGAAAAATGAGCGGATTAAAAAGTTTCCGCTGCCCCGGCAGTACGCCAATCTCAGCCGGTACTTTGTAGGGATATTTATTCTCCTGCTTCCCTTTAGCATGATCCCCGAACTAATGAAAATCGGAGAAAACGGATTGTGGCTTTCCATACCCATTACGGCACTGATTGGCTGGGTATATGTGGTGATGGAAATTGTGGGCGATTACTCAGAAAACCCGTTTCAGGGCATGGCCAACGACATTCCCATGTTATCACTCTGCCGCACCATCGAAATCGACCTCAGGGAAATGCTGGGAGAAAAAGATTTGCCGCCGGCGATTCAGGCAAAAAATGATATTTTGATGTAGGGGGGATGTCAAAATTTATTCACCCGGTTTTGAACCAAAATCATAAATTTCCTGAAACAGGCTTTCTACTTTGAAGAGAATTTCGGCATCTTCCTGAGCTCTGTTTATCAGAAGATATGCGCTATGAGGTGGATATATATGATGTGAAAATTTTGCAGGAGAAAAGAAGTTCTCCATAAGCTGTTTATAAATTCTGTAGCGCTGTGTATTTGTTCTACCTTCTGCTTGTAGCTCTGAGCCAATGAAGCCTAGCGACGCTGTTGGGAATTTTTGGACAATATCGAGCATAATGTTTATACAGGTGCGAAAGATTGGTGACGGAATCCCCTTATTTGTTAGGAGATTGTATCTCTGCGGAGAATCCTCAAAGGATTTGTGATAGAATTTAACTGCAAAAACACTATGTTGATATTCTTCTGCGCGAAAAATATAAGGTTCATTCTGGGCAGTAAACTTATAGGTATGCACCCGGATAAATCCGTCTGATTGTGTTCCAGGTTGGTGGTTGATATATTTAAACTCGAAAAACTGATCAAACATCAGACAAGATATTCATAAGCCTTATTCCGGTTGTCCCAAAGGGTTTTTTCCGGTACATTTTCAAACCAGTTGCCACGGGGAGATTCCCGATCCAGAAATTCCAATAATTCTGATTGTTTTCGGTTGTAATTCCTCAAAGCATCAACAAAATCAAACAGCGGTTTCACAAAGACCGGAGGGTTTCCTTCCGGTTTTATTTTTTCAAGCTCCTCAAACTTTTTATCTATCTCAATCCCCTGTTCCTGTTGTTTTTTCATCAGAAAATAAGTCTGATGATCAAACACAGGCTCAAGTTCGGAGAAACTTTTTCCTTCTGTCAATTGATTTTTCATCTGACTAAATTGCTCCTCAAGAACCGTGGTTTCTGCCTTTATCTGAGCCATCGTCTGGTTGACTTTTCTATAAAAAAGTAAAACTACCACTGTCAAGCCCAGGCCGCTAAGAATAAGTAAAGGAGAAAATAAAAGCAGAACCAGCCAGGTAAAACCCGTTTTCATAAAATTAAGAAGACTTTTACTTCCCCGAATATACAACTCTCCCAGGCTTACAATGATCAAAGCTGTATTGCGACCCGGATAAATAGTCAGATGATGTGATAATGTGGCCATGGATAATGGACTAACATTTTATAATGTACAATATGCACATTTTCTACGAAATAAATGCAAAATGTGTTGGTTATTGCCTCACTCCTCACTCCGCTTCCAGCCGGTAGCCCACGCCCCGCACATTGACGATTCGCAGACCTGTGTCCTGCGCCAGAATCTTCCGCAGCCGCGAAACAAATACGTCCAGGCTCCGGTCAACGATAATGCCCTCGTCTTCCCAGATATTTTTCAGCAGACGTTCTCTTTCCAGCAGCTCGTTGGAATGGCGGAAAAAATAGTCGAGCAGTTTTGCTTCCCTGAACGTAAGATCGCGCTCATTTCCCGCAATTCTGATTTTCAGATTTTGTACATCCAGTTCTGTTTCAGAGATACAAAGTCCTGCCGCAGTTTTCGGCGCATCTTCCGAAAGTTCAGTCTGTATCTGTGGTTTCTTATTCATCCATACACCCGCTATCACGAGCACTGCCACCATCAGCACAAACCAGCCGTATCTTACGGGTTCAGGCCGGTGAAAAACCACCCGTATCTCGCTGCATTGCCTGATCTGATTTCTGCCCACACAGGCGAAGGTTGGATTGGGATCGCTGGTGGAAAAAAAATATCCCAGTATGATCTCTTCTGTCTGACAATCGCGAACCTGTACTTCGTAATCTTCTGCAATCTGGTATTGGAGTAAGGATTCTTTTAATATTCCGGGTAATAGGTCGTAATCAAATCCTGTATCCAGTATGAGGGTATAAGTCTGATTGTCTGTTTGTTTTACAGGAGGAATCGTCGTGGTAGAATCTTTTTCCGCCAGAAGAAGTAGTGGCCGTTCGCCTCAGTGCCAGATTTGTTCTTTCCGGATTATCGGCAAGGTAGTGATCCTTACTTCCTCCCAGCAGGGTCAGGCCGGCTGTCAGAATGACCAGCAGAAATATAACGGGAAAAAGAAAAGCGCGTGTTTGAATCATGATTTCAGCTTTCTTATCCCAAATTTACTTAAAAGGATCCGCCTGGGTTGTACTTTTACATTTCTTTTACACTGTTTTACCCGACATTAACCCGGCCACGACAGAATGATCATAGGTTTGAACCATGTTTAACCCAAAATACATTTTCGATGAAACGAAATCATTTTTTTCTCCTGGCAATGATGCTCTTCGGATCGCTGGCTGTATCTGCTCAGTCCGATTTTACGAGTTGTGCTGCGGCCTTTCTGGATTCAAAGCGGATGGTCAACGAATATTCCACCAAAGGATTCTGCGAGGTCTCTCAGTCTGCAAAGGGGATTCTGTCTGTATGCCAGATCAGCCTCAATGAAGACGGTGATAAAATTGTCCTTATGACCCGGGATCGTCTCTGGGCTTTGCCACATTCAGAGATAACAGTGAAATAACTGGTTACCGCACCACCGTTACCGTTCCGCCACATTCAAATGAGTGGTTGTCTTCCCGCAAAAAGGAAGCTGCCCATGTATAAACGCCCGGAACGGCAGGGCTGCCCTGGATTTTTCCGTCCCAGCCCTCGCCCGGGTCGTTGGGTAAAATATTTCCTCTGTCAAATACCTTGTTTCCCCACCGGTTGTAGATAATCAGCCGTGCTACTATTTTCACATCGGTATTTTCTCTGTCTGCATAAAAGGTAAACTGATCGTTGATGCCGTCGCCATTGGGAGAAAATGCTGTGGGGGCGTAAATCTCCTGATTGCAAAGTGCCTGGACTTTTACCGATATGTTCACACTGTCTGAGGCAATACACCCCTCAGGTGAATATGCCGTGGCACGAACCGTAACCGCAGTGTCGGGCTCCAGGTGAATGTAATATTCGCAGCCCGACTGACACAGCCCGTGCCAGATCACTGATTCGAGCGGTTCGTTGGCCATGACGGCAATTTCCAGTCGTTCGCCTTTATATATTTTCCGGTCTTTCCCCAGGTCAATTTCAAAGGGTTCGGCATCTCCGATTTCAAAGTTTTCCTGCCATTGGCAACCGACGGAATCTGTTATAATCAATTCATGATCGCCCGGACACAGGTTTCCGTTTTCCTGGGCGGCAGTCTGCCCGTCTATCGTGAAGGTATAAGGAGAATGGCCGCCATCAGGCAGAATCATAATTTCTCCGTTGCAGTCGCCGGCGCAGTGGGCATCGCCGGTGGCGAGGAAGGCGCTTATGGGTTCGGGATCGTGGAGGGCAATCATTTCGTGTGTTTCACAGCCGTATGCGTCGCGGATTTCGACGCTGTAGGTATCGGCGTGTAAACCGGTGAGAAGGGTGCCATGGCTCCATGTGTTTCCCGATAGCCTGATTTCAAACGGGGCCATTCCGTTGGAGACCACCGCCAGAATTTTTCCATCATTGCTGCCCGTACACAGCGGGTCATTGGCCAGCATGCGGGCATGCACTTCGGTGGCAACGACGACGGCCTGCGCTGTATCCATGCAGCCGTTGACGTCGGCGCCTGTGACGGTGTAAACCACCGAGTCGCCGGGGGCGACGGTTGCGTGAGCGCCGGAGGCAGATAGGAGCCCGGGGGCCAGCGTCCAGGAGTAAAAGGTGGCACCACTTGCCGTGAGTTGGATGGATTTCCCTTCACATACGTAGGCTTTGGCAGGAGAAATAACAACACCCGGCCCGTTGACAGAGATATACACTGAGTCAATAGCAATACAACCCGGGTGGTAATAACCTTCTACCACATACCAGCCTTCGGCTGTGTGGGTTGCTCCCCCGATTGCGGGGGCGCGCTGGGTGGATACAAATCCATTTGGACCTGTCCACTGATAAGCGGGCGCCGGAAGCTCAGTGCTGAGCCTGAGACTGTCGCCTGCGCATATATCGCCACCGGCAGCGGTGATACAGCACGACTGGCTGCAATCCCACAATGCATTGAGCGTGGAGTAAATATTGGGTTGAAACTCAACCACAAATAATACACCGATGGTTCCCGGGGGCAGGCGCAGATGCAGCCTTGCGCTTTCGCCGGGTGTACCCTGAAGCATAAAGTCAGCAGGAAGGCTATTTCTCCTGACCACAGAGTCCTGAAAGGGAAGGCCCTGCCCGTAAATTTCTACAAACCCCGGTACACAATGGCCGGGCGAAAGCATGGAGGAAACAGGGTAGCTCGCTGAGTCGTTGAAGTAATTGCCTGTACTAAAACAATTGCCGCCAAACCAGGGCATACTGCCTGCAGGGGTAAGGTTGCCGTATATATCCACGAAGAATATTTCGGCGCCATCAGGTACACTGGCAGTCGTAAAGTCGAAGCGGACCGAAGGGAGGCAGTTGCCCGTCCATACCAATATGGAGTCGGTAAGGGAACCACCCGTGGCAGGGTTGTAGGCGGCGGAGAGCGTATCGCCGCAGAAAAGGGTATCGGGAGCAAAGGCCAGGGAAAAAACGGGCGTACAAAGCCCTGCCACAATCAGCAACAGAATCAGGGGTTTCATGTCGTAAAGAATATAGGATGGGGAGAAATGTATTATTCGCCGTTGAGCGCCAGTCGGGGGTGTGCGGAGGGCTTTTTCATCAGCCATACATCCTTGTGGAAAGCAGCAAGACTGGAGCCATAAAAATAGTAAGGTGCGATAACCGTATGCGGTAACCCCTGTTTGGCGTTGGGGAAACGACCTTCGGCAAAATCGCGCATTCCATGCTGGCAGCCGCCAGCGCCGTGTCCATAGACGTAACGCTGCCATTCGGGATCGATGTTGCAGCAGGCCTGCGAATTGCTGCCCGTCTGGTTGCAGTTGGGGTGTTTGCTGCACTCTACGGCGATAAGGTAAGGAACCCAGGTTCCGCCTACTTTACAGCCGCTCCATTTGGCGAGTCTTCCCGACTGGGTGAAGTCTCCGTTGCACTGGGCACTGTAAACGGTCATGATGGGGTTTCCTTCGCCACCGGGCGCATCGGGGTGGGAGAGAATCATTCCGCTGGTTTCGGTACTGGCCTGAAGTGTGCGGTCGCTCACCCAGGTGCGAAAAGCCAGTTGGAGGTTTTGCGGCATCCTAAACATCATGCCTTTGTACAGCGCGTACGTTCGGGCCCATATTACCTGAGTTTTCAGTGCTTCGGGATGATCGGTAAATTCGCCGATTTCACCTTCTGTAACACCTGCCATAGCGGGATCCATCGGGAGAATGATGGTGGTCCATGTGTCAAATTTCTGGATGCTAAAATGCTCAGGTATAGTGTTGTAACCCCGTATAGGCTGGTAAAATCTCACGTAATTGCCATCAGGAATCACATCCGCCACAGAGGGTAAAAGGGGAAGGCTGTTTTCCGGAAATACCTTCCGCAGGCTCTTTACATCGTGGGTAAAAATATACGGGTCGCGGGGAACAATCAGTTTGGATGGTTTGGGACTTCCTGCGACATCTGCCGGGGGAGCCGAAGGGCGAAGCGGCAACATTCCCAGTGAGTTGCCACCCACTCCCACGTGAACGTACATTTCGTGCATGACTTCATAGTCAGGGTGCGATACGCGGAGCCACACATAAGTGGGCAGTCCGGTGGTATCTGCATTGAGCATAAATTCGAAGGCACCCTGCTCATCGGTCCGGGTTACGAGGTCGGCCGTATCGCACTGGATTCCGCCGATAAACAACCCTTCTTTCAGCATCATTACCTCCTGGAAGCACAGCTCAATTCTGGCGCCGGGGATGGGACTTCCGTCAGCCTGGCTGACGATTTCGCCCACCACCACGGCATTTCCAAAATTCTCAGGAAAGTTTTCCCGACAAGAGAAAAAAACAAACAGTGCGATGAAACTACAAGAGATAAAAGCCAGGGATATCGTTTTTTTCATTTTCTTTTTGCTTAGAAAATCGTCATTCTGATCGCTGCACCCAGAAACCAGTCGGTACCGGGTCTTACTTTGCGGGGGAGGCCAGTGGGGGTGAGAAACGGCCCTTCGGGATTGTCATTTCCGAGCATCCACATTCTGGCTCCTCCTCTCAGTGCTACACCAAACCGCTTCTGGTCATTGGCCCATATCGTGGGTTGCCAGCGTGCCATCAGGGCAATATTGTTGGTGGAGCGCACATATTCCTCAAATCCGCCATCATAACTAAACATCGCGTAGATGCCCCCGTCGCTGAAATCAAGAAAGAGTTTCTGTGCTTCGCCCAGGTAAAAGCGACCGGCAAACTGAGAAAATTGTAGCGGCTGAATGCCAAGCATGGTGGTAAAGTTTCGGTTGACGTACCGGCCCTGTGCGTTTTCTCCGTCAAGCCGGCGCATCGATGGGCTGATCTGAATTTCAGCGCGGATGGCAGGTGAGGCGATGGCCCCACTGACTGCGATCACAGCGCCGCGGTTGATGTAGTGTTCGGTGATAATGGAATCTTTCAGGTTGTTGATGGCAAATACCGTGTTGGGTTGTTGTTCGATAATCTGCGGGCAGAGGCCACAGTTGATCTGAAGGCTCGAAGCGGCATAATCAAGTCTCCAGAGATCGGCACCGAGACGAATCTGAACGTCGGTGATTTGTGCGGCTGCGTGGAGTACCATAGCCACAAATGCGGTTAGCAAGGTTATCTGTTTCATGAGTAAAATTATAGTTGGGATTCAATTCCAAAGGAGTAAAAGGTTCTGATGACACGCGGGCCCTGTCCCAGCCATTCTGAGGATTCAAAGCTGATGCCTCTGGCTTTTTCAAAGTGGTAGCAGGCAGAAAAACGAAGTGATTTTCCCACATCCACATACAGTTTTCCTGAAAGGCCGTACCCTGTAAGTGCCGGTGGCCAGAAGTATGCGGGGATCTTCGATTCTATCCGGGAGACGATGGTCTGTGCGGCTTCTGTTTTTGTTTTGGCGGGAATGAGCGGGATCGGATCAAACAGCAGTTCCAGGCTGTTTACTGCTTCAGGAGAAATCAGTTCGAGTCCTGCCTGATAACTCATATCCGTGCCAAAAAGATAGTAACCCGAAGCATCCAGTCCTGCGGTTACCGGGCCCATTTTGACCCGCGGCAACCAGGGATCGGGAATTACCCGGCTGAGTTCCATCCCCACTCTTGCAGTCAGTGCACCTTTGGGGCGGGGCGAAGTTACCTGTTTGACAATCAGTTGTTTGAGGTTTTCCTCGCTGAAAAACTTTTTTGCCTTCAGTACATCGCCAGCTTCAACCGAGGCTTCGTTAAACATTCCTATGCCTCCTTCTACGTCGATGAAAAAGAGCGGAAGATTGATGCCTGCTCTTCCAAAAAACTGTCCGTGTTTGCGTAGTGCTCTTTCCTGGGTGGTGTTGTAAGGGCTGAGGTCTATTTTTTCCCAGGGAACCCAGGGCAGGGTGGGTTTAAGTTCGGCTTTGACAACATCCAGACCGGCATTGAGATCGGGGAGGTTGTAGGTCATCGCTGAATGGTAAAACCCTGTACCGTAATGAACTCTGGGAGAAACGCGGAGCAGTTTTTTGCGGTAGGCTTTGAGCCAGTCGTGGTTTGTCTCGTCGGGAAATTCTGCTTCTGCCTGTGGTTGTTCTTCAACCGGTGCCACAGCGGGAATTTCAATGGAGACGGGTGTCAGATTGGGAGAGGAGATCGTGTAGGTTAAGGGAGATTCGGGGGAAGGAGAACCTATGGGCAGGATCAGGATTGACCCTGCCTCCGGTTCGAATAACCCCATGCTATCTACCAATTTTTTTTTTCACGGTTGATTTCGTCCACAAAGAGGCGAAGTTTGCTCACTACCTGTTCGGGTTTGAGGTTGTTGACGTTTACGTCAGCAAACAGGCCTGAGGCTTCCATGTGGCGATAGAGCGGCATAATGGTCTGGCTGCGTGCCGGCTCTTCTTTGGGTGCGTGGGTGAGCCACTCGAGCCCCTGCATAATCCAGGCGGGAACCTGTGTGGGAGAATAGACTCCCTGTTTGCGGGCTGCGATGGCATTTTCCCATTTGACGAGGAGATTTTCGTCAAGAACTACAGACTGATTGTTGGGAAGAGAGACTGCTGTTACTTCATAAGCGGGTTTGGTTGCGGGTTTTTCTGCCACGCGCTGCTCCATGAGGTGCAACAACATGTCGTTGGGGTTGTCAAATTCTTTTTCTTTTTCGGCGGGTTTTTCCTCCGGAAAATCGGTTACCGGCAGATCGAGCGGATCTTCGAGGGTTACGGCTACATGTTCGCCTCTTTGTATGGCGGCAAGTGCTTCTTCAAAGCGGGCTTTTCCGCCTTCGCCGTACATGAGCGCTTTTTCGCCGGAGATGACCACAGTGATCATCTCACCTCTTGTAGCCGGCGCTTCCGTAGCTGAGACAGATTCCCTCAAAACTGCGGGTTCTGCCATCACGGGTTGTGATTGTGTCTGTGCGGTGCGTAAAACAGGTGAAGAAGGGTTTGGGATCGATGAAAGATGTTTGGGTGGTGTTTGTGTTTGTGGTTGCGAAAAAACGGTTTGGGTGGTGTCGGTGTTTGATTGAGGTTTGGACCGCTCTTCCTCCTTATTGGACTGCTTTTGGGTAAACTGGCTCCAGAGTTCATCCAGATTTTGCGGCAGTTTATTGGGGGAAGAAGACGGTACCGTTTGCATAGCAGTATCAGCAGAAACATGTAATTCGGGCGCTCCTGCAAAGGACATAAAGCCTTTGGGCGCTTCGGGAGATTCTTTCACAGCGGCGGCGCTGTGGGGTTTTGTGGCGGCGGTAGCGGGGCGCTGGGGAGATTGCGCGACCTGGCTTGCCGGTGTGCAGCCGGTTGCCAGAGAGATAGCCAGAAGTAAGAAGACCAGGGGTAAATTGTTTTTCATAACCTTAGGGAATTTGTTATATACCCCTAAGACAATGAACTTATCCGGGTTGCATGGTGGAGGTAGAAAAAAAATAAAAAAAGTTATTAATATATTGGCTATAGCCCCGTTTTGACCAGCTTGCTGGTGTATCTGCCTCCTTTCTCCAGGCCAATACTCAGGAAATAATGTCCCTCCGGCAACCACCTCAGATCCAGACTTTCATACAACTCAAGGGTCTGATGGAAGGTTTTTTCCCACAAGATCTGCCCATGGAGGTTTTGTACCCTTACTTCGATTGCCTGTGGTTTTTGTACACGGGCCTCCAGCGTGTATCGCCCCGTACCGGGATTGGGATAGAGGTTGATACTTTCCAGTTCCTCCGGTATTTCAACCTCAGTCAGGAAGGTAAACTCAAACCAGTTGATATTAAAAAGGGGTTGGGTAATCAGCATGCGTATATGTTGCTGCCCTGCGGGCAGATCAAGGCTGGCACTGGTGGTAGCCCAGGTCTGCCAGCCGCCGGTAGGGGGAAAAGTAACTGTATGCAGCGGCGTGACATTACCGATGTTGTCAATCAGTTGCATTTGTACCTGTCCCATTGCGCTTTCGGCAGCCGTGCGGTAATCTACCTGGTATGTACCTGCATCACTTACGTTGATATAATAATCGAGGTAGTCGCCGGTATCAAGATACCCGATGTTTTGCCCTCCGCCTGTATCGCTGGTGTTTTCCAATTGTATCCCCTGCTGAAAGAAATAATCCTCCGCTTGTACCCTGCCGGGGACGCTGTGAATGATGGCCACTGTATTTTGAACATGTTGCTGGCTAAAGGTGCTGAGGAGCGTTCCATCAGTAGCCTGTATCTGGTTTCCGTTATAGGAAATCCTGATGACCTCACTCGATTTGATGGTGTGGTTGACAGTAAAGGTGATGATGCGGGAGTTGTCGGTATTGAGGTTGGCCTGGGTAATCGGAACAGCGCTTCCGTTGACCAATATCTGAAAGTTTGCCGGGGAAGATGGCAAGGGGCTGCTCAGCGGTTTGTTTGCATTAAACTGAATGGTGTGTGCGTCTAGTGTAAATGCAGAAAGATAATTTGTCGCCAAAGTGGAGGACGCGGCTTTTTGCACAAACTGGAAGCTGCTGAGGTTGTACCCATCTGCATCCACATAAAAGCGGAGCTTTTTGTCTTCCGGTGTCAGTACTATATTGGGAACAATTATGGTTTGCCAGTTTTGCCAGCCTCCGGAACTGGGAACGCTGATAGTCCCGGTGAGGTCTGCTGTACCGGAAGTGAAATGAAATTTTCCGGTTGACCCACTGGCAGCCAGGCGTACTTCGATGTCATAAACGGCACTGGCGCCCACGTTTACGCTATACTGCATCCATTCGCCGGTTCCCAGCCAGCCTACGTTGTATCCGTTGGTATTGATGGTTTCTTCTGTCGGCTCGATATCTACCCCGTCGTTGCGGTAGGCCCAGCCATTGTTCCACGCGGTATAGTTGCCGGTACTGACGTGATAGGTGGCTATGTCGTTGTCGGAGTACGCGGAACCAACCACGCCCATATCGTAGTCCGTTGCATAGACTACGCCGGGAATGTTCTGTGTATTGAAAGGAACTGCCTCGGCATCATAAACCTGACGAAACATGGCGTCAATCACTCCGGGCTGGAATACAGCGTTTTCCAGTTTGAAACCTTCGGCCAACTGTAAGAGGGTGGATTTGGCTGCGGCAGCGCCGGGGGTCGGGCCATTGCCTTCCCAATAGTCGAGAAGGGCCTGATATCCGGCAGGGCGAGGTACAGTATAAGGGCCGGCGATGTCATCCACTTTTTTCATCGGCCACCAGGCCCAGCCAATACCATTGTCTTCAAACAGCCGGATCGCATCCCGAAACCATTGATTGGAGTTTTCTCCTGCTTCCCCAAAGTAAAGTGGCACTTGGTATGTATTGCGGAGGTTTAACACCCATTGTATGGAAGCCTGGTTGTTGGTTGACCAGTATTTGTGAGGCCCATAGGCCATGTTGTCGTCCCAGGGAGGGGTGAGCCCGGTAAAGTCGTTGGCAAACCAGTTGCCTTCGATGATGATGAGGTGGGAGGTATCCACAGCACGGATGCTGTCGGTAATCTCATAGTAAAGATCCCTCAGCGGGACATTGCCCGACATGGGCCAATTCGGTTCGTTGATCAGGTCATAGGCCCCGACCCAGGGTTCGTCTTTGTACCTCTCTGCCAGCTTTTTCCACAGCGCTACGGTCTTGTCCCGGTTGGCCTTCGATTCCCAGAGAGAAGGTTTGGCAGGATTGTAGTCAGATATGCCCTGATCCTGGCCCTGGCCTCCGGGAGCTGCATGCAGGTCAAGAATGACGTACATCTGGTTTTGACTGCACCATGAGATGAGGCTGTCGGTCAACTCAAAACCTTTCGTCAGCCAGGTTTGCTGCCCTGGTGCGGGTTCGTCTTCAATGGGCAGGGTGTAGAGGTTGTAGTGCATGGGCAGGCGCACCGAGTTGAAGCCCCATGCCTTGAGAGAATCGATGTCTATTTTGCGCACATGGTTGGCCAGCCAATTTTCATAAAAAAGGTCTGTATCTGTGGTTCCAATCATCTGCTCAATCTTTTCTCTGATCTTATGTTGAGGACTGGCAAAGCTGGCGGTTTTGAGCATGTACCCTTCCTGCACCATCCAGCCGCCCAGACCCATACCCCGAAGGAGGACGGTGTCTTCATTGCCGTTGACAATGGCTTTACCTTTGGTGTGGAGAAACCCCTGGGCCGGAGCTTGTGCGGCTGCAAGGAAAAGGAAACAGATGCCGATGGCAAGTTTTTTCAGAAGTTTCATATCAGCAGGGCTTTTTTGCATGAATGGGAATGAAAAGGCAAATTTAAAGAACCACGGTTAGAATAGATAATTGCTCAATCCACCACCGGCGCGGTCTGGGCTGTGGAGGTCACCCCGGGCGGAAGTTCCATAATTCGCATGTTGCGAAACTGTATTTCTGCTCCTTCGGCTTCCAGACAGATATAACCTTTTTTCCTTTCTGAGGCCCGCAATCCGTTGACAAATTTTCCGTTTACCGACAGTTTTACCGTTCCATCCACAGCTACAACCACATACTTATTCCATTCCCCTTTTCCTTTACATCTTTTTTCGATCGACTTGCTGCGGATGCCACGGGGGTTGTCGGGAATCGCTGTCATGCCCATCGTGGGAAACAATTCGCCGTGGACATAATCATCGGTTACATTGTGTATGGTCGCATATTCGAGCTCCAGCATTTGCACTTCGATGGCTTTGGTCAGCGGATCATCTTGAAATTGCGTGCCTTCACTCCAGATAAAAATTCCCGAATTGCCGCCGGCAGTCATATGCCTCCATTCGACTTCCAGGATAAAATTTTCATACTGCCGGTCTGAGCGCATCACCCCAATGGGCAATCCACTGCAAATCAGCGTGCCTTTTTTTACCTTCCAGGTTTCGGGAGAAGTATTGACATCCACCCATCCGTCCAGATTTTTTCCGTTAAATAAAGGTCTGAAAACCAGCTTTTCATCTTTCTGGCCGTAGATGACAGCATTGGTGGAAAACAGTAGGATCAGGAAAGGAAGGCAGATGGTGGTTAGTCGTTTCATAAAAAGCAGGTTATTTTTCCGGCAAACAAGTTACTGTTACGGGGTGGTTTTCCGGAGATTATCGGTGGAAAATTTTTTTCCACCCTGAAATTGACCATATTGTAAAACACTAATACAATAACAATGGCAACAGACAAACTTATGCATCCCGTAGTCAAAGCCGCCATTGAAGCAATGAGCCATAGCGATAGTGAAGCGTGGTTTGCCCTTTTTTCTAAAGATGTTTCTCTTACCGATGATGGCGAAAGTTGCGAACTGGTCGAATGGAGCAATACGGAGTTATTCAGTGATGAAAAGGGATTTATTCAGGGTGTTGAGCGAGTGGAAGACAAAGGGCTGACTGTGTATGCCCGATTTCATTCCGCGCAATGGGGCACCTTCCCCACATTCTGGAAATTTGAAATCAGAAACGGCAAAATTTCCAGGCTGGATGTAGGAATGGTAGATGGTTGAACGGTTGTTTTTCGTATATTGCAATATGAGTGAGCTCCATTTCTGGCGATGAGGTCGGCCATCTGTCACGGTTGCGGATGAATGGATAAAGGAAGCATTTGAAAGAGATGAAAAGTATAAGCAAGGGAAATCTGCATATTATACCTGAGACGAAGTGAAATCGCGAATCAATGACGGGAAATAAGCAATATAAGTTGGTTATCCTTGAAGGATACTACTCAAGCTCAAAATAAAAGTCAGAAACTATACAACCCCTTACCTCCCTTTCCCGTCTATCGGTTGTATGGCAAAAAATCTGCTTCCCGTCTTCTTACTGATTTTCTCCGGAACTACGCTTTTCTCCCAAAACCTCAGGGGAAAAATCTCCGATACCGAAGGGCAACCCATCGAGTTTGTACGCGTTTTTGCCGATGGTACCGACTTCGCTACACTTTCCCGCGCGGATGGTTCTTTCTCTCTGGCACTTTCGCCTGGCTCCTACCAAATGGTATTCCAGCACCTCAATTATGTCACAAAACTGATTAGTGTTGAAATCCCTGCCAGCCGCATCCTGAACATTACCCTCGAATCCCGCGACATCCAGCTACAAACCGTCGAAATACACGGCGGAAAACGCGATCCCGCCTACGACATCGTCAGACAAATCATCGACGCCAAAAAAGATATTCGCACTGAAGTCAATACCTACACCTGCCAAACCTACCAGAAAATCACCCTCGAAGCGGACAGCGTTCTCAAAGGAAAAGCGAAAAAAGCACTCATTGACTCGCTCGGGGTCGATTCTTTGCCCATCCCCGGCGAAAACCGAAAGCCGGTAGAAATGATCGAATCACAATCCACCACTTATTTTGAATCGCCCGGCAAATACAAATCTATCGTTCACGCCTACCGCAATTATTCAGCCGCCAACGCTTCCAGTACGGTTTATGACTTTGACGACGGCCCGGCAACGGGTTATTCCTCCGGCCTCAATGATCCGTATTTGTTTTTTCAGGATGTGTCGGAGGCTGATTTTAATTTCTACCGAAATCTCATTGAGGCTCCCACGCTTGGCGACAGACCGTTTGTTTCTCCCTTTCACAGCACGCTCTGGCGGGTTACTTATCGCTACAAACTCGAAAAAACATGGTTTGAAGACAACCACGTCACCTATCTCATCAGTGTAACGCCCATCAATCCGGAAGGGGCCTGCTTTTCCGGTCAGTTTATTGTGGAAGACGGAACCTGGGAAGTCAAATCTGTGGACTTTGAAGTTCAGAAATCCGCGCTGAGTTATTTCCGCAGTTTCCGGATGCAACATTCCTTCGAAAAAACTTCCGACAATATCCGTTATAAGTCCCGCGAAGAATACACATACGAAATCAAAGACAGTAAGGCAATTTACTTCGGCAACAGCCTCGCCATTCATACCGATTACCAGGCGAATGTGGATTTCCCTAAAAATTTCTTCCGAAACGAACTTCGCCGCACAGATAAAGAAGCCTTCGAAAAAGACTCCGCAACCTGGGCCGGCATACGACCTATGGGGCTGGGAATGGCTGAAAAATCATTTATCAAAACCCAGGACAGCATCATTGCCTATCGCCGCAGCCCCGAATTTCGCTACAAAGAAGACTCCGCCTACAACCATCTCGATTTACTGGACTTTCTCATTTATGGAGTGAAATGGCGCGATCGTCCGCGAAAAATGGATTATTATTTTAATCCGCTGGTTTCCCAGCTTCAACCCTGGGGCGTCGGTGGTTACCGGCACCAGTTGGGTGGCTCCATCGGCAAACGCTGGACTCGATATACAGCCGTCAGGCTCGGGGGAGAACTCAATTACGGATTTACCAACCAGGACCTTCGCGGTACGGCAAACCTCAATTTTATCTATGCGCCCAAACGATTTGCAAGGGCATTTATGAGAGTGGGAAATACCTACGACTTCATCAACAGCTACGAAACGGTTTTTGCCTTCCTCAGCAGAAGCAATTTTATCCAGAAAAAATCCATCGGACTCGGCCATCATTTTGAGATTGTCAATGGCCTGTACCTCAACGCTTCGGTGGACTTTGCCGACCGCAGTGCCATCGATCAGCTCGAACTCGAAGAATGGTCCAATCAGTTGTTTGGCGATCTCAACACACCGCGCACTTTTGATCCCTATCGCGAGTTTCTTGTCGAGCTCAAACTCACCTGGACGCCGGGTCAAAAATACCAGATGGAACCCTTCCGCAAGATTGTCACCGGAAGCAAATGGCCTACTTTTTACGCCCAATACAAAAAGGCAGTGCCGGGGGTATGGGGTAGCGAACTGAATTATGATTTCCTTGAGCTGGGCTTAAATCACGAGTTTCAGCCGGGTACGTTTGGCAATTCGAAGTGGAGCCTGGCGATGGGTAAATTTATTCAGGCTGACAACATCCGTTTTACCGATTTCCGTTTTTTCCGCGGCTCCGATCCCTATTTTTTCGCCAACCCGCTGAAAAACTTTCAACTGCTCGGACCAACCATCAGCACGAGAAATGAATACCTGCACGCTCACTATGTTCACGATTTTAATGGCATACTCATAAACAAAATTCCTCTGCTCAGACGCACCCCGCTGCAGGAATCTGCCGGCGCTGCCACCCTTGTCATAAGAGATGGGAATTTTCTGCATACGGAGGTGTTTGCCGGGGTACAGTGGCCGTTTCGCATACTGAAGGAGCGTTTCCGCATCGGCGCATTTTATGTCGTGTCATACAGCAATCACGTCAATGCCATCAGCGGGCAGATCAAATTTGGCGTGAGTTATTTCAACCCGACAAAAAATATGTGGGAATACTGAGGAATTACAAATTACAAATCGAAGATGCCTTAGGGATCAGGTTGCGTCAAGGAATAAAACACAGAGAAACGGAGCACATTTGAAGAAAAACCTCTGCGACCTCTGTGTCTCTGTGTTTAAAACATAACATTACCGAAAAAGGAACACAGAACGAAGTACCCCCAGGGTGAAACGGAGAAACGGAGCACATCTTAAGAAAAC
The DNA here is from genome assembly GCA_041391725.1 of Bacteroidia bacterium. Taxonomy (GTDB): domain Bacteria; phylum Bacteroidota; class Bacteroidia; order J057; family J057; genus JAGQVA01. The sequence goes on from JAWKNL010000013.1 coordinate 94,906, forward strand.
TCCTCTGCGGCCTCTGTGTCTCTGTGTTTGAAACTCAACATTACCGAAAAAGGAACACAGAGAAACAGAGAAACAGAGAAACGGAGCACATTTGAAGAAAAACCTCTGCGACCTCTGTGTCTCTGTGTTTAAAACTCAACATTACCGAAAAAGGAACACAGAACGAAGTACCCCCAGGGTGAAACGGAGAAAGCCCTACGTGTCTTAACCTTGATTTTTTCTGCAGCGAATCGCAGTTTTCCCGATTTCACTGAGACAATCACAACATATAGCCCGGAGGAAATCTTTGCTCAATTTTCTTCATCACCTTCTCCACACGTGTGCGTTTGGAGGGTTTGTCGATGTCAGGAAGGCGGGCAGAGAGGGTAGCGATGAACCGGGCCTTGTGTTGCGCTTTGATGACAGGCTGGGCCTTTTCTGCATACATGGACAACTGGTTGACCGGGGACTTTACAATCCGCTCGATGAGGAGGGGGAAAGCTTCAGCTTCGTATTCCGCTACTCCGCACAGTTGTACCAGTATGCCTACACAATGGTCGTTGGTAATCACTGATCCGCTATCTGCTACGGCGATGATGCGCGGCAGGGCCTCATATATGGGCCGGGGATTGTGACTTGTGATGGCGTCGAGAGCGGTCATGGCGCCCCATTGCAGGCGGTTGTTTTTGCTCCCCAGCAGGGTGACAAACTCGCCCGCAAAAGGGGCTATCAGTGCGGGTTTTATTTCTCCGATTTCGTAAAGCACCTTGATGCAGTTGCTCTGGATAGCCTTATCCTTGTCGTTAATATGAGCTACCAGTTCCTGCACAGCAGCGCTGTTTTCTCCGGCGGCAATTTCGCGGGCGAGCTCGATGTTGGGTTCTTCATCTCTGCGACCCAATGCAGAGGATAGTCGGTCAATTATGGACATATTTCAGTTTTTAGTGAGGAATCCATCGGGTTACACTGATCGGAAAGTAATCTGCGAGGCCTTCTCAATCCTCTCTCGCTAAGACGCTAAGTCGCCAAGCACATCTCAAAAAAACTTTGCGCCCGACCCTTGAAATAAATTAATTCTCCCCTTCATCATCGTCTTCCTGACTCAGTACCTGCCCGTCTGAGGAGAATACTACTTCGATGGTCTGCTCGTCTTTTTCGAGTTCGGCTTCATAGACGAATCCTCCTTTGGAGGTTTCTACTTTTTCAAGTTCTTCGATCTTGTAACCTGCAAAACCGGTAGCGATGGCTTCACTTACTGCGGTGGGGAGTTCAGGGGCTTTGATGGTGGTTTCTGTCTCCAGCCATTCTGCGTTTTGAGAAAAACTGGCGGTCAACCTTTTTCCATTCATTTTGAAAGACACTTCATATTCGCCGTTTTCTTCGGCTTCCCAGTTTATTTTTTTTGCCTGGGGAAATTTATCCGCAAAGGCGTTGTGTAATGCAGAAGGTATTTCCTCTGATTTTTTTTGTCCCTGCACATACGACGGGCTCAACAGGAGGAACGAAAGCAGAATAAGGAATAATTTTTTCATGGAAGGAGGATTTTTCGGGTAAATCAAATCATGTTTTACTTGTTTTTTAATATACGTAATTTTCGCCCGAATACTGAATCTATGCGAAAGACTTTTTTCTGTATTGATGCCCATACCTGTGGCAATCCTGTCCGACTGGTAGCCGGAGGTGGGCCGAATCTGGAGGGAAAATCGATGAGTGAACGGCGCCAGCACTTCCTTAGCGAGTATGACTGGATTCGCCGCGGATTGATGTTTGAGCCTCGTGGCCACGACATGATGTCGGGGAGTATTCTATACCCGCCACACGATCCCCAAAATGATGTAGCTGTTCTGTTTATCGAAACCAGCGGCTGTCTCCCCATGTGCGGACACGGTACCATCGGCACGGTGACCATCGCTATTGAAGAAGGGCTGGTCACCCCCCGTACACCGGGTAAGCTCAGGCTCGAAACCCCCGCCGGACTGGTGGAGGTCTCCTATGTTCAGGAGGGGAAAAAAGTGCGCTCTGTACGTCTGACCAATGTGCCTGCCTATCTCGCCGCCACAGGACTGGAAGTCGAATGCCCCGATCTGGGCATGCTGACAGTAGATGTTGCCTACGGTGGCAATTTTTATGCGATTGTCGATCCGCAGGAAAACTTTCCCGGTATTCAGGCTTTTACAGCCGGCGACCTGATTCGCTGGAGTCCTGTCATCCGGAAGCGGCTACATGAAGCGCATTCGTTTATTCACCCACACAATGCCACCATCTGCGGACTGAGCCATGTGCTCTGGACAGGGGATACGCTCAGCCCCGAAGCCGATGCCCGTAATGCAGTTTTTTACGGAGACAAGGCCATTGACCGGTCGCCCTGCGGTACGGGTACTTCTGCCCGGATGGCGCAGTGGGCGGCAAAAGGCAAACTGAATGTGGGAGATTCATTTGTACATGAGAGTTTTATCGGCAGCAAGTTTACCGGCAGGGTAGAGGCGCGTGCAAAAGTGGGCGACTACGACGGCATAATACCAAGTGTTGAGGGGTGGGCGATGGTGACGGGTTACAACACCATCGTCATCGACGATGACGATCCTTATGCCTTTGGCTTTCAGGTAATATAGAGACATATGGCGAAAAAAAATGTTGTCATAACTGGCGGTGGTATCGTCGGTTTGTGTTGTGCCTGGTTTCTTTCCAGTGCGGGTTTTGAAGTAATTATCCTGGAGCGTGAATCGCTGGAGGAGGGTTGTTCGTCAGGGAATGCAGGAATGATCGTTCCGAGCCATTTTATCCCGCTGGCGGCGCCAGGGGTGGTGCGCAAAGGCCTGCGCTGGATGCTCAATCCGGAGAGCCCGTTTTACATTCGCCCGAGAGCTGACCGCGATCTGCTGGCCTGGGGCTGGCGGTTTATACGCGCATCCAATCAGGGACATGTCAACCGGTCAATACCTTTGCTTCGCGATCTGAATCTGGAAAGCCGGAGGCTGTACAAAGCCTTGAGTGCAACTGAGGGTTTTGATTTTGGGTGGGAGGAAAAAGGAATTCTGATGTTGTACCGCACCCAAAAGGAGGGCGATTCGGAGGCAAATACGGCAGCAACGGCAAATTCAATTGGCATTGAGGCCCGGATGCTGTCAGCGGATGAGGTTCGGGCAATGGAGCCGGGGGTGGAAATGGATATTCTGGGTGCAGCTTATTACCCTGGTGATGCGCATCTGTATCCCAACGCCCTGCTGATTTCTCTGAGGAAATTGCTGCTTGCCTCGGGTGTAAAGATTTTTGACCAGACCGAAGCAACTGCTATTCGGGTAGAGGGAAACAGAATCAGCCGCATCTGCACTCCGGCAGGTGATTTTGAACCTGACGAGGTGGTCGTCGCTGCGGGTGCCTGGTCGGGAAAACTGGCTGCTTCTCTGGGCATTTATATTCCTATGCAGGGAGGGAAAGGTTATAGTCTGATGACGGAGCAAATGAGTGATTCTCCCAAAATTCCCTCAATTATGACGGAGGCGAAAACGACGCTTACACCTATGGGAGGGCAGTTGCGGTTTGCAGGCACGCTGGAAATAGCCGGCGAAGACCGGTCGGTAAACCTGCGACGGGTAAAGGGAATTCTGAATGCGATTCCGCAATATTATCCCAATATCCGCACTGAAATGCCTGCCGAACCTGAAAAAATCTGGCGCGGACTGAGGCCTTGCTCTCCGGACGGACTTCCCTATCTCGGGCGGTCAAAACAATACCGCAACCTGACTTTTGCTACAGGTCATGCCATGATGGGAGTCAGCCTCGCACCGGTGACGGGTAAACTGATTGCAGCGATTCTTTCAGGGGAGAAAACGGAAATTCCCCTGGAAATGCTCGCGCCTGAAAGGTATTCGAAGTGAATTTATCCTTCGATAGACATTCTTTTCAAAAACTCTGACTTTCGGCGGGCCGATACGTCAATGGTGGTTCCGTCGGTAAGTTCGACATAACCGCCTCTTCCCCTTGTGTAGTTTTTGAGGAAGTTAAGATTGATCAGGTGGGACTGATGGATGCGGAAAAAATTGTATTCAGCCAGCATTTCATCGTACTCTTTGATGGTGCGTGAAACCAGGATACGGCGGCCGTCTTTGAGGAAAATGAAGGTATAGTTGCGGTCTGATTCGCAGCGAATGATTTCTTCCGGGTTGACAACCGTAAACCCGTTGGTAGTCGGTAGCACGATTCGCTTGAAGGTTTGGCCAATATTGCGGATGTTTCGGATCAGCGCATCCAACTGGTCGGCCTGATTGCCGTGATTGCCCGACTTATGTTTTTCGACTACCCGTTCTGTGGCATTTTGCAATTCTTCAATATCCACAGGCTTGAGGAGATAATCGGTTGCGGCAAATTTAAATGCACGCATGGCGTACTGGTCGTAAGCCGTAGTAAAAATCACATCAAAATTGAGATCCTCGGCTTTTTCCAACACCTGAAATCCGTCGCCGTCTGGCAGTTCGATATCAAGAAATACAAGACCGGGCTGGTGTGTTTTTAATGCATCCAGCGCCTCCGCCACACCTCCTGCAATGGCCACGACTTCAATGCCATCACAATAGTCGGTTATCAGTTCCTTTAACAGCTCCTGGCTGTTTTTTTCATCCTCAACAATTAAGGCTTTTATCATAATGGGTAAGAGTAGTTCTGACTTTTATAATCCAATTTACTGCTTTTTCATGAAATCCACCAATACAAGTCTGATATCGCGGGTAAGATCACCGGGGCCGGGATAGTTCACGGAGACAATGTCGGGGTTGTCTTTAGTAAAAAATCCCATATTCGCTTCAAGCCCTGTCAGTAGAAAGTCTGTAGTTGCGACGCGATAGTTGCTTTGATCTTCAATCATTTTTCCGTTCACATACCAGTCACTGCCATCTGTTGTGATTTTGAATGTCTGAAGGTATCCGCCGGTTCCCCGGTTTTTTTCTCCTGCTTCCAGCAGTTGTTTCAGGAGCTTGCCACGCATTTCGACCGTGACCACCCCGCCGCCAAAAGGCAGGGCCCGCACAATGTCAAACTCGGTGACACTGCCGGTGAGCTGGTCGTCGATCCGCACCGAACCTCCGTTGACGACGGCACAGTCCGGGCTGTTGGTAGCTTCGTACATAGACTCTGCGATCATTACCCCGAGATTGGTAGGGCGGGTGCGAATGGTTTTTTCAAATCCGTCCAAAGGCTCAGATACTGTGGTTACGATCCTGTTCATTTCAAATCCCAGCTCTGAAAAGGCTGCATAGGCTCTTTTCTCCCAGTCTTTTACAATGACATCCACTGCCGGGTCCAGCGCGACCGCCTCGTCGAGTTGTACCAGTTTGGAGCTTACCGTTGTCATTCCTGCGGGCTCCCTGAATGAAAGTGTGTGGACATAGGCGCTTTTGGCATTGGCATCGGCTTTGGAGATGACAACTGAGCCTACTTTTTCATAGTGATTTTCATGCTCGTGGCCGCCCATAATCAGCTTCAGATCGGGAAGCCGGCGGGCGAGTTCCTGATCTTGCTCCAGTGCGAGGTGGGTGAGGGCGATGACAAAATCGGTTTGGTTTTTCAGGTGGTCGTATGCTTTTTCGGCGTAGGCAAATTCTTCTTCGTAAAGGACAAAGTCCACCGGATTGACATTGAGGCATACAGCGATGACGCCAATGCGGATGGTTTTGCCGGTACGGCTTTTGACTTCCCAGATGGTATATTCAGGCAATGGTTTTTCTCCCGATTCGGTTTTTCGCACAAAGGGAGCGATGGTATTGCCTGTCTTGTGGCGGATATTGCCGCTGATCCATTCAAATTTTGCCTCATTGATGCGGTCAATCATGTCTGCTTCCGGGATGTCAAATTCATGGTTTCCGAAGGTAACGAGGTCAACTCCCACGTGATTCATGACATCGACCATATGAGCACCACGCACGCGCTTGCCGTCGAGTTTGACTGTACCAATGACCGACGGATTGAGGAAGTCGCCGGCCAGCACAGTGTATGTGTGGGGGTTTTGGGCGACAAGCTGGTTGCGAAGGGTAGCGACGCGGGCCATACCTCCGGTTTTTCCGCCTTCGAGCGGGGCGATTTCATAAACATCGTTGATGTGCAGAATGGTAATTTCTGTAGTTGCCTGGGGGGATGCGCCTGTGTTTTGAGTTGTTTTACATCCCCACAATATCAGAAGGGAAAAAAACAGTAGTGAGAGTCGTTTCATGCAAATAGGATTGAAACCGCGGATGAATGCAGCCCATAATTACATAATTCGGGGAAAAGTCGCAAAAACTTAATGCATGAAATAGCGGGAACTGCAAATTATTCGGCGCTGATTTCGCTGAGTAGTTTTTCCAGGTTGTCCACCTTTTCCTGGTTGCTTTTTTTCTGAAAGCATACAATCAGCGATTGTATCAGGGTTGCAATGATCTGCCGTGGAGAACTGGCTTTGTAATATTGTTCGTGGTTGGATACGTTCATATCCTTCAGATAGCGCGTAAGGTCTTTCTGGGTGAAAAAAGTACCCCGGTTGAATACGTCGATATACAATTCGTCTTCATGTCCCGGAACCGTGAGGACAAAATACCCCGGCAAAATCACACCATTGACCGGCAGCTCGAGTTCCTGGCAGATGACCATGTACAACATACCCAGCGAAAGGGGCGAACCACCTTTTTTCTCAATGACGGAATTGAGGAAATAATTTTGGGGTTCGTAAGGGTGTTTCCGGTCTGCTTTAAATCTTTCCCTTTCAAAAACCATGCGGTTTACCACGCGCAGTTTTTCGATGGTATTCATTCCCGAGCGGAGTTCCAGCCAGGTTTTGTTGACGAGCCGGTTGATGAGATTTTTATAATCAGCAAGCCGGATTTCGGGGTAATGGTATTGGGTAATGAGAAACCATCCGTCCATGACAGACGGTGCGGGCTGTGATTTCCATCGTCTGAGGTCTTCAAGTGTGCCCCGGCTCTGAATGACATGGATGATATTTTCAATCCGGGTTTGTACAATTTCGTTTTGTTCCCGCTCCCACGCTTCTTCAAGGCGTGGGATTACTTCTCCCCCCAGGGAAATGAGCGTTTGCTGGACATGTGTCCCGACTTCGGGGTCGTCATCATCAAGCAGACTGATTAGGGCTTTAAACTCAGTTTCTTTCATCTGTCTGAATACTTACGTCTGAATAACTCCGGGGTTGAATGGGCGAAAATGGGGGTTGTGATTTGCTGCTTCAATACCCGTGGAGATAATTTTCCTTGTGTCCTGTGGGTCAATTATTCCATCAACCCATAAGTGTGCTGCGGCATAATACGGTGAGGTCTGTCTGTTGTAACGTTCGGTTATGCGGTTAAGTAATTCTTTTTCATCTTCCGGGGCAAGTGTTTCCCCTTTTTTCTTTAGTGCTGACATCTGAATCTGCAACAGGGTATTGGCCGCCTGCTCGCCTCCCATCACGGCAATCTGCGCGGATGGCCACGCAAAAATCAGTCTCGGGTCATAGGCTTTTCCGCACATGGCGTAGTTGCCCGCTCCGTAAGAGTTACCGACGATAAAGGTAAATTTAGGAACGACAGAATTGGCTACGGCGTTGACCATTTTTGCGCCATCTTTGATGATGCCTCCCTGTTCGGAGCGGGATCCTACCATAAATCCGGTTACATCCTGAAAAAATACCAGCGGAATGCGCTTCTGGTTGCAGTTGAGGATAAACCGGGCAGCCTTGTCTGCCGAGTCGCTGTATATGACTCCGCCGATCTGCATTTCTCCTTTTGCTGTACGGATCATTTCGCGCTGGTTGGCGACAATGCCCACTGCCCATCCATCTATCCGCGCATAGGCCGTGAATATCGTTTTTCCGTAGCCGGCTTTATATTCATCCACACTTCCTGCGTCCACGATACGGCTGATGATTTCGCGCATATCGTAGGTTTTGGTGCGTTCTCTGGGGAGGATGCCCGCTATTTCTTTGGGGCTCAGGGCCGGGTGTGCTGGTTGAATGCGATTAAATCCTGCTTTTTCCTTTTCTCCGATCTTGCCGATAAGGGAGCGGATGGTTTCGAGGCAGGTTTTGTCATCGGGCATCTTGTAATCAGTAACGCCTGATATTTCGGAGTGTGTGGCGGCTCCGCCAAGGGTTTCTATATCCACATCTTCCCCGATAGCTGATTTTACCAGATAAGGCCCGGCAAGAAAAACCGATCCGGTTCCGTCCACGATCAGTGCCTCATCTGACATGATGGGGAGATACGCTCCGCCAGCGACACAGGGGCCCATGATGGCCGCAATCTGGGGGATGCCCATACTGCTCATCATGGCGTTGTTGCGAAATATTCTCCCAAAATGCTCTTTGTCGGGGAAGATTTCATCCTGCATGGGAAGGAAAACACCGGCACTGTCAACCAGATAAATGATGGGCAGGTGGTTTTCCATGGCAATTTCCTGGGCGCGAAGGTTTTTTTTACCGGTCATGGGAAACCACGCACCCGCCTTTACAGTCGCATCATTGGCGACAATCATGCACAATTTTCCCGAAACCCTGCCTATACCGGTTACGACCCCCGCTGAAGGGCATCCACCGTGCTCTGCATACATGCCGTCGGCGGCCAGTGCACCGATTTCGAGAAAATCGTCTTTGTGGTCAAGCAGCGCATGTATGCGTTCTCTTGCGGTCATTTTCCCTTTTTCCTTGTGCTTTTCCACGGCTTTTGCCCCGCCGCCATTATAAACTTCCTTGAGCTTATAATACAGCTTTCTCAGAAGCTCCCGGTTATGGTCTTCATTCAGATTGAAGTTCAGATTGTCGTTTGAATAGGTAGTTTTCTGGTTCACCTGAGTAAGGATTAATTTTTACGGAAGATTCTCTGCGGGTTTGGGTGTAGGCCGGTCTTTATTTTCCATGTCCGTTTCATGGGCTTCCGGGTTTGATGAGCGACTTTTCCGGAAGACCCTCCGAACCCAGCCGGGAAGGATAATCGGGCCCACAAAGAGGTACGGGTAATAACTGATCAGGCGCCATAAGGTTGCGAGAATCAGCACATATCCCGCCGGGGAAAATTCGGCAAACAGCCGGGAAAACAAACCTTCTGCAACCCCCGAACTCCCCGGAGTGGGAGATACAATCATTACCACAAACATAATCGCCTGGCGGGCAAAAGCTACGGTGTGCTCAAAAAAGGTGAGGCTGGTAAAAGCTGCCAGTACCGCATTGAGCACAAGATAACGCCCCATCCATGCGATAAAGGTTGCAGAAAATGCCTTTATCCAATAAGAAACAGATTTGGCCCGAAACTCCTCTGAAGAAAGCAAAAGTTCTTCGGCCATCTTATCTCCCGATTTTTCCCACCGGCGAAACAGCTTGGTGGAAAAAAGGCGTCTGAATGCAAGATTCGTGCCCTGGGGCCTGATAAACAGGGCAAAGGCGAGGAAAGTAGTATATACAAACAACACCCCGTAGGCAACCCAGAAGGTGACAATAACGCCCATGCCAAATGCGCCTACATCAGAATTTACCCGGGTGAATACAGATTCCTGTCCGACCAGAATAATAGATATCGGCAACATGATGAGATAAAACAACTCGTCGAGAAAAATCGTGATAAATACAATTGCCGTACTTCTGCCCGCACTGATCTTTTCTTTGATCAGCATAAAAATTGCCAGGGCCGAACCGCCCACTACCGAAGGGGTAAGTGCGGAGGCAAATTCCCAGAGCAACGTTACCTGAATGGCACTTTTCCAGCGCAATTTCCCATCCGTCAGAAGTCGCAACCGCCAGATATAACCAATGTCTCTGACGATCATCACCCCAAAACCCAGAATCACCCAAAGCAGTACTTCAAAGGTCCAGTTGATATCAGTGATTGGATTTAACCCGTTTTCCATCACTTTGTAAATGGCAAACGCAATGACAGCAATCCCAATCAGAATAGGCCAGATGATCCTGCTGGGGCGCATTTGATCAAGAATTTCCTGTTTTCCTAGTGCCATTTACGGTTTGATTATTGCCTCTATAGGTCGGGGTTAATACAAATTGGGTTTATCTGCCCAATTTTCCTACCAAAGTTTCTTTATACGTCATTTTTTCCGAACTATCCGGTATTGTCATTTGTTTAACGGAATTTCTGCCCGGTGCTGAAAGAGACTTTTCCGCCGGTAAAATACAAATCCTCCGGCTTCGTACATCCGTTCGAATTTATGAAACCTCTGCCTGAAGGCTTCGTTTTCTCTGTGGGCTTTTACCGCCATATATACATCTCTGTCTATTTCTTCTTCCGCAAGGGCTGCTACCGTAGGATTTTTGCCCTGAGACGGTGGGCTGATTTTTCCGTAAAAATAGGGCAGATAACTTTTGTACCCCGCCGTCATCACATATACTTCCTGACCTGCAATCGATTCAAAAAAATCCTGCGCCGCTCCCTGCGTGTAACGTGCAACCTTGGGCACGACAAAGCCATATAGCCCGTTTACAAAAAATAAGGTCAATACGGCCTGCGTCCATACAAACCGCTGCCATTGCCCTTTATATAGTTGAAAAAGGTTTATTATTACCCCAATCAGAAAAACCAACCCGATTGTCCATTCCCAGCCGCTCCAGTTTACTTCCATAGTGAGATTTCCCCGGGCAAAAGGATCTGCAATATAACGGGACAGAAAGTCGCTATGGGCTGCTGCCAGATTGACAAATACGGGCGCAATTCCCCACACGATCAACCCAACTGCAAGAATCGCCCAAATATCCCAGGTCATTTTTTTTCTGCCCGCCATCAGTTCCTCCAGATAGGCGGCGGCGAGAAATGCTCCCGGAAAATACAACAGCGAGGCATAGTGGACAATTTTGGTTTTCACCACAGAAAACAAAATCATAATTACCCAAAACCAGACGATCATAAACCCGTGTAACCGTTTTTCTTCATGTTTTTCGGGTTTGATCGCCATCGCTCTGAATACAAAGGCACTCATCGGAAAACACCCCGGCAAAAACACCAGAAAATGGTAATAAAAAGGCTGGGCATGACCTGCGATATCTTTTCCAAACAACCCCAGTTGGTATTGCAAAAATTGATGGATAAACTCCGTGCCGTGTGCGGCAGTTTCCAGCCCGTACCAACCGGTAATGACAATGGCCCACGCCACAAGGAATTTCAACGTTGCCAGCCACGGAATGCGAAACCGGTCATAGACGATTTTGTATATGCCGTATATAAGCAACGTTACGAGCAGTGCCACGGGGCCTTTGGTAAGGGTCGCCAGGCCGATCCAGAAACCTGCGGCCCAGGGAGCACTTTCGTCTTTGATTTGTTTCAGATCATAAGCGAAAATCTGCATTAACCCGATAAAAATAAATAAGTTGAATACCGGATCAATAATGCCTGATTTGAAATAGATCACTGGCAGAAAGGTCGCGAGATAAAATCCTGAGACCAGGCGGGCAAATGTGGTATCTCTCCATTGTTTTCCGCTGTGATACAGCGCCAGCAGCGTAAAAATTCCAGCCAGGACGTTGGGAAACCGGGCGGCAAACTCGCTTACGCCAAACAATCGCATACTGAGGGTCTGCAACCAGAAAAACAAAGGCGGTTTTTCATAAAATGGTTCGTAGTTGATCTGCACCTGCAGGTAATTGCCCGTTACCAGCATTTCCCGGGCTGCCTCCGCAAAATTGATTTCATCCCAGTCAAACAGGGGCGGAGCGCCTAGAAACAGCGCAAATCCCACCACACATATCAGTGCCAGGAGGCTGTAGTCGCGTATTTGGGGGGATAATGTCATAGTCTGGGGAAAGTGTCAGATTCGGGTGGATAGGTTTGGTTGAATCAAAACCGAAATCTGCCGGTAAAGACTGGCGATTTCAGGATAGGCGTCGAGAAGCTGGAGGTGTTTTTGAAGGGTGGTAATATCTTCTCTTACCGCAGGTCCGGTCTGGCTTAATGCGGGTCCTCGGGAGAATACATTATCCATATGTCCGGAAATGAGGGGCCTGAAAACCGAAAAATCAGTCTTCGGATTCAGTTCTGCGGCTATTTTGTAAAGGTAATTGGTAAAGTTATTGACCAGTACGGCCCCCAGATGAAGCCGGAGGCGTTCTTCGCTGTCCATGAGTTGTACTGTACCTGAAACTGCCTTTGCTACCGGCAGGAGGGTGCGTAGTGCGTCAGGTGATCCTTCTGCGAACACTGGCACATCGGCAAAATCTCTGAATGAGTGCCGGGTAAAAGTCTGTAATGGATAAAACACGCCCACAGGTCCCCGGTGGCGAAGTGCATTCAGCGGCGTACTGCCTGAGGTGTGAACGAGGATCGTTTGGGGTGAAACAATGCCTGAGATTTGCGCAGACACTTCTTCTATCGCCTGGTCGCCGACGGTCAGAAAAACCAGGTCTGTTTCCTCCGGAATATTTCGAAAATCGGTGCCGTAAAGCGGAATATGAAAAGTCTCTGAAAAAAGGGCGGCAGTGTCTTCCGTGCGAGAGAAAATAGCGGAGACACGCAACCCTGCTTTTTGTAGTGAAGGGATGAGGTTCCAGGCGAGTCTGCCCGCACCGACGACAGTGATATTCGGAGGAAGGTCAAACATTACCCAAAGTTAGTGAATTCTTTGGGTGCCGGAAAACATAAGAATCATTCGTTTTCCTGACGGGCTATTTTTGTTTTTGTCGGATATTCGTCCCATATTTGCAGCCCATAAGGGACGTTAGCTCAGTTGGTTTAGAGCGCTGCTTTGACAGAGCAGAGGTCACTGGTTCGAATCCAGTACGTCCCACTCCCACCTTCTATTAATCCAGTTTCATTTCCAGCGGTTTTTTGCTACCGGAGCAATGTTTGGTCCTGTCAGACTTTGAATAGTTGGACTTGGTGCCGGACTTGGGTCGTTAAAATTGGTTGAGATAACAACCGTACCAGACTGGTTGGAAATGGCAGGGAAAGCATTGTTGACGATAAAAACGGTATCTGCGCCCAACCCCTCACCGGGGCCGCTATCCTGCTCTTCCAGCCGGAGCGCGTGATTGAAATTGCCATTGATAAAACGCACATTGTAGGCATATTTTACCACAGGGCCTTCTGACTCAAAGGTCGCTTTAAAATTTTTTACCAGTACATTGGTCACACCGTGGCCGATATTCAGAGGGCCATCATCATTGGCTCTTGTACGGCAATTGATAATAGAAATATCACTGCCGGAAGTGATATCAAAACCCTGCTCATCGTCGGAGAAGGAGGAAAAACAATTGTTGAAAGTAATTCCCCTTCCTGCAGGCCCCTGAGGAGACCGGTGGACGGTAAAATTGTCAATTCCGCTTCCGGTAACTGAGCAGTGGTTGAGGAAAATACGGCTGGAGTACTCGGTGATTCTCACCCCATTATCTTTGGCATTGATAACCTTTACCGAGTCAATGCTGACATATTCAGACTGGCGAACCACCACCCCGTTGTCGGGAGAATTGAGAACAGTAAAGCCCACTACATTGAGGTAGCGGCAGTTGATGATCCGCAACTGCCCGATGGTGACATTCCTTCCGATCAGCACAACCGGTTTGGTGTTGGTCCCCTGATAGGTTACTTCAAGGATGGCATTGCTTTTGACCGGGGTAACTACCACTGTGTCGCCCGGAAGGGCGTTGGTGAGAAAATAAGACTGTGAAAAGGCGAAACAAGAAAACTGGATACAAATAAGTGTAAGGAGCAAACGTGTAATCATAAGCCAGGGTTAAATTAGGGTTTGTGCTCTCCTACCGCCGCTTAAAATTGTAAAATATCTGTTTATCAGGCAAATAAAGTGTAAAATATATTTACATTTCGCGAAAATACGAACTCAATGCTGATATTACTGGTAGCTGCAACTGAACCCGAATCGGCCTGGCTTCGCAGTGTTATGGGGTTTGCAAAAGAAGGTTCGCTCTATGTCTCCGAAGCAAGGGGGCGGCGGATCGAACTTCTGCATACAGGTATTGGAATGGTCAATACTTCGTTTCAACTGGGAAAATACCTTGCGGTCAAACGCCCTGACCTGGCGATCAACTTTGGCATCGCCGGCAGTTTTGATTACGGACGCAGACTGGGAAGTGTAGTTGAAGTAGTTTCAGATACGCTTTCCGAGCTGGGCGCTTCTACACCCGATAAGTTTCTCGATCTTCAGGCTATGGGCTTTCCCCTGATGGAGTGGGGCGGGCGGCTGTGGTTTAACCGGCTCGAAAACCCTGCGCCTTCCACCCTCGATGTCGTACAGGTGAAAGGCATTACTGTCAATACCGTACACGGTGAGCCGGGAGCCATTGAGACAGTTAAAAAGAGATGGAATCCAGACATTGAGACGATGGAAGGTGCGGCATTTTTCCACGCGATGTTGTATGAGGGAATTCCTTTTTTTGCTTTTCGGGGAATCTCCAACCATGTAGAATTGAGGGATCGGAGTAAATGGCAGATCGGCCTTGCAGCCGAACAGGTGCAACGGTTTATTAAAAAAGAGGTTTTGTAAAATAGCGATTATCGGCGTATAAAATATGAATATTGGTTAATTCATCCGAAACCCATACATTAGCAAAAAAAACACAGAATTTAACCTAACCATGGCATCCCCTATAGATAGTTCGAAGATGACGAGCAGAGCCATTCTTGTAATTGTAGGTATCCTTGTTTTATCGGCACTTGCGTATTTTTCAGTAAAATATTTTTCGGAAAAAAGCGCAAACGAAGAAAATGCGGAGACTATCGATAACCTCAACAACGAAATTCTTCAGTTGGAGGAAAAAATCCTTAACCTGGAAGTGGCCATTGAAGACCAGAATATGGAGCTGGCAGAAAAGGATAAACTTCTCGAAGAAAAATATGAAGAACTCGAAGCAATGGTCGGAAGAGTTGCCGAAGCCAAAAAGGAAAACAAGGCCAATATTGCAAAAATCAAGCAGCTTGAAAGCCATATTTCCGAGCTCAAAGGCCTGATCGATCAGTATAGCAAACAGATCGATTACCTCAAAGAGCAAAACCGTCAGCTCACAGGGCAGGTGGACAGCCTTGTGGTCATAGAAGGGCAACTGACCATGCAGAACAAAACGCTTACCGCCAGGAATGAGGAAACCACCCGCGAACTGGAACAAACGCGGAAAATTGCCTCCGCGCTGAAAACCAAAGACTTCCGCTTTATCAATATCAAAAAAGCCGGTAAAAAAGAAGTGGAGGAAGATGAATTCTCCCGCCGTACGATGAAGGATGTGCGGATGTGTTTTACCATACTCGAAAATCCGATTACAACACCCGGTGAAAGGGATGTTTATCTCGTATATGAAAACCCGGATGGAACGGTAAACACCAACTTTACCGCAGGTTTCAGTGGAAAGTTTATCCACAACGACCAGGAAAAGGTTTATACAGTCATGAAGTCTGTCAATTACGACAACGATGCGCTGGAGGTTTGTATGGATTTTTCGCCTGCTGAGGAAAACAAATATCAGAAAGGAACCCAATATGTCTCCGTGTATTGCGATGGGCGCCTGATCGGACAGGGGACGTTTGAGATAAAATAATCAGTACCCATAAAAAAATCACCGCACAGATATAGATAGCCTATGCCTGTGCGGTGATTGTATTTAGAATTTAATTTCTTCTCCGAGCGCGTTGAAATATTTGGCCGAAGTAAACGGTATAGAAATATCGTCGGTAATCTTCACCCAAACCCAGTAAGTTTTAAACCAGCGCATCTGGATGCTGTTGAATAACCCTTTTTTGAGGTATGAGGCCACAAAGGGGTTTACATTGATGGTGAGCTTTTTCTCTTTGTTTTGCCTGATCAGGAAATCAATATTGTTGGAGATTTCGTCGGCAATCAGAATGGAAGGCTGAATTTTGCCTGATCCGTTGCAACTGGGGCACACTTCAGAAGTCTGAATATCAATCTGAGGCCGTACCCGCTGGCGTGTGATCTGGATCAGCCCAAACTTACTCATCGGGAGGATGGAGTGTTTGGCTCTGTCAGGCTTCATTTCCTTTTTGAGGTGGTCATTGAGGATACGGCGGTTTTCAGCCTTTTTGAGGTCGATAAAATCCACAACGATAATCCCCCCCATGTCGCGGAGACGAAGCTGCCGGGCAATTTCGGTAGCAGCTTCCATATTGACTTTCAGGGCTGTTTCTTCCAGTGTCTGGTTGTTGAGATTTTTGCTGCCGCTATTGACGTCGATGACGTGCATGGCCTCAGTGTGCTCGATCACGAGATAAGCACCATTGGCCATGGAAGCTACTTTCCCAAAGGATGCTTTTATCTGCTTTTCCAGGCCCAGAAACTGAAACAAAGGAACTTTACCTTTATAGAGTTTGAGCCCTTTCAGGTAGTCGGGCTGCCGTTCTTTGAGGTATTCTTCAATATCCTTAAAAGCGCGCGGGTCATCGGTGTGAATAGAATCAAACCCATGGCTGAGCATATCTCTGAGGATACTGGTGGCGCGGTTGTGTTCGCTGAGAACTTTTACCGGTGCACGGGAGCTGGGCAGCGCCAGGGTCATGGCGTGCCACTTTTCGACGATGTCGGAAATGTCTTTGCTAAGCGTAGCAGCGTCTTTCCCGCTCGCAGCGGTACGGACGATCATTCCGAAGTTTTTAGGACACAGGCTTTCGGCAAGAATCTTCAGCCGGCGGCGTTCATCTGCGGATCGGATTTTTTTGGAAACCGAAACCACATTGGAAAAGGGCACCAATACAATATACTGGCCGGGGAGGGAGATTTCGCTGGAAAGGCGTGGGCCTTTGGTCGAAATGGGCTCCTTCACTACCTGCACCAGAATATCCTGGTTGGGTTTTAGAACGTCTTCCATTTTCCCATGCTTATCGATATCGGGAATGGGTTTAATGGATTCCAGAACGTCCCCTCGTCCGCGTTTTTCTGTCCGGGCTGTCTTCATATACTTGAGCAGAGACCGAACCTGCGGCCCAAGATCAAAGTAGTGAAGAAATGCATCACGCGGATGTCCTACATCCACAAATGCAGCGTTCAGGCCAGGAACAATCTTTCGGACTTTTCCTAAGAACAAATCACCGACAGAGAACTCCTCCGATAATTTTTCGTGATGGAGTTCTACGATTTTTTTGTCTTGCAGAATGCCTATCCTGAGTCCTTCTTCACTTTTGCTTACAACTAATTCATTCACTAGCTATATAAATTAAGCTTACTCCTCTCCGTGAGGGTAAAGCTGAAGCTGAAATGACTGGTGCCAAGGATATAGTAAGCAGGTCAAAAATAGAAAAACGAACCAGCCGGTGTGCCGGTTCGGACTAGGCATCACTACTCAACCCGTTATTTCTTCTTCTTATGTCGGTTTTTTCTGAGTCTCTTTTTCCGCTTATGGGTTGAGATCTTATGTCTTTTTCTTTTCTTTCCACAGGGCATAACGTATCCTCCTGATTTTAGTTTATGGTAATGTATTAATTAATTCGCGGGCAGCGAGTCTGATTTCATCATCTGCTTCCCTGTTGCGAATGAGTTCTTCCAGAATAATTTTGGCCTTATCCGGCTGTTCCATCCGAATCATCGTCTGGGCTAGCTGAAGTCTGGCAGGCATATAATCCGGGGCAACTTCGAGTATTTTTTCAAATCTTTCTTTTGCCTTTTCCAGTTGATTGGTCTGGAGAGAAAATATACCCATATAATAACCCGCCTCAATATTGTCCGGATTTTGCTCCAGTACATTGCGCAGCGTCATTATGCCTTTCATACTGTTTTCCGCCAATCCTGACTGAACATAACTCAGACCCAGGTAAACTTTTGCGTCTTCCGCTTCGGGCGATTCTTCTACCGCTGCCGAAAGGTAAGTGATAGCTTTTTGCGAATATTTTCGGAAAAGCACGGAGTCGGAGCGGACATATTCCAGTTGAGAAGCTTTCTGACTGAGAATTCCGGCTTGTATCCGGTTTGTTAAAGAACTTTCTGTCTGTGCCAGTTGGTCTGCATAGTCCGCTGCATATTCAAACCGGTTTCGGGTTGTCAGCAATTGAACGATGGAGTCCAGCAATACTGTTTTTTCCGCCCCGTTCACTTCTTCCAGTTTACTTGTCCAGGCATCAAATTTTTCATCTTTTGCCAGTGGGGGGATGTTGGAAGAAACGTTTTCTACTGGGCCGGTTGAAACGCTGGTTGTACTGATTGTATTTTCATTCTTATTGTGCAGGTTGGTTTTATCTGCAAAAAACAACATCCCGCATACCAGTATTCCCAATACGATTACTGTAATTCTCAGGGAACGACCGCTGTTGGATATGGTGGAGGATGTTGACATATAAGGTTTACTGATACCTTAGGAGACAGGTTTGATATCAGAATTTTTTACTTTTTCGACAAAAACCTTGGCAGGCTTAAAGCTGGGTACAAAGTGGGCAGGAATTTCAATGGACTTGTTCTGAGAAATAATCCGTCCCACCTTTTTCTTCCTTGCTTTTACGATAAAACTGCCAAAGCCACGGACATATACATTTTCTCCATTAGCAAGGGAATTTTTGACAACTGCGAAAAATCCTTCAAGGGATGCAGAAACGTCTGCTTTGTCAATACCCGTCTTCTGGGCAATCTCTACGATTACTTCTGCCTTAGTCACTTTTGATCTAATTTACTAGTTAAGAATCAATTACGAACAATCGCCTGCCGACAATTGAATCGCAAATTTAGCACATTCACTTAAATCACAAAACTTTTTCTCATAAAAGCTTAAACAGACGTTTCTGCTTGTATGAAGGGAAATTGGTAATTTGCAGGCCATCAGTCGTTTCATTGTTGTTTTAATATGGATGTTGGCCGCTCAATTGTCAGTTGGTACGAATCTCACGGGCGAAATCTTCCCTGGCGGGAGACCCGCGACGCTTATAAAATCTGGATTTCGGAAGTGATTCTCCAGCAGACCCGTATCGTCCAGGGAATTGCCTACTATCACCGGTTTATCCACCGGTTTCCCGATGTGGTCTCCCTCGCCCAGGCGCCCATCGATGAGGTACTCAAATACTGGGAGGGACTGGGCTATTACAGCAGGGCGCGAAACCTTCACGCTGCCGCCGTTTCTATTTGTAAGGAGTTTGATGGCCAATTCCCCGCCCACTATACCGAATTGCAAAAACTCAGGGGCATCGGCCCCTACACGGCGAGGGCCATTGGCTCTTTTGCTTTTGACAATGCCGTAGGTGTCATCGACGGCAATGTGCTCCGCGTAATGAGCCGCTTCCTGGGCGATCCTGCTCCTATCAATAAAACTTCAACCCGAAACCGGTTTCAGGAGATTATCGACGTCTGGGTCAAAGGGGTAAATTCCCGCCTGTTCAACAATGGTATTATGGATCTGGGTTCGGTGATCTGTACCCCGGCTCAGCCGGGTTGCCTGATCTGTCCGCTGCAGACAGGTTGTACAGCGTACCGCGAGGGGATGACTCACCTGCTTCCTGTAAAAGAAAAACAGGCCGAACGAAAAACCCGCTACTTCCATTTTTATCTCGCTCAAAACGAGGCGGGCAGTTTTCTCATCCGACGCCGCCCTGCGGAAGGACTTTGGGGCGGCCTTTGGGAAATTCCCAATCAGGAAGTGGAATACAGGGTGTGGGAGGAAAAAAGTGACCGGCCCGGCGCAAAATTTCTGTTTTCCATGAAACACATTTTTACCCATTTTGACATGCAGATACGGGTATTTTTGCTTGCAGGTGATTTTTCGGAAGAATGGCCGGATGCACAATTTATTTCTATTGATAAAATTTCTATATTTGCCTTTTCAAAAGCAGTGTTGAAGATTTTTGATACATGGCAAAATACGGACTGAATCAGGTCACACTGATAGGCAATCTCGGCAGAGATCCCGAAGTAAAATACCTCGACCAGGGGATTGCTTTTACCAATTTGTGGCTGGCCTGTACCGAATCCTACCGGGACAAAAACGGCAACAATGTTGACCGTACCGAATGGATCAGCGTCAACCTCTGGCGCTCACAGGCAGAAATCGCCGCTAAATACTGCCGCAAAGGCTCCACTATCTGCGTGGAGGGCCGGCTCACGACCCGTACCTGGGATACACCTCAGGGCGAAAAACGCTCCAAAACCGAAGTCGAAGGCCGCCGAATCATTCTTCTCGACAGCCGCCCCGCAAGTGAAACCAACCCCACTGCTTTTCCGCTGTCTCAAACTTCCAGCCAGTTTCCCGGCAACGATCCGGATGTCCCTGTCCATGATTCTTCTCATGACATCGATGATTTACCTTTCTGAGACCGCCGATTTGTTTAACCTAACTGTATAATCGTGGACCCTGATCCCGGTAGTAATATCACACAAACAATCCTCCTGCTGGATGCCCTCGCGCTGAGTCCTGATCTGATCGGACAATACATCCTCTTTTTTGTATTGATTACTGTTTCTTTTGTTGTTTCGGCAACAGAGGTCGCCTTTTTCTCGCTTTCCAAATCGGAAATTGAAGAATATAAACAAAATCCGGCGCGTGATTCCCAACGGATATGGCATCTGATCAGTCTGCCCAAACGCCTGCTGGCTACCATTCTGATATCCAATAACTTTGTAAATGTTGCGGCTATCCTCGTAGGCTCTGCCATTATTCAGGCTTATGCCAGTGCTTATGACTGGTCGGCTTACAACCTCAATTTTTTTATCGGCAGTGCCGAATACTCACTTACCCTGGAGTTTCTGCTCAACCTGGTGCTCATTACCAGCATTATCCTCTTTTTCGGCGAAATCGTGCCTAAAGTGTATGCCGCAAAAAACCGCCATATTATCGTAAAAAGAGTTGCCGTTCCCCTGGAAATTCTCCGCACAATATTTAAGCCGCTTTCCTGGGTACTGATCGAAGGCACCCGTTTTATTGATGATAAATTTAAGGTGAAGGAAACCAGCGCTTCGCTCGATGACCTCCGCCACGCGATCAATATTACTGCTACCGATGAGGCAAGCAAGGAGGAAAAAGATATCCTGAAAGGGATTGTCAACTTCTCCAATATCACGGTCAAAAATATCATGCGGGCCAGAGTGGATGTAAAGGCAATTGACATCCAAATGCCTTTCGAAGAGTTGATGAATTTTATCAACGAACACAATTTCTCCCGCCTCCCCGTCTATGAAGAAAGCCTGGATAATGTAAAGGGTATCCTCCATATCAAGGATTTGCTCCCCTACCTCAAACCCAATAGCCCGCAACTCGATATTCATACTTTATTGCGGGATGTGCATTTTATCCCGGAAAGCAAAAAAATCGATACCCTGCTCGAAGAGTTTAAAAGTCAGCGCATCCATATCGCTGTTGTGGTGGACGAGTTTGGCGGCACCGCCGGAATCGTTACGCTCGAAGACGTAATCGAAGAAATATTCGGAGAAATTAATGACGAGTTTGATTCCGAAGACTGGGTCTATACCAAAATGTCGGATGAGATGTACATTTTCGAAGGCCGTATCTCGCTTATCGACGTCAAAAAAATCGTCGGACTGGAAGATGATGTCTTTGAAGATGCGCGCGGCGACAGCGACAGCCTCGGTGGACTGATTCTCGAACTTCATGGAAAAATTCCGGCGGAAGGGGAGATCATCTCCTACCGAAACTACGAACTCCATGTCGAATCAGTCAGCAGAAACCGTATCAACATGGTGAAGTTTATTATTAAAACGGAAGACGAACAGGTAAAACCTGCCTAATAAACCCGACATGCAAAAACAATGGCTTTTGTATATCCTCACCCTCCTTCTCCTCGGCGCAGGTTGTGAATCGTATGTTCCATACCCCCGGCCTTTTGGATTTCCCCGTATAGATTTTCCGGAAAAAACCACTTACACCGGGTTCTCCAACGAAACCTGTCCCCTGAAATTTGACTATCCCGACTATGGGAAAATCACCCGCGATCTTCCCGATTCCTGCTGGGTGGATATTCAGTTTCCCCTCTATGATTGCAAATGGCATTTTACCTATCGCATCGCCGGTCAAAATAAAGATAAAGATGCGCACTTTGAAGACTACCGCAGACTGATCTACAAACACAGTGCAAAGGCTACCCAGATCAAGGAATCTCCCATTTCTGTGCCCGCAGGGCAGGGGGTTTTGTTTGAAATTTATGGCAATGTAGGCACGCCTGCCCAGGTGTTTCTCTACGATAGTACCGAAACGCACATCGCCATGATGTCTTTTTATTTCCAGACAGCTTTAAAAAATGATTCCCTTCAGCCTGTCATCAATTATATGAAAGGCGAAATCAAACATACGCTTGAGACTTTCCAGTGGGAATAAGACTTAGTTGCAACGTGGGCAGATGCCCTGAAGCAGCACATTTACTTCGGTGAGTTTATACCCCACAGGTAGCTGGATCGCAGGAATCCTCACCTGTTCCACGCAGGACGTGTTTCCACACACTTCACATTTAAAATGAATATGATCGTGATGATGGTCATGGCCTTCGAGGCAGTCTGTCGGGCAGAGCGCATATTTCATCGCACCGGCATCGTCGAGGACTTTGTGTACAATGCCTTTTTCGAGAAAAGTGGAAAGCGTGCGGTAAATGGTTACCCTGTCGCAGTTGTGGAGGAGGGCAGATTCGATTTCTGACTCACTAAGTGCGACTTCCCGCTGGAAAAAAACTTCCAGAATGGCATTCCTGCTGTCTGTGACGCGGAGTGAATGGCTGCGAAGAATCTGGCTGACAGATGACATGAGGCAAAGATACGGAAATTTTCTGGAACTCTGTGAAACGCTGCACAACTGAAGAGTCCCGGTTATTTGGATAAGAATATCTCCCGTTTTCGAATATTTTCCCTATCTTCCAAAAACCTGTTTTCAACCACACTCAGCCATCACTAAAACCCAATATACATGCAAAAACACGTACTATTCTTTTGCCTTTTGTTGCCGGGGGCGATGAGTTTTGCGGCAGATAACAACAACGCCCGGCGAGCCAACCCCCGCCTCAATGCCCGTGATCTGATCCGGTCAGAATATTACAAGCTGAAAGTCTATCCCAACCCTGCGGGCCTATACGCCACCTTTGAGTGGGATCTGATCCATCTGGATGGCGAAGTCGGTCTCCGGATTTTGGATACCTATTGCCGGGAACTAGCCCAATACCTTATCACAACCCAGAAAGACCAATGGCTGTGGGACACGCGGGAGATGCCGGATGGCATCTATCTCTACGAGTTGCGCACGGAGGCACAGGAAGTGCTGGCACAGGGGAAGATTGTGGTACAGAAATAGAATTACGGGAATGAATGACCGGAGGTGGGATTACCTGCCTCCATTATCCTATTTATGTTATGAAACATCAACCTCTCCTTTTTCTTTGTTTACTATTATCATCCGGCATTCTTAAAGGCCAGCCCTTCTCGCTGGATACTACTTTTCAATCAAATCATCCCTTTAGAGATAATGTGTTGTATGATCAATTGGGTGTAGTGTTGGATCTTTCTGAAGAGACGAATGGCTCTCTGATGGTAGTGGGTAATTTTCAATACCTAACAGGAGACAAACGATTAAATATCATTCGGCTATCCCATTACGGAATGATTGACCCTGGTTGGAATCCTTCCACTTGGGTAACCCGTGCAGTTTTGGATGTACAAAAAGTGGAGGCTACTTATTACTTTACCGTAGATTATGTAGGACTCTATAGGACAGACCAAACAGGTGATTTTTTCGATAACGCCTTAATTCCTTTGGATACCAATTTTCATGGGGGCTTAAATATTCCTTATGTATTTCCGGATGGAAGCATTATTACTGGAGGAACGGGCGGCAAATACCCGAGCGCCAATAACTTCCAGCGGCGACTGTATTTTATGCGGATCCGCCCCGATGGGTATGTGGATTCGAGTTTTCATCACAATACCAATTTTGATGTGCTGGAAACCCATCGTTACGATGCCTCCCGGCTGCTGCTCTACGGCAACTACCTCACGGCCTACGATTCCGTTCCGGTCAACAAAATCTGCCTCATTGATACGCTGGGGAATCTGGATACGACCTTTTATTCTGGACTGTTTGATTGGGGTCCCACTCGCCCGGAGTACATCCAGCCCGATGGAAAAATTGTTATTGGGGGACGTTTTACCCTTCATAACTATCCTGACACCCTGAACCTGATCCGTTTAAATCCGGATGGGTCGCTGGATAGTACCTTTAATAATTTCAACTCCGCCCGGGGTGGGAGAAACTCCGTCTATGCCGTTTGTCCCACCTCGGATGGGGGATTATTGGTTGGCGGAAATTTCACTACCTATCAGGGATACTCCCGCAACCGGATCGTCAAGACCGATGCCAACGGGTTTATTGACCTGCAGTATTTCAACGGCGAGGGCATTGACAGTTCCAAAAATCACTGGGCGGTCCCCGCAGAGGTGCGCAACATCCTCCCCGCTCAAAACGACAAATATTATGTGATGGGGCATTTTTTGAAATACGACGGGCAGGTGGTCCGGCCGCTGATCCGCATCCTGGGGTTGAGCCATACGGTGGGGGTGGAAGCAGTGTCTCATCCGCAGGTGCGGGTCTATCCCAACCCCGCCGCCGGGGATGTGCGGGTGGAGTGGGAACTGCCGCCGGGCAGCCGCAACGCCGAAATCCGGATACGGGATGTGCAGGGCAGACAAGTCGCCCGACACCTCGTCACCACGCAAGAAGGCCAGTGGCTGTGGGATACGCGGGAGGTGCCGGATGGGGTATATCTCTATGAACTTCGCACTGAAGCACAGGAAGTGCTGGCACAGGGGAAGATTGTGGTGAAGAAGTAAACCTACGGTTTGCAAAAAGTATTTTCTCGCAGAGGGCGCAAAGGTTTCGCAGAGGAAGTGCTTAGCGTATTTTGCGGTTCTTGGCGGACTTTGCGTGAACCCTACGGTTTGCAAAAAGTATTTTCTCGCAGAGGGCGCAAAGGTTTCGCAGAGGAAGGGCTTAGCGTATTTTGCGGTTCTTGGCGGACTTTGCGTGAACCCTACGGTTGGAGAAATGTATTTTCTCGCAAAATTGACTATGATCTTGCCAAACTATATTCCCCTCACCCCAACAATCTCCCCAATTCCGCCAGATTCACCCCCGCATCAAACATCGCCTCAATGCGGATCTGAAAGCCAGGGATCGCCTCGCTGCGGATATAGCCGTTGCCGGATTTGAGGATGAGTTCGTACTGTAGTTTTGGGGATGCGCATTTACTTCTTCCAGTCTGACCGTGCATCACGCACCATCAGAATCCGCAGCTCAGTACCTGTCTCCCGGTACAGAAACATCACTGGCAAACGATTGAGAAGACCCCGGCGGATACCTTCATGTTTGGAGCGGACAAATTGAAAGCGTCCAGGGTTCGCCAGCAAGTCGTTGAAACAATCGCCCAACTCGTCCATAAAACGATCTCCTAAGCCTGGACGCACCTCTTCGTAGAACCGATGTAAATCATCAATCTCTTCCACTGCCTCAGGCACAATGATCAGGCGATATGTCTTATTTCCCCCCACGCACCTGCCGGTTTACTTCCTCCCAGGTAAGCCCCCGGCTGTTACCCTCCACATAAGCGGCGTCGCGGGCCAGGGCTTCTTCCACCCATGTATCGGGCACCTCGAAGGCAGCAGATTGAACGGCTTCGGGCGAAAGGGAAGCGGCAATAAAGGCAATCAGCTGCAGGCGATCCGCCACAGACAGTTGCAAAATTTGTTCTTGAAGGGCACTCATATAAAGCAATATACGTAAAAAACCAGAGAGCGGACAACTCTAAGTTTTCGGTAACTCATCCCAGCAACTTCCCCAACTCCTCCAAATTTATCGCCGCATCAAACATCGCCTCAATGCGGATCTGAAAGCCGGGGATCGCCTCGCTGCGGATATAGCCGTTGCCGGATTTGAGGATGAGTTCGTACTGCTGCCCGACGTCGAGGCGGTACTGCTCCACCGAGCGGGCTACGGGGTCCACAATCCAGTATTCCAACACACCATGGGCGCGGTAGTCTTCAAATTTGATGCCCCGGTCGTTGATGGCGGTCTTGGGGGAAAGCACCTCTATTGCCAGGTCGGGCGCAGGAAAGAGACTCTGCCCTTCCGCAAAGTGCTGTGCCTTTTCCTGCCCAAAGAAACAGATGTCAGGTTCGTAGTCGTTGCGGGAGAGCACTTGCTCAAACAAGGCGAGTAAAGTTTTAATTTTGTCTGTATATTGTTAAACGGAATTATCAACTTATTGGGATAAACCACGAAGGGCACGAGGAAGGCGCAAGGGACACAAAGCGGGGTTTTCTTGTGCCCTTTGTGAGGCCTTTGTGTCCCTGGTGGTTTCTGCCTCACTTCGGAAAGATTACTTTCTCCCAATTACTTTATAATTCCGTTGTTAAATAACTACAACTACTTACACTATCATCCATGAAAAATTTGTATTTTCTCCTTCTAATGATTGCGGGAATTGATGCGGTTGGACAATCGCTTCAAATAGAAATTTTTGCCAGTGGAGGCAGCAATTTTTCTCAGGGAAACACAACCCCCGTATTTCAGTCTGCGCTTTTTCCTGCCGGATATTTACAGGGGAATCTCGGTTATCAGGTTTTCCGTCGCTGGGAACTGGGCGGTGGAATTACCTATTACTCTCTCGGTATGCGCAACAGATTTGTTCCCGAAGGGCAGGCCGGCAACTCTTTTGGGACAATCAGCCTCCAAACCGATTATCCTTTCATGCCTCATTTATACTTAAGATATACGCTCTCCGAAGAAACACGTCGTTTCCCGGCTTTAAGTATCAGTCTGGGCATGTTGTATGCCCGTGAAAGGGAAAGATGGGCGATTGGGGAAGGTGCGCCTGTGGTTGAAAACATTCGTCCTGACGGGCAAATCTTTTACAGCAGGTTTGAGAGTGTAATCGAACCGCATACTTTCCTGGCCGTAGATGCGAGGCTGGATATGCAAATGCTGAATCAAGCAGATCACCGTCTTTTTGCCGTTTTCCATCTGATCAAAGGCTTAAATCCGGTAATGACTACACAACATGCTTATTCGGTCGGAAGTCCGACGCTCGATCAGCAAAGTACACAGGTGCTGCGAGGCGATTATGTGGGAGTGGGGATCGCGTGGCGGTATAGGGTCTGGAAAAAAGAAACTAACTAGTCAGAATTACATATTTCATTTCCTCCCCGCCTTCCCTACATAAATATCGCCGTTGTGGTAACGGGAGCGCATCCGCCCGATTTCTTCGGGGGTAGTCAGACCCGCCGCTTCGGCGATCTCGCGAAACCGCCGCCGCGATACCGGGTAAGGTACCCACGGGTTGGCTGTGTCTGAGTCGTATTCTACCAGCAATAAATGCCCGCCGGGTATTATATTTTCTGCAATCTGCTTCAACAGTCCCACCTGATCCCGCACAAAGTGCAGGGCATTGGCCATCAATATTCCGTCGAGCTTGGGTAGGTCCAATGCTTGCGTAAAATCTGCCTGGATGGGAAATACACCGGCAAATTTCTGTATATCGGGAGGATTAATATTGAATATTTCCGGGCTTTTATCAACGGCAAATACCTGCCCATCCGGTCCCACCAATTCTCCCAGAGCCAATGTAAATGTGCCGCTTCCCGCCCCCAGATCTGCCCAGATTCCGCCGCGCCGGGGTGTTGCTTTTTCGATCAGTGTAAGGGCTTCCTGATGTGTCATAATCTTTATGCAAATAATTCCATCACGGGTCTTCCGGCGCCGTCGGGTGTGGTGTAAACGGGCCTTCCTTCTATGACATAATGGGTATCCTCTGCTATCCCCAGCGCGTGGTAAATGGTCTGATGTACCTGGTCTATCACTACCGGCTCGGTAATGGCCTTACACGGACGCTCATCGGCTGTTTTCCCACATATACAAGGCCTCTCTTTATCCCTCCCCCCCCACATCAGGATAGAACATCCGTCGGTAAATGCTCAGCATGCTGTAATGTTTGATGTCTTCGATCACATCGGGTTGGTCCACCTGATCTTTGATTTTTGCAATCGGGCCGCCTCTTCCATCAGTGCATCCTGGCTGAACTCAAGGCCAGAATGACCAGCGTCCGGTCGAGATGGCCGGTTCTGTCCAGGTCGCGGATCAGTTGTGCTACCGGGCCGTCAATATAGGCTTTCATTTTTTCGGAGCCGTGGGTATGTCCTGTTTTCGTGGGTGTCCCAGCCGAGGAAGCGCTCTGTATTCGGTGGTAACGCTGATAAACCGCGCGCCCTCCATGACCAGGCGTTTGGCCATCAGACACCCCAGGCCAAACCTCCCGGTATTGTAAATGGCGTATTTTTCGGGTGTTTCCCGCCCCAGATCAAAAGCGCGGGCCTCCGGTGATTTGAGCAGGCGATAGGCTTGCTCCATGCTTCTTGCCAGTGATTCGCGCTGGTAATCGCTACCGTGGAGGCCAAGCGGATTTTTTTCGGAGAGTTCGCAAAAAGCTTGCAGCGCCGCTCAAACCGCTTTAGATCCATGCCTGCCGGGGGCTGCACACTTTCCAAAACCGCTCGTAGGATCGGGTATGAAAAATGGCCCAAACTCGCTGCCCAGAAATCCGGCGGAGTGGAAGGCTTTTAATTCTTCCCTCCCTACCGTAAACCGCTGCCCGATGTCAATAAAAGGATCGCGGGGTTTTTGGGGCCCAGTTCTTTGGGTTATCCACCTGGAGATGCGGCGGCTGAATGGGCTGTGGCGGCTCATAGCAGGTATGCCAGTGGTATTGATGACGGGTATGAAGTATAAATCCCAGATCGGCAGCGCGGGATAGAACGGATGATTGCGCCTTTGTCCATGACCTGACCGATGTTTTCCAGTCCTTTGAAAAATGCAGACCATCTACAATGGTAGGCACAGAAGGAAAGGTGCTCAACACCCGTTTGCTTTCCATGCCTTTTTCAAAAGGTGCGTATGCTTTCGGGTCAAAGGTTTCGGTATGTGCCATTCCGCCTCCCATCCAGAGCAATATGACCGCATCTGCCGTAGCGTTGCGTGCCGGACCGGAACAACTGCTCAAAAATGGTCGCAGGAACTGTTGCTGCCATCGCGCCTAACGAAGCGGCACTCATTTTTTTCAAAAACTCACGACGTGTTGTTCTGTGTCATGTTTCGGGCTGAATGGGTTACAGAATAAGTTGAAATTGGGCAACATCACAACCGTCCAGAGGAAGTCCTCCACATTTTCGGTAGCGGGAGAATCTGTCAATAGCTTGCGGGCAATGGTTTTTTTCTTTGGGGGATGGCTTTCTCCTAATGCCCGTAGATAGACCTGCTCCTGCAATTTTTCAGATCACTGCCCGAAAGACTGAGCCAATGGTCTGCCGCCTTCGGAATGGCTCTGGTAGAAAATTGGTGAGTTCGAGTGCCTGCAAAAGGTTGGCCTGATCGTCGCGATTTGTGGTCACATTTTCCGGTTGGTCTTCCGAGTGCTTTCATAAACGGATCAAGCATGACCAGCGAAGCGCGAACAGGTGGCAGTGGGTTTGAATATTTTTTTAGGTAAATGCCGGTAAACGACCCCACTTTCCATTGAAAAATCGCCGTAGTTCCGGGCATTTTTCCATTCTTTATCGTCAAAAGCAAGCGACTGCCAATTACCGGAAGGCTCGGCATCAGATGCTTTCCACTGATTATTGCTATAAAATCGCACCCGGCTGCCATCGGTATATTCGACCTGAAGGCTTACCAACAGCCCGGCAGGATTGGCGATAGGGCCTTCATTTTCGGCTTCTGCGGCAAAGATATTTTTCCCAGGCAACACTTTCCCCGGTCAAATCGGCTTTTTGCACCACCTGCCAATCGTCTACCAGCAGCAATTTCTTTTTCATTCAGATACAGATGAAAGCGAATGGTCCGCAGTAGCAAGCAGTTCAATGATTTGCGATTTCTCCCTTTGCAGGAACCTCAAATACATACCGGAAATAATCTTTTCCCCGGCTCGGGCAATACATCACGGTCGAGTTTGATTTCGCGTGCCAGATCCATTTTGCTCGTAAAGTCTCCTTATGGGATCAAATGCAACGGCCTGATACACGTGGCATCAATGACTGGCTGAAGACGTCGGCAAACTGCCCGGCAGATAATCGCCGCTGCACCGGCCCACGGAATCGTAATCGCTGGTAATCAGTTCATTTTCCGACTTATAACCAATAGGAGCTAGTTGATAAGTCTTTTGAAGTCATGATCAAACGAAGCGTATGTTTCAGATCAAAGCCACTGTCCCGAAAATTCGCCGCCAGCCAGTCGAGCAGCTCCTGGCTCCAGGGAAGGCGATCCATTTCGCCCACGGGGTGTAATGATTCCACGGCCCATCAGTTCTGCCCACAGTCGGTTTACCACCGTGCGGTGAAGTCTGCCATTTTCTCCGGGTTGACGATAATCTCTGGATAACTGAACGAGGCGTTCTTTACGGTATTGGCCTCACTCTTCGAGTTCGGGATAAATGAAGCCTGTCCGAGCCATCCGCCCCGTAGGGTTTACTGCAGCGGTGAATTTCCAGCGCCGTATCGGCAAATATATTCAAAGCGTAAGACTGATCGAGTGTCAGGTTGCTGATAAAGCTGTCATGGCAGGAGGCGCATTTGAGGTTAAGCCCCAGCAAGGATTGGGAAATATTCTGCGCAGCCTGCATCTCCGTTCGTTGGGAGGCGTTGATCGTGCCGCGCCAGCGTATTCCTTTGACAAACCCCAGATTCCGGCGTTGGGTTAATCAGCTCACCATCTGCTGTAGGGTTTGTTGTCATAGAGCGACTGGTAAAGCCAATGAGTGATTTGTTTTCGCCCGCCGGTGATAAAACCTGTACCAGAATAGTCATTGCGCAGCAGATCATTCCAGAAACTCAGCCAGTGCTGGGTGTAGTTATGATTGTCTTCGAGAAGGCGGGCAACTAATTTTTCTCTTTTGTCAGGCGAATGGTCTGCCACAAAAGACTCCGCTTGTTCAGAAAGGGCAGGCCAATTGCATCGAGATACACCCGCCGCACAAAAGTGTGGTCGTCTATTGGCTCAGTCCATTTTTGTTTATTTTCCAGAAAATAGCGTCTCACCCAGCGATCGACAGGTTTTCCCATTCCCCCTTCTGCGGGCGGAAGTTCGGGTTTTGTGAGCGCGAGTTCTTGCTTCGCGGAAGATTTTCAGTTCCTGATCTGCCCAGTGCACCCTGATTGATCCAGAGACGGGATGAGTTCGATTTCATCTTTCTGTAAAGTTTTGCCTTTGGGTGGCATAGATTCTTCATCGCTGCGGGGAAGGAGTAAGCGGCGGATCATTTCGCTTTGATCTGCATTTCCCGCGACGAGAATGGGCCCATTTTCTCCGCCTGCCATGACGCCATCTTTGGTCTGAAGTACCAGATCGCCTTTGCTTTTTTCTTTGCTGTGGCATTGGTAACAGTTGTGGCAAATATGGCTCTGACTTCGAGGGCTTCAGCCTGTTTAAGGTCTTTCGGAGAAAACGCGCCGGAAGACTGCTGAGAAGAATTCTGCCAATAATTCGCCCGTTTTTCCGTCAGTCATCGTGTGCATCATTATTCCCAGGAAAGGTGCTGCTCAGATAGTCTTCTCCATGGGTAAGATCAGCGCTCAGATGCCCGGCTACGGTAAGGGACAACCACGCTCAAACCCAGCACACTCCGGTAGAGATTCAGCCCAAGGCCTTACTGTTTGCACGATAATTGAGCCTCTACCGCCAACAGGGAAAGTAGCATGGTTACAATCCCCGACCATTCGTGGTATTCGATCAGCCTGCCGCCATAACTTTCCTGCTCGTGGAGGATTAACCCAAAAGCAACAGATACAACAGCGGAAACAGCGCCTAACCGCAACAAAAGGGTAATCGCACTGCGGAAGTTTTCATTTTTTCCTCGCAGGGTCATCATTTCCATCAGCATAGCCATTATCAGCAGCGCAATCGGAAAATGCACCACCATGGGGTGGAGGCGGCCTAAAAAGGTCAGAAACCAGAGAGCATCAAGGGGTATCATGAGGTTTAATCTATAAATTCGTTTTCCATTCGTGCATTCGTGGCTTTCTTTTAGGGCGTTAGTTTACGGTAGTGCAAAAGCTACAAAAAGATCGCCACGTTCCTTCGTAACTTTTCCGCCTCCTGCTGCGAAAACGATATACTGTTTGCCGTTGACTTCATAAGTACAGGGGGTAGCCATAGCGGAAAATGGCAGTTTGTATTTCCACAATTCCTTACCAGTGGCTTTGTCGAAGGCTCTCACCGTGCGGTCTTTGGAGGCTCCGATAAATATCAGTCCGCCAAGCTGTTCACGGGTCCGCCAGTTTTCCATTCCGTTACTGATCCCTTTCAGGTGAGTTCTTCGTATTCTCCAGCGGTACTTTCCACAGGATTTCGCCTTCTTGTTGAGGTCAATGGCGTTGAGTGTGCCCCAGGAGGCGATACGGCGGGGTAACCTTCAAGGTCCACAAAACGGTTGTAGCCGGCGTGGGCATAGGGCGCAGCGATAATTTCGCCTTTTCCACTTAGGCCGGGGGGAAGTTTTGTCTTCCATGAGATAGGCAGCGACACTGGTTTTTTCGGCTTCGGAAAGGAAGGCAAATACGGGCATGGTGTTTCACATTAAGGATATTTTTCACCGAATCTGCTGTCAACCGGTCTTTGCTTGTGAGCGCGGGAGCAGTCCCGTGAAAAGTCGAACCTGCAAATTCTGCCCCGTGGCAGCTCATACAATAGGTCTGATAGACTCGTTCTGATCGTACAGGGTAGTGCCTCCTTTCCCCTGACATCGATCATTTTCAGAACCAGGGCATTCTTTGCTGGCATTGACGCAGAGAATTCCGGTAGAGGGATCAAACCCCTGCGCTCCTCTATTCTCCGCCGCCATCATAGCCGGGGAAAAGTATGGGTTCCTTCCACCGTAGGGGGAATGTATGCACCTTTTTGTTTACTGATTTTTGAGTATCGCCAGCAGCGAGTCTTTGTCTTTGGAGTAGGGGTTTATGTCTGTTTCGGGAAAGGTCTGTCTGGCAAATGGCTCAGGTTTTTGAGGAATGGGTTGTGTAGGCTGGTGCTTCCTCGCCAAAAAGATCTGACTGGGGAAATGGTTTTTCGTCAATGGGAAAAAGTGATTCGCCGGTTTTCGGTCCAGCACGAATACAAAAGCGGATTTGGTAATCTGGGCAATGGCATCGCGTTTTTTGCCGTTGTGGGTTACGGTTACCAGCGTCGGCGGTGCGGGGCAGGTCTCTGTCCCAGATGTCGTGGTGTACGGTCTGGTAATGCTGTATACGTTCGCCGGTATTGGCGTTGAGGGCGATAATGCAGCTGGCAAACAGGTTTTCGCCTTTTTACGGTCTCCTCCCCAGAAATCGGAGGCCGCCGAACCTGTGGGAATATACACAATCCCTTCATCGAGGGTCAGTCCTGACCAGTTGTTGGGCACTGCCGGTGTACATCCACGCTTGTTCGCCAGGTTTCGTAGCCACCCGCCTGGCTGGGGAATGGAAAGAAAAATCCATTTTTGTTCTCCTGTACGCACATCAAATGCCCGGATATGCCCGGCACGGCAGGCAGGCGTTCGCTCGTCAAGAATCCCTGAATCAGCAAATTTCCGTAAATCACTCCAGGTGTGGTCGCCTCAAGCCATACATCATTGACGTCCTGTCCCAGCCCTGTCTTCAAATTGAGTTTTCCATTCTCCCCAAAAGACGAAATCAACTCACCCGTCAGGGCGTTCAGGGAGACAAAGTGGTGTTTGATGCCCAGAAACAGCCGTTTATCTTCGCCGCTTTCCCAGTAAAGAATGCCACGGCAGAGACCGCTTTCTTCCGTGGGTTTATTGGCCCATACTTCTTTGCCTGTAGCGGCGTCAAGGGCAAATACTTTGGAGTCGGGAGAAACGCCATATACCAGCCCGTTGACCATGATCGGGTTGTACTGGAGCGCCGTTTTTTCATTTGCCCCTCCGCTGTTGTACTCCCAGGCTACCTGAAGCTGGCCGACATTGTCAGGAGTAATCTGATCGAGCGAAGAATAATGGGTACGCCCCGGATCGCCCAGGTAATGACTCCAGTTGCGGTAATAAGGATTTTCCTCTTTGGGAGAGGAACAACTGTTTGCCAAAAGAAGAACAACTGCCAGGAGAAAGAGATTTTTGTACATAGTAGTAGTATTCGTGAGTATTGCCAATCGTAAGAAAAGGTATAAGTACCGGAACCGACCTCGCGTTTTTCCTCTTCGCCTGTTTTTGGAAGAAATACGGTCGCGGTGGTATTGGGAGGAATGGTTACCGAAAGCGTAAACTTCCCTCCTTCCAGCTTCCAGGAAGAGGAAAGTTCCCCGTACATGGTCTGAAGTTTGCCGGTGGCCTGAGTAAGTCCGCTTCCGGGTCGGGGGCGAATAACGCTTTTTTTGTAGCCCGGAGTATTGGGATCAATCTGAATTCCTGCAATATGCTGGTACATCCAGTCTCCGATAGCGCCGTAGGCATAGTGGTTAAAGGAATTCATCCCCACATTCTGAAATGTGCCGTCCGGCCTGATCCCGTCCCAACGCTCCCAGATTGTGGTAGCGCCCATTTTTACGGGGTATAACCACGAGGGGTAGGTTTCCTGCATCAGGAGATCATAGGCTACATCTTCGTATCCAAAGCGACTGAGTACATGGCAGAGGTAAGGCGTGCCGAGAAAACCGGTTGTCAGGTGGTTTTTGTAGCTGCGGATATTGTCAACAAGTCTTTTTGCGGCGGCGGCCCGCTGCGATTCAGGGAGCAGATCAAAATTAAGCGCAAGTACATACGCTGTCTGTGAGTTGGATACCAGACGCCCCGAAGGGGTAACAAACTCGCGCCGGAACGCTTCCTTTACACTGGTGAGCAGGCGGCTGTATTTTTCTACATCCTCTTTTTTACCTATTACTGCTGCAGTTTTTATCAGGAGTTCGGTGGAATAGGCAAAAAATGCCTGTTTGATCAATACCTTATCTGTGATTGCCGATGTGCCGTCCCGGTCATCCTGTACGCTGTAAAACAGCCAGTCGCCAAAGGTAAAAACCGTATCCCAGAGATTATCCTCGCCTGCACCCCGGGCCATAAAATCAACCCATGCTTTCATGGAAGGGTATTGGTTTTCGAGAATGCGTATGTCTCCATAAGTCAGATAGACTGTCCAGGGAATGATAACAGCGGCGTCGGCCCATCCGGCGGAGCCAACGTCTTTTGCCCGGAGCACCTGAGGAATTACATAAGGCACGGCCCCTTCAGGAGTCTGGTCTGCAGCCACATCTCCCAGCCATTTGGTGTAAAAGGCTGCGACGTCCATATTAAAAGCAGCGGTACGGGCAAATACCTGCGCATCGCCGGTCCAGCCCAGTCTTTCATCTCGCTGCGGACAATCGGTAGGCACGTCCACAAAATTGCCTTTCTGCCCCCACTGAATATTGTGCTGGAGCTGATTGAGGAGCGAATCTGAGCAGGAAAAATTTCCGGTGGGTGCCATGGCAGAATGGATGACTACGCCCGTGAGGTTATCTTTGGTGATGGTTCCCGGAAATCCTTCAACTTTCACGTATCGAAAACCCTGGAAAGTAAAATGCGGCTCAAAGGTTTCCGTTCCATTTCCCTTCAGGATATACTCATTTTTCTGTGTGGCAGCTCTGAGATTATCGGTATAAAAATTCCCCTCTTTATCGAGTACTTCGGCGTGATACAATGTAATTCGGGTTCCGGCCTGTCCGGCAGCAGTGAGTTTTACCCAGCCGACCATATTCTGGCCGAAATCAACGACGGTCTCTCCTTTGGGAGTTTTGAAAATGGAAACGGGCGCTATTTCTTCCATTCGCCGTACGGGCGGGCCGACCTGAGCAATCAGGTGATTTTTGGGGTGAATGGCGACCGAAACAGGCTTCCAATTGGTGTCATTATATCCGGGCAGGCTCCAGCCGGTTTTTTCTTCTCTTGCATCATAGGTTTCTCCGTTATAGATATCTGAGGCAAGAATGGCTCCGGTGGAGGTTTTCCAGCCATTGTCAGTAGAAAACCTTACGGTTTTACCGTTGGTATAACGCACTTCGATCTGAGCCAGAGCACCCAGTTTTTCGCCATAGGTATTGCGGTGATTTTGCCAAACGAGAAACCCTCTGTACCATCCATCCCCCAAGGTAATGCCGATCGCATTATTACCCTGTTTGAGCATAGGGGTAATATCGTAAATCTGGTACTGGAGTCTTTTATTATAACTGGTCCAGCCGGGGGTAAACAAATCCTCGCCTACGCGCTGACCATTGATGTGCGCTTCGTACAACCCGTGTGCAGTAATGTAGAGTCGCGCACTGAGGATTTTTCCTTTCAGCTCAAATTCGGATCGCAACATAGGTGATGGAGGAGAATTATGAATATCCTCTTCGAGCCCGGGTTCAATCCATTCGGCTGACCAGTCGGAAGGCGTCAGCCCGGTTTCAAACCACGCTGTGCTACTCCAGGGCCCGGGTTTTGTTTCATTTGTCCAGGCTCTTACCTGCCAGAAATAGCGGGTAGCGGAAGAAAGTGATCCGGTGCCGGAATAGGCTATATTTACAGATTGGTCAGAAGCGATTTTCCCGGAATTCCAGAACAGATTTCTGCCTCTGCTGAGATCTGATTCTGACCGGGCAATTCTGATTTCAAAGGCTTTTTGGGTGATATTTTCCCCTCCGGAAACAAACTTCCAGCTAAAGCGGGGGTTCTCTGTACCAATACCCAAGGGGTTCACTTTGTATTCACAGGTAAGGTCAGAAAGTGCCTGAGAATAGACCAGTAAAGGAAAGATTCCGGCCAGTAATGTTGTAAGAATTCGAGCCATAGTGTCCAAAACATTTAATCATGAAGCACAATATAAGGAAAGTTCCCTGACTTCCATCCCAGTGTGTGACGGGTAGGATAAGGGTGAAAAAAGGCAGAAGCAGGAAAAAATACAAGAAAAGTTTCTTTAAGATTATTGCGGCAAACAGGAGAAATAACCGCGCGAGGTTTGTTTTCGGGTGGAAGAAAAGTTTTTGTTGGAAAACCGCTATGAAATGTTTAATATTTCGGCGGATTCGACTTTACGATTGTGTAATATGACTTGCTCTTCCATTCCATCCGAATCAAAATCTGACAACTCAGGTCGTTTGGTTATTCGCGAAATGTAAGTTGCACGCTTATTCGAAAGGTGAAATATATTGCCTATGTATTAACTAGCATTAAATTTAACCCTGATAAATATTCTTTACTCGTATGCGTGTCTTTTCCCAAGATTCTGAAATTCCCCAGCTTCCCCGGCCAACTATGCGCGAAGATTCTGCCGGAATCCTTTTTGCACTGATTTTATATGTTGCCGTGATTTTTGGCATTCGCTTTTACAATCCTTCCACAACTGTTTCGGCACAGGAAACAGTACAAACGGAAGCAACTGCCGCAGACATTGCCGGGCAGTTTACCAACTACGCAAGATATTAAACATCAGGCGATCAATTCATTCGGGGATCAACCGGGTAGTTGGAAATGACCCGGTATTTGGTTCCCATACTTTGGAGCACTTGTCTCCACAAGTCGCTGTGATCAGGCTGAAACACTACACCAGGGGCTTCCGGGGCAATGATCCAGGACTTGCGCTCAAGTTCCTGCTCCAGTTGGTTGGGGCCCCAGCCTGAATAACCGACAAAAAACAACACATCCGCAGGGGCCACCTGCCCCAGGGTGGTTTTCCTCTTCAAATCTTCAAAATCTCCTCCCCAGTAAATGCCATTACACACCGGTTTTGCTCCGGGAAGATCAGCCATTCTGTGAATAAAATGAAGCGTGCTTTGTTCTACAGGCCCTCCCATCAGCACCGGAGACTCCAGAGCGGGCATTCCTTCCACAACTTCGCTTATGGCAACGTTGAGCTGGCGGTTCATGACAAATCCCATACTTCCGAGGGAATTGTGCTCTACCAGCAAAACAACTGATCGCTTGAAGTTGTAGTCATGCATAAATGGCTCCGACACGAGGAACCGACCAGGAGAGGGTTTGTAAGAACTCGTTAGCATGTTGTTAATATTAGCCAGGTGTAGTTTAGAGCAGATACGTCAAATGCCAATATACAACAGGGAAATGAATTTTTAAAATCTGAACTAAACCATTTCTCTGACAATAAACGCAAAAGTACACCATTGGCCCCTGCCCACCCCATTAGATTGCAATTTCTATCTCCAAACCAGCGCGGGCATTCATTCGGGGTTTATTCAGGTTCATTCCCCGATGCTTCAGGTTCACTCCCTTTCATTATTAAAAGGGCTGTTTCTGTTTTTGTTTAGCTGATGCAACTTTTCAGGAATCTCATTGTCATTTTAAACGAACAAACATTGGCAACACTAGCAGAAATACCGAACCTATTGGTCGAGCGCTGCAAAAGAGGCGACCAGATGGCACAGTTTGAGTTGTACAAGAAATACACAAAAGCCATGTACAACGTAGCTGTACGCATTACCAGAGACGCAATGGAAGCAGAGGATGTACTGCAGGAAGCATTTGTAAGGGCATTTCGCAGTCTCCACAGTTTCAAGGGCGACTCCACTTTCGGGGCCTGGCTGAAACGAATTGTGATCAACACTTCGATCAACCATCTCAAAAAACGGAAAGGTGACTTTGTGGACATAGATGAAGTCAGAATAGACGTAACTGAGGAAAAACCCGAAAGAAGCGAATTTGCAGGGCAATGGGACATGAGTCAGGTTCGGGAAGCAATCATGAATTTGCCTGAAGGCTACCGCCTCGTGTTTAGTCTCTATCTGATCGAAGGGTATGACCACAAAGAAATCGGCGACATACTCGGAATCTCAGAGGCTACCTCGAAGTCGCAGTTTAGCCGGGCAAAGAAAAAGCTTCGCGAAATGCTGGAGGATGCCGTGGAGCCGGGCCTGCGCCTCGCTCGTTCGGGATAACACCAGAACAGAAGACAATAAAAGTAATGAGAGACCACCTTGAGAAGTACATCCTTGCCAACCGAAGCGCACTGGATGTTCACAGACCCAGTCCGCAACTTTGGAACCGAATAGCACTGGAACTGGAAACTCCGGAAATCACAGATAATCAGGAGATTTCAGAAAAGTCGGTTTCACCCCAACCTTCACCTGCCCAATCGCAGCGGAGGCAGTTTTTCAGATGGAAAATTGCCGCCGCTATTGTCATTACGGCCCTCACTAGCGCTGCTTTCGCCTGGAAAATGGCCGTGCAACCTCCCCGGTTACCTTCTGTCATTTCTCATGAAGAGAATCCGCAACTCCATCAGATGGAAGCTTATTATCAGACTGCCATTAAGGCCAGAGAAGACCAGATCAGGCTTTTCCAGCAGGGTGGCCTCCAGCCGGATGAATCGTTGTTCTTCCAGCTTCAGCGCCTCCAGGATTTGTATCAGGATCTGAGAAAAGAACTTCCCGAAAGTCAGGATCCTGAGATCGTAGTCAATGCCATGATGCAAAACCTGACCATGCAAATGGAGATTCTCAACCAGCAATTGATGATTCTGGAACAAATTAAATCCATGAAAAATGAAAAGGATAGCCGTCTTTAGTTTGTTATTTGCCGCTGTTTCCCTGCTCCTTTCGTACCCGGCTGATCCCTCCGGAGAAGAAGCCACACAGGTCATTGAAAAGACCTATTCACTTACGCCTGCCGATATTATTGAGGTGAAAAATAAATATGGAAAAGTCTCTGTCAATACCTGGGATAAAAGGCATATGGAAGTCACGATTACCATCATCGCCAAAGCTTCTACCCGGCAAAAAGCGGAGGAAAAACTTCAGGAAATAGCCATCCGCGAACGCGCTTTCGGCCAGAAAATCCAGTTTGAAACCCGTATGGATGGTACACAAATCCCCATTGGTGGCGCCTCAGCGATTAAGGTTAATTATGAAATTCACCTGCCGGCAGCCAATCCGCTGGAAATTGAAAACAAGTTTGGAGATATCGAGCTGGAAAAACGCGAAGGCAATGTGGATATTGACCTTTCTTATGGCGACCTCTATGCCGGCGAACTTCTCGGTGGGGGAAACACCCTTCACCTTCAGTTTGGCAAAACCGATATCCGCCATTTCCAGGGAGGGGACATTGATTTTTCTTTCGGAAGCCTGCATATTGATGAAAGCGAATTTCTTTATCTCAAAAGTAATGCTTCCCAGGTGGAGATCAACAAGGTGCAGCATATTGAACTGTATGCCAATCTGGGGGAGATCAGGCTCGATGAAGTGGGCGAAATTTCGGGGAATTATACTTCTTCCAAATTCACTATTGGCAAACTCAACCAGTCGCTCGATATGGACGTGAAATACGCACCCCGGTTTGAAGTGCGGGAAGTCAGCGCCCAGGTTGAAAAAATCAATATTGACGGTAATTTCAGTTCCTTCCACATTTACCTCGACCCCGAAGCGCAGATGAATCTCGACGCAACCATGGAAAAACGGGTAGTCATTGACGACCCCAGACTGAAAGTGGATTCGGTGATGGTGGAATCCAACCAGACACATTACCAGTCGCGAAGCCAGGGATGCTACCGCCCGTCAGG
This sequence comes from Bacteroidia bacterium, assembly GCA_041391725.1. Classification (GTDB taxonomy): domain Bacteria; phylum Bacteroidota; class Bacteroidia; order J057; family J057; genus JAGQVA01. The sequence continues at coordinate 135,310 of JAWKNL010000013.1, forward strand.
CCCGTCCGCCGGTACAAGTCAATGTGCAGAACAAATTTGGCAGCCTTCGGGTCTATCGGAAGGATGAGGAGTAGGAAAAATCACTCCAACTGATAACACATCGCATACATAGTCGGAGGTGAAAAGCCGGTCGGTTTGGGGTCAATGGCCACTACCGGCGCAAAAATGCGCCTGGAGGTTTCGCATGGGGTGAGGGAATAGACCACAACAGTTTTCCATCTTCGGTTGATGGCCTGAGTTCGGTCGCCTGTGGCGTAGATCACCCTTTATGCACCACCAGACGACTGTAGGTTTCGATGACTTCGCTTTGCCAGATGGGGCTGCCGGTCTCAATGTCAAACAGATGCAGCTTTTGCGCAAAGTTGTCTCCGTCGTTGACCAGCACCTTGTCGCCCGTAATCACGACTCCCGAAGTGCCTACCCCATTGGGGATATTCCGCTGCCAGCGCAATACACCAGTCTGCCGGTCGTAGCAGCGGAGAGAAAACCTCCGTCCAGCAAAGTCTTCATGGAGTTGAAGATAGCCCGCCGATTCAATATTTTCAAAATCAAATAACATAGTATCTGCTGTAATATTCCAGCCTTTTAAGAAACCCGTTGCAATAATACTATCTGGACGATACCACGTCCCGGTAAGATATAGTACAGTATCCCCACCAGGTAATACCTGCCCGGTGAAATCAGTAATACTGGGATAAATTTCGCACTTCTATTGTAACTGCTATTCCTCCTTGTCCAGAGTAAATATTATTTATCCCCAAATGTATTTTCCTTTCTTTTCCGGCTTGAGGTTCTTCAAAACCGTTAATCACCATTTCCTTAAATCCGGAATTGTAATCTCGGCCATCCTTAAAATCAAGGTTTTCCCACAATAATTCTCCTTTATCTATTTCAATCCCATAGACCGGGCCATTGGTAGGAAACGCCAGGATACCGCTATAGTCATAAATAAAATCATTAGGTCCAACAAATCGAGAATCTGCACTTGTCGGGGTCCACCGCCATTTTACTCTCACCCGATCCAATATCCAATCCCATAAGCGGGGACTTAGTTCCTGAGCTCTGCTGTAACTAAAAATAACAGTATTACCTCCAGGAATAGGGTTAATTGTATTAGCCAATTCCAGGCTCTCAAAAAAGGCATTTTCCAAAGGAGTTGAGGAATTTTATCAGAAGGTCCGATAGATGGCTCCTTACAACTTAAAAATACCAAATAGAGAAAAATCCAGGGATTGGATTTTCATTCTTTTAGTTTCTATTTTGAAAACGAGGTAAAAGCCCAATACCCATGGGCGTGTTAGGACGCGCCCTTAGAATCGAAAAAAAAAACGGGGCGTATCGGTGATACCGACATTACTACTACTGACATTGCGCTCCTACGGAGCTGCAGTTCGCGACACATCCTTTTTTTGTGCCAAAGGCACTAGCTCCGTAGGAGCGCAATGTCGGTGGCATCCGCACAACACATCCCCCTTTATTTTCGAGGCGTTCTCGCACGCAGACATGACTTTTGCCGTTTTCAATTCTATTGGATTTCAAAAAAGGTGGCAACTACAAATCCACAACTTTGAACAATTTGTCCATCTGCTTCAAAAATTCGGTCATACATAGCCGTCGCATTCGGGTGATGGACTTCTTCCTGGTGGTTGGCGTCGGTGATGCCCAGGAAGCAGGGACTGAGTGGGTCGGGGCGGGTGCTTTCATTTGGGCAAGCAGGCCGTCGCTGACCTGGTTGTTAGTGATGAGGATTGTATAAGTCTGAGAAGCCCAGCAGGCAGGATTCTGGTATATGGCATTCAGGCTCTGCCAGTAAGTCGGAAAATCTATTGCCCCATCCAGATAATCCCTTTCTATATCCTCAATCTGACTCCAGCATATAAACATTGAGTTGGTAGTAATAGTAAAGGGATAACATCATTTGAAACCAATGAGCGTATTCCAACCCATTTCGCTATTGCTGAGCCACAGGCGGCTCCTGTGCAAACTGAAAGGCAACATAAAAGGAACTTGCTCCAGTAATGGTAGAAATTTCCTTGTAAAGAATTAATTACCCCAATTGTCATTGCCAGACCTGCCACAGCCGACTCGATGGCTTCAATATTATTCGCAGCATTTACATATCCCTCATCTCCGGCATAAGGTGCAGGAGAAGGGAATATTTACAGGCATTGAATCTATTAACGAAGACAAAAACGCCAATGTACAGGGCTTTGCTCATCACCATACAAAAATCCGGGTTTGGAACTGGTGTAGGGAAGGTTTTACAGGGGTCGGGCTTCCCACTTTCAGATCTACCAGGGTATTGGGAGCCAGATAAAGCGAAAGCTTATCTTCCAGTTTTTCATAGGCAGCATTACATACTAACTTTCCAATCATAAATATTGATGTAAAGAAGCCTTCAAGAGAAAGGTGGGCTATAAAAGATTGAGTTATAAATAGATAATATCGGATCGGTAATCACTTTTACATCCATCATCAAAGAATTCTTCCAGATTGCCGTTCTGATACGAGTTCACCAGTTTAATTCTTTTATGTGGGGTTCCGATTGTAATGTATCCTCCAAAATATGAATTCATGATTGCTTTTTGTGCTGGATTGGGGTAATGTTCCATCATCCGATTGCCAGACCGCCCGTACTATGGCCCATCATAATATTGTTACCTGCAGGTACAGCCAGTGTTTGAAGGTTCTGCAAAACATCATCTGCTGCATTTTGAACACCGTTAAGATTATTATAGTTAAATCGAATGGAATTTATATTCCACTCCTGTTCAAACATCGTTTCGTACACCTGCCACCCATTATCGCCATTACCAAATCCATGAAGCAAAATGACATTTTGCCGGGCTTTGGGAGTAGCCTTGCGGTAAATGAGAAAACCAGGCTTAAAACCCCAAAAACGTATCGTATCGTTCTCATGCCAATGCCAATCATATTATTGGTTTTTTTGAAAGGAAAACTATGAAAAACTGTGTGTGTTTATGATACCATAGGTACACCACTGCTGGCCGAATTTTCAAATTCTACCTGATGCATTCCCTTAATCACTGGTGGTTCCTGACCATCGTCATAATCAAATATCACCCGGAATTTTAACTCTCCCGACGAAGTATAAGTCGAAGTTCCATTTAACACTCGGTCTTCCAGATTCAACAGGAAAACCACATCATTTCCAGTACCTGAGTCGGTCTTTCGCACGGCCATAAAACTGCCGGGAATTTCGGTTATCACCGTTCCCTCCGCTTGCAGGGTTGCCAGAGCTTGTTGCCAGAGTTGTAGGCGGCTTCCCGGTAAAAACGTCAGCAACTGATTTAATCCCGGAAGGTCGATCTCCACACCCTGCATCAGGTTACCTTCCTGATCATATACCCTAAGCACCTGGTTGGAAACATGCGCCGTGCTAAACCTGGGAGAATCATCCGGCCTGGGCTTATGGTCAAAGGGTATAGAAACTGTCGGTGTTTTGTTTTCCATCAACCATTCCCCTTCCCCGGTAAGGTTGCCACAATACTGAACCTCCATCCGGCGGATTACCGGAATACCCGCAATACTGTCCAGATAGCTGATTGTGCCCTGAACCTGAGTAGCCGGACGGCGAAAATAATGCGTCTCCATGTCTAAATGTAGCGAAAATTCGCAAGAACTACTAATAATTGACATACCCGGTAAAGGGGCATTGCCCGAAGCGAGTACTTCAGTTCGACCGGGATTACATCCGGCTATTACCAGCAATAGAGCAAAAATAGCAAACATCAACTTTTTCATAAAAAGAATTAGTCTGTGAATGGTTGTTCGAAATAATCCGACACACCAATTTTACAAAAAAAAAAACATTCACAAATCGCAGGAGATATTTTTTACAGAAAATCAGAAAATAGTACTGGCGTCATTCGATATATGACAGCAATGCCATGATTTTCAATCAAACAGCACAGCAGCCTTCGCGTCTACCGCAAGGATGAGGAGTAGGCTTTTCAGCCTTCAAATGGAGCAAAAATATTTTTGATCCGCCGCATCTCTTCGATGAGGTCGATGCCCGCCAGCGGCGGCGCCTGCTCAATGACCAGATAACCTGAGAAGTTTTTTTCGATCATCGCACGTACAATACCCTCTCCATCAGTAATACCTTGCCCGTAGGAAACGGTTTTATAGGTTCCCACAGACTGGCAATCCTTCAGGTCTATGTGGAAAATTTTGGAGTGAAACTTTTCAATGACATCAAAATTACTCACCCCCGCCCCGTCGAAATGTCCCATATCCAGACACATTCCCACATGGGTGGAATCCACTGCCTGAAAAATAGAATCGTAATCGTCGATATTTTCAATATTGTTGTTGGCGTGGTTTTCTACCAGTATCAAGCACATCCATTTCCCTGCCGGCTGCGTGCCAGTTCCTTTAAGACCTTAAGCACATTTTCCAAACCACCCGCATCTCCACGTTTTGCTCCGGTAAATTTTACCCGCCGGCAACCCAGTTTTTTTGCCTGCTCCATCAGCCAGAGTTTATGTGTAACATCTTTGAGCTCTGGCGCGCCAAAGCTGTTCCCTGAAGGCAGATGGGACGCAATCCTTTTTCATAACACCGGTCCATGATACTGCGAATACCTGAAGGGGTAATCGTGCGGGAATGCCATACATTAAACTCCACGTTTTTTATCCCAATCTGTGGTATCAGTTCAAAGGCTTTTTTAAAATATTCGTCCCCAAAACCGTCCAGACAAAATGGTGGCTATCGCCAGTTGTACTTTTTTTCTTTTTCCGGGGAATTCTCTTTAGCAGAAAATGCCGGTAAACCTGCACCTAATCCGGCCAGCAACGCTGATGTGTTTTTTACAAAAGTTCGTCTGTTGAGGGAGTTTTTCATCTTATAAGGGTTTATTTAAGGGATGATAACCAGGCGATCAGGTCGCGAAATTCTTCTTCTGTCAACATATTTTCTAATCCCTCCGGCATAAGGGAAGCAGAAGCCATTCCGTATTTTTTAGGGTTTTTGTAGTTGACAAATTCGCCAGTGACGTTCAACAGTTCGGCATTATTTAATCCTACGTCTATCTGCCTCCCGTAGAAAGTCTGTCCTTCGGCAGTTGTTACAAACCATCCCTGCCATTCGGGAGAAATCTCTGCTGAAGGATTAAGTACCGCTGTAATCAGTTGTTTTACCGTTTTACTACTACCTACATGGGAAAGATCAGGGCCAAAGTCTCCACCCCAGCCTGCTACTTTATGACAATTCTGGCATTGTGCTTTTTGAGAAAAATATCCATTTCCCTTTTGTGGATTTCCTGGCTGGCTGGCAAATGCGGCCCGGTCAGCATCGGATTTCGGTCGGTTTTCGGGGTTTATTTTCCCTGTACAAAGCTGGTAGATTTCCGATGATCCTGAGTCAGCAATCAACTTGATTAGTTCTTTTTCCCTATCACTGCAACGACAGAGATAACGCACCACTACGTCGGTTAACTGGTTGTTCTTTTCCTGCAAAACAGCCTGAAAGCGGCTCACAAAAATCCGCCGGCTGCCAGCTCAATGATACGATAGCCTGGGCTCTGTCTGCGGTTTCCGCCGACTGATCACAAGCTGTTTTCAACAACACCTGTGCAACTTTTTCCTCTGGAATTTTCTGAAAAACCTGCAAAAGGGCTGTTTTTAAAGTACCATTTGCCTGGGCGAAAACGTCCAGTAAATCAGGTACATGGGATTCGGGTTTTCCAGTAATAAAATGGCTGTTGCCCGGATTTCCGGCATTCACACGGTTATCCTTTACGATGGAAAGCACAAATCCGGGGGAAGTGTACGTGGAATCTGTTTGGCGTAATGCTCAGACTCAGCAAGATAGGGAACCGTAAATGCTGGTTGTAAATGTCGAATCGTTGCCAACCAGGTTTCAAAGAGTGCCGGGGTGATTTTTCCTTTGTATAAAATAGCATTAACTTCATTGTACATGTCCATCCGGGAATGTTTTGCCGTATAGATCAGCGCCATTCGCCGAATATCCTCATTTTCGTCTTCCAGCAATCTTAATAACCTGGTCCGGGAGATTAGAACAGGTGATTTTAGTAATGTAAGTAACGCCTGAAGACGAATATCGGCATCTTCATCCTCAATCATTTCCACCAGAACGGTTTCGCTCTCAGAAATGGCTAGCTGATGGCGGGCAATGGTTTGAAGAAAAACATCGCCGGAAAGAAATACATTTTTATAATCCGCTGGTGAATGCAGATTTTGCTCACGGCTAAATCGTGGTGTTTCCGTTTTCTTCAAATTCTCATAAACCTGTTCCTTGTTTTTCAGGGGCCTTTGTTTTTCTCCCGAAAGGCCACAATCTTCCCTCGCCATGCACCGTAATGCCTGATCTGCCAGTCGGTGATATAGATGTCGCCCTTACTATTGGTGGCCATTGCTACAGGGTGGAAGGAGCTGTCGCCTTGTATGAGCACTTGTACAGTTCCGGCCACAGAACTTTGGCGCAATTCCAGTGGGATTTTCACGATACGGTTTTCCTCCCAGATTGCAGCCAGTACATTGCCGGTGTAGTCTTCCGGGAAATTGCAAAATCTGCGTTCAACATTCCTGTAGGTGCTTCTCCCAGACCTGCTGCATAAGGAAGGGTTCCGGGCAGTTCGCCATTCCACGCCAAAATGGATGAATGCCGCTACCTCCATACAGCGACTGATAACCGTAATCTCCTCCTGGAACGATTTCGATCAGGCGGTTTGGGCCACGGCTGTCGGGGTCATTGTCAGTCAGAAGCAGTCGTCCGTCCGAAGTAAACTTCAATCAAATGGATTCCAGAAGCCGGTTGCGATTTCTTCCAGCTTCTCGACTTCCGTCAGGCCTGCAGCGAAAAACATTACCCCCATCTCCATATCCTTTAATCGACGTCCCGTCTGTTCCCTGTATCTCCCAGGCCTGGCTGCCGGTATTTCCGCGGGATATATATAGCCAACCGTCAGGCGACCAGGTTATGCCCAGCAATCCCGCATGATCGTACACATCATCGGGTTTATTCATTTGCAGGATAACAGTCTCATCACTTCGCCCGTCGCCATCTGTGTCGCGGAAGGAAAGCACCTTGTTTTTTTCCACCAGATATAACACATCTTCCGTAGAGAATGCAAGATTCATCCCATCGTTTAAGCTGTCGGCAAAAATTACCCACGACTCGGGGATTCCATCTCCGTTTGGGTCTATTCCTTTTTTTATCCGGTCAAACATTGGCCCTTTGTAGTCCTGAGGTGTAGAATGAGTATGAGATTCGAGAAAATAAATATTGTCTTTACTGTCAATGGCCAGACCAATGGGAGTTTTCACTTGCGGAGCAGATGCAATGAGTTCGAGCCGGAGGCGGGAATCTAATAATTGTGGATATTGTGATGGGACTGAAGGATTACAGGCTAAACAAGTAAAGATAATAACGACCGGTAACAGGAGATGAATATGAAGCGAATGTGCAGAAGCAGTCATTTGTATGTAGAGTAAGCAGGATTTAATAAATCTCAATCTACATAAAACAGGCAAACTAACTGATCTGTACCGTGCGGGTGGAGATAGTTCCTCTACTACTGCTCTTTCCCCAAAACCTGCGCAACAGTATCGGCAATAATACCACATCTGCCAGAAGAGCAAAAAGTATGGTCAGCCCTGTAAAAAGCTCCTGTATTAAATGTTCCGCCAAAATTGGAGGTCAATAAAATCATAAATCCCCCCAACAGCACAATCGAGGTCAGAATCATTGCCTTTCCTGTGCCCAAAATGGTATTCCTCACCGCCACATCCACAGGTCTCCCCAGGGAAATCTCAAGCTTGTACCGGGTCAGGAAATGAATCGTATCATCCACCGCAATGCCAAAGGCAATCACAAACACAAGCGCCGTAGAGGTAGTCAGGTGAATGCCAAACAGCCCCATCACACCACCTGTAAGAATCAGCGGAACAATATTAGGTATCATGCTGATGATCAGCATTTTCCACGACCTGAACAACAGTCCCATAATCACTCCGATCACTACAAAGGCAATCCCCAGGCCGCCCATCAGGCTGGTGCGTAAATGCTCCAGATTGTGCTCGGTCAGATAGGCATGCCCCGTCAGCCGATAGGAAAAAATGGTCGTATCGCAGGTGGTGTTTACAAAACTGTCCAGATCGGAATAAAGGGCATAAAAAACGTCACTTCCCAGGTCGGGGCCCCTCGCGCTGATGCGCGCAGAAAGTGTATCGGCACTTACGACCCGGTCAAACAGTTCGCCCTCCGTTGATAAAGTAAACGCCAGCAGATCGTCCGTTTCCTCCTGTGTGTCGGGGACCCGGTTGTAACGGGCACTGCTGTTGTGGTAAAAATAATTGGCTTGTTGTACTATGGTAGCAGTGGAGAAAAGAAAGGACTGAAATAGCTTTTGGAAGCCAGAAAATCCTGCATTTTTTCCATTTCTACCAGAACCTCGCGGTCCGTAATCTTATGATTCCCCTTTACATGAATTCCTATTTCAAAAGGCCTTAATCCATACAGCTCTTCCTCAAAAATACCATAGACTTGCGGATCGGGTCTTTGTCGCCAATATCCTCAATCAAAAAAGTAGTAAGAGGAATACGGAAAATCAAAAATATACATACTCCAAGTAAAATGGCCGTACCCGCCATTACCTGAGGTGAGCGCCGCGAAGTCAATTGGTTTACCCACAAAAGTATCCGTTTCCACATCGGATGATTTTCAAACGAACCGGTTTTTACAAACACTTCCGGCTTCAGCCACATCAGAGCGTTGGGCATGATCACCACAGAGATAAACCACGTAAACATCACCCCAATCGCAGCAAACAATCCAAATTCCCGGATCGGAGGTACATTGGACACCAGCAGGGAGGCAAAGCCAATTGTGGTCGTCAGGCTTGTCAGAAATACTGCAAGCCCGATTTCCTTCATGGTGGCACGAAGGGCCTCTTCCCTTGTTTTCCCGAGTTTTATTTCAAATAAGTACCGTGTTCGCCAGATGGATAATATCCGACATTCCCACCACAAACATAATGGGAATCAGCATTTCCGAAATCAGGTTAATCGATTTTCCCAGCCAGCCCATAAGTCCGAGAATCCACACCAGCGAAACGTTAATGGCGATAAAGGGTACAAGAATCCCCCATATATGCCGGTAGGTAAAAAATAATACACTGAATATGAGCAGCGTAGCAAGCGAAACAAAAATCGCAAGTTCAGACTGAAGTTTTTTTACATAACCCGTGCGGATATAAGGAATACCCGAAATGATATATTCTGTGCCGGATGCTTCCAGTATCTTATCAATTTCATCTACCAGCACATCTCTGCCGCCGGTATCAAACAATGTTGGATCAATAAAAATATAAGTGCATACATATACGTAGATCGCGGGTAACCAGATTGCCAACCAGGGAAGAATCCCTTTCCATCCTTTGGCGGGATTGGCTGACTGCTTCTTTGGAGGAAAAATCGAGATACGGACGCCTTCTGACACCCAGCCCGGCTCTTCGTATTTGTTCAAAAGAAGTGGCACTAATGGCAGAATCCACGTTGGGAAGTGACGCCATTTTCCTGAAAATGCTATCGGAAAAAGCAAGGAAAGCGCTGTCGAATATGTCCTTTTCAGGCGATTTGAGGGCTATATATACGGCGTAGTTTTGCTCCTCCGAAAACAACTCCTGAAAAGAAGAATAATACAGGAACTCCGGGTCGTTTTTCGGATAAAAGCTTTCAAAGCTGAAGTTTATCCGCAGGCGACTCAGCCCGGCGCCCAAAACCACAGTAAGCAGGAGAATCGTAAAAAGCAGTTGTTTTCTGTAGCGAAGGAGAATATTCATGTGTACCACCCATCAAAACGCCCTGCGAATTAACCTATTTTTTACCACTTTTCGCAGGCACAATCAGGAAAACACGTTTTACTTTTTACCAAATTTTTTTCCGGGCATCTGCCTGAGAAGATCCTTAAACTCCATGGAAAGAAGCAGGGCATTCAGGCGATTCATGGGAATACCCGTATGAATGGTAATCTGATCTACATGGGCCTCCCCTTTGGCCAGGAAATTAATCACTTTCACTTCATCGGCTGTAAGGGGTATTTCTGGCGGGGAAAGCGCCAGTTCCAGTTGTCCCGACTGATCCCCATGTTGTTTCCATTGTACATTCAGGTCTTCGAGTACTTCTTCGGGCCGGGAAATCAGCCGTGCTACCTGTTCGCGGATCAGTATATTACATCCTTCGGAAAACCTGTCCCCTACTCTTCCGGGCAGTGCATATACTTCGCGATTCTGGTCAAAAGCATTTCGGGCAGTAATAAGTGCACCGCCTTTTTCCGCCGCTTCAATCACAATAACTGCTTTGCAAATGCCTGACACAATGCGATTGCGCGCGGGAAAGTGCGGGGCATCCGGGTCAGTTCCGGTGAGATATTCGGTTAGCAATCCCCCTCGATCTAGCATTTCGCGGGCTTTGGTCGCATGGCCGGGCGGGTATATTTTGTCGAGCCCGTGCCCAAGTACTGCGGTAGTAATACCACTGTGGCGCAGCACTGTACGGTGCGCAACAATGTCAATGCCGTAAGCAAGACCGCTTACGACATTGATCCCCCGCGCCGCGAAAAAAGCAGCAAACTCTTCAGTCATCGCTCGTCCGTAGTCAGTCGCACGCCGTGTCCCCACAATTGCGATATTAGGTTGTCGATTCAAATCCACAGCACCTTTTTTGAACAAAAAAAGCGGTGCATCGTGAATATACTTCAACGCATGCGGATATGCTTCGTCGAGATAACTCATCACTTCTACACCTTCCTTTTCACAGAAGGTCAGCTCTGCTTCCGCCCGCAAAAGATTGCGTGATTCGCGGACAAAACCGACAGCTTTCTCGCCAATATTAGGGGCCTTCAGCAACTTCCCCTTCGGCGCGTCAAAGACTGCCTGAGCAGAACCACAATAAGCAATAAGATTCCTGACCGATACCGGCCCCAGCCCTTTTGTCAGTGCCAGTGCCAGCAAATAGAGATTGCGCTCTTTCACGTAACGGGTCTTGTGTCCATGATTGTGATTATGATACCAAGTTGCACCGTCTGTTTTTTATTTCAATGGAAAAAATCACCAAAAGGTAAACAGAAATTTTGCCGGATTCGCTTCTGCAAACCCGGCAAAATGATGGTTTCTGATATGAAATTTACTGCCTGGAGGTTGTTACAGGAGGAACCAATTGATAACCCATTTGCATCATTACGGCAAGATTGTCCTCAAATTGATAACTTTTTATCACCTTCCCCTTCTCTATCTGTAAAGCCATGTGGGTGTAGGAATAAACAGGCTGTTTGGTAACATTTGGGGTCCAGCTTGCCAGTCCCCAAATAAGTGCCCAATCGCCTTTTGAGGGGCCTTCTTTGATGGTCATTGCCAGTATCTCCCCATTGGTAAAGGAAAGTCCGGTAGCGTCAGCATGATAGCTCTTCCAAATTTTAATCAATGCTTCTTTGTTGAGCGAATCTCCTCCTGCGTGGTAAATCATAAAATTGCTTGCTATAAGGGCATCTGCTGCCTTAAATTCACCTTTAACCAAAGATTCAACGTATTGCGTAGCAATACCTACCAACTCTGCGTTGTTGACAGGCGCATTGATGCTCATGGGAAAAAGTTGTACCTGGGCCCTCAATCCAGTGGAGAAGGTAAAAATCAGGATTGCTGTGAAAACGGTTTTTGCGAATGTTGTCATTGTAAAAGGATTAATGGTTAATAAAAAAACTGTATTTGTTTGTTGTACACCTCGTTGGCAACTGCCTGAGAGACAAGACAAAACAAATACACAGCGAGCCTTTTACATATCACTTATGTCGCAAAGTATTTCAATTATGTAGCAGGTAGTTTTTTCAGCTTATTTCCCCCGGTGTCACCCCAAACTGATCCTTAAAACATTTCGAAAAATAGGCAGGGCTGCCAAATCCTACCAGATAAGAAATCTCTGCTGCCGTTCCGGCTCTTTCTGTCAGCAACTGTTTCGCCCGTTTCAGTCGCAGTGTTCGAAGAAATACCGAAGGAGACTGGTCTGTCAGCGCCTTGATCTTCCGGTGCAACTGACTCCGGCTCAAACCCACCTCACTGCCCAGTTCTTCAATCGAAAATTCTTCGTTGTGCATATAGATCTCTGCCACTTTGATTACCTTGTCCAGAAACCGCTTGTCCGCCGAATCAACCATGATCTCTTCCGGACTCAGCCGT
>JAWKNL010000014.1:0-146300 GCA_041391725.1 Bacteroidia bacterium
AATGAAAAAACCTATTTTAATTCTGATGTTCTCCATAATGAGCAGCATCTTGTTTGGGCAAAACAAAGCAGAAGCCGAAAACCTGGTTAAAGAAGGGATAACTTATCACGACAAAGGCGACTACGCAGGGGCGATTTCAAAGTATGACAAGGCCCTGGAGCTTGACAAAGACAATCAATTTGCCTTAATAGAAAAGGCGCTCAGTCTGTTATCTCTGGAAAAGTATGAAGAAGCGATTTCCTGCTGCCAGAGAGTAATTGAACTATATCCGGAAGCCAATGGGTCGGGTATGGCTTATGTGACCTGTGGAAATGCTTATGATGCGATAAATAAAACTGACAAAGCCATTGAGGTTTATGACGAAGGGATCAGGGCGTTTCCCGGCTTCTATCTGCTGTTCTTCAATAAAGGTATTTCACTGGCAAGGTTACAGGAATTTGACGAAGCTTTTTTGTGTTTCCAAAAATCGGTTACACTCAACCCCGAACATGCGGGCTCACACAATGCGATTGCCCATATTTCCTACGTCCAGAATAAAAGGATTCCGGCATTATTGAGTTATTGCAGGTTTTTTACAATCGAGCCGCAAAGCAACAGAGCGGTAGAAAATCTTTCCAGATTAAGAACAATCATGAAAGGCAATGTGGAAGAAACAGGGAAGAAATCAATACAAATTAATATCAGTCCGGATATGCTGGGTGATACGACCGAAAGCGGAAAACCTAACGAAAACAGCTTTACAACAACTGATCTGAGTCTGGCAATAAGTGCGGCGATGGACTTTGACAAAAAGTATAAGAAAAAAACAGAAATAGAACACTTTATCAGAAAATTTGAAATCGTTTGTTCCTCTTTAAAAGAAACCCGCAAGGATAATTATGGATTTTTCTGGGACTATTATGTACCTTATTTCATAGAATTGAAAGACAAGGATTTTATAGAAACCCTGGCATACATTGTCTTTGCGTCCGATGACAACCCTGACACCGTCAAATGGTTAAAGGGGCATCAAAATGAAATAGACGAATTTTTTGAGTGGACAGATTCGTATGAATGGAAATCAAACTAACTAACTGTATAGCGCACGCCCTCCGGGATACGCACTATACCCAGAACCATTGCTGGTAATTTAATGAATGCCCCAACTTGAAAAAGAGAAAGAAAATACTGTATGGGTTATTGACAATCATGGCAATAGGATTGATCATGCCTCAAAATCTGAAAATGCCTGTAGCCGGTGCAACAAAATCTGATTATAACTCTCAGTCGTTTTGGTTTGATCCATGGGGCAAATCAGGCACTCATAAAGGTGTAGATATTTTCGCGGATAAAGGAACAGATGTAAATTCGGCAACTCAGGGAATAGTATTGTTTGTTGGAGAAATAAAATTGGGTGGGAAGGTCATTCTTATTCTCGGCCCCAAATGGAGATTACACTACTATGCGCATCTCGACAAGTTGATTGCATCCTCTTTTTCCCTTGTAAGCAGAAAATCGAAGATTGGAACAGTTGGAGACAGTGGAAATGCGAAAGGAAAACAACCTCACCTGCACTATTCCATTATGACAGCGATCCCCTATCCCTGGAGAATCGATATGGACAGACAAGGCTGGAAAAAAATGTTCTATTTAAACCCAATCACATATTTTCGGGAATAAAAATACGGAATTATAAAGCATTTGACCATCACAGGAAATGAAGTGGCAGGTTTCGCTATTGACAGCCGGTTCGTACCAGAAATAAAATCGCATTCACCACGCTTCGAATCGGCATCGTCCGCTTGCCTTTCCAATCAAAAAAATTCCGATATTGAGTCCTGTTATACATCCGACATATATATTACCAACCTATGCCTCATCCGCTTATTAACTACACTAAAACTGCTCTTCTGGGCACTTTTCTCTCCTTCACTGCATCAGCCATGGCGCAGGACGGAACAATCTATCCACTCGAAGCTCCTGCCGAGCCCAAAGCCATTCTCCTCAACACGGGGGGTGTCGATGACCAGCCTGCCCCCGAAAGCTGGTTCCGGCAGTGGGGTGATCCGATGGCACGTAACATTTCCACTGCGACGCTCACTCCCTTCCTGCCAGAGCCGGGAAAGGCAAATGGCGCAGCCGTGATCGTGGCACCCGGGGGTGGTTTCAGATGGCTTTCGATGGGCAACGAAGGCTGGGAAGTCGCCGAAGCGCTTGCGAAGCAGGGAATCGCCGCATTTGTGCTCAAGTATCGACTCCACCCGACACCAGCTTCACTCGATGATTTCACGGCATGGATGAACCGACCACGCACTGCCCCGGCTGCACCTTCCGATAGTACAAAAGGTGCAGTAGCTCCCCGCCCGCCCCAACTGGATCTATCTAACCAACTGGAGGACGCCGAGGCTGCCTACGCCATGATCATCAAACGAGCGAAAGAGTGGGGAGTTGATACAGACAGAATAGGAATGATCGGTTTCTCTGCCGGAGCCGGACTCACCATGCACGCAACCCTCCACTCCCAGACCATGAAACTGGCCTTCATCGGTCCGATCTATGGTGGAATGGGTCCCGTGGAGGTGCCGGAAAACGCTCCGCCCATGTTTAATGTTATTGCCTCCGATGATTTCCTCTTTCGCGGGCAGTTTGGTGTGATTGATTCCTGGTACAAAGCGGGCCGCCCCGTAGAGTTTCACCTTTACCAAAACGGTGGCCACGGTTTCGGCCTTGGAAACCCCAATCGCACCAGCAATCAGTGGTTTGATGCATTCATACACTGGCTGGAGGTTAACAGCTTTCTTAAGGGTTTTTAGAAGCAGAACAAGTTATGCCAGGCAGAAAGTGGTTTTCGAAAAGTTTAGTTTCCAATCGGCAACTATTCGTGTCTCAAGATCTCATGAGGGGGAATCCGGGGCTACTTTATTACCGCCGGGTTTGCAAACCTCTTTATTTTGAGTTTAAAATATTTGCATTCATACTCTTTGTGTCTGTAATGACTGCTTGTAATACAGATAACCAAAATGAAAGTCATAACAATTTCACTGAAAAGGAATCAGTTCCAGACTCGGTTGTGCAGTTTCTGATTACTTCGGCAGCTACCGACTTTCATACACATCAGCCACCAAAACCCATTGATTTCCGCAATGTAGAAATTGGCTATTTGCTTTCCGCAGACAGCGCAAAACAATATGTTTTGTGCGGCGAATATCTGGCAGCAGAAAAAGCCGAAAAAAAGGAGTGGGAAACGTTTGCGACAGTCAAAACATCTGGCTACGAGCAATATTTAGGTGGCAATAAACAGGTGTCTTATTGCCAGGATGCAATAAAAGTTTTAACAGATGGAAAAGCATTGTCGGAGAAACTAAAAAGCAAGTATGAATCCTTACAATAACCTGAACTGCGATTAAAATAGAAACCCCAGGCTTCAGACATCCAACCAGGTGATACGCAGCCTTTTCTTCGTCAGACTATTGTGATATCGGGGAAAAGGGGGGATATTGGTAAAAGTCAATAAGAAAATATACGCAACGCGTAGCGTATATAGGGATGTTATGGGACATGAAAAAAAACAACTCCAAAATGAGACATTTAACTATAATATTTTTGATCATTCAAATCGGAAATGTTCATGGTTCCAAAATAATTAAAGTAGTTCAAAACCCTGATACAATTGATAATTGGCAAGTTTATATTGATAATCAGCTACTACATAAAAGTAATAAAGTAGCTAATTCTTGGGATTAAACAATGAAGTAAATAAAAGTTCGCTTAAGCGCAATAGATAAAGAAATAAAAATCTATTTGAGGATGTTTAGGAATTCCGCATTATGTCAAAATGGTAGATAAAGAAGGAAATGAAATAGGTTTGTTTCAAAATTCCTGAAGGAAATTATTATAAAAATATTGTTTCCATTCCCAAATCTTTTTTGGAAAGAATAGGCAAAAGTAAGAATCATACTGTATGAACTGAGAGAATTTAACGACCATGAAATACAAATTAATTGAATTGGAAATTGAGTAATTAAAAAAGAAAAAGTCCATACTACTGTACATTTTGCAAAAGAGGTTTAAATTTTTGTTTAAAGAGGGTGTGCAGATAGAGTAAGAGGGAAGCTAATTGGTGGCATTTTTCGATAAAGTAAGGGAGTTCCCTACGAAAGAGGGACATAGCAGGCGAGGAGGAAGCATCGACCGTTTTCCCTGCTTTCGATCAGCGAGACCAACAGTGCACTTTTTGCTGCACCCAGACCATATAGTCCGGTAGATTTTACTGTTTGAGGTTGCGAAAAAGGCATAGGTATCGTTGTTGTGTAAACACAATACTCTTGTTTTTTTCGCCTTTTTTCAAAAATGTCTAGTAGTGTGGCAAAACTTCTGGATCTCGTGTGGCATTTGTACATCCTGAGAATAAACATATTATTCGCCTGCACAAACCGCACCCAGGTAATGAATTAAAGCGTTACCAAATTGACTACTTGATAGAAGAATTAGGAAACGAAGGATATCTGAAATGAAAGACAAACTGGTATATAAAAGCTTCATCGGTTCCGTTCATTTCCAAGCGGACGATGAGACGTTTTTCGGAAGGATTGAAGGAATTACAGATTTGATCACCTTTGAGGGAGAATCAGTAAGGGAATTGAAAACGGCTTTTGAAGAAGCTGTAGAAGATTACATTGAATTATGTGAATCAATTGGAAAAGCTCCATATAAGTCCTTCAAGGGTAGTTTTAATATTAGAATTAATCCACACTTACACCGTAAGGCATTTGAAAAAGCTACGGTTAAAGGAATGACACTAAATCAATTTGTCCAGGCCGCGAGAAAGAAGTCTGGGATAAAGAAACGAAGTAAAAACGCAAAATGAAAATTGTTTCCTATTTAGTGTAAAAGAACTTGATGCGATCGTAGCCAAACGAGAATCGGGCGTATCCCCCCAAAACCCCATTCCACCTGATTTACCCCCAATCTCCCCAAAAATTTAAAAATAAATTTTGTGAAACCGAATAGTTGCACATATATTTGCAACCGATTGGTTTCAATAAAGTACATAGACACATGCGCAGAGATATTTTCCAGGCAGTTGCAGACCCCACCAGACGTGCCATCATCGTCCTGATTGGTATTACAGGCAATGACCCCAACGCCATTGCCGACAACTTCCATACGACACACAGGCTGTGTCAAAGCGATTTGCGCATTTGACCGAATGCGAACTTGTAAAAAAAGAGCAAAAAGGACGGGAGATATATTATTCGCTTGAAATTGACAAAATGAAAGAAATAGATATCTGGATGGGAACAATTCAGAAAGATCTGGGAAACCCGGTTTAATCAGTTAGACGACGCATTATCCACCTTTAAAAAAATAAAAAATGAGCCCACTAGCAATTTGACTTACACTTGACAAAGCAGCCAAAACGTTTACATCACCCGTGAAGTTTGATGCGAACTTCCCCTTGTTCAATGCATTTAGTAACACAGGAAATCCTCGACCAATGAGTACCCAAACCCCATGTGGATGTCAAAAACCAAATCGATGGACTTTAAAGTGGGCGGCGAAGATTTTACGCCATGGTAAAGCCCCCGATGGCGCACAATATAACTGCAAATACAAGACTACAGGCCTCCATAAGCCCGAAAACCAACTTCAAATTTTTAAGTGTGTTTGCCGATGAAGACGAAAACCCCTTTTTGCCTGGTTCAAACTGGGATTTGAGTTTCAGCGAGCAAAATGGAGTAACCAAAGTAAGCATCACGATATACAATGATTCTCTTGAACGAATGGAAAAGATGATTGAAATGGGCTTCAAGGAAGGCTTCACCATGACCTTAAACGAATTGGAAACATGGTTGAGGAGTAACCGGTCGATGGAATGAAAGAATGTGTAAAAACCTTTGTAGATTATGGGCGGATTTTCGACCCTCAAAAAGCATTGGAAGAATCCCCGGAAATCGACAATTTGGAAGACATGATCCGGGATAGCAAAGAACAGGATAAAGACCGTTTGGAAAACAGAGAGAAAAAAAAGTAAAAATGAAAACTACGCCTGAACACAATGAGCGTATTGCAAAGATGACATTTGCTTCGGTTTACCCGCATTACGTAAAAAAGGTAGAAAGTAAAGGAAGGACAAAGGAAGAACTTCATCAGGTAATCGCGTGGCTGACCGGTTTTGGAGAAAACAAGCTCCGGGAACTCACTGAAGGGAAAGCCACGTTTGAAACATTCTTTCAGGAAGCTTCACTTAACCCCAACGCCCGCTTAATCACCGGCGTTATCTGCGGCTACAGGGTAGAAGAAATCGAAAACCCTCTGACGCAACAAGTCAGATACCTGGACAAGCTCGTGGACGAGCTGGCGAAAGGAAAGAAGATGGAAAAGATTTTGAGAAATGGTTAAAACCATTGCCAAAGGCTCCCCTGATATGGGAAATGAATGAAGGAACCACCTGAAAAGGTGGGATATTCTATAGGGAATAAACGCTATATTAGCGTATATGCGGATGTTGTAGGGCATTTAATAATACCACACAATGAAAGAAACCTTCCTCTTTGTCATAATTTGCATTTTGGGCATTTCCCTAAAGCCCAGAGCCTTGATTCTTTATATACCCTATGGCAAGACCAAACCTAACCCTGACTCAACGCGGGAAGAGGCGTACGAAGATTACATTGTGAACGACTACCTGTACTCATGGCCGGACACGGCAGCCATGCTGGCCGAAGCCCTGCACGCCTATGCGAAGAAACAGCATTACCCCAAAGCTTCTGCTACAGGCTATAAGCTGCAAGGCATGGCAAACTATGTCCTGGGCAATTACCCTCATAGGCTCTGGAATACTTCCAAAAGTCTCTGGCGATTCAGGAAGAACCCGGGGATAAAAAGGCATCGCAAAAAATTTGAACAATATCGGACTCATTTACATGAGCTAGGCAATTAACCGTGCGTTGGAATACTTGCAAAAGTCGCAGGCGATTAAAGAAGAACTCGGGGATAAAAAAGCATCGCAAATCAGCCAGCAAATATCGGACTCATTTACCATGAACAAGGCAATTACCCCGTGCCCTGGAATACTACCAAAAGTCGCTGGCGATTAAGGAAGAACTCGGCGATAAAAGCATCGCGGTGTAATGGTCAATATTGGCATCATTTACTATGAACAAAGCAATTACTCCAGTTCCGGAATATTACCAAAAGCCGTTAATTCATTTTTGAAGAACTCGGGGATAAAATTGGCATCGCAACCAGCTTGGGCACATCGGCCACATATACTCGGATCAGCACCCCTCTCGCTCTGGAATACTACCAAAAGTCACTGGTAACCGGAGAAGAACTCGGGGATAAATGGGTATTATATATCCGCTGGGAATATCGGCATCCACTATAAAAGGAAGGTAAAAACGCAGCAGCACTGTAACTGGCTGCCAAAGAGGCCTGGCACTAGGCGAAGAAATTGTGTGCTTTAGATCTCCAAAAGAAGCCTGCCAATGCCTCTGGCATAATACCCATAGCCATGGGCAAGGACAAGAATGCCCTGGCCTATTATGAACAAATGATTGTCAGCAAGAGACAGCTGGTTCAACGAAGAATACCAGAAAATCCACCCAACTGGAAATGCAGTATGAGTTTGATAAGAAGAAGCTACTACGAAAGCAGAGCAGGAAAAGAAAGATGCCTATGCACAGGAACTGAACCGACAAACCAAGGGCAAGAAATGGGTTCATGGGCGGATTTGTGGTGGTACTTTGTTTGCGGGCGTGTTCTTCGTGCAGTGTAACAAAATAAGCAAGGAAAAACAACGAAGCGAAGAACTCCTGCTCAACATTCTCCCCGAAGAAATCGCCCGGGGAGCCTGCAAGAAAAAGGCAAAGATGCCCGTGACTTTGATCTGGTGAGCATCCTGTTTACTGATTTTGTTTCCTTCACCGAAACCTCCTCGAAAAAGCCCAGTGCTCTGAACCGGGTGAGCGAAATCAACCAATGCTTTTAGCTTTGATTTGGCATCATGGTACGCCATAGAAAAGATCAAGACCATTGGCTTTGTCTATATGGCTGCCGGAGGTTTACCCATACCCACGGACGATTCATAGTTAAGAACACGGTATTGGCCGCACTGGAAATGCAGTCCTTCATTCCAGAACCGAAAGACCAAACTGGAAGCAGAAGGAAAGCTGGACTCCCAAATGCGCGCGGCATCCATACCGGTCCGGTGTAGTGGTATCGTGGTGTAAAGAAATTCCAGCACGACACCAAAGATACTGCAAACACGCCAACCGCATGGAAAGTTCGGGAGCAACGGGTAAGATAAACATCAGCCGGGCAACCTATGAACTGCTAAAAGAAGACCCGCACTTGCCTTGAACCTCGCGGTAAGGTGATGTAAAAGGTAAAGGGAGATGGAGATGTATTTTATATCTGAAGCTTAATTTAAACCAAAACGGCATACAACAGCACCTACCCCAAAGGCGGGGTTTCTTGCTTCGCAGATCCGCCGTGGCGGATGCAAGCAGATTTTTTCAACGAGTGGGTTATGTAGCGAGGTACACAGGGCGCAATTCAAAATGCCGCGGCGAAAAAACAGATTATTCACCGCAAATTTGCGGTGAATAATCCTTACATTTACCGCATCAACATTTTGGAACAATGGCGAAATACATTTATGAGCATAACAATTGGTCCGATTTTTCGTGGAACGAAAAATCCATCAAATGCCATATTTGGAAGTAAAGCTGATGCAGGTAAAATCATCGGCAAACAACTCATTGGGCTTTTCGGCAAAAAAGAAGCTACACTTACAGCCCTTACCCTGGATGTTTTTGTAAAATCGAGCGAAATCGAGGGTGAATTGCTCAACTATGACCAGGTGCGTTCCTCTATTGCAAGGCGTTTGGGCATCAACACTGCAGGACTTGTGCCAAGCAATCGCCACATAGAAGGTGTGGTCGAAATGATGCTTGATGCTACTCAACGTTTCACTTTGCCATTAACCGAACAACGCCTGTTTGGGTGGCACGCGGCACTTTTTCCCACAGGATACAGCGGACCTTATAAAATAGAAGTTGGCCAATACCGAACAGGCGAAATGCAGGTAGTTTCGGGGGCAATGGGTAAAGAGAAAATCCACTATGAAGCCGTAAACCCCACATTTGTCAAAGCTGAAATGGACAAGTTTTTGGACTGGTTCAATCATAACAACCAACTTGACCCTGTAATGAAAGCTGCTATTGCTCACTTTTGGTTTATTATTATTCACCCGTTTGATGACGGGAATGGGCGTATCGGGCGTGCTATAACTGATATGTTACTTGCTCGTGCAGAAACTAGTGGCGAACGTTTTTACAGTATGTCAAGCCAAATTTTGATTGAGCGCAAACGCTACTACGAAGTATTGCAAAAAGTGCAGCATAGCACGGGCGATATTACCGAGTGGTTTGAATGGTTTTTACATTGTCTGAAGAACGCAATGCTTGCCACCGAAAACACGACACAACGTATTTTGCGAAAAGCCGAATTCTGGAAACTGCACGAAAATACTGCAATTAACGAACGTCAACGCACTATCTTAAATATGTTGTTTGACGGATTTGACGGAAAGTTAAAATCCTCAAAATGGGCCAGGATTACCAAGGTTTCAACAGATACAGCACTACGGGACATAAAAGACTTAATAGAAAAAGGCATATTAAAAGAATCTGACCAGGGTGGGCGAAATGCCAACTATGAGCTTTCAGACTTTACCCCCGGGCAATAAAAACCCCAAAAAAGACCTTGACAAAATAAACAAACCCGACCTTAGGCCCCTTACCACTGCTTCACTGGCAGCAGCATTTCCACCATTGTGCCTTTGATGTTTCCTTCCGGGTCCACAATCTCGTGAATGTCAAGCGCATATTTTTTTCTCGTCATCCGGGCGAACAGCGCCAGCCGGTCGAGCGTGATCTGCATGCCTTTGGATACGTGATCGTTGGGGCGGTCGGCCCGCTGTTTGCGGCTGGCTTCGATGCCTATCCCGTTGTCGCTGATAGTGATCATCAGGTAATCCTCATCCTTGCGGGACAGATTCACCTCAATCAGTCCATTGGCATCCAGCGGCATGATTCCGTGTTTGATGGAGTTTTCGACAAAAGGCTGCAAAAGCATGGGAGGAATCTGCGTTTCGCTCAGTTCGATCCCGGGCTCGACATTCACCACATAGTCAAATTTTTCGGGGAAACGCATTTTTTCAAGTGAAAGATAAAGTTTCAGGCGCTCGATTTCCTCTCCCAGGCTGATAAAGTCGCTTTTGGTACTTTCGAGGTTTTTGCGGATCAGTTTGGCAAAGCTGGAGAGAAATTTATTCGCAGCGATCTTATCCTGCTTGTGAATAAAATACTGTATCGATTGCAGCGCATTAAAGGTAAAATGCGGGTTCATCATAGCATACAGCGCCTGATGCTCCAGTTGCAGTTTTTCCGCCGTATCCCTGATCTTCTGCTCCTCAATCTGCTGTTTCCTCCTGCTCCAGAATACCCAGTACACCCCGGTAGCAATCGAAATCCCCAGCAGCGACATCAGCAAAATAAACCACCAGGTCTGATATACCGGATATCGTATAGAAAACTCAAAAGAAGCCGGATGGTTGTAATCCCAGTCATCTGCTTCTTTTTTGGCTATAACCTGAAAGGTATAGGTCCCCGGGTCAAGGTGGGCATAGGATACCCGTGTCTGGCCGGGCAGGCTGTCCCAGTCTCTGCCGGTAAGCCCTTCGAGGCGGTACTTATAGGCAAGCTGTTGGGAACTTTTGAGGCTCAACCCGATAAATTCAAAATCGACCCGGTTGTCGTTGGGCGAAAGGCGGGGCGGCTGAAAAACCACGCCCGATTTTTCGGGCATATACATCGCCTGCGCCCAGTTGGTATCAACGGCGCTGCGCACTTCGGTGATATACACTTTGGCCGGATAGTCTTTTTCGTCGCGCTGCGTGCCCATAGGCTTAAATATCGCGCCTTCCGATGTGCCTATCCATAAATTGCCCCGGCTGTCGAGGAAAGTAGCATTCGCATTACACTCCAGGCTGGGAAGACCGTCTTTTTGGGTATAATGTTCAAATCTGGCACGTTCGGCATTTTCTGGCGAAAACCCGGAAATGTCCAGCCTGTATGCGCCGTTTTCGGTGGCGATCCAAAGGTAGATATAACGTTCTATCGTAAGGCCTACTACCGTATGGGCGCCAGGTGTATCGCTGATTCGCACCCGGTAGTTTCTATTATTCACCACACAGGAAAGTCCTTCCGCGCTTCCGGTCCACAGCCTTCCCATCGGATCGGTGAGCAGGGTAATCACATTGTTTCCGACCGCGCTTGCCGGCTCCATCGCAGAAAACCGTCCGTTGAAATACGAACAAAGCCCCAGAGAAGTACCGATCCATACTCTGCTGCTGGCACTTTCAAGTGAATAAATCGTATTGTCTGGCAATCCATCTTCCACCCCGTATCTGGAAAAATCGCCATTTCCTTTCCATACAAAGATCCCATTATCAGTGCCCACCCATATATTCCCCAAATGATCTTCCGTTACACAATATGCCGCGTTACATTCCAGCCCGTTTTTCCGGTCAAATACCCGAAATGTGCTTCCGTCATACCGGGTGAGGGTTCCGTTGTAGGATGAAAACCAGAAATGGCCCTTGCTGTCCCGGTAACTGGAACATATATCATTGCCCCCCAGGCCATCGGTTACCTGGTATTTTCTTATCACCCGCTTTCCGTCAAACACATTGATCCCCCGGTCTTTGGTGCTGATCCATATATTGCCCCGCTGATCCTGAAGAAACGATTTGGCGATATTCGAAGAAAGGTCATCATCCATATCCAAAGTTTCGAATACGCCTTCGGTAATTTTTCTCACCCCTCCACCATCAGTTCCAAACCAGAGATTGCCCTCCATATCGAGCAGAGCCGAACGCATCTGAAAATCGAGAATACGGTCATTTCTCACAAGCTGATAAAACTGCCCGTTCTGATACCTGATTATACCTTTTCCTGTACCCATCCATACCTGCTGATGAAGATCGGCCACGAGACAATAGACGTGGTTGTCGGGGAAACCCAGCTTCAGCAGGTCGAAATGTTCTGTCCGTGAATCCTTATACCGAAATACGCCTTTTCCTGTACCCATCCATATTGCCCCTTCACTGTCTTCTTCGATGGAAAATACTTCCAGATCGCTGCTAAGGGGCAAATTGTGAATCGCGCGTATTTCGTCAGAATGGTCAATCAGGTACAATCCTTTGGTAGTGCCTATCCAGATTTTTCCCGAGCGGTCTTCAAGAAAAGAAAGAATATTCTGGTTGCTCTCAGCCGGCCAGGTAAAGGGATTTTCGAGAAACTGCCCGTCTTTATACAAAATGATCCCACTCGCTTTCGTACCAATCCAGATATTGCCCTCCCGGTCTTCCATTAATACCTCCACGACCTTTTCGGTTATGCCTTTCTGTCCGGCAAAATTGGAAAAGCGGTAGCCATCGTAGCGGTTGAGCCCTGCATCGGAACCCACCCAGATATATCCATTCCGGTCTTCGATGATGGAGGAGAGAAAGGTGCCTGTAAGTCCCTGCTCTGCGCCAAAAGTGGTAAAGGTATTTCCGTCGTAGCGACTGATGCCGCGGTGAGTGCCCAGCCAGAGATATCCGCGATGATCCTGCATCATGGTCATCACCTGAGACTGAACGAGCCCCTCCAGCGGCGTATATCGGGTAACATTATATACCTGAGCATACAGGGGAGGGAAGAGAATGAGGGAAATAAGGGAATATGTAAAGGCCAGTTTCCGAATCATATCATCAATAACGGTAATTTCATCGTTTTAGGGGTACAACCTGCCCGGGATTTTTTTTAATAAACGAATGGATAATCCGGCTCACATCCGGAAGGTCTTCCCGGAAGGGGATAAATTCAGTAATCGAAGCCGGATTTCCGGAAAACTGTGTCAAATCCAGAAATCCGTATCCGCGATATACCCCCTGCTCCACCCATACCACTGATTGTTCGCTGTCATTTCTCCCTTCACCTACGACGATAAAGCTTTTTTGCGCATCCCGTCCGTGGCTGATTTCCGCGGCTGCCAGTCTGACTCTTTCGTTGTAGTCGTCGGGCGCTTCTTCTCCGGCACAAGCGCCTTTGCAAATATGGAGCTGGTAGTGAAAACATTTTCCGGGACCTTTTTCGGCGTCATAGAGTTTGGGGCAAAGTTCAAATTTGCGGCCTTTCCGCTCCAGCAGGCCTTCTGCCGCCGATTTTTGGGTGAAGCCCGCCAGCGGAGCAAGTCTGTCGTCATATTTGTCCACAAAAAAACGGACATAACCTGCGGATGTCTCTTCTTTATAAACCCCGAATTTAAACTGTCTGCGCCGCTGCGCCCGGTTGAAAGGCGGCTGAAGCCGCTTGATTTCTTCATTTTCCAGCAAAAGGGCGATGAGTTCGCTGCCCGTCACCTCAAAAGAAATATCCTGAATCTGCTCCAGCATGCGAATGGAGCGGTTGGCTTTATAGGCTCCCTGAAAATGGGAAAGGATACGTTTTCGAATCTGATTGCTTTTGCCCACATAGAGGATTTTTCCTTTTTCCCCGATAAAATAATAGACTCCCGGGTCGTCGGGGATGTTTTCCAGCACGGCCCGGTCGAGATTGGGAGGGAGTTTTACCTGCGCGATTTCCTGGTGCATCAGGTCGTATTCGGATGCCGGCGATTCGGGCGCGGTCAGCATTTGAAAAAGGGCAAGAGTAGCTTGTGCGTCGCCCCCGGCGCGGTGCCGGCGGAGGTTGGGAATATGCAGGGCATCGCAGAGTTTTCCTAGGCTGTAGGAAGGCATTCCGGGAAACACCTTGCGGCTGAGTTTTACGGTGCAGAGTTGTTTGCGGGAATAGGTATATCCCAACTGGCGAAATTCTTTCTGGACGAAACTGTAATCAAACCGCACATTGTGGGCGACAAATACGGCATCGCGGGTGATTTCGACAATTTCTCTGGCGACTTCAAAAAAGCGGGGGGCTTCGCGCACCATGTCGTTGTCGATGCCGGTAATACGGGTGATAAAATCAGGGATAGGCATTTCGGGGTTAATCAGGCTTTCAAACACCTGGACGACGCCATTACCGTCGTAGCGGAAGATCGCGATTTCGGTAATCCTGTCTGTCTTAGGGTTACCTCCCGTAGTCTCAATATCTACAATGACAAAATCTCCGGACATACACTTGCAACTGAAGCAGGGCTTTCAAGTTACGCAATTTCACGGAAATGAAGATGGCCATACAGGGTATGGCCATCATTTTTATCGTGATTACAAAATCTCCAGATCGGAGAAGAAATAATGGGCTTCGCGATGGGCGTTTTCATCGGAGTCGGAGCCGTGGATCGCGTTTGCCTCGATAGACTTGGCGTAAAGTTTCCGGATGGTGCCTTCGGCAGCTTTTGTGGGATCGGTAGCACCGATCGCTTCGCGGAAAGAATTGACGGCATTTTCTTTTTCCAGCACCATGGGTACACATGGGCCGCTGGTCATGAAAGCCACCAGATCTTTGTAGAAGGGGCGTTCGCGGTGCACTTCATAGAATCCGCCGGCCTGGCGCTCATCCATGAAAATCATTTTCATGGCTTTGATTTTAAAGCCTGAAGCAAGGATGTGGTCGATGATTTTTCCGGTATAACCGTTGGCTACGGCATCCGGCTTGATGATCGTTAGCGTGATATTGCTCATATAAAGTTTATTTCAACAGAGAAGTCTGTTTCAGCCTGCAAAATTAGGGCAGGCAAGTTGATAATCCAATTTTATACTGTGAATTTCAATTTGTATTTTCGCACTCTTTATCAGTCGGGAAAAATTTCATGGAACAAATCGAAGCACTCCAGCAACTGCTAAGCCGCCCCAGGCGAATTGCCATTACCACTCACCAGAAGCCGGATGGAGACGCCATGGGTTCTTCCCTGGGCCTTTATCACTATCTTATCAAAAAGGGACATCGCGTTACCGTTGTCTCTCCCACCGAATATGCCGAATTCCTTAAATGGATTCCCGGCTCAGACAAGGTGCTTGTCGGCCCTGCTGATCCCGACCTCGCCAGATGGACTTTTGACGGAGCTGACCTGATATTTTGTCTCGACTTCAACAGCCTGAGCCGCATCAACGAATTTGAACCCATGGTGCGCGACAGTTACGCCAAAAAAATTGTCATCGACCACCATCCCGACCCGGAAGGTTTTGAGGACATCACCTTCCTCGATACAGCGGCTTCCTCCACCGCGGAGATGATATACAGGATTATCGTCGCATGTGGGGATAAGGATATAATTGACCTCCCCATTTCCGAAGCACTCTACACGGGCGTGATGACCGATACCGGTTCTTTCCGGTTTACCAATACTTCTGCCGACGTACATTATATGGTGGGCCACCTCATCGAATGTGGGATCAACGTCAACCGCATTCACGATTTGCTTTTTGCCAATTTCGGCGCTGAAAGGTTTAAGTTTCTGGGCTATTGCCTGCTCAACTGCATGCACGTGCTCCCCGAATACAAAACTGCCTATTTAAAACTGGAAAAAGAGGTTTTTAAGCAGTTTAATGTAAAAGCCGGCGACACCGAAGGCCTTGTCAACTATGCCATGAGCATTAAAGATATCAACCTCGCCATCCTCATTACAACCCAGGACGACCTGGTGAAAATGAGTTTCCGCAGCCGGGGGGAAGTATCTGCCAGCGAATTTGCCCGTGAGTTTGACGGAGGCGGCCACTTCTACGCAGCAGGCGGGAAAAGTAAGGAGTCGCTCGAAGACACCGAAAAGCGCCTGCTTCAACTACTCGAAGAAAAAAAGGAAATTCTCCTTACCAATGCGCTGGCCTGAGATTGCCGCAGTGCATGATGTGAAAGTGGCAGCGTTTACCTGATTTTTTTTACCTAAATTAGGGAGTGATTCCCCCTCCGGGTAAATGTATTTTTATGAAAAACATCTGCCTTATTTTCCTGCTTATTCCCACGCTTCTTTTCTCCCAGCGAAAAGAGCAAAAACCCATCACAACCGGTTATGCCATCGGTTTTCATAAAACCAACCGGGGAGCCGGACTTGAAGTCAACTATCTGAAAGGCCCCGATTTACAACAGATTGTATTTGGCGCAGATCTCCATATGGTCAGAGATTTAAACGAAGCGCTCATTGATCCGGCGTTCAGTACAGAGTTGGGCAGAAAGTACGTTTACGGGAAATTGAATTATTTTTTTGTACTCCATCCTGCGGTTGGTATTCAGCGCGATTTGTTTCACATGAATTCACTCAACCTGATCAACCTCCGGGCAGGGATAAAAGCAGGTCCCTCGCTGGGATTGCTTACCCCCTACTACCTCGAAATCTTCCGCCCTGGTATCGGCACCCCTACTGCCAATGACCGGCGCGTGGAGGCCTATGATCCTGCCGTTCATACCTATTCCAAAATATTTGGAAGGGCCAGCTTTTTTGCAGCAAAACCTGTACCTGAACTGATCGCAGGAGGAAGCGTGAAAGGTTATATCCTGATCGATTTTGCACGGTCATCACGGTATATCTCTGCATTTAAATTAGGGGCTAATGCAGATTTTTTTGTGAAACGTGTTCCCATTATGACAGGGTTGGATAAGTTGGAAAATCACCGGATATTTGTAGCACTGTCGCTGGGTTTTATGATGGGAAACAGATGGTAGGGAAAATTAGTTATACAGAAATGAAAATGACCACTGCATATACAGATCTTACCGCAAAAAACCTTCCGGGAAACGGCCCACGGCCTTCTTGGCTGCGGGTAAAACTTCCTTACGGAGAGAGTTATACCAATGTCCGCGAGATCATAGATACCAACAAACTTCACACGGTGTGTGAAAGTGCCCGCTGCCCCAATATGGGCGAATGCTGGGGTGCCGGAACGGCAACTTTTATGATCCTGGGCAATACCTGTACGCGCTCCTGTTCCTTCTGTGCGGTCGCTACCGGTCGCCCCGATACGCTTGACGAACTGGAACCCTACCGGGTGGCGCAGGCCATCAAATCCATGGGCATCCGCCACGCTGTGATTACCTCCGTCAACCGGGACGAGCAGAAAGACAGCGGAATGAAAATATGGGCAGAAACCGTCAGCCAGATTCACCTCCACTGCCCCGGGGTAACGATGGAAACGCTGATTCCCGATGTAAAAGCCCGGTGGGAAATGCTCGACCTGATTACAAAGGAAAAGCCGGACGTCATTTCGCATAATATGGAAACGGTTAAAAGGCTGTATAAGAGAGTTCGCCCCCAGGCCCGCTATGAGCGGAGTCTGGAGCAGATTCAACGTACCAAAGCCGCAGGTATCCGCACCAAATCGGGATTTATGGTAGGGCTGGGAGAAACCGTCGAAGAAGTGTATGAACTGATGCGCGACCTGAAGGAGCACGACTGCGATGTGCTCACCATCGGTCAATACCTCCAACCCACCAAAATGCACCTTCCCGTTCATGAGTTTATCCATCCGGATTTGTTTGCTCATTACCGGGAAGTGGGTATGGAAATGGGGTTTGATTATGTAGAAAGTGGGCCGCTGGTGCGATCCAGCTACCACTCCGAAAGGCATTTATAAAATTTTTTGAGCAGAACAGGATGAAAACCAATCCGGTTTTGTGTAACTGAGCACCAGTTTTGAATATGGCGCTAATTGTCAATGGCTGTTATTTTCGTACTTAGCCAAGTTTCCGGCTGTGATTTTGTTTTGTTAGGTTGAAAATACTTATTTTACCAGACGACTGATAACCGTAGTTTGTATGAAGAAAAATATTTACAAAGCTTTTTGGGTGATATGTGTCCTCATTTGTGGAGGCAACCTCCAGGCCCAGTATGCCTGGAGCAATCTTGGGCCTGACAATGCAGGCAGCCGCACCCGGGCACTGGCATTTGACAACAGTGGCAACCTCCTGGCAGGTTCACAGGGAGGTGGACTATGGATTTCCAGAAATAGTGGTGTTTCCTGGGACAGGGTAGAATCCTATACCGGCAACCCCAATATCACTTCTATTGCTGTGGACGGCAACAATATTTATGTTGCAACCGGCGCCACCGCATTCGAATTATCCTATTACGTAACCCGACTCAACCGCAGCAGCAGCTACAACTGGCAGACCGACCCCGATGGCTTTAAGGGTTATCTCACCGGTCTTCCCGGCGGGGGGGTGTATTTATCCGAAGACAACGGAAATACCTGGACCGCAGTTCCAGCCACCAATACAGCCCAGACGATTAACTATAAGGGCGCGTTTTCTGCTATTCAAAAGATTTCGGTTATCAACAACCGCGTGTATGTGGCTACCAGTGAAGGCCTTTTTTACTCAAACGATAAAAAACTGGGCGCCAACTCCCTTGTAAAATGTAATGGCAGCCCGGTCTTTCAGGCTGGGGTGGTATATGACATGGAAGGCGCAGAAGGCAGCACAGTCTTTGCTTCTGCCAAAAGCGGATTCAGGGATTCTCTGTATATCTCTCCTGATGGCATCAATTTTACAGCTGTTGGAGATCCTGTACTTTACAGCCTGGGCAATTTCAGTACATCCCGCAGTGAAATTGCTGTTGCACCCAGCGCAAAAAGCACCATTTACGTAGCAGGTACACAGGCAAATAATGAAATCAGCGGCGTATTCCGCTCCGATGACAATGGCGCTACATGGCGGGTTTACGGCCCGAAAGGAAGCCCCGGCTTTACCCCACTCGGTACCACAGGACAGAATGCCTTCGCCATGGTAGTATCGCCGGCCAACCCCAATGAAATTATCATCGCCGGTAATGCATGGTTTACTTTCCGGGACGGCAAAGGCTGGACTCCTACAGCCCAGCAGACCAACCCCACTGCATCCAACTATGTACCCAGAAAAATCTATACCATCGTCTATAACCCATCCAACACCAGCCAGTTGTTTGTGGGAACCGACCGTCAGATCGTTCGCTCAGATGATGGAGGCGTTACTTTCTCCCAAAAATCCAAAGGATATGAGGCAACAGTCGCATTCAGCGTGGCTTCCCTCTCTATCGAAACCGTAGGCGCAGATGACCCGCTGTTTGATGCTGTCATAGTCGGAACCGAAACCGCAGGATATCTCCTCAACCGGCATTACAGCTCCGAAAGCCCTACCCGCCAGGGGTTTGGGGCGATCCTGGGCAATAATTTCGGTAAGGTTGCCACCTCTTATCTCCACCCCGGCGCCGTCATTATGCAGGGAAGCGACAATGGAATTGTAAGATCATTTAATGCTGGGATCAGCTCCGAGCGTTTCTACGGATTGCCTCTTCGCCCCAATGTAAAAAACCTCGATACCGCAAATAATGTTTATGTTGATCGCTCTGGTATAAATGTACAGGGTGGTGCCCTCTTTAATTCACCTACCCCCGCGCAAAATGCCTGGGTGCTCGACGAAGTGGTTCCCGCAAACCTGCTCAACAACAACCAGATTACGGACGAAGAATTGGAAACACAAAGCGGAGGGTATATTTTCCTTTGCTCCCGCAACTTCGTCTGGATTGTCAATGGCGGATTTGGTGATGGTCTTCAGGTAAAATGGAATCGTATCACCAATCAGCTTGTGGATGGCGGTCTTGAATACCTTACCACGATCACCGCATCCGGAGACAGTGATCACACGCTGTATGTAGGTTCGAGCCGGGGAAAAATCTGGCGCATTGACCGCCCGCATGACATGGAAAATTTTGATGTTCTGACCAATGTGGTAAGAATTGACAATGCCACAGGAAGCAACCTCTCACCGATGACCGGAAGATGGGTTTCCGACATCTCTGTTGATCCGCAGGATCCCAACCGAATCGCTGTTACTTATGGTTCATATGGTGGCAACGTTCAGGCGACCCAGGGTTTTGTATGGGTTACCGAAACTGCCAAAACCAGCCCTTCATTTGGCCTGCTATCGGGCCACGCGGTGAAGGAGCCGGTCTATTCGGTAGAATTCTATTAAAGACCCTGCCGAAACAAAAAGTGTCCTCCTGATTGGTATCGAGACCAAACTTTACTCTGTGCGCGATATCCAGCGTGCAGGGCCAACTATTCCGCTTTACCTCTCTGCGCCCTGGACCGATGAGTCAGGAACCGCGTTTAGTGGTGCTCCGGTTTATGATATATATGTAAGAAAATACAAATCGCGTATTACCCCGGATGCACTCACACGCATCGAAACCAAAATCAACCCGCTTCCGGGCGGAGGGTTTGACACCACAGAGGTGGAAGTTTCCAAATCTGCGCATTTCCTCAGCCCCGACAATACGGTTTATGTTGCTTCTCACGGGTTTGGCGTATGGTCCACAACTTCCGTAGTATTGGGAAGAGAGGCTGCACCCGTTGACCCGATAGAAATCGATAAACTGAATATCAGCCTTTACCCCAACCCCACACGAGATATCGCAACGGTGAAGTTTGAACTGCCATCCGCCTCAGAAGTGCGGATCATGATGTACACTTCTGATGGAAGAAGCATATATGCTGCGATGGACAATTATGATATGGGAATCCACGAAGTAAATCTGGAAACCAGCCATCTTTCACCCGGAATGTATTTTATCCGCGTAGATGTGCAAAACGAAACAACCTCCACTTCCCAAACCCTGAAGTCGGTGGTCATCCATTGATAAAATCAAACTATCGGTATGAATAAAAAGTGTCCCAATAGGGGCACTTTTTGTATTTTTGCCCCAAACTTTATCTGCTTGCCTATGAAAACTCTCGTTATCTGCCGACATGCAAAATCTGACTGGCCCGCAGGTGTTTCCGATATAGACCGCCCGCTGAAACAAAGAGGGATCAATGATGCCCGATACCTCGGAACCCTTCTCGCCCAACAGCAGTTTTCACCCGACCTCATCGTCAGCTCTCCCGCCAACCGCGCCCTGAGCACAGCCACGATCATCGGAGAAAAACTGGGTTATAAGGATGAAATAGAAACCGACCGCGCCATCTATGATTCCAGCGTAAAAGAATTGACAGACCTGATTTACCACCTTCCCGAACCTGCCGATACGGTCATGATTTTTGGGCATAATCCTACTTTTGAAGAAACTGTGCGCTATCTCCTTCAGATGAGTGCTGGTTTTTTTATGCCGACCTGTGCAATGGCCTGCATTAGCGCCAATACCAACCGGTGGACAAACTTTGAGCCGCGTATTCTGCATCTCAATTGGTATCTTATCCCACGCCTGACCAAATTTGAAGACTGATTGAAATATGCGTAAAGGGAAAAAACTCATTCTCGCATCTCAGTCTCCCCGCCGGCAGCAGTTGTTGCGCGACCTGGGGTTTACATTTGAAACCGTCGTACGCCCATCCGAAGAAACTATTCCGCCCGGCCTTACACCGAGGGAAGTTGCTATCGCCATTTCCTGCGAAAAAGCACGGAACTATACCGACCTCAGCTACGATCATGTAATCATTACTGCTGATACGATCGTTGTCTGCGGGGAAGAAATTCTGGGAAAACCCGCCGCCAGAGAAGAGGCTTTTTCTATGCTCCGCAAACTCTCAGGCATTACGCACTCGGTGATTTCGGGTGTTACGATTCTGCATGAGAATCAGTACCACAGTTTCGCAGAAGAAACACGGGTAACCTTCCGGGAGCTTACCGATGCAGAAATCAGCTATTACACCGACCGGTATCAACCCTACGATAAAGCCGGCGCTTACGGCATTCAGGAATGGATCGGAATGATTGGCGTAAGTGCGATTGAAGGAGATTTTTACAATGTCATGGGACTGCCTGTGGCCAGACTTTATACCGAGATTCAGCCCTTTGCCCAAATCCAACTTAACTAAGATGCTTTCCATCCATACAGATGAATATTTCATGCGCCAGGCGCTGTTTCAGGCAGAACGGGCATTCGAGGAGGGAGAGGTTCCCATAGGAGCTGTTGTCGTAAGCAACTTCCGCGTCATCGGCAAAGGCTATAACCAGACCGAAAGACTTCAGGACCCCACAGCGCATGCCGAAATGATTGCGATTACCGCCGCATGTGAATATCTGGGCAGCAAATACCTGACTGACTGTACCCTGTTTGTCACCGTCGAGCCCTGCCCCATGTGTGCAGGCGCCCTGCGATGGGCACAGATCGGTCGCATTGTCTATGGTGCCGGAGAACCCAAAACCGGATTCAGCCGCCATATTCCCGGCCTTATTCACCCCAAAACCCGCATTATATCCGGAATCATGGAAAATGACTGCCGCTCACTCATGCAGGAGTTTTTTCGCGCCAAAAGAGATTCCGGTTCAGAATAACCCAAATCAATAATACCTAACCTGTTTGGATACCCGTCAGAACAAAATCGTTGCCTGGGGCGCATTTCTCTTTTTGTGCCTTGTATGGGGAAGTTCGTTTATTCTTATCAAAAAAGCACTGATTGCTTTTTCGCCCTATCAGATTGCAGGGCTAAGAATGGTCATTGCGGCACTGTTTCTGTTGCCATTTGTGATTGGTAAAGCCCGGAAGCTGTCCAAAACAGAATGGAAATTTGTTGCCCTCGTAGGTACATTTGGAAATGGAATCCCCGCCTTTCTGTTTCCTCTGGCCGAAACCAAAATCAACAGCGCCAATGCAGGCATTATGAACGCACTGAGCCCGCTCTTTGTGCTGATTATCGGTTTTTTGCTGTTTGATTTTCGCTTTTCTGCCCGGCAGATTACCGGCGTGCTGACAGGACTTGCCGGCGCGCTGATTCTGATCCTGTCTGGCGGAAGCGATATCGGACTGATGGATAATATTCAGTATTCGCTTATCGTCGTGGTTGCTACGATACTCTATGGATTCAGCACCAATATTATGAAGCGCTATCTGAATCAAACCCCGCCCGTGCTTGCCTCCGGATTTGCGCTACTGACCGTCGCTATTCCCTACAGCCTGTACCTGCTCTTTGCAGATATACCCGCGGTGTTTCAGCACAATGCGCAGGCGTGGTCTTCACTGGGATATATTGTTATTCTGGGCGGAATGGGTACTTCCCTTGCGCTGGTATTATTTTACCGGCTTGTGCAGGTAACCGGGCCGGTATTTGCGTCATCCGTCACGTACTTCCTTCCGGTAGTAGCCCTGATGTGGGGATTGCTTGATAACGAAAAATTCACCCTCTTACAGTTTGCCGGAATGGCCGTTATTCTGGTTGGCGTATATCTTTCCAATCGAAAATAAGATAACTTTTAGACGCAGGAGGAGGTTATTTTCGTATAATGTAAAATAACCCCTAACATTCTCCATTTATTTATTCCCATCCCAAATGAAAACGATCATCCCTTTCAGCTTCTTTTTTGTCTTAACTTTCTCAGTGATCCTCGGTCAGAATGGCCGTACCCGCGCCGTAGAAGAGTGGCCCAAAATAAAAAAGACCACCATGCTGGTAGTTTTGTACGAAGGACAGGATGCCTACAATGAGAAAATCAAAAATACCATTGAAAAATACTGGACTATCATTCCTTTCCAGTTTGTAACTCCAGATGAATTGCTCAAACTATCGCTGAGCAAAGATTACTCTATGCTGGTTCGCAATGATTCTGAGCGATTTATCAACAGGGTAGGACGAACCGACCGCATCAAAAGCAATCACCTGGCGCTTTACCTCTGCGGAAACGGAGCAGATATGCGAAACTACCCCGGGGCCGAAGCGATTGTTCAGTACCAGTTCAACGATATCAACGATGTGGATGAGTATCTGTACAAACTCACAGCCATCATTCAGTCGATGCAAAACTACCTGGTATTTCTCGACACCAATAAAATCACGGAAGACAACCACCCCAAGCTGCTGAAAAAGTACGACAACGCCCTGGCCAATACCCTGCATGAAAAAACACTGTTGTTGTTGCCTGAGCAGCTATCCGCCGACCTGCAGAATCCGGAGACCTTAAAAAGATACTACAAATACGAAGTCAGTATTGTTGACAAAGAGGCCATTGCCGCTGCTATCGAAGCGCAGATTCCAACCGTGGCTTTTCTCCATATAGATCCCCGTGGGAAAAATATTTATGTACTTTCTGCCGAAGGTGGCCGGATCATGTACGAAGCCGAAACAGTCATTTCGGGGCATCTTACTGCCGACGATTTCTCGGCTTTGTCGAGAGCAGCCAATTAGTCCGGAACAATTGTTTATTCTTTTTGTTATATATTCAGGGAAACCGAAGAAAAACCGGGGCATTACGTTCGCTATTTGCAAACCAAAAGCAGAAACTGCTCCAACAAGCTGTTTTCCAAATCGTTAGGAATAGCCTGATATAGGTTTGGATTCACTGCATGCCCCTCACTAGTTTTGTACCATTACCTGATAGTAGTAGTTGTAGTTTTTATATGTCATTGCCAAGGGACCTTCGCCAGAAGGTCCTTTTTTGTTGCCCGGAAGGAAGGTTTCGAGTAATTTAGATTCATGAAACGCATGTATCCCCATCTTCCACTGGCAGCCCTGCTCATCGCGATATGCGGAGTAGCAGGATGTTTTTTTTCAGGTAAAAATCCGGTTGTTGATCCTTTCCCGGACATACTTTCCCTGGCAGTAAAAGACCCTGCGATAGCGGATTATTTCGCAGTTTCTCCGGAGGGGATTTTTATGTATGAAAGTGCAGAGAACAAAAAAGCGGGACAGCCCGAGGCGGTGATTTACCCCGACGAGTATGACAGGTTTGTGAGGCTGGTATATGAGCTGCCCGCCGACAGCCTTCTGGCGCTTTACCTGGCCAAAGCATCAACCCACTGGCCGGTGGATGACGATGAGCCACAGGCTATTCTTCCGACAGATTTTATCTCTTCGGGAGATTCGCTCCTTCCCTTAAAAGGCCTGAGGGTAGCCCTCGATCCCGGCCACATAGCGGGAGACTATGAGACGGCCGTAACGGAGGGAAAGTATATCCATCTCATGCCCACTCCGGCAACCTATATGCAACCTGTCAGGTTTTTTGAAGCCGGCCTTACCCTGGCAACCGCATGGGCGGTAAGAGAAGAACTGGAGGCACTGGGAGCCACCGTATTTATGACCCGCACACAACCCGGAAAAGGCGCATTAGGGCTTACCTTTCCGGAGTGGAAACAAACCCGCTGGGACTCCCTGATGGAGGCAGAAAAAACGGAAGGCACACTCACCGAAGCGGAAATTGCCAAATGGAAAACCCGGGCAGAGGACAAAGATATTATGAGCCGGTTTTTCACGCCCGAAGACCTTCGGGAAAGAGCCCGTAAAATCAATGCATTTCATCCGCATCTTACCCTGATCATTCATTACAATATCGACTCGCCCAACTGGGACCAGCGCGATGCAGCGGGGCGGATGTCTCCCACAGGTCAAAACTATTGTATGGCATTTGTGCCGGGGGCGTTTATGACGGGCGAACTAGCCCGCCCCGAAGACAGGCTTGCCTTCCTCCGGCTATTGCTCACCCGCGATCTCAGGCAGTCTGTAACACTTTCCGACGCCTTTGTCAGGCATTCGGTTGCAGAGACCGGTGTGCCGGTGGTATCTCCCGACTATCCGCTGCGTTATCTTCAGAAAGCATCTTTACCCGCCGGCTATCCGGGTGTATATGCCCGCAACCTCAGCCTTACGCGAATGGTCACCGGGCCGGTTTGTTATGGCGAAAGCCTCTGTCAGGACAATATACAGGAAAGCCGCAGCCTGAGCCTCAATGACACCGAAATTGCGGGAAATCCTGCCCCGAAAAGAGTAAAATCTGTGGCCCGTGCGTATGTGAAGGCAGTAAAAGAATATGTGGAAAAAGAATTTACCGGGAAATCTTCAGCAGACCACAAGTAAGGGCCTGCTTTCATTGGTAATATATGAAAAAGTCTATATCTTTAGCCCCGCCAACGTATAGCCGTTGGTTTCAAGTAAAAATTAACTTAAGCCTGTGAGCACGCTACTCATTATTCTGGTTTTTTCTCCACTTGTTGGCGCAGCATTGATCGGCGCACTCAATGAATCCAGGGAGAATCTTGCCAAACAAATCGCACTTTGGGTATCTATGGTTCCTTTTGTGCTGAGCCTGGTTATGTATTATGACTACCTCTCCCTGTCCAACGCAGGTCAATACGCCAGCGGTGCTCCGGGTTATGTATATTTCTTCAGCTTTGACTGGCTATCTTCCGGCTCGGTGGACATCAATTTCACCTTTGCCCTTGATGGTATATCCGTTTACCTGTTGCTGCTTACCACAATTCTTTTCCCCATCTGTATTTATTTCTCATGGGATGTGGCAAAAGCGCCAAGAGCTTACTATCTGTTGCTTCTGATTCTGGAAACAGGTATCCTCGGCTTTTTTGTGGCACTGGATATGCTGCTATTCTACGTCTTTTTCGAAATGGTGCTGATCCCCATGTACTTCCTCATTGGAATCTGGGGCGGAAAAGACAGGGTTTATGCTTCACTTAAATTTTTCCTTTATACGCTCGTGGGCTCCCTCCTGATGTTGATCGCGATCATTTATGCAGGTTCACACGTAGCAATTCCGCAGGAGGTTCTTACCCAGCGGCCTGAACTTCAGGGAGTGATTTTTACCACCGATTACTTCCTCATTCTCAACCACCTTTCCATTACGCCCACTGCTGAAAAATGGCTTTTTGCAGCCTTTGCACTCAGCTTTGCGATTAAAGTGCCGCTTTTCCCGCTCCACACCTGGTTGCCCGATGCCCACGTGCAGGCGCCTACCGCAGGTTCTGTCATACTTGCCGGTGTGCTGCTGAAAATGGGTACGTACGGACTGGTGCGTTTCTGTCTGCCAATCTTCCCCCATGCCTCCGTTGATTTCGCAGGGTTTATGTCGCTCCTGGGCGTGGTTGGCATTATCTATGGCGCGATGGCAGCCATGGTACAGACAGATGTAAAAAAACTCGTAGCCTATTCTTCTGTTTCCCACCTGGGTTTTATCGTTCTCGGTATTTTTGCCTTTACCGAAGAGGCGATGAATGGCGCTGTTATCCAGATGATCAACCACGGGATCGCTACCGGCGGACTCTTCCTTTTGGTGGGAATGATTTACGACCGTCGCCATACACGTGAAATCAGCGATTTCCAGGGTATCGCCCGGGTAATGCCCAAATATACCCTGCTGTTTATGATCACGGTAATGGCCTCCGTAGGTCTTCCCGGCCTCAACGGCTTTGTGGGTGAATTCCTCGTACTGATGGGTGCATTCAAATCTGACACGATCTCCAATGCGCTGCCGATACTTGCCGCTACAGGAGTCGTAATCGCCGCTGTATATCTTCTTTGGATGTTCAGACGCGTTATGTTTGGTCAGTTGGATAAAGACGAAAACCGCAGCCTAGAAGACCTCAGTGGCCGCGAAATGTCTGTCATGCTGCCGCTCATCGTCCTGATGTTCTGGATGGGATTGTATGCTACTCCATTCCTGAAGCAGATTGCGCCCAGTTCAAAGATTGTGGTAGAACAGGTACTGGAGAGTGCAGGGAATGCTTCTCATGCCGTGCTTACTCCTGAGGCAGATGCAGATGCAAATGCAGAGCAGGATGCTGATATTGCAAGGAACTAATTTTTGCAGCTACGGAAAATTTTTCTGAGACCAAAAAACTAGCCTATTCTGAGTGCCTGACCTTTCTTCGCGAAGTCGTCAGCGCAGAGGTTGTGGTCGAATTATTTCCTGAAAAACACATGATTGCAGGAAACGCGGATTCAGAGCCGCGTTGGGAGTTGCGGCTTCCGTTGCCCTTTCCTGCTATTGGAGACAGATCGTTATCCATCGGCGCGTATCTTCAAACGGTTGCGGAAGAAATGCCCAATTACTCGATAGCACTTATACAGGCTGGTGCAGCCGCGCTGGGGTATTTTGAAGAAGGCGAAGTGGTCCATCACAAGGCGATCAAAAAGTATATGAAGCGCCACTCGCAGGGCAAGTCTCAGATCAATTACCTCAAAACACGGGGAAAATCGAAAGCCGGTTCCCGCGTAAGACTGGCCAATACCGTTACCTTTTTTGAGGAAATCAATGAGCGTTTGACCGAATGGGAAGAGGATTATAACCCCTCAAGAATCATGATCAGTTGTACAGCTACACTGTGGGGTTTGTTGTTTCAATCCAAAATTCCCCCGCCATTTGAGAAAAAAGACTCCCGCCTGATCAAAATCCCCAGAGACGTACAAATCCCTACCTTTGAAGAGCTGCTTCGGATCAACAGACTGTCAGTCGCAGGCTGGCTGACAACCACCGATATAAAATCATAAACCCCGGAGAAGGCCGGGGTTCTGATATCATTAAAAGAACGAATGGAGGGAAGGGCGAAAATCGGACAAAACACATTCGCCTTCCTGATCCAAAAATCAAACGCATATTTTATTCCCTTGCGGGAAACTCATTCAGTTGAAAGGCATATTGCTGGTAGCTGATCAAATCGCGTTTTCCATGATTGTCGGCCCAGCCAATTTCCTGATGGCTCATTTCAATAATTTTCTGGGTGCGCACATCATCAAAAACCGTAACGATATGATTCATCGTCTCCAGTTCTTCTTCTGAAAACAGGGAGGAGTCAAAAGAAGAATTGGCAACAAAACGCTCACCTACGCCTCCGTGGTCAAACATTTCCTCCTCGATAGATATATATTTTTCGGCTTCCAGCACGCCAAACAGTTCATGAAAATGTGAGGGTACAGGCCCAAAAGGAATCGCACGATAGTTGCAGCCCGATATAGAAAACCCTGTGCGCTGAAAATTGAGGAAGTCACAGTAAAACATCAGCTTATTCATCCGGGTTTTCAGCGGGCGTGCTTTTTCTGCGAAAAAGAGTATAAAATGAGCGACTTTCCGAAAATCAGGCCGGGTATAACCGGTAAAGGCATTGGGTTCCATGTGAAAGTTCCATATATATTCTACCACGGTATCCAACTTGTCTTTGCCCATCAGGGTTTGAATGTGCTTCTGAAGTTTTTCCCATGCCGCATCAGAAAACAGATGTCGTTTTTCATTCAGGAAGCTGAGAAAATTGCCGGGATCACGGGCCAGTCGAATCAGTTTGGCGTTGGCGAGGCTGGGGATTTCTCCATTTTCATAATTGCGAAAACTATTGGCTCCCAGATCGAGTACTTCTGACATTTTCGCAGCCGAAAGTCCGTACTGCTCGCGAATCTGCCTGATTTCTTCTGGAAAAGGAATATGGTGTTTTTCCCTGTACAGATTATATACCTGGCGAATGTTGATTTCGTCGAGTTCGGTAGTCGTAATTTCATCCCCCGTCACCTGGTGCTCATAATAATGATCCCAGATTTCAAATACTTCTTTTCTGAAGGGTTCCGATGCTGCGAGTCGTCTTTTCAGTAACCACTCTTTTCCTATATGTGGCGTCTTCATCACTATTTATGTGGGTATTTAATTTTTCTTTCTGCGGGGTGAAAGGAAAAACAGGCGACCGCATGATTTCCCAGCCCGGCAGATATTTTTATATAGACTTCCGTTCCCCTTACCATTACTCCAAACTCCCAGTAATCCGCCCCGATGTTCACGCCATCAGGTGTAGGACCCTTATAATAATCCAGTGGTGTGAGATTGTCGAGAATTTTTTCCCGCTCCACAGCTGTGATTTCGAGGTCCAGCAATGCCTTGAAGTTTTTCCGCCTGTCGTAAACAATCATCCCGTATTTTTCTTTCAGGTTTCGAAAGGTGAAGAGAAAGTATGCAATCTCTTCGATATGGGATATGTTACGTTTTTCCACCAGAACTTCCACCTAAATTCAACTTTATATACGCAAGTTAGCAGTATTGGTTTTAAAAAACAAACTTTAAAGTTATTTTTTTATGTCAAATACAAACAAAACACAACTTTAAGGTTAAAAAATATGATTCTTGCCTGCCTGCCGCTTTATTTTTAGCTTGAGCAAATTTTATTTTATGCTACGGCTCACTACCCTGCTCCTTACTTTCAATCTGATTTCTTTTTCTTTTGCGGCTGACATACCTTCGCCTGAGGCATTTCTGGGGTATGCTCCCGGCACGCGCTTTACTTTCCACTACCAGATAACCGAATATTTCCGCACGGTGGCTGCGGCGTCTGAAAAGGTCGCTATCGTACCCTACGGTTATACCTGGGAAGGAAGACCGCTTTTGGTAGCTGTGGTGACTTCACCGGCCAATCATGCCCGCTTGCCACAGATAAAGGCCGCAAGTGTCGCCCGCACCGGGATGGGAAAAAAACCGGAAGGAAAGTCTCCGGAAATACCCATTGTATGGATGAGTTATAATATCCATGGAGATGAGGCATCGGGTTCGGAATCTGCGATGGCCATGCTCTATCACCTTGTTTCCAGCGATACCCTGCCCTGGCTTGACTCGCTGGTCATTGTCATTGATCCCTGCCTCAACCCTGATGGCCGCGAAAGATATGTACAATGGCAATATCAGTCGGGAAGCTTCATTCTCAACCTTTCTTCACAAGCCGCTGAGCATCAGGAAGAATGGCCCGGAGGCAGAGAAAATCATTATTTATTTGACCTCAACCGCGACTGGTGCTGGCAGGTTCAGCCTGAAAGCCGGCAGCGGGCTGCATTGTTTTACGAGTGGATGCCACAGGTTCATGTCGATTTCCATGAAATGAAAAACCGCAAGGCTACTTATTTTTTCCCGCCTGCCGCAAAGCCATTTCACCCGGTCATCACCACATGGCAGCAGGAATTTCACACCATTATCGGCAAAAACCACGGCAGTTGGTTTGACAAAAATTACTGGAGATACTTTTCCGGAGAAAATTACGATATGTTTTATCCCAGCTATGGCGACACCTGGCCCTCCTTTCAGGGGGCGATGGGTTTTACTTACGAGCAGACAGGCGGCGACCGGGCGGGAAGGGCAGTTATTCTCCCCGAAGGAGATACGCTTACCCTTAAAGACCGCATAACCAAACACCTCGTAACCGGAATCTCCACCATCGAAACAGCTTTTCGCTTCAGGGAAAAACTGCTGGAAGAGTTTAAACAATACTTTGAGCAAAACGCCCGCGAACCATACGGCGAATACAAAACTTTTATTCTGAAACCCACCCTTCATCCGGAGCGGGTGAAACAACTGCTTCTGCTGCTGGACAGAAACCATATAACTTATGGCCGTATTGCATCAGGCGTTACTGAAGTAGAAGGATTCAGCTATCAGGAAAACAGGCAAACCTCATTTACCATCACACCGGAGGATATTGTAATATCTGCCTACCAGCCCAACAGCCGGTTGCTTCAGGTATTGTTTGAGCCCGATCCCCTGCTGGAAGATTCGCTTACTTATGACTTTACTGCCTGGGCGCTTCCTTATGCCTACTGCCTGGAAGCCTATGCGGTCAAAACCAGAATTAAACCGATACCGCTTCACGCCGCGTCACCTGATCATGAGCAGCCGGAAAACAGCCATCCTTACGCCTGGGCGGTAGAATGGCACGATTTTCACCATGCAGCTTTTCTGTCCGCCGCCCTTCAGGCAGGCTATACTCCCACCCGGGCAATGGCTCCATTCAAAATAGGGGGAAAACAATTTGACCGGGGAACACTTGTTTTTGAAAGAGGAAAACACGGACATGAAACAGATAAAAATCTGGCGGAAATTGCAGCCAAAACGGGCGTAAATCTTTACCCGCTCAATGGCGGTATATCCGAACAGGGCCCTTATCCCGGTTCCGATCAGTTCAAAACGGTCAGGCGGGTAAATGCGGCTATTGTTCGCGGGCCAGAAATTCAGGTAAACAGTTTTGGCGAATTGTGGTATTACTTCGA
The DNA here is from genome assembly GCA_041391725.1 of Bacteroidia bacterium. Lineage (GTDB taxonomy): Bacteria > Bacteroidota > Bacteroidia > J057 > J057 > JAGQVA01. Next base: position 31,730 of record JAWKNL010000014.1, read on the forward strand.
GCAGGAACTTCAGTATCCGGTAACCGTACTCGATACCCGGTTTATGGCTAAAACAGATCTCTCAGAATTTGACTTACTCGTATTGCCTTCCGGAAATTATGAGGCTATTCAGGAAAAGATTCAGGCTTTTGTGGCAGCAGGAGGGCACGTAATTGCGATAGAACAAACGGTGGACCTGTTTGCTCAAAAGTGGCAAAGCTGGCCTTCTACCGCCCTTTATCAGGCAGTCGAAAAGGAAAGGCAGCGTTATTCCCGAAACTTTATGGCCGGGGGAGCTACAGCAGAACAATATGATCAGCTTACCAGACAGGCAATCAGCAATTCGGCTCCCGGCAGTATCTTCAAAGTAAAAACTGATCCTTCGCACCCGCTTGCTTTTGGAATAGGCGATCGTTATTTTGTTCTCAAGCAAAATCCGGTGGCTTACCCATTGCTGGAAGATACAGGATGGAATGCAGGCGTATTTCCGGTGAGTCAGGAAGTGCACGGATTTATTGGCAGTAGTGTAAAACCAGCCATTGGCGGTAGTATGGCCTGGGGTGCGGAAGACTATGAAAGCGGAAAAATCACATATTTCCCAGATAGCCCGGTAGTGAGAGGATTCTGGTACAGCGGGAAATTATTGCTGGCAAATGCGGTTTTTTATTGAGATCAGCCTCTTTCGAGGTCTATCATTTCGAGGAGGGCCACGGCGGCTTCCGCGCCTTTATTGCCCAGGCTTCCGCCTGCGCGTTCCTGTGCCTGCTCAAGGGTGTCAGGAGTAAGTACCCCAAATATGACAGGTTTGTTGTGATCGAGGGCAACGCGGGTTATGCCATTGGCAACCGCCTGAGCGATAAACTCAAAATGGCGGGTTTCCCCCTGAATAATACAACCGAGGCAGATTACCCCATCGAGGTTATAGTGTTTGGCAAGCGCAATACTGGCAGCCATGGGAAGTTCAAAAGAACCAGGTACATCATACCTGAGGATATTTTCCGGCCTTACCCCTGTTTCTTTTAAAACAGTAACCGCACCCTGAAACAGTGCGGTTGTAATTTCTTTGTGCCAGTTGCTGACAGCAATCACGACACGGTCAGCTCCGTGGTTTTTCCCTCCATGATATTGAATGGAAGAAAGGTCGTGCGCTTTGGAGTCACTCATTCTGAAACTCTTCCGATGTATTTATCGATATTGAGGCCTTCCGAACTGGTAGGGAAATCCTTTTTGATTTTTTCATAAAGGTCCAGAGCCTTGGAAGGTTTTCCTGCAGCCTCGTAATTTCTGCCTGCATTCAGAAGCATAGCCGGAGTCAGGGCTTCATTTTCTGCGGGAGTGAAAGCCGCTCTTTCAAAAAGGCTGGCAGCCTTTTCGGGATTACCGAGGTCTTCATATACAAAGGCGAGTGCAGAGAGCGTGGACATGGAGAAGAGATTGTCACCGAGAGATACTTTTTCCAGGTATTCACGGGCAGACTCCAGGTCTCCTTTTTTTGCATAAATGGAGCCGATATAAAAGTTGGCGAGATTAGCCGCATCGGTACCGCTGTAATCATCTGCAATATCGAGCAATCCCAACGCGAGGCCATCGCCGTTGAGGGCGAGGTCAAATGAGTCTGCCTCAAAGTATTTGACAGCCTGAAACATCTCACTGCTGGCTTCTGTATGTTTGCCGCTGCGCATGGCGTTGTAGCCGACCACAGCCGCAATTACAATTGCTATCACGCCCACTCCTATAAGGAGGAGGTTTCTGTTTTTAACGACAAACTCTTCAATGGAAAACCCGCTTTCTGCCGCTTCTTTTCCCTTTTCCACTACTTCGTCTTCCAAATCCCTCGCTTTAACTTTGCTTGCCATAGTTTTATTGGATTTTATTCTGGTCTGCAAAACAAATAAATCATAACCTAATCTACAAAAAGTTGCCTCCTTGAAATGATAAGATTTAAATAAAAAAAGGGGCATATAGCCCCTTTTCTTCTGATAACCATCTGATTATATGTTATTTTTCACAATTCGCTTGTAGGCGGTACGCTCGCCATCGGAGATTTTGACTACATATACACCTTCCGCATGCTGGGTAAGGTCGAATCTGTATTTAAATCCACCGAATACGTGGTTTTCCACCTGCTTCATAATCGTACGTCCGCGGGCATCATTCACCTCAATGGTCAGCGTCTCTGCCGTGATGTCCAGACCTTCAAGCCAGAACTGGTTTTCGGTCGGGTTCGGGTAGATGCTGATCGCATTGCCAAACAGTTCATCGCCTATGCTGGTCGGCCCTACGATCTGGACCAGGGTATCGCTGCCGCAACTGTTGGTGATGATCTGCGTTACCTGGAATGAGCCGGTAAACTGATACGTGTGGGTCGGGCTCGGATCTGTGCTTGTATTGCCATCGCCGAAGTCCCAGAAAATCGTGCTACCATTGGCCGAAGCGTCGTTGAACTGGAAGGTAAAGCCGAAGTTCACCCAGTTGTAGGTAAACCCTGCTACCGGACTCAGTTCGAGGCTCAGCGTTACGGTATCTGCCCCTTCACATCCGCCTGCATCCGTTACGGCTACCGAATATACACCTGCTGCTGTAGCGGTGATGGTCTGCGTCGTGGCTCCGTTGCTCCACAGGTAGCTGGCGCCGGGGTTGCCTGCATCCAGCGTAATGCTGTCGCAACCGGTCTGGTCGCCGCCCAGGTCAACCGATGGTGGGGTTCCTGCTGTGATCACAATCGCATCGGTGGTCGCACATCCGCTGGCAGGATCGGTTACGGTTACTGAAACTGTATCTGAACCGCTGACCGGAGGTATCGCTACAATCGACTGACTGTTGTCTCCTGTGCTCCAGTTGAAGGACAAGCCTGCATTTCCGGCATCCAGTGCTACAGGGTTACAGGATGTCACATCCGCGCCCAGATCTACCACCGGTGCATCTTTTACATCAATGGTGATGGTATCGCTGGCCGAACAGCCCAGAGACGTTACTTCGACATAGTAGGTACCACTGTCGGTTACCGTCAACGTCTGGCTGAATATACCGGGAACCGACCATACGTAAGTGGCTCCGGGGTTACCGGCATCCAGTACAATCTGGTCACACGCTACCGTGTCATTCGGGCCGAGATCTACACTAGGACTGGGGTTGACAAGGAGGATGACAGAGTCAGTACCCACGCAACCATTGAAGTCAACCACATCCACATAATAAGTACCTGAGTTGGTGACCGTGATACTTGGAACCGTATCGCCGGTGCTCCACTGGTAGCTTACAATCTGTGGCAGGAAGGCGTTCAGTGTGGTACCTTCGCAGGCTGTGCCGTCAGGACCGAGGTTTACAGGTACATCCGGGAGGAATACCGCATAAACAGGTACAAGCGGGCTCGGGCAACCAAATGAGGAAACCACCCAGTCGTAGAAGAAGTAATAGAATCCCGAAGTTCCAAGGCCATTGATTGTACCTGTAACAGATACCACGCCTGTAACTTCATAGGGGAATACTGCACCACCCGAGTTGCGGAAGAGAGAAGAAACCGTCGAACCGTTGGCATTCATCTGATAACCGGTACCTGCAGGAATATCAAAATCAAGATTAAGTACTGTATCGGTAACCGTACCACCAAATGGGAATGTCCCGGTTGCAACCACTGTTCCTACGTTATCCAGTACATTGACAACGATAGTACCCGCACTACCCGGATATACTCTTACAGAGTCAATCGTAATATCCTGAATAACATCAAAGGTCAGACCATCGGGGTAGAAGGTATAGGCAGCCCCTGCACCGAATGTATTATCAGCAGGTGTAAATCCGGAATAGGAAACCTGATCTGTTGCCTGTGCATAATACGTTGCGGAAGAGGTCAGCGGCGGAGTAACCAGCGTATCACCTATATGGATGACCGAACCACCCGGTGAATCATACCAGAAGATATTGGTTGAGGAAGTGTTGGCTACAAGGGTGAACGCAGCAGATCCGCTGGAACATATCGAGTCATTTTCAACCGTCGGTGAAAGTGCTGACGTTGTGATAGCTGACACAAACAACGTACTGTCGTTGAAGAAAAGCGTATCGCCACCAAGCACGGTATAACCTGCAAAGTTGAAGTTACCACCCACGTTGGTATTGAATGTGCCCACCACAAACAGTGCCGTATCACCAGACTGGATAGAGTCTGTATATACACCCGTGATCGTCGTGTTGGCTGCGCCTGTGACATTGACGGTTACAGGGATATTTTGCTGAGTCTGGAGACCAAAGTTAACCAGCATCACTTCCACAACCGTAGAATCAGAGCTACAATCATTGGCTGATGGCTGTGTGAAGGCTACTACCCCCATGTCATCATCAGGCGTATCGTAGATGAATACGTCGTCGAAAGCAAATCCGTCAAACTGTACTACTCCGTCAGAGCCGAAGGCGACCCGCAGACGCACGTCAGACTGGCCGCCCAGACCGTCGAGGGCATGTTTGGCGATCACCCAGCCGCCGGAGCCGGTAGTGCCGTTTCCGGTCCATCCTACCTGCTGACCGCCTGGAGCACCGTTGATGGTGTTGTCATTGTACCAGTTGTCAGGATCACCGAAGGCACCTACATTCTGCCAGGTAGTTCCGTTGTCGATAGTGGACTGAAGCACGGCTCCATCCCAGCTAAATTCTGAGTTCCACCAGACAGACATTTCAATTTTGGGTGCAGTAAGTGCAGAGAAGTCAAAGCATGGGCTGATGACCCAGCCGTCTTCGTTGTTGTCATATACACCCGTAGCATTGGTAATCCATGAATTGACCCCTGAAGCTGCGGAGTTGATGACAGCACCGGCAGGTGTGGCCAGTTCGAACGTTGTTGTCGTTCCTTCTGCTACCCAGCCGCCGTTTCCGTTTTCAAAATTCTGAACGTAAGGATAGCTGGTGACCACCGGAATACTGATGACGTCAACCGAAAGTGTATCGTTGATAGGATTGGTGTCGCCGGCGAGACCAGAAGGCCAGGCTACAATGGTATAGGTTCCGGGTACGCTAAAGTTTTGACCCGGTATCAGCACAGGTATCGTTACACCCGGTGCAATGGTATCCAGCGGGCTGGCTACAGAATTGACAGGTCCGGGTACGCCATTCAGATTGATCTGATAATTAATGGTGACGTTTGTCAGGATGGAGTCTGCACCGAGGTTGGCAATGCCCAGAATCAGGTCTTCACTGGCTGTGAGACCACAGGCTGTAACCGGAGCAAACAGATCGGTAATACCTGCGTCCTGAGGAATAGCACCATAGATCAGAATATCATCAAAAGCAAAGCCATCGTCCTGAACCGATCCGTCAGAGCCAAATGCCACGCGCAGACGCACTTCAGGCTGACCAGCAAGACCGTCAAGATTATGTTTGGCAATTACCCAGCCATTGGAGCCGCCGAAAGTGCCTGTGCCATTTCTTCCAGTCCATCCTTCCTGCTGACCACCGGGAGCGCCGTTGATCGTATTGTCGGTGTACCAGTTGTCGGGGTCGCCAAAAGCACCCACATTCTGCCATGAGACACCATTATCAATAGAAGACTGAACTACTGCACCATCCCAGCTAAATTCGGATTCCCACCATACGGAGACTTCAAGTTTAGGCGAAACAATGGTAGAGAAGTCAAGGCACGGGCTGATAACCCAACCGTCTTCGCCATTGTCATACAGGCCGGTGGCATTGGTGATCCAGGAGTTCACGCCAGACGCTGCGGAGTTGATTACTGCGTTGGCAGGTGTGGCCAGTTCAAAGGTGGAAGTACCTTCTACCTGCCATCCGCCGTCGCCACTTTCAAAGTCCTGGAAGTACGGGAAGCTGGTGATAATCGGAACGTTTACAATGTCAACGATGACTGTATCATTGGCACTATTGGCATCACCGGCCAGACCTGAAGACCAGGCTACCACAGTGTAGGTTCCCGGAGTACTGAAGTCCTGAGCAGAGATGGTTACCGGTACGGTTACGCCCGGAGCAATGGTATCCTGCGGGCTGGGCACAGAGTTGACAGCACCGGGTACACCATTCAGGCTTATCTGATAGTTAACTGTTACATTGGTCAGGATGGAATCTGAACCCAGGTTGGTTAATCCCAGAATAAGGTCTTCGTTGGCAGTCAGACCACAACCCGCCAGCGGGGAGAATACGTCGGTAACCCCTGCATCCTGTGGTGGTGGCTGGAATATATTGATATCGTCAATGGCCATATCCGAACTGAAGGCAGCCACATCAAATATTCCTCTGAAAATAATCTGAGCATTAGAAATGGAATTAAATGCCGTAAGATCTATAACGGCTTCAAGCCAGGGAGCATTTTCATTGGGCTGCTGCTGTCCTGAAACAGACCAGATTGTAGTCTCACTCACATCTGTTTTAACCACAACCTGGAGTGTTCCCATATTCGGACCAAACATATGGTACCAGAATGACATTTTGGGGGCACTGACGGTGGTAAAGTCAATACAGGGAGAAACGAGATTAAATGTATCGCCAATTACTGAGGGGAATGCACTATGTGTGTACATATAGATACTTCCACCCGGAGTATGGTCATCGAGCGGACCGGTTCCAAAGTTGTTTTGTACCCCATCGGTCTCGACAAACCAGCCAATACCCGTATTGGTATTATTCGAACTGCGGGTCCAGCCATTGGCTACTACACCGGGGTCGGCAAACAACACACCCGGAGTGAAGGTTTCGAAAGTTTCAACCAGCGGAAGTGTGACGGTTGGCACAGACTGAAGTACAGCATCGGTACTGTCATTGAATACGTTGGGATCGGCACCGATAGAAGTGTAAATCTTCATATTGTGGAAACCGGGCGCAGAGAAGTCAGCTGAATTGGAAACCAGCACTTCAACCGTACCGCCAAACGCCAGTGTGCCACTGTTGACGGTAGTGGTGTAGGTGTTTGTACTCGCTCCGGTTACATCAACAGTAACGGTCATCGGATTGACGCTGAAGTCAATCGCTGCCACGCCGAAGTTGGAAACTTCTACTTTAAGCGAATCAGAAGTACTATAACATTTGGTTTCGGTAGGATAGGTAAGCGCAGTTGCACCTGCGTCCACCAATGCCGGACTAAACAACAGAATGTCGTCAATCGCCATGTCAGAAGTAAAGCTGACGTTGTTGGTGCTTCGGAATTCAACCTGCACAGTATTTCCTATCCAGAAAGACATGTCAACTGTATCAGCAAGCCAGGGCGCAGTTTCAGCTGTTTGCTGTTGTCCGGAAAGGGACCATACCAGCGAATCCTGACCATTCCAGAGGACGTGAACTTCCAGCGTACCCATGGTAGCGCCAAACATATGATACCACCAGGTCAGTATCGGGTTTGGAGCACCACCAAGATCAACGCAGGGGCTGAAAAGGCTGTAAACATCCGAAGTCAGCGAGCCTGAAGTTTCCACGTACATATAAATACTTCCACCGGGCGTATGGTCATCGATCGGACCTGTACCTGTGGAGTTGGCTACACCGTCCTGCTCAACCGTCCAGCCGAGGAAAGTGCTGGTGTTGTTGGAGGCCATTGTCCAGCCATTGTCAAGTGTACCGGGGTTACCTACGACGAAGGTTTCAAAACTTTCCTGCAGGCCGGTAGTTACAGGCAGAGCGACTACAGCGCCATTGGTAGTATCGTTGAATGCATTGGGATCACTCGGGGTGGAGGCAATTGCCTGCAAGACGTGCGTTCCACCGTTGGAGAGGTCAGCATTGGTGGTCACAACTACGTCCTGTGTAGCCAGTACGGCCAGTGTACCCGAGGTAAGTGTCGGGGAGAAAGTCTGGCTGCTGGCCCCCGATATATTCAGGGTAATGGTAATGTTATCTGTGGCAAAGTTTAGTGGTGAGGTACCCACGTTCTGGATTCGAACGGTAACCGCCTCAGAAGTGCCATAACATGCAGGGTCGGTAGGAGAGACGATAGAAACAGCAGCTACATCAATAGGAGAAGCATTGTAGATAGAGATATCGTCAATCGCCATATTGCTCTGGAAGCTTGGACCAAACACGCCAACAAAGCGCAATTGAACCGTTGAGTCTATCGCCCATCCGAGATCCACAATCGCTTCCAGCCACGGATCTGTTTCTGCAAACTGCTGTGGCCCGGAAAGCCCGTAAACCAGTGAATCAAAACCACCGGAAGTAGTGACATAAACGGCCAGTGTTCCCATGCCTGGACCATACATATGGTACCAGTAGGAAAGCCGGGGAGCAGTAGCCGCGGTAAGATCAATACAGGGAGATGTGAGGATATACGTATCACCCGTAAAACCAAAAGAGGTTTCTGTGTACATATAAGTATCACCACCTGCTGTATGATCGTTTATCGGACCTGTACCTGAATTATTCTGAACGCCATCCAATTCAACACTCCATCCGTCGTTAGGGTTGGGAGTGGTTGTTTTCCACCCTGGCCCCAGAACATCAGGCTGTCCGAAGTTGGGGTTTTTGATAAAGCCTGTCTCAAAATCTTCTGCATAGGCAATCGGATACAGGTATTGGCTTTGATATACCAGTGTAGAGGTGTCATTGGCCGCGTCAAAGTCTCCGTCAAGTGCGCTCCATACTTTAATAACGTAAGTAGTGGAAGGCGTAGAGAGGTTGGCCTGTGTGCTGAAGGTAAAGGTGGTACCTGCGCCACCGGCAACCGACGCAAAAAGCGTATCTACAACCGGAGTACCGCCATTCACAGAATAAGCCATAGGAATGGTATCCTGTGTCTGTGAGCCAAAGTTATAGACAGACGCTTCAATGGTCTGATCGCCAAAATTACATGACGAAGCAAAAGGCACAATGCCTAAAACCCCGGCATCTTCGGGGGGCTGAGGCAGAATGACTACGGTGAAGTCATTGGTTTCACCAAAGGTGTAAGTTGTACCGCAGGGGTCAAGTGAGACAATACCCGAAGGATACACACCCATCACCCGGAGGCGGGTTGTACCCACGGTTGCCGTCGTAGGCACCTGAAAGGTAATAACACCTGTAGCTCCTGCGGTGAGGTCCAGGTGGCCCAGTTTTTCTGTAGTTGCAAATGCATTGTTGATGTTATAATCAATCCATGCTTCTACTGTAATGGAAAAAGTAGGGTTACCCGTTACACTCAGGTTGTAAAATGCACCGGTGTAAAGGTTGGTACTGGCTACGGCCGTGTAATTGGCATAGCCAGATGCCGGGCTGGGGAAAGTCGCATTAATCGTCCCAAGCTGGATCGTTGAAAGCGAATCCCCGACCGTCGTACCTGTCGAATAAGCGGGTATGCAGTACTGCGCATACGCACTCACACTCAACAGACATGACAGAAATAGAGTAACTAAATGCTTCATGTTGGGGTTTTTAGGTTAGTAAGGAATTAAAATTACTACTAGTACAACGAAAAACAAACTTTTCCCTCAAAAAGGAAAGATGCTTCGAAATACGAAAATATCAGAAAATTAAACCGTGAATATTAGTTGGATTTTTTGAGACTAAAACGAAAGGTCGTACCTTTATTTACTTCACTCTCCACAGTCAACTGCTCTCCATGCATTTTGATCAGGTGTTTACATATCGCAAGCCCCAATCCGGTTCCTCCTTTTTCTCTTGAACGGCTTTTGTCCACCCGGTAGAACCTCCGGAATATCTTTTCCAGGTGCTCGGGTTCTATACCCGGACCGTCATCTGACACACTGACAAACAGTTTATCATCTGCACTGGTAAGTATAATCCGAACCTCACCGGAGCCATTTCCCGTGGCATCACCGTATTTGACTGCATTATCGACCAGGTTGGAAAGTACCTGATGAATCCGCTCCCGGTCTGCCAGTACCATCGCTTCTTCGAGATTGTTGGCAATGATACGATAGGCAATCGTACGTCCCCGCTTGTTGAATTTATACTCCAGCGAATCCATTACATCGCGTACCAGCTCATGAATAGGAAACTTCCGGATTTTCATATCCATTTCTCCGGACTCGGCCTGGGTAATAATCAGCAGGTCTTCGACCAGGTTGGAGAGCCTGTCGGCATTTTTCATGGCCTTTTTCAGAAACTTTACCCTTACCTTCTCATCATTCATCGCGCCGTCGATCAGCGTATGAATAAAGCCCTGAACAGCAAATATCGGGGTTTTCAGTTCGTGGGAAACTTCTCCCAGAAACTCCCGCCGGTAGGCTTCGAGGTCTTTGAGTTTTTTAATTTCCCGCTGATTGACCAGGTGGAGATTTTTCAGCCTGCGAAACACGACATACTCCAGGGTTGCTACCAGAATGATAAAACTGACAAAAAAGAATATGAGGATTTCATATACTATCGTTCCCTGAATCGGCTCCAATACTTCCCTCAGTATCACATACAGCCCCGACAACCCGATCGCCAGGTAAAGGGAAACAAAAATGGAAGAAGGAATCTTTGGCGTCATATTATTTTAGCTGGACAAATATTAAGTTTTTTCCCCGCTTCCCCTTATATGAAATAATTTAATCTTCCTTCGCAAATTTATAACCGACACCTTTTACGGTCTGTATATATCCTTCACCGATTTTTTCTCTTAGTTTTCGCACATGTACATCCACGGTGCGGTCAACCACAAACACATCGCCCCACACTTTTTCCAGCAATTTTTCTCTTTTAAACACTTTCCCCGGGTGAGAGGCGAGAAACTGAAGTAGTTCAAATTCTTTTCTGGGCAGGGAAATTACCTCTTCTCCTTTTTTTACGATATACTCGTCCCTGATAATCTCAAGGTCGTGCACCATGAGTTTGTCATCATCTGTTTCGGTCAGATCGCGCCGCAGAATGGCCCTGATGCGACTGAGGAGTACGCGTGGTTTTACCGGTTTGGGGATATAGTCGTCTGCTCCTGCTTCAAAGCCTGCGAGTTCGGAGTATTCTTCTGCACGCGCAGTCAGAAATACTATATACACATTTTTCATCCCCTTTATCTCCCTGATCTGGCGGCAGGTCTCAATCCCGTCCATACGGGGCATCATAATATCCAGCAGAATCAGGTCTGGCTTATGCTCTTTTGCCTGAGAAACTGCTTCTTCCCCATCCATTGCTTTCACCACTTTATAACCTTCCTTCTCAAGGTTATATTCCAGCAGATCGAGAATATCGACCTCATCATCGACAATCAGTACTTTCGTTTGTGACATATCAGGTTTTTTTCATTGACAATTCCCATTCAAAACAATCCCCTCAGCGATAATACCTGAGTATTTGTTACAAATATAGTGTTATACCCTGACAAGAGAAAACGAAAAAGCTCCCGAATCTCAGGAGCTTTTGTGTTTATTTTTTGAAATAAGACTAAGCACAGGAAAGTACTGGTGCCGCAAAGCCAAACATGACGATCAGCGTAGCAATCACTGACAGGAAAAAATAGATAAAAAAGGTGTTTACGCCCATTTTTGCTGCACAATCTTTAAACCAGAGGAATCCGAGAACGCCTCCGGCAACCAGAAATCCGATGGCCAGCGGTATCCATGCCTCCATACACCCGAGCATAAAAAAGCTCGTTCCCAGTCCGGCAAGCATGGAACTCCAGCCGATGGCCAGCCAATGACATCTTGTGGGCGGGCAGTTGCGTTTTTTCCCCTGAATCATCCACATCACCACGGCAACCATAAACAAGGCAAGTACAACCGCAGTGACTACCAGTACAGTCTGAATGCCTGCTGCTGCCTCCAATGCACCTGGCACCGTATCCGCGACAATGCACACCAGCAGAGTGCCAATGGTGAGCGCAGCCAGAAAAGCAACCAGATAAGGCATAATCTTACACCAGACCGAAACGGTCGGTACTTCCGCCGCAGGAATGTTGACCCCGGTAGTAGCATTTCCCTTACAAGTTCCCGGCCCCGAAGTATTGACTGTGATATTTGCCGTATAGGAATTGGTCTTTCGGGTAAACTTATGGGTGGCTTTGGAGGTGGTAGTTGTCTGCGGGGCACTGTTGTCGCCCCAGTTCCATACAAATTTTTCCGGAGCAGGCCCTGTAAAAGTTACGCCGGCCTCCACTTCCCATGTATTCCCGTCGAGCGCTTTGGATGACTGCACAAATACACCGGTGATGTCAGGACAGGTTTCGACCACTTCGGTTTTGGGTGGAATGGAAATATTGGTTTCTCCTGAAGAAGCACAATCACCAGGGCCGGAAATTTTGAGAAGAATCGTTTTTTCAGAAGCACTACCCTGTGGCTTCAGATAACTATGGGTAGCAAAGGGCTCAGTTGTGGTTTCCAGCGAAGATCCGTCGCCCCAGTTCCATTCATATTTGTCGGGAGAAGTCCCTGACACTGACGCCTCCACACGAACGGTTGCGGTCGTATCATCCTGCGAAGTGATCTGAGCCGAGACTCCGCTCAGAACAGGGCATTCTGGTTTTACGATAATGATCGCCCCTACCTCTGCCGTAGCCTTTGCGCCGGTAGCACATTTGCCCGGGCCATTGGCGGCGAATGCTATTTTGTAGGTTTTAGCCGACTCCTCACGCTGATAAGTATGCGACGCCTCCGGCGTACGGGTGGTTTCCGCCGGGCTCCCGTCTCCCCATTGCCAGACAAACTCTGTCGGCGTACCCTGGGTAAAGGATGCCTTTGCCACAAAGGTAACTGTCGTATTCGTCTGCCCCGAAACCGCTACTTTCAGGCTTTCCAACTCGGGACAAACCGGAGCCAGCACCTGTGCGGGTTCGATCGTAACTGCGGTCGTCGCACTGCTGCCACAGCCGCCGGGGCCTTCGGTAGTAAGTGTGATGGTAAAGACCGTAGCCTTTCCGTCTGGTTTGGTGTAAGAATGTGTCGCCTCAGGAACCGTGGTTTCTGTCTCAGCGCTTCCGTCGCCCCAGTTCCACAGAAAACGCCCGGGTGGTGTTCCTGAGACAGAAGCTGTGGCTTTTACGATTTGTATGGAGTCGGTAGCTTCAATTTTTTCGGCAGAAAGGGAAGTTATTTCCCCGCATTCAGAAAAAATCCGCAGCGGGTCTCCACTCAGCGGATATACTTTGTCGCCTTCTTTGGGTTCCACCACAAACGTCCAGCCCTGATTAAAACTACCTTCAAACGGAAGGGTCTCATCCAGCCCTTTATCGGTATGTGCGGGATTCTCCCAATGGTCTTTGATAAATACGCTCCCGCCTTCTGTCATATCAAAGCCATCTGCCGGGCTGAGGCATATTCCAAATACTTTTTTCGTAGTATGGACGCCATTGGCAAATGAATAAAAATACCCGCCGCGAATTTTAAAAAAGCGATCGGGATCGCCTTCTCCCTTTTTAGTATTTTCAATTTCAGCACCAATCAGCTTTGCGGGATCGGGAAAGTCGTTCTCTGAGGGGGAATCACTCGCAGTAAAAATCACACCCTGACTGGCGAAGCCAGCCCGAAAAATGGTTCGGGATTTGACCGCGCTTCTTTCGTGAAAGCCTGTGGGGGCATTTAAAGGCAATTTCATAGGATTGTTGTTTAGTTGTAGAGGAAGCCACGGGAAAAGCAGGAAAAAACAGGGCTTTCGGTAGAAAAATGTTTCAGCCGAAAGTTCATATTTTCCAACATCTAATATTAGCCAAATATTGTGAATGGATGCAAATTTTGTCAAAAAAGATGTTCTTTCCGGAATCTGATTTATTTTGATGGCGCGAAAAAAATCTCCCTGCGGGAAATCGGGCAAAAAAAAGTCGCAGCGAGCTGCGACTGAATCCCCAACCTTTTGACTGTCTTATTTCATTTCTCCCGGTATGACAACTTCCGTCACTTTCCGGCTGTCGCGTATCAACGTGAGTAACGCCTTTTTCCCGATCGCCTGCTCATCCAGGCATTTGTGAAGGCTGTCAATCCCGGTTATTTCTTTGTCATCATAACCGATAATTACATCTCCTTCTCTCAGCGATACCTGCGAGGCCGGGCCATCGGCTTCTATCCCGCGCACAAGAATTGCGCCTCTGCCCGAAAGACCTAGCAGGCTGGAAGTACGCTCCGGAAGGCGGATGGTCTGCCCTGATATACCCAGCCAGGCGCGGCGGATATAACCCTGGGTAATCAGTCGGCTTACGATAAAGGAAGCCGTTTCGGCAGCAATGGAAAAGCATATACCCTGAGCAGGCAGGATCACGGCGGTATTGACGCCGATGACTTCCCCCGCACTGCTGACCAGCGGGCCGCCGGAGTTTCCGGGGTTGAGCGCAGCATCTGTCTGAATCACATTGTCGATCAGACGCCCCGACTGCGAGCGGAGTGAACGCCCCAGCGCACTTACAACCCCGGCAGTTACGGTATATTCAAACCCGTAAGGATTGCCGATGGCTATGGCAAGTTGTCCCACCTGCAACTGTGTCGAATCTCCAAAGGCTGCGGAAGGAAGCCCTCCACCCGATACTTTTACCACTGCCAGATCAGTCGCAGGGTCATCGCCTACCTTTTCTCCCAAAAAAGTCTGCCCGTCGGCGAGAGAAATCTTAATCTCCCGCGCTTTCTCCACGACGTGGCTGTTGGTCACCAGAAACCCATCGGGAGTAACCAGAAACCCCGAGCCTGTCCCATATCCCTGCCCGGACCGGCGGGAATTGCGGTTTCGGTCCCCTCTTACCTCGATATGCACTACGGCAGGACTTACTTTCCGGGAAGCAGAAACCACTGCCTGCGAATAAGCATCCAAAAGTGAAAGGTCGCCTGAACCCGGTCTGCGGCTTTCTTCTGTTTCGCCCCCGGAGTATGTTTGCTCTGAATGAATGAATGTTTGCATAAATTCGTTTTACAGAAAACACGAATCCATCAGAAAATGTGACAATTATTTTTGTGCTTACTACAGCGATTATGTTTTACAGGGCGTCTGAATACAAAGCGCCACAATGGAGGCCAGAGTGATAGACATTACTGAGGAAAACATGCTGAAAGGCTGTTGTGAACAAGATCGCAACAGCCAGAGACAACTCTACGAAAAATATTTCGGAACCATGTCTTATGTATGCATGCGTTACCTCAAAGACCGGGACCAGGTATATGATCTGGTTCAGGAAGGGTTTATCAAAATCTTCCAGAACATCCGGAAATTTGAGGGAAAGGGGTCTCTCGAAGGATGGATGCGCCGGATTATGATTAATCTCTGCCTGGATCATCTTCGCAAAATCAACCGACGCCTTCCCGACGTTCCGCTCGAAGAGGTCTATGACGTGGAGGTACCCGAAGATGTGGTGGCAGAAATGGAGGCCGAATATATTCTGGCATTACTTCAGGATCTTGGCCCCATGTATCGTACGGTATTTAACCTCTGTGTGATCGAGGGCTACGCACACAAGGAGGTAAGTAAAATGTTGAAAATCAAAGAATCAACTTCGCGCGCTTATCTGACTGCGGCCAAAAAGCAGATCAGGAAAATGCTCAGCGAGTGGATAGAACAAAGGGAAAGGAGGGTGAAGAATGGCTAAACTGGATTCGATTTTAAGGAAAAAAGTACTGGAAGCACGGCCACCGATCAAAACTGCCAACTGGGGCGAGATGGAAAAAATGATCGCCGCTGCACAGGGAAGGAAACGAAGGGGTATCTGGTTGTTTTTTTCGGATGCGGGTTTTCTGCTGCTGGTAGGCTTGCTGGCATTTCATCGTGGTTCGGTACCGGCAGTTCCTGAATATGCTCAGGACTGTTATGATTTACCTGTGGAACAGGAAATTGCCACGGAAAAGACACCTGAAAAGACTATTGCGAAGCCGGAACCGCCTGCTGCTACGGTTGAATTCATTTCTACTTCCACCGAAGAAATAGCCGGAATTGATGGTTTGCAGCCCCGGGCTCAGGCACAATTGTATGCCGACGAAAGAGATAACCACGAATCCACGAATAAGGATCGAATAATAGGCGGATTTTCCTCAAACCATTTTCCGGTCATTATACCGCTTCACGCGCTGCAGTTCAATCCTGGTTTTACGATCAGGCCTTCTAACCTTAATCCGAAACCGGTCTATACTCCCCCCCCCCGCTGGCAGTTGAGCCGGTGGGCACTGGAAGTTCACCTCAACAATGTTCACGCACCGGTTTACTGGGGAAATGATCCTGTCAAACGGTTTTTCAGCAATTATAACAGCCCCGGCATCGGCATGAGTTTTATCCGAAGGAAAAGCCACCGCTATGCCTGGGGCATACGGTTTGATCTCGATGTGCCCTCCTACCCGGTAGATACTTCCCCTGACGACCCTTACGCCTATTCGCGGATGTGGGGCGGCGGATGGGATATCGGTTTTTTTATGCGTCAGTATATGAATGACGATCCGGCCCGGCGTTTCCGGCCATACTGGCAGGCGGGACTGGGGTACAATATCATCGGTATGAATGCCTATAACATCACCCGGATTGACAATCCGTATGACGACCCCAAAACCCAGTGGGTATTGCGCAAGTCAAGGCTGGAAGCCGAAGCCATAGATTTTTATCCTTTCGAAACTTATATTCATATGACCACCTCCGGCGGTATTGGTGCCGAACTGCGTATTTTCAGAAGGGTGAGCTTCACGATGAGTTCGGTGGTGTATGCCAATATGCTCATCAACAAAGACCGCCTCAACAATCCCGATCAGTATTGGGGATACGATTATTATATCAAACACAGTCTGGGGCTTCAGTACGGATTTTAATTCCCCTTCAGCCACACATAATAGTTGAGATAGCTGCATTCTTCCAAAACCTCACGATAAAACCCTGTATCGCCATAATCTGCAATCAGTTGGTCAAACCGCTTGCGGTATTGGGGTTTCTGATCGAGGTTTTCCTCGTCGTTGAGTCCCGCCAGGTAAAACATGTTCTGTTCGCATTTGGCAGCCATAAATGTGGCTTTGGCCGCCAGTTCACGATTGCCCGCAGATTCTGCTGCTGCAATAGATTTGCTGTAATATTCTTCCGGGGTAGCCATATCCACAAATAAATGCGACTGATCCTGATAATAGGGATCGTCTTCTGTCTGCCCGAAACCATACCATTCCATACTGCTACGGAAATACATACTACCCTGCCATGCATGGCCGAAGTAGGTAATATTGTACCAAGCATTTCCCAACTGGTAGTAATTTTCTGCTGCTTTGGCAGGGTTGGCGATGGCTTCGTTTTCGAGCGAAATCAGCTTTTCAATAAAGGTGAGTCTGTTATATGGTCCTTTGCCGGAGGCGGAGTTTTCTTCGCATTCGAGGCAATCTTTGGTCTGAGGTTTAAACGGATCTCCGGGAATATGATAGATGGCCATTTTTTCTCTTTCAGCAGCGGGAATCGATTTGAGCAGCGCTACAGCCTCCGCGGTCTGATGCCATTGAAGGTAAAAGGTTGCCTTTATGATCTGTAGGAAGGTTTTTGGGTTTTCTTCTGAAAGCCTGCTGAATAGAAATTTTTCCAGTGAATTGGGTGTACGGGTTTCAAGTTCCTGCGTCCATGCAAGAAGGTGATCCACTACTTTTTCGGTTGGCTGGTACAAAAGGTCATACCCTTCGCGCTTACACAAAAAAGCCTTGCCCGGCTCGCCCTGGAGATCGTAAAGACGGGCCAGGGTATTGAGCATATACCGAAGCGATTTTTCTTTGAGTTCGTGAGCATCGGGATCAAATTCGAGATTTGCCCATTCGCTGTAAATACGGTCTTCGGCACGGGCATCCAAGGATTTGAGCCGGCTTACACTTATGACCCAGCGAAAAAGCTGTGTATATTGCTGAGTCCGGGCATCTTTGGTATTTCTCCCTTCTATGGCAAAAATCTGGTCGGCGCGGTCGAAGCGGTTATTCATAAATGCCAGGTATCCTTCCGCCAGCCTCCATAGCTGAGGGTTGTGGTTTTTTTTCTCCGAATTGACCTTCACCACAAAAGCCTCAAGATTCTGGAGGTAATTTTGTGCATTGACTTTGGATACACCGTTGTATTCCTGCTTCAGGGGAAAGGCAAAATCAAAATCCCAGCCAAAAAAGTCGTATTCGAGTTTGTTGATCTCCCTGCCCAGAAGCACGTCCAGTTTTTCCGCCCCCGGATCAATCGCATAAAGCGCAGCCATTTCGTCTGTCACACGGCTGTTAAAATCGATAGCGCGCATGAAGATAAGATTGGCTTTTTCTTCTTTATTCTGACAGAGATTCATAACTGCCTCCCATTCGCTATCATCTTCAATATGGAAGCTCAGCCACGCTGGTACTCTTTTGGTCGGGCTATGGTCAAATACCAGGGAAAACAAATAGGCTGATTCCGTTCTTTTTCCCAGTTCCAGCATGGCTCCTGCCTTATGTCCCAGCGACCAATAATAAATTTCACTTTTTACCTGGTCTTTCAGCGGCTCTACCATCTCGTCGTGAAAACGCACACAATCTTCATATTTGCCCAGATAATGCGCCAGGCGCACAACCTGATAGCCAAATCGCATTTTGATAAATTGATTTTTTGCAGCGTCATACTGTTCAATTCCGGAGCCCAGCAATTCTTCCATTCTGGTCTCCTCACGGGTTTGAGAGTCGTCTTCCCATGCGTAAGGATCCCAGTTGACATGTGGCTCAACCTGCTTGGCATATACCAGATAACAGATCGGACTGGTCATACTTTTTTTGACCCAGTAATCCACCAGGGTATTATTGGCAAGATCGGCGGGGAGGCTTTGGGTTTTCCCGTCCACAAACTGCTTGGTCTGAATCAGATCATCGACAGAGGCCTTATACACAACAAAAGCGACATCTTCCGGGGTAGGCTTATTTTGGTGGAAATCCTGCCATTCGGCAGTGTTGTGGCTCTCCCTGAATTCATTCGTGTTCCAATTGTAATCATAAAACCGGTCAAAACTCAAAAATAATGCACTATAATCGGGTTGATTGGCAATTGCCGGATCAAAAAAAGAATAACCAAAAAAGAAGTCTTCCGGATCGAATCCGCAGGCTCTGCTGGTTTCGATGGGTTTTATAGTAAGAAAAACTGCCAGAGCAAGGGAAACAACGGAGAGCAATTTTTTCATGGATTTGGCGGGGTTATGTTTGGTGGGTTAAATTTGGGAAAATCGGCAATAGAAATCAATAAAATACCTTACAGATTCCATTGAGGTCTTCGTAAGAATATCTTTCAAGCGTAGGGGTATCGAGGTGATAAAAACATACTCTCACACTGTCGCTTTCAATTAGTTCGGCCAGCATTTCGGCAGACTCCTCCAGCGCTTCTATCGAAATATCTTCCAGCCTGATGAAGTCATCCTGATAGAGGTAATAACCGTTGATATAGGTATTTTTTACAACCTTGACGATACTGGGCTGAAGGAATTTAAATTTGGATTCATCTTTCAGTTGTTCTGCCCTGAGATTGTTGATAAGGTGAATGGTCTCATCATTGCGGATCACCACTCCCCAGGCAAATACTGGCAGCGCAATGTCGAGGTGGGTGGGATATTCATCAAAATTTTCGAGGTATTTTTCGGCTGTCTCCAGATCGAGGATTGTATTTTCTTCGCTGATGTCGCGAATGTCGCCCATATTGTAAAACATCAGCATGCCGCGATCCACCGGCGGTACGCCGGTAAGGTTGTAGTATTTGATCTGGTGGAGGCGAATCGTGGCCGAAAGCTGAATATGGCGGGCAACCAGCTTGGTACGAAGATGATCCAGCAGCCGGAAATAGTTATCCCTGCTTTTTTCCGTCCAGTCGCAATCCATCTGTATTTCATGAAACGGCACCGGCCCGGCAATGCGGTCTATGCGATGAAGAATTTTATCTCCCAGCGCGGGCACATCCTCAAATCCGATACTGGACATAGCGCGGTTGGTGATGTAAATCGTGGGAATTATTTTTTTCCCTTTGATCCCTGTGGTGTCAAACACTACACTTGCGATGGGAACGGGTTCATTTTTGGCGATATTCCAGTCCACATCAAAAAAACGGATATACAGCGTTTCGGCTTTAAGCGCATCGAGATAGGCGCGTTCGCCGTCTTCCAGTTTGAAGCGGGTTTTCCAATAATAAAAGGAAGGATCCACTTTACGATCCCCCGGGCCACAGGCAGGAAAAAGCAGAACAGGTATCAGAATGAAGAAAAGGATTTTAATTTTTTCGCCTCGCATAGCTGTTCTGAAAGGGATTTGAAGGTAATGGTATCCTCACAAATTATTCCAAATATAGGCGCATTTTCCTCAACTGGGATTTTTTATACCTGAATGGGGCATGAATTTTTTCTCTGTTTGAGATTCGGTCTTCTCATTCTGGTAGTGGTTTTCTCAATTCGATAAGGTATTTATCCAGGCCAAAAACACAAATTATTGATTGTCAGGTACTTATCTCACCTTCTTCAAATGGCATCCAGATTGCCAATTAGGGAGGAAAGGCACTTTCTCAAAAAAAACAAAATCTAAAGTTATGATATTCCGCAAAACATCTCTCTTTGCCGTTGTTCTTCTCTCCATGGTATTGTTTAGTTGCAACAAGGACAAGCTTATGCAACTGGAAGAACAAAATAAAATCCTTCTCTCCCAGAGCCAGCAGCAGGATTCCGTGCTCAACGATTTCCTTACGACCTTTAATGCTTTTGGTGAAAACCTGGATCAGATCAAAGAAAGAGAGAACCTCGTTTCGGTTGAATCTGACGATCCGGAACTGAGAAAAACCGGAAAGGATAAGATTCTGGAAGACATCCACATGATCGACCAGTTGATGGAGCAAAACCGGAATATGATTGCCGAACTGGAAGAGAAGATCAAAAACTCAGACGAAAAACTCTCACAGTTTCGCAATATGATTGCCCGTCTCAACCGCCAGCTTACCGAAAGAGACGGTGAAATCGCCAGTCTGAAAGAAGAACTTGTACAGAAAAACTTCAGCATAGAAGAACTGAATGTTCGCGTTGACAACCTCAATCAGGTAACCGAGGCCCTTACGCAACAAACACAAACACAGTCTGCCCGCATCACACAGCAGGACGAGAAGATCAAAAATCAGTCTGATGAGATTGACGCCAAAACCACTGCCCTCAACACTGCCTATTTTGTAAAAGGTACGGCCAAAGTGCTGAAGGAAAAAAACATCCTTGAAAAAGATGGCGGATTTCTCGGCATCGGAGGCACCAAAAAACTTGGTAGCGACATCTCCGAAAGCGACTTTACCCGGATTGATATTACCGAAGTGTTCAGCATTCCGCTTGAAACCAAAAAAGCAAAACTGCTGACCAACCATCCGACCGACTCCTACGTGATTGCCAGTGAAAACAACACAGAAGTTCTGGAGATTACCAATCCCGATAAATTCTGGAAAAACAGCAGGTACCTCGTAGTAGTTACCGACTAATTCCGGGGATACCCAACTCTTAGCTCCTTTAAGTAAGTAAATCGTATTCGTGAGGCTGAGGCAATTCTTCGGAGTTGCCTCTTTCTTATTCTCCGTCTCCCAACACTTTGATTTCTGCCCCGTCAAGTGCTTTTGTCAGCGGAAGCTGGCACGAAAGCCTGCTTTGTGCGGTGTAGTTGGACAAGGTATCGAGCATGAAGGCTTCATCTTCTTCGGGGGAATCGAGCTTTTCGCCGCCTTTCAGCACAGCGACATGGCAGGTTCCACATCCGGCAATACCTCCACAGATGGCGGGTACATCAAAACTTTCTGCTGTGAGAATTTCCATCAGACTTCCCGATGGGTTTTCGTCTATTTCCAGTACTCTTTGGGTTCCGTCTCTGTCTTCAACGTGGATGGTAATCATCTTTACTATAATTTTTTCTAATTGGGCGCAAAATTAATCGTTTTTCCAGCTTTCACCAATATCAATACACACATCCGCTGAATCGGGGTGGGCCTGACAAACCAGTACACAACCCCGCTCGCGCTCAAAGTCGAGCAGCGCATCCTCCTGATCCATGGTCACTTTCCCGCTTTTGAGCATGCCCATACAGGTAGAGCAAACGCCCCTGCGGCACGAATAAGGCAGATTTATATGCTGACTAAGCGCAGCTTCCAGAATAGTAGCTCCGGCAGGAACAGAAAGCTGCCAGGTTTCTCCTGCGTAGGAAACGGACACCTGATACGAAGGGCCCAGATTTTGGGTGATTTTTTTTTCTTCTCTGTCAGCGGTAAATATTTCCCTGTGAATCTTTTCAGGCCCGATACCTGCCATATTCAACCCACGGGCTACAGTATCCATAAATCCGGAGGGCCCGCAAAGATAAAACGCATCACAGATTTCGGCTGAGTTCATGATCTGAATCACCTTTTCGTCTGTGATTCTTCCTTCCGTATCGTTTTCATCCGGATAATCTCCTGGCTCAGAAAAAAAATAATGAACGCGAAGCCGGTCAGGAAAACGTTGTTGCAGTTCCCTCAGGGTATGGGCAAAAATCATCTCCTCTATTTTGCGGTTGGCATATACCAGCGTAATCCGGCTTTGGGGTTCCTGGTATAAAATAGCCCGGAGAATGGACATGATCGGTGTGATTCCACTCCCGGCGGCAAACAATGCCAGATGGCGGCTGTTTTTTAGTCCGGTTTCAATATAAAAACGCCCTCTTGGCTCAAGCACCACGACTTTCTGTCCGGGAGAAAAATGATCGGCAATATAATTTGAAACCAGACCTCCGGGAACGCGCTTGACCGTCACAGCCAGCCAGGGGTCAAGCTGAGGTACGCCCGATATAGAATAAGAGCGGTAGCAGGGGACGCCATTTATATCTACCCTGAGCGTGACAAACTGCCCGGGATAATACCAGATACGGCCAAAGGCAGGTTGTTCAAACCGGAGAGTAATGGCGGAGGGAGTTTCTTTTACAATTTCGCTGATAGTAAGGATATAAGCCCTGGGCATAATTCTGATTTGGGGTTGGCAATATAACCAAAAAAGCAGGCCAGGGGTTTATTCTTCATCCCGGAAAGAACTGGGATAAAGGATATTTTTGGGAATAATGCGAAAAAGGATAGGCAGGGTAATAAAAGCACCGGGCAATAAAAAGAGTGTAAAAGCAGGAATAGCCCTTAGGATATCGAGGAGTTGCTCTCGCACTTTTTCCTTTTCTTCGGCAGAAAGTGCCTGGGTTGTGCCTTTTCGAAGGAGATAAACCAGTTCGCGGCTTTCGGCGATTTCCCGGGCCAGGCGCTGCTGGTTTTTGCGGGCAGTCTGTCCCATCTGGCGTATCAGCCTTTCACTGACAATGCGGTAGTTTTGTTTGATCTGGAGGTAATGCACCTGATCCCAGTATTCGAAGACAAAACTTTCTACGGCAGCCATACTATGGGTAAGTTCGGCGGAGGTTAGTTTAAGTTTTTTTGCAAGGGCTGCGAGGAATTCTTTTTCCGAATCAGAAATATGTCGGTTTGCCCAGGTGGTGAGTATTGCCAGTTCGAGGAAGTACTTCCGCATCGCCCAGCTTTTCACAATGGAAAAGTCCAGGTTCTCAATTTTAATTCCTTTGGCAAAGGAAAGCTCTGCCTGCTTTTTTTGTTTGGCAGGTAAATAGGAAGACTGCAGGAAATAGTTGAATAGTTCTTTTGCTTCGCGCTTGACTCCCTGGTCGGCATGCGCGGCGGCGGCGATCACCTGCAGGATCAACAGGCGCAGATTTTGGCGCAGGGTTTTAATTGCGTCGGGAGAAGCCTCAGCCGCTGGCGGGTCATCGCGGGACTCCATCCACTGGACGAAGTTGATCAGATCAAAAAACAGGAAGCTATTGTGGAAAAAACTGGTCCAGAAATTTCTCCAGTCGTACTTGATACTGATACGCTGGTCAAAGATATACTCGAGTTGGGATACGATTTCCCGTTTTTTTCCAAAGAGCCCGGAGCGCGTTTCGCTGTAAAGGTGAAAATTTTCCTCGTAATAGCTGCGGATATCATCGAGAACCGTCTGAACAGTAGTGGTAAAATCCTGACTTTCATCATGGCGAAAATACAGACCACTGCTGATATAACTTTCGGCGAGGAGGACTTTTACCTTATCTTTTTCTACCCATTCGCCAGCTTTGGGATGGGGATTTTCGATAAAGCGAATAGGATAACCATACATTAGCCCTGTGGGCTGGATGATATGATAGAGGTATTCGTAACTGCTGAAATCCATCTCCAGTTGAGAAAGAGCATAAGAAACCTCGGGCGCTTCCTGAAAGGCCCTCACCTTGTGGGTGACAAATCGTTTCAACCAACCGCTGGTTCCGGGATTCATGCGTAAACCTCTTCCAGAGTTGAAACAAATGTAGGGAATTATTTGGGAGTGGGTGAATTATTTTTCCCCTTCCTTTTCCGGTACTTTAAAAAATATTTCTCCCAGGGATTGTCCGCCGGCACTTCCGCTCATGGCACCAAGCACACTACCCAGCATCGCACCTACTGCCGTGCCGAGCCCTGGCACAACAGAGCCGAGTACTGCGCCTGCTGCTGCACCGCCGATAGAGCCTCCGGTGGTACCGAGGTTGGTAAGTGTATTAACTTTATATTGCTCGGATTGAATCTGCCCCTGAAAGAGTTTGTAAGTGTCGGCTGACTGATCTACCACAAAAAACGCAAATGCGGTCAGAGCATTATGGCGGGTAAACCGGCGGAGTACAGCTTCGCCAAAACGCTTTTTCAGGACATGTTTGGCGCCTTCCGAGAGAGCCAGGCCGGAGGCGGTACGGGCACCGCCTTTGAGTGCGGTTTCCGTGCCTTTGCTTACGACACGATAGGTGAGTTGTGTCTGATCTATTTTGCCGGCTTTATATTCTTCATAACTTTTCGCTCCCTCTTTTGCCATACCGTTGATACCCGAAAGGACTGCCGAGGCAATGGCATTAAGACCTATTTCAAAAGAAACAGGAATCGGAATTTCCGGTAGCTCATCGCCATCCAAAATACGGACATTAATGACATTGCTAAGGGGTTTGGAGAAATGGGAAGAGGGATTATTCAGATTTTGAGCCATAGACAAAATAGATAAAACTTCTCGAAGTTATACGAATATAATGCTTTCAGGTTAGTTTTTCAATTTCTGCGGCTGATCAATTGCGATTTTTCACGCAGGATTTTTAATTTGCCCGATATGAAACTCTCTGCTGATTTGATTATCGACAGTCCTCCCGGGTGGATTGAGACGGTGATGGGCGACTTTAACTCCTTCTTACAGGATCACGCCAACTGTGAGCGGAAAGCCTCCGCTATGGCCCTTAGTTTTGTAGCCAAATATCCCGACAGAACGGAAATTATCCCCGAATTAATCGAAACGGCGGTGGAGGAACTGGAGCATTTCAGAGATGTGTATAAGATCATGGAGGAACGAGGGGTTCCCCTGCCTGCCAATATTGGTGAAGATCTGTATGTAAAACAGTTGTTGCAGACCTGCCGCACGGGCAGGGAAGAGCGGCTGTTGGACCGGCTGCTGTGGGCTTCGGTCATCGAATGTCGGGGTGCGGAGCGGTTTCGGCTGGTTTACGAATGGCTGGAGCCGGGAGAACTAAAACAGTTTTACCATCGGCTGTGGGCCTCGGAAGCGAAACATGGGCATATTTTCGTAAAGATGGCCCTTTTGTATTTTCCGGAAGAACCTGTATTTAAAAGGCTTGGGGAGCTAGTCGAAATTGAAGCCAGGGTATTGCGAAGCCTTGAACAAAAGCCTGCGCTGCATTAAATTTTCGGGAATTATTTTTTCTTAATCCGGTTTTTCGTAGTATTACGATATGCGCACCATGAATCCTCAGCCTGAGGTCCCTGAAGGGCCGACGGGCAATCCACACGACCGCTTTTTAAGCGAACCCTCAAAAACCGCGAACAGGCCCTGGCAGCTATCAAAGGCGTATTACCTGCTGCGTTGTTTTCCCGTCTCCGACCCGAGACGTTCAGCCCTGCGGATACCAGCTATGTCGATCCCCGGTTGCGGGAGTATTTTTCCGATCTGGTTTACACCTGTCAGACCCAATGGGATCACCCGGTTCAAATCGCCTTTCTTTTTGAGCACAAAAAGTTATCCTGTCGATTTTCCGCATCTGCAAATCCTGCGTTACATGCTCGAAATCTGGGACCGGCAGGTACGCGAGCAGCAACCGCTGAGCCTGATCATCCCCATTTTAGTCTATCATGGGAAGGAGGGTGGGAATACCGGCCTTTCCGAAGTTATTTTGCCGGTGAGTTGAGCGATTTTTAGCCTACCTCCCGTTGTTTGACTTTCAGACCATCAATCTTCAGGCGGCGAGCCTCGAAGAGATCGGCGATCAATTCCCCTTGCCGACCCTGCGGATCGCCTTCCGCCTGATGAAGTCGATCCGGGATGTGGATATCGGTCAAAAAATCGACCGGATTATGGAAGGCCTCGGAGAAATAAGGGATCAGACTTCGGGGATTACCTTTTGAAACGGTTTTCGTATATTTACTGCAAGCAGCCAAAACAGATATTCAAGCGATCATGAAGAATATGTACAACTTCATCCCGGAAGAGTGGGTGACCATCTATGATGATTCTCCCGCAATGCAGCTCATCCGTATGGGAAGGGAAGAAGTATGGGCGGAGGCAGAGGCCAAAATCGCACAGGAAAGGAAAAAAATAGAAGCCGAAGCCCGAAAGAAAGAAGCCGAAGCCCGAAGAAAAGAAGCTGAAGCGCGAAAGAAAGAAGCCGAAGCCCGGAGGAAAGCCGAAGCTGAGAGAAAAGAGACGATTGCAAAAATGTTGAACGCAGGCCTGGAAAAGGCAGCTATTGCCGAATTTCTCGGACTAAGCCGGCAAAAACTTGCAGCTTATATCCGAAAAATAGAGAAAGATACTGAAAAATAGCGTCTCTCGCTTTTTTCGCAGCACTAGACGTCTTCGGGATCAATGGTAAATCCTTCAAGGAAATTAGTTGCATAAATCCCGGAACGGAATCTTTCGTCGCGCATGAGTTGTCGATGGAAAGGGATAGTAGTCTTAACTCCTTCTACGATAAACTCTTCCAATGCGCGCTCCATTTTAGCGATCACTGCTTCGCGGGTAGGGGCAGAGACAATCAGCTTCCCAATCATGGAATCATAGTAGGGCGGAATTACATATCCGGAAAAAGCATGGGTATCTACCCTGACTTTTAACCCTCCGGGCTTATGAAAATATTTGATTGAACCGGGAGAAGGGCGAAAGTCGTGGAGAATATCCTCTGCGTTGATACGCACTTCCATTGAGCAGCGGTTTTGAAGCATTTTATAAGGTTCGCTTAACACCTCGCCTGCTGCAACACGGATTTGTTCGCCTACAAGATCTACGTCAAACAATTCTTCCGTAACAGGGTGCTCAACCTGAATACGGGTATTCATTTCCATAAAGTAGAAGTTGCCGTGTTTATCGTAGAGAAACTCCACAGTACCAGCGCCCTCATAGTTGACAAATTTGGCAGCTTTGATGGCGGCCTCACCCATTTTCTGGCGGGTCTCCTCAGAGAGAACCGGGCTGGGAGACTCTTCTACCAGTTTCTGATGCCGGCGCTGGATGGTACAATCTCTTTCTCCGAGGTGATGTACATTGCCATGCTGGTCGGCCATTACCTGGATTTCGATATGGCGGGGTTCCTCCACAAATTTTTCGAGGTAGAGACCATCATTGCCAAATGCAGCACCAGCTTCAGTGCGGGCACTGTTCCAGGCATCTTCCATTTCATCGGGTTTGAAAACCTTGCGCATCCCCTTACCCCCACCACCGGCAGTGGCTTTGAGCAGAACCGGATATCCGCATTCTTCTGCAATTTCGAGGGCATGACTGAGCGACTCCAGAAGGCCGTCTGAACCTGGTACAACCGGAACCCCCGCTTTAATCATAAATTCCTTGGCGGTGGATTTGTCCCCCATAGCATTGATCACAGCAGCGCTGGGGCCGATGAATTTAATCCCGTGATCTTCACAGAGTTGGGAAAATTCGGCGTTTTCTGATAGAAAACCGTACCCCGGGTGAATGGCGTCAACTCCGCAGATTTCGGCAGCGGAGATAATATTGGCCATATTGAGATAACTTTCCCGGCTGGAAGGGGGGCCAATGCACACGGCTTCGTCAGCAAAGCGGACATGCAGACTGTCTTTATCAGCAGTAGAATATACTGCTACGGTTTTGATGCCCATTTCGCGGCACGTGCGCTGGATTCTCAGGGCAATTTCACCCCGATTGGCAATAAGTACTTTATTTAGCATATCGAGAAATCAGTACCTGTTAAGCGTTTACATCCACCAGAAACAACACCTGGTCATACTCAACTGGTTGTGCATCTTCAATAAGGATTTTGACAATTTTACCTTCGACCTCAGATTCGATTTCATTAAAAAGTTTCATCGCTTCAATGATGCAGACAACCTGGCCTTTTTCAATATGGTCACCCACTTTTACAAAGGGATCTGTGTCAGGGGAAGAAGACCGGTAAAATGTTCCGATCATGGGGGACCGGAATTCAAACAGATTGGAAGCAGCGGATTGTTTTTTGTCCTGAGCCGCAGCGTCATTACCTGACTCAGCTACTTCTACATGAGCCGAAGGCATAACCTGATGCGACATCGAATGCGGGACCACGGGCTGAGCAGTTGTATAAACCACATTTCTTTCAGCGGGTTCTCTGCGAATGAGGATTCGGAAATCTTCTCTTTCAATCTCAACCTCCGTGAGGTCGGTTTTGTTGACCAGTTTCAGCAGGTCCTGTATTTCTTTAAAATCCATAGGTGTGGTGAGTTGGACAGGTTAGTTAATTCAGGATTTTACACGCTCAATGTAGGTCTTGGTTGCTGTATCAATTTTAACTTTGTCTCCGATATTGATAAAAAGAGGCACCCTGATTTCGGCACCACCTTCTACCGTTGCAGGTTTGAGTGTATTGGTAGCAGTATCTCCTTTAAGACCCGGCTCAGTATAGGTAACCGCTCTTACGACGTTGGGAGCAAGCTCTACGGTCAATGGTGTATCGTCAGAGGCATTAAACAAAACTTCACACATTTCTCCTTCCATCAGCAGGTCGCGATTGTCGATCATTACTTTTCCGATATAGACCTGTTCATAGGACTCTGTATTCATAAACACCAGGGAGTCGCCTTCTTCGTACAGAAATTGAAACTGAAGCCGCTCCACTCTGATATCGTCAATCCTTGCACTATTGTTAAACGAGTTTTCAATTACCTTACCGGTAGTGAGGCTTTTCATCTTTACCCGAACAAATGCGGCTCCACGCCCCACTTTCACATGCTGAAATTCAGTTACCGAATATATATCGTTGTTATACCTGAAAGTAAGCCCGTTACGAATATCTGAAATGTTTGCCATATAGTAATGAATAAAGTTCTTTTTTAAAATCAGGTCGCAAAGTTAATAATTCTGCTGAAATTTTCAGGGAATCTGTTCAATGAAGTACCATCCTTTGAGAAAATTCCCGGTAAAGGGCAAAATTGCCGCCTGTTTGCCTGTGGCAATTTCAAAGGAAAACAATGTATCCCGCTGCACCAAATACACGTTTGATTCGAAAAAATCTGCTTCAAAGTCTGTGCATTCCGGTGTACCTTCAATATTCAGCCGCCCGTTGACCAGTTGGATATCCCGAATATACTCTTTTCCCAATGGCTTTTCAACATAGGGTGTGTAGCGAATTTTTTTGTAGCCGACCGGCTGCTCTTCTATTCCAATACTATTGGTATTGTATTCGATCATGCCCTGCCACGAATTACTGCCTTCCCGGGTATGGACAAATATACGGCTTCGGGCATCGGCTTCAACCGAGACGATCTGGTGGGAAAAGGCGACAAACCCGATTTGTGCGTATGCCTGTTCGTCGTAAACCGCCACATTCTTCTGATCCGCCACAATATAAAATTTCCCGTTTCTGTACGCCAGCCGCCCCGGCACAAACCCCGGATCGACGACGGTAAACACCTGATCTTTTTGTCTGAAAAAGCCCAGAAGATGTTCGGAAGTATCACACACAGCTACTACCTTATCACCAGCGGCTATAAAATGAGGCGACAGTGTTCCGGTTTCCCGGGAGCGCACAATCTGTTCCTCCACAGGGTTATATTCCCAGATTTGGCGGGTGCTGCCTTCGGCCAGCCAGAGTGTCTTTTGCGTACCAGAAATATCGTCCACTTTTTCCCATGCTCCGGCGAGCTTCCATTCGGCTGTTGCGCCAGTATCCGTAATTTTTATCACATTCCGTTCTCCTGTATGCAGAAACACCGAGCCTGTTTGAGGCACAAACCGCAGATCGTCATCAAATACACAACCTGCCATCAGTACAATTACCGCTATGACAGCGCAGAAGGTCCTCATTCGGGGAAGGGGTTAATACGCCCATTTGAGATAAATCGACCCCCAGGCAAAACCACCACCGAATGCCGCAAGCATAAGATTATCTCCCTTTTTGAGTTTGTTTTCCCATTCCCACAGGCAAAGGGGAATCGTAGCGTTGGTGGTATTACCATAACGCTGAATATTGATCATAACTTTCTCCTCGGGTAGCCCGGCGCGCCTGGCGGTAGCATCAATGATACGCTTATTGGCCTGGTGGGGAACCAGAAAGGCGACATCATCACCTGTAAGGTTATTGCGTTTCATCACCTCCTCGGTGATGTCTGCCATGCCTGAAACAGCAAACTTATACACGGTTTTCCCGTCCTGATGAATAAAATGCTCCTTATTTAGGACATTTTCCACGGAAGTGGGATACATACTTCCACCGGCTTTTTGCTGAAGGTATTGCGCCCCGCTTCCATCGACCCTAAACTCGGAATCAATGATGCCCAACCCATCTTCCGCAGGTTCGAGGAGAACTGCACCCGCACCATCACCAAACAGGATGCAGGTGTTCCGGTCTTCATAATCCACCCGGATACTCATGGCATCAGCACCTATGACAAGCACTTTTTTGTGCATACCAGATTCGATAAACTGTGATCCTGTACGAAGTGCATAGAGAAACCCTGAGCAGGCAGCGTTCATATCGAACCCCCAGCTATTGACAGCACCGATTTTATCGGCTACAATATTGGCTGTTGCGGGATATACGTGGTCAGGGGAAACGGTCGAAACGATAATCAGATCAATGGCTGCCGGGTTCAAGCCGGTTTTACTGAAAATTTGTTTTACTGCTTCTGCCGCCATATCTGAGGTTGCTCTTCCCCGCTCAAGAATACGACGCTCTTCGATACCTGTGCGTTCTCTGATCCACTGATCATTGGTATCTACCATTTTCTCCAGCTCGGCGTTGGTTAGCACCTTTTCCGGCACATATCCGCCTACGGCAGTAATTGCTGCTCTTATTTTCATCCTTTATCCTTTATTAGTCTTTCTGAAATCTGCTTACACAAAGAACCACCAATATTTCGGGTTTTGCAAATACCTGCAATCTGTGAGGAAGGATAATACAGTAGTTGAATTACGGAAAATTTTCCTAATTCCTACAGCTTTTTCGCCGTTCGGGCGCCAAGTTCACGGAGTTTTTCTGCCCGTGAGGCCAGATTTCCATGGCCGGATACCAGTTTGTTCATCGCCTCAGAATACGTCTGCGAAGCTTTGTCAATGGATTTGCCCAGCTTTTGCATCTCTTCTACAAAACCTACAAACTTATCATACAGGGCGCCTCCCTGCCTGGCTATCTCCTGCGCATTTTTGTTTTGATGTTCCAGCTTCCAGATAGAAGCTACGGTTTTGAGGGTTGCCAGAAGTGTGGTCGGACTTACCAAAACGATTTTTTTCTCCCATGCTATAGAAAAAAGTTCCTGCCGGCTCTGTATGGCCTGGGCAAATGCCGGTTCGACCGGCATAAACATCAGGACAAAATCGGGCGCTTTAAGTCCTTCTATTCCCGGATAGTGTTTGTTGCTGAGTTGCTGAATATGGCTCTGCACCGACTCCAGATGCTGCTTCAGTGCCAGCGATTTGCGGGAGGAATCTTCTTCACCTACAAATCTGTCCCAGGCGGTGAGCGATACTTTTGCATCAATAATCAGGTGTTTGTCGTCAGGGAGTTGAATGATCACATCGGGTTGAAGGCGTTTTCCGTCGGGAGAAGAAAGCTGAATGTCTTTTCCCTGTACGATAAACTCCTCCCCTTCACGAAGCCCGCTGCTTTCCAGCACACGGGCAAGTACAAGTTCTCCCCAGTTTCCCTGCACTTTGCTATCACCCTGAAGAGCTTTGGTGAGATTTCGGGCTTCGATACCAATCTGACTATTGAGGGTGGTCAGTTTTTCAATCTCTTTCTGTAGGCTAAACCGTTCCCTGGCCTCCTGCTGGTAGGTGGTCTCCACTTTCCGCTCAAAGTCAGTTATTTTTTCCCTGAGCGGCTGAAGCAGATGGCTGAGACTCGTCTGGTTATCTTCCGATAATCGCCGGGTGCTCGCTTCCAGGACTTTGCCCGCAAGGTTTTCAAATTCTGCCCGAAACTGAACCGAAGTTGAATCTCTCGCCTCCATTTGTGCTTTCATGCGAATGTTTTCTTCCCTGTGGAGGCGGGTTCTGCCATTCAGGAGAAAATACACGGCAAAGCCGCCGGAAAGAACTCCGGCGGCTATCCCTAAAATAAAAGATAACCAGTCGATCATAAATATTTATATCCGTTACCGGGTAACAACCTCTCCCGAAAACCGAATGATCAGATTGGGCTCTTTGGAATTGGTTTTGACCACAATGGTTTTGTTAAATATACCCATTCCCGCAGCGTTAAAGGTTGCTTTGATATAACCGGTTTCGCCGGGGGCAATAGGGTCTTTGGTATAATCAGCCGCCGTGCAACCGCAACTGGGGTTGACTTCTTCGATCTGGAGGGGGGCATTGCCGGTATTGGTAAAGGTAAATGTATGGGTTACCGGTATGCCCTGGGGGATCTGGCCCATATTGTGATTGGTCTCATCAAAAGTAATCGCAGCAATCGCAGCTTCCTGCTCTACTGAAATTACGTTCGAAACATTAAACATCGTCTGAGCCGATGCGGGAACAGCAAGCAGCAACGTGATAAAAAGGGAAATACTTGTGATTTTCATAAGCTTTTTTTTGAATATAATGATTTGACACCACAATTATAAACTAAAGTTTTAGTTTATACAACTAATTCTTTAGTTTATTTTTTATATAGTATCTGATATAGAAATAAGTAATTGATTATCAGGATATTTTTTTATTCCTCCTCAATCGTCTGAACACCAGATACCCCACGAAGATAACAGCAAAAATCGCCAGAAGGGGGATACCATAGATGATGGCCAGAAAAAGAACGCCGACATAAGTGCCCGAAGAGTCGCTCACTTCAAAGGGGTCTCCGAAGGAATGGAGAAAGAAATTACCGGCAGGCAGCAATTCTTCTGAAAATGCAGCGACGACATCAAACAAAGCAGTCTGCTGAAGTAGCACCTTTCCGAAGTCAAAATTGTCAATGGCAGGCGTATAGGCGATGACAATATTGTTTTCACCCGTGGGGGACAAATCGGAGAACTGGTACATCAGGGTTTTTCCGTCTTCATGAAGCATAAACGCATCACCGGGAGCGATGCCACGGATATCATCGGGCGTAAGCCCATCCATCAGGCGCAGCCTGATTTCACCCTGCAGGATCGGTTGTTTCCAGGTTGCACCGGTTTCGAGCAGGTAAATAAACCCGTTATTGTGGTCTCTGGAATATCCCTGAGAGATAGAAGTTTCATTGGTATTAACGATAAAAAACACCTCCACCACGGTTGTATCATGCGGTGCAAAAGCGGTATTCCATACATACCAGTTGTCATTCTCCAGGCCACTGAAAGGCTGAGCGATAATCTCCTCCATGCGCCCGTTGGTAAGCGCGCGAAGAGAGTAAAGAGAATCGAACCTGATTTCTTCACGGTAATTGGAACTCCCTTCGTAAGAAGCATTAAGCGGATATCCTACCCTGATATTAAGCGTCTCCCCGGTATCATTGTACATATGATACAGGCCCCTGACCACGGCATATCCTCTGTAAAGCTGAATGGACACTTTTTCCCTCACCATCTGAATTTTTCTGTAAGTAGCACTGTCTTCGGGGTAAAGGAGAGAAAAAGTGCCAGTGCCGCCGGCATTCCAGAAGCCCGGCTGCGCTGCATTGGGGTAAACCTGCATCCATAAAACCAGCGCAAGGAAAAAAATTAACAGATTTTTCATAAAAATTGAGGATTTGAATTCCCTTTGATATGTGGTTACTGCCAGAAACTGAAAAATACAGACAAACAAAAATACTTTATCAGACTGATCTTTGAAAAAAATCCTGAGTCAATATAGGCAACTTTATGAAGAAAAATAGCGGTATTCAGACTGCAATTTGCGATCGCCGGAGAGGTAAGGATTTATGCAAATCAGGCATAAATTCTGATAGTAACCACACCTAAACCGGGGCTAAGGATACGAATTTGCTTATATTCAGAATTTTTAAGACAAAACATCTCCCTGTAAGGGAAATCATAACAAAAGTTTGATTATATTTAAGAAAGAGTTTTCACACAGAGAAATATTGGATAAACAATCCTATTCAGTATAATATCGTTTCCTGAAGTTTTTTTGAAAAAATACCAAAGGCAATCAACATGCGTTAATTATTGGGAGGGAAAAATTACCATAACGCGAAATTTAAGTTGAGACAGAAATAACCCCTAGAATTATGAAGCAGGTTTTACTATCAGCATTCTTTATTTACTCCATTTCCCTTTCTTTTGGCCAGGATACCTACTATAGTATCAGCAACGGGAACTGGAACGTACCCGGAATCTGGGCAATGGACCCTGCAGGGACCATTCCTGCAACCAATGCGCCGGGCGCAAACGATACGGTTTATATCCGGGATTCTGTTCATATTACTGTTCCCAAAAACCATATCCACCGGGGAAATGTGTTTATTTCCCTTGACGGCATTTTTGACGTTTTCTCAGGGCCCGGGGTGAGTGACCCTTATATTTTTGCCGGGGATTCTTTTGTTGTAGAAGGAAAACTGCTTACAAGCAGCGATTTTCACAATCAAAGGCAATTTACCACAGGTTCCGATGGTGAAGGCGTGCTGGTTTTTGGAATTGCCTCAATTATCGATATTGGCGACGACCTGATCGTCAATTCCAAAAGCTTCACGGTTATGAATAATGCCTTTTGCGGAGACGGCGCTTCTTTTGACGATATGTATTTCAAAGGGACGCAGGCAAAACTCTGCGGCAATGGCAAATTTGTGATTCCAGATGACCTCAGAGCCTGGGATGACAATAATATTGAGCAAATACCGCCGACAACCCAATTGCTCAACCAGATCTGCCTCGGATTCGATTTTTATGGGACACTGGGCGACTGCGAAAACGAGACCAATCCGATCTTCACTGGTGGAGGTACCTTTCCTGTCGAACTGATTTCCTTTACCGCGACTTATTTTCAGGGAGAGGTATCCCTGGAATGGGCCACTGCCTCCGAATCCAATAATCACTTCTTTACTATCGAAAAATCTTACGATGGCAATGAATACACGCTGCTCAAAAATATTGACGGCGCAGGCAATAGCAACCGGGTTTTAACGTATAATACAACAGACCGCCGGCCGGGCAGCGGCACCATCTGGTACCGGCTCAAACAAACGGATTTCGACGGGCAACACACCTACGCCTCGATTGTCAATGTTACCATTGAACCAG
Source organism: Bacteroidia bacterium (assembly GCA_041391725.1). Classification (GTDB taxonomy): domain Bacteria; phylum Bacteroidota; class Bacteroidia; order J057; family J057; genus JAGQVA01. The sequence goes on from JAWKNL010000014.1 coordinate 67,211, forward strand.
ACGAAGCACAGATGGTTGTCTATCCCAATCCCGCCAGCGGAAACCCGTTCTTTCTCGACCTCCTGGGTCTGCGACCGGATACACAGCTTGAAATCCGAATTCTGGATATCACAGGAAAGGAATCTTTCCGTACCGTGAATACTACCAACCACAAGGGAGAATTTTCAGCGCAATTTTCCCCTCATTTGAGCTCTGGTGTGTATTTTGTACAGGTAAAACAGGCAGGTAAAACGCTGGTGCGTAAACTTATATTCTGAAAAAAAGCCTCGGGCTTCGAATAATTTAGCGTCCTTCAAATCAGAACAACGAGTCAATGTTCTGTGTAGCGGTAGTACACTTTATGCGTGCTACCGCTTTTTTTTTGCCTCCCGTTCAGGCCCGCTATTCCACAAATAAAACCCCTTGTTTTTCCATTCGCTGGAAAGGGTGATCATTTTTCATTTTCAAACGTCATATTAGTATCATAATTAATGACCCAACTACCCAGACCCGATTGTTACTCAGAACAAAAACACATGAAAAATCTTCTGCTTATCACCCTGCTTTCTACACTTTCATTCTCTCTTTTTTCACAGAATACTTATTATACCACCGGCCTTGGTGACGGGGAATGGTCTGACCCACAATCCTGGTCAACCATCGACAACGGAACCAGCCCCGCAGGCCCCCCCACTACTGCTGATCATGTAGTGATCAACCACTATATTACCCACCGCGCAGAACCCGGGTACACTCATAGTGGCAATATCACCGTTAGCGCTTCAGGTACTTATGAAATCATCACCGGAATAGAAGCTCCCGGCCCGTATGTATTTGCAGGAGAGTCTTTCGAGGTAGCAGGAACCCTGATCACCATCAGCGATTTTTATTTAAACAACTCTAATGCCGATCAGAACTCTCAGGCGCATTTTCTCAACGGATCACTCATTTATATCAATGGAACCCTCGGACTCTTCGGACATGCAGAAGCTGTTTCTGACAATAACACATGTGGTTCCTCCGAAATATCCGGCGATCTCTGGCTCAAAAGTGATGAAGTAAATGTTTGTGGAGAAGGTTCTTTTGTTGTCAATCAGCGGGTGCGCGCATGGGACTCCGACGGAATGGAAATTGAGCCAACTACTGCGGGGCTTCACTACATTCAGTCTCTGATCTGCAAAGAATTTAATATCTACGCTTCTGCTGAAGACTGCCAAAACAAAATTCCGGCCATTACCGGTATCGGCATGCCCCAAACCATGAGCCACGCTGATGCACCAGAACTTTCCCTTTTTCCCAACCCGATTTCCGGAAGCAACGTTTCCATCGCGGTTGACGGTCTGGATGCCGATGCAAATGCCACCCTGGTCATTCGCAATCTTCTGGGTCAGACTATCAGCGTTTCCAGTCTTCATACAGACTTTGAGGGAAATATTTCCCAAACCCTTTCCCACAACCTCCAGCCCGGAACCTACGTGATGATCATTACCACTTCCGGAAAAAGAGCCGCAAAACAACTCCGCGTACTCTAATCGAAATTTAAAATTTTCCCATTACACTTTCGTTTTATTTCCCGGTAAACCACCTTTTTCTCTCTGGATTTTTCTCGTATCTGACAGTCCTGTGCCTTATCTGAATGTGAGAATCACATTCAGGCCACAAACTGTTAACCCAAATTCATCTGATGAAAAATCTGTTGTTTTTCTTATGCTTTTGCCTGTTGATGGCTGAAGTATCCCTGGCTCAGAACACCTATTATTCCATTCAAAGCGGAGACTGGAGCAACCCTGGAATATGGGCTGCTTCTCCCAACGGCAACGGTCCGGCAGGCCCTCCCACTGCCAGCGACCACGTGGTAATTCGTGACTCCGTATGGCACTATCCCCCCGCAAATTATATCCATACCGGAAACATCACCGTGGTCAAATATGCCCGGTATTTTATCAATACCCTTTCGGGGTCGGCATTTGTGTTTGGCGGTTCTCTTTTTGATATATTCGGCAAGGTGATTACCTCCGGAGACCTGGCCAATCAGATTCCGGGGTCATCCGGAAGCGGACTGATTGTCATCAATCCCTGGGCAAACCTCCACGCAGGCAAAGATATTGTGCTCAATGCGCTGGGAAGTATGATTATTGACAACCCCAACTGTGGCGCTGTTCAAACTTGTGTTGATATAATATTTAACGGCGACGGCGCAGGCGTATGCGGGAGCGGAAGCATGATTGTCCCTGGTCAGGTAAAAGTATATGACAACAACGGCGCACTGGTAACCCCCTATCCGGCGGCACTGATAGCAGCGGCAAACCTTGTGTGCCAGAACTTCCCCTTTTACGCAGGTAAAAACGACTGCAGCCTTCAGCTACCTATTCTCACAGGTACAAATAACAGTTTTCCGGTCGAACTCATTTCCTTTCAGGCTATACCCTCTCATTCCGGAGTGGACATTGTCTGGGAAACTGCATCTGAACTCAACAACGATTTTTTTACCATAGAAAGAGCCGAAGGCGAATCAGAATTTGTAGCTGTGGGTACAGTCAGCGGTGCGGGCAACAGCGATGAGGTGCGGGATTATCTTTTTGAAGATCATACCCTGACAACCGGCACATGGAGATATCGCCTTCGCCAGACAGACTACGACGGAAAATTCACCTTTTCGAATACGGAACAAGTGACTTTTCAGTCCCGTGAAGGTATGCTTTCCATTTACCCAAACCCGGCTTCTTCCGGGCCGGTTACCCTTACCCTTACAGACAAAGAATCAATGCCAGTGCGCATCGAAGTAAGGGATGTTTTGGGCCGGATATGCTATGAAACACCATCCACCACTGACCATTCGGGTACACTGATTTTTCCTATGGCCCTGAATCAGCCTTCAGGCCGGTATTTTGTATCTGTCATTACCCCGGTTAAAAAATATTCTGCAGTCTTGTTGATGAGGTAGGAAGGAAGTTTTTCAAAAAAATATGTATCTTCTGCATATTTCCAATATCCTTCCTCATGGAACTGCTTATCAATGACAAATCCTACAACGTAGCCACCCAACCCGGCCAGTCGCTCCTTTCGGTCCTCCGCGACGAACTGAATCTCACCGGAAGCAAATACGGTTGCGGCGAAGGTCAATGTGGTGCATGCACAGTACTGCTCGACGGCATTCCTATGCGTTCATGTATATTGCCTGCGCACAGTGCCTCCGGTCGCAAAATCACTACCATTGAAGGACTAGCAACTGAAGAAAAACTTCACCCCGTACAGGATGCCTTTCTTGAAAAGGAAGCGCTTCAATGCGGATATTGTACCTCCGGCATGATTATGTCTGCGGTTGCACTCCTGAAAAAAAATCCGTCCCCTACCCGGCAGGAGATTATTACATTTATGAACGGGAATATCTGCCGCTGCGGAACCTACAACCGGATTGTAGATGCCATCACACTTGCTTCTTCCAAAATCAAAGCCCAAAGCCATGAATAAATTACCAGAGATCAGCCGGCGCAGGTTTTTCAAACTTCTCGGTGCCGGTGCCGCTGTGGCCGTAATATTACCGGGCTGGATGGTATCAACTGATACAGAATCTATCAATCCAACCGGAGACCCGGCTGACCTTTCGTCATGGATTCATATTGGTGAAAACGGAAAAGTCACTGTATTCACCGGCAAAGTAGAGGTTGGGCAGAATATCCGTACCTCCCTGGCTCAGGTTGTGGCAGAAGAACTGAAAATACCTGTTGAAGCCATTCAAATGGTGATGGGCGATACCGATCTTACCATCTATGACCGCGGCACATTCGGAAGCCTGACCACACCCAACATGAGCCCGATCCTGCGCAAAGCCGCTGCCGCTGCCAGGGAAATGCTGCTTGAAATGGCTGCAGAGAAATGGAAAGTTTCCAAAAACCTCCTTACAGCCGAAGGCGGAAAAATCATTTACAAAAAATCCGGGAAAACGGAAAGTTATACCGCTCTTGTACAAGGCAAACAATTGATCCGAACCCTAAAAGAAGAAGAGATACTGACACCACCTGACAACTGGCAGGTGATCGGAAAACATATTCCCAAGGTAAACGGGAGAGATTTTGTGACCGGAAAACATATCTACACCTCAGATATGCATTTCCCCTCGATGTATTACGGGAAGATATTGCGGCCGCCTGCCTGGCACACAACCCTTGTGTCAGCAGATACAAGCGCAGCGGAAGTTATGGACGGGGTAATTGTGGTCCGTGACGGGAATTTTATCGGCGTGGCTGCTACAAATCCAGACCTGGCGGTACAGGCCCTCAGTAGCATCCGGGCAGAGTGGAAAACCGAACCGCAGCCCTCTCACCGGGAAATATTCAATTACCTGAAGGAAAACGCAGGCTCAGGTGGAGGGCGCACTGAGAATGAAAGCGGCAGCGTCATCCAGGGGATGACGGAAGCGGATATCCGGCAGAAACAAACCTACCAGCTCCACTATATAGCCCATGCCCCGCTTGAACCGCGTGCCGCTCTGGCACAGTGGGAAGGGGAAAAACTTACCGTATGGACAGGAACGCAACGACCTTTTGGCGTACGTACCGAACTTGCCCGGCTTTTTCAGATTCCGGAGGAAAAAGTCAGGGTAATCATGCCCGATACCGGTTCTGGATACGGGGGGAAACACTCGGGCGATGCAGCCCTGGAAGCTGCCCGGCTGGCCAAAGCAGTGGGTAAACCCGTCAGCGTCACCTGGACCCGTGAAGAGGAATTTACCTGGGCTTATTTCCGGCCGGGAGGAATCATGGAAGTATCTGCCGGAATAAAAAAAGACGGAACCATTACAGCCTGGGAGTTTCACAACTACAACTCCGGCGGTTCGGGCATTCGCCCTGTTTACAATATTGCCCATCAGCTTACAGAATATCACCCGGCAGAATCTCCCCTGCGGCAAGGTTCTTACCGGGCGCTGGCTTCTACTGCCAATCACTTTGCCAGAGAATCACAGATCGACGATCTTGCCCGCAGCATTTTCATGGATCCGTTGAAATTCCGGCTGAAAAATCTTTCCGATGAAAGAGTCATAGCAGTACTAAAAGCCGCAGCAGAAAAATTTGGCTGGGAAGGAAAAGAACTTCCCGATAATCACGGAAAAGGCATATCCTGCGGGTACGATAAAGGCGGATATGTCGCCACCTGTGTGGAGGTTAGTGTCAACCCGGTAAACGGCCAGTTAGCGATTCTGCAAATTGTACAGGCCTTTGAATGTGGAGCCATCATCAATCCCGACCACCTCAAAAATCAGGTAGAAGGTGCTATCGTACAGGGAATGGGAGGCGCATTGTTTGAAGCTGTGGTTTTTGAAGGCGGGCGAATCCAGAATCCATTTTTTTCCAGCTACCGAGTTCCACGGTTCAGCGACGTTCCGCCCATTGAAATTGTATTACTTGACCGGCGTGATCTGCCTTCGGCGGGTGCAGGAGAGACGCCGATTGTGGGCATCGCACCTGCGATCGGCAACGCAATCCGCGATGCCTCAGGGATACGCCTTACAACTCTGCCTCTGGCACCTGACGGCGTGGTGAAAAATGAGCGTTGATTGCTGGTTTTCATTTACTCACAGACACCTTCAGACACAAACTTATATCCCGAATATACTCAGGGAGGAAAAAGGATTGCTGTTATCCTGACCTGAAAGACCTCCCTCGCTGGTCGTTTTTTCCTTCACTGCCGACAATTCTGCGCGGGTCTTATCAAGTTCGCCTTCCATGGAAGCAATTTTTTCCTGTAATTCAGTCAGTTGCTTCTGGTGGTTCTGATGGATGATCTGCTCTGTCTCGGTAAAGTCCTGACGCATTTCCCTAATCTGATTTTCCAGTTTTTTCACCACACTGGCATAGGCATTTTCTGCCCCTTCCTGATGTTCTTTGAGCTGAGCGATGGTGGTATCATATCCCCTGAGTTGAATATCGAGAGCGGGAAGAATCGCTTCAATAGACGAGCCAACAGTGGAAATTGCTTTTAGTGAATCGCTCATTATCCGCTGAATTGCGCGAATTTGATCCAGTTGCTCTGCCATAGCGACCAGTACCGGGTCAGTTTTGGCTTTGTGTGCTGTTCCATTTCCGTTTCCATTGTGCGGCAGGTGAATATGAAGTGCAGCTTTGAGCTGTTGATTTTCGCGGAGCAAGGCGTTAATCTCTTTTTTGAGTTTTTCGACTTCTTCGTGGGCCATTTGCCTGAATTATAGAATAAAAGTAACTTACCCCTCAGGTGAATAAAAGCCCGTAGGACTGAACGGGAAAAATCAGAGAATGAGCGGGAACATAACAGTATAGGACAGAATATTTTGCCAAACGAAATAGATTTTACCCATGAAGTTTGAAGGAAAAGTTGTCTGGGTCACCGGAGCAGGTCAGGGAATCGGCTACGAAATATGCCGGCAGTTTGCCCATGAAGGCGCCATAGTCGCGCTCAACGACCTTCAGCCACTCCTGGCAAGGCAGGCAGCGGATACCATCAATGCAGAAACCGCCACGCAGTCTGTCATCGCCTGGCCAGGCGATGTGGCGGATCCCCTTCAGGTTTTTTCTATGGCAGAGGCAATTGAATCCCGCTTAGGAAAAATTGACATCCTAGTCGCCAATGCAGGCATTACGATTTTCGGTGAATTCCTGAATTTTACAGCGGCTGACTTTGACCGCCTTGTCGGGGTCAACCTCAGAGGCACTTACTTCTGCGCTCAGGCTGCCGCTCTGGCTATGATTCGCCACCACATACGCGGGAGCATCATTCTTATGTCCTCCGTAACCGGCGTTCAGGCGCACCGCAACCTCAGCGCCTACGGCATGACCAAAGCCGCCATTCGCATGCTGGCGCGGTCGCTGGCTATGGAACTGGGCCCATACCATATTACAGTCAATGCCCTCGGTCCGGGCGCAACGATAACCGAGCGCACCGAAAGCGAAGGTGCATCTTTCACCGAAGGCTGGAAACTTGTCGCCCCCAACCGCAATATTGCTTCCGTAGCAGATATTGCAGCCGCAGCACTTTTTCTCTCCTCCGGAGAAGCACGTCATATCACAGGCGAAACACTCATGATTGACGGCGGATGGACCATCCACTCGCCGCTTCCCGGAGACAATTATACCATTTGATTTTACTACTACTATTACCCTATGGAACAGTCCACTACCTTTACCCAAACCCTTGAGTCGGTCGAAGAATTTGAACGAGAGCCTGTGCCGCAGGGCAAACTCAAAGGTATTTCCAGCTTTATCGGCATGTATGCCGGAGAACATACCGCCGGAACGGAGTTTGTCATCGGCCCGCTGTTTGTCGCCAAAGGTGTCGCTGCTGGTGATCTGATATTTGGGCTGCTGCTCGGAAACCTCCTGGCAGTCCTCAGTTGGGCATTTATCACGGCACCTGTTGCAGTCAAAACGCGACTTACCCTGTATTACAAACTCGAAAAAATCTGCGGGCCGCTTCTGGTCAAAAGCTACAACATCGTCAACGGCGTCATGTTTTGTTTTCTTGCAGGGTCAATGATTGCCGTCTCTGCCACAGCCGTGGGGATTCCCTTCAACATGCCCATGCCTTCACTCGGGGATATGTACCCTACCAGTATTATCTGGGTTCTGGTAGTATTTGGTGTCGGTGCGGTGATTACATTTATCGCCATGCGGGGTTATGAACAGGTTTCGCGATTTGCGAATCTGGCTGCTGCGTGGATGCCGCTGGTATTTATCGCAGCCGCGCTGGCAGTGTTGCCCGAACTGGGCATTCATTCTTTGGGCGATTTCTGGCCTGTAGCCAAAGAAAAGATCTGGACAGGTGTACCCAAAGCGGGAGAGACACAGTTCACCTTCTGGCATGTAATGTTTTTTGCATGGTTTTGCAATATGGCCATGCATATCGGAATGGCGGATATGTCGATTTTCCGTTATGCGAAAAAATGGCAGTACGGCTTTTCATCTGCTGCTGGAATGTATGTCGGCCATTATATCGCCTGGCTGGCGAGCGGGATTCTGTATGCTGTTTTCCTGCAAAATTCGGGCGGTTCGGACGAATTTGCCCCCGGCCCGGTAGCCTGGTATGCAGCCGGACTGGCAGGTGCCGTATGTGTGGTTATCGCCGGATGGACTACAGCAAATCCCACGATTTACCGCGCAGGACTGGCCTTCCAGTCGCTCAACCCACGCTGGAAGACGTGGAAAGTCACCCTGGTAACAGGGCTGGTAACGACAATTGCCGCGTGTTTTCCCGGACTGGTGATGAAGCTGCTCGATTTTGTTGCGCTTTACGGATTGCTGCTTATGCCGATGGGAGCGGTAATCATCATGGATTTTTACGTTTTCCCAAAGATTGGACTGAAAAGTGATTATGCAGAAAGCGCGAAAATCCGGATTAACCTCGCCGCAGGCGTTACCTGGCTGGGAACCCTGGCGATTTGTCTTGTGTTGAATATCACACAGGGAGTGGAGATATTCTTTCTTGGCCTGCCCGGCTGGTTTATCGCTGCTGCGATTTATGTTGTACTCAGTAAAATTATCCAGAAATGAAAACTGCACTCAAAATCATATCCTTCGCCGGACTGGGTCTGACGCTGATTCCCTCGATACTGGTAGCCGCAGGGGTGCTGGCCAATACGCAAAATAAGATGCTTATGCTGGTCGGAATGATTCTGTGGTTTGTTACGGTTCCGTTTTGGATTGGGAAGGGGGAGTAATACGGTTAACCCATTGGGTCATCTGAGAAGAATCAAAATCTTCTCGGTAAAACAGCCGAAAAAAAGCAATTCGTTGCTCTTGAGGGGAAACCATTGGGTACCATTTTTCAACGAGTACCTTCGTTTGATTGATTCCAAACTCAATCATATCTGCCATTATTTGAAGCTTTTCAGCAGGACTTTTTAATTGATAAAACTCAAATTGTTTTATCATCATATGGAGATTCGTATCATTCATTTTCGAAAATATCAAAAGTTTTTAATCTTAGTTTTTGAATCCAATCTTTAAGATAAACCCTGTCAACTTCCGGATTTAAAAGAAGATTTCTTATATCATTAATTTGTCTGTCGCTTTGATAATCTTGTATCCATTTTAATTTTGAAATAATCAAATCTTCCAGGCTTACAACCCAAATGTTTAAATCATCTAGTTCTAAACACTTTCGCCGGGAAAACTCGCTGATTCCAAACTGGTCTTCTTTTCGAATAATAAAATCAATCTTAAAGGCAGTTGCTTTGTCAATGATATTAAACATTCCTTTTCTTTTACTTCACTTTTGATCCCAATATCATCAACAAAAAAATCACTAAAAGCAGAGATAAACTTATCTACATCGGCCTGGTTAAGTTCTACTATAATATCAATATCTCTCGTAGTTCTGGCGATAGTGTAGAACCCTAAAGCGACACTGCCGGAAAGCATATAGGGAATCCCATTATCCTCAAGCAGGCTGCCAATCTTTCTAAGTAATTCAACAATCATATTGCAAAATAACTTATTTGCAGAGAAAGTTGAATACAAAAAAAATCCCGCAAGGGGGCGGGATTTTTTGGGCTACATGGCTAAACTAAATGTGGATTCTAAAGCAAGAGCTGTGGTCAGCGTCTAAAAACGGGAGGAGTTCCGGCAATCGCACGGAAACCACCTCCGTTAGGGTCCTCCAAATCAAAATCAAGTCGTATTATTTCTCATGGTGAAAGTTTGCGCCGGACCGGCACGTTCACTGTGTCTGTTTGTCTGTCAAAAGAGCTGTGTGTAAAAAGAGCGTATGTAAAGATTCTGTGTCTGTTGTTGTAAGTGGCGTCCTTCAGGGTTGCGGTAAGGTCTGTGTCTGTTGTTGCAAAGGGCTGTGTTTCTGTTGCTTATAGTATTGATACGCCCCTTCAGAAAAGGGGTTATAGTGCTTTGTACAAGTGTGTCGTATGGGTAAATAAACGCGGCGGATGACTTAATAAACGCTACTGAAAATCTGCCTTTGCCCCTCAATGGCGAGCTGGTTGTTTTCTTCAGAAGCCAGGATCATCAACGATTTTCCGTACCCGGCCATCTCCAGCGCAATTGTATAGGCGTTGCGCATTTTTTCAGGAGCGCTGAGGAGAATCCTTTGTGAAGGATTTATATTCAGCCCGGCAATTTCGCTTCCGATCAGCAGCCCGCTGAGATAATGATACCCTGAGGTCAGGTTTCTTTTACCAAACAGGTTTCCGGTGCGTACCGAAAATATGGTTTGCAGCAATGGCTGGTTTTGGGCCAGCAAAATGCCTTCCCTGAATGCAGTTTCATCCCACCCTGGTGCTTCGCCGTTGACAGAGGCCGCCAGAATACTCTGGGTTGCCAGAAGTTGAAACACTTCCCCGGTCATCCATGTGTGAAAACCGGTGATTTTGCTTCCTGATACAGCTATATGTTTTGAATGAGTTCCCGGCAAAATACAGATTGCAGATTCGCCCCCGATTTTTTCTCTCAGACCCAGCATCTGCGTTTCTTCACCGCGCATGATGTCGTCTGCACTTCTGACCCCGGAAATCAGTTTTACAGGGAAGGGACAGAGGTCGGGCGAATAAATTTCTGAAGAGACCAGATTCTCTCCGCTCAGCGAAAACGGAAGCACCGCATAGGGCAGTTCGCACATCCCGATCGAAGCCGAAGCCATACCTGAAACGATGATTTTTTCGGGAGAAAATCTGTGCTCACACGCTTTTTTCAGCAATTCCACCTGCTGCCCCAGGTAGCGGAGAAAAAAGACCTGACGGTCTTCCGTTTCACCTTCGCCTTTCCAGCGGCGAAACAGCACCCCGACGCCGTCGGGGGTAGAGCGGGAGCAAATCATCGCGCCATCTGCTGCTGATACCAGCGACAGTCGAAAAGATGATGTGCCCCAGTCGCAACTGAGAAACTGCGTTTGCATTTTTTATTTCCTCCGCTGGTCTTTTTTGAAGCGGAAAAACTCGTTCTCCTGTGTCCGCTGATCCCGCCTTTCCCGGTTCTGCGGGCGGTCATCGCGCCGCTCACGCGGCTGGCGGGGGGCAGATTCTCCTGTTTTCATGGAAAGGTTGATCCGCTTACGGGCCACATCTACCGCAATTACCTTTACCTGTACCTTCTGATGTACCTTCACCACTTCGGTCGGATGTTTGATATACCGGTCGGCCATCTGGCTGAGGTGAACCAGTCCGTCCTGGTGTACACCGATATCCACAAATGCGCCAAAATCAACAATATTGGTAACGATACCGGGCAAAACCATGCCCTCATGGAGATCTTCTATCGCGTTGACACCCTCGGCAAAACTGAATACTTCAAACTTTTCACGCGGGTCTCTGCCCGGTTTCGCGAGTTCGCTCAGAATATCTTCCAGCGTCGGCAACCCTACGGTTTCAGTGATATAGTCTTTCAGCCGGATTTTTTTGCGCAGGCCGTCATCTTTCATCAGATCGGCAACGGATACGCCGAGGTTTTCGGCCATTTTCGCCACGATAGGATAACTTTCGGGGTGAACGGCGCTGGCGTCGAGCGGGTCTTTTGCATCGCGGATTCGGAGGAATCCCGCCGCCTGTTCAAATGCTTTTTCACCCAGCCTCGGCACTTTTTTGAGAGATGTGCGGCTGCGAAACGGGCCATTGGTGTTTCGGTATTCCACAATATTTTGTGCCAGCGACGGACCAAGCCCTGAGACGTAGGTCAAAAGCTGTTTACTGGCTGTATTAACCTCCACGCCTACGGCATTTACACAACTGATGACTGTATCATCGAGACTTTTCTTTAGTGCATTCTGATCTACATCGTGCTGATACTGGCCTACGCCGATGGATTTGGGGTCAATCTTTACCAGTTCGGCAAGCGGATCCATGAGGCGACGGCCAATAGACACTGCCCCACGTACCGTGATGTCGTAATCGGGAAACTCTTCACGGGCAACTTCTGAGGCAGAATAGATAGAAGCACCGCTCTCATTTACCATTACAATCGCAATATGCGAAGGCAGGCCGATGTCCCGGAGAAAAGTTTCTGTTTCGCGCCCGGCGGTACCATTGCCCACGGCAATCACTTCAATCCCGTGTTTGGCTACCAGTTCATGCACGGTAGCTGTGGACATAGCTGCACGCGGTTGGGGAGGGTGGGGATAAATGGTGGTATTTTCCAGTAATCTTCCCTGGCGATCGAGGCAAACGACCTTACAGCCTGTGCGAAATCCGGGGTCAATAGCCATAACGTTTTTTTCTCCCAATGGCGCAGCCAGCAGGAGTTGACGAAGGTTTTCGACAAATACCTTTATCGCATCCTCATCAGCTTTGTCTTTGGTGAGAATGCGCACTTCAGTCTCCATGGAAGGCGCCATCAATCGCTTGTAGGAATCTTCCACGGCCATTTTTACCTGATCGGCTGCGGCACTCTGTCCTTTTACAAACTGACCTTCCAGTGCAAAAACCGCCGCTTCATCCTCGGGGCGGATAGAAAGTGTAAGCATAAGTTCTTTTTCTCCCCGGCGGATAGCGAGAAGCCTGTGCGAGGGAATTTTGTTTACAGGTTCTGACCACTCAAAATAGTCGCTGTATTTGGCGCCCTCTTCTTCCTTACCTTTCATTACTTTGGCAGCTACGATGCCCTGTTCAACAAATAGCTGGCGGATTTTTGCCCGCGCGTCTTTGTCTTCATTTACCCATTCGGCGATGATATCGCGGGCTCCCTGCAGCGCTTCTTCCGGATTGTTTACCTCTTTTTCGGGATCCACAAAGGCCTGAGCTTCTGCGTCAGGATCGGTGGTGCGGTTTTGTTCAAACAACAACTTTGCGAGGGGCTCGAGGCCGCGTTCGCGTGCAATGGTCGCACGGGTGCGGCGTTTGGGTTTATAAGGTAAATAAATGTCTTCGAGTTCGCTCATGGTTGCGGCATTCTCCACTGCGGTACGAAGTTCATCGGTCAGCAACTGGCGTTCATCGAGCGACTTGAGAATGGCCTCTTTCCGCTTGTCGAGTTGCTCCAGTTGTTCGGCCCTGTCGCGAATCGCCGCGAGTTGAACCTCATCCAGGCTGCCTGTCGCTTCTTTCCGGTAGCGGGCCATAAAGGGAATAGTCGCGCCTTCTCCGAGGAGAGTAAGTACAGCCGCCACCTGGCGGGGCGTGACCTGAAGTTCCTGTGCAATAGTGTGCGTGTGTGACATACGGTTGAGATTAAAACCCGCAAACCGAAGGAGATTTTCGGGGACTTCAAATATACACGGGGGAGGTCAATATGAAAAATAATCTCACAATACTCGTTAGTGGAAAAAATTTCCGCTATTTTTGCGGAAAAGTGTAGTATTTATGGCAATCAAACAATTCAGCAATCTATCTGATCAGGAATCTGCTCTACTCATCAATGCCCCTGCCCTTATCACCGTACTCATCGCGGGTGCTGACAACAATATATCCAAAAAAGAAACAGACTGGGCCGGCAAACTGGTTCATTACCGCTCATTTACCTCCGAACCCCGGTTGCAAAATTATTATGAGGCAGTAAAGGAAGAATTTGAAACTGCACTCGACAACCTGATAGGCAGTTGGGATGAAAACAGCGAAGCCGTTATTACGGGTGAGCTGGCCGGTGTCAATACCATCCTTCCCAAAATTGACGCTGAATACGCTTCCATGCTGAAAGAAAGCTGGAGAAGCCTCGCCCATAAAGTTGCCGGCGCTGAGGGAGGCCTGTTTGGATTTGGCAGTATTGACGAAGCAGAGAAAAAACTGCTCAGCCTGCCGATGATAAAATAACCGCTCAACTGAACCCGTCTTTTTTTCAGTTAAACCGAACATACTGCTGATTCCGGAGAAATACGCGCCGAATATTTCGGCAATATTTCTATTTTGGTTCCAAAGTTGAATGATTCATTCGCTTTTGTTCCTTGGTCCTGATAATTTTTGGTACGTATATCGGTCTGTTATGACGCTAAACCTGAAGCGAGCACTTTCTGCCCTTGGCACTCTAATTTTTGTATTTTCCCTGAACGCACAGAACAGTGATTCATTTTCCTCTTTTGAGGATATAATCAATCATTACCTGGTCGATCACAATCTTTCTCCCGACAATCTCTTCCGGCTTGCCACCTATACAGAGATGAAAGGTGAATACTCTGAACAGTATAAAGCCATCACCCTTGACTTTGGAAGCCTGGGTTCGCTGGCAATTTATGAAAAAAATTATCTCCTTCGCACCCATCCCAATCATGTGTATCACCTTGACCGGGAAAATGAGCCTGGCCCACAGGCTGAAATCATGAATGAAAATCTTTCAGGTCTCTTTGAAAAGATCATTCTCCTCAGCAATCACGGGGCAGATGCGCAACTGGTCAGCTTTGTGGATGAAAATCTGAGCCGGAAAAATATCGAACCCTTTGATAAAATATTCCTCCGCCATATTCTTCTCCGCTACGGGAAGTTTGATCCCGCCCTCCGCCAGGTAGAGTTTCATACCGACTGGCTCCCCGGCAATACCTATGAATACCGTGGCCCGGATGACCAACAGACGGTAAGAAAGCCTATCGAACCGATGAAAATCAAGCTGGATGAGGAGATTGTACGCGGATATTATCTCTGGTCCGGCGGTACCGTGTATGTAGAAAATGTACCCAGAGATGTGAAATACGCAACGGGAGAAGAATACGCCTACAATGTCGCCGCATTCAAATTGTTTGTGCAAAAGATGTTTGTACAGACCACTCAGTTTGTGGTTGACAATGAAAAAGAGCGCCTTCAGGAACTCAGAGACAATAGCCCGGTCATCGCTGAAGTAGTCACCAAACGGGAAGTACGGCCCATGGTAGCCATGGCTTCCTCTCCCGCAGAAGAAATGCGAACCCGGAGTATCAATCCGCAGACCGCAGAGCCCGCCCGGGGTTCAGGATATGTAAAGCCCGGTTCCCATTCCCAACCGCTTAATCCTGTTCAGCCACTATATAGCGAACTGAGCTGGATCCCGATGATGCTGGGTATCCTTCGTGCCAATGGCGTAAATATCGGTGAAAAAGATCTGATCAAATATTTTATTGACCAGCCTTATTTCCCCAAACTTTACGAACAACTGACCCGTGAAGAGCGGGAAAAAGCAGACAGATTTACAGACAAATAGCCTACCTGTACAGGATAATCTTTTTTGTAATTACCTGATTTTCTGTACGGGCAACTACAAGATAGATTCCCGACTGATAGCCTGAAAGATCTATTTCTCCGGAATAATCATAGATCAGGTTAGAAATGAGTTTTTGTCCGGACAGACTGAAAACAGTAATTTCCATAGGGTTTTTTTGATCCCCGGGCCAGATAAACTTTATCAGCCCTGAAGATGGATTCGGGTAAATATGAATTCTGAAATCCGGATCAGGATCAAGCGCGATGGGAAAATCACTGTAAAAACGGGCTTTGCTAATCTGACCGGGCACAGAAACGCCGGCGTACAGCGAATCTCCGTTCACAAGGGAAATATGGTCGCATTCGCCGAAAAAGAGCCTGACATTACAAACATTGACTCTATATAAGCGAATTCGCGCGCCACCACATCATCAAACTGCGTGATCATAAAGTATCTCGAAGAGTCGTAATACTATCTGAACCAGCCCATATATACTTTTGTACCTGCGGGAACCCGGATCGAAATACGACGAAATAATGTCATTACTACAAACCGCAGCGATCAACCGGCGTGCTCATTACAATCGGTACCCTGAGTGCGCCTATCGACTTCATTCAAAATTGGCATACATACTTCCGTTTGCCGGATACAAATTCTGTGAGTGCCCACCCACAGGTGAAACGGGAAATTGTGGCCAAATGGTATTGCCGTACGGGTAATCGGATCCACTACCTGAATACTGTCGCCTGTAGGCGATATCATCCATATTACCGCTATAACATCCATCAGGTATTCCCACACCAGCGGCGTATCAATGACAAATTCAGGAGAAAAGTCAGAATTATATACCGCGGAGGTAAGGAAAGGAATCGCTGGTGCCGACCAGTCGGTCTTTCCAAAGGAGCAAGGCTACAGCCATAAACACCTATAATACTGTCGGTTTTTTGCCCGGCTGACATAATATGCGATACAGATTTTCACCAGCGTAAACGAGAGAATGACCGGAAATTTCCCATATCCTTCACATGAACTGAGTCCAACTGGGTGGTACACAGCATCCGGATAAGATGTATACCCCAGCCGGCCCTCGGGCTGCAGGAGAATGGGAGATGTGTGAACCCACAACTTCCCTGAAGCTGAGCAATGCAGAGACTGCCCATACATGGGAGGATCACACCAAAAACAGTTGTAAACAGCTTTTTCATACCTTTAGGACGAAAAAGAAAAGGGTTTGATGCTTCGCCTTCTGTTTTTAAACTTATTTTGGGAAATTAACGTTAAACAGTGATTTTGTCATACCTGGAAACGGCGTCGGTTTTACCTTCGGTGCAGCACTTGCGGCTGCGCCCTGGATGATGAATCTATCTGATCTGAAAAATATCACCGACAGGTTTTAGTCCCAAAATGCCGGTCATTTTGTGGGGACGTAACTCCCCGATGAATGCTTTGAGAGACAATGGTGCCCGCCAGGCATGAAGGCCCTGTGACAAAGCTTCCCGCCCCGACCACATTCTCTGTGTATCGGCACACTGGCTTACGGGCACAAAAGTAACGGCGATGACTGCGCCACCTACGATTCATGACTTCGGAGGATTTCCTCAGGCGTTGTTTGATGTGCAGTATCCGGCTTTTCGCTCTGCCCGAATTTGCGCTGGGCAGAAGCTGGCAACGAAAAACTCACATCGAACTCGACCACAAATGGGGACTCGATCACGACGCACTGAGTCAATTTTGAAAATCATGTGCTGACCAAAATTCCGGTTTTCAGCTTAGCCTCGACTATTATCAGCCGGGAATGTATCATTATGAACTCGCCCGGGAGTTGAAAGCATTGAGAGAAAGGGCGTATTGATTGTCGGAAGCGGCAATATCATTCACAATCTGCAGATAGTCCAATTTCCGCAACCCAGGGCAGGTATATGACTGGGCTGAGACTTTTTGACACTACAGCAAAGTCTGATTGCTGACAGGAATATCCAGGCACTATTGCATCTATCAAGCTGGGCCAGGCGGCATTGTTATCCATTCCCACCTGATCATTATTACCCGCTGATATATATACACTGGGGGTAACTGACGAAAAGGAAGAAATCCCGTTTTTTCGGCTTGAACATCTGGTTATGGGATCTATTTCTATGCGGTCGGTGGTGGTGGGTTAGTGTTGTTAGGTAATACATTCACCAGCTTTCAGCTTCATCATGAAAGTCGAAATAAGGGTGTTGAGTTCCAGGATGGCTATAATCGGGGCCGTCTTTTGACTTTTGAATAACCTTTAGGTTTATTTTTATTTTCTCTCTTTCCTTTTGAAATGAAAAATATTTCCGAAAATCGTATCAATCCTAACGGAAGGTTTTATTATATCTTGGGTGGATGCTTCTGAGTAAGCTCTCTTTATCCAATCTTTTCAATCATATTCTTTCCCAGATAAAGCCTTCTTTTCTTCCATATTCATCAATTTTTCTGGCTGGGATAAAATCCATGCTTCCATTTCCTGAATCATAAAAGTAACCGAGGTATCTAACGGGGAATATCAGTGCTTAACTTTTCTTCCTACAAGCCTTTGGAGCGTCTGAGATAAATCAATACAACACCATGAATGGATTTTGCCTCCTGATTGACTTTTCGAGATATTTTTTGTATTATAAATTGAACCTATCGGCTGAATGATAATATCCAGTGAATTTTCAGAAAATTGATCATCGCTATGAAAACTTTCCCTGAAAACGATACTATTATCCATAGTTAGTGCCTCCGGATTCTTCATCAACATTTCCCCCTTCCGCATACGTTATCTTATACCATCTTACAATTGGCCCATCTAAGCCATAAACCAGCAAGAAGTTATCATTTCAATCTCAAAATCTTCTTCAGATTTAATTTTTACAACCGTTTGATTTGATTCATCTTTTTCAAAAATCAACACTTCATCGAGATCAAAAGCGTTTAGTAACAATGCGGAATGTGTGGCATTATCAATTTTGAAGTTATCCTTTTTGTCTATTTTCAGTAGTTCAGCGACGGAATGTATCATGTCAGGATGAAGGCTGGTCTCTGGTTCGTCCATACAAAGCAAAGGCTCCCTCTTTCAGGATTAATAAATGCCAACATCCGAAGATAGCAGAAGCATACCATCGAATATATGCTCAATCGAAACCACGATCTCTTCCCAATTTTTTCTCAAATAACAGAAGTTAGCACCCTGAATATCGACAGTATCTTTAAAATGAGGGGTTAATTTTCCTGATGTATCCTCAGTTGGTCATATACCAGTGAATTTTGATTCTTCAGCCTTATCAGCAGGGGACATCGGAGTTCTGTCCATTAAAAGTGCGTGGTTCAGTATCATAACTACTGACTGTACCAATTAAGCTTTTAGCCTTGTATCAAAATAATCATAAAAAGGAGATCTCTTCTAATGCTCGTCTGATAGTAAACAGAGGATAAAATCGATCTGGATCTGAAATTTGCCTGAGATTCGAATTTGATGGTTTAAAACTCACCAGGCTTTCTTTCTGTGGAAGTATTTACGAAATGTAATCTTCCATTCTCCCATATAAATCCGGCCTTTTGCGTTTTCCATCTCCAAATAGATAAATGGCTTATCTCCTGAATCATTTGTGGTAAATAGCTTTTCACAAAGATAATACCCGAGTAGCAGCCCGAATCGATGAATGACAATCTCGCATAAAAGTTCTGATGAAATTTTAAAACCTAGCCGTTCAATTTTTTACCGATTGCTTCACCATCAAACTCAAATAAAAGGCGAATATGATCTTTGGACGACTGCCCAAGATTAGCTACACCAAAAATCCTCCCCAATCTCTTAAGAATATCTTTCCAAACCCTCTCCGAGCAACCTCAAATAATAATCTGATAGCTTTAAAGAAAATTCGTTACCACTTCACATTAATACCAACCGTATATCTTATGCAGAGACAGTTCAATCTCGCGTATTCAAATAAAAAGTTTTCCAGTGTAACCCGTCTTATCATATTCTTCTTACTGAGTCTGTTATGTGAACTATAAATATACAAGATGTTGTTGGTTTCCTATTTATTCTATGATAGACCCCATCGCTACAATTTTCTTTTCTTTTACTCATTCCGCCTTTTTGACTTCCACTCCTCCTTTGACGAGAGATCAGTTTGATACCGTAATGCGCAGGGTAATCCCTGAAGGTCTGCATCTATAAATTGACACCATAGGCCCAGCGACTTTTTATGCCTGTCATCATACAGCACCTTTCGGCCTTCAGCCACTAGTTTTCTATACAAAATTGTGGCGGCAACGGTCGTCTCCAGGCTATCTTCAACAGAACCAGCGCGACCTCATATGGTGCATGACTCCGGCCAAACGAGCCGTTTTCATCGCGGTGGTTTCTGCAAGCGCAATCAGAGTAATATTTCAGGTCAAGCTGAACGTGAGCGATATGATACAGCTCAGATCTTCCCGATTCGTTCATAAACCCGTCGTTCAGAATTTTGGAATCCCAGGTCTGCCGTTGTGTGCCTTTCTGAGCAGGGAATCCGCTTTTCTATCAAAAGGAAGGCCCTGGCTGCCCATTCCCGGCCCGGCAAGGGTAATGTTTGAAACAATATCCGCAGTGTAATCTCGCCCGTAACAGACATTTTCAAATGACCGATCTTTTTCATTGGCGCGGCGACCAGATTGAGGAATATGGAATTTCATCATCGACGATGACGATCACATTCTCCTTTTTATACCCAACGGCGAAGCAAAGCCGGGCACACAACCCACCGCGGCAATTTCTTCTTCGGTGGAAGGCCGGAGAGATATTGCATGGGTGTTGTTACGCACCAAAACCTCATACTTCCCGGTCTCCCCTGATGACAGCGACGATCAACTGTGGGTGTTTTTTAAACAGCACTTTTCCTGTAAAAAACACCACTTTTGAGGTTCGCGATGCGGGAACTCCGAGGAAGGCAGCCAGCTCCGTTATACTTGCAGTGGAGGGGGTATATACTTTTTCAACCGGAAGGGGCGCTTCGTCTTTATTGTTTTCCTTCAGAACCGGACATACAGATGGTTCAAACAAAACCGGTGAATCCCCTTCCATCAGACAGCTTGTTTTCCCAGAATCCAGCCGAAACAGCCACATCCCGGCGCCCTCCATACCCAGACCAGGATCAGCCAATGCCTGATCATACAGAAGACGCCAATCCATGAATACGTGGAAAAATGCATTGCTGATATCCCCCATTTTGTCCTCAACATACTCCCTGTTTTCTCCCACGACCCATATATCCATCATTGCCGGAGCCGAAGGCGAACCGGGCCGGGATTTGTGAGCAGTTATGGGAAGCTGCCGGTGGAGGTGATTTCGAGAGGAAATGGTATGGACAAACAAAGTGGTCGGATCATGAGGCAACACTTCACTGATGCCCACTTTCGCCCAGTAATTGTCTGTATATAAAACCGGGACATTTACCCTTGAAGCGTCTTTGAGCGGTGGAATACCTGTCAGTGAGGTGATGATATTATCCATCAAATTTTGCCCCAGAGAAAGCAGGACTGTAGCATCAGGCATCGGTTTGCGAATATATCCTGCCCTGAGCAAAAATGTCATTCCGGGAGAATACCCCTCTGCCTGCCGTAGGGTCGATCCGGTGAGTTGAGATACTTTCATAGGCGGAAGTTACGGAGAATTACATTTTTCCCTATATTCCCACCTGCAAACATCTACTACTATGGTTACATTTTTCCGCATTTCCTTTGTGATCGCAGGACTGGTTTTCCTTTCGGCCTGCAGTCCATCTCCCAAAACTGAGCCCGCATCTCCCGCCGCTCCGGCCTTCACGCCCGTGAATGTCTCCTGGCCTGAAGGGAAAAAAGCTGCGGTGAGTCTTACTTTTGATGATGCCCGCCTCAGTCAGATCGACCGAGGGCTCGATTTTTTTGAAAAACAGCGGGTAAAAGCCACATTTTACCTGATCCCTGGTTCGATGGAACAACGTGCTGAGGGCTGGAAAAAGGCCGTAGCACAGGGCCATGAAATCGGCAATCATTCACTTACCCACCCCTGCTCTGGCAACTTTTTGTGGGCGCGAGAAAAAGCCCTGGAAGATTTTGATATGGAAAAAATGATCTATGAACTGGAAGAATCCAACCGGCAGATTTACGCACTGTTGGGTGTGGTGCCCGAATCTTTTGCCTACCCATGCGGACAAAAATTTATCGGAAGAGGCGTGCATACGCAGAGTTATATTCCGCTCATTGCAGAAAAATTTACCTCAGGACGAGGATTTAAAGATGAAGTTGGAAATGATCCCTCCTTTTGCGATCCGGCACAACTCACCGGTGTGGACATGGATATGCAGGACTTTGAGCAAATCCTCCCCTACATCCAGAATGCAGAAAACACAGGGCAATGGCTGGTTTTTGCAGGCCATGAGATCGGTGATTCCGGAAGCCAGACTACCCGTGTAGCAATGCTCGAACAACTTATCGCCTATGCTCAAAACCCTGAAAATGGAATCTGGCTTGCCCCGGTAAAGGAAATCAGTTCATACATCGCCTCACAAAGAGGAAAATAAAGCATAAGCCTCAAATCCTGTCCCAGTTATTCCACGGGCCATTTTGCTGTTCAGCTCAGTTCCTTCGCCTCCTCACTGGTCAGCGACAAATCCTGAATCACCCGGTCGCGGTTGGGACTGAATAAAACAAACAACGCCACAATGGGAAACAAATAGGCCAGGTACATATTGTTGCCGGTAAGTAGATAGGAAACCAGGCAGATAAACCCTCCTGCATCCCAGAAGGCCAGCCTTACGATCGTCGCTGTGCGATAAAATCCAAGTTTCGACTGAAGGTATGGCGTTTGGGGGGCACGGCTGAGAAAAGCCGGAAGGGCAAAATAACCCACGGCAGCCAAAAGCAGCGATCCGGCAGGCGCAGCAACGGAAAATATTCCATTTAATTCTTCCGAACCTATAGGCTGCGTCTGATTGATATAAAAGGCAACACCACAGAATATCACCAGTCCGGAAGCAATCGCAACAAACAAAAGGGTAAGTTGCTTTACAAAACCCTGAGGCTGTGCGGGAGGTAATTGAGAAGCCATAACAATTGATTAAAAATAATCGAGTAAATCCTGTTTTTTCTGAGGGGAAACTTCGACCACATCGCCATTGCTCAGCGTGACCTGGCCGCCTTTCCCTTTTTTATACCCGGTAATATACTCAACATTTACCAAATGGCTTTTGTGAACCCTGACAAATCCCAGTTCGGAAAGAATATTATCGTAAAATTTCAGGGTGCGGCAGATCATTTTTTTTGCACCGCTGGTCAGAAAAAAATCGGTAAAATTTCCGTTGGCCTGGCACCTTATAATGTCCTTTACCTGTACCACCTCAAACCCGTCAAGTACGGGCAATACCACTTTTTGCTGCTGCTGGCTGAGGTTTTTGATATTGTCGATCAGTATCCGGGTGTGGAATGCATGGTCATTGCGGGCCTTGTTTTCTTTTACCTTTTCGACAGCGGCTATCAGTTCGTCTATATCTATGGGTTTAAGGATATAATAAGACGCGCTGAAGTTGAGGGCTTTTACTGCATAATGGCTGTAAGCTGTGACAAATATGGTTTCGAAAGTAATATTCTCCACCTGCTCCAGCAGGTCAAAGGCATTTCCAAAAGGCATTTCCACATCCAGAAAGACGATATCAGGCTGGTGCTGCCTGATCGCCTCCAGCCCGGTTTTGACCGATTCGGCCTGGGCGGCCAGCGACACATCCGGGCAGTATTTGGCGAGGTAGCTGGCAAGGGTTTCGCGACTCGCAAGTTCGTCTTCGACAATAATAGCAGTAAGCATAAATTTCTTCTATACAGAAAGGTGACTAAACGGAATCCTGATTTCCACAAAGGTTCCCTTACATTCGCCCTGGTCCAGCACATCATCAATCTTCACCGTAATTTCCTTTTTATACAACGTATTAATAATGTTGAGCCGCTCGGCAGTATTTTTCAGCCCCGTTGACTGATGGGTTTTCTGATTTTTGGTTTTCAGTTCGTGTGATTTTTCTCTTCCGATTCCGTTGTCCTCCACTTCTACCAGCAGGTGGTTTTCGGCCTGCCTGATTTCTACCCGCAAAAACCCTTTTTCATCTTTGTAACGCAGTCCATGCCAGATCGCATTTTCGATATAGGGCTGAATGAGCATGGGCGGAATATCGACACTATCGCGTGGGATGGCAGGGTCAACCGTAAATTTGTAATCAAATTTATCCTTAAACCGGAAGTGTTCCAGCGAAAGGTAAAGTTCAAGAATCTGCACCTCGGCGGATAGCGGAACAAAGTCCTGCTGCGAATTTTCCATCACCGCCCGCATCAGCCGCGAGAAGTCGGCGAGGTATTTGTTGGCAGAGCGGTCGTCGTTTTTGGCGATAAAACTATTGACAGAGTTGAGGGAGTTGAAAATAAAATGCGGATTCATCTGCGCCCGAAGCGACTTGAGGGTAAGCAGAAGATTGGCTTTCCTGCGGGCGTTGTAACTGCGCAGGACAAAAAAACCGGAAACCAGAACCAGTATCAGCCCGGCGATCAGCGAATAGCTGATGATCTGCTGGCGGTGAAGGTTGGCTTCCCGCGCTTCGCGCTCTTTTTCCAGGGCGCGGAGTTTTTCCTCGATAAGTTCCTGATCTTTCATCAGGGTCGCGATGCGCGTATCGCGGCGGTTGAGTTCTTCATTTACTGCAAGAGAATTTTGCAGAAACTCCATTTTTTCCTGCTGCACCGAGTCGGTAATCGCCCGCGAGGCTTTCAGCGAGGTCAGTGCATTCTGATAGTCGCCGATCTTTTCATACGCCTGAGACAATGCCTCATAAGCCTCCCCCTTGTCGGAAAGGGCGCCCAGATCTTCACTCAAATCCACGCTCCGCTTCAGATAGGGAATAGCTGCATTGGAAAGATTCTGGTTCAGGTAAATTTTACCGATTTTGAGGTTGGATTCTTTTAGTCCTTCGATATCTTTTGCCTCTTCGCGGGTTGCCAGGGCTTTTTGCTGCACCTGCAACTCCTGCTGGGGCTGGTTGCGGCTGCGATAAAAATCACTGATGTTGTCGAGCGACTGTGAAGCAGACTTTTTATCTCCTGTGGAGTTGGCCAGTGCTTCTGCTTTTTTAAAGTAATACAATGCGCTGTCGCCATATCCTTTCTGGTCGTAGGTTTGACCGATATGGTTCCATGCAGTGGTAATTCCCGCCTGATTTTTGCGCTGTTCTTCGAGGCGCAATACCTCCAGATAGCGGTTTTTGGCAAGTTCGTACTTACCGGTATTGAAGTAAATACGGGCGATATTATTCTGGGTAGAAATGATATCATCCATATTCCCCGCCTGCTCGGCCTTGCTCAGAAATACGGAATAGTATTCGAGCGCTTTGTCATTTTCTCCCCGTGCGTCGTAGGCCGAACTCAAAAACTTGTAGGAATTGTACAGTCCCTGCGCTTCCCCCAGTTGCTGAAAAATTGCTACCGCTTTGAGGTAATTTTCAATAGCGAGGTCGTAGCGGTTTAACTGATAATTGATAGCGCCCAGGGTATTGTAGCTATAGGCTTCGCTGCGTTTGTTGCCGGTATTGTAGCTGTACCCCAGTGCTTCTTCCACCAGGTCGAGCGATTTGGAAGGAGAGTCGGCCAGCCGTTCGTTGGCTTCATTGATCAGGTCAAATATTTCATCCGAAGTAACTTTTACCACTTTGGATTTGCGGGGAGTGGACAGTTTGGTAGAATTCAATACCTCATCGTCTGCCTGAAATATCTCCGAAGTGTTCTGGGTTTTGGAAGAAGCCTTTTTCTTATCCTGCTTATCCTGCCCAAAGACAGGATAAGCCATACCAGATATAGCCAGCAGGAGGATTAGTATGACGGGATTGCCTTTCATTATTCCTTAGAATACGAAGCGAACATAAAAAGGATTATGGAGAAAAAGAAATCGCATATTGCAAATTACCTACTGAAAACCAGATACTTATGATTTGTTTCTCCCGGTTTATTTATCCTCCGGGAGTTTTCATACAGTCAGGCGCAGGGTTTACGTAGTCATGGTTTTTTCTGCTTTTTTTTCAGTCTAGCTTTGGTTTTATCCTTTATCGCCAACTCAATTGCCATTATGAAAAAGATAATTCTCCCACTATCCTTCCTGCCATTTTTCCTGGCCATTGCTTTTGCAGTCAAAACCTATGGAGCCAAAATCTGGAGCGCACCGCAACCGGCAGTAATCAGTCCTTCTGCCCAACCCTACATTCTCACACCGACTACCCCATTCAGCGACAAAAAAATTCAGGTTGCCCTCCTGCTCGATATCAGCGGAAGTATGGACGGGCTGATCGAACAGGCCAAGGCCAAACTCTGGCGCATTGTCAACGAACTTGCCGACGCCCGGTTTGGCGAAGAAACGCCCAATCTTCAGATCGCCCTCTATATCTACGGAGGAGACCATCTCAATGCCGAGAATGGTTATGTCAAACAGGTTACTCCTCTCACCAGCGACCTCGACCTTATCTCCGAAAGGCTGTTTGAACTCTCTACCAACGGAGGCGAAGAGTATTGCGGAAAAGTGATCACCACCTCCCTTAACCAGCTCGAATGGAGCCATTCTGCCGACGACCTGCGGATGATATTTATTGCCGGCAATGAGCCATTCACCCAGGGGCCGGTAAATTTCCGCGAAGCCTGCCGCCAGGCAGTATCCAAAGACATTTATGTGAATACTATATTCTGCGGCAATTATGCAGAAGGCGTCAACACCCAATGGAAAGAAGGAGCAGAAATCGGGCTCGGACAGTATATGTATATCGATCACAACCAGGCTGTAACTTATGTGGCTACTCCTTATGATGATGAAATTTCCCATCTGAATGACCAGCTCAACCAGACCTATATCTACTACGGAACCCAGGGCCAGCAGATGTCCGTTCGCCAGGAAGCCGAAGACGCAAAAGCCGAATCCTACAGCCAGTCCAACAAAGTAACACGGGCCATTTCCAAAAGCAAAAAGGTCTATTCCAACGAATCATGGGATCTCGTGGATGCTTCCAAAAAAGATTCATTCAGTGTGGATGATATAGAAAAGAGTACCCTGCCGGAAGAATATAAAAACCTCTCCAACACAGAAATTAAGGCCAAAATTGAGGAAAAGACACAAGAGCGGGATGCCATTCAGTCCCAAATCCTCGAACTCGAAAAACAGCGCAAAACCTTTATTGCAGAAAAACAAAAAGAGGGCGCTGAAGAAAAAACCCTCGATGCCGTGCTGGTCAAAACCGTAAGAGAACAGGCGGGCAAAAAGAACTACAAGTTTGAATAACCCCCAAAGATATTTTGTGTAACCTTAACAATCCCCGGGAAGCCTCAGATGAGACTTTCAGGGGATTTTTTTCAGAAGTTTTTTTATATTTCTCACAACAAACAAAACCCATTTATGAAACTGATGCCTGCTTTTTGTTTAACCCTTATTTTGGGTTCGTTTTCCATTTCTCCGGTAAACGCACAGTCGATTTCTACCCGATCGGTCTCCATATTCAAAAACGGGACGGCTTTTTTCGTAAAATCGGGTGAGGTTACCCCCACTGATAAAACCTGGACGCTGGAAGGAGAAAATATCCCCGCAGCCCGATTCGGGACGTTATGGTTCTCCGGGCCGGAGCTTACTTCCGTCAGCGGAGGAAAAGAAGAAGTGGCCATTACCCGTGATGCCACGCAGATAGCCGAAATCATGAGCGCCAATATCGGTAAGCAGGTCAATATCGTTACCAAAGAAAAAATCCCTTTCCTGGGGAAAATCATAGCCGCCGGCGGCACCTTTGTTTCGCTTCAGAATCAGACCGCCTATGAGACAATCCTCCTTTCCGAAATTACCGGGTTTTCCTTTACAGAAGCGCCGAAAATGACGGTTACGGACAAAACCTACCAGCAACGCCTTCAACTCGGATTCAGTTCCTCCAAACCTGCCCAAAACATCCAGATGATGTATCTCGAAAAAGGCCTGGGCTGGTTTCCATCCTATATGATCGAACTTACCGGCGAAACGACAGCCCGGCTCACCATGAAAGCAGAAATTGTCAACGATGCGGAGGATATAACAAATGCCGAGGTGAATTTTGTCGCGGGTGTCCCCAACTTTTACGCGCAGGAAGTGCTTTCTCCGGTAGCGGCCAGCCAGTCGCTCAATGACCTGCTCAACAGCCTGAATTATCTGGGGCCGGAACGCCGGGATATGACTTTCTCCAATGCGATGATGAACCAGAGCATCAGTTATTCATTTGAATCCCCTGACGATATCGGTGGAGGAGCCCAGGCAGCGGCAGAAGGTTCGGAACAGGAAGACCTCTATTTCTACACCCTCAGCAATTTTTCTCTGGCGAAAGGGAAAAGAGGCATTTTTGATATCATGAAAATGGAGATTCCGGTAGCGCATATTTATGAGGTAAATCTTCAGCCCAATGAGGAAGGCAGGAATTATTACGAAATTCCGGTCGCGCAGGAAAAAAATGAAGTCATTCACCAAATCAAAATCACCAATTCGGGTAAACAGCCACTTACTACGGGCACAGCAATGATCGTGAAAAAAGATGGCGATATCCCGCTCGCCCAGGATTTGCTCCATTACACGCCGGCAGGAGGGTTTTCTCTTGTCAAAATCACCTCCGCACCCGATGTGAAAGTTTCCCACAAGGAAGAGGAATCGGGAAGAGAAGAAAATCAGACCAGAAAAAACCGTATCAATTACGACAAGGTATCGGTGTCGGGCGAAATCACAGTCAAAAACTATAAGTCAAAATCCATCGATATCAATATCCGCAGAGCCATTACCGGCGAACTCAAAAACTCCAACGCAGACTGGCTCAAGGCAAAAAGAGTGAGCATCAATCCCCGCGTAAATGAAACCACCGATGTATGCTGGGAAATAAATCTCAAGGCAGGAGAAGAAAAAGTCATTAAATACAGTTATCAGGTTTATGTAGCAAACTAGGCAACAATATGTCGCATATCACCGTCATCGGGGGCATTATCATGGATATAAAGGCACATCCGCAGAGTCTGTTGCGGCTATATAGCTCCAACCCGGCAAGGCTTACCTACAGTGCCGGTGGTGTAGGGCGAAATATTGCCGAAAACCTCGCCCGGCTGGGTGCGCCGGTCGTGTTGCTGGGCGCTGTGGGAGAAGATGAGTGGGGGAAAAAACTTCTGGATGAATGCACTTCCGCCGGGATAGATACCCACCTGATCAGAAAAGTATCTGATGCTGCGACAAGCGTGGATATCAGCTTTATGGACAATGCAGGGGATCTCTATATTTCGTGTACGGAGATGGATATTTCATCCAAAGTGGATTTGAATTACCTTCAGTCATGTGCGGATATTCTGGGCGGAAGCAGTTATCTTGTGGCAGACACCAATATTCCCATAGAGTCGCTGCAGTATCTGGTCAGTTTTTCCAGAGCCCACCATATTCCGCTGGTGATCGACCCGGTTTCCTACGAGATGACCGGGAAGGTAGCGCGCCTTCACGGAGACATATATCTGATCACGCCCAACCAGATGGAGTGGGAGATATTCAGGGAATTAAACGGAACACCGACGATACAGGAAGTGGTAGTGACAGCCGGAGCGGAAGGCATCCGGTGGTTTTCGGGCGGAGACCATGAAGCCGGGCAATCCTACCCGGCGTTTCCCGCCCGTGTTACCGACTCCGTCGGTGCGGGAGATGCCCTGGTATCAGGGCTGGTTTATGGTTTATTCAACGGAAAAACCCTGTATGAAGCCATCCACTGGGGGATGGCAGCGGCAGCACTGACGCTCGAAACCGACGCTACCGTCAACCCCGCAATGTCTCCGGAAGCGATTATGCAGGTTTTGCGGGAACGTAGCTGAATAAGTTTTTCTTTCGCATGAAATTATGTTGATTTGTGGGCATATGAAATCACTGCCCTATCATACCACCGAAGCGGTTGCTGATGCGCTGGCCGAAGGCCGTCCGGTGGTGGCACTGGAATCGACCATCATTTCCCATGGCATGCCTTATCCGCAAAACCTGGAGACGGCCCATGTAGTCGAATCTGTTGTCAGGGAAAATGGGGCTGTTCCCGCTACCATCGCCCTGATCCGCGGACAGATCAGGGTCGGGCTTTCTGAAAATGATCTGCATTTCCTCGCCGGTTCGGGTGATATTCATAAAGCCAGCCGCCGGGATATGGCCTATGTCCTCAGTCAGGGCAAAAGCGCTGCTACGACCGTATCAGCGACCATGATCTGCGCCGAAATGGCGGGTATCAAAGTATTTGCCACAGGCGGAATCGGTGGCGTTCACAGGGGCGCCGCCCAGACATTTGATATTTCTGCCGATCTGCAGGAACTGGCGCGTACCCGCGTGGCAGTCGTCTCCGCCGGAGTAAAATCTATCCTCGACATTCCCCTTACCCTCGAATATCTTGAAACACTGGGTGTGCCGGTAGTAAGCCTGGGAACAGATGAATTTCCCGCATTTTACACGCGTAACAGTGGCGTACGCGCTCCTTTCAGGCTCGACACGGAAGACGAAGTCGCCCGGATGATTTTTGCCCATGAGCAGTTGCATCTGGGCGGAGGATTTCTGATTGCCAATCCGGTGCCAGAACAATGGTCGATGGAAAAATCTACCATAGATCAGGCCATTGAAAGCGCGCTGGCCGCAGCAGATACACAAGGAATCAGCGGTAAAGATGTTACGCCTTTCCTGCTGGCAAAAATCGCGGGTATTACTGATGGGGAAAGTCTTGTTTCCAATATCCAACTCGTGCAAAACAATGCCCGTGCAGCCGCCCGGATCGCTGGCCGGCTCTCGGAACTCAACGCTGTCCATTGATTTTTAAACCATAAATTTATGTTTGTTCATCATGTTTTTTTCTGGCTGGAAGAAGGCGCTGATCTGGAAGCCCTTCGTGAAGGCGTGGAAAGCCTGGAAGCCGTCGATGAGATATACTCTATCCATATCGGTGAAGCCGTACCCTCTGAGCGGGATGTGGTAGATGACTCGTTTGATTTGTCTCTGCTTCTGGTTTTTGAAAGCAAGGAAGACCACGACATCTACCAGACTCACCCTGTACATCTTCAGTTTGTGGAGGAATGCAGTCAGTTGTGGAAGCGCGTAGTGGTATATGATGCTGAAGACTGAGAAGTACTTCAGTTCATGAATTCACTCACAGAAATACACCTGAAGGATGGGCAACTATGGTATGCGCCATCCTTTTTTTCTGATTCGGAAAGCGACAACTATCTTCATATCCTCGGTGAGGAAATTGCCTGGCGGCAGGAGTCTGTGCAGATTTTCGGCAAAAAAATACCCCAGCCCCGCCTTTCCGCCTGGTATGGAGACAGTGGAAAGGAATACACATATTCCGGACTTTCCTGGTCGCCGCTTCCCTGGACAGAAACATTAATGCAAATTAAATCGCGTATTGAACAAGCGTTTCCCGGGCAGGTTTACAATAGTGTCTTACTCAACCTGTACAGAAATGGCAAGGACAGTATGGGCTGGCACAGCGACGATGAGGTTTCGCTGGGAAAAAACCCGGTCATCGCCTCGGTCAGTTTTGGAGAAACCCGCCAGTTTCAGATGCGGCATAAAGAGAATAAAAAGGAAACCCGGTTTTCTTTGTCCCTTACACACGGCAGCCTTCTGATTATGGCAAAAGAAACACAGCACTACTGGCAGCATCAGATTCCTAAAACTGCCCGTCCTGTAGCTTCCCGTATCAATCTCACTTTCCGCTGGATTATCTAACAGGTATTTGTAAATTGAACGGGTATTTACAGATGAAGATGAGTAACCACTACAAGAATACGGAGAAACACCACGTTGCCGTAGATAATATTATTTTCGGTTTTGACGGCAACCGGCTGATGCTGCTTGTTGTCAAACGGCAGATAGAACCCTGCAAGGGAGAATGGTCTCTCATGGGAGGGTTTGTAGGTAAAAACGAAAGCCTGGACGAAGCCGCGGCCCGCGTCGTAAAAATTACCACAGGGCTGGAAGACGTATTTATGGAGCAGTTTTTCACCTACGGAGAGGTGGATAGGGATACCGAAGCCCGGACGATTTCCGTAGCCTATTATACACTCATCAGGGTAGAACATCACGACCATGCGCTGGGGCAGCAACACGGCGCCCGGTGGTTTCCGCTGGAAAATTTGCCCCACCTTATTTTTGACCACAATCAGATGGTGAAAGATGCACTACAGGTGCTCGCCGTCAAAACCCGCAATCAACCCGTAGGATTTGAGCTTCTGCCAGAGAAATTTACCATCCCCCAGTTGCGCGCCCTCTATGAAGCAATTACCGGAAAACCGCTTGACCCCGGAAATTTCAGCAAGAAATTGCACAATATGAAACTGCTTACCCGGCTCGATGAAAAGGATAAATCACAATCCAAAAAGGGCGCATTCTATTACCGGTTTGACAAGATCAGATACGAAGAGTTGCAAAAGGAAGGATTACTTTTTGAACTAAAATAAGGAAATTTTTAGGGGAACTCTTGCTTTAGATAAGTGTAGCATCTACATTTAAGGATATAGTACTACATACTATTACTACTCCTATGGAAAAATCTCTGTTGATCGGCATTGACTTTGGCACCGATTCGGCCCGCGCTGCACTGATACAGGCGGAGGACGGAAAAGAAATTGCCAGTGCTGTGCGTTATTACAGCCGCTGGAAAGCGGGAAAATACTGCAATCCCGTCGCCAATCAGTTTCGCCAGCATCCATTGGATTATATAGAATCACTCGAATCCGCCGTGAGGGAAGTGCTTTCTCATGCTCCTGCAAATGCAGTCAGGGCGATTGCTGTGGATACAACCGGCTCAACTCCGGTTGCCGTCAACGCAGCAGGTGTGCCACTTGCACTTACGCCCGGCTTTGAAGAAAATCCGCATGCAATGTTTATCCTGTGGAAAGACCATACGGCGATTCGGGAAGCGGAAGAAATCAATTCACTTTGCGCCCGGTGGGAAATTGATTACTCTAAGTATTCGGGAGGGATTTATTCTTCCGAATGGTTTTGGGCTAAAATCCTCCGCACACTCAGAGCCGATGAAGCTGTAAGAAAAGCAGCTTTTTCCTGGGTCGAACACTGCGACTGGGTTCCATTCCTTCTTTGTGGCGGTACGGATGTGATGGAAATGAAAAGAAGCCGTTGTGCAGCCGGCCACAAAGCGCTGTGGCATGAAGATTTTGGTGGACTTCCCTCCAATGATTTTTTTGTTGCGCTCGACCCCCTGCTCGACGGACTTACCGCTCGCCTTTTTTCCCAAACCTATACTTCTGATATTGCCGCCGGAACGCTCTCTCCCGAATGGGCACAGCGCCTCGGGCTGAGTACTGATGTCGTCGTCAGTGTGGGCGCATTTGATGCACATATGGGAGCAGTAGGAGGTACATTGGAACCCTATTACCTGAGCAAGGTAATGGGAACTTCCACCTGTGATATTCTGGTTGCACCAGCGGAGGAAGCGGGCGATAAACTGGTTAAAGGCATCTGCGGGCAGGTCAATGGCAGTGTTATCCCCGGCATGCTGGGCCTGGAAGCCGGGCAGTCGGCATTTGGTGATGTGTATGCATGGTTTAAGAAAATATTGGGCTGGTCAGTCGAAACGGCAATTGGCCGTTCGAATCTACTCGATGATGCACTCAAAACCCAACTGATAGAAGAGTCACTGGATCGTATTATTCCTGAAATCACCCGTGCGGCAGAAGAAGTTGACCCGGAAGTTTCGGGTATTATTGCCCTCGACTGGATGAATGGGAGGCGCACACCCGACGCAAACCAGGCGCTTAAGGGGGCGATTCTCGGACTGAATCTGGGTAGTGATGCTCCGGCCATATTTCGCGCGCTGGTAGAAGCCACCTGTTTTGGCGCAAGGACGATTGTGGAAAGGTTTATCGAAGAAGGAATTCCCATTAAGGGAGTTATCGGCCTGGGAGGCGTGGCAAAAAAGTCTCCTTTTGTCATGCAGGTTCTGGCAGATGTACTAAACCGCCCGATCAAAATCGCTGCTTCCGAACAGACCTGCGCCCTGGGTGCGGCCATGTTTGCGGCAACAGCAGCAGGCATTTACCCTGACGTGCATTCGGCTATGACCGCCATGAGTTCCGGCTTTGACAGGGTCTATACTCCGGATTCAGCTATGGCGCTAAAATACGACAGGCTATATCGCAACTATATCGAAGCTGGCATTATGGTCGAAAAACTAAGCTGAAAACCATGAGTTACAAAGACATCAAAGAAGCTGCCTACGAAGGAAACATTGCCCTGCCCGGACTGGGACTGGTCATGTTTACCTTTGGGAATGTAAGTGCTGTGGACCGCGACAAAGGAGTATTTGCCATAAAACCAAGCGGCGTCCCTTACGATGTGTTATCGCCCCATGATATGGTCGTGGTTGATTTCGAATCGCAGATTGTCGAAGGGAAAAAACGCCCTTCTTCCGATACCAAAACCCATGCAGTACTCTACAAACACTGGGAAGGCATCGGCAGTATTGTGCATACACATTCTACATATGCAACGGCATGGGCACAAACACAGACCGATATTCCCATCTTTGGAACCACCCATGCAGATCATCTCGCCTGCGATATTCCCTGTGCGCCGGTAATGAGTGACGAACATATCAGAGGGGACTACGAATGGATGACCGGTTTCCAGATTCTGGATTTTTTCAAAGAGAAAAATCTGTCATGGGAGGAAGTGGAAATGGTACTCGTCGCCTGCCACGCGCCTTTTACCTGGGGAAAGACAGTGGAAAAAGCCGTGTACAACAGTGCAGTTCTGGAAGAAATCGCAAAAATGGCCTGGATAACGAGGCAAATCAGGCCGGATGCGCCATCCATGAAACAATCTTTAATTCAAAAACATTACGAACGCAAGCATGGGAAAAATGCTTATTATGGACAATAAACTAATTATCTACTACTATGAATCAACTTGACCTGTTAGACTGGAGCGTACTTGGCGGCTATTTTCTGGTACTCTTTGGTATCGCCTTGTGGGTAATCCGGCAAAAGCAAAACAGCACCGAGGATTATTTTCTTGCTGGCCGAAATATAGGCTGGTTTGTAGTCGGTGCATCTATATTCGCCTCCAATATCGGTTCGGAGCACGTCGTAGGGCTTGCAGGCACGGGCGCATCCAATAAAATGCCCCTGCTGATATATGAACTTCACGCCTGGGTGGTGCTCATGCTGGGTTGGGTGTTTCTGCCTTTTTATGCCCGGGCAGGTGTATTTACGATGCCCGAATTTCTCGAAAAAAGATATGGCCCCAACACCCGTTGGTTTTTATCCATTTTTTCACTTATCGCCTATGTGCTCACCAAAGTTTCGGTGACGGTATATGCAGGCGGTATTGTGATTGCCACGCTACTGGGAATTGATTTTTGGCTGGGAGCACTTGCGACTGTCATTCTTACGGGTATTTATACGGTACTGGGCGGAATGCGCGCGGTGGTTTATACCGAAGCAGTACAAACGGTCATTCTGGTCATCGGAGCTGGCCTGCTTACGATCATAGGTTTGAACGCTGTGGGCGGATGGGCTGAATTAAAAGCTACGGTCGGGCCTACTTATTTTAATATGTGGCGCCCAGCTACCGATCCCGACTACCCCTGGCCCAGCCTGCTGATCACCAGTTCGATTGTAGGTATCTGGTACTGGTGTACCGATCAGTATATCGTGCAGCGCACACTGAGCGCCCGGAATCTCACAGAAGGCCGCAGAGGAACCATTTTCGGAGGATTTCTTAAACTCCTGCCTGTATTTATTTTCCTCGTACCGGGTGTGGTTGCACTCGCACTCAAACAAAAAGGTCTGCTTGCCTGGGAAACCGCCGATCAGGCATTCCCTTCGCTGCTCATGAACGTTATGCCCTCCGGGCTGAGAGGACTGGTAGCCGCCGGGCTGCTTGCCGCGCTTATGAGCTCACTCGCATCGGTGTTTAATTCCTGCTCCACGCTGTTTACCGTGGATGTGTATAAAAAACTGCGTCCCGAAACCGACGAAAAGCAACTGGTAAGAATCGGGCAGATCGCCACAGGTATCGTCGTAATTGCCGGCGTTGCATGGATTCCGGTTATGCAGAATATCTCTGGTGTCTTATACGAATACCTCCAATCAGTACAGTCGTATATTGCCCCACCGATTACCGCCGTATTTTTGCTGGGTATTTTCTCCAAACGCATCAATACCCGCGGTGCAATGGCTACGATGGTTTCAGGGCTGATTATCGGAGTTATACGTATTTCGCTCGAACTGGGAAAAAATCATTTTGCAGAAGGCAGTGTTCTCCATACACTAGGTTCGATGAACTTCCTGACCTTTGCCGCATGGTTTTTCCTGCTCTCGGTACTGATTACGATTACGGTAAGCCTTACCTCGCAAATGCCTTCTGCTGAAAAACTCAGTGGCTTGACGTTTCAAACCCTTACAGATGAGCAAAAAGCCGCCAGCAGAGCCAGTTATACCATGTGGGACATCGTTGCTTCCCTGGCGGTGATTGCCGTAGTCGCTTATGTAATGCTTTCTTTTAACGGAAACTAAATCAACCATATCTTATGTCCTATTTTGAATCCTGCCAGGTATGGTTCCTGACCGGAAGCCAACACCTTTATGGCGAAGAAACCCTGAATCAGGTAATGGCTCACGCCGTTGAAATTGTAAAAACACTCAATCAGGAGTCTGAAATCCCGGTTAACATTGTTTTCAAACCGGTTCTCACCACGCCTGAAGCGATTACCCGGATTTGCCGCGAAGCCAGTAATGAAGATACCTGCATAGGTGTCATGGCCTGGATGCATACATTTTCTCCGGCAAAAATGTGGATTGGAGGCCTTCAGGCGCTACAGAAGCCGCTCCTTCACTTTCACACGCAGTTTAACCGCGATATCCCCTGGGCCGATATTGATATGGATTTTATGAATCTCAATCAATCTGCTCACGGAGGACGGGAGTTTGGATTTATCAATACCCGGTTGCGCCGCAACCGGAAAGTGGTAGTCGGACACTGGCAGGACCCGGAGGTGCATCATCGCGTGGCCGTGTGGATGCGCGCAGCAGCGGCGTGGCAGGACTCGCAGCACCTTCGTATTGCCCGTATCGGGGACAATATGCGGCAGGTGGCAGTGACCGAAGGGGATAAGGTGTCAGCACAGATTCAGTTTGGATACGCTGTCAATGGGTATGGACTGGGAGATGTTGTTGCTTTTGTGAATCAGGTTTCAGACGCAGCCATTGACAATCTGACCGGTCTGTATGCAGACAGTTACCGCCTGGCGCCAGAGCTGCATAAAGGAAAAAGCCGCCACGCTTCTCTTCGCGATGCTGCGCGCATCGAGCTTGGGCTGCGTGCCTTTCTTGAAACCGGTAATTTTGGCGGTTTCACCGATACGTTTGAAAACCTCCACGGTCTGGTTCAGTTGCCGGGCATTGCTTCGCAAAGGCTGATGGCTGACGGATATGGATTTGGAGCCGAAGGCGACTGGAAAACCGCGGCGCTTGTGCGTGCCATGAAAGTTATGGCGCAGGGGCTCGAAGGGGGAAATTCGTTTATGGAGGATTATACCTACCATTTTTCCCCCGACGGCATGCAGGTTCTGGGTGCGCATATGCTCGAAATCTGCCCCAGTATTGCCAGCGAAAAGCCGTCGTGTGAAATCCACCCACTGGGAATAGGAGGTAAAGATGATCCGGTCAGGCTTGTATTTGACGTAGCTGCCGGGCAGGCATTAAATGCGTCTGTCATAGATATGGGCAATCGCTTCCGTCTGCTTGTCAATACAGTGGAAGTAGTAAATCCGGAGCAGGCGCTACCCAAACTCCCGGTAGCAAGGGTTTTGTGGAAGCCACATCCCGATCTGAAAACTGGTGCAGCGGCGTGGATCCTTGCAGGAGGCGCACATCACACCTGCTTCAGCCAGAATCTGACCGTTGAGTATCTGGAAGATTTTGCCGAAATGGCTGACATCGAAATGGTTCTGATCGACTCAGAAACTACCCTTCGCAACCTGAAACAGGAACTGCGAAACAATGAGGTGTATTATCATCTGGGCAGAGGAATAAGATAAACCCGTATCAGGTATTTTTCTTTACCAGCCCTACGATAAACAAAAGGGTAACCGCACCAATGACAGAGGTGATCAGAGAAGGAATAATTCCTGATCCGCCGTAAAAGCCCAGGGTGTTGAGCAGCCATCCGCCCAAAACACCACCGATAAGTCCGACAATGAGATTGCCGACCAGGCCAAAACCACGGCCTTTCATAATCTGTCCGCCAATATATCCGGCAGCAATTCCAATAAGGGCATAATACAGAAGCGATGACATAAGTTTCAGGGTTAGGGTTTAAAAAACAATTTTCCCATATCAGGGCACACCTAATATGGGAAAATTTTGCTTAAAAAAAAATTAGGGGACTCGATCCCTGTTTGGGAGAGTCAACCCTAACCCCTAGCTTCTGTATCTGGCGTAATGCCTATAAGAACAATTCAAATATAGGGGCGGATTTTTTATTATGCAAATTATTCATTATCCGTACTATCATCGTCAATGAAAGATTCCTCGGGTACAGGTTCCTTTTTGGTCATCCAGAAGTTGTTGAATCCTTCGCCGATAATAATGGATATTTTTTGAAGTTGTACCAGTTCGAGAATAGCTAAAAAGCTGAAAACCACATAGATGAGCACCTTTTCCTCCATCACAAAGGAGACAAAATCCACTCGTCCGTTGATATGGACTTTTTCCAGCATGTTGTTTTTTACTTCTTCGACGGTGTAAGGATATTTGCGAATTACATGCCGGGGTTTCTGAAGCTGATCCTGATGCCGGGTCCATATTCGCTGAAACGTCCGCATAAGGGAATACATATCAAGCCCCACCAGTTCTTCTCCGGGGTATTGTGTCTCGAGAAATAACTTTTCTTCCTGTTTTGAAAAACCGCGCTCCGCACGCTGCGCCTGCTCTGTTTCCAGTTTTTCGAGGTCTGCCAGTACCGCCTTATAGCGTTTGTACTCCAGAAGCCTGGCTACGAGTTCTTCTCTTGGGTCAATTTCTTCTCCCGCTTCATTCAGCACAGGTCTTGGCAAAAGCATTTTAGCTTTGATACGCATGAGGGTACTGGCCACCAGAATAAACTCTGCGGCAAGTTCAATATTCATCTCACGCATTGCGTGCATGTAATCCAGAAAATCACGGGTGATTTTGGCGATCGGAATATCATGGATGTCCAGTTCGTCCCGCTCAATAAAAAAAAGCAGAAGGTCAAAGGGCCCTTCAAACTGTGGCAGTTCTATCCGCCAGGTATTTTCCTGTACTGATTCCATTGTTTCGCAAGATACGCAATCTCTGTAATCCGCCGGGGGAATTATTGGTAAGTTTCGCGGAGTTTGCGGGCATCTCCGGCATAGATTCCGCCATCTGCTTCAATCTTTTCCAGCAGTTTGATTGCTGCATTTTTTCTTCCGCTTAGCGAATAACTTCGCGCAAGCAGCCAACGCGCGTCCTCATAGAGTGGCGATTCTGTTTTAGCAGCAATGGGTTTGATCAGGGAAATGCATTCATTGTATTTGCCCAGTCCGTGGAGAGAGCTGGCCTTATAAAACTGTGCCACCTGATTTTCGGGTTCACTCTGGAGTACTTCATCCAGCTTTCCGATTGCGGGAGCGTATTTCCGGCTGTTGTGGAGCTTTCTTGCTTCCTCCAGCAGGTCACTCATGGCAAGTCCTTTCATTAATTTGCCAGCCGTATTGTCCATTGCGGGAGGTGGTGTGTTGGCCGCCTGTATTCGGGGAGTTGCTTTCCTTTCAGGGATCATTTCCAGCGTTTCTGTTTCGACATATTCTCCCAGAGAATCCTGACGAATAATCACGCGGGTGACTTGTTCATCGCGTGTACCCTCACTGCTGGCGGCCATTCCGGGTATCGCTACGCTCTGATCCTCCGATTTTGGAAGATCATCTGTTGTGGTAGCTGCGGGTTTTGCAGCCAGTTGGGTGTTTTGTGGTACCACCACCGGCTGAGCCGCTACAGTTTTGATGGGACGGTGCAGAGGCGAAGATTCGCCCCCATGTTCAGGTTCTGCGACAGGTGCAGATTCAACAACTGCGGGGGGCGTAGCGGTTTCATTGCCGGCTGGACTTTTTTCCAGCGCAAGCGCTTCTTCAGGCGCTTCTTCGGGTACTTCCCGGACAGTACTGGTTTCTGCGGGATTTTGCTGTGCAAGCTCCGGGGCTGCCTTGTCGGTAAATGAGATATCGCGTACTACCAGCACGGTAGTAAAAAGAAGCGCGATTGCTGCGGCAGCAGCAATGATGATGGTTGTATAATTTTGGGGAAGGCTTACCCGGCTTTTTCTGCGGGAAAGGGATTCGCGCTTTCGCGTTTTGTCGGCAATTTTTTTACGGGTAGCAGCCTGAATCCTTCCCACGGAAAGAACAATTTCATTTTTGTCTTTCACCATTTTCAGCCCGTCAATTGCGTCTGCGAGCAGCGGGTCTTCGGCCAACTGCTCCTCAATCTGCACTTTTTCTGCTTCCGACGCTTCCCCGTTCAAATACCGCTGAAGCAATACCACGGAGGGGGTTGTTTCAGGATCAGAATGGGGAATATGTTTTTTTATACTCATTTCAGGTATCTGCAAATACGTTTTTAATGATCCATGGATTCGGCGTCTTTTGCCTCACTGAGGGTGATTTTGAGATTCCGTTTCCCGTTTTGAATATAACTTTTCACCTGCTTCATGGAAAAACCGGTTTGATCCGCTACTTCCTGATAACTTTTCTGGTGGAGGTAAAACAACTCCACACAAATCCGCTGTTCCTCATTCAGGCTTTCGATGGCCGATTCCAGGCGAATTAACTTTTTCTCCATAGAATCACCTTCTCCCAAAAGACTCAAAACCTCCTGTGATTCCACAAAGCCAGGGGTAGTTTCAAGATAATGATCGGCTTTTTCCCGGGCCCTTTTGCTTTTATCCAGCCAGATGAGGCACTGGTTTTTGGTAACCGTATGCAACCAGTATTTAAAACTTCTCACCTCGTATTTTTTCAGTTCGGTGAGGAGTTTTTCAAATATCCGCATGGCCATATCCTCACTTTCCAGTTCGTCTTTCAGGTATTTCATACAGACGAGATAGACGAGGTGGGTATATCTTTCAAACAATTCTCCCACAAAAGCTGTGTCTCCGGATTCTTTGTATCCGTTTACCAGTTCCTCATCGGAAAGCGTCTTGATATTTCGTTGTTTTCGGAAAAACATAAATGTCTTATCCAAATATAACAAACACCTGCTCAAATTTCACAATTACAAAGATCAGGCGTCGATTTTTCATAAAAAATAAGCCGGAGATGCAATCGCATTCCGGCCCTGAATATTTAAAATTCTGGTGAGTTATCTTCTTTCAAAAGTAAATACTCCGCCATCATCGCCTACATTGCGTAGCGCGTCACCGCGGGGAGTCTGTGCTGTATTTCTTGCCACGAGGTCAGACACGATCTGAATGAGCTCATCGGCGCGGAGTTTTGACTTGGTATTGGATTGAAGAATGCGGATGAGGCAGCGTGCAAAGGGGCTGTTCTGACCGGGCTGTCCGTCCCATACTTTTTCGATATCTCCGGAAGTAAAGGCCCAGCGGGAGCGGTTGTTTTCGTTGACTACGCCCCGCGAATTGGCGAAGAGAGAACCCGCATAACAAGCATCTGCAATCAGCAGGGTATGTTTGCTGTTGATGGTGCGGAGATAGTCATGGATGGTCGAATTGCCGATGAAATCGGGAATTTTATTGAGGCGGGCATTGGAAGGAACCCAGTAGCCCAGGCCTGCCTGCTCGTCATAATATCCATGTCCCGCATAATAAATGACGAGGTTATCTTCTTTCCCCATGACATCCTGAAGAGACTCAAGCGTTTCGAGGATATTTTCACGGGTAGCTTCCTGATTAAAGAGGGTAATGACATTTGCCGGCTCAAACTGATAGTAAGAAGTAAGTACACGGGAAAGGTCGCTGCAGTCTTTTACGGCGTTGTGCAGTTTGTTCCAGTAAGAGTATTCGTTTACTCCGATAAGGAGGAGATAATTTTTACCCTGTGAGGCCGAACCGTTATCAATACCTGTGTTGGGATTGGAAAAATTGGTAGCCAGCGGCGGCTGGAAAGAAGGTTTCGGCTCTTCCACGAATTCCATGAAATACTTTTCGCGGGTAGCATTTTCAAACTTGTCCTTAGCTTCAATCTGGATTTCGGTAAGACCCGGGCGGAGGCTGAGAGAAGCTGCGAAAACCCCTTCTTCGTTGATAGTAACGTTATAACCGTTGATTACCACACTTTCGACTCCGGAGACGTCATAAACACGTCCGCGGATAATCTGCTGGTGGTCATTAAATACGCCTTTTTCTCCATTTTTGAGCGCAGGCTCCATCAGCGAAATCTGCGGGCCCATATTGTCCACGGTGCGGATTTCTGAAATTTTGAGGTAGTCCACCTCTACGGCCATATTGCCACCGATAGTAAAGCCATATTCATTTCCGAAAAGCGGACTGGCGGCCATTTCGGAGACGAGCTCTTCATTGATAAAAAAGTACCACTTATCGGCGACTTTTCTTACGAGGAGAGTATTGTAGGAATAGCGGTTGATGTTTTTCCCATAACTCAGGGGAACGAGATCCTGAGAGCGGCCTCTGTCAAATTTGCCGATACGGTAACTACGGCTGGGGCTGAACATGAAGCTGTACTCATTTCCTCGTACATCTCTTCCAAAAGTAAGTCCGGTCATGCTGAGACCTGAACCTTTTACATTCACAAAGCGCATCCGGACTTCGATTTCATAGTTGCCGGAGTGATTCATGGCTACCGGGCGGCGCTTGGTGTAAGGATGGGAGGTGAGCGTTTCACAGTAGAAATCGCTGTCCTCAATCCTTTCTTTCAAATAAAGAGAACCGAAGTCCCAATTATTATCATTGTTTTCAAATTCATCGTAAAAGGCGATCTGCTTATCCCTTTCAGGGATCCCATAGTAGTCACCGGGAACCCAGCTAAGGTGAGCGTTGGCAGCATGAGATCCTAACACGAGCAAGGAAAAAACAGACAAGAGCAGTTTGAGAGAAAATGTGTTAAGGAGTTTCATGATTTTTTCAATCGGTTTGGCGTATCTTCAATCACGGGGAATCGGTTTTCTCGCGATGTCAGGTACACTGAAGTCAAAGGTTAGATAGTAGAAATTCCTGAATTGCAATTACAATGATGTAAAATAAGTACACAGAAATATATAATGCTCAATAACAACAGGGTAAACCTAACATCATTTCTAAAGAACGGAGGAGTCGAATATTCCTCAAATCTGTAAAAGTGCATTCATGGTATCAATCTCATCCGCAAAATCGTGCAAAGCGGGGTTTTGGGTTTTTCCAAATGCGGTGTCACGACCGGCTATACACTGAATCTCACTGCGGATTCCGGAAAGAATTGCTTCGGAATCTCGTTCATCTCCAACTGATATCTTTCGTACCACCCCCATCTCTGACCTGCCGGGATACTCAGCTGGCTGAATCAATACATTACCGCAATCAATAAATGGTTCTTCCCAAACTACCTTCTTTGCTTTTTCGTGCAAAACCCGTTCCAAATACAGCCGATTGAGATTTTCTGCCGGATATTGAGCGATTTTGGTGTAAATACGTGTTTCATCTGCACCGGGGAGCAAAAGAATGTTACTGATATTTCTGCATCCCAGTCCATTGTATAGAAAAATGTCCTCCATAAGCCCGTCCAGCGCGGCATCTGAAATCTCAGGGCCGACTACCGCCAGTGAGTACCGGTTTCCTCTGATAATCGCAGGCATGCCTTTGTACGCTGCACGAAGGTACCTTGCGGTGTTGTCGCTTCCGGTAGCAATCAGGAAATCGGGGGTTGCCGTTTCTGTACCGAAAATGATGCGCATGGCCAGTTCGGGCAACAATTTTATCCATTCTCCTGCCAGCCATTGAATCAGCACTTTGTCTTTATGAGAGCATCGTACCTGTACGGCATGGCCA
Source organism: Bacteroidia bacterium (assembly GCA_041391725.1). Classification (GTDB taxonomy): domain Bacteria; phylum Bacteroidota; class Bacteroidia; order J057; family J057; genus JAGQVA01. The sequence goes on from JAWKNL010000014.1 coordinate 110,330, forward strand.
CTCAACACGACCACCATCAGATCGTGCCACCCCACGAGCGGTATATTCCCGGCGGTGATGATCAACACATTGCGGGGAAAACCGTCGTACTCAGGATAGCGTGCCACAAATTCACGGAGAAGATTTTCGTCAAACCAGCTACTGACAGCTTTTGCTGCAATCTGAATATACCGATGGGTAAACCAGGGGTTTTCAGCCATTGCGGCATGACATATTTCATCGGGTACACCCTCTTTCCTGAGTTTTTGGCCAAGTTTTGCCAGACTTTCAATTATCAAATAACGCGGGATCGTTTTTGTCATGGATTATCCGCAATTATAATAAATTAAGCGCAGAAATAAATAGTTTTCCCGGAGTTCGGGATAAAAAAACTGTAAATCAGAAACAATTCCAATAAGCTTTTGTTAATCTGAAACGGATCGTATATTTTAGAAGGCAAATTAGTAAAAGGATTTCTTATGGCTATAATGATTACCGAAGAATGCATCAACTGTGGTGCATGTGAGCCCGAATGTCCCAATAACGCAATTTATGAACCGGGCGTATCCTGGAGATTTTCAGATGGAACCGACCTGAAAGAGGATGTCGCGTTTCAGGGAAAAACCATCAGTGCAGATCATGAGCATGCACCGGTTTCCGATGACGTATATTATATAACCCACTTCAAATGTACGGAGTGTATGGGATTCCACGAAGAACCACAGTGTGCCGCCGTTTGCCCGGTTGACTGCTGTGTGCCTGACCCGGATCATAAAGAAACGGAAGACCAGCTCCTGGCCAAAAAAGCCTGGATGCATATCTGAGAAAACAAGCTGCTTTGTGGCAGTTCGGTGGCTTCCCTTGCGGGAGGCCATTTTTTATTACCTTTGCGCCCGGGATTTACCAACAACCGTTTGACTTATGCCTAATCCACAAACACGGGTGCAGTATCAGACTGTCATTGGCCTGGAAATACACGTTCAGCTTTTGACCCGGAGCAAGATTTTTGCCAACGAAGGGTTTTCTTTTGGCTCTCCGCCCAATCACCACGTTTCGGTAATTACGATGGCTCACCCCGGTGCATTGCCTTCCATCAACCACCGCTGTATCAACCACGCCGTCAGAATCGGACTGGCAACCCACTGCCAGATAAACCGAAATAGTTTTTTTGCCCGGAAAAACTACTTCTACCCTGATCTTCCCAAAGGTTATCAGTTGTCTCAGGATACTGATCCGATCTGCACAGGAGGGTATGTAGATATTCGCGGGGAAGATGGAGAGTGGAAAAAAATACGGCTTACCCGTATCCATCTCGAAGAAGATGCCGGTAAGTCGCTCCACGATCAGGATCCCCATATCTCAATGATTGACCTCAACCGCGCCGGAGTGGGACTGGTAGAAGTTGTAACCGAACCCGATCTCCGCTCAGCCGAGGATGCGGCCACGCTGCTTGCCGAAATCAGACGTCTGGTCAGGTTTCTCGAAATCAGCGATGGAAATATGGAAGAAGGCAGCCTCCGCTGCGATGCCAATATATCGGTCATGCCGGTGGGAAGTCAAAAACTGGGAACCCGGGTCGAAGTAAAAAATATGAACTCCTTCAACCACCTGGCCAGGGCTATTACTTACGAAAGCGAGCGCCAGATCGCCCTGATCGAGTCGGGCGGCCGTGTCGTGCAGGAAACCCGCACATGGGATGTAAACGCTCAAAAAACTGCACCCATGCGACAGAAGGAATCTGCGGACGATTACCGCTATTTTCCCGAACCCGATCTCTTACCGCTGGGACTTACAGAAGAATACATCGAAAGCATAAAAGCCACCATTCCCCGCCTGCCGCAGGATCTGTACAAGGAATACACCGAAACGCTGGGAATTCCACATAATGAAGCGATGACGCTGACCGAACAAAAAAGTTTTGCAGATTATTTTGAGGCGGTCAGAAAATGTACTTCGTGGGAAAAAGAAGCCTCAAACTGGCTCCTGGGCCCGGTCAGAGCCTGGCTCAATGAAACCGGGCAAGAAATTTCCGACTTCCCGCTTTCCCCGGCGCAGCTTACAGCGCTTATCGGGCTGGTTCAGGAAAACAAAATCAGCAACCACGCAGCAAGAGAGCAGGTATTCCCCGCTATGCTCCTGCAGCCCGAAGCCTCGCCACTGACACTGGCGCGGGAAATGAACATCCTCCTGGAATCCAATGAAGACGCTGTCGCTCAGGCTATGCAAAAACTCATGGATGAGTTTCCCGAAGAAACCTCCAGATACAGAGCCGGCAAAAAAGGTCTGAAAGGATTTTTTGTGGGCCACCTCATGCGACAATTTCAGGGAAAAGCCAATCCCAAAGAGGTCAATGCCGTGGTAGAAAACCTTTTGGGTTAATCGCCATTGAATCAATAACCGTTGATTATTTATTGAGTTTTTCGCGGGGAATATTAACTTTGAATTCCGGAAGAGTGGAATAACATAGACTGACTATAAATTTTACAATTATGGACGTAACTTTGTCACTTGAAATTAACATAATGGGAGATCATATGGATCATTCCATTGAATACCTCAATAAAGCATTAAACGCTATCCGGGCAGGAAAAGCAAGCCCATCCATGATTGAAAGTGTTATGGTTGAATATTATGGCACTCCTACCCCGATAAACCAGGTAGGAACCATCGCTGTGCTTGATGCCCGTACACTGACGGTTTCTCCCTGGGAACGCAAACTGATCCCCACTATTGAACGGGCGATCCGCGATGCCAATCTGGGATTTAACCCCGCGAGCGACGGTGAGATGGTGCGAATCCCTATTCCCTCGCTTACCGAAGACCGCAGAAAATCGCTGACAAAGCAAGCCAGAGGGGAGGGGGAAGGAGCAAAAGTTTCGATCCGCAACCATAGGCATAACACACTTGGCGCTTTAAGGAAGCTCAAGAATGAGGGAGTATCCGAAGATGAAATCAAGAAAGCAGAGGCTAAAGTTGAGGAAATCACCAAGGAGTTTATTCGTAAAGTGGACGAAATCCTCAAAATAAAGGAACATGAAATTATGACTGTCTGAGGCAGGTTACCTTTAGGGCAGAAGAATCAACCTTTTGCCCTGCGATTTTTCCGGTCTCCTCAGAAAAATATTTCCATCACGGGCAAATTTGCTACCTTCGGAAAAATTATTTTGCCATCACACAATCTGTGTGTATAAATCAATATGAAGCAAGCCCTGATCCTGTTTCTCAAGGGCCTCGGTATGGGTGCCGCGAATGTAATTCCTGGCGTCTCCGGAGGCACAATTGCTCTGATTACGGGAATTTATGAGACCTTTATCGATGCCCTCAAATCTTTTGACCTGACAGCCATCCGCCTGCTGCTCGGCCTGAAGTTTAAAGAGTTCTGGGCTCATATCAATGGCCCTTTCCTCTCTGCTGTCCTGGCGGGTGTAGCAGTAAGTATTCTCAGCCTCGCAAGGTTGCTCGAATATCTCCTCGACAAACAGGAAGTCCCTACCATGGGGTTTTTCTTCGGGCTCATTATCGTTTCTGTCTATTCGGTAGGAAGAACCATTGGTAAATGGTCTCCTGCTACCATTATATCCCTGCTCATCGGTACGGGCATTGCTGTAGGAATTGCGCTGCTTGTACCCGCCAGTGAAAATCCTGCGATGTGGTATGTATTTATTTGCGGCATTGTGGCAGTATGCAGCATGATCCTGCCTGGAATTTCGGGTTCGTTTGTCCTTCTGATTATGGGCAATTATGCATTGGTACTCAGCGCCATCGGGCGGCTTGACCTGGGCATTCTGATTCCGCTGGGCCTGGGTTGTGTATTCGGATTGGTTGCCTTTTCGCACCTGCTCTCCTGGGTATTCAAAAGCTACCGCGATGAAACCATTGGCATGATGACAGGTTTTGTATTGGGTTCACTTCTGGTCATCTGGCCCTGGAAAGAAACCCTGACACAGACCATCGAACGGGCAGGCAAAGAACCCAAAATTGCTGTTACCGGCTTCGAATGGCATCTCCCCGATTTTGGCAGCCCACTTACCTACTGGACCATTGGCTTTATCGTCCTCGGCGCAGTTGTCATCTGGGGGCTGGAAAAAATGGCCGGAGGTCAGCAGGAAAGCTGATTAAATCAGCGGGATATTGCCTCTTTCGTTCATCGCTGTGAGTTTATAAAAAAATAATTGCGCCATCTGACCTGCGCGCCATACGGCTTCCTCAGCTTTCGGTCCCGAAAAATGCCGCTGTACTGTATCAGTAAATAGCTGAAGCCACCTGTCGAAATGCTGTTTCTCCAGCGCCAACCCGATATGTGGCGCAAACGGGCTGCCGCCATACCGCCGCGTTTCGTCTTCAATCCCGAGAAGGATGGTTTCCCAGAACAGGTAAATCCTGATTTTATGAGAAGGCCATTTCTCTGGCGCAATTCGTTCAGTGAATATGGGCCCCAGCAATTCATCGGCCAGCGCGAGGTCGTAAAAATCATCCACAAGAAGCCGGATGTCATCTGCTGTGGCAATGTCGTTTTGATGGTTCATCTGGTAAATAAGCAAAAGTCTGCGGCCTAATACAAAACCTCACTCATCCGGCTGCTATTATCGTTATCTCCGTTTTCCAGAGCCAGTACACCACGGGGACATACAGCGGCACATACGCCACAACCAACACAGGAAGATCTTACAATGTTTTGTCCCCGTTGGGCATAGGCTCTTACATCGATTCCCATTTCACAGTAAGTACTGCAATTGCCGCAACTGATACACTGGCCGCCATTGGTAGTAATTCTGAACCTGGACTTAAATCGCTGGACAATGCCCAGATAGGCAGCCAGCGGGCAGCCAAAACGACACCACACCCGATTGCCCATCAAAGGATAAAATCCTGTGCCGATCACCCCGGCAAAAATGGAACCTATGGCAAATCCGTACATTCCCCGCACCGAATAGCTGTTGAAGCCCAAAATCGTTGACTGCCCGGTAAAGTACGTGTAAAGAACCATTCCTGTCATTGCCACCACAAAAACCAGTACGCCATGGATCAGATAACGCTCAATCTGCCATGACACCAGCTTTTTACTGGAAAGCTGCCGGTAAGGATCGCCCAGCGTTTCTGCCAGTCCGCCACAACCGCAAACCCAGGAGCAATACCACCGTTTGCCGAAAAAATAGGTCAATACGGGCACACCGATGGCTAAAAGTATAATGCCCCATACCATCATCCATATTCCCGTCTGGGTGGAGGTAAATGTATTCAGCCTGTAATCGAAGAAAAATGAATAATCGAGCGGCCACATATTCTTCAAATCCTGCTCGGGTAAATTCAGATTGTGCAAAACCTGAGGAATAAGAAAGGCAAATGCTGTCTGGAAAAATATGACCGAAGCCGTGCGGATTTTATGATAGTTGCTATGGCGGTATTTGGCAAACATCCTGATTCCCATCACAAGGATCGAAATCGTGTAGAGAAATCCGTACATAAACCATCGGTCGGCTGCTGCACCGTTGCGGAGAAACCCTGAAACCGGATCTGCCAGACTTATCCATTCGGCGATATAGGCGTGTTTAAAATACAGCAGAATATAAAAACCAACCAGAAAAATACCTGCCAGGATTCCCACAAGACCCCGGGAAGTAGCCGACTGGTGATAAATGCCATTGTGTTTTATGCCCGGCAAACCGTCAAAAAATGCGGGGAAAATCCAGACCAGCGCGCCCACAGTTCCGGCCACAATTATCAGCAGGAAAAACAGAAACTGATTCTCCCAGTAAATTCCGCCCGCCATGATTTTTGCCATGGAGAAGAGGTAATCCTGGGCATCGTATTCTGAAACCGAAAAATTGCCTGCATAGCCGTTGATTGCGCCAGTAAGCGCATCGCTGACCTTCTGGCGCAATTCTGCCTCGCTGCCTGCACTCTGCCCGACCAGCCAGTTGGTATAGGCCAGTACCGTTTCGCGCATATTGTCGCCAACCAGCGCCACTGCCTGATCGTATGATTGCTGCGATACGCGCTGGCTGCGGTCATCTCCTTTTACGGCGGCAGCGATAAAGCCTTCTATGGTCTCCTCCGAAAGTCCGTATTGCTGTTTTACCCGCTCATTTGTAAGCTGAATCACGGATGAGACCGCCCCCAGAAAGGAAAATTTGCTGTCAAATTTCCGCCCTTTGAGTTGGGCTAACTCTTCCAGAAACATCTCCCGGTGGCTTTCCTTTATCTGTGGGGAGAGTTGCGCCAGTCCGGCATCTGTAACTTCATAATTGCCAAGAAACAAAACGGAAATGAATGCAAACAAAGCTGCGATAAATACGCCTAATCCTGCTTTCTGAATATATTTCATCGTTTATGCATTTATTATGGCCAACATATTTTTCCACCCTCTTTTCCTTTTGAGCTGAAGATTCCTGCCCGGGTTCTGGCGATTGTACAATTCCACCACCTGAGATTCGTACTGAGCAAAAAACTCAGGGTCAAAATTGGCTGCGCCGAGATTCTGCAAAACTGTTTCGATATGCGTACCTGATTCGATCCACTTCTGGCACACATTCTGCCGGTAGCGTATCCCCATCAGGTTAAATCCGAGGATTCGCCCGTCTTCTGCCGAATACACCAGCCGGATGGATTTTCTTTGTTTTTCGTGTTTCCAGAAAAGGTGTTTTTCTCCCTGTCTGACGGTATTTCCGACATCTCCATAGACCTGATACTCCATATCCATAAACTTGGCGGAGTTAAACCATATCGCCTGTTTGTAGGGGGTAGGGTTTCCGCTGAGGGTTTGTGCCAATACCGGCCCCATCAGCTTTCCGGTGTACCATACGGCCTCAATACCTCTTCGCCCCGGAAGGGGTTGTCGCAGTTCGGCGCAGTCGCCGGCAGCATAAATATCTTTGACGTTGGTTTCCAGATATTCATTTACCAGAAAACCTCTTCCGGTCTCTATACCTGCACTTTCGGCCAGGGAAATATTGGGCGAAACACCTGCGGTGAGGCCCACAAACTGACAGGCGATTTCTTCTCCCTGATCAGTTATGACTGCGCGTACACGCCCGTTGGCGTCGGGCAGGATTTCCTTCAGACCCGTCCCCAGCCGAAGATCAATTCCATCCTGGGCATATATTTCCTGATTGATCATCTCCGATTCTTCGGGGGGCATGACCATATTCCAGAAACTTTTTTCTCTTACCAGAAAAGTGACCGGGATATGGCGGGAATGAAACATCTCTGCCAGTTCGATCCCTATCAGCCCACCGCCGACAATCACCGCGTGTTGTAGTCCCTGCGAATAGTGTTCAATCGCATCAAGATCCTGTTTACTGACCATACCGGTCACTCCTTCCAGATCCTGGCCGGGCCATCCAAAACGGTTGGAAGCCGAGCCGGTGGCAAGTACCAGTTTGTCGTAGTGCATTGTACTTCCGTCGGAGAATGTCAGCGCCTTATTTTCGGGAGAAATGGCGGTTACCACCTTTTTCACCAACGCAATCCGGTTTTTCTTCCAAAACCAGGGTTCATAGGGTTGGGTATGTTCAAATTTCATATGGCCCATATAAATATACATGAGCGCTGTCCGGGACCAGAAGAAATCTGTTTCCCCTGAGATAACCGTAATTTCATGCTGGCAGCGTTTTCTGACATGCCTGGCGACAGAGATTCCGGCGATTCCGTTTCCGATGATAACTATATGCATAATTCAGTAATATCAGGGTTGGTCGTTGAGGCTCCAGTCGTAGTCGAGATAAGAAATATCTGCATGGGGGCTGATAGGGACCGGGGCATACTGATTCAGAAATTCTATGAGGGTGGAATGTCGCATAAAATCACTTTGAAACCACAAAAAAATCGGAGACAAGAGTACATTTTCTTCAGAAATCTGGTTTCGGAGCGGTTCGCGCAAAAATCGCCTTGCCTGGTCGGTAAGCTGAAATTCGAGGTTTTCGGCGCGATAGGCTTCATTGCGAAGCACAGGGCATGAGCGCGAGGCGCAGTTGATGGCAAAGTGAATGCGGGGTTCGTCAAATTCTCTCCGGAGTATCGAATGCTCAATCTGATCCAGACTGGCAGGTTGCCCGCCGATAGAAAAAAATTCTTTATGCCAAATGGTCGCCACGCCGGGAATGGTATTGAGGTCGCGGATACTTTCGGGCCGGTAGTGATCCACGATTACTTTTACGGTAAATGCGTTGTAAGCATTGATCCAGTATGCAAGTTTGTCAGCCTCAGGCCAGTCAGCCGCCGGCGGAAAGGCGCTCAGCATATGGAGGTAGGATTCGAATTTTTGCTTTTCGGCAATAAATCCCTGATAGTCAACTACACCGGTACTATCCACATATTTTTGAAGCAACTGATCCCAGGCAGCATGGTTTATTGCCGAAGGGTCCGTTGTACCCACAGGAGTATCTTTGTAATTATGACAGGAGAGCAAAGCAAAACACAGGAATACAATCATGGGAAATCCCCGATGAAGGCTGGCAATCATGAGCAACTACTTTTAGGTAACGCATACAATATTAGATTTGATATAGTAGCGTAAGTGTCCGCTGGCTTACGATTTGCGAAATAAACTGAATCCCCCGCCCGGCGGAAGGTGAATCGAGCCTGTCACAAGATCACTTTTGGCACCTGTGACCGAAGATAGGGTGGTGGTTTTTCCGGTAAGGGTGCGAAGCCCGAGGAACCCAAATACAATCGCCTCTTTAAAGTCCACGATTTCATCCGAAACGCCGGTATCCAGTGTTACATCCACAGGCCGGAGCGATTTTTCCAGACATTCGACCAGGAAAAGATTGTGCCTTCCGCCACCGGTTGTGAGCATTTTCCGGGATTTGGCGCCAACGGCATGCACGGCTGCGGCTATTTGCCCGGCGATATGATGGGTACAGGTGTGGAGGATATCTTCGGGCGGATAATTGTATTGGTCAATCAGGGGCAATACAACTTCTTCCACCCATTCCCAGCCGAGGCTTTTGGGATAAGGTTGAGAATAAAAATCCAGATGATCCAGCGCTTCCAGCAGATCAGTATGAAGCATTCCTTTTCGGGCGTAATTGCCTTCGGGATCAAAATCTGTGATATGCTCAGGAAAGCGGGAGGTGTAGATATGATTGAGCAGGAGGTTGCAGGGAGAAATGTCAAATGCCTTTCCCTGATAAGACAGATTGCTGATTCCTCCCAGATTGAGAAACAACTCGTGATCGGGAAAGAGAAACTTTTCACCTATGGGCACCAGTGGCGCACCCTCCCCGCCGAGCGCAACGTCTTTGTTGCGGAAATTGGTTACCAGCGGACAGGGGAGGTAGGATACTACGGTTTCCCCGTCACCGATCTGAACGGTATAAGTTTTATAGGGGCGGTGGAAAATCGTTTGTCCGTGAGCGGCGACAAAATCGGGCGAAAGATTGTGGCGGTCGATAAAACTGCGGATCGTTTTGCCCATCCAGTGCCCGAAATACACATGCGTTTTGGCAAATACTTCGGCACTTTGTGAGGGGAGGTGAATCAGACGGGCCTTCCACTCAGGTTCAATCGGAATGGCCTCTGCGAGATCAAGCGAAAAAGTATATCTTTTTTCTTCTTCGGTAAACGTACACCAGGCAAGGTCAAGGGCATCCATGGATGTGCCACTCATGACGCCAATACCGCGATAAGTTGTTTTCATATATCAGTTTTCCTCTAAAATCAACCCCAGCGGCTCCAGGGGGCCCGCGCCAGTACGGATAATGGTGATGGCATTTTCTCCCTGGCTGCAATCAATGACGGTCGAAGGCACGAGCCCGCCATAACCGCCGTCGATCACCACATCAACCAGATTTTCATACTGGTCGTGAATCAGCGAAGGATCGGTGACAAATTCGCTGTATTCTTCATGAGGCGGAAGGCTGATGGAGGCGATAGGATTGCCCAGAAGCGACGCCAGTTGCTGCGGTATCCGGTGATTGGGAACGCGGATGCCGACAGTTTTCCGCGCCTGGAAATGGCGGGGAATTTCACGCGATGCCTGCAGCACAAAAGTGTAAGGGCCGGGCAGCGCCTGGCGCATCAGTTTGTATATAGGAGTTGTAACATGATTGGCATAGGTGCCAATGATGCTTATATCTTCACAGACACAGGTCAGAAGGCTTTTTTCCGGGTCAATGCCTTTAATCTTGCAGATACGGTTTACAGCCTTCCGGTTGTTGATATCACACCCCAGTCCATACATGGTATCGGTAGGGTATATGATCACGCCGCCGTCTCTGAGGATATCTATCACCTGGCTGATCATCCGCTCCTGAGGATTGTCCGGATTAATAGAAATAATCATAAAATCGAACAGGTTTTATCTAAAGGTAGCCAATTTTCTGAAATTATTGCTGTAATTGGAAAAGAGATAAATGAATTCTATTTTTGGCTGACTAATGTTTCACCCTATGAAAAAGCGTTACTTACACCTGAGTATTGTATGTCTGTTATTTGCTGCCACCCCGGCATTTGCCCAAAAGGGGCTAAAAGTGGGTGGTTTTGCCCTGCCGCAGACGGTTTTTCTTTTTAATGCTGATGATCAGGCACTTGATGAGGATATCTATCGCCAGGAATTGCTGGGAGGGATGGCTGCCGGTGCCGTATTTGGATATAATTTCAATGATTTTGTGGGTTTCAGATTAAACCTTCTTTACTCCCAGCAGGGGGGCAAATATTCATCCAGAAGAGATGTGGTTTTGCGCAATAGTTTTGTAAGACGTCAGGAATATCTCAAGCTTCCGCTTATGCTGGGCGTAAACTCCGACCCGGAGCGGAAAGTGGCTTTTGTATTTTACGGCGGGGTACAACTCGATCTGCTGACCAAAGCCTATTCATACAATGACAACCCCGCATACGAACTGCCGATTCCCGACAACTACACCAATTTCCCGTCCGAATATGAAACCTACCGTGCGCTTCACTACAGCGTAGTAGGGGATATTGGAACTGATATAAAACTTTCCCCCAGAAATTTTGTGCTAAACCTCCGTATCCGTGGCGATTACGGGCTGGTTGACTCCGAAAATAAGGATGCTTCCTTCCGCCTTACCTCCAACGGATTTACCCGTGACCAGAAATACTGGGAATGGGTACGGGGCGCAACCGCCAATGCCGAAACCTTCAGCCTTAATGTCGGATTCCTCGTCGGGCTCACTTATACATTTGGCCCTGTAGAATAAATAGACAGTCTTTCGCCTGACCGGGGCAACGTTTCCGGTAGATTTTGTCGTTAACGCCAAAGATGTGATTGCTTACGTCAAAGGTAAACTCGCTCAGCTAGAGCCTTCATTTGCAGTTGTGGATGTCAATGGAATCGGGTATTTCATCAAGATTTCGCTTCAGACTTTTACCCGCATCCAGGACAAGGAGACAGTCATGCTGCATACATTTTTCCAGGTAAGGGAAGATGCACATGTTCTTTATGGATTTGCAGAAGAAAAAGAGCGGATGCTCTTTGAGCAACTCATCAGTATTTCAGGAGTGGGAGGCAATACAGCAATGGTTATTCTGTCAAGCATTTCGGCTTCCGATCTTTTTTCAGCCATCCGGACAGAGGACATCAACACGCTGAAAAGGATAAAAGGGATCGGAGCAAAAACCGCAGGAAGAATCGTTCTCGAACTTAAAGATAAAATCAAACTGGAAGAAAACGGAGACTTCTCCCCTGTTGCATCGGATATGCCGGGAAATCAGAAAAAGGAGGAAGCGCTTGCCGCGTTGGCCAGCCTCGGACTTGCACGCAATGTGATGTCCAAACGGGTGGATCAGATTATGAAAGAGCATGGACCGGAAGTTTCTGTGGAGCAGTTAATTAAACTCGCCCTCCGAAATCCGTAATCTCCTTTTGGTGTGTATAAAGTCCAGAAGAAATTACCCTTTATTTATCTTGGATATTTTCTATGTTTGTACAGAATTTATCTGCTAAAGACCACTATTTGCCTATGGTGTAAACCTCTACCTACATCCTGAAGTAATTGTATTTCAGTGTATAACTAAATCAGATTAGCTTTGTCAAAGTTCAGTTTAGCTATGCTTGTGTCGGCAATTACTTCAATATTTTTTGCTGACACAGGTACAACCGGGAAGGTAGATGAGGTTTGCCCTGACATTGAGGTGATCTCAACAGATTCTTTTTTCCCTGAGGATAATATATTGCTCATTCCTGATGGCGATACATCCAAGGTGAAAAGTAATCCCAATGATCGCGTGGGAGATGCCACCCGGCAGGAGTATGTTACGCCTTTATACCTCGGTAATCCGGCCAATATGGAAACCGTCTTCGAACTCGACGACGATGGTTCGGGCTTCAGTATATATGAGCGCGTGGGAAAGGTTGATTTCCGGCGCCCCTCCTATATCTCCTACGAAGACTTCCTCGAATACCGCAAAAAGAAGGCGCAAAAAGATTATTTCCGTGAACAATCTCTCGCTGCCAATGCAGAAAACCGGGAGGGACTGGCGCTCAATATTGATATTGAAGAGCTCTCCGATGTATTTGGCGGAGGCACTGTATCCATTCGCCCTACGGGCTTTGCCACGCTCGACTTCTCCCTCGACCACAACCGTACCGATAACCCTTCTCTCCCCCTACGGCAGCAGCGAACCACCATATTTAACTTCGACCAGCAGATTCAGTTGGGGGTCATCGGGCAGATTGGCGAAAAGCTCCGTCTCAACGCCAACTTCGATACCCAGGCGACTTTCGATTTCGAAAACGAGCTAAAACTCGAACATACGGGAACCGAAGACCAGATTCTTCAGAAAATTGAGGCCGGAAATGTCAATATGCAATTGGGCAACTCCCTGATCCAGGGAAGGCAAAATCTTTTTGGTCTAAAAACCAAACTCCGGTTTGGTCCGGTTTACGTTACAGCCATTGCGTCCACCGAAAGGGGAAAGGTCGAAACCATTAATATTTCTGGCGGCGGTGCCATCGAAACCCCTTTTGAAAAAGAAGTTTCCGATTATGACATGAACCGCCACTTTTTCCTCTCCCACTATTTCCGGTCAACCTATGAACGCGCCCTCACCAACCTGCCGGTCATTCAGTCCAACCTCCGGATCAACCGCGTGGAAGTGTGGGTAGAACAGCAAGGCTCCACCAGCAACAACCGCAACGCCGTGGGTTTCGTTGACCTTGGCGAAAACGACCTCCCCTTCGGGCAGGGCGTAGGCCGTGTTTACAACGACAACCTTCAGCGAAACACCAATATCCGCGTCCCCGACAACGACGCCAATAATCTGTTTGACCTGCTCCAGGCTGACCCGGCCATACGCGAGCAAAACACCGCCAAAAGTGCTGTTGAAAACCTCCCGGGGTTAAATATGGCCAATACCGAAGACTTTCAGGTTCTCGGAAATATGCGCCGCCTCAACCCCAATGAATACACCGTCAATACCCAGCTTGGTTATATTTCGCTCAACTCGCCCATACCTACCGATCAGGTGCTGTTTGTCGCTTTCAACTATACCCTCAACGGACAGGTACACCAGATCGGCGAATTTTCGGATGACGTACCCGCAAACGGGTTGAATTCCAATGTGCTTTATCTCCGTATGCTCAAATCATCCGTGCTTCGTATCAATCCCTATCCGGCATGGGATCTGATGATGAAAAACATCTACAGCATCGGTTATGGGCTTCAGCAGGATGGTTTTTTCCTTGACATCAAATACGAGTCGGGTACCAGTGCCGGGCGAATCAACTTCCTGCCAACCGGCGCCGTGGCCAACCGCCCGCTGATACAGGTGATGGAGCTCGACCGGCTGACCAACCATACCTCAGCAGGGCCGGACAACTATTTCGACTTTGTCGAAAGTATTACCATTATCTCGGATAAAGGGCTTGTCATTTTCCCGGTGCTGGAACCATTTGGTCAGCACCTGGCAAAAAAACTCAACAACGACCCCGACGCGGTGGCGACCTACGTATTCCAGCCATTGTATGACGACACGCAACAGGGCGCTGTGCAGAACCATCCGGAACTCAACCGGTTTACCCTCGAAGGGTTTTACCGCTCCGCCAGCAGTTCGGAAATTCCGCTCAACACCTTTAACCTGTCCGAAGGATCGGTGACCGTTACAGCCGGAGGGCGCACACTTACAGAAGGCAGCGATTTTCAGGTGGATTATTATGGCGGTAAGGTTACCATCATCAACCCTTCCATTCTCACTTCCGGGCAGGATATTTCCGTTTCTTTTGAAAGCAACTCCCTATACAATATACAAACCAAAACCCTCCTCGGTTCCAGAGCGGAATTTAGTCCTTCTGATAACCTTCAGCTCGGGGCAACGATCCTCAACCTGCGCGAACAGCCATTCAACCAGAAAACCACACTTGGCGATGAACCCCTGAACAACACGCTATGGGGCCTTGATGCAAGTTTCCACCGGGAATCGCCATTGTTGACCAAGCTCATCGACAGGCTTCCGCTGATCAGTACCAAAGAGACCTCCACGATTGACGCTTCGACCGAATTTGCCCAGTTTATTCCCGGTACACCAGCCATCAACAAGAATGAAACAGAAAAAGGAATTGTCTTCCTCGATGACTTTGAAGCGGCAGCCACACCATTTGGCCTTCAGGGAACCCAGCGGTGGAAACTCGCATCTTTCCCCGAAGGAAATACACGGATTTACAACCCCGAATACGCAGGTGAGCCGCTTTCTACTAATTTTACCAGAGCAAAACTCGCCTGGTACCAGATAGACCAGGCCTTCTACCAGCGGTTTGGTATCGAATATCCCGAAGAAGACCTGAGCAACAACTATACACGCCAGATTCAGCCGTTTGAACTTTTCCCTACGGCCAAAAGAGCATTCGGCAACAATATCCAGAACACTTTTGACCTTCACTTTATCCCTACCCAGCGAGGCCCTTACAACTACGAATACCGCCAGAGCCGCCTCCGCAGTTCAGATGGTACTTTTGTACGCCCGCAAGACAACTGGGCCGGGATTATGCGCGAAATCGACGTAAATAACGACTTCGAAGCTACCAACGTGGAATTTGTCGAATTCTGGATGATGGATCCGTTTATGGAAAATCCCAACCACAAAGGCGGGGAATTTTACGTAAACCTCGGCCTGGTCAATGAAGATATTCTTACTGACGAAAGTCTCAGCCGTGAAAACGGACTCCCCGGAGCCAACGATCCCGGCAACCTTCAGGAAACCGATTGGGGCAAAATCCCGATCGGAAACCCGCCTGTAAACGCTTTCAGCAACAACCCCGATGACCGGGTAGCTCAGGACATCGGTTTTGACGGGCTGAATGACAATGCTGAAGCCATATTCTTTAGTCGTATCATCGACAGCGTCCGTACCTTTATGGCTCCTGCCGCAGTCGAAGCGCTGGAAACAGACCCCAGTACCGACAACTTCAAACACTTCCGCGATGATGAATACGAGGCAGCAAAAGAAGGCATTCTGAATCGCTACCTGCAGTTCAACGGGCTGGAAGGCAACTCCCCTGTCGGTCAGGACAACCGGAACTATACCGTTCAGGCTACACAGTTGCCCGACAATGAAGACCTCAACAACAACGGAAGCCTTAACTTTGCCGAACAGTACTGGGAATACCGGATTAAACTCCACCCGGACTCTCTCCAGCGGGGAATGAATTTTGTGGTGGACAAAATCACAGATACCGTCAATACCGCCCAGGGCGTCAGTACTCCTGTAACCTGGTATCAGTTCAGAATCCCGCTGAATACAGGACGGGCGGTAAACAACATTACCAACTTCAAGACCATATCCTTCATGCGTATGTACATGACAGGATTTGAAGAGGAGGTAATTACCCGCCTTACCGAGTTTCAACTGGTTTCTACCCAGTGGAGAAGATTTAGCGGGAACCTCAACGAATCAGGTATTGCAACACCGCCTGAGCCACCTTTTGCGACCTTCGAACTGGGCAGCGTGAGTCTGGAGGAAAACTCTCAGAAACTTCCTTTCAACTATACACTTCCTCCCGGTGTAGTTCAGCAGTCAATTAATGGAAATACCGCTGCCGGATTTCTGCAGGATGAAAGATCACTCACGCTGAAAGTCTGCGACCTGAAAGATGGCGATGCCCGCGGTATGTTTAAAAACACAAAAAGCGACCTCCGTCTGTATGACCGCCTGAAAATGTGGGTACATGCAGAAGCCACCGAGTCAGGGGTTATGCCCTCCAACTTCTACAACTACGGCGACGCAAGGGTTTTTATCCGCCTGGGCCTTGACAACGACCTCAATTACTACGAATACGAAATCCCGCTGACACCTTCCGACCCGGCCATTCCCAATTCCAAGAGCAATACCTGGTTGTCAGCCAATGAGTTTGACTTTGAGCTTGCATTGCTTGCGCTTGCCAAAGACGACCGCAATACCGCCGGAACCGGGCTGATCTATCGCCATGCCTACCGCAATGACAGTATGCCGGAAGGGCACGTAGTCTATATAAAGGGAACCCCCAAACTCAGCGATGTACGCAATATTATGATCGGTGTGCGCAATCCCAGCGACCCCGACGGGCGCCCTATCTGTCTCGAAGTATGGGTCAACGAACTTCGCCTTACCAATTTTGACAAAACTAAAGGCTGGGCTGCCAATGCGAATGTGTCCGTCAAACTGGCTGACCTGGGTTCGATCAATGCCAATGCTGCGTATAAATCTTCGGGATTTGGTCCGCTTGAACAAAGACTGAGTTCCCGGGCGCAGGAGGACGTGTTGCGTTATGATCTGGCGGGGAATATCTATCTTGACAAACTTTTCCCCAAAAAGTGGGGGCTGCAAATGCCGGTATATGCCACCATTGGAGAGCAGCGCATCAACCCGGTGTTTAATCCGCAGGAAGCAGATGTGAGAACCGACATTCTGCTGGAACAACTTGATCCCAAAGCCCGTTCGGAAAAGCTACAGCAAATACAGGATTTTCGAAGTACGAAGAGTATTTCGTTCAATAACTGGCGAAAGAATACAGCGCAGGGAGCCGGGGGAGGAGGAGGACCGGGTCAGGGTCGCCCCGGAACGGGCCGGCCAGGTGGGAATACCCAACAGACCGGAGGAAAACAGGGTGGAAAAGGCACCGGCGGTGTTGGCGATCGCAGTGGCGGGGGAGGCAAAATCAGCTACCCGTGGGACATTTCCAATTTTGACTTTACCTACGCCTATAATGAAAATTTCTCGCGAAATGCTGTCATAGAGCGAAGATTTAATACACAGCATCGCGGGGCGATCAACTACAGGTATAATTTCCCTCAGGTAGTAGTCGAGCCGTTTAAAAATATCAAGGCCTTTGAGAAAATTACCTTCCTCAAGGAATTTAACTTTTCTCCGTTGCCTACGGCCATCAATATATCTGTCACCGGAGACCGCCAGTTTGAGGAGCGGCAGATGCGGGCAACCGAGCTTTTTGGCGGGCAGGTTGCGCCCACATTTACCAAAAACTTCCTGATCAACCGAAACTACAACCTCACCTGGAATTTCACCAGAAACCTGCAGTTTAGTTATACAGCAAACAATATCTCACGGGTTGACGAAGTAAAGGGCTACTGGAAAAATGCTACCCAGACTGAAATCGATTCGGTCGGCTCTCTGATGGATAACCTCCTTCACATTGGTAAAGATCCCACCAGAGGCCATGACAACCTCGTCAACTTCGGGCGTACCACCCAGTTTACCCACAACTTCAACGCGGCTTATCAGGTGCCTTTCAATAAGTTCAGAATGCTTGACTGGGTGAGCAGTACCGTAAACTATTCAGGTTCCTTCAACTGGGCTCAGGCTCCGGAAATCAACCCCGGACTGGGAGCAACTATAGGAAACACCCAGAATATTCAGGGCAACGGAAGACTTGACCTCAACAGTCTGTACCGGAAAGTAGGATTTCTCAAGAAAATCCTCGACGAACAGAATAAGGCCCCTCAGGGCAGTCGCCCGCCCCAGCCACAGACCCAGCAGCCTGCCGGGCCGCGCATAGAAAACCGCCTCGGAGAAAGTCAGGCAACACAGGATTCCGTAGAAAAACCCGATCCCTTCCGGTTTCTGAAGCTGGTAGGAAAGGAAGTCATTCGTATTGGTCTGAGCGTAAAAAGTCTGGATTTTACCTACAGCAATAACGCAGGAACCATTCTGCCGGGATATTTGCCCAAAACAGACAACTTCGGGCTTGATTTTGGCTTTTACGATACGGTGCGCCAGGGCACTTCGCCATTGCTGCCGCCTACTTACGGCTTTATCATGGGAAGCCAGCGCGATATCCGGAATATCGCCGGGGAAAACAACTGGATTACCCGCGATACGACCCTCGCCAATCTCTTCATGAAAAACAGAAATGAGGTGGTTACGGCAAGAACTTCAGTAGAATTGTTTAAAGGTTTCCGGGTTGAGATTTCGGCCAACCGCACCGAAAGCAAGGACGACAGCGAATTTTTCCGTTGGGATGAAATGCAGGACAGATACAGGAGTTTTGACCCGCTCAACAATGGAAGTTTTTCCATGACCTATATATTCATCAATTCAGCTTTTGAAAAGGGATGGGAAGAATCCGAAGCCTTTAGCGCGTTTTCCGGCAACCGGGCGGCCATTTCTGCAAGGCTTTCGGAGCGAAACCCCAACAATGCGCGGCTTACCCCCCGCACCCAACTGATCGAAGGCGGGTTTAAAAACGGCTACCTCGGCACTAATCAGGATGTACTGATTCCATCACTTCTTTCTGCTTACGGAATTGTCAGTGCCGGCAAAGTGACCTTATCCAATTTCCCCAGAATCCCGCTTCCCAACTGGAGTATCAACTATAACGGACTTTCGAGCATACCCTTCTTCAAAAAATACTTCAACTCCGTTACACTCAAACATACCTACCGGGGCACATACTCCGTAGGCAATTATACCAACAACCTCAATGCAGAAAGCCTGGGCGGGTTCCCGGCAAGACCTGACACAGTGGGTACTGACAACTTCGGGCTGGTAGAGAATTTTTATTCCCTTGAAAATATCCAGACTGTACAGATTATGGAGCAGTTTGCTCCGCTGCTCGGAGTGAATGTCAATATGAAAAACGGAGCAACAGCACAGATCGACTACAAGCGCGGCCGCCAGATGAACTTCAACATCGGCAACCTCCAGTTGACGGAGATGCGCAACCAGGATCTGGCAGTGATGATCGGATACCGAAAAGACAAACTAAACCTCAGCTTTAATTTTGGAGGAAAAAATATCAATTTGAAAAACAGTGTCAACTTCCAGTTCCGCGCCACCATGCGCGACACCAAGGAAATCAACCGCAACCTGGGACCGACAGGTACATCCATTGACCAGGTGCGCCTGCCTGAAATCACACGGGGAACTTACAACTTTATCCTGTCGCCATCCATCGACTATGTGGTCAACACCCGGCTGAATGTCAAACTGTTTTTTGAAAGAAACATCAACAATCCCTACGTAGCCAACGCCTTCCGCACCTCATTTACTTCGGGCGGTGTGCAGATTCGCTTTACGCTGGCCAACTAATACAACACCCGGAATCGGATGGTTCCGGGGATGGTTTTCATCTCGTCGAGGACGTGGTCATCGTACTGCTTGTCGATGTCAGTAATCACATAACCGATCTGTTCGTTGGTTTTGAGATATTGCCCGACGATATTGATGTCGCGGTGGGCCAGCACATGGTTGATTTTGGCCAGAATACCGGGCACGTTTTTGTGAATGTGAATCAACCGGTGCGCATTGCGCAGGGAGGGCAACTGCAGGTTGGGGAAATTGACGCTGGTAAATGTATTACCGGTATTGACATAGTCAATGATTCGCGCCGGTACATATTCTGCTATATTGACTTGCGCTTCTTCGGTACTTCCACCGATATGCGGAGTAAGGATGACATTGTCCATTCCGCGAAGTGGAGAAATAAACTCTTCGTCGTTACCCTTTGGCTCACTGGGAAATACGTCCACGGATGCACCGGCGATATGCCCGCTGTTCAGATGTTTGACCAGCGATTCGATATCGACCACAAATCCACGGCTGAGGTTGAGGAAGATGGCTCCGGGTTTCATGGCGCTGAATTCCTTTTCGCCGAAAAACAGCTTATTATCCTTCCGTCCGTCCACATGAAGGGTAACGATATCGACATGGGAAAGCAGTTCTTCAATCGAACTCATTTTTGTGGCATTTCCCAGGGCAAGTTTTTCGACCACATCATAATAAAACACATTCATCCCCAGCGCTTCGGCCAGTACAGAAAGCTGGGCGCCGATGTTGCCGTATCCGATAATACCCAGTTTTTTGCCGCGAATCTCGAAGCTGTTTTTGGCAGACTTATCCCATTTTCCGTGGTGCATGCCATTGTTGGCTACAAAAGTGCGCCGCATCAGCATGATAATTTCACCGATTGCGAGTTCTACCACCGAACGGGTATTGCTGTAAGGCGCGTTAAAGACTACCACACCTTTTTCTGCACAGGCTTCGAGGTCAATCTGGTTGGTACCGATACAGAAAGCGCCGACGACCATGAGGCGATTGGCATTTTCCAGTACTTTCCGGGTAATTTTGGTTTTGGAGCGAATCCCGATAATGGATACGCCTTTAATTCTTTCGCAGAGTTCGTCTTCACCGAGTGCACTGCTGACAAATTCGACCTGATAACCTTCAGATTCAAAGGTGTGCACGGCATTGGGGTGAATATTTTCAAGCACCAGGGCTTTGATTTTATTTTTGGGATATGAAGTCTCCATACGCAGGGTTTCTTTCGAAAGGCGCAAAGGTAACCAATTCAGGCAGAAATTCAACCGGGATTTCCCTCCGTCCAGATGGTCTTCCTGATCTGAGCCAGCACCCGGTTAATTTTTGTTTTGTCGGGGCGGGAAGGTAGAGAACTGGTTTCGAAAAGTGTATTTACCGTCTGTAGTTTTTCATTTGCCCTTTCCATCAGCTCTTCATACGTAAATTTTCCACTTCGGATGGCCAGTAGTTCTTCCCGGTTGGGGCGCCTGACAATTAGTTCTCCGGAGGACAGGATTTCCGCGGCCATATCGAGGAGGCGGAAAGTGTGCATCATGTTTTTGGCATCGTAATTTTTGCTGTGTTCCAGCACATTCTGATAGCGGCTATCGTTGCGTTTTTCCACCCAGTCGTGATATTCTTTGAAATCTTTGCAGTAGGTGGAATAGCCGTCCTGATTAAAGTATAAATACGCAAGGGGTTTTAATCCTTTCGGGATGCTGCTGAGGAGTACACTGTTGGCTGTCTCTTTGTTTGAAATTCCCCGAAAGCCGTGGGTTTCCTTTTCGTCATAAAAAAGCGCGTAAAAGTCTTTCATATGCGGGATATTGACCAGTCCGCAGCGTTCCTGAGTCAGTTGGTTTTCTTTCAGCCATTGGCTGAGCGGAAGAGAACCCTGGCCTTCAGTTACAAAACAAAAATCCAGCACGGATTTTCGGGTTTCCCCATGGGGTTAAAAATCTTTTTGTTGAGTCCCCGGGCCTTTTTTATTTGTTGCATGGCGTACCCGGCAAAGGAATCGCGACTGGTTTTGGCCAGAAAGTCTTCGGTTCGGATCAGATCAAATACCGGGTGTTTATGGAGGATCATCTCAGCCGGCATATTGGTCATTTCCAGCAGGTTGGGGTTGTTTTTGTATAAAAGGCTGACAAACCTGCCGATTTCGTAATAGACGATATCGTTGGACTTGTTGTTGATCTGGTCAATATAATCGAGGCCGAGATACATAGTTTCGGGAAGGACAAAAACGCCTTTGATGTCTGTATCAGACGTGGGGAGGTCTAGGCCGTAAGCTTTACTCCCGCTGATACATTCGAATATGATCCATCCCGTGGCTTTGAGTTGATCTACTGTCATACGTAAAGAAAAAAAAAGGCTGTCCCAGGGACAGCCAGTGATTATACAAATTGGGTCGCTTACTTAGAGTTTTGCCAAAAGCTCAGTCTTTTTGGCATTAAATTCTTCTTCGGTAAGGATACCGGAAGCTTTTAATTCGCCGAGGTCTTTGAGCAGCTTCATAATTTCGTCTTTGGACATTTCCTTATTTCCGCCCTGATTGTTTTGCTGATTCATCTGGTTCATCTGATTCATCATCATCTGCCCCATGGCAAAACCTGTACCCATTTCCATACCGCCGCTGCCGCCGTTGGGATTTTCGGCTGATTTCTGGAGGGCGTTGGCAGCCTGAAACTGCATAAACCGCTGCATATCGCCAACCATATTCATCTGGGTATTTTTACGGAGATACTCGGTAAGTTCGTCAGGAAGCGTAATACTCTGGATGGAGAAATCGGTAAGTTCCATACCAAATTGGGCAAAATACTCGGAGATACGGGGTATAAGTGCCTGTACAAACTCCGATTTATTGGCCTGCATCTGGACGAAGGAGAAATTATTTTCGGCCATTTCGGCAACAATTTCGGTAAACCGATCTACCAGTTTGCCGCGCAGCATGCCGTGTACGTCTTCAAGAGTAACAACGGGGTTTGTGCCGCCGATTTCTTTGAAGAAAGTTTCAAAGTCGGTGATGCGGAAGTTGTAGGAGCCGAAAGCGCGGAATTCCACCTGCCCAAATTTGCTGTCGGGAATAGTTACCGGGCTGGGTGTGCCCCATTTGTTATCGACAAACTGGCGGGTATTGAAGAAATAGACATCTACCTTAAAAGGCGAATCAAAGCCATACTTCCACGATTTGATGGTGGTAAGGATGGGCATGTTGCGGGTAGTGAGTTCATGGCGACCGGGTTCGAATACATCGGCCATTTTCCCTTCGTTGATGAGGATGGCGGCCTGCGATTCGCGGACGGTGAGTTGTGCGCCCATTTTCACCTCTTTGTCCTGATCGGGGAATTTCCACATCAGCACATCGCGGTGGTAGTCCACCCACTCAATAACATCTATAAATTGTCCTTTAATAAAATCAAAAAGTCCCATGGCAGCGGTATTTATTAGTTTGTATAAAAGAAAAAAACTTATGTGAAAAAGTAAAATTATTTATCAGTATGACGTAAATAATATGTCAGGTCACTCGGCTCCATCAAGGCCTTTTTTGTAAACCGGAACTGTGGAGCAGGGTTCACCAAAGCTGAGTTTTTTTACAAGTGGCATCATTCTTCGGGTAATTTCCACATAAACCCCCGTCGGAATATCCCTGTTGGTACACCCTTTTACCACCACCGGCTTATCTGTAAACGCAGAGAAGTCAATATTATCCAGTGCGTTCTGCCAGAGTTGGATTTCGAGGTCATTCAACGAACCAAAGACGACGGTTTTTGCAAAAGGTTGGAGACTGACTTCAAGAAGCATCCAGGCCCAGGTCTGAATGATAGCATCAGCGGAACAGGTAATGGCTATATGTTTGCCCTGATATTGCGACCAGTCATGGGCTTTGATCCATCCTCTGAAATCTCTTTCGCGGAGAATCATCCCGTGAAACAACTGATCTTTTATATCGAGGAGGACACGTTCACCCTCAGGGTAAAACTCTTCCGGTTTAAAGGTAATAATCGGGCTGTTGGCAATGCGGTTTATTATCTCTCCATTCATAGGTATTCTATTCTGAATGATTCATCTCATAATACTGGTAGTTTTCCAGAAAATGATGCGTTCCGTTGTGGGATTTCTGATTATATTTTTCGACCAGCACCTGTGTAATCATTTCCCTCAGGGCTTCCACATTCCAGCGCGTAGCAGCAGAAATCATCACAGAGGGTGCATTTTCTTTTGCCAGCCAACTGTTTTGCAGGTGGAGCCGTGCCTCTTCGGAGAGGAGATCCGCTTTATTAAACACGGTGACGACTGTGCGGTCGCGGATGTCGAGGCTTCGGAGCGTTTCTTTTACATTGGCGATCTGATCCTCAAATTTCGGGTGGGAGACATCCACTACGTGAATGAGCACATCCGATTCTTTGGATTCGGCCAGTGTACTTTTAAAGGATTCGACCAGATGGTGAGGGAGTTTGCGGATAAACCCAACCGTATCGGAGAGCAGAAAAGGAATTCCGCTGAAGGCTACTTTCCTGACGGTCGTATCGAGGGTGGCGAATAATTTATTTTCCGCCAGCACATCGGACTTGGAAAACAGATTCATTAGCGTGGATTTACCCACGTTGGTATAGCCGACCAGTGCTACCCGCACAAATTCTGATCTGTTTTTCCGTCGCTCGGCATCCTGCTTGTCGATTTTTTTGAGTTGTTCTTCCAGCAGCGAAATACGGCTGCGAATGATACGGCGGTCGGTTTCAATTTCCTTTTCACCCGCCCCTTTCAGCCCGATCCCCCCTTTCTGGCGTGAAAGGTGAGTCCACATGCCTGCAAGGCGGGGAAGGAGATATTGATACTGCGCCAGATCCACCTGCACCCGCGCCTGGGCCGTCTGTGCCCGCTCGGAAAAAATATGCAGAATCAATGACGAGCGGTCCAGCACCTTCACTTCCAGGGCACGGTCTATATTTCGGATCTGGGAAGGAGACAGGTCATCGTCAAAAATTACCAGATTGGCCTCTGTCGCCTCAATGGCGGCTTTGATTTCATCCAGTTTACCCGACCCTACATAAGTTGAAGTCACGGGCTTGTCCAGTCTCTGGATGAAGCTCTGAACCGCACGGGCACCTGCCGTCTCTGTCAGAAACGCCAGTTCGTCAATATATTCCTTTGCCTGCTCAAAAGACATATCGCGGGTGCAGACCCCGACAAGTATGGCTTTTTCAATTACGTTGTCCCGCGTAAGTTTTTGTTTTTCAATCATAAAATGGTAAACCGGAAAATCTTGCTTTAGGTTTTCCAATACGGTTTTTGTTACCCCAAGTTACGGATTTGTTTTCAGATTCCACAGGCGAAGTTCAACAGGAATTGCCGTAGAAAGGCTGGAAGTTGGTTTATCCAGATAAAAATAGGCGGTAGCAGACACATCGTCTGAGCGGTAAAAATTGGTCCAGCCTCCGGGAAGGTCGGGCGTGTCGAGTGGAATATCACCATTTTGGCTGAGAAGATGAGCGAGGGTTCCGTCATTGTCAATGGTCACTGGTTTCAATGGCACACCTCTGCTGATCAGTTCGAGAACATTCTTTTTGGAGCTTCCGCCCATCTGCTGAAGCGTAACGCGGCAATCTGTTTCAAAAAATACAGGATCCGGCACATGATAGCGATAAAAAGCCCATTGCCGTTTTTTGCTGTCTCCGATAAGGCAACCGGCGTAGTCGTTGTAATACAATCCCTGTCCCCAGCCAGTGCCGATATAATCTTCGGTACCTGTTCCCGAAAGCGTGGGAAGGGTCTGATCTCCATCCAGAAATATTCTCACCTCACCCTCGCCCCACCACATATCACCATAGGCAGGATTGTCGTTCACCCCCACATTCACCCCCAGAAACCGACCTTTACCGGTGACTTGTGGCAGTAATTCAAAATCCTTCCCAACAGTGGTAGCGGTGTCGCGGTTCCAGGTGGCGTGAAAGTACATATAAGCATCTTCCCATTTGCTGATTTTGATAAAGTTTATATCGTAAAACAGGTGGGAAAGCCGCTCGTTGCCGTCGTTGGTAACGACGATTTTTGCCCCGCTTTTAAAGGGCATGGGAATAAAACAACTGAATGACCTCCCTTCCGGATTGGCAAAAAGGGCATTGTGGTAAACCGCCGTCTGGCCCAGACCTACGCCAAAAAAATCACCAAAAGGAACGGAAACCGCAGGTTTATCCGAATGATCCCAAAACATTTCCAGTCGGAGGGAGCGAAGCATTTCAGGAGAACGGTCGCGAACGGTTATCCACATCCGGCGAACCATGCCCGGGCCGTCGGTATCCAGCAGCACCACAGACTCTCCCGGGGCAAGTGGAACAAAAGCCCGACCTTTTCCGCCCATATTTTCTTTCCCCGCTCCGCCCTTTTCGGCAGTGGGATTTTCAGGGCTGCTCCAGCGGGTAGCGGCACCGTCTTCGTACTCAAACCATTGACCGGAGGTGGGAGCCGTAGTTGTTTCAGGTCCGGGGGTGCATGCGACAGCCAGCAATATTGCCGAAATCAGAAAATTTAAAGGAGAGAGGAAAATAGTAGTTTTCATAATATAGTAGTATTCAGGTATTTCAGAGGATGAATAAAAATACAAAATCCGCAGTAACGAAAAAGCTCAATACATTTTGAGGAACAGAAACCAGCGATTATTTTTGCAGAACTTAAGATTGCAGCGAACCTGCGTTTTACCTAAATTCCCCCAAATCTGATCCATAAAACGGCCATATTATCCTTTTTGCAATCAGCCGACCCACCTCGCATTCCACTGATTGACGTGCGGTCACCGGGAGAATACCATCATGGTCATATTCCCGGGGCCATAAATATTCCCTTATTCGACAATGAAGAGCGAAAAACGGTAGGGATTTTGTACAAGCAGAAAGGACGAGAAAGTGCCATCGCAAAAGGGCTGGAGATTGTCGGGCCAAAAGCGGACGGCTTCATCAGGCAGGCAAAAGAACTGAACTCCGGCAGCAAACTGATGGTACACTGCTGGAGAGGTGGGATGCGAAGTGAAAGTATGGCATGGTTGTGGAGCACAACAGGGTTTGATGTAACTGTACTTGAGGGGGGGTACAAGGCGTATCGCCAAAACGTTCTTTCAGATTTTGGAAAGCCACTAAAGCTTATCATTCTGGGTGGGAAAACCGGCTCCGGGAAAACAGCTATTTTGCATGCACTGGCACAGGAAGGCGAGCAGGTGATTGACCTCGAAGGACTGGCATGTCACAAAGGTTCAGCTTTCGGTGCAATCGGGCAATTGCCCCAGCCTACGGTAGAGCAGTTTGAAAACGACCTGCACCAGGCACTGGGAAAACTCGACGCTGAGCGGCACATCTGGATAGAAGACGAAAGCCATTCTATCGGGCGGGTTTATATCCCGCAGTTGTTTTACGATCAGATGAAAAGTGCTCCGGTGCATGTGATCGAAATTCCGTTGGAGGCAAGGGTAACGAGGCTGATGGAAGAATATGCCGGCGCCCCGAAAGACCAGTTGGTCGAAGCCCTGATGAAAATTCAGAAGCGACTGGGGGGAAATGATGTAAAAAAGGCCATTTCAGCACTCGATGCAGGTGATTATAAAACCGGAGCTGAGATTGCCCTACACTATTACGATAAGGCTTATACACATGGGCTGATGCAAAAATCACCCAAACTGATATACAAGCTGGAGCAGGGAGGCGACAACCCCCGGGCTACAGCCATTCAACTTATCAATTTTTACAAGAATGATTGAACCTGATCAGATCAGACTTACTCAATTCAGCCATGGAGCGGGATGTGGATGTAAAATTTCGCCCAAAGTACTGGATTCAATTCTCCACACAACGCAGCAGATTCTTCCCAACCCCAACCTTCTGGTAGGAAATGAATCCCGCGATGATGCAGCAGTCTATGATCTGGGAGACGGTACGGCTATTATCAGCACTACTGACTTTTTTATGCCGATCGTGGACGATGGGTTTGACTTTGGCCGGATCGCCTCTGTCAATGCCATCAGCGATGTATATGCCATGGGCGGTACGCCTATGTTAGCTATCGCCATCCTCGGATGGCCGGTGGACAAGCTCCCGCCAGAAGCGGCAAGAGCTGTGCTCGAAGGCGCAAGGGCAGCCTGTGCAGAAGCTAAAATCCCGCTCGCAGGTGGCCATAGCATTGACAGCCCGGAGCCGATTTTCGGGCTGGCTGTTACCGGCAGGGTCAATGTCGCCAATATCCGAAAAAACAGCGGGGGCCTTCCCGGATGCAAATTGTTTCTGACCAAACCCCTTGGCGTCGGCATCCTCACCACCGCCATGAAAAAAGGAATCCTTCAGGAAGAACATAAAAATATTGCCCGGGATTCGATGATTAAACTCAACCAGGCAGGTGAAATATTTGCACGTTATGCCTACGTAAAAGCCATTACAGATGTGACCGGTTTCGGTCTGTTGGGGCACCTCGCCGAAATGTGCGAAGGGAGCCGGCTCAGCGCGGTAGTACACGCCTCCCAGGTACCTGTAATCCCTGAAGCCCGAATATATATTGAGCAAAACTCCATTCCCGGAGGTACTCATCGCAACTGGGACAGCTACGGACATAAAATCAGCGAAATCTCAGATTATCACCGCACGATTCTCTGCGATCCGCAGACCAGCGGAGGGCTGCTCATTGCAGTCATCGCCGAATACGAGCAGGAGTTCATGCAGCTTGCCCGCAGTCTGGGAATGGAACTTTCCAGCTTCGGCAATCTCACCCCCAGGCAACAGATTCTGATTGAAGTGAAGTAGCTTTCCTGAATGAAAAAGTATTTTCAAATTTCTGTTTGGGCACGTTTCCAAATTTAGGGCTGCTTACTCAAACAAGGCAATTTGCTAAAAGCGCAACTCAAGGCGCTGGGCATGCGATGGTCTCAGGAAGGGCGATATTTCTACTTTCAACTGCCGCCACGGATGAGAGCGTATTCCGCCTGCGTATTGAGCAATCCGTAAAAGGGCCTGCCACTGACCTTTTTGTTTGAAGGCGAAACCGTGGGCGAGCGGTACAGCGACCGCAGCCTGCAACAGGTGGTGAAACAAGCTGCGGCACAGCTACGCAACGCATCTTTTGGAGGCGGGCACCGACATCCGCTATATCCAGGAAGTACTTGGTCACAGCAGCATCAAAACTACTCAGGTATATACCCTATGCTTCGACCTCGCTCAGCACAAGCGTAGCTCGCCAGCATAAGCCCGTATCGCCGCTGGATAGCCTGGATATATCTCTGCCAGATACTTGTAAATCTGAGGGAAAGGGAGGATATTCGTAAGAGTCAATAAGGAAATAAACGCTACGCGTAGCGTATATATGGATGTTAGCAGTAATTGTATGAAGACGACCGTAATAATAATATTGACCCTTTTGACATTGGTTTCTTGTAATGGACAAGAGAAGCAAACTTACCGTGACAAAGAAACTGAGTTGCATTTCCAAGAAATAGGCGAATCTTCAATCAGTTTTGGTGGACACAATTCAATTTTGGATTTTAAAGCTACTGCTGACAACAACTATCTACTTTATTTAAGAACTAACCAACAGGATGACATTCATAAAGACGATTTTTATTTTCTAAAAATTAGCCCTAAAGGCGACTCAATAAATAGCTTGCCAATTTCCTTTGAAAATTTCCTTACAGACTACATTGAGCTTGACCAATTTTATTATGTGGTAACTACTGACTTAAGAACAATGGGCGGCTATACAAAAGACTTCCTAAATAAGTATGACAAGAATTGGAAACTGATATGGTCAAAAAAAATTGATAAACCAAAATATCCAGATGGCTCAACAGTATTGACCCTGACAAGAAACAACGAGATACTTTTGATAGCTAATGAATATATTCCAAAAACTACAAAAATTGGAATTTCATTTAGGCGATATAATCTTGATGGAAAGTTACTCTCAGAAAATTTAATGCTTACAAAAGGACATAGCAATCCAATTTCAATTATTCAGTCGACTGACAATAATTATTTCCTAACAGCAGAACAATATGACCAAGACGCAAACATTAATTCTTTATGGTTAATGAAGCTGACACAGAAAGGCGATACAATTTGGACAAAAAAGTATTCAAATTTTTATTCTTGCCAAACTATATTGACGACTAACGGAGACTTGCTTTTCTATGGAAGCAATTATTCACAAAAGGAAGAACAGAAGACGCATTATCACTATCTGAAGATTATTTATCTTGACAAAGAAGGAAATCTAAAATGGCAAAAAGACATAAAACAGAACTACTATGAGAAGCCAGGAAACATAATTGAAACCAAAAGTGGCAGTTTTTTATTTTCAAGTACTATCACACCAATTAAGGACAAAGGAGACAGAGCATATATATTTGAACTTGACAAAAATGGTGAGTTAACTTTTGACCGAAAATTTGAATACTCTGTTGGTATAAGTAGTGTTCCATTTTTAATCAGGACAGAAGGACAAATAACTATGATAGGACAAAAGTGGATTGGTAAATTTGGCGACCCATTTCACGACATTATTCAAGTTACAAAACTAACAGAATGACAAGAACAACTACTGCTAACACGGGTTTTGCGTCAGGCGGGGTGACGTGCAAAATTGAAGCTTTGTGCTTCTATTTAAGTTAAGTGCTTGTTGACAGTTTTGTGCTCCGAAACCCGCCCGAACGCAAAGCCCGAAACCGTTATGCTCCATTACCAACAACAAAAAACTTTTCTAATATCTCATGAATATTTTTAACATCGGACATATAACCATAGTGTTTCCCATGATGTTTACGACATTTATACTTTACAAAAGGAATAAATTACCATCTGACTACTCACTAATAATATTAAACTTATTGTTTACTATTTTGCTTTTTATTTCATTTTTGGATAAAAAAGACTATACCCCATTGCTTTTTTATTTAGATTCCGTGATCGCTCCGTTTTTCTTCTCTTCTTTCCTTATATACGTTTACCAAATATTGACCGGAAAATCTTGGCAAACATTCTATTTCTTTTTCTTTGCCCTATCCATACCAATGGCTTTGTACTTTTTTTATGATATTTATTTTGCCCAAAACGATTCATTTAATTCGATTTATGATTTAATCAATAACCCTCCTTTCATTTATCACTTTTTTTATAAAGGAAATAAAGTTTTTGCTATTCTTATGTGCTACGTTGCATTAGGCAAATTAAAAGCCTATAATGATTCTATTGAAAATGAATATTCATTCATAGATCAGATGAGAATGAATTGGCTTAAAAATTATATATTATTGGTAATGGGACTTTATATTGTTTCGTTAATTTCTTTTTTATTGTTCAATTTTAAAATAGTGAGTCAGATTTCTTCCGTGTATATATTTACAAATGGACTTATTTCGGTTTCATTTATGTATTTGGCATTTCATGGAATCAGGCACTATAGTATTGAGAATGTTGTTGCTTCTCAAGGTGTATCTAATTCTTTATTTAACGATAATTTTATAAGCCAACCTACTACAGAAACTAAAAAGGCTGAACCAAATGGAAATACAGATGAAATCTATCGCTGCCTGTTAAAACTATTCAATGAATCTGATATATATACTACACAGCTACTTAAAATTTCAGATGTAGCAATTATTCTCAAAGTACCATCCCACCAACTTTCAAAAACAATAAATATCCATTTTGGAAAACCTTTTTATGATTTTGTATCATATTACCGTATCAATTTACTAAAACAACGGTTAATTGACCCCAAATATAGCCATTTAACCATACTGTCTATAGGGCTTGATTGCGGGTTTAACTCAAAAGCGACCATCAACAGAGTATTTAAAGAAATCACGGGGATAACACCGAGCGAATACCAAAAGGCTCATCTTCTAAAACAAGTCTAGTTACCTTAGTTTTTAGGTCTCATTTTGCAAAATAAGGCGACTTGATTATAAAAGAGACTCATCTTTGCGGCATATTAAACAATGTTAATATGAAGCGATTATTTTTGACGACAACCTTACTAGCGTTGTCATTATCAGGTTTTAGCCAAAGCAATTTTGGCTTCTCTGTTGGAACGAGTAAAAGCGATCACTATTTGGGAAGTATTTGGTATCAGCACCCGATCTCAAACAGATTTAGTATCGGACTCAATTTTCGTTACTGCGATTTTAAATATAGATTTGTAAACGCCATAGCCATAAACAGTGGGAAAACAGTCTTCACGGGATTGGTCATAGGTTATAAAATCGCTGAGACCGAAAATTTTCGCCTTGACTTCAATCTTACATCAAGTTATCGGTATTTAGAAAATCAAGAAAATATCACCCTGCCTTCCAAAACGATCGGGTTAGAATTCGATCCAAACATTTTAATGACACTTAGAATGAATGATAAAATTCTATACCATACTGGAGCCATGCTCAGGACTTCTATACAACTTAAGCCGGAGGTTATCGGTAATGAACAGCAGCCGTCTGGTATTGTGCTAAATGGAATTTCGCTAAAATCTAATTCTGCTCTTTACACTTTAAGGACTTATGCCGGTCCCATGAGCGGGGCTACAGGGGATACAGAAAAATTCTTTTGGATGGTTTCTGTCGGTTGTCAATTTAATATTCCTTCAAAAAATGCAAGTTCAATTTCATTTCTCAACTTTTAAAAAATAAACCATGAATAATTTAAAATATTTAAACGTTTTTTTGCTCTCAATTTTTGTCACCTGTAAAGTTTCTGCCCAAGAGCAACAGAATAAATTAGGATTCTTTTTTCAATCTGAATACTCGGCCATGTTCCTATCAAGCCATATAGGAAATGCTATTGGCTTCAGTATGGGAATTTCAAGCAAATCTAGAAAATTTGACATAGGAATTCTGTATTATGGTAGAAGTGGGCCTATTAATAACCACAAAACTTTCACGCTACAATTAGATCCAGGTGAGTCTTACAAAGGAAAGACCTCGCTAGAGTTAGGGGCAGACCATGGTTTTATTGGTCTTAATATTGCGTACAATTTACGACTGAATAATAATAAATGGTTGATTCGAATACCAATTTCATTTGGCCAAATAGGAGCGGGCTTCTACTTGAAGGGAGAGGATAGAATTACTCCTGACGGACTAAGAGTCAGTGAATGGGAGGATATTCTTCAAGATGGTACAGATGCAGGATTTGGCCTTGCTTCAGAAATTGGAGTTCAAGCTTTTTACCAACCATTCAAAAACAAGCATTTACAATTAGGTGGTGGGGTCAATTATACGAACACTTATGGCTACTCCAGTTTTTTAGGTGGCGATAATTTTTACAACAACAAACCACGTTTGAATATAGGTGTTCGTATAAATTTATAATATCGTAATAGAATAGACGGAATGTAACGAGAGCATAACAGCAGCTACCCAAAAGTGGCGGTTCAGTGGTTTAATCAAGCTTTGTGCTTCTATCAAAGTATGTGTTTGGTTGTCAGTGAAGTGCTTCGAAAGCCCCGCCTTCGGGTAGCTGCAACACGTTAGTGGTAACCGTATGAAGACAACAACGAACATATTAACATTAGCAATTTTGACAATAATTTTTGGTTGTGGACAGACTGCAAACCAAGACGTAAATTCTTTAACTCAAAATGACAGTATTCCAAAAACACCTTTTAAAAATGACTTAACGAAAGAAGAAAGACAAAAACAAATTGAAGAAGATAATAGAATTGATAGCTTACGTCTTGACATAGCATTAAAAGACGCTTTCAAAGTTGCACAGACAGAGTTCAAAACTGATAATTTCAAAAAGGAATACGAAATTCAACCTGACGACAGTTCCTACATAATCAAAATTGAAATCGAAATCGGCAGACTTTTCAAAGACAATCAAAAGTATTTTCTATTACGCAGACACGTTCCTTGGGCAACTTGCCTTGACTTATACAAAGTACAAGACAACGACGCTAAAAAACTTATTTACAGAGAACAAGATGGAATGACTTATATCCGAGATACGATATTTGATGTAAACGGAGACGGACATAAAGACTTTCTTGTTCATTGGTATCCTTCTTCAGGTTGTTGCAGACGTGACGTTTATAATGTTTATTTAAACCAACCCGACAAAGGAAATTTCACTAATGATTATGAATTTATCAATCCGACATTTTCAGCAAAGGAGAAAATAATTCGTGGAGTTGGATATGGACACCCCGGAGAAGTAGGACTTTATAAGTACAAATGGAACGGGCTTCAAGTAGACACAATTGAATTCATTTATCCAGACTCAAAAAATCAGGGACAATTTATCAAAACAAAAAGAGAGCTTACAGCCCGACAGAAAAGGAAGGCGTAGTTTTAAAAACGGTTCCGAAAGAGTATCAAAAAATTGAAAGCTATGAATGGTTTGCAGAATTTTGACGAGTGGACGGCAAGAACGGCTACCACTAACAGCACCTACCCAAAAGTGGCGGTTCAGTGGTTAAATCAAGCTTTGTGCTTCTATCAAAGTTTCTGCTTGGTTGACAGTGAAGTGCTTCTAAATCGCCACCTTCGGGTAGCTGCAAAACGTTATGCACAATAGAAAAAATGAAAAATTTACTTTTTATTATAATATTATTTCCTTTCGTAGCTAGTTGTCAAGTACCAGATACCAAAAGACCTATTCTTGTAAAATACATGGTTGAAGAAGGTTTTTTGTCTGAGATTGAGGCTAAAAAAATATCAGAAGATTCCCTATATACCACTCTTTATGATGTCTATCTTAAGCGCTACAGATTAAAAAGAGGGGAAACAAGAATGATGTATTTTTCATCCTCTGAGTTAGAGTCCAAAACAAGTAAATTAATCGACAAGATTTACGAATTAGACTTAATTGATGAACCCACATTTAAAGATATTAAGCTTAAACATGGGAATCGAAATAAAAACAGTCGTCTTGTTTCGGAAACAATCTCGGATGAATTAATGCTGTTTCAATATCTATTTGAACTAGAACAATCTAAAGGCAAAATTAAACTTGCAAAAAGTTATGTACAAGAACTTCAAACCTTAGGTTTAATCTCCTCTGAAGAGAAAATTGATAAAGATTTTTCTTCAAAAGAAGAAATCATCACTTTGCTTGACAGAAAGCTTATTATTCACATAGACTCTTTGCCAGAATCTATACCTGATTGTTATAAATCAGCGTATTACTCTCTCGAAAAACTTGACCCTAACTTAAAAATATCTAACTACTCTTTTGCAATTGAAGATGTTCAGCATGATGACTTGAAATATCAATCAGCTGTTGTACGCTTTTCTAACTTAGGCATTGAATACAAAGCCAACAATAGCTACGATAAAGATTACAAAGAATCAGAAATCTACGAAAAGTTTGATAGAAGATTTTTCTTCAGGATTTTTAATAAAGTTCTTACCGATCAAAATTCCGACTATCGAATCATGGATATCGAGAGGACTGACAAAAGTTCTACTTACTTGATACTTATAACAAAGGAACAATTTGACTTTTTAAAGGAACCTGATGACCGTTCCGATTTCACCTATTTTGACCCTGATTGGTTTAAAATTGAAGTTTCCAAATATTGGAATCCTTTCAACCTTCTAAGCCAAAAAGAAACAGAAAGGTATTTTAATCTTTACGATTCAATTGGATTGTTCAACCACCTATCAGAATCTCAAAGATTAATGGAACTCCAGGAACTCAAACAAACCTACCTTCATTCAGGCGAATCAATATTATATGAAATGGAAAACATTTGCGTGGGTTTTGATTGGGAAATGTTTGACGGTAATAAGCCTTATAAAGCAGCAATTCTTGATTTTGCATCAATTACACATGGTGATTTTGCACCTGAGAGGATTAAAGACAATTTTTCCTTCTCAAAACAAACTGCTGACATTGCTTTTGACTTCAAAGGAAAGATCTACAAAAAAACTGTAGAAGTTACTGGAGATTGGTATTCTGGGGAATTCCTTGAATTGATAAATACGGCAATTAGTGAAAATAATTTATCAGGAAAATTCTATGACTTACCTGATGGTGGTCAGGTATCTGGATACATTTATCTTACAAAAGAACAATATGAATTCTTACTGAGTAATAGTTTACTAGAATTCTATAAGGAAGAAAATTAAAAAGTGCATAACAAAAGCTAAAAAATCATAGCCACCCTGCGGGATGGCAACGCTTTTTAGCCGGAACGTTAGTGGGCATAGCTGCGACGGACAAAACATCAAGACAATGACGACAAAATTAATACTGACTTTCCTTATCATTGTTCTGTTGTCAAACTGCTCGACGACGACAAAAAAGCCATACAATTCAAAATTTTCTATTCAGTACGACATCGGTAAATTAACGGACATCAACCTTGACACGACAATGTTTACGGTTCTGGTTGACTCAGTTCATAATACTGAAGGAGCGTTTGACCTTGACTACATTTGGTATGTTAACATTCGGTTCGACGACAACTATTTTGAAAATTTAGAACAAATCATTCGAACATCAGAAAGCTACAATTGCGTGACGCACGAGTTTGACAAAAATTGGAGCTCGGTCGA
>JAWKNL010000015.1:0-137955 GCA_041391725.1 Bacteroidia bacterium
GGGAAAGTGATTGACAAAGCGGATGGGACGTGAGGAAATGGTAGAGATCATGGTCGCTTTTGGCAAAATCCTTTTCCAGTTTTTTCAACTCCTGAACAGAAACCCGTTGGGCCGAAACAAATTCTTCAGGCTTTTCGGATGGATTCACAATTTGCGAATCTGTTGTTTCGATTAGCGGATTGAGTGTGAGCGGCTCTTCCCAGAGCATGGCGGTTTCCGCTTCCATGATTTCCCGTATATTGGTTTCTTCCTCCATCA
This sequence comes from Bacteroidia bacterium, assembly GCA_041391725.1. Classification (GTDB taxonomy): domain Bacteria; phylum Bacteroidota; class Bacteroidia; order J057; family J057; genus JAGQVA01. The sequence goes on from JAWKNL010000015.1 coordinate 259, forward strand.
ACTGGTTGTCTTTCAGGTATTTCAGTTTTCTGATCCTGTCCGATGGTTTGGTATTTTCCTGCTTGTCTCTTGTCTGAAATTCGGCTTCTTCAATGATTGAATCTGCCGTGGCGATGGCTTTTCTGAGCCGGGCGATCTGGGTCAGTACAATGGGGTCTTCGGCTGCGGTAAAAAAGAGATTTTCCGCCAACATTTCGGAAACACGCTCACAGGTGGCTTGCAGTGAAAGGATTGACTCCATTCCCTTTTCTGGAAAAAGTTGTAGCTGTTCTTCCGCTTCCTGAGCGGAGAGACTGACCGAAGTCGCGAGCATCCCGGTGAGCTGTACAACTTTCAGAAAAGCCTGAGAGGCAGCAGGGTGGCCGGCTTTTTTTTCATAGATACTGAGCAGTAAGCCAATCTGATAAACGAGTTCTGCATTCAGGTCTTTTCCGGCTCGGATGCCTGGGGCCAGATACAAAACAACAGGGAAAAAAAGATAGGGATTCAGGCAGACAAATTGATCCTCACCAACAAGAATCTTTTGTTGAAGCAAAGAAGACAACCGGTCTTTGTCGTTTCGGATCAACTCCTGAAGTTGTGGGTTATCAACCGCAACCCGGCCATCGGGATGTTCATACAGCCATTGGAGCAGGCGTTTTTCCTGGGATAGAAGATTGATAAAGCCGGAGAAAGAAAAATCTGCCATAGGAAACGGGAAGCCCGGAGAAAGCCGGCAACTTTTGGCAAATTTAGTGTAAATCTTTCAGCTTCGGGAAATCCGTTAAGATTTGGAAGGTTGGGAAAAAATATTCATCAGAAGATCGGCGAAAATAATGCGGATATATAGGGCTGATTTTGTATTATTGGTGTTTTCCAGAAAAACACCTGAATACCGCATAACCCAGCGAATGAACATCCAACCGCACTCTGACTCTCACGAACAGGAAGTATTCCAGAGCCTCTTTGACAAATATTATGAGGCAATACGGAATTTTCTTTACTATAAGTCAGGGGAAATTACGCTGGCTGAAGACCTTACGCAGGAAGCATTTCTGATTCTCTGGAAAAAAAGAGAGAGCATTAATCCCGAAAAAGCGAAAAGTTACCTTTACACGATTGCCAATAATCTCTTTCTGAATGAAATCAAACACCAGAAAGTAGTGTTGCGTTTTCAGCAACAACCGGTTTCCAATGTCTTTTGGGAATCTCCCCAGTTTTCTATGGAGGAGGAAGAGTTTAAGCTCCGGCTGGAAAAAGCAATCGGCGACCTTCCCGAGAAAAATCGTTCTGTATTTTTGATGAACCGGGTGGAAAAACTTACTTACAAAGAAATTGCCGACAGGCTGGGACTGAGTATAAAGGCGGTGGAGAAAAGAATGCACAAAGCACTGACAGAACTCAGAAAGTTGTCTGAAAAAATATGATCACCCCGCTGGAGTAGGGTTTTTTTTTATGATGTTGTTTCCTTTTTGTATTAGAAAACGATGTAGATAAATGAATAACGGACTACCAAACGACGCGTTCCTTGCCCGTTGGTTAAACGGAGAGCTATCTGATGATGAGTTGAGAGATTGGTATGCACACCCGGAATATGAAGATCTGAGAAAAATAGCAGAGGTTTCCGGCCAGTTTGCTGTACCTAATGGGCTTTCAAAAGAAGAAGCCTGGAAAAATATACTTGAAAAAACCTCACGGACAGATCGCCGGGCCTCCGCTCCGGTACGAAGGATCGCACCTGCTTATCGCTGGACAGCAGCAGTTGCTGCTGCGGCTGCACTTATTTTTGCGGTTTATTTTCTCACTCGCGATACGGTGATTAATCTTCACACACCCTCAGGTGAAAAATATACTTTTTACCTTCCCGACAGTTCCCGCGTTACGATCAATGCTGAATCAGAACTTTCCTATAACCAAACAAAGTGGAGCCAAAGCCGAACCATTTACCTCAATGGTGAAGCTTATTTTGAAGTTGCCAAAGGAAAGACGTTTACTGTGAACGCTCAAAGCGGAAAAGTTGAAGTTCTGGGCACAAAGTTTAATGTAAAAGCGAGAAACCGCCACGAGGTGGTCACCTGCTTTGAGGGGAAAGTGCGTGTTTCTCCCGCATCCGGAAGTGAAACGAGAGACCTGTCCGGGGGTATGGGCGTAAAAATTATTGACCAAACCCGCCTTTCTGATTTTTCTTTCGTTAATGTGAATAAGCCCGGATGGACCGAAGGGATGCTGGCATTTGATGAAGTTCCTTTCAGGGAAGTTGTGGAAGAGCTTGAGCGGCAGTATGGTGTATCGGTGGATTTTCCTGAAATTGAGGCACTTTATACAGGAGCTTTTTTTGATAATGATCTGGAAAATGCGTTATTGCTGGTTTGCGAACCCATGGGGCTCTCGTTTGTAATTGAAGATTCAACGCATATTACGTTGAGTCCAAACCCATAAACAATTTGAAAAAGTCGGGTCATGAAAAGGGGAAACCGACTGTTTTTGTTGATCATTTTTCTGCTTGGCTGCCAGTTTCTGGCTGCTCAGGCTTCTCTTCGGATTTACGAAACCTTCAAAAATCAACCCCTTACTCAGGTTCTGAATCATCTGGGCAAAAAGTATGATTACATTTTTGCGTATGATGCAGCCCGTGTAAAAAATGTGTATATCACGGCAAGCCTGAAGGGCGTAAACATGGAGGAAGCCATACAAACGATTCTCCAGCATACAAATCTGGAATACCTGTTTATCAAAAACAGACAGATTGTAATCAGGCCCAGAAAAGAAATCCTACTTCCTCAGAATACACGATCGGTTTCACGCGAAACTTCTCCCAGTCGGTCAATGTATTTTTCCGGACGCGTTCTGGACCACGATACACGGCAGCCACTCCCGTTTGCTTATGTATATCTTTCCCCGGATTATGGCTCTTATACGGATTCACTTGGGTACTTTCGCCTGTTGATGCGCGGCACTCAGGATTCTGTAAAAATCAGATACATTGGCTACCGCCCGCGGGTGCTGGCTGTTGATATCTCCATTCTTTCCCAACCAGCCGAGATTCTCCTTCACTCCGAAATCCTGAATCTGGATGAAGTTTTGATTTCTGAAGACAACCGCTATACAGCGACCACCGGCGGAACAGTCGGAAAGATTTCCCTGAATCCTGACAAAATTTCTACGCTTTCTTCTCTGGGTGAACCGGATATTCTGCGAACCCTTCAACTCTTGCCCGGAATCAGCAGCAACCAGGAATCAGCCTCCGGCCTCAATATCAGAGGGGGGAGCGCAGATCAGAATCTGATCTTATTTGATGGCATTACGATCTATCAGCCGGGGCATTTTTTCGGAACCTTTAGTGCCTTTAATACCCGTGCAACCAAAGATGTGCAGGTTTTTCGTGGCGGGTTTCGCGCCAAATACGGGGGAAGAAGTTCGGCAGTTCTCGATATTACGGGCAAACCCGGTGATCCCGATAAACTATCCTTTGGGGCGGGAATCAATCTGATGAACGCCAATGCGTATGTAGAAACCCCTGTGCTGAAAGGAAAAGGAGCATTGCTTCTCGCGGGAAGGCGTTCCTTTTCAGATATAGTTCAGAGCGTAATGTACAAAAACCTGTTTGACAATATTTTCCAGCAGGGTGTGATCTATAATGATAAAGTAGATGCCCTCGATTCGGGGCGGAATATTACGCTTGACCCCTCCTTCTTCTTTGAAGACCTCAACGGCAAATTTACCTTTCACGCCTCAGAAAAAGACCTGCTCTCCCTCACTGCATACCAGGGAAGAGATGTGCTGGCTTATAATTCAAGTGATCTCAGCGACCCTGATTTTGTGATTCATACGGAGGATACGCTCGAACTCCGCAACAGAGGACTGAGCTTCAACTGGGCCCGCCAGTGGAATCCCGGCTTTTACAGCAAAACAACTGCTGCCATCTCCTATTTTGATCAGAAACATATCTATAACTATCTCTACCGGCAGGAAAATGAACCGGGGATAGTTCATCGTTTTCCCCAGGAAAACGCCCTGAGGCAGTATGATTTGCAAAATGAGAACGAGTGGCGTATCAACGCACGGAATACACTTTCTCTGGGCTGGGCTTACTCATTTCTGAATGTCAGTTATCGCTTCCGGTGGATGGAAAATGAATCAGTTCTTCTGGATGACAAGTTGAATAAGCAGGGAAGTATAATTGCCGGTTTTGCAGAGCGCAACTGGACACCCGGCGATAAGTTTTCGCTTCAGACCGGACTGCGGTACAGCTATTTTACGCCTACCGCCAAAATCTACTGGGAGCCCCGCACATCACTTTCTTATCAGGTTTCGGATAAACTAAAACTTAAAGCTGCCTGGAGTCTGCACAACCAGTTTATGAGCAGTATTTTGCAGTTTAATGCACTGAGTGTCGGGGAAGACTTCTGGGCACTCGCCGACGGAGATACCGTGCCGGTTGTGCATTCTTCCCATCTGATCGCAGGCTTCGAGCGGGAGGTCGGCGGTTTTCTGATTGATGTGGAATTGTATTACAAAAAATCCAGAGGGCTGGTCACCTACGAATATTCGCTTTCTCCCGGAACACTTGAAATCAACCAGGTAAATCTGGTCGGCAATGGAAGTTCGCTGGCGAAAGGCATCGACATTATGGTCCAGAAAAAATGGGGAAATTATACCGGATGGATCAGCTATTCGCTCGGCAGGGTCATCCAGCGATTTCCTGGTATTGAAGCAGGAAAAGCCTTCCCTGCTCCATATGACCACCTCCATAAACTCAATTCAGTCAATACTTATTCGGTCAGAAACTGGGAACTTTCACTCAACTGGACACTGGCAAGCGGAAAACCCTATACGGATTTGGTGGAAAGGTATGTCACCCGTCAGTCAAGCGAAGAACTGGAGGTTGATCTGGGAGCAAGAAATGCAGCCAGACTTCCGGCCTATCACCGCCTCGATTTTTCGGCTACCTACTCCCTGCTTCCCAAAGACAAAAACAGCGACCTGAAAGTAGGGATTTCAATTTTTAACTTGTATAACCGGAAGAATGTCCGGGATTTCCGATATTCTGTAGTTACAGATGCAAAAAGGAAACAACCGGAACTGATTAGCATGAACCGCAATCTTTTAGGTTTTAGTCCCAATCTATTTATTTCATTAGACTTCTAACTTTCCGGTAGAGAAACTATTTGATACAGACAGTTGGGAAACCATATTTCCCCAACGGTACTTTTGTTTTCGGATTTTACCCTTATCGAGCACCATTTTATGAATAAGTTTACTTTCTGTGTTGTACTAATTTGTCTGGCTTTTCCTGCTTTTTCCCAGATTCCTTCCAGCCTGTGGCGATTTCATGATGAAAGCGAAATATCCGCCCGGTCAGGAAGAGTCATTATCCCGCAGAAATACAGAACGGTTTCTCTGGATATGGATAAATACAGCGCTTTTTTATCTACAGTACCGGATGAAGATTCTGGTAACAAAGCAGAATTATCCCTTCCCATGCCTGACGGGACTTTTCAGCGGTTCTTGATTTGCGAATCGTCCGTAATGGCTCCGGAATTAAGTGCAAAATTTCCCGGAATCAGCACATATTCAGGACAGGGGCTTGACGATCGTACGGCGACAGTCAGACTCGACATTACCCCCAAAGGTATGCATGCAATGGTCATTTCTGCCACAGGAAATGTCTTTATTGATCCCTATTCCACGCATACCACCCGCGAATATATTGCCTATTACAAGCGGGATTTTTTTTCCTCAAAAGGAAACCTCGGGGCAATTTGCGGGCTTCCTGAAACATCTGGCAGAGAAGGATCACTTCCCGTAACCGGAACAGAAAGTACCGGTGATTTTCTTAAAACATACAGGCTGGCCGTTGCTACAACCGGAGAATATACCGCATTTCACGGAGGTACTGTTCCCGGTGCCATGGCAGCAATTGTTACTACTATCAACCGTGTGGTAGGTATATACGAAAGAGAACTCGCCATCAGGCTTGTCCTTATCCCCAACAATGACCTTCTGGTTTATACCAATGCTGCTACCGATCCTTATTCCAACAACAACGGTGGCGCTATGCTCAATCAGAATCAGACTACAGTCAACAGTATCATCGGCTCCGCCAACTACGATATCGGGCATGTCTTCAGCACGGGTGGCGGAGGAATTGCAGGCCTTGGCGTTGTATGCAGCAACGGGCAAAAAGCACAGGGGGTAACCGGAAGCCCATCTCCGGTCGGAGACCCGTTTGATGTGGACTATGTCGCCCACGAAATGGGGCATCAGTTTGGCGCAGATCATACTTTTAATGGAAATACAGGAAGCTGTGGTGGCGGAAACCGAAACGGCCCCACCGCCTATGAGCCGGGCAGCGGAAGCACGATTATGGCTTATGCCGGAATTTGTGGAAACGACGATATTCAGAACAATAGCGATGCCTATTTTCATGGAGCCAGCTACGATGAGATTATCAACTACACGCAAAACGCCCAGGGGGCAACTGCCTGAACGTAACAGCAACCTGGCAATCAGCGCCGGTTGTATCTGCCGGAGCGGGAGGGGTTACTTTTATACCTCGATTCAACACCATTTGAACTGACAGCCCCGGTTCTGACCCCGACGGAGATTGTGGTCACTTTCTGCTGGGAGCAGTTTGATCTCGGGCCGGCTGGTTCGCCGGTCAATCCTACAGGCACAACGCTTTTTCGCTCATTTAATCCGGTAACAGATTCTACCCGTGTTTTTCCCCGGCTTGATGCTTTGGTCAACAACCAGTCCAGTCTGGGCGAAGTGCTTCCCACTACCAGCCAGGTGCTCAACTTTCGGCAACCGTGCGCGACAACCATGCCGGAGGCGGTGTAAATTCTGATGCCATGTCTTTTCAATCCACAGCTCAGGCCGGGCCTTTTGTGGTTACCGAACCCAATACTTCGGTAGTCTGGATTGCCGGAACGGTGAGAGATATAACATGGAACGTGGCAAATACAGATAAATCACCTGTCAACTGCTCAAAAGTAAATATCTATCTTTCCACAGATGGCGGGTTCACCTACCCTACCCTTTTGGCAGCAGATGTACCCAACACCGGTTCCACTTCTATCATTGTACCCAGCCTTCCGGGCAATACCAACAGAGTGAAAGTTAAGGCCGCAGACAATATATTTTTTGATATATCCAATCTGAATTTTTCCATTCAACTTGCCTCTGCTCCGGGTATTGACCTTTATATTCCGCAGAATACCGCCAGTATTTGCGCACCGGCATCTTTTTCTGTTGATATGGTGGTGTTGCCGCTGCTGGGTTTCAGCAGTGCCGTAAATCTTTCTGCTGAGAATCTTCCTGCCGGCGTTTCTGTAGCTTTTTCTTCAGGTGTCGTATCGCCCGCCGATACTGTAACAGTTACATTTTCTATTGCGCCAAATGCTGCTGCGCAAAATGCGAATGTCGTTATTAAAGGCCTTTCGGCCACGGGAGAGATGGATTCTTTGGTCTTTTCACTCAGTATTCAAAACCAGCCGCCTATCCAGGTTGCTACGGCACTTCCGCAAAATGGTGCTGTAAACCAGAGCGCCAGCCCTATGTTTTTATGGGCACCTGTATCGGGCGCCAGCGCTTATGAATTACAAGTATCTACCAGCCCGGACTTTGCCGCGCCTTCGATTGTGATCAACCAGACAGGGCTGACAACCAATCAGTTTACCCCTTCTGTCTCACTTTCTGATTTTACTGTATATTATTGGCGTGTCAGAGCGGCGAATACATGTGGCTTGGGGAGCTATTCGCCTTTAGCTGCATTTCAGACCAAACGCGTTCCCTGCCATACATACAATGCGGGCAACCTCCCTATCAATATTCCTGCATTTGGTGCGCCACTCACGGTGCAGTCGGCCATTCTTATTACTGACAATTTTAATATCGCCGATGTAAATGTAAATAATCTCAGCATCACACATTCCCGGATCAATAATCTGGATGTCGTACTCAATGGGCCGGGCAGTGTTTCGGTTGATCTTTTCAATGGGATATGCAATAATAATATTGCGGATTTTAATTTAAGCCTCGACGACCAGGCCTCAACGGCTACTTTTCCCTGCCCTCCTACCACCGGAGCATCTGTGCGACCGGTGGATAGTCTGGCTGTTTTCAACAATATGAGCAGTGCGGGTATATGGACCCTGAGTGTTACAGATAACCAAAACTTCAACGGAGGAACCCTGAATGCCTGGTCTCTGGAAATATGTGAACCTGCGGGTAATATTGGAAGGCCCATTCTGATAAAAAACAACCTGCTTTCTCTCCTACAGTGGAAACATGAAAATATTACGGATCAGTTTCTGAGAGTAATTGATTCTGTCAGCGGCCCTGAAGACCTGACATTCACTCTGATAGCCCTTCCCGTAAATGGATTTGTGCAACTCGACAGCGTTTCTCTTCCTTTGGGAGGAACCTTTACCCAGGAGGATATCAATACCGGGCGCGTGAGGTATCAGCACAATGGAACCAGTACCACTTCGGATAATTTTACATTCACTGTGACAGATGCTGATGGCGGCTGGCTGGGAACTCCCATTTTTTCTGTTGCAATCACAACGACTACCCCTGTTGACCCGGAAGGAAGGTTTAACGTTTCTGTTTATCCCAATCCTGCTTCTGGAATGTTTCGCGCCGAAATGGAGGGAAGTTATCGAGGCAATGTAGTGCTGCAACTTTTCGATTTGAGAGGAGCGGTTGTTTTGCAAAACGCAATAAAAACACATGCCGGAAAGACAGAATCAGATTTTCCTGTCGGCCATCTGGCAAATGGAATCTATTTTCTCCGCGTAATTGCAGGAGAACAATCTTCGGTTCAAAAAGTTATCATTCAGAATTAATTCACAAAAACAGTCAAGATGAGAATATCAAAATCTTTCCGGATTTTCCTGCCGGTCTTTTTTCTAAGCATGGTAAACCTGTACGGACAAACGGACAAAAATCCATGGCTGGAAATCACTGAGGATGCTGTAAGTAATCAGCAGGACCGGATGGTTATTCCCCAAAAATATAAAACCTTCCGGCTCGATATCTCCAACTGGGATGCAAAGCTGGAGCAGGTTCCAATGGAATTTTCTCCCGAGGCAGACCGCCCGGTTGAAATAAAAGTCCCTATGCCCGACGGCAAAACCGGGAGGTTTCGCATAGTCGAATCTCCGGTGATGGATCCAGCACTTGCAGCAAAATATCCTATGCTTAAAACCTATGCCGGCAAAGGAGTCGATGATCCTTCTGCTACCATCCGGCTTGACAGAACACCTAAAGGGGTTCATGCTATTATCCTGAGCGAAAACGGCAGCGCTTTTATCGATCCCTACAGCAGACTTACAACCACGGAATACATCTCATACTGGAAAAAAGATGCAGATGACGAAAGCAGGGAAGGCGTATGTGGTGTGGAAGAAAAATCAGACCCGGCGATTCCTGCAAATGTAACAGAAGGGATTGAAGGTCAATTGCTTACCTATCGCCTGGCAATGGCTGCCGATAGCGGGTATTCTTCCTTTCACGGGGGTACAGTTGCCAGCGTTATGGCGGCTATTGTGACGCTGGTAAATCAGGTAAATGCGATCTATGAGCGAGACGTGGCAATCAGAATGGTACTCATCCCCAACAATGATCAACTCATTTTTTTTGGCCCTGACCCCTATACAAACGGGGCATTGGGCACGATGCTCGGACAAAACCAGAACGCCGTGAATAGCATTATCGGCAGCACCAATTACGATATCGGTCATGTTGTCTCTCGGGCGAATCCACAATCGGGAGTTTTTGTAGCGGGAATTGCCCAGCTTGGGTCGGTATGCGGAAACAATAAGGCACGCGGCGCTTCTGCCCTGCCCTCTCCCGTTGGCGGAGCCTTTGCCGGAATTGTTGCACACGAAATGGGACATCAGTTTGGCGCCAACCACACCTTCAATACCGATGCCGCTACGTGTATCCAGCAGCGCAACGATGACACTGCTTACGAGCCGGGCAGTGGTTCGACCATCATGGCCTACCCCAGTGCATGTGCCCCACATAATATCCAGAACAATCGAGACCTGTTTTTTCACAACAGCGCCTATTCGGAGATTGTAACCTTCTCCCGCCTGGGGCAGGGAAGCAATTGTTCTGCGATTCTATCTGTCAACAACAGTGCGCCTGTGGTAACGGTTCCGGCGGGCGGGTTTTATATTCCGGTACAAACTCCTTTTCAGCTTACCGGTTCGGCTACAGACCCTGACGGGGATGTGCTTTCTTACAGTTGGGAGCAGTTTGACCTTGGCCCGGCAGGTGATCCCAATACCCCGGCAGGAAATGCGCCTCTTTTCCGGTCATACTCTCCTGCATCCACTCCAACCCGTGTATTTCCATTGATTAATGCGATTGTTGCCAACTCCTCAGTTTATGGCGAAAAACTGCCCACATATTCACGAGATCTGACTTTCAGGATGACTGTGCGCGACAACCATGTAGGTGGAGGTGGGGTGGAGTTTGATCAGATTGGTTTCAAATCAACAAGCACAGCAGGGCCGTTTCTGGTAACGCATCCCAACACCAGCACCCCTGTGTGGATAGCCGGCACCTGGGAAGATGTGACCTGGGATGTAGCAAACACCAACACCGCTCCTGTCAACTGCGTCAGGGTAAATATTCTGATGTCAACTGACGGTGGATTTACTTACCCGATTACCCTGGCCGAAGATTTACTCAATACAGGATTTGCAACGGTGCGTGTGCCCGAAAATCCGGGATTTAAAACCCGCATTAAAGTTGAAGCCGCAGACAATATATTCTTTGATATCTCCAATCAGGATTTTGAGGTGAGGATGCCCGACAGCGCCGGATTCAGTTATTACCTCCCGGAGGAAACTGTGAAAGTCTGCGCGCCCGGCAATGCAAGTTTTCAGGTGGTGACTTCGTCTTTGCTGGGTTTCAGCGGGCAGATCAGTCTTTCTGCTACCAATCTTCCTGCCGGGGCAGTAACCTCCTTTTCCCAGCAGACCGTAAACGCAAATGACACGACTTTGCTTACCATTTCCAATACCGGTAACATAACGCCCGGCGTTTACTCTTTCAGCCTGGTGGGTACTGCAGCGACAGGAGAAACCAATACGGCAAATCTGATACTGGAAGTGAAGGCTGAAGTGCCAACCCCGGTAGTTCTAGGTGTTCCGCTCAACGGTGCGCTGGCAGTTTCTTCCACGCCGACTTTTTTCTGGGCGCCATTCCCCGGAGATATTGATTATGAAATTGAAATTGCCAGCAATCCGGCATTTGTACCCGGAACCGTTGTTGCTTCCAATGTGAGCCAGGGCAATAGTTTTGCACCGGGCAGCCCGCTCTCTCCGTTTACGGTTTATTACTGGCGGGTAACGGCTACCAACGTGTGCGGTGCCGGGACTCCGTCTGAGATCAGAGCATTTCAGACAACCGGCAGCGGTACTGCGCCTGTGAATCCTGCATTTGGCACAAATCTCCCCTTGTCAGTACTTAAATGGAAAAATGAACTGATTACCCCCGTATTTCTCTCCGTATCGGATGGGGTCAGTACGGCATCAAATCTTACCTATACCATGGTTTCTACCCCTGTCCATGGTGCGATTCAGAAATCAGGTCTGGTTGTCGGAGTGGGGTCAGTGTTTACGCAGGAGGATATCAACACGGGGAAAATCCGCTATCAGCACGGCGGAGACAATGCTACGGCAGATCAGTTTAGCTTCACGGTGAAGAATGCTTCGAACGGATTTCTCGGCACGCCGGTATTTAACATTATCATTACCCAGACCACTTCCCTTTCAGGTGAAATTCCGGGCCTTGCAGTGCGTGTATTTCCCAATCCTGCTGACGCGCAGGTAGAAGTAAAACTTGAAGGGGATGTTCCATCTTTCCTTGAAATAAACCTGGTGAATGTCAGTGGGCAGAAGCTTTTCCGGCAGTCAGGCAGAATTTCCGGTTTGAAACTGGATGTTTCGGTATTCCCAGCAGGAATTTATTTTCTGCAGATTGTTGCGGAAAACGGGGTTTATACACAGAAAGTGATGATTGAATAAGGAAACGAGGGTGGGTTTGTTCAGATGATTATAGACAATGCTGGGAATGCCTTTTGTTCGAGGCGCAGGAGGCGGCCCCGGACGTCGTAGGTGTAGGATTGGAAAATCGTTGCGCTGCGTTCATAGGGGTTAACCCTAAGGATCAATTTTTAGACGATTCTCTGTAACAATCTTGCGGATACTTAATATTTAATCTATATTTCTTCGTATAATTTATTCTACGATGTAGTTTAATAAATAATTTGCCACATGGACAATATTCTGCTTATACAAGTTACCCATCAAAAAGCACGGCAACTTTTGCATGAGTTGGAGCAACTACAACTTATTAAAGTTCTGAAAGAAAACGTAACGCCCTCAAAGGCAAAACTCTCGGATAAATATAAAGGCATTATTTCCAAAGAGCAGGGGCAGAGTCTTAACCAGCATATTAAGCAAATGCGTAGTGAATGGAGCAATATTTAATAGGATACCAATGTAGTGTCTGATTATCTGTCTGCTTCCTTTTCTGGCAGGGGTATGGATTTGATGGATCAGGCTATTGATGCCATTCCTATTATTTCTGTCATCACTCAAATCGAGCTGCTTTGCTGGAATACAGATGATGTTACCACAGAAAATGTGAAAAACTTTATTGCAGATAGTGTCGTGCTGGATATTAGTCCGGATGTGGTTGCCCATTGCGTAAACCTACGAAAAGGAAAGAAAATAAAAACACCGGATGCTATTATCGCTGCTACTGCCTTAGCTTACGACTATACCCTTATCACCGCCAACGAAAAAGACTTTACTAATATCACAGGACTCAAACTAATTAACCCGCATAAGGTATAAAGCCAGGTAGGGCAAGCATAAATATACTGAATTTTTTAGCCATTGGAAAAGTTAATTGTTGTGGGTTTGTTTAAATGGTTGTAAACAATCGAAGAAATCCCCTTATTCAAATCCTGCTTGAGGTTTCCGCTGTTGTCCCTTCGACGATCGCTCAGGGCAGGCTACAAGATAATCGGTGTTGGAGGTGTTGCCGTCCACGTAGGGTCAGGTTGCGACCTGCCCCTACGCCCGTGTTTTCGTAGGTGTAGGTCAGATTGTCCATGACGCCGTAGCCCGGCGGATCGGCGGTTGGGTTGGTCATGCCCTTGCGCTGCAAGGATTTGATATTGCCGTTGCGATCGTAAACCAGGTTAGTTACGTCGTACCGTCCTGTGTTCACATTCACGTAAGGGCTGGTCGCGACCGGCCCCTACCGGTACTTTGCGCTGGTCAGCCGATTCATCTGGTCGTAGGTGAAGGCAAAGGCGCGGATTTCTTTGCCTTCGCCCAACACCGGCGTCGCCGTCGAAGGCTGATTAAACTTGCTCAGCCAGCCCCGGATGTTGTATTGATAGTCGCCGATTTGGAGGAATTGTGTCCCGGCGTCGTAACCGAGGTTTTTGCCTGGGTAGGGACAGGTCGCGACCTGTCCCTACCCAGGGTCGTGTATTCGGTTTCGTGGCCGGGGTTGTCGGGGTCTTCGGTTTTTTGTTCGACGCGCAGGATGCGGCCCCGGGGGTCGTAGGTGTAGGATTTGAAGATCGTTGCGCTACGTTCGTAAGGGTCGAAATCCGGGCCCGACTCTTGCTCCTGCTCGGAGTTATAGCCCGTATGGGCGTGTTTGCTCAGGACCCGGTCACTCCATCAGGCGCAGCGAAATCACGGCACCCTGTGAGCCTTTCAAGATCACTTCCTTTTCACGGAAAAGGGAAAAATAATACACAGTATCTTCCATTCGATCCAAATCCCGGATGGTAAGTACTACATAATCCTCCCAAACGAAATAGTTCCAACCTCTTATTTCGAATTGATCATCCAGATCCCGGGCTTCTTTTATTTGGAAAAAATTTAACGAAAATTTTAGCCTGGTGAGAACGTAGTAAGGCGTTGTGAGGTAAGTAGTATCTTTGGCAAACAGCAGGTTTTGGAAGGTCAGTTGGTGAGTCTTCGGCTCTTCTTTTTCATGAGGGTTTTCTTCTTCTAACAACCAGATTTTATTGATAAAATAGTCGGAAAGGAGCAAAGGAAAGTTTATCGGGTGCTTCAAATCCGAAACGGCTACTTTTTCTGCTTTAAAATAGGTATGGAAAGTGTTATCAACCTTTAAAACAAGCGAGGATTTATCCATGTGAGCAACCTTCAGCGATGCGGTATCCCCCGTGGAAATAGGGCGAAAATCACCGGATTCCGGCGTAGCCCATTTCAACGGGTCTGTTACGTTCCTTTCCGGATGCAAAACGTTTACCCTCGAATCCTCTACCCAGAGAGCCATAGGCACGGGCGTTCCCGCAAATATGGTCCAGCCCGTAGATTCTCGGTCGTTATATTCCCGAAGCCAAAGGCTGGTGGGGGACTCTAAAGTATCCATAATTTTATGATCATTGGTTGAAAAAAGAGTGTATGCTAGTAGCAGAAATAAATTCATATTAGTACCTGTTCTTTAATCGGGGTATTGTTGTGTTGTATAATGCTTTGAATGATTTCACGCGGGGATCAACATTCGTTGGGTTAATATTTATTCGTGATCCCGTTCTTCCTGCAGCATCTTTTTTAAACCATGTTTTTATGTAGGCATCAAGCGACATCGTCATATATTCATTATATTTCGTATAGACGTAGGATCGATCTTTCCACCAGGAGCGCTGCACTGCTGTATGTGTGGTAATCAATAAATCTGAGGCACGATTAGCCGCTGCCGCAGAAAAATCGGATGCAGTACTCTCTGATATGATTTTACCATTGATTTGTACAGGCAATCCAACAAGCATATTAAAAGTAATTTTATCAAGAAGCTGCTTGGAAGTGGGGTGTCTAACTTCTAGCACTAACCCTGTTGTATAGGCTTCTTGCCATCCACCTGTTCCTGAAAAGTATTTTTCAGGAGAAACTGTCTCTGTAAAATGAAATGACTCTGGAAGAAGGTATTTCCAGTAATAATCGACTGAATTTTCATCAAACGAAAAGTTTGCTCCTGCAATACTCGAATCAGCTAAAACTTCATTCACTTTGCTAAAAATCAACTGAAGCTGTTCGTGTTGATTGAGTTCTTGGGATTGTGTAGATGAAATTTCCGCTGAATTGTATTGATCAGTCCAGTGTCCTCCATTTTGGTTCAAGAAAGAACTATGCCAAAAGGAGTTACCATCAATATCTAAAAAACTGGTTGGATTATTTCCAGAATAATGAAATGGCGACAATGAAATATACCTCTCCCCCAACGCATCCACCCCATTCCACCTACTACTCGCCGCATCATACATCCGCGCACCAAAATCTATCCAGCCGAGCGAGAGTTCGTCTTGTGCTTCTTTCCCCGTAAACAAGTAGCTGTTTTTCACCGCAGGCACGAGCGACAAACCCGCCATCCGCAGCCCAAACGGGTAGTAATGGTCAATTTGTAACACCTCCCCATTCACCGGATTGGGATCCACCCAGCCATCGCCATTCATATCGGCGAACATCACACGGACATTACCCAAATGATCTTTAAGGAAACTCTCATACACAAGTTCGTTCCCCGCTCGCCTTACCCGCCCCTCCTCGTGGGAGAAGAAAAGGATTTCCGGCGTAGCTCCCGAGCCATCGCCATCGGCGTCCTCATAATGAAATGGCCCCACATAATCCGTCTCTACCGTCGTAACACTGCCCCCATTGTCAAAGACCTTCTGTCGCAATTTTGCGCCAGATGCATCCCTTCGAGTAACCTCAGGGCAAGCCTAAATATACTGAATTTTCTTCCCATTTGAAAAGGTGACGAGGGTGGGTTTGTTTAAATGGTTATAGACAATGCTGGAAATGCCCTTGTTGAGGTCTTGTTTGAGATTCCCGCTGTTGTCCCTTCGACGATCGCTCCTACGTATTGTTATTAATGGCAAGTAGGGCAGAATGGAGACCTGTTTTCGGAAAAAACCTGTGGGTTTGAAGTATTCAAATCTATGAAGAATGATTGAAAATAAAGAGAATCTGTATGACCTTCCCGGTATGAAACCGAAATATTTAACATTCGGTTTTGAAGCGTAGTGTGCCAGTCAAAAACCAATGGACGGTCGAGATTTAATTGCTCAATCTTAATTTCTTCCAGAATATTGGTATTCATTGATAATTTATCAGAAAGTAGCAAAAGGGCATCCGAGTTTTGAAAAATCAAAAACTTATCAACCATAAAAATCTTATAATCTTTTGTCATCGGAAAGCAATACCCGCTAAGAGAGAAACTATTTAATATACTGCCGGTAAATAAATCCATCTTGACAAGGGAGTCAGTGTAGCAGTTAAAATAGATTATACATTTTGACGAGTCTATAAAATAATCGAGGTTTGCAAAGGGGGTGATACTATAGTACAGAAGCTCATTTCCATTCACAGTAGTTATTTTGGTGCTCATGGAGTTTACCTGAGTGATTGAAGTATTGGAACAGATTGGTTCTCTTGGAGAAAAGCAGGAAACCATTTGAACTCCGCTCCAAAAAAGGATCATCAGGCGGGCCGGGATTTTATTTTCGATTTTCTGCACCGGGAAAACTATTAATGATAAATTCCAGCCAGCGGTAATATTCAATTTTAACATATTCTCTATAAAAAAAATCTAATTGCGCCTCTCCAACAGATTGATACAGAGTATTCTTTCTCTCATGGTAGTATATTGAGTTAATTTTTCCCATCCATTCATGGTGAGTCTTTTCAGAATAATGTTTTTTGAATTGACGAATTGTTTTAACTCCTATTTTAGCATGCTGAGTTTCATGGGTTATATTATCGTTTCCTGATATACGTGCATAGAATTGAATTGAATACTCATCTTCACTTTGAAATGGACCTGTCCTTTCATAGGAGTCAAAATCTATAAGTGAAATGGAAATATACAGGGAATGACTGGAACTTAAAGAAAGGAGGGATCCTTCATCAGAACCAGGAATTGTTTCAAGAGAGCCATCAAGTTTAGATCGGAAATAGAATCTGGTCACATTTTCTTTTCCTGCATCAAAACTGATTAAGACATCTCCGAATTTTCCCGTTTCATTAAAATCCTCTATGAAAGTTTTCCCGTAATCAGTTTTTTGCCACTGGCTATAAATATCCATTAAGTATTGACTATTCCTAAAGGCATCAGATAACCGAATTGTATCCCCCTCCGGATCCACCAACACCAGCGGACTCCCCATCACATAATTATACGGACTCCAGGCCACATACCTCTCCCCCAACACATCCACCCCATTCCACCGGCTACTCGCCGCATCATACATCCGCGCCCCAAAGTCTATCCACCCTAACCCAAGCTCGTCTTGTATCTCCTTCCCCGTAAACAAGTAGCTATTCTTCACCCCCGGCACGAGAGAAAGCCTGATCACACCTATTTCACTTCTATGAGAAAGAACGATCACAGCCCTTAAGATAGGGAATTTGAGAAGAGAACAAAACCCGGTTCTGTAGGCTGAGGGCTAAAAGAGTTGGGGTTTCACTTTTTTCCATCAGAAAATGATAACATCGATAAAGAGCTTAGAATATATGTCTTTCGTAATATTACCTAAAAAATTTATCAATAAATTCAGTGTCCTGAGCATTACAGTCAAATAAGGGTTTTAGTTTTTCATCAAGCTTCCTTATTCTGGACGGCATTTTATCTATTTCAAAACAGAACAAGGAGGTATCTGCTTTGTATATCAAAGCATAAACTACACAAGGTTTTTTGGTGTCACTAACTGTTGACATCTTATTTTTTTTGAATTTAAATATTTTTCGATAGGCCATT
Organism: Bacteroidia bacterium; assembly: GCA_041391725.1. GTDB lineage: Bacteria > Bacteroidota > Bacteroidia > J057 > J057 > JAGQVA01. The sequence goes on from JAWKNL010000015.1 coordinate 18,070, forward strand.
TCGTCTAAGATTTCAGTAGAAATATAGGCATAATGATGTGCGGACAGTATTTTAATCATTTGGATTTCTTTAACATTTGTAGAATCCAACTGTGCCGCAGCCTCTTCCATTTCTTCGAAAGGATTACACACCAACCACGTATCACCCATACCTTGTATTCTAAAAAAATTCCATTCAGGATATTCGTAACTTATTTTTACAGGGAAGGGCGCATTTTCGATTAATACTTTGTCAATTTCAGAATAGGTGGCAGAGGATTTACAACCTATAGTTAGCAGTCCTGTTATCCCAAGATACGCCAGAACAAAAACTATCCAGTGTTTTTTCATCTTAGTTGTTTTTGGGTGGATACACCTGAAAAATATATTCCAACATATGCTGTTTTACTACCCCACTAGGGATGTGCATGAGGCTTCCTCGAACTTCTGGAATTCTTGGAAGGGGATCACCATGCATGTCTGTAAGTGTTTTCCCATTTTCTTGTTGATAATCCTCAAGTAAATAGCCCACCATATGACCGTATTCATGGGCAAAGGTACCGGTGCGTGCCCCTAAATAAAAGACTCCAGATATATCAATGTCATTTTCTCCTCTACGTATTTGAGGAACAAGCGAAAACATATCTGTAGATTTGATAGGATTTCCCTCACGATCTTTAGCAGTGATTATGCTTCTACCACTGCCTCCTAATACTTCTATCTGATCATAGGATTCTTCTGTGCCTCCGGAAGAAGAAGTAGTAGTTATTAAGTTGACACTCACAGTTTTTTCCTCACCCTCGGGTGTCATATAAGTTACTCCCTCCCACTTTGCCTTTATGTCTGCTTCTATTCTTTGAAGATTATATGCTGCACTGCGTTTTAGTGTACCATCTTTTTTATATAAACCTCTGCCCGAAAACTCGATACTTGTATTTATGGTAATCTGATTGCCCTCAGTAGTTATCCAGGTACTATCTCCATTCACATCCACAAACAACACCGGATTATTTGCCGCATATTGATACGAAGTCAGAGGGTAATACTTCTCACTAAACCGGTCAATGGTTGTAAAACGACTTGCCGCCGCATCATACATCCGTGCCCCAAAGTCTATCCAGCCCAACCCCAACTCATCCTGCGCCTCTTTCCCGGTAAACAAGTAACTGTTTTTCACCGCAGGCACGAGCGAAAGCCCCGCCATTCTCAAACCAAAAGGATAGTAGTGGTCAACCTGCAACACCTCCCCATTCACTGGATCGGGATCCACCGCCCCATTACCGTCCATATCGGCGAACATTACGCGGACATTACCCAGATGATCCTTGAGAAAAGTCTCATAGATCAAATCTGACCCCGCTCGCCTTACCCGCCCCTCCTCGTGCGCAAAAAACTGAATCGCTGGTATCGCACCGCTACCGTTCCCATCGCCATCTTCGTAGTGAAAAGGCCCGACGTAGTCGGTTTCTACGGTTGTCGAAGAACCCCCATTTCCAAAGACCTTCTGCCTTAACTTCGTTCCTGCAGCATCATAAATATACTGAATTTTCTTGCCATTGGAAAACGTAATCGTCGTGGGTTTATTCAATTGGTTATAGACAATGCTGGAAATGCCCTTGTTGAGGTCTTGTTTGAGGTTGCCGCTGTTGTCGTAAAGGTAGTCGGTGTTGGAAGTATTTCCATCCACAAAATGTTCGACGCCCGTCATCACCGTCTTGACGCCTGCGTCGTTGATGCGTTGACGGTAGGGGCAGGTCGCGACCTGCCCCTACGCCCGTGTTTTCGTAGGTGTAGGTGAGGTTATCTATGACGCCGTAGGCGATCGGATCGCTGTGGGTTGGTCATGCCTTTGCGCTGCAAGGACTTGATATTGCCGTTGCGGTCATAGACGAGGTTGGTAACGTCGTACCGACTGGTGTTCACATTCACGTAAGGGCCGGTCGCGACCGGCCCCTACCGGTTTTCTCGCGGTACTTCGCGCTCGTGAGGCGGTTCATCTGATCGTAAGTGAAGGCAAAGGCGCGGATTTCTTTGCCTTCGCCGAGGACTACCAACTCTTCTTTGTTTTTACAAGAATGAGGTTATGGCTGTCGTTTGTTGCAGAAATAATACGACCCTTCCTCCGTAACCAGATTTGAGGGAGATTTAGGGTATTCATGCTAGACAAGTTGCTCTCTGTAAAAATCTCGAATAACTGTGCTTTGCCATTGACCGGAATTAATCTCCTTTCAAAATAAAGAATATCAATGAGAATGGAATCAATGCTTATCTCGTCTGGAATAAGCAATGAATCAGCGATACCAAGGAAACCACTTGCAATTTTTTCCCCCGCCGCGTAAACCCTTACCCCCGGGAATAACTTCGCTGTTCCTATATACCGGACGATTCGGGATTTAAAATTTTGGGTAGAATCTTCCCGTAAAAGAGGTACAAATTCAGATGCTGGGTTCGCATTTAAGGGAATTAAGGTGATTGTGTCTTTGTGTACCCGCCAGATACCGGGCAAAGTGTCTGCTCCCAATATATCGGACCAGGAGCGAAACAGGAAGGAAGAATCTTTTCTCAACTCCACAGTCATAAAGTCTGGACCGTTTTTATTGTCAGGATGGATATATAGGGCGGGAATGGTATTACAAGATAAATATAAGGTGAAAACAAATAGAGGGAGAAAAATTAGTGTTGGGTATCTATCGGGGAACATGGGTTTTTCGGATTATTAGGTCATTAACAATATATTCATACCGGAAGGCCATCCGGGATTGATTTGCAATCGCTCCCATTGTTTGGTATTTATGTCCATGAAGAGCGGTCAATCTTAGGTATAAAGGTGATTGTTCTACCGAAACTGAGCCTGCCGGTCTATTATTATAAGCGGAGGGAAGTTGTCGTTGTGTAGAACCAAAATACCCTTGTATTCTATAAGCTTCTCGTTCATCTGTCTGATCATAGGCTAACCAATCGGCGATGGGATTTACATTCAGATTCCGATCATGGGTACTCAAACTGGTTTGTCCCGTTTCAAACTGATAGGCATGGTGGAGCTCGTGAGCAAATAAACCTATTCCGGAATTGCGTGGAAGAACAATATCTACAACACTTGAAGACCGATTGTAGATGGTAGCCGCTTTATCATAGTCCGTGTCGCCAAAAATATCACTGACCAATACATTGTAAACCTGATCCGATGCAGCAAGTTCAAAGGTATTGCGTTTAATTTGTTCCAATTGCTGATTTCGAGACTCTAGGCGATCTATTTTTTTATTAAGGCGATTTTCCTGTCGATCTCTAAGATCAGTTGATGCGATTCGAGTTCTCGCTTTTGTAATATTTTTCTGATTATGAGTTTGTTGCCTGTCTATTTCTCGCAATAAGCGGCTTACCCATAACCAGGCACTTTCCGTAAACTCATTACCATCTATATCAAAATTGCGTATGGGGTTATTTCCCGCGTATTGATATGGGGATAGCGCCACATACTTCTCCCCCAACACATCCACCCCATTCCACCGGCTACTCGCCGCATCATACATCCGCGCCCCAAAATCGATCCAGCCGAGGCCGAGTTCATCTTGGGTTTCCTTCCCGGTAAAAAGGTAGCTGTTTTTCACCGCAGGCACCAGCGAAAGCCCCGCCATTCTCAATCCAAACGGGTCCACTTAGGCGGATGCAAGCATAAATATACTGAATTTTCTTGCCATTGGAAAACGTGAAAAGAGTGGGTTTGTTTAAATGGTTGTAAACAATCGAAGAAATGCCCTTATTCAAATCCTGCTTCAGGTTGCCGCTGTTGTCCCTTCGACGATCGTTCAGGGCAGGCTACAAGATAGTCCGTATTGGAAGTATTTCCATCCACGTAGGGTCAGGTCGCGACCTGACCCATCCTTATTTCCTGATTGATTTTGCCTCCTTAAGTAAGACGCTGTTTGCATTCTCCGGGTGACATGGGTGTATGTGCCGCCGCCGAGGCTGGCAAGTGCTTCGAGTTGTGCTTCTGTCCGGGGGGCGTCATTTTTCCCGAGCAGAAAAACTGAAAGCTGAATATCCTGAAGTGCCATATCTGCTACCATGCGTGAAGTTGCGGAGGTGAGCTCAAATGCGCCATCCGAAGCCAGAATAATGCGGTTGTTTCCTCCAGGGATAAAATGATTTTCAGCGACCTTGTACGCCTGTCGCATCCCTTTTTTGATATTGGTTTCTCCTCCCGACCGGAGGTCGCGGATGGCCTGAAGAATCGTAGTTTTATTGGCGGCAGAGGTTGCATTCAGAACAATAGACGCATTCCCTGAGTAGGTGACGATTGCGATCTGATCTTCCGGCCGCATCAGCTCCAGAATGTATTCCATCGAGGATTTTAGGAGCGGTAATTTTTCGGGTTTTGCCATAGAGGCAGACACGTCCAGCAGGAAAATCATATTATTGCTTGCAGCGCCTTCAAGCGTGGGTTCTTCTTCATCGGAAGAAGGAGAAGGAGATGCCAGGCCCGATTTCTCTGATATATCTGCAAGTTGCGGAGGTGTGGGTAAAATCACATGAAACAAGGGTGTTTCTTCTACCTGTTTGACCAGAGACCGGTTTGCAAAACCGACAAACCGGTTGTAATAAGCGATGATGCCGTATTTGTGGTGATTGAAAAGAGACAGCAGGCGCTCATTGTACTGGTAATAGGCGTGAGAATAACTTGTGTAGCTGACCGAGTTGTTTCCTGGATCCAGATACTCATTTGCCCGCCTGATAATCTGTCTGGCATAGTCAATCATATGGGTGTATCCCATATTTTCCTTGTCATAATACAGATCAAGTTTCCGCAGCCCTTCCTTATATGTTTCCCGGGAAGATTCGGTCTTTACAATTGCGCTTTCCAGAAGAGAAATATGTTTTTGAATGGAGGTTCTGTCTTCTACTTTTGCTGCCAGCATAATCTGTCTTGAATACTGCATGATACGAACCAGATCCTGCAACTCTGCGGGAAGCGGTGACGAGGCTTCGGATACTACATAAGATAGCTGGTCTTTGACTCCCTGAAAATCATAATAGATAAGCGATGCCCGGTTGAGCATCCGGAAAACTTTCTGTAGTGAAGGGTCTTTGTAAAATTTTTGCTCACGCGAAAATGACTCAAGGGTATCGCAGATGCTGATCAGTTCGATCACCAGATACATAAGGTCATCCCGTTTACGGTTGAGGCTGATCAGGCTTGTTTCGGGAATGGCCGCATTATCGCGGGAAGTAATTTCATAAAGACTTTTGATATTGACTTCAGGGTCGGTGACGCCGTATGCTTTGGCACATACTCCTTTGAGTACGCCAAAATATTCATAATGATTGATGATGTCTGAAATCTGAAATTTGAGGGAGGAACTACCGCCGGAAGCCACAAATTTATTGGCATCAGCATTAAAGCTTTCCAGCCTGTGATGAATTTCCCAGAGAATGTGAATGCTCTCGTTGGTAAAGTCAATATATCTGTTCAGCGCATCATGTTTTTTATTTATCCTCTCAAGCGATTGTGAATGGCAAGGGTCGAAAAATCCTGAGAAAATACAGGTACAAAAAAGAACAATAAATCCTCTGATCATGAAAACAACCTTAACATATTCAATATACTTTTTTTTCTTTCGGAAAACTAAAATTTGCTCCGCTAAAAAAATTATACGCAATTAATCAACCACCAGCTTGAACAGAACGGCTTCTGTAACTCCGGGGAGATTGGCGTCATTTTGGGTTCCCTGGCTCTCATAGTGCATTTTTATCCCCAGATTAAGATTCATATAGCGGTTTCTCCAGAATTTCCATTTGATTCCTACCCCCGGATTAAACAAAATCCCGTCTCTGTACCAGTCATAACCCGCAGCAATGGAAAGATACGGAACCGTGTTTTTGCGGGGAAAATACACCCTGGCATCTCCAAAAACATATCTTCCGCTGTTGTTGCTTCCGTTCACCCTATACATCACATCCGCCCCTGCGCCAACTCCTATCGAAAACTGATCTTCAATCCTGTACACGACCAGAAGGTTTAATAACAAGCCGGGGTAAGCATCCGGTGCTCCGTTGGACGCAACCTGCCCGCCGGCTTCCATAAAAACAATGGTAGATCCATAGCGAAAAACAGACGGTTGCGAACTGCGTATTTCTTTTCTGGTTTCCCGCTGTCCTTCCAGACTTCGCTGCATCATGGCATCGTCGGGGACAGGTTCTTTGTTTATTTTGCGAATCTCCCGCATGGGCCAGTCGAGGAGACTTCCTCTTTCGTCTTCTATTTCCAGAAAACCCGCCCATTCGTAACGCTTAATAAAACCGCGAACGACGCCTCCGTTTTTTAAATAAACGACATCCCAGTACCCTTTGATTCCTTTTGGGCGAAAAACTTCCGAAACTTCTTCAAAAGCATAGGTGCGTATCTGATAGTTTGCGGTCTGAATCCGGATCAGGGAAAAAGGAATTTCTTCTACAATCAGCCCGGAGGTCTGTCTTCCGTCAGCAAGTACAACCACATCCTCCTGCGCCTGTACTTTTCCACTGAAAAGCAGGTAAAAAACAATCAGAAAGGATATAGTGTAAATGTTGCTCATAATGTTTTGCCGGAATACAATTCTCTGTATAGCTCCATCACCTGCGGGGTTACGGTAGAAAAGTGAAACCTTGACGCATACCGGACTCCTTTTTCCCGCATTTGGTTGCTCAGTTGCCGGTCTTCCAAAACTTTCCGGATATGAAAGGCAAGCAAATCCACATCCATCGGATCCAGGCAAATGCTGTCAGGCCCTGCTGCTTCCGGTAGTGAGGCCCGGTCGGAGGTAATGACAGGAACCCTGCCTGCCAGCGCTTCTATGACCGGGATACCAAACCCTTCATATATGGAGGGAAATACAAATACGGAGGCTGCCTGATATATAACGGGAAGATCGGGGTAAAAAATATCGTTGGCAAGAATCACCCATTTCTCCAGTCCGTGTTGGTGAATATACCTGAGAATCTGCTGTTTGTATTTGCCCCCTTTTCCGATTACGACAAGTGGAATGCGGTGGTTTTCTTTTATCCTCCCCAAAGCCATTACCAGTGTAAGGAGGTTTTTTCGGGGAATGACCGACCCGACATACAGGATATATTCAGCCGGGAATCCGTACTTGCCCAGAATGCGGGTTGTCTCCGATGAATCGCGCTGCGTGTAAAACATCGGATCGCAGGATTGATAGATTACGGATATTTTTTCGGGCGGAATCTGGTAAAAACGGATAATATCATCCTTTGTCTGCTCGCTCGTAGCGATGATCCGGTCGGCATGGCGGCAACTGTATGAAAATTTCTGATCGTAAATCAGCCTGTCGGGAAGCCGGTATTGTTCCGGAAAAATTTTAAATATCAGGTCGTGAATGGTTACCACGGTCTTAAAACCCGGATTCTTTCCCATACCAAAAGGAATTTCATGGCTGAGCCCATGATAAATATCGATTTGGTTTTTTTGTAGTGCATCTTTCATTCTCCACGACCGCCACAACCACTTTCCCTTTTCCGGTAAATGGACGCTGAGTCTGCGGTCAGATAAAAAAGGCACCGCCCTCGGATGATCAGAAACAGAAGGTGTAAACAAATGCCAGGACTCGCCGGGATATAAATCCACAAGGTGATGTACCAGGGTTCGGCTGTAATTGCCAAGCCCCGTGAAGTTGTGGAATATCCGCTTGGCATCAAACCCTGTTTTCATGCCCGATTTCGTTTTTTACAAATTGAAGAATCATGTGGGCGATATTCTCCCGCGACTCAAATGACCATCCGCCAATATGGGGTGTCAGAACAACGTTGGGTCTTGAAAACAGATTTTCGTAATTCGACCGTTGGTTATCCGTAAGTGTAGTAAATTTCTCATTTTCAAGCACATCAATTCCTGCGGCCAGGACCTTTCCTGAATCAAGTGCCGCAAGCAGATCGGGAAGGCTGACAATCGGTCCCCGGGCCAGATTGAGCAGGACAATGGGTTTGGCAAACTGCTCAAAAAAATATCGGTTTACCCACCCCCGGGTTTCTTCTGTAAGCGGAATATGCAGGGTAACAATATCTGCTTCTGCAAAAATTTCTTCCATTCCTGCTTCTTCTACTGTATCAGTTCCGTATCCTTTCAGGTATTTGTCATAAGCAAGCAGACGAGGGCTGAAACCCGATATTTTCCGGGAGAATGCTTTTCCTGTATTTCCAAATCCAATGATACCAATTGTTTTTCCGCCGATTTCTGTTCCTCTGTTTTCTTCCCTTTTCCACTGAAAATTTTTCACCTGCCGGTCGGCATTCAGGATTTTATGCTGTAAAGCCAGTAGCATGCCTACCGCCTGCTCTCCCACCGAATCGGCATTTGCGCCCTCTGTATATACTGCTTTTACTCCCCGGCTTTCCAGATAAGCCGTATCAATATGATCCATTCCCACGCCAGCGCGGATGACCATTTGCAGATGGGGCGCGGCATCGGCGGCTTCTCTGTCAACCTTGATTTTGGAGTTGAGAATCAGGATATGGGTGTCCTTCATTTCATGTAATACCTCTTCCCGTGAGGCGGCGGGAATATAGACCACATTCGCAGGCATCGTCAGCAACTCATCTACAAAGTGAGGGAGAAATTCGTCTATTACAAGGATTTTCATCTGTCGGACTTATTCTGTCAAAATTAGGAATTTTCCGATATTGTTGGCCGGGCAATAAAATTTACCCTGATACAATTATGAAAAAGGCCTGTTTGTTTTTTGCGTTTTTACTGATTTTCCCATCACTTTTTTTTGCTCAGAATGACCTTTCAGACGAAGAAGTGATCCAGTGGGCAAGGAAGGAAATAGATACCCTCTGTTCCAACACGTTTGCTGGCAGGGGCTATATTGCTGACGGCCACACACTTGCGGCTGAATATATTGCTCACAGGTTTCGCGATTCTGGCCTTAAACCGGTAGTGCAGGCCAGGGAAGACTATCAATATACGCAGGTTTTTCCGCTGACAATCAATCTGGTAAAGAACGCCACCCTTACCATCGGTAAGGAGGCGCTGGTTCCCGGAGAAGATTTTATCGCCAACCGGCTTTCAGGTGCGGGCAGTATCTCGGGCCGGATCGCAGATTTGGGGTACGCACTGGAAACGCCGGCAGTTTCCCTCACCGGTAAAATTGCACTTTTCAGAGACGGCTGGCCCGAAGATATCGCCACTGATAAGGAAAAACAGCAACAACACAAAGACCTTGCAAATTCGGCGGAGCGCATAGGCATGCTGTTGAGTTACCACCCCGCAGCGATTATTGTCGTTCAGAAAAAACTTACCGCCGGATTCGCCAGGGAGCAGTATCCCCTTCCGGTTCTTGAAGTGAAGGAGGATGCCCTGCCCGCAAAACTTCGCTCGGGAAAAATTATGGTTGAGGCAGCGGTAACGCAGCTTTATTCTCAGAATGTGATGGGACTGGTGGAAGGGAAAAAATACAAAGACCGTGTAGTGATTGTCTGCGCACATTACGACCATCTGGGCAAACTGGGGAATGCTGTATTTACCGGGGCAAATGACAATGCTTCCGGAACTTCTCTTCTTTTATCTATGGCCGAATATTTTGCCAGTCCGGCTCATCAGCCCGATTATTCTATGTTGTTTATTGCCTTTGGCGGAGAGGAAACCGGGCTGATTGGTTCTGCTTTTTATGTAAACAGCCAGCCGGTTTTTCCGCTGGACAAGACCCGGTTTGTGCTCAATCTCGATCTTATGGGCAATGGCGTGGACGGAATTATGGCTGTGGGCGGCGTAGATTTCCCCGATGAATTTGACCGGCTGGTGGCAATAAATGAAGCTGAAAACGCAGTGCCCAAGGTCAGATCGAGAAAAAATGCGCCCAACAGCGATCATTATTTTTTTCTGGAGAAAGGGGTGCCTGGATTTTTTATTTATACCCTGGGTGGCCCTCCTCACTACCACGATGTTTACGACAACCCATCCACCATCGCGCTTTCGAAATATGCAGAAGTGCGGCGGCTGCTTATCAGATTTCTGAGTGAAATGGAGTAATAGAGACTTTAGCGAATCACCAGTTTTTTTCTTGACTGGTGTTTTTCTCCTTCAAGTACGAGCACATATACTCCGGGTGTTATTCCTGCTGTGGGAAAAAGTACCGGCTGGCCGGAACCTATCGACGGACCTTTCATTATACATTTTCCCTGAAAATCATAAATCGCTGAGGCATAAACATCTGGTTCTTCTGAGCTAATGAGAATAGAAAGATGCTGATCTGCATCCACCGGATTGGGGAAAAGTCTCACAGAAGATTTTTCAACATAAAAATTATCGTTATCCGGACGGGGAAAATCAAGTCTGTTATTTTCCGGCTTTCGCACGATATCTGCAAAGACGGTATCGTTGAGGCTGAAATCCTGATTAATATTGGTATAAGCCGGTTTTAAATCATCAAACTCCAGCACAAAAAGCCCGAAATACTGATCTGATCCGAGGATATTGTGGGAAGGCAAAAACGGATACACACCCCACGCGCCATCATACCCGGTGTAGGTGAGATTGGTGGTATCGGTGTCGTACCAGGCTACTTTTTCGGGTGCAACCACATCGCGGATATTATAAATCTGAATTCCGTCCTGATAGTAAGATACAAATGCATAATCCCCTCTCACCAGCGGATTGTGCGGAATACTATTGGCAGTGGGAGGGCCTGACAAATGCGATTTGAAAGTCGAAACAATGGTAAGATTGCTCAGATCGGTAATGTCAAGAATCCTTAGCGGCCTTCCAAAACTCTCGTCGGCAAAGACGAGGAAATTTCCGTCATCGGTAAGCCAGCTTGAGTGGTTATAACCCTGGTTGGGATAGCTTGTCAGGTTTCCGATCAGCGCCGGGCTGGTCGGAACAGTCATATCGTAAATGTACAGACCGTTGAACCCGTGGGAGCAGTAGGCAATATTGTTCCGCACATATACATCGTGCACATACCCGCCGGGTAGATTTACCGAAGCAAGCACGGCGGGATTTGCGGGATCGGATGCAAGATCGAGCACGATAATGCCATTTGGCCGTGTATTGCTCCCGGCAATATACAGCCTGCCGGCCTGCTCGTCAATAAAAATATTATGCGCTCTCTCAACGATCGCGTTGGAGTCATAAACCTTAACAATGGAAGACGGGAGCCCGGAATAATCAAAAATCTGAAGACCGGATGGACTGGACTGGCTGGTTTCATCGGCTACGCCGTAGGCGTAATGCCCGAAAGTCTTAAAATCCCGCCAGATAGAATTGACCGCCCCGGCAAAACGCGCAACTTCCTGAGGAGCAGTCGGGTCTGTTACATCAATGAAGTGGGTAAAACCCGCCGAACCGAGGATGGCATATTCGCTGTATTTGTAATTGAATCCCCACACTTCATTGTATATCAGTCCGGAATGAACTGGAAGCGAAGGGTCGTGCCATACAGACTGGAGATTCAGGTTTTGAGAAACCTGAGCAGAGATGCTGGAAAAGAAGAAAGTCAGAAAAAAAACAAAAGAAGCAGGGATTCTCATCATCACGTAATAAAAAAACTAGTTACGAATTTACTTTTTGACAGCCAAATCAGGATTTTTTACGTCTAACTACGTTAGAACCCAACTACAAACCCATACACCATGTATTACAACAATTCTTCTCCCCTTTCCTGGCAGACCAATGTGCTCACATTCAGGAATCAATCGATGCGCGATGTGAGAAAGATGCTGGAAAATCAGTACGGATCAGAAATCTATATGTACCACGATATGTTTCTGGTTCAGCCTTTTGCTGCTTTAGGCGATGCAGAAGGAGCGAAACTGGACGAAATAAAGCTTGTATTATATCTTCAGTACGAACCAGCTTCCGGGCAGATGGTTGTAAGGGGCCTGGTGAAAAATTAAGGCTTTTTTTCTACCCCCAGCCATCCGTCGTCCTTTTCTCCGGGAGATGCGAGGCGTTTGGTTTCTACTTTTTCTTTAAAAATAAATACGACCATTTCGATCGTAACTTTCCCTCCTTTCTGCGGATCGTAGCGGAGCTCGCAGATGAAATTTCTCATCCCTATGGGAAAGTTGAACGGATCATTGAGCCCGTAAATGGAAAACTTATCAGCAAACGCGGCTTCAAATTCCGGCCCGAAAGAATCGTACTCCGGTTGCTCCCAGAATACATGGTGCATGAGCATGCGCACCTCATTGAGCCAGAATTCGCGGCTCAGGTTTACAGCCTTCGGATCTATGATCAGGTTAAAAGTGATATGATGCCGGATACAACCATCCTGCGTAATCATAACCAGGCGGCTGTCTCCTATTCTCGCCATTTCGATTTGTGATTGTGCATTCCAGGTGTGGTTGGAAAAATAGGGATTAAACCTCTTGATAAGGGGCTTCAGCTCTTCGGGTTTTAACCTGCAATCTTCTTTTTGTGCGAAGGCAGGAAGTGTAAAAAAAAGCAGAATGAAAAAAAGGTAAATGGAGGATTTCATATCGAAATTTACGGAAGATCAGTTGATTTTTCTCCAACCCTTGATCAGAATCTCCAGATCCAGATCCCATGAGTAGGTTCTTGCATAATACTTATCGAGCCCTTCTTTGTTGACTTTATTCATCGGCACCCTCCCGCTGACCCGGTCGAGCATATTGAGAATACCCGGCTTGATAGGCGGCAGTCCTTCTGCTTCGGGGCGGATATAACCGACCATATGGTATCTCAGCGTCAGCACCTGCAATAGTCTGGAAAAAGCTACCAGCGGGCGCTGATACAACCAGAAAAGGAACGGGAATGTAGCAATCAGGACGAGGCTGCTGCCAATGTCAAATATTTGCTTTTGAAACCTGATTTCTTTTTGCTGAAGATTAAAATTGAGTTTTCTGCTAAAGCGGGATGTATAAATAGCCTGCGGCCCGACGATATAATCAGCTTCCGGAGGCACGATTTTATAATCAACCCCTGTATCCTGAATATCCATCATTATATCCAGAATTTTTCTGTCGGGATGGTTTGGTTGCAGAATATCACTTCGGAGATGTCGTAAAACTGAATGACTTCCCGGAGCTGATCTATGCCTCCCAGTTTTTCAACATCGGAAAGCTCGGGCGGCAGGTTTTTACTTCCTGTTACCCCGATAATATCCACCGGATATTCGAGTTCGCCTCTGATCAGGGTTATTACCCGGCTGATTCCGCTTCCCTCTCCGGCAACCACTACCCTTTTGCGGGTCTCCTCAGTGAAAAAAAAGCTCCCCTTTTCCCTCCGGTTGATCGCACCCCGCACAGCAATGGCGATGATCATGGAGAATATGGCAGAAAGCCCTACAATCGCGCGGGAGAAGTTTTTCACCCACCCAAACATATAAGTCCCCGTGGCGATGGCAACAAAGGCAAAAAAAGGCGCAAGAATCAACGGCCTGAGGCGGTAGGGTTTTTTATATGCCCCGGCCATCCAGTAAAAAAGAATAAAAATCAGAGTATAAGCCGGCATATAAATCGTTACAAACTCGGGAGGATACTGGCCGCCTTCAATATATTTGACATAATGCTCCCAATAAGCCTTGATGCCATACATCATGCCGTAAACCAGTGCGCCTTCCATCACCGGGATTCCGAGTCTGCTCACAAATCTGGACAAAACCGCAACGATCGCCCGAAAATAAACAGCGAGCATAATCGCTCCGATGAACAGTCGTTTTTTGCTTCCGCCAAAGTGTTTCCTGGCAAATATGATCATTGCCTGATAAAACACCTTTACGTAGTTGAGACTTCCTTTTTTTGTGCTTTCTCCTTTATAGTGAATGATCTGGGTTTCGGCAAAATACCAGCATTTATACCCGCCCAGTATCACCCGGTAAGAAAGATCTATGTCTTCCCCGTACATAAAAAAGGTTTCGTCGAGCAGACCGATTTTATCCAGAACCGATTTCCGCAGCCACATAAATGCGCCGGAGAGAACTTCTATCTCGTGATTCTGGTTTTTGTCGAGATAGGAAAGGTGATATTTTCCAAATTTCGGATTGCGGGGGAAAAGCGCGGCAAGTCCGAAAATCTTGTAAAAAGATACCCAGGCAGTGGGTAGCGCCCGTTGGTATTCAGGAAGGAAGCGACCCTGCCCGTCAATCATTTTTACGCCAAGTGCACCACAGTCGGGGTGGGTTTCGGCAAAATCAAAACACTTGCGGAAAGTCGTTTCTTCGACGACGGTATCGGGGTTGAGCAGGAGAATGTATTTTCCACGGGCGATGTGTATGCCCTGGTTATTGGCTTTGGAAAAGCCCGGATTGTCGCGGTTTTCAATCAGAATGACATCTTCGCCGAATCTTTCTTTTACCATCTGCTGGCTCCCGTCAACAGAGTTGTTGTCAACCACAATAATCTCCCCTTCCAGGCCTCTCAGCGCTTTGCGCACCGAAAGAAGACACTGCTCAAGGAAGTGTTTTACATTATAATTGACGATAATGACAGAAAGATCCAAAATATGTGGTCATTTTCGGTAATGGTACGAATGCAGACAATCTGCTGATCAGTCTCTTCCCGGAATCACGACTCGGGTCCGGTTGAGAATGGAGCGCGCCAGGGTTACTTCATCGGTAAATTCCAGATCCATACCAACGGGTATGCCCCGGGCGATGCTGGAAATTTTTACCGGGAAGGCGGCAAGTTTTTTAGAAACATAAAATGCGGTTGTATCTCCCTCGATATTGGCACTGAAGGCAAATATCACTTCTTTTATTTGTCCCTGACCAATCCGGGAAACCAACGGTTCGATATTGAGCAAAGAAGGACCGATGCCCTGAAGGGGGTTAATCAATCCGCCAAGCACGTGATACAGGCCTGTATATTGATGGGTACTTTCAAGTGCGATGACATCTTTGGTGTCTTCGACCACGCATATAATCTCCTGATCGCGGCGGTTATTGCTGCAGATTTTGCATTTGGGCTGATCGGAAATATTATAACATACTTCACAATATCTTATATTCTTTCTCAGCTCGATGATGGAGCCGCCCAGCCTGACTGCGTCTTCTTCCGATTGTTTGAGAATATGAAGGGCCAGGCGAAGGGCTGTTTTTTTCCCTATACCCGGAAGGGCCGACAATTCATTTACGGCATCTTCTATCGCTTTTGAAGGATATTCCATTCTTTCTTCCTGAGCGTTAATTCCTGCGAAGTTACAAAAAAGGCAGTTATGAATTACGGGCAGGGTTTTGAACTTTATCCGATTTGTCATAGCTTGGAGCAACAATCCTTCCGGAGAACAATTCCGGCAAAAATTTCATAATTATTATGGCGTCTTTTACCCTGACAATCAACGGAAAACGACATTCTGTCGAAGCCGATCCCCAGATGCCACTGCTTTGGGTGATCCGCGATTTGATCGGGCTTACAGGCACAAAATATGGATGCGGAATAGCCCAGTGCGGTGCCTGCACCGTCCATCTCGATGGTACGCCGATGCGCTCCTGCAGTCTCCCCGTATCTGCTGTAAAGGAAAATCAGAATATACTCACCATCGAAGGTGTTTCGTCTGACAACAGCCACGCTGTGCAGCAGGCCTGGATTGAGGAGCAGGTGGCCCAGTGTGGATATTGCCAGTCAGGGCAAATCCTGTCTGCCGTGGCATTGCTGGAGAGCAATCCAAATCCTACAGATGAGGACATCGACCGGGCCATGCAGGGAAATATCTGCCGTTGCGGGACCTACGTCCGCATTCGCAAGGCCATTCATCGCGCAGCAAAAATTATGGCAGCCACAAACACAGTAACTGAAAACTCCTATGAATCCGCATAAACTTTCCCGCCGACGTTTTCTCTTCATTTCGGGGGTTTCTGGTACTGCTCTCGCTTTCGGATTTTTCTCCGGATGTGATTCGCCCGTCGTCAGTTCGCCCGAAGCACTGGCACCGCTCACCGACGACCCGGTAGCCGGTATGGCACTGCGTAATTTTATTGTCATTGATGCAGACAATAAAATTACCATTATGAATACCCGCCCTGAAATCGGGCAGGGATCATTTCAGGCGGTTCCCGCCATTATTGCAGAAGAACTGGAGGTGAATCCGTCCAAAATTCAGATTCGCCAGGCGCCTTCTGATGGTAAAAAATATGGATGGCAGGGCGTCGGCGGGTCTGGTACCGTTCGCGGCGACTGGGTAAACCTCCGCAGTATCGGAGCTTCTGCGCGTATTTTTCTGATTTCTGCCGCAGCCCTTCAGTGGAGCGTTTCCCCCGAAGACTGCTATGCTGAAGATGGAAAAGTCATTAACAAAAAAACCAACGAAAGCCTTCCTTACGGATCGCTCATAGCTGCTGCTGCTGCCTTTGAACAAAAAGGAACGCAGGCGCGCGACATGCTCCTGGAAGCTGCGGCTGCCCATTGGAATACCGATGTTTCCAAACTTTATACCCGCAGCGGCAAGGTCAGCAATCGCGAGACGAAAGAAAGTATTTCTTACGAAGAGCTCATCCCCGAACTGGAAAGCAAAAGCAAACAAAAAGGAGATGCGGTGGGCCCGGAAGATATTCTGAATTCCATCAAACAACTGGAAATCATCGAAAATCCGCCCCTCAAAGACTACAAAGACTTTAAAGTCATCGGGAAACCTCTGCCCAGAGCCGATATTCCCTTCAAAGTCAATGGCTCTGCAAAGTTTGGCATCGATGAGAAAATGGAAGGGATGCTGTACGCTTCCGTCGAGCGCTGTCCTACTTTTCAGGGTAAGGTAAAAGGGTATGATGAAGCCGCAGCACTGGCGGTTCCCGGGGTGAAAAAAGTGGTAAGGGTAAACCGAAAGGTATTTCGCTGGACCTATGAAGGCGTAGCTGTTGTGGCCGAAAACTACTGGGCGGCCCTTCAGGGAAGGAAAAAACTGAACGTGCAGTGGGACAATGCCGATATGCTTTCCTGGGATCAGGAAAAAATCGAAACCCTGCTCAGAGAAAACCTGAAAAAGGAAGGACATATCCGCCGCAATGACGGTGATTTTCCCAAAGCCTTTAAAAGCGCGGCTCAAAAACTTGAAGCCGTTTACGAAACACCTTATCTGGCTCACGCTCCGATGGAGCCACTCAACGCGCTGGCGCATGTGCAGGGCGATAAATGCAAGGTGATTGTTTCTACCCAGTCTCCCAACTCCAACCGCTCTACAGTAGCAGAGGTGCTGGGTATCCCCGAAGAGAATGTGGAGTTTTATGTTTCCTTTGTCGGCGGCGGTTTTGGGCGAAGAGCTTTTGAAGACTGGGTGCCGGAGGCTGCCCTTCTTTCAAGAGAAATGAATGCGCCTGTGAAAGTAGTCTGGACACGCGAAGATGATACTACGCTTGGTCCGTTTCGCCCGGCAACTTACAGTGCATTCAAAGGCGGCCTTGATAGCAATGGCAATTTTGTAGCCTATGAGCACAAGATGACCGGCCAGCATATGGGCCTGCAGGATGAAGGCGCAGATATTGCCAATCCCTCTCTCTGGATCATGGAGGGCGCCAATGAGCAGTATGAAATTCCGAATGCGCGGTCGCAATATGTGCTGACGGAAACGCCGGTACCTGTCATGTGGTGGCGATCGGTGTATGCTTCCACCAACGGATTTGCTGATGAAGGGTTCATAGATGAAATGGCTCACCTGGCAGGGCGCGATCCGATGGAGTTTCGCATAAAACTTTGTGAAAATGAACCGAGGTTTAAGGCGGTTTTGGAGACGCTCTCCGAAAAGTCGGGCTGGAAAAACCCATTACCCGAAGGCTGGGGCCGTGGGGTGGCGGTAGTCAAAAGTTTTGGGACAATCGGCGCACACGTCGTGGAGGTCTCTAAAAAAGATAAACTTAAAATTGAGCGGATTGTCACCGTGATGGATTGCGGGATGTACGTAAACCCCGATAATGTAAGGGCGCAGGCCGAAGGTTCAGTCGTAATGGCACTTACTGCGGCGCTTAAACCGCCGATTACCTTTAAGGCGGGGGCCGCTGTTGAAAGTAACTTTCACCAATATCAGATGCTTCGGATTCATGAATGCCCTCCGATGGAATTTTATCTGATGGACAACGGCGAAAATCCCGGCGGTGTAGGCGAGCCCGCCCTTCCTGCGCTGGCGCCCGCACTTGTGAATGCAGTATTTGCCGCTACAGGAAAAAGGATACGGCGACTGCCATTTGATATTGATTCAATCTGATTTTAACCCAGAAACACGCTTTATGCTTAGGAAAATCACCGGTTTTGTTTTCAGTCTTTTCATTTCGATTTCATTCCTTTCGGGGCAAAATACCTATCAGGATATGATTGAAAAAGACTATCCATATCTTGATGCGCTTTACAAACACCTTCACAGCTCGCCCGAACTTTCTTTCCGCGAAAAGGAAACGAGTGCCCGGCTTGCCGAAGAAATGCGGAAAATAGGATTTGAAGTAACTGAAAATGTGGGAGGGTACGGCGTCGTTGCTGTTCTGAAAAATGGAAAAGGCCCTACCCTGCTGGTGCGAACCGACACCGATGCGCTTCCTGTGGTGGAAGAAACCGGCGTTTCTTATGCCAGTAAGGTAAAAGTGAAGGATGACTCCGGCAGTGAGGTGGGCGTCATGCACGCCTGCGGCCACGATATTCACATGACAGTATGGACCGGGACTGCCCGACTGATGGAAAAGCTGAAAAAACGATGGAGCGGAACACTGGTATTTATAGCCCAGCCGGCAGAGGAGCGCGGAAGTGGTGCCAGAGCTATGATTGAGGACGGGCTTTATCAGCGATTTCCCAGACCTGATTATGCACTTGCGCTTCACACGCATGCAGAAATGGCTGCCGGTACGATCGGATACCGGCCGGGTTTTGCCCTTGCCAATGTCGATATGATGGATATTGTGGTATATGGAAAAGGCGGGCACGGTGCTTATCCGCATACGACAATTGATCCTATTGTGCTGGCAGCACGTATTGTGGTGAGTCTTCAGACAATTGTGAGCAGGGAAATATCACCACTGGATCCGGCGGTAGTTACCGTAGGGTCTATTCACGGTGGCACCAAAGCCAATATTATCGGGAATGAAGTGAAACTGGAACTGACCCTTCGCTCCTATACCGATGAAGTCAGGGAAAAGCTGATTTCCGGTATCAGGCGCATTTGCAACGGAGAAGCAATGGCTGCCGGGCTGCCGGAGTCGATGTATCCGACCATTAACCTGCGGAATGAATTTACACCGGCAACCTACAATGACCCTGCACTTGCAGAAAGACTTGCCGGAGTCTGGAAAAAAACACTGGGAGAAGCGTCTGTGGTCGAAAAACCATCCGTTATGGGAGGCGAAGATTTCAGCGAATATGGCAGAACGGGAGACAAAGTGCCCATTTCTATTTTCTGGCTTGGAGTAGTTGAGCCGGAGAAAATAGAAGCTGCTTCCAAAGGAGAGTATAAACTTCCATCACTTCACTCCTCCAAATATAAACCTGTGCCTGAGCAAAGTATTAAAACGGGCGTTACTGCTATGGCGGCGGGTATTTTAGAACTGATAGGACAAAAGTAGCCCGCAATTACAGGACGCCTTTTTGCCCGAGCCAGTAACAGATGGCAAAAATTATCAGCGACCCGGCCATGCCGTACATAAACACATTGTAGGCGATACGCAGCAACTGGAATTTTTTGGCCAGTACCCTTCCGAGGAAATAAATATCCTTGGCCATACTTCCATACAGATACTTGGCATCATCCATCATCTGGTCAATTCCCCACTGGTAGTCATCGAGATCCATATTGTGAAAATTGCCAAAAAAAAGCAGGTTGGTTTTTTTGTCGAGAATATCATCTCTGGAAAATATGCCCGAGTTGATTTTTGGCCGGGTGGCCAGAATCGCAAAAACAATGGTGGACATACAGATAATCAGAATTGAAAAAAGCGGTATTTCGAGAAAGTTTGCCTCGCGGAGTGTGTCAGCCTCGAATGCTTTGGTCAGGATAATAGAAATGATAATCGCGTTGATGGAAAGAAGAATGTTGGCCTTATTGTCTGCAATTGAGCTCAGACTGATATGGGTGCGGTAGGTGGTTCGAAACATGGTTTCAATACCCCTTTCAGGACGTTGACGGTCCAGTTTTTTAATTTTCCTTTTGAGTTTGTCTATTTTAGCCTGCGATTTTTCAAGCTGATAGTCTTTGATGACAAGTTCTGCATTTGCTTGTTCGGGTTGAGGCGCAGATTTTTTGAGCGCTTTTTTCAGCTTCCTGATGTTTTCTTTTTTTCGGGGAGCGAGAAATTCTTTGCCAAAGTCGGAGTAGTATTCGTGTTCCCGGAAAAAGTCGTAGTTGAATTTATCCCATTCTTCATCAGAAAAATCGCGATCGCAGAATACCTTCCATTCTTTTCTGATTCCCTGGCTTCTGGGAATGGCATCGTCCTGGGAGAGATTGTAGAGATCTGCATCTTTCATTACCCCTTCCATCGTATTGCGGGGTTCAAAATCGAGTTTGGTAGCTTCGATAAGTTCGAGAATGCGTTCTATCCTTGAAGTTTTTATACCCTGATTGGCAAGAAACGCCCGGGCGATTTCCATACTATAATCCTCGTGCCCTACATAAGCTTTGATATAGCCCAGGTCATGAAACCATGCGGCTATTTTGAGCGTTTCGATTTCTTTGGCAGTAAACATACTGTGCCGGCCTATCTCCTCGACGGCTTCAACTACCTGTACTGTATGGTCGAGATTGTGGTAATCGTAGTCTTTGTGCAGTTGATTTACCAGAATATCCCGGGAATAAGCTTCTGCAGATTCGAGTAATTTAGTGTTGATGGCTTCCATAATTCGCCGGTAATGGCAGTAAGTTTTGGTGATCAGAAAAGCAATAATAATAAATTTACACCTAAAGATTGGATCGCACAAACCCGCATTCAGGGTAAATTTTAGCATCCGGATGGGGTAAACTCAATTCTTTCTGCTAATTTAGCCCCGTTCATTCTGAAGAAAATCTTCCCGAAAGTATGAAGGTACAAAAACTTTACATTTGGGTCTGCCTGTTTTTTATGATTGCAGATTTCTCGTGCCAGACCAATCCGTCTGCCAATGCAGACGTCAGTTCCCTGAAACCTCAGACAAAACTAGACAGCATATCTTATATTGTTGGCAACAATCTTGCATACCAGTCAGTAGGTGTTGAGTTGAATGCAGCGATGATTTCCCGCGGATTTTCCGATGCATATGACAAAAAAGATCTTCTCATATCTGAGAATGAAGCACGCCGTCTGATGCTTGATTTTCAAAAAGAACTTTCCAGCCAGCAGGCCATGCGCCTTCAGCAGGAGGCCGCCACAAATGAAGTTCTGGGAATGAAATATCTCGAAGAAAACCGCTCCAAACCCGGGTTTACCGAACTTCCCTCCGGTCTTCAGTATAAAGTGCTCAAAAGTGGAAAAGGAGAATCTCCCGACCTCAACGACATCGTCAAAACCCGCTTTACCGGGAAAACGATTGGCGGTAATATATTTGATACGACCGAAAAAAACGGTACAAGCGAACCCCGGTCTTTTGAGGTGAGTAAGGTCATCCCCGGCTGGCAGGAAGCGCTGTTTATGATGAAACCCGGCGACCACTGGGAGCTCGTAATTCCGTCTGACCTGGGTTATGGCAAAGAACTTCGCGACCCGATTCCTCCCAATTCGGTACTGATTTTCGATCTGGAACTGCTGGAAGTGGTCCGGAATTAAGTTTTTTTGCGCGAATTGATAAAAAATACTGCAATTTTTGAAAACTTAATCGTTTTCGGAGGCCGATTTTATCATTCCTTAATGTATATGCTTTGCTTTAGTTGATCTTTATCAGGATATTTGTTATCTGAATCAACATGATAGTAAGCGTATGCAAAGTTCAATTGCCATTTTATGCGCCGGTGGACCTGCTCCCGGCATCAACACCGTAATCAGCACAATCGCCAAAGTATTCCTGAAGGACGGTTATCGCGTCATCGGGATACACGATGGATATAAAAACCTTTTCAACGGCCAGGCTGAAACCGTAAATATCGACTTCAGTTATGCCGACCGTATCTTCCCCCGTGGTGGCTCCACCCTCCGTATGAGCCGCTATAAGCCCAAAGACCACGAGTTCTCTTCTGACTTCTTTGTTCAGAATAATATTAAACTTCTCGTTACCATCGGCGGGGACGATACCGCTTCCACAGCCAATCGTCTTACCAAATGGCTGCTCGCCCAGCATGTGGAAATTAAAAACATCCACGTTCCCAAAACCATCGACAACGACCTTCCGCTCCCGGGGCGCACTCCTACTTTTGGCTTCAACTCTGCCAAAGACGCCGGAGTAGAGATTGGCAATATCGTCTATGAAGATGCCCGCACCAGCGGAAACTGGTTTGTCGTATCCTCCATGGGACGCTCCGCCGGCCACCTCGCCTTCGAAATCGGAACCAGTTGCCATTTCCCGATGATTGTCATCCCCGAAATGTTCAACAAAACCGAAATCACCTTTGAAAAAATCGTGGATCTGATCATCTCATCGATGATCAAACGCACCATTGATGGCGTTATTTACGGAGTTGCTATTGTATCAGAAGGTGTTTTCCACTTCCTCTCTGACGATGAAATCAAAAACTGCGGAATCAATTTTACCTATGACGAGCACGGCCACCCCGAACTCGGAAACGTGAGTAAAGCGCATATTTTCAACATCTTGGTTCAGCGCAAACTCAAAACCCTGGGTATTGATATCAAAAGTCGTCCCGTTGAAATGGGCTACGAACTTCGCTGTAGTCGCCCGGTTGCGTATGACCTTACGCTTTGTACACTTCTGGGTATGGGTGTGAGAAAACTGTTTCTCGATGGCATCAGCGGATGTATTGTTTCTACCACTTCCAAAGCTGATATTCAGCCGGTTTTCCTCGCAGATATCGAGGATGAAACGGGAAAAATACCACCCCGCCTTGTGGATATTGAGTCAGAGCTGGCAAAGATGGTGTTTACCGACCTGCACTGCCTGACGGAAGCTGATTATGAAAAGGCCCGCAAATTGGTACCCAACCCGGAGCAGTTTGATTTCTATAAAATTCTCAACTGGGAATATAATCCGAAAATGCTGCGCCCAAGTGCAGTTTAAGGATTTAAATGATTGTATAAATGAAAGAGCCGTCCCACCAGGAGACGGCTTTTTTTTGTTTACTGCATTTGTATCGAGGAGATACTGCATATCTGTATTTATTCAACAGATTTTCTCCCAACTGTTGGCGAAGGTGATCAATTTCTTTTTCTAAATGCGTTACTTGTTCAAAGCCTTTGCCCTGCCATACTCTCCGGAGGCTTGCCGGTTCTTCAATATACAAAGTTACCTTTGATTCCCCAACTCAGTCTTCTCTCAGGGCCGCTATTGGGTCGGCGCTGCCGGCTTTCAGAGATTGAAACAAAATGGTCAGAAAGGCAATCCCTGTTACTCCCAGTCCGGCTCCAAAAAACAGCCACAAACTCAGGGAAGTATGATAGGCAAATCCGCTCAGCCAGCGGTGCATAAACCAGCCGGCCAGCGGCCAGGCGATAAGATTTGCTATCAGTACCAGCAAAATAAAGTCTCTGGCCAGTAGCCCCACAATCTGAAATACCGATGAACCAAGCACTTTGCGGATTCCAATTTCTTTGGTGCGCTGCTCTGCCGTATAGGATGCAAGGGCAAATAATCCCAGACAGGCAATAAATATCGCCAGGATCGAAAAATAGCGTACAAGATCGGCGAGTTTGCCTTCATCTTTGTACAGGTTATTGATCTGGCTGTCGAGGAAGGTGTATTCAAACGGATGTTCGGGCGCAAGTGCAGCCCATTGCTCCTCAATATAAGCCAGTGTGGGTTCTGTATCGCCCGGACTTATGCGCACGGCGATATTCTTGGTGAAAAAGTTGCGGGCACCGCCAGTAGTTATGTCCAGTACAAAAGGTCTGATTTTGTCTTTGAGTGATACAAAATGAAAGTCCTTTACCACTCCTGTTACTCTTTCATGCCCTCTGGGCGTGTAAAACTGTTTGCCCAATGCATCCTGTGGGGTGCCCCACCCCAGGTTTTTTACCATTGTTTCGTTGATAATCAGCGCAAGGGTGTCGTCTGTCGGATGATCTTTGGAAAAATCTCTTCCGGCTATAAATTCGAGATCAAAAGTTCGGGCAAAATATTCATCCACAATCAGGCTGGGGAAATAAATCCATTTTCCCGGCTCCATTCCTTCGTAATTGTATTCGTGTACGTTGTGATGAATCCCGAGAATTTCGTTCATAATAGTCATACTTCTGATACTGGAATTGCGCAGAAGTGCTTCTCTGAAAACTTCTATTTTGGGCACTATTACGGGTTTGGCCGGAATCACCACAACCTGATCTTTTGCAAAGCCGGTTGAGGCCGTTTGCATATAACGAAACTGCCGGTAAATCACCATTGTACTGATAATCAGCCCCAGCGAAATGGCAAACTGCGTTACAACCAGTCCTTTCCTGATCAACTTGTCTCCAGCCTGACTTTTGAGCTTGCCTTTGAGCACTTTTACGGGCAAAAAAGATGAAAGGTAAAAAGCCGGGTATAATCCGGAGATAAACCCGACCATTCCTCCCAAAACCAGCAGGGCGATCAAAAACTCCGGTTCCAATAACTGATTCGCAGAAAGCGATTTTCCTGATATGTCATTAAACAACGGGAGGAAAAGGAAAATCAGAAGCAATGAAGCGATTACGGCAAGAAAACTCATGACCAGTGATTCGCCCAAAAACTGCCGGATAATCTGTGTTCTGAATGCTCCCAGCACTTTGCGCATGCCCACTTCTTTTGCCCTCCCTGCCGAGCGGGCTGTAGCGAGGTTCATAAAGTTTATACAGGCGATGATCAGAATAAATATCCCGATAGCAAGAAAAATATAAATATTGGTTTCACTGCTGTTGGGTTCTATTTCGTAGTCCAGGTGAGATTTGAGGTGAATATCGGTCAGCTTTTGCAGGTAATGAGTAATCTGCGGTTTGATGAAGTCGGGGTAGTATTTTTGTATAAATGCCGGAAACTGCGCTTCCAGTTCCTCCGGCGATGTTCCCTCTTTCAGCAAAATATACGTCCAGTTGGGATTCCACACCCAGTTTTGCTCCAGCGTCTGCCCGATATATTGGCGTAATGTGGGAAACGAAATCAGGGCCTGAAACTCAAAATGCGATTGTGGCGGAATTTTGCCGAGAATACCTGTTACCTGCAGATTTACCTGCCCTTCATACAGGATTTGTTTGCCGATAGGATCTTCTTCTCCGAAATATCTTTTTGCCATTTCCTCACTGATCACGATAAGGTTGGGGCCTTTGAGTGCGGTGGTTTTGTCTCCCCGGAGAAGCGGAAAGTCAAATACCTGAAAGACGTTGGAGTCAGCAAAAAACACATCCGGCTCCGAAAACATAACGTCGCCCACCCTTAGTGTGCGTTTTTCAACCTGAAAATCAAAAAAGCGGACCACCTGTTCGATCAGTCCGGGGTAGTCGTTGATAAGCGTCGGGCCCACAGGAAACGGATTGCTGCTCGACTCTTCGCCCTGACCTTCAAGGTCAATTTTACCTACCAGCCGGTATATGCGATCAGACTTGCTGTGGTATTTGTCGTAACTCCATTCGTCGCGGACAAACAGTACGATCAGCACAAAACAGGTGATTCCTACGGCCAGGCCGAGGATATTGATTCCGGCATACAGCGGGTTGCGCCGGAGGTTTCTCAGTGCGATAATCAGATAGTTTTGAATCATACCTGAAATTAGCCTGAAAATGGATTTGCTTTTTGGGAGAAATTGCGAAAACTGCTACTCCTCTTCTTCGGCCAGTACTTCGTTAAACAAATTAAGGATTCGCTCATTGGGTTCCTGGCCATGCCGGAAACGAAAAAAATCGTTGAAGAGGTCGTTCATATCTTTGGACAGGTCAACTTCATTGCGCTGAAAATGTAGCGCTTCAGGGTTATTGATTTTCGGAATTACAGCCACAATCCCGTCATGCGCTTCCAGAATAGCTTTTCTGTCAGCAGAGTTGAGAAATTCATCGGAAACCAGTGTGATTTCCACAAGCGAATGCGGATTTGCTTTCAGCCATTCCACGGCTTCACCGGCAGCCGTGAAGGTTTTTCTGTATAGCGGCTTTCCCGATGCCAGCGGTATATGATTTAAATTAGCAGGTTTTCCCGGTTCGAGTTCGACGATATACACGACTTTTTCCTGCCCCGCTTCGCTCATACTATAAGCCAGCGGACTTCCCGAATACACTACCGGGCAACTGTGCGGGATCGTATGAGGCCGGTGCAAGTGTCCCAGTGCGACATACTGAACGGTAGGTGGAAGGTTTTCGGTATAGATTTCCTGAGCGCCGCCGATCGTGAGGATGGGTTTTTCGTCCTCAGGTTCTTCCGGCCTTTCTCCTGAGCGGCTGACCAGAAAGAGATGAGCCATAAGGATATTGACACCATTATTGTCAAAATACTTTTGTGCCTGCGATCGCCATTTTTCCTGTAAAACAGTTCGCAGTTCTGTTTCTGTATCTTCTGTTCCCAGAAACTTCTTCAGCCTGATCTCATTGGCATAAGGGGTGAGGATCATGCGTAGGGGAAATTCGCAGCCGGGGATATTGATTTCGATAAATCCTTCATCGGTGCGGATAACGGCAAGCCCTGATTCGAGTGAAAAAGGCGATACCAGGGTATTGGGATATCCGGCAAGGATAATTCCGCATTCGCGGGCGAGAGGCACAGGCGCTTCGATACGGTCGGGAGAATCGTGGTTGCCCGCAATGCCAATGACAGGTCTTTTACCATTGTTGGAGAGTCTTTTGAGCGAATGGTAGAGGAGTTCGATGGCTTCAACAGAGGGGTTGATCTGGTCAAATAAATCACCGGCAACGATCACCGCATCCACCTTTTCGCGATCTGCGATTTTGCAGATTTCGTCCATGACTATGCGTTGTTCTTCCAGTCGGGAGAAATGGTCAAGTTTTTTGCCCAGATGCCAGTCGGCAGTATGAAGTATTTTCATACCCCAAGATAGCAATTATGCAGTTTTATAGGTAATAGTTGAAAGCGGGCTTTGAAAAAAGAGTTCTTCCGATGCCTGCTGAATTTCTTTGGCCGTAACCGCCTCGATATCGGCGATGTATTGATTAAAGGATGAAACTTCGCCAAAATCGAGAAGATCTTTGGCCTGGCCGAGCATCTGATTGAGGAGATTTTCAAATCCGAGGGTCATCTGGCCGACCAGTTGTTTTTTTGCCTGACTCAGTCTGACCGCTCCCAATGGAGATTCGTAAAGTGATTTCAGTTCCTGATGAACCAGTTTGCGGATGCGGTTGAGGTTGCCGGTTTCGCAGGCGTAGTATATGCCCCACATTCCGCTGTCGAGATAGGGTGAATAGAATGCACTGATGTTGTAGGTGAGGCCATGTTTTTCCCGGATATTGAGATTGAGCCGTGAATTCATGGCAGGCCCGCCGAGCAGGTTGTTGAGCACGAGAAACGGATAATACAACCCCTTGTTGAATGCATAGGCACGGCCTCCGATGATTTCGTGAGCCTGGTCGGTGACAATCGGCACTTCGCGGTTTGCCGACTGTGGAATAGTGGGCTGAGTACGCAGCAGGCTGCCAGTAGGAAGCTGAAGCGGGCGGAGGTATTTGTCAATCACCTTCTTTACTTCCTGAAGTTTTACATTGCCCACGATACTGAAAACCACCTGTCCTGAGATAAAAGTAGAACCGAGGTGGTTGATTACGCCTTTCTGAGTAAAAGTATTGATACTGTCTTTGGTACCGAGGATCGGATGGCCCAGGCTGTGCTGTGGAAAAATCATTTCGTCGAAGTCCTCAAAAATCGCCTCATCGGGCGCATTCCGGTACATATCGATTTCTTCGGCGATAATCTGTTTTTCTTTGACGATTTCTTTTTCGGGAAAGGTGGAATGAAAAGTAATATCGGTAAGAAGTTCGGTTGCCCTTTCAAAGTACTCTGCAACCATAGAGGCATAAAGACAGGTCTTTTCTTTGGTAGTGTAGGCATTTACGTCACCGCCTACAGATTCCAAATAATTGAGAATATGGAACGTTTTCCTTTTGGTTGTGCCTTTGAAGATCATGTGTTCGATGAAATGGGCCATGCCGATTTCTTCTGCGCGATCGTCGCGGCTGCCGGAATTGATTACAAAACCGCAATGTACTGCCCGTGTGTAGGGGACAAACTTATATACAATGCGCAGGCCGTTGGGGAGTTCAAATATATGTGTATCCATTGTCTCTTTCACGTGCAAAATAAGTGGTTACAAAATTAATAAGCACGTTTTTTTTGTAATATGCGTATCTTTGTTTTTCCTTCTAAAATAACCTGTAATTTATGAAAATTAAGCATGCTGGCCTGATCGGGCTGATGGTCATTACGAGCTATTGGTTTCAGGGTTGTACTTCATCCTGCGACGGGGTTTCAAGCGAAGCCGTAGGCGGAGAGTTCTTTACCGTGGAATACAAAACACCTGCGGGAGAGAATTATCTCAACTCCATTTACAATCTTTCGGGTGTGGTGGTTTTTCTGGATACAACAGGTGGCGAAGACCCCGTGCCGCAGTACGAACTGATCAATCCCGGTTATGCCGACGGAAAATTTGGGCCCTTTTACTTCACCGAGCGATACGTAAACGCAGCGTCTGAAGAGATCAATAATATTCTGCTTTTCGGGCAGACGTTCCGGTTCGACTATTATATCAAAAAAGATACCTACGGGCAGGATACACTCAGCGTGGAGTTTCTCCTCGGCGTCGATGAATGCAGCCACTCCTGGCAGTCTATTTCCTACTTCCGCAACGGCGATCCGCTGCCCGAATACCATAACCAGCGCAACGCAGCCATTGTAATTGTAGAGTAAATCCCGGACTTTTTCCTGATATTCTAACTTAATTCCCACAAAATCACTGTATTATGTGGTGAAATTCATATAAAGGTGTATATTTATACCTGATTAATAATATCAATTTCGAATAAGTCCACAACCTGTAATTCTACTACCTATTTTTATGATTATGAAACCTTCCGCTGTCATAAAATCACCCGCATTGATTCCCGTTTTCCTGCTGCTTGTTTTTTCCGGTTTTTCGACCCCTGTGACTGCTCAGAACTGCCTCTCTTACGAGCGCGAACTGGAGCAGTATTTCCTTTCCTATCAATCGGGAGACAGAGTTGATCTGGACTATATCGAACGTATGAAGTGGCGTTGCGACCAGCCCACAGCCAAAATGGAACTGATTTATTATTTCTTTAAATCAGTAGTGGCTTTCCGCTCAGAAAATCTCTCCGACAGAGAAGCGTATGAGCAAGCCACTTATTATTATGATCTTTGTGCCAAAAACTTTCCCTGGCTGACAAGAGCTGGTAACAGTGAAGCAGCCTTTACCGAAATGTTTTTTGAAAAAGCGGAAGGGCTCGAAGCCGCACTGGCTACGCTTGCCTATGAACTAAAAATCTATCCCGAAAGCAGAAAATACGGGGAAACAGATGATAACTCCGTCTGGTCCAAAAATGATATTGCCCCGCTTAATCCTGCTTCAGGAGAAAATTCACGCGGCATGGATGATCCGGCTTCCGGCAGCTTTGACAAAAAATATGTCTATCAGGGCAAATATGTGAATGAAAATTATGAGGCGCCCCGTCCCCGCATCGAAAATGGCGAACCTTATGGATGGGTAGGAAATCTGGGTACAATCGACCCCATCAATTATGTCAAGTGGAACCAGACCCGCAGTGATTACGAATGGACAACCCGCAGCGCAGATACTGATGGCGCTTCTTACAGAACGGCAGAACCTGCCGTGGTTTACGATCCATATATACTGAATCAGCCCGCTGTTACCTACGATCCTTCCGCGAGCACTTACCGCTCAGATGGCAGCAACTACCGCGAAGCGTATGCGGCTCCGGCACCTGCGGTTTCGGCCTCAGATCCTTATTACCTCAATGATGAATGGGTAGAGAAACTCGAAAAAAGCGGGACGCCTATTCTGGTATATGTGAGCAACCGCGACCTCTGCCCGCTTTACGCCGAGCCGGGTGCTTTTGGCCGGCAAATTGGTTTCCTCTCTTTTGGTGAGACTGTAGCCCAGATTAAAGGAGAAAATAACAAACCAACGCAACGCGATGGATTTAACTACCTGCCCGTCGTCAATGATAAAGGTCAGAAAGGCTGGGTCGAACTGAGTACGGTAGTTCGCGATGGCCGCCTCGCTACCTTTACCAAAGCTACCCGCGGATATGTCAATGTCAATTCCAATACCAGCGAAACCGAACGCACCGCAGACCGCAACGCTATTCTTTTCCAGGCGGGCGAACTGGTAGTGCTCACGGGTATCAACAAAACCAATGTAAAGGTATTGTCCCAAACCCGCGACAAAGAGGGCTGGCTTAGCTCTACCGAATCGCTGAGCATCGATCCGCTGGATGTACATGTCGCTTTTCAGATGCAGGAAGCGATGAAACAGCCTGCCGCCCGCGATCAGCAACAGGCGCTGATCCGCCTCAGTCAGGAGTATCCTGATTCAGAACTTACTCCCGTTGTGGTGGCAAAGGTTCAGGAACTTCAGAAGATCACAGGATTTTCGCCCTACCGTTAATCATCTTTACGGTTGAAGAGCTGATCCCATTTGTCTTTTCTTTCGCGCTTCCGGTTGAGTTTTTCTCTCAGCCTGTCTTCCTGTTGTTCTGTTTCCCATTCTCTTTTTTCTTCCTGACGCTTGCGCAACATCTTTATCAGTTCCAGCAGATCGGGTTCGGTTTCTGCCGGGTCGTATTCTGAGTATAGCGGACAATCCATGGACTGCATGGCCGAAAGCCCGGGAGAAGGGAATTCGTCTGATTTATATTTCCGGTATCTGCTGTCTGCATAATACTGCTGCATAAACTGCCCGTAAATCGGCAGCGCAGTGGCAGCGCCCTGGCCCAGGCTGGTAGATCGAAACCGCACTTTGCGATCTTCTCCCCCAACCCACGCACCGGCAACGAGAGAAGGTGTTATACCGATAAACCAGCCGTCTGTCTGATCCTGGGTCGTGCCCGTTTTGCCTCCGATCTGGCTGGTAAGATTGTAAGATGAATGCAGCCTTCGCGCAGTGCCGCTGTCCACCACAGAAATCAGCATCTGGCTCATGATACCGGCAGTCATTTCGCTCATGACCCGGAAGTTTTCGGGTCTGCCAAAGGGAAATTCTGCGATAACATTTCCCTGGTTGTCCTCAATTCTGTTTATATATACAGGTAAAGCTTTTTTACCCTGATTCGCAAAAGCCGAATATGCGCTTACCATATCAAGCAGGCTCAGATCAGCCGTTCCCAGCACGAGGGTAGGATCGTTGGGCAACTCTCCCGAAAAGCGAAAATCTTCGGCGAAGTTAACCGCTTTGCTCACCCCGAGTTCCATGATAATTGCCGCAGAGACGGTATTTACAGAATTGGTCAGTCCGCCTTTCATCGAATAAAACCCACCGTACTTCCCGTCGGAATTTCCCGGTGACCAGTTTTTGTAGGTTCCATAGGAGACTTTTTCGTTGGGTATGTATTTACATGGATCGAAGCCATTTTCAATTGCCGCAGCATATACGATCGGCTTGAAAGTAGAGCCAACCTGGCGGCGGGAAGTGACGTGGTCGTATTTAAATTTCTGGTGATTGTATCCGCCCACCCAGGCTTTGACATAACCGGTTTTGGGTTCCATAGCCAGAAAACCCGCCTGGAGGAATGACTGATAATAAATGAGTGAATCCATGGGTGTCATTTCCCGTTCCTCCTCCCCTTCCCAGTTCCAGATTTTCATTTTGACCGGCTGGTGGAAATTTTCCAGAATTTTTTCCTCAGACAAACCGGCCGCTTTCAGGGATTTGTACCGGTCAGATTGTGTCATGGCGCGCACGATTCCCGGGTCGGTTTCATTCCATATTTTCCGGTTTTTCCAGTGTTGGTCAAATGTCTTCTGGAGTTGTTTCATCTGCTGTTTGACAGCTTTTTCGGCATAAGCCTGAAGCCGGGCGTCGATGGTGGTGTATATTTTCAACCCGTCGGTGTAGAGGTTATAGATTTTTCCGTCGGGGCCGGGGTTGTCCTGAAACCATTGTTTAAGTTCGAGTCCCATTTCCTGGAGGAAATAAGGCGCGGTTTCATCTTCGCGGGTGATGTTTCGGTACTGGAGTTTGAGCGGGGTTTGTTTGAGCGAATCAGCTTCCTTTTGTGTGAGATATTCGTACCTGACCATCTGGTCGATCACGACATTGCGCCTTTCCAGTGATCTTTCGGGAAAGCGGCGGGGGTTGTAAGCCGTGTTGGCCTTCAGCATACCAACAAGTACGGCAGCATCCTGTACACGGATATTTTTCGGGTCGGTGTTGAAAAACCGCTCAGTAGCTACATCAATGCCGAATACTCCTTCACCAAAAGGTACTGTATTGAGATAAAGCGTGATAATTTCATCTTTGGAATATACCTTTTCCAGCCTTCGGGCGATAATCGCCTCGCGTATTTTACTGACAGGCAGGGAGAGGATGGAATAATCGGCGCGGGGATAGAGATTTTTGGCGAGCTGTTGCGTGATGGTACTGCCGCCGCCCGAACTTTTATCCTGAAGAATCACCGATTTGACCAGTACCCGCATCATACTTCGGTTGTCAACCCCGGCATGGTCATAAAACCGGGCATCTTCGGTAGCGACCAGCGCGTCAATCAGTTTGGGCGAAATGTCTTTGTAGCTGACATTGGTGCGGTTTTCGATGTAGTATTTGCCAATCAGTTCTTTATCTGCGGAAAACACTTCGGAAGCCAGCGGATTGGAAATAGCGGCGAGTGCTTCCTGATCGGGCAACGGGCCAAAAACACCCAGCAGAACTGAAAAATACAGCGCCCAGAAGCCGATGATGAGTGTTGCCGGAATTATGGTTGCGATAAGAATAATGTTAGTTCGCCTGTTGCCCCATGAAAACTTTTTTGGAAAATACCTGCTATACAAATCCTGCTGATTGGCTTCCATTCGCATTTTTTAGTTTCTGTTTTGTCTTTACTGGTTCCTTTGCAAAAATCGACATTATTCATACGAAACAGAAGCAAATAAGGTATATTTTGTTTGTCCGGTGGGGTTCGGGGTGAAAGAAAGGTTATGCCACTCCTTCGGAGTTTGTATAACCCCAGTAGCCATCATTGGCTATAATCCTGTCACCCCTTCGGGGTTCAGGCTGCGCCTGGCTCTACATTTGGAATTTGTCATTCCTTGTTTTTCATTTGTCATTCCTTGTTTATAATTCCCTGCTTGTATTTCCCCGCCACATTTGCACAGATGCCACAAAATCTGCAATTTATGGCAGGTTCACTTCCCTGGCAGTTAATGGACAAAGAAAACCCAAAGCGAGGCAGCTTTCAATACGATAAAGAAGGCGAAAATACCGCCACCCCCCGCCGCAATCACCTGCTGGTGATTGGGATAGATGAGTATGCGCATTTAAAACCGCTAAATAATGCAGTATTAGATGCAAAAGAAGTGGCAAGAGTACTTACGTCTGACTATTTTTTTGATATTCCCGATTTTGCACCCCCTTTGTATAATAAAGACGCAACTCGCTCTAATCTGATAAAAACATTTGATAAGCTGGCTTATAAGTTTGGCGAAAAAAAATACCAAGACAATCTGATTATTTATTTCGCAGGTCATGGAGAATATAAGGAATCATTGAGTGCAGGTTACTGGGCTTTGCATGAAGCAAAATATAATGACCTCAGTACGTATTTTTCCAATGCAGAATTAGTCTCGTATATCAAAGCCATTCATTCCCACCATACACTGATCGTTACAGATAGCTGCTTTTCAGGTTCGCTGGTTGATGAGGCAGAAAGGCGCAGTAACGGCCTGGAAAACAAGAGATCTCGTTGTGTATTGGCTTCCGGGTTGAAAGACGAATCGTCCTCCGATGGGCCTTCAGGTGAACACAGCCCATTTGCGAGAGCAATTCTTAAATTTTTAGCTGAAAAAAGAGGCAATTCGTTTCAGATCTGGCCTTTAAAAGAATATATCCGAGAATACTTTGTGGATGAGAAAATTTCGCAAACTCCTATCTTTGCTCCTTTAGACTTAAGAGATCATAAAAACGGTGATTTTTTCATTTATCCTCGCCGCAATCTTCTCCATGACCTCGAAAAGCTGATTGAAGCGGGCAATCCGGAGGATTTGGAGCGGTTTATCGAAGACTATACGATTGAACTTCGAAAGCACAAAAAACTCAGCTACGCCCACGAAACCCTCGAAACCCTCTTCTGGAACCGGCTGCAGGAAAAACCCGATGGAGAAACCTGTCTGGCTTTTCTCTCCCGTTATCTTCACAGCAAAAGCGGCCGCCCCGAGGCCGTGCTGAAACTGCTGGAAAACTGGATTGAACAACAAGCAGAAGAAAAATCAGAAATATCGGAGGACCTGATTTTGTGGCAAAATCGCCTCCGCAAAGCCGAGACGGAAAAAGACGCCCAAAGCAGGGAAGTTGCACAGATGAGCAAAAAACTCAAAAAAGCAGAATCAGAAGCAGAAGAATCCGCAATAACTTTGGACATCAAAACACAGGAGTGGGAAGATTCAAGAAAAGAATTGATTCAAAAAACAGCAACCCTTTCTGCTCAATGGGAAAAGGAACGAAAAACCTTCATTGAAAAAATCGCCTCGCTGGAAAAACAGCTAGTGGGAGCTCAAAAGCAATTCCCCTCCCCTCACATCGAAGTCAAGGGTCAAAAAATCTCCCTCCCCGAAATGATCCTGATCAAAGTTGGCTCGTTCTCCCGGGAAAAATATAAGGTAACCGTCAGTGACTTCTGGCTGGGAAAGACGGCGGTGACTTTTGAGCAGTACGATGGTTTTTGTGAGATGACCAAACGGGAAAAACCTTCTGATGAGGGTTGGGGCAGAGGATTGAGGCCGGTGATCAATGTGAGTTGGAACGACGCAAAAGCTTACTGCGACTGGCTGAGCGAGCAGACGGGCCAAAACTGGCGGCTGCCGACAGAGGCGGAGTGGGAGTATGCAGCGGGGGGCGGCAGCAGTGGACGCACCATATATGCGGGTACGGATGATGAGCGCAAGCTGGGTGAGTATGCGTGGTATAGTGCAAACGCCAACAGCCAGACACATCCTGTGGGACAGAAAAAACCCAACCCGTTGGGCTTGTACGATATGAGTGGCAATGTATGGGAGTGGTGCAGTGACTGGTATGGCAATTATCCTTCCTCGGATATATCCGATCCAACAGGGCCTTCCAGCGGCTCCTACCGTGTGTTTCGCGGCGGCAGTTGTAGCGGCGATGCGGCGTACTGTCGTGTAGCCTTTCGCAACTTCGCTGCGCCCGTCTTTCGCTTCGGCTATCTTGGCTTTCGCCCCACCAGGACTAATTAACTTTTAAATTTTTTACCTTTTTACCTTTTGTCGGCGCACGAAACCCTTCGGGAATGGGCTGGTGGAAGCAAAAAGTCGCGTATATAAACGGGAAAAGCAGTTCGGAATTGCTCCGGAATGCGGTTTTGGGGGAGCAATCTGCATGGAAAGCTGCAAAATATCATGTGCAAAAGGTATATCATTGGTGCAGATATATGGTGGGTGGGATATATGCATGCATATATGTGGTGAGGGGCAATAAAAAAATGGGGTCGCCGTTGGCTACCGTCATTACGGTCCTAACGGACCTTGTGTCGGATGACACCCCATGATATGTGTCGCAGACACTAACCCTGAAAGGGTGAAAGAAAGGTTATGCCACTCTTTCGGAGTTTGTATAACCTCTGTAGCCATCATTGGCTATAATCCTGTCACCCCTTCGGGGTTTAGGCTGCGCCTGGCTTTACATTTGGAATTTGTCATTCCTTGTTTTTCATTTGTAATTCCTGGCTTGTCATTCCTTGTTTGTCATTCCTCCGGACATTATATTTCCCAATAAATATAACATCGCGTGTTATCCTTTTTATTTAAACTGATAAAATTCGTTTTTCTCTCCTTTGTGGTGATTTTTGGCCTGATCATGGCCATCGGGTTGCTGGGTGTTTTTTTCTCTGATGACAACTGGGAGGAAGAACCGCTGCCAAAGGATGAATACTCCGAATATATTCCTGTGGAGGACGATAACTCCGGGCAGGATACGCTGCTTAATGGTTATATGAAACACTACCGGGTGTGGCGCGATTTTGACCAGAATGTATTTGAGGGGGAATATTATGTCTATGACCGCGACCTGAAATCATCGTACCTGCACCGAACCCGTATCGCAGACGAACAAACAACGCGAAACCCGGCATATAATAACTATTATCTCCGCAATAGTGAACTACGGGAAAAAGATTCCAACCTCTTTTACTGGACCTGGATTTATGAAACGGTGCTCGACCACGACAAGCCGCTTATGAGCGGTATGATTGCCATGTTTGACAGCATACAGAATGCCGCTCAGCCCGATCGGCTGCATTTTGCGGAAATCATTGTCTCTCATGTGCAGTATATTCCCTATTCGCTCATACATGCGCTTACGTGCGAGGAGTATATCTCCGATGATCCCTATTGCGAGGGTTTTCGCTGCAAGTACCACCGCGACGGCAATCCCTGCGTTGCGAGTATTGCACACGGTATATTTGCCCCTGTCGAATTTGCCTACAACCTCAAAGGCGACTGCGATACGCGTGTGCTCCTGCTGATGGAAATTCTCGACCACTATGGCTATGATGTAAAAATGCTCTACAGCTACGAATACGGCCACGCCGTGCTGGGAATCAATCTGCCCACCACCGGCTACTATGTGACGCTGGCCGGAATAAGGTATTATCTCTGGGAAACTACCAACACCGGATGGCTGCCGGGGCAGATCGAGCCGCAATATCAGAATATGAACTATTGGGTTGCAATGGATACAAGATTTTAAACCGGAAAAATGGATATCACACTCACAATGCTTGCAATTATTCAACTGATCGGCTCTGTAGTAGTCGGTGCGGTTGTATTATACATTACCTACCGGCTGGTACGCTGGATGGTTTCGCGCAATTATCCCCTGGGAGAAAAGAATACAGCTTTCAGTATTTTTGTCGGCGCGATTATGTTTTCGGTAGGATATCTGGTCTCCAGTGTGATTGAACCCCTGCTGAGCACTTTCCGCACGATCAATACCCGGTCTTCGGATTTCTGGTCGGTGTTTTTTCTTTTTTCCAGATACCTGTTTCTGTTTGTTTTTATCAGTTCGCTGATTGCCCTGCTGGTAAACCTTGTCAGTACGAGTATTTTTATGCGTTTTACCACCAAAACCAATGAACTGAAGGAAATTTCGGAGAATAATGTCTCTGTCGCTATTGTGACGGCAGTTGTTATCATTGTCATTACCCTTTTTGCCCGTGAAAGCGCCGAACTGCTTCTCGAATCTATTGTACCCTACCCCGGCGGAGATGTGCTGGGAAAATAATTTGTCAGAATAAAAATATTATCATGATCGTAACCTGCGTCCATATAAAAGTATTGCCTGAACACGTTCAGGCGTTTATCGAAGCTACGCTTCTCAATCATCAGGGCTCTATCGAAGAGCCTGGGAATGTGCGTTTTGATTTTCATCAGGACGGATCAGACCCTACCCGGTTTATGTTGTATGAGGTGTTTGAGGACGAAGCTTCTGTTGCCGCCCACAAAGAAACGCCTCACTACCACGCCTGGCGCGAAACTGTGGAAGGATGGATGGCCGAACCCCGCAAGGGCATTCGCTACAATCTTCTCGCGCCCCAATCGCCGGATTTATGGTAAGCTCCTTTTCATTTACGCCCCCGCCGGGAATTGTTTTCGGACTTCATACGGTCAGCCGCCTGCCCGACCTGGCAGCGAAATACGGCAAAAAAGCGCTGGTTCTCACCGGTGCCGGTTCTTTTGTAAAAACCCCACGGTGGGCCGAGTTTTTACAGAAAATGGAAGACCGCGGCGTTGCAGTTTTGCATGAGGTAATAGCGGAAGAACCTACTCCCGAATTGGTGGATTTTTGTGTGTCGCGGTTTCGCTACGAAGCGCCCGATGTAGTGGTTGCCATCGGAGGCGGAAGTGTACTGGATGCGGGAAAAGCGGTTTCGGCTATGCTTGCAGAGCCGGGATCCGTTTTCGATTATCTGGAAGGGGTAGGTTCGAAAAATCCATCCGGAGCTAAACGTCCGTTTATAGCGGTTCCCACCACCGCGGGCACAGGCAGTGAAGCGACCAAAAATGCAGTTATTTCCCGTGTGGGAAAAACCGGTTTCAAAAAGTCGCTCCGGCACGACCGTTATGTTCCGGACATTGCTATTGTTGATCCTGCACTTGCGGTATCCTGTTCGCCCGCCCAAACGGCTTACAGCGGAATGGACGCATTTACGCAACTGCTAGAATCTTATGTTTCTACCAAAGCCAGCCCGATGACAGACGCACTGGCACTGGACGGACTTCGCTTTGTCTCCCGCTCTCTGGTCAAAGCCTGGAAAGACGGATATGATTTACAGGCGAGAGCAGATATGGCTTATGCCGCCCTGCTTTCGGGAATTACCCTTGCCAATGCCGGCCTTGGACTGGTACACGGGTTTGCAGGCGTCATCGGAGGGTGGTATAAAATTCCCCACGGGGTAATCTGTGGTTCACTGATGGGTGTGGTGAATCAGGCAGCCTGCGCCAAAATCCCGGGGAATTCACAGTACGGGGAGGCACAAAAAAAATACGCCACCGTAGGGCGACTTTTTGCCGATGATGAGGGTAAAAAAGGCGATACATACTATGTGGCTCTTCTTGCAGAAGAAATTGCTACCCGTGTGGAGGAAATGCGTATTCCCCGGCTGGGAAGTTATGGCCTGACAAAGGCAGATATCGCCGAAATCGCTGCGCATGCCGATTTTAAAAACCATCCGGTGACTCATACAGCGGAGGAACTGGAAACTATCCTCCGCCTGCGGCTGTAATTCGGCTTTCTTTTCCGTAACTTTAAGGGTAATTCAACCCCACGGTTATGAACCCAAAATTATCAGGGATTTTTTTGCTATTGGTTTTCGCTGTTATTTCCTCCTGCAACAGTCAGACCGGGAAAAATGCAAATAAAGGAAAACCCCCCGGAGCCAATCATCTCATCAACAGCACCAGTCCGTACCTTCTTCAGCATGCACACAATCCGGTGGAATGGTACCCGTGGGGTGAAGAAGCGCTGGAAAAAGCAAAGAGTGAAAACAAACTCCTGATTATCAGCATTGGTTATGCAGCCTGCCACTGGTGCCATGTGATGGAACACGAGTCGTTTGAGGATACGGCTGTGGCCCGTATTATGAATGAAAATTTTGTTTCTATAAAAGTGGACCGGGAAGAAAGGCCTGATATAGACCAGATTTATATGAATGTGGCCTATCTCACCACCGGCAAAGGCGGCTGGCCGCTCAACGCGATCGCTATGCCCGATGGAAAGCCTTTGTTTGCCGCAACTTATTTTCCCAAAGAGGAATGGCTCCGGCTGCTCAATCACTTTATCGGGTTGAAGCAAAATGAGGAAACCAAACTTCAGGAAGTTTCTCAACAGATCACCGAAGGCATTCAGCGGATCGATTACGGCGATTTTATTCAGAAGGAGACAACATTTTCTCCGGAAAAAATGGAGAGGGTAGCCAAACAACTGATTTCCGAAATGGACTTCAATCTTGGCGGGTTGAAAAAAGCGCCCAAATTTCCTATGCCCAATATTCACCAGTTTCTCCTGCGGTATCACACCATGACCGGAGATGAAGACGCGCTGAAAATGGCCACCACTACCCTCGACAAAATGGCTGCCGGCGGCATTTACGACCATCTGGGCGGAGGATTTGCGCGATATTCTACCGATGAATTCTGGAAAGTGCCGCATTTTGAAAAGATGTTGTACGACAACGGACAACTGGTGAGCCTGTATGCAGAAGCGTATCAACTCACCCGCAATCCGCTGTACAGGCAGGTTGTGGAGGAAACCCTGGCATTTATAGACAGAGAAATGACCGGGCCGTCGGGGGAATTTTATTCCTCCCTCGATGCCGACAGTGAAGGCGAGGAAGGAAAATATTATCTCTGGACACACGGAGAAATCGATTCTCTGCTGGTGGATGATGCCAGTTCGTTTCTTGCTTTTTACAATGTGACTCCGGCGGGAAACTGGGAAGGGAAAAATATCCTTTACCGTAGGGAAACCTCACAGGCCGCCGCGGAGCGGCTCGGATTTCCGGAAGATACATTTGATTCACTCATCAACCATTCGCGGAAAATGTTGCTGGAGCAGCGGAATTTCAGAGTCAGGCCTGCGCTGGATGACAAAAGTCTTACCGCCTGGAATGCGATGATGCTGAAAGGATATGTGGATGCCTATCGCGTATTCGGAAATGACGAATACCTCCAAATAGCGATTGAAAATGCAAATTTCATTCGCAAAAAACAGATGCAGAAAGACGGCAGGCTCTACCGGAGTTATAAAAAAGGAAAATCCTCGATTAATGGATTTGCCGATGACTACGGGTTTACCATTGAGGCATTTGTGGCTTTGTATCAGGCCACTTTTGATGAGCAGTGGTTGTTTGCTGCGGATCAGTTGATGTTGTATTCCCTTGCGCATTTTTATGACGAAAAGGGGGGAATGTTTTATTATACCTCCAAAGACGATGAAAAACTGATCACCCGATCGAGAGAAATTACCGATAATGTCATTCCCGCTTCAAATTCATCACTTGCCAAAGGGTTATTTTTGCTGGGAACCTATTTATACAAAGAAGAATATATCCAGCGGGCGCGAAATATGCTTTCAGGTGTTTCGGAAAATGTAGAGAAAGAATCGGCTTATTTTACCAACTGGGGAATACTGCAAAGCTGGTTTACCTGGCCGCCTTATGAGGTAGCCATCGTTGGCCCGAATGCCGAATCGCTGCGCCGGGAGTGGGAAAAAACTTATTTGCCCAATGTTTTCCTTCTCGGGGGTAAAACGGAAGGGAAACTGGAACTTCTTGAAAACAAGCTGGTAAGCGGGGCTACCTACATATATGTATGTCAGGATAAAATGTGCAAATTTCCCGTGCAGGATGTTTCCGAAGCGGTTAAACTCGTGACCTGGTAAGCCTAAAGCTGATACACATTGATATAATCTACATTCAGGGTAGTCAGCGGGCCTACATAAAACCCAATAAGTTTGCCCTCCAGTGGGCTGTAACTTAACACATCAAATATATTTTCGTTGAGGTAGAGGTAATAATTACTGCCCTTTTTCCAGATGGTGAGTTTGACAAAACCTGATGGGTCAATATTGTCCAGTTCTCTGGCAGCACTGATTCCCTCTGCCCAGGTACCGAGGAAAACAGATTTGCCCGGAGTAAAACCATAGAAGTTGAGTTTTTCCGAACCTGGGCCGCCCCACTGCACCATGGTGGAATTTTCTCCGGCGGTGATTTTCATACTGGTTTCGATGATAAAGTCGCCGGTTGGATCGAGATCTGTATTGTTGGTGGTAAAATAGGCGGTGTTCTCGTTTTTCGACGAAAAAGAGAGCACACTATTGGAAATACTGGTAGCCACATTGGCATTGGAGCCGAGATTCCAGAAGTTGCGGTTATCGACAAAATTATCTGTAAAAATTGCTGTACCGCCGGCCTGGGTTGGATTGACATACTCCGGCGAATTTGTTGCCCAGTCCGGAGCGGGAGTGGTCGGATCAAACAACTCGTCGAGGTAATAATCGCGCTTAAACTGGTTGAGTGGCCCGCCGTAGAGTTGTGCGCCGGTACTTCTC
The DNA here is from genome assembly GCA_041391725.1 of Bacteroidia bacterium. Lineage (GTDB taxonomy): Bacteria > Bacteroidota > Bacteroidia > J057 > J057 > JAGQVA01. Next base: position 59,806 of record JAWKNL010000015.1, read on the forward strand.
ATGATACTGGTGTAATTGCCATTGGGAAGCACATCGTCTCTGTGTTCCCGCCGGTTGAGTACGCAGTGGCCCAGCTCATGGAAAACGAGCACCTCCCGCGAATATTCATTGTTGGTCCAGTTGACAGAAGTCGTATCCAGTCTGATCGTCGGGATGGGATCATCGGCATGAGGGTAAGTACAGGTTCCGGCAGCGGTGCCATTGACGAGGTCTCCTTCATACATCACCCGGAGGTTGTCAATGTCCAGTGTTTGCCCCCTTTTGGCGGCTTCCTGTTCAAAAAGATCGATATAAAACTGCAACTCAGCGGGCACGTCATATACCTTTACAGGTACATTTTCTTTTTTACAGGCAACGAGTGTGGCGATGATCAGAAGGAAGTACAGGCGGAAAGTGCGGGATTTCATGTATTCTTTCAGTTAATTAGGATAAAGATCAACCCAAAAACCTATAGGCTGCAGGATTTTTGCAATTATTATACATAACGTTAAAATACGGGCCGATGGTTTGTCGGGTACAACATTAATAACCCCTATGTTTGTGATCTTCCCTACAATTTACAGAAATTCTTTTCAGAAAGAAATTTCCAGCCCTGCCAAAACATAACGGGGTAAACCTACTCTGATTCCCTGGGGGCGCCGCGAGACAATATAACGCTCATTAGTAAGATTTTTGCCGGAAACTCTGAATACCAGGGGAATCCGCTGTAAGGTGTAAAAAACCGTACCGTCAAGCGTAAAAAAAGATGGGATGAGGCCGGTTCGGCCATCGGGGGAAGGCGCTATGGAATTAAGCTCATTGGAAAACTGCTCTCCGGTATAATTACCATTAAAATTTATCCCCCATCCGGAGGCGGATTCAAAAGAAAGGCCAGAAGTAATAAACAAAGCGGGCGAATAGGGGGTTCGGTTGCCATTGATATTAACCTTCTGACCGCCGGTGGTGATAAAACGATCTTCAGTGAAAACTGCCTCTACCAGGGTAAAATTGGTATTTATGCCCAAATAATAATCTTTCAGGTTGAGTAGAGGGGCAAAATCGGCGGAAAAAGACATTTCGAGGCCGAGGTGCCGGGTTTCTCCACCGTTTACCAGTCCGGCTCCACTCCCACCTGAGGATTCTGATACCGGTATGATTTGATTGGAAAACTGCATATAGAACCCGGTCAGCTCCGCTGATAAAATGTTTTTCATTTGAATGCGCAACCCGGTTTCTCCATTCCAGCTTAGCTCCGGATCGAGGTTGTAAACAACGCCGTTGTTTGAAATTGCATCTTTCACCCTTGGTGGGGCAAAGCCGCGATGAATTCCGGCAAAAAAGGTCATCATCTCGCCGGGGCGGTAGTTTATGCCGATGCCGGGAATAAGGCTGCTTATGGTATTTAAGGCAAAAATACTGGTATCTGTATCACCTTCGCGGATGATATTGCGGGCATAGTCATAGTACTCCAGCCTTATACCCGCCGTTGCTGATAGTTTGGGGGAAATGTAGATTTTATCCTGCCAATAACCGCTGACAGCATTTCCGGTTCTGATTTCGTCGCTGACCAGTTGCCCCGAAGCTGCATCTTTTTTCATCCCGTTAATTCGCTGCTCAAAAGCCCGCTCATGCATGTACCTGATACCGGTTTGTATGTAATGTGAGACATTTCCCGTAGCGAAAGCAGAAATGAGCTGCGATTCTATCCCTGCTACTTCAAAAGCCCGGTTTCGGTGGGCATTCTGGTCGCGCATATACACAGCACCCCCGGCAATAGTGGTATCTCCCCATACTATGCCGGTGCGATTGGAAACGAGCGGGTTGGATGAAAAATCCTGTCTCCGCCAGTTTCGGGTTGTGGTATAACCGAAAGCCACGGTTTTTACCTGAAAAATATGATTGATCCGATAGTCGTGGACAAGGCTTGCAGCATAACGGCGGATATCAAGTTTATCATCCGGTGCCATATTCACAAAATCCAATTCACCCGCATCGTACATACTCTGTGTAAGACCGATATAGGTCGAATTGGAGGTTTCATCATAATAGCCGAGTTTAAGCCCCAGAGAGGATCTCCCCGATTTTAGTTTTATTTTGGTCGAAAGGTCATTGATCTGAAAAGAAGTAGGGCCGATGTTTTCAGCTCGTTTGTGGAGATAATTTAACCTGAACCCTGCATTTTCTGAAGTGTTGCCATAACTAAACAATCCCCTGAAAAAACCACCTTCACCTCCGCTTACAGATGCGCTACCTGCACTGCTTTCGGGAGGATCTGCGGTGAGATAATTAATTACGCCTCCAATAGTTTGAGGGCCAAAAAGAATCTGGCCGCTGCCCTTCAGAATCTCGACGCCCTGCATCCGATCCATTGACGGCGTATAATACATTTCTGGCTCCCCATAAGGATTCAACGCTACAGGTATTCCATCTTCCAAAATCAGGACACTACGGCTCCGGTCAGGGTCGAGCCCCCTGATACCAATATTGGCACGAAGCCCGAGTCCTTCTTCATCTACTACATGAACACCAGCTACTTTTCGTATTACTTCATTGCCAGACAGTGCCTGAACTCTTTTCAGTGCGTTTTCGTCAAGATAACCCGTAGATCCCGGTACCGAACCAAAAAGGCCATAATTTTTCTGGAAAATCGAAACCTGAGGCATTTCATAGATTTGCGTCGTGTCATCGGGGGTTTCGGCATTTTGGGAATAAACGGCAGTAAACCTGACCATTAACAGCAGTAATCCCAATTGTGTGATACCCTTAGCGCATGAAAACATAGCAGTGTTATTTAGAATGATTTTAAATAATGGGGCAAAAGTACTGAGTCCTGGAAAAAATCCAAGCTTATTTAGAACCATTTTAAATAAAAAGGCAGATGATTTTTGTCACTCAGGGTCTGTTGCGAAAAATTTCCAGGGTCTTTCCCGTCATCTCAAGGCAGGAAAAAAACGTGTTTTTATCTCGGGTTGCTTTCCCCAAGGTGAACGCTCCGGAGATTCCCGACTGGATCAGAAGAGCAATTTGAACCGGGTCTGCTTCGGGCACAATAGTACCATTTTCTTTTCCCCTCCTGAATCCATCGGCCAGAATGTCTCTCGCAGTTTCCAGTATGATTTGCAGCCGGGTGCGAAATCCTTCATCGAGTGGTGCCATTTCCTGTATCAGGTTAAAGACCGGCAGCCCGAGTGTAAGTGTGTTTTCGTCAAACTGATGTTTCAGCTCTGATAAAACGTGATGTTGAATGTAGTTTACCGGATCCCCTTCATAGCTCAAAAGCGGAATAAACAGTGCCAGATATTCCGGCTGAACCAGCTCTTCCACTATCAGATAACCGATTTCGGACTTATCCCGAAAATAATGATACATCGCGCCTTTGCTCAACCCGAGTTTCAGTATCGATTTATCCGGCCTCAATCCCTGATAGCCGTAAATTTTCATATCTTCGTAAATACATCGGAGTATTTTGTCTCGGGTAGTCATCGCAGTAGCCATTTTGTTACATACCGGTTGGTTTGTAATTTGTAAAAAAATCAAATACCAAACAATGGAAAAACCCAAATCCTATTGCGAAGCAGTCAGTCGAATGGAAGACAACAGCCTTCACCGGATTTATCACGATACCGCTTACGGTTTTCCGCTTACGGATGACAACGAACTTTTTGGGCGACTGATTCTGGAAATCAACCAGGCAGGGTTGTCGTGGACAACTATTCTGAATAAACAGCACCATTTTCGCGAAGCCTATTCGGGTTTTGACATTCACAAGGTTGCGGCTTTTGGAGAAGTAGAGATCGCCCGTCTCCTCGGCAACCCGGGAATCATCCGAAACCGCCTTAAAATCAATGCAGCAATTGCAAACGCAAATAAGATATTGGAATTGCAGCATAGTTTTGGTTCGTTTCAAAACTGGCTTGATCATCACCATCCCATGGAAAAACAAGCCTGGGTGAAGTTATTTCGCAAAACATTTACCTTCACAGGTGGAGAAATTACCGGCGAATTTCTGATGAGTACGGGATACCTTCCGGGCGCGCATGTGGAAGAATGTCCGTTTTACGCCAAAGTAATTGAAGCCGGAGCGAGGTGGGCCGGCTAGTCGCCAAACAATTCGGCAAAAACTTTCATGGTCTGAGGGTACCTGAATCCCTCGATGTGCAGGTGATAATATTCAAAAAGGGTGCGGATAAGATTTTTTTTGATCGCCGGACTGAAGGTAATCTGTTGGCAGGAATCTTCTGAAGGAAGTGGCACTGTCGTCGCGTAAATGAATTTTCTCAGGTAAAAAGCTGTTTCATCTGCCTGATCTTTTACTGGTACAAATACTCCCTCTCTGGGCAGGAACTGGATTTTGTCACTATCCTCACTATCATCGCTGGGAAAAAAACCCAGAAACCGCGTGAGATGAAGCAGAAAATAAATAAATATCTGAATCAGCCGCTTTTCCGATGAATCGAGAAGAATAATGATTTCACGCAAAAAAGCATACATATCCTCATTGGGCTCCTCTTCTTTTACCGTATCAAAGAAAATTTCGATCATGGCAAGACCAAGTGACAGCTTTACCGGATTGGTTTGGGCATCGAGGAGAAGGTGATTGATTTTGCTTTCATTGATTTTGTGCAGGTCCCGGTTTTCTCTGTAAAAAAATACAATATCAATAATGGACAGCGGCTGGAAGTAGCTGTGTTTTTTGCGCGACTTTGCGGAGCGGAACCCCGTGATAAGAAAACTTTTGATTCCATACTCACGGGTATATAGGGTTGTAATCAGGTTTTGCTCCTGATAACGCAACGTGCGCAACACGATGCCTTCGGTCTTGAGGATCACTTCGAAAAATTGGCTGGTGAGGCGATGCGTGCAGGTCGCAGCCGGTGTGCGAGGTGAATAGCTGCGGCTTCTTCTTCGTAGATGGAAAGCATTTTTTCCTTGTCCTCATGAGTTTCAATCCGGACATTTTTTGCGCCCAGCGGAGACATGGAGTTTGAGGCAAAAACGACCATTTCCGAAACGGCGAGGTGGTTTCTGGCGGTTTCAACCATTTGTACAGGATCTGCAAGGGCCGCTTCCCCGTTTTTCTGAATGACGGGCCCGATGATCAGGAGCTGAATTTGTTCCAGCAGATTTTCGATCTTTTTTGCATCCACCTGAAGCGACTGGTTTTCATTATAAGAAAACAGATTGCGTTGCTCGGCGCTGAATGCATTGTTGTAGATCATATTCTCGCTGAGCAGAGCGGAAATGCGTTTGGTTACAAAACGTGTATCGCGAATGGTGCCGCCAAAAGTATCGTGGATCAGCACGGCTTTTTCGGTTATCTTATAGCTAAAAACCAGGTCTTTGATAAAGAGCCGGTCGCGCAGGTTTTCTTCGGTGAGATAAAGGAGTTTCACTTAGTATGGTGTTTCTGTCCAAAGCTAATAACCTCCGCAGGGTAACGAAAGTTTAGCGGGCAATTACGGTAAATTTTCCCACACAACCGTTATCTCCGTTTCGGTTTGAAATCAGGGCGAGATATACCCCCGATTTTACTTTATTGCCATAAACGTCTCTTCCGTCCCAGATGGCAGTTCCCCCCTGCGAAAGGATTTCTTTTACCAGCATACCGGTTACTGAGGTGATTTTTACACGACTTTCGGGGCCTGTACCGCGAATGGTCACCACTCCTTCATAGTCAGTGAAAACTGGGTTGGGATAAACGAGAATTTCATTGCAATTGGTTTCGCCCGTTGTGGCATCGCCCTGGAAGCTGATAATGCCGCGGGCAGTGGCAAAGAATACTTCTCCTGTGTTATTGTCAACGGCTATATCGTTGACAGCGTCGGACAGCAGCGGGCTGTTTTCTTCATTAAAATGGTAGATTTCCTGGTCTCCATCCTCCGACATGAGAAAAACACCATCGTTGGTGGCAAACCACTTGCGATTCCCGCCATCAACGGTAATTGCGTTGATAATGGCATCTTTTAGCAGTGGCCTGCGCTCAAAAACCGGCGGACTCGCATCTACAACTTTCCCCTGTGAAATGCTGAAAGGGTCATAAAAAACAGTTACTCCCTGTCCTGTGCCAACCCAGACAAATCCATCCATATCTTTGGCCAGTGAATATACCTGATTGGTGGGAAGATTGCCCTGATTGAGCCCGGCTTTCAGCGAGATTACCCTGTCGTCGTCAAAGTCGAGTGGTGTATTATTGTCGAGATAAACCAGCAGTCCCTGTTCGGCGTTTACCATCCATTTATTTCCGTAGTCATCGACGATCATGTCGGTGATGTGGTGGTTTTGCGGGAACCGGAAGGAGGGTGTTGCCAGCCATTGTCCGTCGGTATTGCGAACCATAAGCGGTTCGCGGGCAAAGTCGAGTGACATCCACAGATTGCCCGAGAAGTCGAGGTCAATGCCACTTACCCGCGAGTTCTCGCGGTTGGTGAGGTTGCAGTTTGCATTGATCGTGGAGATACCTGCATTCTGGCAGTTGTAAAAAGCGCGCTGCTCACCATTTTGCAGCTCCACCAGGCCTGAGCCCCAGGAACCTGCCCAGGTATTGCCCGAATTGTCATCATACACCACCCTTGCAAATCCGGTTGAAACCGTAGGATCAAGCCCCTGACTTTGATCGAGAAATGTCCATCCGGCGGATTTGTTGTAATAATAAACACCAAGCGTCGATACCTCTGGTGTATAAGCCTGGTCGTAGCCTTTGGGGGCTACGTAGAGTTCGCCGTTTCCGGCAGCGATACGCACACAGTCGTTGCTGCGGGGGCCGTCGGGGGTTACATTGGTGACTTCATACGTGTCGAAGTAAAGAAGGCCGTTGAAGCGGGTGGCAACCAGGAATACATTTTTCCTGATATAGACGACATCTTCTACCCCACCCTCAACAAAAAAGGTGATATTGTCGGTCTCGTTGTAAAAAACTGAGGTGCGGTTGATTCGCGATCCACCGACGATCTCTCCCCATGCGTAGAGCCTGTCAAGTCTGCCAGTGAGTTTGGGGTGCTGTTCCCAGCCCGACAGCCCGTCGGAGAAGTAAGTAGTTGTATCGGAGCGGGCGAGGAGAATGGTCGGTGTGGATTTCAACTGAAAAATGGGTTCTGTGGTGGGAAAGCCGGTGGATTCGTCCTCAATGGTCCATTCGGCGGGGTCTTTGAGGTTGGTTGCATTTTCATTGGCGCTAAAAATGCCTGAATTTTGAACCAGCACATAAATTCTGTTTTTGAATACAGTGACAGAACTGATTTTGAGCCTTGTTGCATTTCCTACACCAAACTGAGTAACGTCTGTTATGGGTAGCCCATTATCGAGATTATAGACAACAAGTCCGAAATCAGTAGCAACGTAAAGCCGGTTTTCTTTGGCAAAAAATTCGTTGATGCGTTTTTGGGTATAAAAAGTATTGGTTTGAATCTGTGAAAAATAGCCAAATTCTCCTGCTCCCGAGTAATAGTCTATCATTCCATCTTCGTAGCCGATGAAAATATTTCCTGCATCTTCTGCATGATATATGGCTGTCGGGTTGATGCCGCTCATGCCGTCAATGGTGGAAAAAGTTTTGGTTTCCTGCGATTCAGGTTCATAGGCAAACATTCCGCCGCTGGTAAGGGTATAGATGATGCCGTTCATTTCTGTCGCCTGAATACACGCTGTATGGTTGAGATACGCCTTCCATGAGCCTGGCAGGTTATTTTGTGTCAAGCCTTCCGAAACACCTATTCCGATTGCCATTGCGGCCAGGAAAAATCGTTTAATTTTCATAGATACCAGTTTTCCGCAGTAAAAATACCAAAAAGGGAGGTAGAATAGGTAGGAATAAAAAATACCCTCCGGAAAATGGCCTGTTAAAATTCATTGGGGCAGGAAGTGGAGCGCAGAAGTTCGAGCAGATCGGAGAAATAAAAACAGGAGTCGCCGGCAATGAGTTTGATCGAATTATTTTCCAGCTTGATGCGGAAGTCTATCAGTTCGCGGGTATTGATTTTGTTGAATTTGTATTCATATAAATCTTCTCCTGCCTGAAAGTCGCGGCTTTTGAGAACCGCTTTGTACTTATCAAATTCATAAATCACATGTCTGTCCTGATCCACCAGCCAGGTGATATCGTTGTCGTAATATTTGATTTTATTGATAAGCTGAGGGTCGCGGAAATAATCGGGATCGCCTACCATGTTGAGGGTAACCTGCCCATCAGTATATCCTATGCTGAAATCAGCTACGGCGAGAATCCCGTGAGTGGGAGAAATCACCCAGATTGCCCGTTCTCTGATTCTGCGAACGCCGATTTTGGACCTTCGGAGAATATAGAACACCTCTTCGCCGGTTTTTTCATCGCGCTTCACATCTATGACAAGGTTGTAGCGGAAGGCTGAGTTTTTGTAGAGCGTATCACCCGGCTGGGTACGTGTATCGAGGAAAAGTGCCCTTTCATCAATTTTGTCATCAATACCGAGCGTGTAAACGCGATTTTCTGCATTCAGGAGAAACCCATCAAAAAACGTCTCAAATATCTGATAGGAAAAAGGATAAGCCAGCACTCCGTCAATCTGGCTGGGTTCCCTGCCGACATAGTACCAGGCATCCACATCCAGGAAGACGGTATCACTCACAGCCGTAAAGGGCGGTTCTTCCACAAAATCTTCTCCGCAACCGACAGTAAGCAGTAAAGCAGACATGCCTGGCAGAATGAAAGGAAGAATCCATATGTTTCGGAGCGTCATATAGCCTGTTATATGGCGGTCGATGGCATTAGTTGAAAAGGAAATATACGCAAATCTATCATTCTCCGGCAAAAAAACTGTCAGAACCACAGGAAAGATTTGTAACTTTCAGATATAAAACCTGTTTTTTAGTAAAATCTCCTCTATGCAGCCAATCATCAAACTGGAAAATATCAGGAAAACCTACCTCATGGGTTCGGTGAGTATTAATGCCCTCAATGACGTTTCACTGGAGATATTTCCCAATCAGTATGTGGCGATTATGGGGCCTTCCGGCTCCGGCAAATCAACCCTGATGAATATCCTGGGTTGTCTTGACACGCCTTCCGGAGGCAAATACTTTTTGAATAGCACCGATGTATCCAATATGGCGGATGCAGATCTCGCCCATGTCAGAAACAAGGAGATCGGTTTTGTTTTTCAGACTTTTAACCTCCTGCCCAGAGCTTCTGCGCTTGAAAACGTGGCCCTTCCGCTGGTATATGCCGGGCTCAACAAATCTGCCCGCAACCTGCGGGCCAAAGAAGTGCTCGAAAGTGTCGGCCTCGGGGATCGGGTAAGTCATAAACCTAATGAACTTTCTGGTGGCCAGCGCCAGCGTGTCGCCGTAGCAAGAGCGCTGGTCAACAATCCTTCCATTATCCTCGCCGACGAACCTACCGGTAACCTTGATACCAAAACCTCCTACGAAATCATGGGTCTCTTCGACGACCTGCACCGCGCCGGGAATACCATCATCGTTGTAACCCACGAAGAAGACATCGCCCAATACGCCGAACAGATCATCCGCCTCCGCGACGGTGACATCGAAACAATACAGACCAACGAAAACCGCAGAAAACCCGAAAGATTATAATACCGGGCTGATAAAATTAAATCCAGCCTCCCCTACCGTACTTACCAGCGGTATCAGCACTTTGGCCGCCAGACCAAAGAGGAGGAGATAGCCGACAATATCCGTAAATGCCGTAATCAGAATGGAAGAAGCTACGGCAGGATCTATGCCCATTCGCTCAAGTGTGAGCGGGATAAACGAGCCGGCAAAGCCGGCAAGCATCAGGTTTCCAAACATAGATACAAATACCACAAGACCCATGACCGCTACAAACTGTGGGTCGGGGTTGGGGTTGATGAAGGTAACCACAATGGATACCACTGCTCCCAGGATAAGCCCGTTGATAGCGCCTACACTTACCTCTTTGAGCACCACACGCAGCGCTTTCCGGGCGGGAATCCCATTGGTAGAAATACGTCTGATCGTTACCGCCAGCGTCTGCGTGGCGCCATTGCCCGAAACTCCGGCAATGACGGGCATGAGGGTCGTGAGCAATACCAGTTTTTCGATCGTATTGTCAAACTGAGAGATGACAATGCCCGCCACAGCCGCGGTGATCAGGTTGATGAGCAGCCAGGGCATACGGCTTCTGACAGCATTGGACCAGCCGCCGCGGAGGTTTTCTCCATCAGATACACCGGCAAAGCTCAGGATGTCTTCTGTGTTTTCTTCTTCGATCACGTCCATGACGTCATCGAAGGTGATGCGCCCAAGGAGAATATTGTTTTCATCTACAACCGGAAGCGTAGGCAGGTTGTATTGCCCCATGACCTTGGCTACTTCCTCCTGGTCTGTGTGAACACTGACGGAGACAATATCTGTCTCCATAATATTTTTTACCGGTTCGGTATTGCGGGCGAGAAACAGGGAGCGGAAGGTAAGAAAACCCTTGAGCCGGTTTTCTTCATCCACTACATATATCGTATAAAATTCGTCCTGATCTTCGGATTGCCTGACCACTTCACGCAGCGCTTCCAGCTTGGTCATGGAATCTCTGACCACAACCAGCTCGGGGTTCATCAGTCCGCCGGCAGTATCTTCCTCGTAAGTAAGGAGTTTGGAAATAACCGATTCGTCCTCCTTGGGAATGTACTGAAGGATTTTCTCTTTTGATTCTTCGGGAATCTGGGCGAGAAGGTCGGCAGCGTCGTCAGGAGCAAGCTCCTGAATCAGGGCAGAGGCAATTTCGGGGTGGAGCAGCGTAAGCAATTGCCCGGGATGGGTATCTTCATCCATCTCTGAAATCGCCTCCGAAATGAGCTCCGGCGGAAGTTCTTTTACAATTCTCTCCTGAATCTCAGGAGAAGTGTCTTCCAGCACCTGTGCAATTTCGGTAGGGTGCAATACACTCATCAATGCCCTGATATGGGCATTGGGGGATTGGAGCAGGCGCCTGACCCGGTCAACCCTTTTCTGTATGACTGAGGGTTCCTTTGCCACTGTGATAGGATAAAATGGTTGACAATTATTTTACCGCTGCCGAAAGCAAAAATCAGCTTTCCCGGCTCAGGAGGCAAAGGTAAAGGTTTTTTTCAGGAAGAGCAGGAAAAGTGTCCGGAAGGGAAAAATTTCTTCCTGAGAAAATAAAACAGCAGGAGGTTTGGGATTTAATGGTAGTTAAATGGCTACCTTAAATATCCAGATAATGATGGCGATCAGGAACATAAATATGGAAATCTTGTTGATTCCATGCATAATTGTGAGATAACCCGAGGTGGGTGCGTCAGGATCCGGCTTCTTAAAAGTCAGATAGGCGTATAGTTTTTTTAGTACTTCCATATTCGTAAAACAATGCTAAAACGCTATTGTTTACAATACTACAAAAGTTCCGGGTGAAAATATAGGGTTGTTTGGTTTTAAGGTAATCAATACATTTGCCCGACAATTATTTGAAAATTAAGGTAGTGTTAACTGCCCAATACCAGAACCCATGGGAATTTTTGAACCTTATCTCGATCAGTTTTCCCAATCGGTAAATCTTACCGATTTTCTGATCAATCTTGCCGTAACGGCAATTCTTGGATTTTTGCTCCGGGCTTTCTACATCCGGTTTGGCAATGCTGTCTCCAACCGCACCCGTTTCGCCTCCAATTTCCTTCTGCTGGGGCTTACCACTATGCTCATTATCACCATTGTAAAGTCGTCCATCGCACTTTCTCTTGGACTGGTAGGTGCGCTATCTATCGTGCGGTTCCGGGCAGCGATCAAAGATCCTGAAGAACTGACCTACCTGTTTCTGGTCATAGGCATTGGCCTGGCTGCAGGGGCCAATCAGCCGCTGATCGCTATTCTGGCCTTCGTTTTTATCGTTGGCCTTTTGTACCTCAGCAAGCGAATCACCGGCGGAACCTCCGTGCGACGCGATGATAATATGTACCTGAATATATCCTCAGATAAAGGTGATATTAAATCAATCTCCGATATTCTGACCCGCCATTTTTCTTTTGTCGAACTTAAGCGTGTAGATCAGACTACGGAGGGAATTGATGTGTCTTTCCTGGTAAAGGCAGAGTCGGTAGAAAATATCGAAAACCTCCGGAAAGACTTGCTGGCAATCTCTCCCGCTACGGTTTTTTCCATGATCGATCAGCCTGATCTCGTGGTATGATCATCCGAAACCGGCCGGAACCGAAGCCGGTCCAGCGCATCCGGCAATGGCTGTTCAGGGCTGTTTTCCTGATAGTCTCCGCGCTGGTGGTATCGATTGTAGTGGTTTTGGTTTTTTACCCAAAACCTTCCGCCGATTTTTCCCAGCCCCCGGTAAACGGGGCGAATCAATTTGCTTTTGCTCAGAATAACGATACGGTATTCCCTCAACTGAATCTCTACCTCGATCTGGAAGGGGAGAGAAAACTCGGCAAATTGCGAGATAAAGCGCTGGCAGATGGTGTCCTGATTTCGGGAAAAGACTCATGGGTAAATGGAAAAATCATTCAGGGTGATACGACGCTTCCGGTTCGGCTTCGCCTCAAAGGTGACTGGGTGGATCACCTGCGCACCGACAAATGGTCGTTCCGTATTCAGGTGAAACCTCCTTTCGCCTGGAACCGGCTCATTACTTTTTCCATTCACCATCCCCGCACCCGATATTTTCTTCACGAATGGATTTTTCATCAGATGCTTATGGCTGAAGGGGTACTGGCTACCCGATATGATTTTGCCACCGTTGTCATCAACCGTCAGTCCAAAGGTGTATATGCCTTTGAGGAGCACTTCGAAAAACAACTGCCGGAATCACAGTCGCGCCGCGAAGGACCTGTGGTCAAGTTTAATGAGGCCGGGGTGTGGAATGCAAGGGCGCGAAGGGCAGCATCCGGCGATGCGTCCGAAATGGAAGATGAACTGAACACATTTGAATCTGCTGAAATCATTCCCTTTGATGAAAAAGGCGTTAGCAGTGATTCCTTATTGCTGGAACAGTTTGTCGCAGCAAAAACACTTTTTACTCAGTTTCAGTTTGGAGAAAAACCCGCATCCGAAGTATTTGACGCTGACCTTCTGGCAAAGTTTTATGCTATCACCGATATCACCCGCGGTTATCACAATCTGATATGGCACAACCTTCGGTTTTATTTTAATCCGGTTACCGCCCGGCTGGAGCCTATCGGCTTTGACGGCTTTAGTGAAGGGGGAAACTTTTCTTTCATCCACAGACCCATCATTGGCGCTCTGGTCGTAGGAGATGAGGATATATTCCGCAATAAAATCCATTCCCGCATTTTCAAAGATCAGGTAATGGTGGAAAAATATATATTCTACCTGCACAAATTCTCCGACGAAAATTATCTCCGTGCTTTTTTTCAATCGCTCCAACCCGGACTGCAAAGCAGGCTGAACCTCATCCGGCATGAAAACCCCGAATATGAGTTGAAAGAAGAAGACTTTCTGGAAAGAGGCAGGCAGATCAGCGCCTTGCTCATGCCGCTCGGCGAGTCGGCGCTGATAGCGGCAACCCGGGGCCGCGAGAGTGATTCGCTTTCTCTGGAAATCACCGGGTTTCATATTCTTCCATTAAAAATCACCGGCTATGGACAAAACGAAACTCAACCTTCAGCCAGCCTTTCGTCCCCGGTTATTCTCCCACCTTATGAAAGAAGTCAGATTCCGGTCTGGGAAAAGGTAAAAGTACCGGCAACGGCCCGATATCTTTTTTTCCAGGTACCCGGCCTTCCCGAAATATATGCTGCCCGAATTTCTCCGTGGGCTCCTCCTTTACCAGAGACTACCCGGCAAAAACTGTTTGACAATATTGTGATTGAAGACAATGAGTGGTACTCGGTCGCCGGAAGGGAAATTACTTTTTTGCCCGGGAAACACACCATAAACAAAGATATACTGATCCCCGAAGGCTACCGGCTGGAGTTTCTTCCCGGCACGGAGTTGAATTTTGTGAAAAATGCTGCGCTGATTTCCGCTTCGCCGGTATTTATGCACGGAGAAGAAAATGATCCGATCGTGATACGCTCGGAAGATGGAACCGGCCAGGGATTTTCGGTCATTCAGGCGAAAGCCGAATCGTGGATGAGTTATGTGCAGTTTACCGAAATGAATACACTACACAGAAAAGGCTGGACGCTGACAGGAGCAGTAACCTTTTATGAATCTCCCGTAAAAATCGCCCATTGCACATTTACCCGAAACCACTGCGAAGATGGCCTCAATCTTGTCAGGAGTAAATTTGAAATGAACAACAGCCAGATCAGCCATACGTTTATGGACGGCCTGGATGTGGATTTTTGTGTGGGCACTGTCCGCAACTGTGTTTTCAGCCATACGGCTAATGATGCCACAGATTTTTCTGGTAGTCAGGTTTTTATTACTGACTGTATCATGGAAAACATTGGTGATAAGGGCATCAGTGTAGGGGAAAAATCAACTGCTTTTCTCAAGGGGATACGGATCAGAAATGCAGTTACCGGCGTGGCTTCGAAAGACCTTTCGGAAGTTACCATCGAGACGATAGAAATCAGAAGCAGCAAAACTGCCTTTGCCGCCTATAGAAAAAAGCCCGAATTTGGCGGAGGAAAAATACGGGTAAAAAAATATATACTTGAAGATATCACTTTTCCCGGACAGATAGAACCGGGATCAGTGCTGAAAATAGAAGACGAAAATTTACCATTGCCAAAGCCATAAAGACAACGACATGAGGTTTGAGCGAAAATACCGGGTTTCGGGAAAAACACTTTCAGCCCTTCAGCAGATGATAAAATTTCATCCGGCGGGCTTTCGGGTGCATCACCCTGTGCGACAGGTCAATAATATTTATTTTGATACCCCGGCTTTGTCCGCATTGAATCAGAATGTTTACGGAGTGAGGGAACGGAAAAAATTCAGACTGAGATGGTATGGAGATGATCCTGCCACTATCCACAAAGCCCGGCTGGAAGTCAAAATTAAAGAGAGTGAGCTGGGGCGAAAAGATATTTTCGATTTTCCCGATACCCATCTCTCCAGCCTCACTGCCATCACTGCGGACGTCAACCGCCTTTTGTATCCCCAGGCCAGACTTGAGCCCGTATTGCTGAGTTCCTATTGCAGGGCTTATTACATATCCGCAGACCGGAAATTCAGGCTTACGATTGACTATGATATGCGGTATCATTCATTGCGGTTAAGCCCTTCATTTCATGGTTATTATGTGAATGATCCGCAACTGGTGATTGAGATCAAATACAATGAAGCAGATGACAAAGCGGTGGAATTTATAACCCAGCATATCCCCTTCCGGCAGGAAAAACACTCGAAGTATGTAAGCGGGGTTTTTATGACGAACAGGTAGGCGAGATTTGTCTGTTTCTGTATAGTATTCTTTAACGAAGGTTGTTATATTTACGTAAAGGATAGTTCATTAAACCATCAGATTATGACTGTTGTGGAAGCGTTTGGAGATATTGCGGAAGTATTGGCCGGAATGAATCCATCTAAAATTGTCAATCTCAAAGCTTCTCCTGGAGTGGCAGAGAGAGTGGATGTGTTGGTTTTTAAAAAGAAAAGTGGAGAGATTTCGGAGGATGAAATTGTGGAATTGGAGCGGTATCTGGCTCTGGATCTTCTGATAAATTTAGCTAAAGCGCGGGCAAAAAGAATTTTGGCAGCATGAGTCGACGAATTTGAGAACCTGGCTTATGCATGTCCTCATTGCAACCAATTTAAAGGAACCGATTTAGTAACTTTCCTGAAAACCTATCAGGATTTAGTTTCTATATTTCATCCCCGGCTTCATATCTGGACCGATCACTTCCGGGTAGAAAGAGGCGAAATAATTCCCATTACAAGAATCGGCGAAGCCACAGGAAAACTCCTCAATTTTAATACACCAGAAAGAATCATGCTTCGTCAGATTTTGACCGAAGCAGGTTCGTATCCATGAAAGATTGGATGCAGAATTAATTATACAACCGATAAACTGGTTTGTAAACCACTTAAAGTAAAAAAAACAGCCACCAGATTTACCCTCCGGCGGCTGTTTCATTTTCAGTGATCTTATTTTACTTTACCAAAATCTTTCTCACCATGTCACCCCTGCTGGTTTTCAGTGTAAGGAAATAAACCCCGGCAGGCAGGTCGTTTACTGCAATTTTTTCTTTCCAAAATTTTGTCTCCTCACTGCGAATCTCCTGTCCCATCAGGCTGGTAATTTTCCAGCCAAGTCCCTGTATTTTATCCATTTCGATGGTGATCTCATTGTGGGCGGGATTGGGATAAATCTTTACCGAAGCATGTAACGCCGGATCAACTGCTGTGTTTTGCCCGTCGTCCTGATAGACGACGATGGAGTCACTCCGTGTAGTGATGGGCACTGCTGATTCATCAGAAGAAATGACCAGCACATTGCCAAAGGAAATTTTCAAAACCTCGGAAAGCAGGGTCTTGGCAGTAAGGTCGTCAACCATGATAATCGAAAGCCTCGCGATTTCGCCATAACCGGTTTCGTCCTGATGATCGGTACGGGTCATACCAATGTCAAGTCTCCCATCCAGTGGGAAGTTGCGGTCAAGGGTGAGCATATCGAGCCCGGCGACTCCCAGCCACGAGTTGTTATAGCTGACCTTTACACTGTTGGGATCCACCAGGCTGCTGTCGATGTTTACTGAGAATGCCAGCCCATAAATCATGGAAGCGGGAAGGGTATCAGTACCGAGATTGATCAGCACATTCACGGTATCACCTGCCATGATGCTATCCTCCGCAAACTCAAAGAAGAGGGGGACGCCGGTACTGCCTTCCGCGTGATCGGTTTTGTTGTGCGTAAGTCCGTAGTTGAGGCTGATTGCAAGGGTATCAGCAGCATCCACTACTCCATCGCCATTGGTGTCGAGGTGTTTGTAGTTTACACCTGTGGAGAGACTCTGAGACCAGTTGAAAGTTGGTTGTGCCGTCCATGCTACAGATGCATTGGGGCGGGCAGGGCCGGCGGCTCCGTATCCTATACCGATGCTGAGCAAGTCATAGTTGTCGGCGACAAGGTCGTAGTTGGCGTCACCGGGCCATACGCTGTCAGGTGGAAATACAAAGGTTGTGTCGTACATTTTGACCAGCATGGCATGGGTCTGGTTGCTGCCGGTCTGCGGAGTGATGGTGCCAAAGGTAGTTCCCGTGCCCATTGTTCCGGTGAAATATATATTTCCCCAGGCATCTGCTCCCATCCCGTAGATTTCTTCGACGAGGTTACCGGAGGCGCCATTGGCGCGGGTAGCCCAGAGTACATTTCCTGCCGGGTCGCATTTAAATGCCATCAGATCATAGGCGAAAGCACCTGCGGAGGTAAATGTCTGGCTTCCGATATTGATCGTGCCGGTAAACCCACCGCCGACAATAACCTCTCCGGCATGGGTTGCTACCAGCCCGCGTGCAGACTGGAGGCCTGAGCCGGGGGTATCAAACACCCAGGACAGATTTCCCAGGGTGTCGTATTTGACGACAAAAAGCTGCGGATATGCGTTTGCCGGAGTAATAACATTACCGCCGCCAAAGTCTGTAACATTGGTGAACCAACCGGACCAAAACACATGGTTGCCCTGGCTTACGCTGATTGCTTGCGGCCACTGGTGTCCCTGACCCGTGCCGGTAACTGTCCACTGATGGTTGCCGGAGGCATCAAAGCGGGACAAAAATATATCCGAGCTGTCCTGACTGTTGGTGTAGGAATTGGTTCCCATATGGAGGACTGAATTAGCCCATTCTCCCGTTATATAAACATTCCCGCTGTCATCGGAGTCCAGATCGTCCATAATCAGGTAATGACTGGGATTCATTGCCAGAGAGGAAATGTCGATTTGTTTGTGCCAGACTGGGTTTACCTGCGAATCAAAACTTGTAATCAGGAGACTTGTCAGTGCGCCGTTTTCACTACTGACCGTATTCACCCCGGAAAGCTGAATCGTACCAGTAAATTTTCCTCCGGCGAACAACTGATTGCTTTGATTCGCATCAATGGTCTGGCCTTCCATTTTTTCCTGAGTATAAACTGAAACAACGCCTCCAGTTGAATTGTACTTTGCCACAAACATCGTCGGAGCGACACCGCTGGTCAGGGTGATACTTCCAAAAGAAACGGGGAAGCTCCAGGCCGTGCCTACAACATAAGCGTTTCCATTCAGGTCGGCAGTGACGTCCTCTACAATGGCGGTGCCGGTAATTTTATTTGCCCATAGAAAATTGCCCAGGGAATCTGCCCGGGTTACGAGGGCATTGTTGCCGCCTGAGGCGGTAAGGGAAATAGATCCCAGCGTGAGCGTTTGTGAAAAAGTTCCCACTACCCATGAACTTCCGTCCGGGTTGGTATGAACTTTTTTCCCGTAGGAAGACCCTGTGCTTTGAAGCGCTTTTGCCCACTCATAGGTCTGCGCTGTGAGCAAACCGGAAAAAGTCATCGTCGTGAGGAAAATAAATAATCGGATCATGGTTTTGGTTTTTTGATGGAGGATTTTACCAACAGATATTCAATCACTTTACAAACATAAACCCGTATTTTTCTCTGTCGAAACAAAAATTTTGTCATTTTTAGGAATAGAGATTAATGAAGATTTAAACAAAAAATAGTTTATTGGGCTTTTCTGATGTGTTTTTGAGATAAAAAATAGGGAATTTTAGGAATATGGGTATCTCTGAATCAAAACTCTGGATTACGCTGCGAAGCCTTGATTTCCATTCCCGTAGCCGTTTTTTGCGATATGTTGCCTCTCCCTATCACAATTCGGATACGCGGCAGACTACTTTGCTGGCGGCGCTGATTAATTCATTGCCCGAGGCACCCGAAAGAGAAACGATGGATGCCCTGCTGTTTCCCGGCTTACCGTTTGATTATTTCAGGATCAGCAATCTGTTGTCTGATCTGATGAAACTTCTGGAAGGTTTTCTGGTAGCGGATTATATCCGGGATCAGCCGTTTTTGCAGGATTATGCGCTGCTGGTTTCGGCGAGGGAAAATGGTTTGGACAAACTATATACTTCAGTAGAAAAAAGAATGGAGAAAAAACTGGAAAAGACATCTCCATTTACGCCGCAGGCATTTTACCAAAACTATACTCTGGAAGAAGAGCGGAATATATTTTCAGTTTCACGCACGCAGCGTCAGGAAAATTCCCGCCTGGACGAGAAAATAGGCGCGCTACATCTGTTTTATATTTCTTCGATGTTGAAGAATGTCTGTGAAAGGCTGAATCAGGAAAACATCATTCAGTCTCAGACACGCCCCGAAGCCGTAGAAGCTTTTATTGGATTCATCAACGAACATTATCACAAGTACGAAAATGAGCCTTTTATCAGAATCTACTACCGTATTTTGCTGACACTCACCCACCCTGAGGAAATCAGTCATTTTTATGAACTGATGGAGTTGCTGGGGCAATATGGAGAAACCATGGATCGGGAAGAACTGAAACCCATGTACCAGTTTGCCCAAAACTACTGCATCAGGCAAAGCAATCGCGGGCGCACAGAATTTCTGGACGCATTGATGAATGTTTTTATCCGGATGATTGACCTCGGATTGATTTACCACAACGGTTGGATTTCTCCCTGGGATTTTAAGAATATCGTGGCGCTGGGAGTGCGGCTGAAAAAATTTGAATGGACAGACGATTTTATCGAGCGGTTTTCCCTTAGGCTTGAGCCGTTTTTCCGGGAGAATGCGCTGATATTCAACCGGGCACAGTTGCACTATGGAAGAGAAGAATACCGCCCGGCCATGCGGCTACTGGTACAGGTTGAGGCAGAGGATGTGTATTATTCCTTGGGAGCAAAAACGATTCTGATGAAAATTTACTACGAACTCGAAGAAAGCGAAGCCCTGTATTCACTTTTACATACCTTTTCGGAGTCGCTTCGGAGAAACAAGACCATTTCCGGTTACCAGCGAACAGTCCACCTCAACCTGATCAGATTTGTGAGAATGATGCAGTTGGTGCGGGAGAGAATGTTGTACGAGTCGGGAAAAGCCATAAATGCCCGACTGGAGCGGCTGAGACAGAAAATTGAAAGCGAAGAAGCTTTAACCCAGAGCGACTGGCTCAAAAGCAGGCTGGAGGAGTTGAAAAATGCTGTTTTGAAATAGCATTTCTGCCCTAATTTTGCTGTTTACAAACAGCAAAATTGCCCAGATTACCCGGTCTTACACCAATTCCCCCAGTTTTTCCAGCACCATTTTCATCATTTCAACATCCATTCCCGCCATATGTGATACCCGCAGAATATTCCCTTTCATGGGGCCCTGACCCCCGGCCAGGTGGATATCATAGGTTTCTGCCAGTTGTTTTTTGATAGCGGTGTGGTCTTTTCCGGGCAAATGAAAAGCCGTCAGTGAGTCAGACGGTGTCGCAGCTACGATTTCTCCGCCCAGCACTTTTACGCCTTCCCGGAATGTTTTTGCAGCCTGGTGGGTGCGGTTCCAGATGGCGGGAAGCCCTTCTGAGCGAATATATTTGAGTGCGGCGCCGACTCCGTAAAGGAGTTGGGTGGGTGCAGTATAGGGGTATTCGTGCCGGGTGCCTGACTGGTAATAATTGTAGAGATTGCGAAAATCTGATGAGTGGGTAGGCTGAAGACGGTTTACAGCGCGCTCACTGAGGGCAAAAGCACAGGTGCCCGCCGGGTTCATCAGCGCTTTCTGGCTGGCGACCACTGCGCAGTCGGTTTCCCATTCATCCATATAAAAAGGTATCGCACCAACTGTGGTAATGGCATCAACAAGAATACATATATCGGGAAAATGTTGCCGGAGAGGGAGGGTAATCTCTTCCAGATCGACGCATACGCTGGTAGAAGTTTCGCAATGGGTGATCACAATCCCGGCGATATCGGGGTGAGATTGCAAATGGTTCATTACTTCTCCGGGACTAATGCCTTCCCCCCAGTTTTTTTCCAGGGGAATAATTTTCAGTCCGGTAAGGGTACTGTAATCGGCCCAGCGCTGGCTGAATTTGCCATTCTGGATAATGGCTACTGTTTCACCCGGGCGAAACAGGCTGTAAATGGCAGATTCGACCCCGTATGTACCGCTTCCAATCAGTGTGCCTGTAAATGCGCCGGTTTGAAACAAATACTGCAAATCGGACTGGATTTCGGCGTATAAATGATAAAAAGCCTCTGTTCGGTGGTGAATTACCGGTTTGGTTATGGCTTCCATTACGAAGTTGGGGACAGGAACCGGGCCGGGGGTGAACAAATATGCCATATTATAGTTTAGAGAATCGTACTAAATGTAGGATAAATTCCTTATCTTTAAGAAATGAATATTTTAATTACAGGAGGAACCGGATTTATCGGAGAGCGGCTGGTTTCTGCGCTTACAGCAAAAGGAAATCAGGTCACTATACTTACCCGAAACAAAAAAAGTTCGGCCAACAGGAATGTTTCCTTTAAACAATGGGACGGAAAAAAACTTCCGTTGGGAATGGGCATTTTTGATGCGGTGATCAATCTCGCCGGAGCGAGTATTGGCACTTTACCATGGACTGAAGCCAACAAAAAACTAATTCTTGAAAGCCGTATTGATGCTACAAGGGCTTGCGTGGAGTATATCAATTCCAGTCCAAACCCGCCGTCAGTTTTTCTTTCAGCTTCTGCCGTAGGTTATTACGGGTCTGAAAAAATGGATGAAATCGACGAAAGAGGGAAACCTGGTACAGATTTTCCTGCGGAAGTATGCCGGAAATGGGAAGAGGAGGCCAATAAAGCCCGTGTGCGGACGGTAATCCTTCGCATCGGTGTCGTACTGGGAAAAGGGGGTGGCGCAATGAAAGAAATGCTGCCCTACTATAAAATGGGTGTAGGCGGGCGGTTTGCATCCGGAAAGCAGGGATTTCCCTGGGTCCATGTGGACGATGTCGTGGGTTCAATTATATTTTTGACAGAAAAGGAAGATTTTGCTGGGCCGGTGAATGTTGTTGCGCCGCATGTGGTGGATCAGAAAGGCTTTTCAGATCATGTGTCAATGGCTTTGAAAAAGAAAAATATATTTGTGATTCCGAAGTTTGCCCTGCAAGTGATTTTTGGCGAGCGAAGCCGGTTGTTTTGGGGCGGACAGAAAGTGATTCCGCGAAAATTGCAGGAAATGCAGTTTGTTTTTCATTTTCCCGACCTTAGAAATGCGCTGAAAGATGTCGTTTAATGAAAATTCATATCTTTCGTTAAATTTGGACGAATCTTAATCAATCGCGATGCAAAGAATTTTTCTGACTATAGTTGTTCTTCTCTCCTTTACAGGATTTCTTTCGGCTCAGGTCGATTCCATGAAAACAGAAAGTGGTATGTCGGCTAACCCGGAACTTGCCGGCCCTACTTCCCCTTTGCTTAATCCACATCAATTGGAAAGGGAGAAATGGTTTTACAGTATGGATGAAGCCATGCGCCAGCCGGAAAAAGTATTTAAACTCTCTTTGAAGAACAAAAAACTCAAGTATATTCCTGCCGAAATTTCCCGTTTCCCCAACCTCCAGGTGCTCAATCTCAGTGAAAACAAACTCAAAACCCTTCCTGACGAACTGGCTGACCTTCAGCACCTTCAGGTATTAATTCTTACCAACAACAAAATAAAAAATCTGCCCGACAGTATGCGGGAACTGGAAAACCTCACCCAATTGTATCTCGGAAGAAACCAACTGGTCGAAATGCCCGCCTGGGTCGGCGGATTTAGCAAACTCCGTACGCTCGACCTGTCCTTCAATCTGCTCACTACCTATGAGATTGAACTAGTGGCCGCGCGTTTGCCCAAGTGCAATGTTACGCACTAAAGTATTTTACGGCTTATCTTAAACGGAATCCCACTTCCGCCATTTTGGCTCCGCCCAGTTTTTCTGCCTGTGGGCCGGGGGATGCGCCTCCTGCCCTTACTACAAATTCGCCTTTTTCCAAAACCCTGATTCCTTCTTCATTCACAATTTCCATATCCGCCGGCGTAAGGGTAAAGTTTACTACCCGGGAGGTTCCGGGTTCGAGATGTACCCGCTTGAATCCCTTGAGTGCTGACAACGGGACATCTACACTCGCCTTTACATCGGTCAGATAAAGCTGTACGACTTCTTCCCCTGCCTTTGAACCCGTATTGGAAACTGTTACGGAAACATATAAATTTTCGCCCGGCTTGATGGTTTCGCTGCTAAGTTTTAAGTTGCTGTAGGAGAATGTGGTATAACTCAACCCAAAACCAAAGGGATAAAGCGGGGTTTCGGTCATATAACGATAGGTGCGGCCTTTCATCGAGTAGTCGTCATAAGCGGGCAACTGGCTGGTGGAGGCGTAAAAAGTAACGGGAAGCCTGCCGGATGGATTCGCCTGTCCAAATATCAGACTGGCAACGGCAGTTCCTCCTTCTTCTCCCGGATACCATGCGTACAAAACTGCATCTGCAATTTCATGTACTTCGGGAATCGCCACAGCGCTGCCGCCTGTAAGGACGACGATGATAGGTTTATTGCCAGCCTTCCGGAGTTTCCTGAGATAGTTGACCTGATTCTCTGGAAGTGATATATCGGTGCGGTCGCTTTTGGTTGGAGACACCAGTGATTCGCCTTCTTCTCCTTCCAGCAAACCCGAAAGACCCATAACGACAATAATGGCATCTGCTTCCTGTGCATCACCGGTTGACCAGTCGATGGGGTTGATGTTTTCTCTGTCCTGAAGGAATGCATAATTATACCGAAGCTGGGTACCAGGATTTACTTTATCCACAATCCCTTCCAGAATCGTATGCATATTGCCTGAAACGCCGTGATAGTTGCCCATCAGCACGTCGGTATTGGTCGCATTGGGGCCGAGTACGTGCAGGCGTTTGATATTGGGTGAAAGCGGTAGGATACCGTTGTTTTTGAGAAGAACTGCCGCTTTTTCGGCTGCTTCGCGTGCCAGTTGCCGGTGCTGGTCGCTGTTGATCACTTCGACGCCGATGGCGTTGTAGGGGTTGAGTTCCTCCGGATCAAATAGCCCGAGCTTAAAGCGGGTCATCAACAGGGGGTGCAGCGCCTGGTTGATTTCCGTTTCTGAAATGAGTCCCAGTTTTACGGCGTCAATCAGTGCGGGAGAGGTACTTCCACAGTTGACGTTTACACCCTTCTTGAATGCAAGCGCGGCTGATTCGGCAACATTGGCAGTCACTTTGTGTGACGCATGAAAGTCCACCAGCGCCCAGCAGTCGGAGACGATATGTCCTTTAAATCCCCATTCTTCCCTGAGGATATCCTGTAGCAGATAACCGCTGCCGCAACAGGGTTCGTCGTAGGTGCGATTGTAGGCACACATGACAGCTTCGACATTGGCCTCCGTGACCAGTGCCTGAAATGCCGGAAGATAAGTTTCCCGGAAATCCTTCTGCGGAGGCAGCGCATTAAACTCGTGGCGGTCTCCCTCCGGACCACTGTGCACAACATAGTGTTTGGCGCATGCAGCGGCTTTAAGATATTTGGGGTGAAATCCCTGAAGCCCTTCAACAAAAGCAACGCCCATACGGCTGGTAAGGAAGGGGTCTTCACCATAGGTCTCCTGCCCTCTGCCCCACCGCGGATCGCGGAATATATTGACATTGGGCGACCAGTAGGTAAGTCCCGAATAGCGGATTCTATTTCCCAAAGCTACGGAAGCGTTGTACTTTGCTCTCCCTTCATCCGAAATCGCATCTGCTACCCGATAAACGAGGTCAGTATCAAATGTGGCGGCAAGTGCAATTGCCTGAGGAAAAACAGTAGCTCTTCCGTTTCGCCCTACGCCGTGAAGGGCTTCATTCCACCAGTTGTATTGTGGTACTTCGAGGCGGTCGATGGCGGCGGAGGTATAATTTAGCTGACTGATTTTCTCTTCAAGAGTCATACGACCGATCAGATCTTCGGCTCTTTCCTCAAAACTGTAATCAGGGTTCAGATACCGGGGAGTAGCGGGATTGGTAGTCTGTCCCAACGCGGTTACAGAAACCAAAAACATTGCCTGCAAAAATATGAAGGCCCGGGAAAAATACGTAGCAGTCATAGTGTAGTGATGTTTCGTAAAAGATCAGGGCATTAAGATAGGGTTTCCTATTAATTTGATCAACAAACTTTCTGTTGTATCTTTAAGAAAGATTCGAGAAAAACCAGTATATGGGACAGACTGCGCTTTCAGGATATAGTTATGAGGACTATCTGGCATTGGAAAGAGGGTCAAAATAAAATTATTGGGTTGTGAAGTAAAAATGGCGGATATCTATTATCTCGTTCCCGGAATTGCTGGCTAAAGTTACATTTGGCAACAGGAGATGAACCAATCTCTTGCAAAGGCAAATGTCTGCCCGCATCCCTGGATCAGTTAATCTCTATTGTCATGAAAAAATTTTCCCTGGTACTTGTAGCTTTTTCGCTGCTTTTTATTCTCTTGTCTCCTTACGTTTCCGCTCAGTCTGACCCCCGGGTCGATAAAAAAATGGCGGGAATGCACGAAATTTTCGAACTTACTGACGAGCAGTCAGCGCAAATACGCGCCGTATTTACAACCACTGCAACACAACTGGACAAAATCAGGCCGCTACGCCAGAGCGACAGAAATGCCTTTCGCCGCCAGCGGCAGCAGATTATGCAGAATATGGAAACGGGCGTTGCCGCAGCGCTGGACGAAGCACAGGCAGCGCAGTTTAGCCAGATGCTGGCCGAATACCGCGCCCGCCGCCGGGCGGCCGTGAGCGGTGCTGCCGGTACCGAAGTCTCAGATCAGGAGGAAGTAGAAGCACCCCTGCCGCAGGTAGGTGAAATATCTACAGAGAATGCCACTGAAGTTTCGAATATGACGATGGAAAATGAGGTAGTTGTGGAAGAAAATTCCGAAAATGCACCGGAAACTTCTTCCAAAAACGAATGGCTGGAAAAAACACTTGATTTCCTCTATGAGGATATTCTGATGCCGGCTGTCCGAAAGAAAAATAACTGATACTGATATGAAATTTTCCCTTTCCTCCGTTTTCATCATTTTGTGTCTTATCGCAATTTCTTCCTGTTCAACGCCTTCTCCCAAATCTGATCCCGATATGGAAGAATGGATTTCTCTTTTCAACGGAAAAGACCTGACAGGATGGGACATTAAAATCACCGGAAGACCGCTAAACGACAATTTCCTCAATACATTCAGAGTAGAGGATAGTATGCTCCGGATCAGCTATGATCAATACGAGAATTTTGGTACCTATTATGGCCATCTGTACTACCAGAAACCTTATAGCTACTACAAGCTGAAATTTGACTACCGGTTTCTTGGCGAACAGACTCCCGGTGGTGCGGTCTGGAATGTACGCAACAGCGGGGTCATGCTTCACTCGCAATCAGCAGAAAGTGTAGGAATAGATCAGGAGTTTCCTGTGTCGATCGAACTGCAAACCCTTGGCGGACTGGGAGATGGCCCGCGCACTACAGCCAACCTGTGTACGCCGGGCACCATGGTAGAAATGGAGGGCGAACTGACGCGCGATCATTGTATTGATTCACGTTCGCAGACTTACGACGGCGACCAGTGGGTATCTGTGGAGGCGGTCGTACTGGGGGATTCAGTGGTGTATCATATCATTGGCCCTGATACTGTGCTTACATATAACAAACCACAGATAGACGGAATTTTTGTCAGTGAAAGCTATAACTGGGCGGAAGCCGGTGTGCCGAATCCGGAAGAATGGGCGAAAAAAGAGGGGACACCGCTGGCTTCGGGCTATATAGCGCTTCAGGCAGAAAGCCATCCGATTGACTTTCGCAATATAGAACTTCTGGATCTGGAAGGATGTATGGATCCCAAAGCAGTTAACTACAAGTCCTATTATATCAAATCTGCGCCGGAAAAGTGTGAGTATTGAGGTTAGGGGATCCTTTAGTTGGATGGCCAAAGCTTACTTTTTAATGATCGGGTTAGATAATACCCCCCGGTTTGGGTTGATTCTCCTTTAAACTCAATTAAACCTGCTGCTTTTAAGTGATGTAAATATCTTTCTATGCTTTTATCTGAAACACGAATGATTTGTTTGTAATCAGGCGCACGTTTCCCTTCATTTAGGGTAATTATTTTTAGCAGCAGCCTTAGTTTAGTTTTAAGCGGTTGAGTTATACCGTCAATAGCACCGTCAATAGCACCGTCAATAAGGTTTTCCTCAATAACATCATTTGATTCCGAGGGAAAAATATATGAAGGAGCCTCCGGGGTAGGAATCATCATTTTAAATATTGGCCCTTCAAAAAATTGTGGTTGATCATTACTAGAATAAGCTTTTATAAACCGATGAACATTAAGTACTCCAGATCCTAATTCATCAACTCTGCCGAGTTGCATGAAAAACCTGGCTATCAATGGATTTTTTGGAAATGGAGCAAAGTGATGGGGATCAATAAATCCATATCCATGTGGGTTATTGGCATTTTCAGTTTCTACTTTACCCATATAAATCACAAATGTGCATGGATAAGCATTCGTTTATTCTCTGTGTACAATGAGGTTTGCGATTACTTCCCTAAAAATCATGGTTCGGAGACTTCGGCGTTGGTCATTTTGGAGGAAAAATTTATCCGGTAAATGTTTAGCCACAAAATCCATCAATTGTTCATAAGCTTCAACCAGGTTTGTCTGAATGTATAGCCTGTCGTCATAACGTGTAGTATTATTTTTTCTTACTAGCGCATCAATTTTATAATGAGGGAGAATTATGTTGAATAAATTATGTTGAATAACTTCGTCTTTACCTAACAGCAAGGCAGCTGCCAGGGTATAACCCTCTTGGCCCGTTTGAAAATCTTTTTTCCAAAGTCCCGCTTTTTCCAATAATTGATGATCATCCAGAGAGAGCCAGGGATGGTTGATATTGTGACTCCGAATCAGGTTTCGGATTTTCGGGAAAAGTGTTTCTTTAAAATCTTCAAATCTCAACGCGGGATATACAATATTTTCGGTATAGTGCGTCCGTTTGCGGTTGTATAGTTCAGCAATTAGGTGTGGTTGGGTTACTTTAAAGTCGCCATCATTGCTTCTGTCATAAATTGTATTTGCCGTTTTATGAACTTGTGAGCTCGACGGAACTTGAATATGAATAATGTTTTTTTCTTTTTCTTTATAAGTTTGCGGAAAGAGAATAAAAGGTGGGTCAAGTTTTTGAGGATTATTGGACATGTTAGCGATATTCGCTAACATGGAAGGCAATGCGTTAGGGGCAACACCGATAATGTCAGCATTATCCTTTACCCCCAACAAAATATCACCCCCATCCCGGTTAAGCATAGCACAAATCGTTTCAAATAAATTTCCTGGTAGGGAAGTATAGGCCTCCTTAAATTCCAGTTGTATATTCTCCAACTGTTTTAACAACCGATTTACTCGCTCCAGACTCATCTTCGTATTTTCTCTTTTTCAAAGATAACCATATTCGATATGAAAAAGAATTAATAAAACTTCCATGATAATCAGGTATTCAATTCCTGATTATCATAAAAAATCCTTATTTTTACACAAAAAAAGATGATCCAGCGAAGTATTTCGGAGAAGATTCTGTCTTTGGCCCAAAAATTTCCGGTAGTAAGCCTTACTGGTCCCCGCCAGTCCGGGAAAACCACACTGGTTCGCGAGTTATTTCCCGATTATGCTTATTTGACACTTGAAAACCCGAACCAACGACAGGCCGCAAAAGAGGCTCCACTTGCATTTTTACAGCAAAATACAAAAGGCATCATCATTGATGAAGCACAGTACGTGCCGGAAATTTTTTCCTATGTTCAGTTGGAAGCGGATGAGCACAATAAAAGCGGTGAATTTATTCTTTGTGGTTCTCAACATTTTCTGATGATGGAAAAAATTACCCAGAGCCTGGCAGGCCGGGTAGCCATATTTAATTTATTGCCACTTTCACTATCAGAATTGCAGGATACTTCCTATAAGCTTGAGGATTATATTTCGTATATTTTCCAGGGATTCTTTCCAAGGGTCTATGACAAGCAAATCCATCCCACGGATTATTATCCCAACTATATCCAGACTTATATGGAAAGAGATGCCCGGCAGGTGGTGAATATTACCGATCTGGGAGCATTTCAGACTTTTATACAACTTTGTGCAGGGCGAATTGGGCAACTTTTTAACCAAAGTGAGATCGGGAGTTTGGCGGGTATTGACCAGAAAACAGCCCGTCGCTGGTTAACCATACTGGAAGCAGGTTTTCAGGTTTTTACCCTACGTCCCTACTTTAAAAACTTTGATAAAAGAATCATCAAGACTCCGAAACTATATTTTTGGGATACAGGACTGGCCTGCTCACTATTAGGTATTCAGACGGAGGAGGAGTTGCTGAATCACTATGCCCGAGGGGCCTTGTTTGAGAATTTTATTATCGTGGAGATGATAAAAAAGTTTTATAATAAAGGTATCAGGCCCAATGTATATTTCTGGAGAGACCATTCCGGGCATGAAATTGATCTTCTGTTTGATATAGGGGGTAAGTTGTATCCAATGGAAATCAAGTCAGGGCAGGTTTTGCAGAAAGGGTTTTTTAAAGGAGTCAACCATTTTCTTGAGATTTCCGGCGCAGAGACACAAAATTCCTATCTGTTATATGGCGGTGACCAGAATCTGGATGGCGAAAGTATCAGAGTTCGTAGTTGGGATCGGCTACCTGATATTATTTAAATATTTTGCAGATCGCTACCCCTCCTCCACGCTCAGAATCCGAACTTTCAGGTTTTTACCTTTGAGCTCAATTTCGCCGATCTCTTCGAATGTATAACCGCCAATATCACTGAGTTTTTCGGCCAGATCCTGTGAAATCAGCAATCGCTTACCATAGATATTACACTGGGCCTGGATTCGCGCAGCCGTATTGAGCACATCGCCGTGATACTCGATTTCGCGCCGGTCTTCTCCCACTTCTGCTACAGTGATTCGACCGGCATTCATCCCTGCCTTAAACTCGGGTAGAATGCCATATTGTGACTCATACCATTCTCTGCGGGCGTCCAGCCTCCGGTGAAACCCAAAAAATATCTGAAGACATATATTATCCCGTACACCGGCGTCCATCGACCAACTGATAATCGCTTCATCTCCTACATACTTGTAAATATGTGCATCATAGGAGATCAGTACGCGGTTGAGGTCAAAAAAACAATCCTGCAACAATCGGGAATACCGGATATGCCCAAGCCTTTCGGCATGGGTAGTCGAAGATTTCAGATCAAGAAACATGATGATCCGGTTGTCCTCTCTTGGCTGGTGATATTTTCCCAGCAACATACCCAGCATAACTCCACGGCCAAACTTTTTGCTCACCTGGCGCATAAAATTGTACAAGACGCTCAATACCATCAGATAAATGACCAACCCGAGAAAGGTAAGGGTGGACATATAGTCGAGATTGTAATCAAAAGATTCTGCCCAGGTGCGCCCAAAAAACCAGACACCGGATGCCGTTGTAACCGGAATAAAAACAGCGATGATAACAAAAAGGTCGATAAAGGTCTCTGTCAGAATGACAATACCGAATGGTTTTCTCCGGAAACGGTTTCCGGTGACATATTGGTGAAATAACCCCAGCAGGATGCCTCCGATAATCCCGCCGATGGTAGCGGTTGCCGCATCTCCCATTAGTTCCTGCATGGGGTAATTGTCTCTTTCCCAAAACCGGATCATGCTATAAACATTTACCCCGATCAGAAAAAATATAGCAGCCCAGAAAATATCGAGCAGTTGCCGGCGGGTTTTAAAGGAAATGTGGATCATAGATAAGCAAAATTCAGAAAGCAGGAGTTAATAACCGATCTACTTTTACAAAGGTATAACCTCTTGCCGAAAGTTTGTCGGGTAAAAAAGGAAGCCGGTAATAAAATTTATCGCTTCGTGAAGGGACTTATGGCATTATGGGATTACATCAAAGATTTGTTTATTTTGGAGCACTCGATTTTAAACTTTTGCTGCAAAATGAAACGACTACTATTCCTTACCTCCTTATTTTTGCTGATTATGGCTCTTTCCTCATGCGAACCCGGTTCCGGTGGCGAATCGCCCCTCCCTCCCAATACCTACCAGGTCAAAAAGCTCACCGGCTCCATCACCCTTGACGGCAAAGGAACCGATCCCGCCTGGCAACAGGCCGTTGTGCTCGATACTTTTATTTTTCCGTGGCTTGAAATTCCCACCCCGCATACAGAATTTCGCGCACTGTGGAATGAAAACTACCTGTTTTTTCAGTTTGTGGTAGTTGATGATGATGTGGTTATCCATGAAGATACTACCCAGGATCGCTCCGTGCTGGGATCAGACCGGGTGGAACTGTTTTTTGCAGTCAATGATTCCCTCAATCCCTATTACAGCCTGGAAATGGATCCCCGCACATGGGTGTTTTCATCCATCGGAAGATTTCCCCGTAAGATCGACCCTTCGTGGAAGTGGCCGGGCCTGGTGACAATGGCAAGCCTTACCGCCGATGGATACATTCTGGAAGGGAGTATTCCGATGGAGTCATTTACCGAGTTGAATCTCTGGCGAAACGAGGCAAAAACCAGCCTCAATTGCGGCGTTTTCCGGGCAGAGTTTTCCCGCAATGACGACGGTACGGTGGCCCAGAACTGGATCAGTTGGATCATTCCCGATTCGCCTAAACCCGATTTTCACATTCACAGCGCGTTTGGCTGGTTTGAACTTACCCAATAAAAAATCATGCCTACATCCCGACGTACTTTCCTCAAAAATACAGGCCTGACCCTTGCGGCCGCCTCTCTCTCCGGAATGCCTCAGATACTGGCACATAATGACCGCAATCGCCGCCCGGATGACATGACGATTCAGGAGGCAATTGACACAATCATTGCGGAAATCCCGGGCGGGAGAAAGGCTCAAACAGTGGATACAGTCAAATCCTCCGATCCTTCACAGAAACTCACCGGTATTGTCACGACATTTCTCGCGACAGTGGATGTAATCCGTACTGCCATCAAAAAAGGGGCGAATCTGATTATTACCCACGAACCCACCTATTATAATCACCTCGATGAAACCGACTGGTTGAAAAATGATCCGGTTTACACCTATAAGCGCGAACTGCTGGAAAAAAATAATATCGTCGTATGGCGGTTCCACGACTACTGGCATACTTACCGACCCGACGGGATTCTGACCGGATTTTTGCGCGACATGAAATGGGAGAGTTATGTGGATGATACAAATGATAATATTTGCGTTATTCCCGAAACAACGCTGGAAAAGCTGGCAAAAGAGTTTTCCAAAAAACTCCACCTTGACCGTTGTTTTACAGTAGGCAATCCCTCTCTCACATGTAAAAGAATTGGCCTAATACCCGGTGCAGCGGGGAGACAAATGCAGATCGGATTCCTCCGGCAGGATATTGATGTGCTGGTTGTGGGTGAGGTCTCCGAATGGGAAACGGCTGAATATGTGCGCGATGCTTCTCAGGCAGGGATAAAAAAGGGATTGATTATACTGGGTCATGCCCAAAGTGAAGAGCCGGGAATGGCGTATCTGGTGGACTGGCTTCAGGACATTATTCCGGATATGCCTGTATATCATGTGCCTGCGACCGATCCTTTCCGGCCGGTTTGACGTATGAAGACTAGTTATTATCTTTGCAGAAAGAATAAATGCTATGGAAGATGCGATGATTAAAGTTTCTGAAAGTGCACTGGAGCATATTTCCGTATTGAGAGGAAAGCAGGGGTATGATGATACCTATGGGCTGAGGGTAAGTGTAGTTGGTGGCGGATGTTCGGGCCTTTCCTATAAGCTTGATTTTGACAATCAGGAGCAACCCGGCGACCATGTAATCGAGGACAAAGGCGTAAAAATATTTGTGAATATGAAAAGCCTGCTGTATCTGGTTGGTACAGAACTCGACTATACAGGCGGACTGAAAGGCGAGGGATTTCATTTTGCCAACCCCAATGCTACACGTACTTGCGCTTGTGGGGAGAGTTTTTCAGTGTGAGGGTTTGGCTCTTGGCTTTTAGCCTTTAGCTTTTAGCCTTTAGCCTTTAGCCTTTAGCTTTGGGGGTTTGGGTAAAGGCAAAAAGCAGGGTATATGCATGAGTTAAAAAAAATAAAACCACTTGAAGGTTTTAAAATTTGGTTGAAGTACGAAGATGGGAGTGAGGGTGTTGTTGACCTGACACACCTGGTAGGGAAAGGTGTATTTAAAGCCTGGGGGAAGGAGTTAAAGTTTGAAAAAGCATATATTGATAAAGAAAGTGGCGCATTAAGCTGGAGTGAAGAAATTGATATTTGTCCTGACAATCTATATTTTAAATTAAAAAAGATTGATCCCAGAGATGTATTTTTAAAAAGCACATTTTAAATACCACAAATTAGTTCGTTTTTTTGGATAACCATATTAAATGTACTTTGCCACTTGGGTTAATTGTAGAATGGGCTACTTTACATCAGGGTGAATTGCTGGAAAACTGGAAAAGAGGAGAAAACCTGGAGACTCTTCACAAAATAGATTCGCTTAGTTAAAAAGCAACCGCATTTTTACCTTTTCCGGCGCAATTTTTGTCTTTTTTTGGTTTTTAGGCGCACAATCTTTATTATCCGGCTTTATATCCTCACCTAGGGATTTCTACTTCTATGCGCTGGTTTAAGCTACTCCTTTCTGCTGCTATATCTTTACTCCTGATCTGGGCCTTAAACCGTCCGTGGGGAACGATGCCTTTTGCTATCGGCGAGTTCATCAACCCTTTTACGGGCTTCTGGCAAAATGCCGAACCCGCCAATCTCCAGGCCGGAGGCCAGTTGAGCATCCCCGGGCTGAAAGCCCCGGTTACTGTGGTGTATGACAACCGAAGGGTGCCCCACATCTTTGCGCAAAACAACGATGATCTTTATTTTGCGCAGGGTTATGTCATGGCCCGGGATCGTCTGTGGCAAATGGAATTTCAAATCCTCGGTGCCAGCGGGCGCCTGACCGAAATCCTCGGTGTGGGCCCCGACAGTTCTATCCTCAAATTTGACCGCACCAACCGCCGTAAAGGCCTGGTATATGCTGCCGAACGTTCCTACGAGTTTGCACAAAATTACCCGGAAGTAATGGACGCAGCGGAGGCCTACGCCAATGGCGTAAATGCATGGATCAGTTCGCTGAAACCTGCCGACCTTCCGTTGGAATACAAAATTCTCAACTACAAACCGCAACCCTGGACAAGTTTTAATACCTGGATTCTCCAGAAATACCTTTCCAATATGCTTGCCGCACGGGCAGATGATATCCGCAATACCAACGCGCTTATGGTCTGGGGTCGCAATGTGTTTGATATCCTCTATCCCGAATTTGCCTATGCAGAGGATCCGATCGTGCCCGCCGATACCCGCTGGGATGCACGCACGGCAAACCCCAAACCGCCGGTTCCGGCAGAATATAAGCCGGATTCCATTCTAAAGAAGCCTGCCTCAGCTTTTCTCCCCCAGCCTGATCCCGGCCTGGGAAGCAACAACTGGGCAGTTGCCGGATCAAAATCCGTTACCGGAAATCCTATTCTCTCCAATGACCCGCATCTCGGACTATCACTTCCTTCCATCTGGTACGAAATGCAGCTTCACGCACCGGGAGTAAATGCCTATGGCGTCGGATTTCCCGGTGGCCCGGGCGTGGTGCTGGGATTTAATGACTCCGTAGCATGGGGGTCAACCAATGCCGGAATGGATGTTATGGATTATTACAGAGTGATTTCTGATGAGAAAGAGGAGAAATACTTTTTCGATGGCGAATGGCGCCCCTTTACGCTCAGGTTGGAAACCCATACCATCAAAGGCGGAGAAGCCTTTGTCGATTCGGTGAAATATACACACTATGGCCCGGTTATTTTTGACGAAAACTTTGGAAGCCAGCCTCTGCCGCTTGCGATCAACTGGATGGCACATGAACAGTCGGTGGACATGCTGTTTTTCCTGAAAATGAACCGTGCGAAAAACTATCACGACTACGAAGAAGCACTAAAATACTGGGTCTGCCCCGCGCAGAATTTTGTGTTTGCCAGCCGTGCAGGTGACATTGCGATCTGGCAGATGGGAAAATATGTCAACAAATGGCCGCAGCAGGGGAGGTTTGTAATGGACGGCACGCAATCAGTATATCAGTGGAGTTCTTTTATTCCTTCAGACCAGCAACCCCATAGCCTGAATCCTGAACGGGGATTTGTGAGCTCTGCAAACCAGCATCCTACCTCCTCAGTTTACCCATACTACTACAACGGAGGATTTGAGGACTTCCGAAACCGGCGGCTGAACCAACTTTTGTCTGAAAAGGAAAAGTATGGGGTGGATGATATGAAAAACATTCAGCTTGACAATTACGCGGTTTTTGTTGCCGATATTCTGCCGCTGATGATGCAGGAAGTGGATACCTCCGGCTTTACCCAGATGCAGCGTGAAGCGTGGAACCTTCTCAAAGCCTGGGACTATAATTATGACCGGGATCAGGCAGCACCTACGATTTTTGAGAATTGGTGGGAAGAACTTTACCGCAATATCTGGCAGGATGAAATGGATGCCGTAGGATTGCCCGTGCCCTGGCCCGACAGAAGTACAACGATTGGCATTTTAAGAGACAGCGCAGCTTTTACATTCTATAAAGACGCCACAGATTCATTGAAAAAAGACAGAAAATCACTGATCAACCGATCATTTGACCGCATTACGGGTAAATTGGCCAACGACTTTCCCTCGATTTCCGAATGGATTTGGTCCCGGCACAAACAAACCGATATTCACCATCTGGCGCGGGTATTTGCTCCATTTAGTCGCTTGAATATACCTACAAACGGGAGTGGCCATATCCTCAACGCTACCGGCAACCGCAACGGGCCTTCGTGGCGGATGGTGGTTGCCCTGGGCGATAAGGTGGAGGCATGGGGCGTTTATCCGGGTGGGCAAACTGGCAATCCCGGCAGCAAAGACTACGATGCGTTTATCGACGATTGGGCAAACGGGAAGTATTACCGGATCTGGTTTATGAACAATAAAGATCAGGACAATGGTTCAGAAGCCGCTCGTCTTTCCATGATTCCTGAGGTAAAAACAAATCCTAATTAATGCGAAAATTATGAAGTTTACGATCAGAGTAATATGCATTTTCGGATTAGGATACCTTGCCACGCTTTGGTTTCCCTGGTGGTCTGTGGCTGCGGTAGGATTTGCGGTTGGCCTTCTCCTGAGTGAAAAACGCAAAAGGCGGAGGCTCTTTGGAAAACAACCTACCCCACCCCGAACCTTTCTGGCAGGCTTCCTGGCAGTATTTCTGCTCTGGGGTGTATTTGCATTTTGGGCAGACTGGCAAAACCATTCCCTCCTCAGCGAAAAAATTTCCCGGATCGTGGTTCCTGAGGGAAATATTTTTCTCTCCCGTGCCTGGATTATGATTCTGGTTACTGCCATCGTGGGTGGGCTTGCGGGCGGTTTCAGCACGATGACCGGCAATCTTCTCGGTGAAATGGTCAGAGGGCAGGAAAAGGATTGAATCATAGTATTTTTTTACTATATTCATTCTACCAACCCTTCCCAAAATGAAAAATACTGACAAAAAACCCGGCAATTCCATTTCTCGGCGAAATTTTATTTCCCTCACTTCTGCTGCTACTGTCGGACTCGGGAGTATTTCTCTCGGTGCAGTTTCCTCAGATGCTAAAAGCAGTTCTCCTGCCCCATATAACCCGCTCAGCGTTGTTCCTGAATGGCGCAATAAGCAGGAAGGCATGGCCTATCGCCAACTCGGTCGGACAGGCATGATGGTATCAGAAGTCGTCAACGGCGGCGACCCTGTCCGGCTCAACAACTACAAAATGGTGGATCTTGCCATCGAAAAGGGGCTTAACTATCTCGATATGGCCCCGGCCTACGGCAATGGCGAATGTGAACAGACTTATAATAAAATCCTTTCAGGCTCTTCGAAAAGAGAAAAAGTATTTCTTACAACCAAAGTAAGCAGCTTCAAGGGCGTGCGAAACCGCATGTACCGTGATATTTTTGACGGGTTGCCTTCTGAGAAAAAAGAGAAAATCCTCAACCGCGCCAAAGAGTTGAGGGAAGAGCGCGGCGTTGATAAACCCGGGTATTACTTCACCTACTGGCCGGGCCAGGATACGTCTATGGATGCCTGTTATCTCGCCAATGCCATGATGGCAGATTATGCGCACAAAGTCGATGGAAGCAAAGAGTACCGTGAAGCCATACTGAAATCAGTTGATGAAAGTCTGAAGCGCGTTGGAACCGATTATTTCGATATTCTCATGTGCCCGCATGGCGCAGACTGCCCCGAAGAGGTGCAGATTGCGGAGATATACAGTACGCTCGATGAACTGAAAAAATCGGGAAAAGTGCGTTTTCTTGGCGTTTCCACGCACAATGACCCTGCCGGTGTACTTCGGGCTGCCACAGCCAGCGGACAATACGACGTGGTGATGTGCGCCTACAATATCGTCAATGGCGGTTATCTCGAAGATGCGATCAGGAATGCCTATCACAGCGGTGTCGGCGTCATCGGGATGAAAGTAGCCATGGCTGTGGCTACGCACCATAAAGCACTTCAGCCTGTACCTCAATGGCGTATCGACAAGGTAGATCGAATTGTGCCGGGGGACATGAAACCGCCGCTGAAAGCCTATTTATGGGCATTGCAGAATCCTCATATTACAGCGGTTATTTCCAATCTCTGGGACGAAAAGTTTGTTGAGGAAAACCTGTCCATAGTTGGAAAAAAGGTACAACTTCTGCCCGGATGATTACTGGTTGCTGTCGAGAATTTTCAGCAAAGTTTTTACACTCGCTGCAAATTCTGGTCTTGCAGGGTTGAGACGCAGTCGGTTTTGGCGGATGATTTCGCTTGTGTTTCCCGACCTGCCCAATGCTTTCAGCAACTCTTTTTTGGAGGAAATCTGCCTGGTGATGTTTCCGGATCGAATAAAATACTGATCCGCTTCGGCAAACCGAAACCGGTTGGCTCCCGGTGTACTGACGGTCTGGTTGTTGAGTTTTTTGTGCTTTTTTATCCAGAAACTGTAGGTTTCGCCATGAAATACCTCCTGGTATATTCCGGGCAAAAGCGACGGATACTGGTTTTCCGAAATATAAACGAAACGCATGCCTTCCACTTCGAAAAAGCGAATCCGTTTTTCGTTGAGTATGATATTCTTCCCAAATCCATTGACGGTAAAGTTGGTGTAAACCAGATGGTTGTGAATATCATAATTGATTAATATATCCCGATAGAGGACTCCGTCGTACAACACGTTTCCCTTCCTTGGAAGTGCATCTGTGAGATACTGGTTCCCGTCTGTGGAAAGGTAAAAATGTTCATAGGATTTCCCGCTGCGCAGGTTTGCATCGGGTGCGATATGCTGCGCATACACCGCAGCGTGATCCTGCCCCAAAGCCTGATCGGGAGAAATGACAATTCCTCCCCAAAGTATCAATATGGAAATCAGATATTTTTTCATGCTTCTCATCGTTCTCCGGTAACTGTAAATTCTGTTGCCCCGCTCACAAAAGTTCCGTCAGGCAGGAAACCTGTGACTTCAACCCGGTAAGATCCGGTATCGTCTCCCGTAAAAAATGTGCAATCGCCCCTGCCCTCGTACATGGAAACCCCCGGATTCCAGTAAAGCAGACTTCGGTAATCTGGTATCCTGCTATTTTTCCATTCCTCCAGATCGTAATCGGGTGAGAAAAAGGTTCGCGCTGTCTGAATAGGTTTATAGGTTTTTTGAACCACATCCGCCGGTATTTTTTCTCCCGCCAGGTCTCCCTTATACGTGTGAAAGCAGATGATTCCATCAAAGGCTTTTTCTCCGGAATAATACTTGCGGTTGACCATGTCGATCCGGCTGATCTTGAGCGGATCAAAATTCCAGATGGTTTCCAGATCGCCCACAGGCACGCCGTCGATCAACGTAAGAGCGGGATTCGGGAAGTAAATCGTATTGGAAATAGAAATGGAATTGATGTATAAATCCCAGAGATAAAACTTCTCTCCGCTATCCTTTTTCTTTTTTTTGATCACGTACCGCACATACTCGATAAATACTTCTTCCATGGTAGGAAACCGTATATAGTCGTCGAGATTATACGAAATATCTCCCTGCCCGAAAAAACTGGCAGGAGGATACACACTTTCTCCGGCAACTCCCCTTACATTTGAAAATGGGAGATAGGCATTGGCGACCTGAGTATTGACGCTGAGGCTTTCAAAAAACGGAATGAATTTTTCATTTCCTCTTTCCGCTGAATACTTATTTTCAACCGGAGCCGCAGAAAATGATGGGATAATCTCTATATCAAACTGACTGATATCGACTTCCTCCGACCATAAAAGGAGGTCGGTAGTACGAATTTCGGGAGAGACCTCAACTGCAAACTGGCGGTTGCTGTCGGGTCTGGCTGTATAAAAAAAAGAAGAACTGCCGGGAAATATCAGATGAATAAAATCTGGTACAACTGCATTACCTCTGGGCATAATTTTCCCCTGAATGACCGGACTCCTGAGTTCCGGAATATAAACCACAGATGTGGCGGTAACGGGTTTGGCAGGTTTTATTGTTTGTTCCTCCGAAACCTGCTGCAATCCTTTGTTGTCTGAAACCAGCGTTTTCCCCGGATACTTATAGACGGAGACCGAAAGGTTTTGCACCGCTTCCTGCGGAATGCCGGAAGGAGCCGTAAAGGCCAAAGTTACTTTTTCCCTGTTGCC
Organism: Bacteroidia bacterium; assembly: GCA_041391725.1. GTDB lineage: Bacteria > Bacteroidota > Bacteroidia > J057 > J057 > JAGQVA01. The sequence continues at coordinate 99,491 of JAWKNL010000015.1, forward strand.
GTATTGGGGTTTCAGATCAATTTTCAGCTCAGCTTTTCTGCGCGCTGTTTCCTCCTTTGAGCGGGAAAGATACAAGGGCAGATCTCCGGCAGGTGAAAGCGGCTGGAGAATCGTGAGGGGTTGAATATAAAATTCAGCAGGACTAAAATTCCGCATCCACGAGGTGTAGGAGCGGAGAAAATACCCGCCGCCGGCAATTTCACCGGAAATAAAAAATTGTCCTGATCCCATTCCGTTTTCCAGCATGATTTTTTCCTGTACAACCGCCTCGCCGGAGGCGTTTATCAATTCTGCGTACAAAACCGTACTGATGGAAGAAGGAGCGTGTGTTTCGGAATCCACACACCATGCTTTAAACCAGATCGTTTCGCCTACGAGATAAAAAGTTTTGTCGGTGCGGATGAATACCTTTTCATGATTTGAATGCCCGTTTTGTGCCGGGGAAACCATTCTCCCGAAACCCAGACAAAAAAGCAAAAATAGCGTGCGTTTCATATGATATTATTCTACCCAAAAACCGGGAACCTGTTTTGTACCTCCCAATACCGTGCAGTCGTTGCAGTCGGGAGTAGTGAGAAGAAAACCAGCAATCGCAATCAGCGGCTGGTAATATTGATAAAATACTTTCCCATCTGCCAGGGCTGCAAATACCTGCGCATCTGCATTGGGGCCGAGGAGTATGGTATCCATGTGTTCGTAACACTGCGTCACATAACTCGCATAGGATGAGATATTGAAGTTGAGATCGCGGCCATTGACGTAGGCTCTTTTTACAGACACGCCGGAGGCACTGAAATAGCCCAGCACCCGCTCCCCCTGACCATTGGTGTTGCGCACATTGCCGGTAACAGACTGCGGCTGGCGGTCAAACAATGTACCGGTGTTTTCGGTGGCTTCCTGTATGCTTTTCCAGAAAATAAATTCCTCCTCACTCATGACATATTGCTCCACCAGAATAGAATAGCGGTGAACGAGCCGCTTCGTCTCTCCGGTAATAAACACAAGCGGATACCCCGAAATGATATCTTCACTGTTTCCTGCTGAAGAACCCACCCTGATGAGGTTGGATGTATCATTCATAAAACAAAAGCGCTTCTCCTCAATCAGCGATGTATTCAGGTTTCCGACATATTCATACGCGGAGGAAAAAGGCACACTGTATTTCCAGGTCTCTTTCCATGTCCACCGGTAAAAATTGCTTTTCCCTTCCGGATCGTAGGTATCCACATATACCTGCGCGCCAAACTGCGAGCTGTTGTCTATAACCTGCGTTTCTTTGCTGAAATACACGCTGTCAATCGGAGGAGATGCGCGCAATATTTCCCGGTCAGATTCATAAGATTCTCCGTTTTGGCGGGTAACCAGTAGCCGGTAGGTTTGCCCGATTTCGCCACGGATGGCTGCTGAGTCGGTAGCATAGTGGCCGGGACTTATCTCTGAAAGACTAACGGTTTTCCCGTCTCCTGCTTCGATAGTAACGGTAGCACCTCTTTCAGGAATAAACTGATTCTGGCTTACCGGACTGCTGAGTGATAGCGTGACCACATAAGGCCCGGGCGCATCGGTGATAATTCCTTCTACTACCAGAAGGCTCGTTTCCTCTTTCAAAGGTATATCTACCGGTTCTACACACCCCAGGGAAAGAACGACGAAACTGATGGGTATCCATTGTTGAAAAAACTTCATAAGAATCTGAAATTGTAAGTAATGGTAGGAATGGCCTGACTGAAAACAGAGAGTTTGTAAGTTTCTATATTGCCGTTGCTGAAGGTTGAAAAAACCGAATAGGCATTATTCCTTCCTGTGAGGTTGTAAACAGAGAGCGACCATGAACTGTGAATGAGTTTGTGAACCTTGTGCGATCCCTCCAGATTGATGCCCGCATCCAGCCGTGCATAGTCGGGAATCCGGTATTTATTTCTGTCGGAGAAAAAGGGAAGCGTAGCTCCGGTCAGTTGGTAAAGCGTAATGGGAATGGTGGTGGGTCTTCCCGAAATATAGGTGAAGTTGAGTGAGAAATTGATCCGCCGGTTGAGTTTGTAGTTGGAAATAATGGTGAGATTATGCGGCCTGTCAAAATTGGAGGGGAAATAATTGCCGTTGTTGATGCGCTCGGATTCATACGGACTATCGGCTTTGACAAAAGCCCGTGACCAGGTGTAGCTGATCCACCCGTTGAGCTTACCTGATTTTTTCCGGAACAGAAATTCTATGCCGTAAGATTTGCCCTTCGCAGATATTATGTCGGTTTCTATGAGTTCGTTTACAATGAGATCGGCGCCGGCTTTGTATTCAGGCAGGTTACGCAAAAACTTGTAATAAACCTCAGCGGAAAGTTCCAGACCCTGTGAGGGAATATTTTTGTACAATCCGGCTGCAAACTGGTTGCCTGTCTGGGGTTTTAGATAAGGACTGCTAAGCCGCCAGGTGTCTGTAGGTGCAATGGCGACCGTGTTGGTGAGCATGTGGATATACTGGCGACTCTGGTCATAACTGAATTTCACCGAAAGTTCTTCCGCTAGTTTGTATCTGCCCGAAAACCGCAGTTCAGGCCCACCATATAGCTGGATGGGCTTACCGGCTCCGTAAGTCAGTGTATCGGTAATAAAATCCTTTTCTCTGGGAAGTCCCTCCTGATAAGTATAGACCTGTCCCGGCCCCAGAAGAGAAAAACCGGAAATCCGCAGTCCTCCGTAAACCGAAAGCCGTGGTGAGACCTCGTATTCATCGCCTATATAAATCGCGGATTCAAGGCCATTTTCAGGAGAAATGACGGTAGCGCTGATAACAGAAGAATCTCCCAGCGGTGAAATACTTCCGGGAAGAAGCTGATACAGATTAAACTGAACCCCCATTTTTACCTTGTGATCGGGATGGGGAAACAGGTCGAAATCACTTTTCAGCGAATACTGACTGACGCCATAGCCGAGGTTAAATGCAGCGGCAGGCCTTTTGTCACTTTCAATCTGATAGCCATAATGTGAATACCCCCCTGTAATAAGGCTTGAAAAGCGGTTGTTGAAAACGTGCCGGTATTTTACCGTCGCGTTGTAATTGGCATATTGAAAGGTAGTGTCTGCGTTCAGTCTGAAATTGTCGAGACTCGAATAACCGGAGACAGAAAGTGTGTTTTTATCATTGATCTGATAATGCACTTTTCCGAGAATATCGCCAAAAAACGCCCGGCTGTTGTTGATCTGCGCATTTTGAAGGAGGCTAAAGAGCCACTGCGAATAGGTACTTCTGATTCCCAGAATCCACGAACTCTGATCCCTGCCCAGGGGGCCTTCCATAGTAATTTTGCCTGTAACCGGGCTGATGCCTCCGGACATAGAAAATTCTTTTTTATTTCCCTCCCTGATATCGATGTCAAACACCGACGATACCCTTCCGCCATATTGGGCCTGGATGCCACTTTTGTAGAGGTTGGCGCTTTTAATTACTTCGGGGTTAAACGCAGAGAAAAACCCAAAGAGGTGGTTGGGATTGTAGATGACACCATCGCCGATGGTAATCAGATTCTGATCGGTATTTCCGCCCCTGACATTAAAGCCGGAGGCGCCCTCCCCTACCGACTGCACACCGGGAAGGGTAAGCGTAATTTTCATCACATCGGCCTCTCCCAGTACTGTAGGAATAGTCTTGATTTCCTGAAGGCTCACTTTTGCAACACCGGTATTGACCTGCTCCACACTGCTGCGCTCATCTACAATCAGCACCTCCTTCAGGGCAATTATAGTTTCCTCCATTTCCACATTGATTTTGCCGTCTCCCTGCAAATCGATTTTTCGCCGGGTGGCTTTTCTGCCCACAAACCTGAAAAGCAGATCATAACTGCCTTTGGGCAGGGTCAGCACAAAGTAGCCATACGCATCGGTAATTGTACCCTGCACAGGATTTTCCTTGTAAACCGTAACGCCTTCCAGTGGCTCCCCGGTTTTTGAATCGCGCACATAACCGGCTACTGTGGCCGTTTTTCCCGGGCCACTCACCCCGATTTTGAATACGATATTCTCAAGGTTGGAGAGCGCCGCGCCTTCATCCGTTGAAGTCTCCGGTGAAAAAATATCATCAGCAGCGACCAGGGTTTCGGCAGAATTTTTTTCAGAAAAAAATCCTTCGGGAAGGTGGGGCCTGATCCGGTAACTCTCGGTGAGAATAATATTTTTTTCATCCCTGATATAAAACTGCAACCCCGTACCTTTGAGTGCTTCGGTTAATACCGCACCTAATGAAACCGATTCGCCCGAAAAATTGACCCTTATGCTGTCTGTCCACGACCGGGCATAAAAAAAGTGAAGCGAATACCGCGCCTCCAGATCGCTCACCACAGCTTCAAACGGGGTATCGCGATAGCTGGCAGAAACCCGTATTCCTTCTTCTGTTTGTGCGTGGATAAATGGCGCTGAAAAGAGTATATAGGCGAAAAACAGTAGCAGTTTCTTCATAATCCGCGAAAAATAGCAGAAATTCTGTTTATATTTTGAAGTAGTTTTGCTCAATAATAGTCTCCACCACAAAATCCCCCTACCTATGCAATATTTACAGACCCTGTCCCAACTGATCGACGAACCGCAGGAAATATCTGTCCTCAAGCGCAGATCGCCTGCCAAACCTTATATCCGTTCACTTCAAATGCTTTTGTACAGTCTGGGATTTGGAGCAGAGCTCAGTTGGGACAAATTTCGCGCAGACGGCGATTATGGCGGCGGTACAACAACGGCAGTTCAGGCATTTTTGAAGCGAAATGGCCTTACCGGTGACGGCGAATCTGTGGGTGCTGATATCATGAAACTTATGCTGGTGCAGCAGGGGCTTCTTCCCGCACTCCGGGTACTGAAGCAGGCGGTGGATCAGAATACGGTAGCCACTACCTATGATCGGAGCAAGGCCGACGCAAGTGTACTGAAAGGACTGGAAAACCTGCTGTCGGCGGCGGGAATGACAAATGCTGATGCGGTGCTTTCCACAGAAGAAGCCAAAAACATACTTTCAAGCCTGACGCCGCGTTTTGGCGACGGCTGGTTTACCGCTACGGATATGCCTGCCGAAGGGCAGCGCCGGTCGGAGACAGAAATTCAGCCGCTGGGAGAAAAAACATTTGAAGTCAGCGACAACTGGCTCAAAACCAGATTTATCCGGGTAAAGAAAAAGGATGGATCGTTTTACCCCGGCATCGCCACTATTGGCAATGACCGGGCCGCCGATTTTATCTCCGTGCATCGCCAGTTGCTGCTGGATATGGGACTTTCTGATTCGGCCATCAAAGTGATTTTGCCCGTATCTGCCAACGAAGGCAATCTCGACGCCATCAACACCTGGGATAATGCCTTTCTGACCTTTGGAATGCTTCAGTGGACCATCGGCGTGGAAACCAGTGCCGGAGAACTTCCAGCCCTTCTTCAGCGTGTCAAAAACCGCTTCCCCGATACCTTTCAGGAGTATTACGGGCGGTATGGGATAGATATTGCCGATACCAATAACACATCAGGCTACCTGACTTTCAACGGGCAGAAGATTCAGACCCCGGATCAGAAAAATATGTTTCGCGATATGAACTGGGCCTTCCGCTTCTGGAAAGCCGGACTCGATGCCAAAGTGCAGTTGGTTCAGATTCAGCACGCGCTGGATCGCATCAATTCCTTTTTGGGGCACAAAAGCTATCGCCCGCTCGATAAATTTTTTATCGGAGACCTTATCACTTCCGAGTACGGCATGTGCCTTATGCTTGACCATCATGTCAACCGCCCCGGACATCTGATGAGTTTTTCTATCGGCAAAAGAGACATTCTCGGACAGGCTATGCGCAAAGCAGAGCTGGAAAACTCGGATCCAAAAACCTGGGGAACAGAACAGGAAATGAAGCTGATTGGCGCCTACCTCCCGCTTCGTTTTGAATCAGGAATGACCGACGGAAAAGACCGCGCCGAACGAATCAAAGGTTTCCTCGACAGAAAGGAAATCAGCGGAGAAAGGCATTCCTTTAAAATGGAAGAAGCGCGCGCCCGTGGATTTTTTGACGATACAGAGGAACTTTACCCCGTGGTAAATTTTGAAGAATACGAATCGCGCGACGACTCCCGGTTGGATATTATTTTCACCGATCCCGCTCAAAACTTTACCGAATCAGCGTAACCGTTCCGGCAATTTTTTCTGTATAAACGCTGCCATCGTCCTGGTAGGCATCGTATTCGAGTTGCCAGACGTACACACCTTCAGGCACCGGGCTTCCGCCTGCGCGGCCATCCCACCGGTCATCCATCTGGAATGACTCAAATACCTTTTTCCCCCATCGGTTGAATATCACCAGGCGGTGGCGAATCAGATACTGGCCGTAAATGCCAAACAGATCGTTGTGACCGTCATCATTGGGCGTAAATGCATCAGGGATATAAAGATCGGGAGGGCAAACCTCCTGCAAAACAACCGTATCACTTCCCATGCACTCAAAGCCATCAGTTACATTCACAAAATACACACCCGCCTGCGTCGCTTCATATACGCGCTGCCGCAAACCGTCATGCCAGAGATAAGAATTGTATTCGCCCGGGTCAAGCGGGAAAATGACTTCTTTTCCGCAGAAAATCGTATCTGGCCCGAGATCTGGCGCTGGGGTGGGAATCACATCCACCTGCACATATTGCGGAAACGTAGCACATCCTGAGATGATTCCCTCGACTGCGTAACTTCCCGACATGGCAGCCGTTGCATTTGTGAGCCGGGGAAACTGTTGCTCCGAAAAAAATCCCAACGGACCGCGCCATTCGTACCGCGCCTCTGAAAGGTCATGAGCATAAAGAGAAAAGGCCCCTCCTTCGCATAGAATCGTGTCGCCATACGCTTCAAGCGACTGTCTCAGACTTACCAGCAGTCCGCGATAGAGGGTATCTGAAGTATTCTGGCAGTGATCGGTAAGGATGAGCGAAACAGGAAAAGTACCGAGAGAATGATAGATATGGGTGAAAACAGCCTGATCGGTGGTAGTACCGTCGCCGAGATCCCAGAAAAAACTGTAGCGTGATTCCGGTAGCCCGGTATCAAACACAATCGTATCATTGAGGCAGCCCCCTTCGGGAATGGGGTTGAGATTGATATTTTTAAAATTTGCCCCTCCCCCGTAGGCGTAGGACTCGGCGTCGCCGTAGCCGTAGGCGGTGGCAATGACCCCGCAGCCCTGAGAAATAATCGTATGCGCACCTGAGGCAACCGGAATCTGGAGGTAGGCAAAATCCTGATTTGCCCCCACAAACCCGAGTCCGGGCATGCCTGAAATGGGCTGATTGTCGATCGTGATCAGGGGCACATCGGCTGAGGACATGATGATATTGATATAATTTTCGGTGATGTTTTCCAGCCGCGAATTGTAGAGCGTGACCGTGTCGCGGCGCTGTTCGACGCTGTTGAGCAGCAGCATCGACGGGTCGCCTACAATATGCCCGTTGCATTGATTGCCGATGATAAACTGCGCCACCTGTATAGGTTTATTAGCCTGAATATAAGTAGGTTCGGACATGCGGTATTCGACAAACTTACCCGCATGGAGATTGTGTACGGTGGTCGTGCTGCCGGTAACCGTAACGCGGGTATTGTCTTCGGCAGCGAGAATGCGGAATACATCATAAAGCACTTTGGTGCTGGGTACAGTGACAAACTGTTTACCCCAGGTGGGGATGGGGTACATTTGTTCGAGCAGGTTGTCCCAGGTGCCGCATCCCGCGGGAATGCCTGTCCAGCGGTTTCCGCCGAAAACGGCAAATTTTTTATCACCTGTGACCAGGGTACCGGTGAAGTCGCCGGTGCTTGCCTGCGCCTGCACCTGGTAGGTTTCTCCGGCGTCGAGTGTAATGGAAAACGAGGAGCCGGGGGCTTTTCCATTTTTGGTCTGGGCGCTGAGCGTAACAGAGATTTTTGTGTTGTCCTGCGTTGCTACGATGAGGAATTCGGCGGGATAGATTTCATTATTCTGCGAAGGTCCGGTATAAGTGATGACCCGGTAATCTTGTCCGAGAGACACGGTAGGGAGGACAACAGTAGCTTCCGAGCGGCGGGAAAAATACTGGTGGATATAGACAGCAATGGGGAGATCCGAAACCACCTTTACGGCATTGGCGGAGATAGATTCGGAGCCGCGGGTTTCGGTGATAGGGGGAAGGGTGATAATCGTTACACTGTTTGCGGAAATCGTGAAGGTCTGACTCCAGCCCGCCATAGGGACGCTGATTGTGCCCTGCGTATCGTAGCGGGAGGTAAGCATAGCCACACGGGTATTGGCCCCGATATCGCGGTGCTCCATAAACCCAAACCAGAACTCGGTACCTTCGTTGGATTGGGCGTGGAGTTGGGCAGCGGCAAAAACAGCTACTATTACCAGCGATATTCGAAAGAACACAACGATAGAAGCAGAGTATTTCATAGCAAAGTAGTAAAGCGGCACGCCACGAAAGAAAAAATCCCAAAGAAAGATACCTGAAAAAATGTAAACAGGTATTACACTCCCCGATTTTTTTGAGTAAATAGGGGGAGAATGATTGTTAAATAACCATGAAATGTGATTATGGAACAAGGTATTTACGAGCAAATAATCAATAAACTAATAGAATACCGGCTTACGGAGTTAGACCGGGAGGTTTATTATATTGAGAAAAAGAAGATAGACGCCAATGAAGCTGCCCAGGTACTATCCCAATACCTCACAGGCGTAATCCGAATGGCTTTGGGAATGGTCTCAGGAGACCATCGACTGGAACGACAGGTTGAAATATCCAATCAGATTATTCTTTTATTAAAATCGGCGCTTAATAATATGGCTTTTGATGAGGATCTTATTATTGCGGAGGAAAAAATTCTTCTGGCGATCTTTTCAAAAGCGGATGCTGGATTCACTGACTTTCCAAAATATCTCAAAGAAATTACTCCATACACCAGACTGTCCCAGAGTGAGCTATTTACAGGAAATCATGCGGGGGTTACAATGGAAAGTGAAATCAAAAAAGAGATACTTTCCTCCGATAAAATTCATTTTCTGGTCTCTTTTATTAAGTGGACCGGCATACGGATTTTTGAAAGAGAACTCACTGAGTTTACCGAAAACGGAGGCCAACTCAAAATAATAACCACATCCTACATGGGCGCTACAGACCTGAAAGCAATAGAATACCTTTCAGGCTTGAAAAACACCGAAATAAAAGTTTCCTACAATACATCCAATGAAAGGCTTCATGCGAAGGCATATTTATTCCTGCGAAATACAGGCTTTCACACAGGCTATATTGGCTCCTCCAACATCTCCCGCTCTGCTCTTACCAATGGACTTGAATGGAATCTAAAGGTAACAACCCGGGAAGTCGGGCATATTATCAAAAAGTTTCAGAGCACCTTTGAAACATACTGGGCAGATAAAGAATTCGAAATTTTTGATCCGGAGATACATAAAGAGAAGTTAAAGCTAGCTTTAAAACATGGTGGTACATTAGGCGAAAAGGGGAAAACTACAGTATTTTTCGACATCCGTCCATTTCCTTTTCAGCAGGAAATACTGGAAAAACTCCAGACGGAAAGAATTATTCACAACCGATTCCGTAACCTTATTGTCGCTGCAACAGGAACGGGTAAAACGGTGATTTCAGCATTTGATTTCCTTGCGTTTAAAAAGCAAAATTCAACAGCAAAGTTATTGTTTATCGCCCATAGAAAAGAGATTCTTGAGCAGGCTATGGTCACTTTCAGGGGAGTGCTCAAAGACAATAATTTTGGGGATCTCTGGGTAGATGGAATTGAACCCGACCGATATGATCACCTTTTTGCCTCGGTTCAGACGCTCAATAATCGTATTTCCTCACTATCCCTTTCGGCATTGTATTACGACTTTATTGTAATCGACGAGGTACACCATATTGCTGCCGCCAGTTATCGTCCGATTCTTCAAAAGTTCTCGCCAAGAATTTTGCTGGGACTTACCGCTACTCCGGAACGCATGGATGGAGAGGATATTTTTAGAGATTTTAGTGATGTTATTGCTGCGGAAATCAGGTTGCCAGAAGCTTTAAACCGAAAACTTCTTTGCCCATTTCAATATTTTGGGATAACCGATAGTGTGGATTTGTCAAATGTCGGATGGCAGCGTGGAAAATATATTCCCGGAGAACTGACCAAGATTTATACACAAAATGACAGAAGAGTAAGGGAAATTATCCTTAACCTTGAAAAATACGTACGGGATATTCATGATGTGAGGGCTTTAGGTTTTTGTGTAAGCCAGGAACATGCCCGTTATATGGCTGAAAAATTTACCCTGGCCAACCTCAAGGCAGATTATCTGATTAGTGGGAGAAACGAGTTGCGCGATAATTTGCGGGAAAGGTTATTGAAAAAAGAAATCAACTATCTTTTTGTTGTCGATATATTCAATGAAGGGGTGGACATTCCCGAAATAGATACTGTACTATTCCTGCGTCCTACAGAAAGTCTCACTGTATTTTTGCAGCAACTGGGTCGGGGATTGTGGCTGGCAGAGGGCAAAGATTGCCTTACAGTACTTGACTTTGTAGGTAATTCCCGTGAAGAATACGACTTTGAGGGAAAATTCAGAGCGTTGGTTGGGAAAACTAATTCCTCCATGGTGAAAGAAATAGAAGCCGATTTTCCCCATCTTCCACTGGGATGTTCCATCGTATTGGAAAAGAAAGCCAAGGCAACTATCCTAAACAATATTGACCGAGCTGTATCACTAAACAGAAGCCAGCTTATCACCAAAATTAGCAACTTTAGTTATCAGTCTTCCCTGCCACTTACGCTGAAAAACTTTTCGTCATTTTATCATATTCCACTTCAGGCAATTTATAAAAGAGGTAGTTGGAAAAGGCTCCTGGCAATGGCTGGGGTAACCGAAAACTTCTCTACTACAAATGAACGGGAAATATCCAGTGCAATCGGCAAACAGTGGCTCCCATGCACTTCAGTTTCTTATCTCCGGTTTATTTTATTCCTGGCAAAAAAGGATTTTCAGATAAATATCGATACACTTCGTGAGGAGGAAAAGATCATGTGTTTGATGCTTCACTACGATGTTTGGAGAGATAAAAATAATTTCAAATCGCTCAAAGAGAGTATTTGTGCAATCGGAAAAAATCGCGTACTAAATCAGGAAATCGAAGAATTTCTGGAGATTCAGATAAGCAAAATTGATTTTCTGGAAAAAGAGATTTCACTTCCCTACCCTCAACCATTGAAGCTACATAGCAGATATACCCGATCACAGATATTGGCAGCCTTTGGATTTCACTCCTTTGATAGTAAAAGTAGTAAAAGAGAGGGGGTAGCATTTTCAAAGGAAAAGCAAACGGAACTGCTATTTGTAACACTTGATAAGTCAGACGCGGATTTTTCGCCGACGACTTTATATGAAGACTTTGCCGTCTCTGATTTGCATTTTCACTGGCAGTCCCAAAACATTGTAAGTTCTGAAACCAAGAAGGGACTTAGTTATATCAACCAACAAAAAGAAGGAACACAGATTTTGCTTTTTGTCAGGGAGAAAAAGAAAGATGAGTTTGACAATACATTGGGTTTTGTATTTCTCGGAGATTGCCGGTTCCTGGAGCATTATGGATCAAAACCCATGTCAATCACCTGGGAACTCTCCGAACCCATGCCCCCATACTTCTGGAAAGATGCCGCCAAAATGGCTGTAGGTTGAACCCTACCCCAACCACCCCAATATCCTCCCCCGATCTTCGCGATCCTTTTCACTTTTATGGTAGATTTCGATGAAAACGATGCGCTCCTCCTCCGGAAACCACGCATAGATCAACCGAAGGCCGCTGTTGACGCCTTTGCCTTTCAGGGCTTTGCAGGCGATTTTTTTTACTTTGATCACACAGGTTTCTGTGCCCAAACCATTGATTCGGAAGCTGAAAGGAGGGTTCTCTTCTGGTTCGTCATTCAGGACTTTTTTTACTACTGCCAAATCCTCCTCCAGTGTCCGGTACTTTTTCAGTAGATGTTTCAGGTCTTTCCTGAATTCCGGAACTTCCTCAAATAATATCCTGTTCATTTTCTTCCGAATAAGTTCTCACGGCGTAAGGCGGTTTTCTGTAAAAAACTAATTCATAATCAATTACCTCATAATCTGTACTGGCTTTCCAGGGTTTATCTGCCTGCAAATAGTCGTGGATGCGATGGATCGGCCAGTCCCCCATTTGCAGGATGATTTTGTCTATGATATCCGCCTCGCTGGCTTTGAGGGTGGTGAGATCGGCTTTTTCCAGCGGAATATACCGGGTCTGGGTGCGACCCTGGTAGGTGGTTTTGAGTTTTTGTATTTGTGCGGCGGCAACCATCTGCCCGATGATCGTATCCATTTCTTCGGGCACGGGGCCGTAGGGTACTTTGCGGTAAGTGGCTCCGGTCAGTTGCTCTTCATACATTTCATAATGGTTGAAGTCGCAGAAATAGAGCAGCCGGGCGAGGACGGTTTCGTCCACATTGGGTTTGCCTGCGCAGCGTTCCAGCAGGTAAAGGAGTACATTTTTAAACTTAACCTCATTCAGTTGGGGAGTGGAAACCCGCTCCTTTACCGCATAGGCGGCAACAGGTTCCTGCAAGATATTCTCCGTTGCGGTGTTGCTTTCCTCCGCCACAAATTCATCCAGAGAAAACCGCAGGATCAACGACAGGGTCTGCAACTCGACAACGGTCAGGTTGCGATTGCCCCGTTCGATCTGGGCTAGCGAGGGCCGTGAAATTTTCATTTCACGGGCGAGTTCTTCCTGCGAAAATCCCCGTTGTTTGCGGAGCCGGGCGATTCGCTGACCGATTTGCTGAGATGAGAGGAACTGATTCATTGTTGTATGGTCAGTGACTTACAACAAATATAGAAAATGTTTTAAAATAAATCATTTGATTGTTATGATTTAAAACAAATGTTCTCTGTTTTTTTCAACCAGGTCAGAAACCGTTTCTTTGGGGTATAATCTACAGAAGCGGGCTATATATGCCTGAAAAAGGATAGGACATTATATTGTACAAGTAAGAATGTGGAATTTTCCTCAACTTCTATCATTATGCATGAATTTAGTCGTAAATTAGTATAATCCCAATGAAGAGGTTGAGATTAACTCCTGAACAAAAAGAGATAGACATGGCACTCATTATTGAAGAAAGCTATCTAAAAGCAGCTCATATTACGGCAGACGAATTAAGGATGGAAATAGCTATCCTTTTGTACCAAATGGGTAAATTATCCATGGGAAAGGCTAGTAAGTTTGTTGGCTTAAACAGGATCATTTTTCAAAAAGAACTCGCAAAAAAGGAAAATACCCGTTAGTTACGATATTGAAGAATTGAATAGGGATATTGAAACACTAGGAAGAGAAAAAGATGATCGTAGTAAGTGATACCACTGCATTAAGTAATTTATTACAGGCAGGAGATCTACTGTTATTGGAAAGAATATATACCCGTATTTTAATTCCTCAAAAGGTTTATGCGGAATTAATGGAATTAGCGTTATTTGGTATTTCTGTTCAAGAGATTACTACAGCTTCCTGGATTGAAGTCGAAGTAGTTAAATCCGATGAATTATTCCAAAATTTGTCAGAAGATCTGGATGAAGGAGAAGCAGAAGCCATCGTGTTAGCATTGAGAATGAAGGCAGATTATCTACTGATAGATGAAAAAACAGGTAGGGAAATAGCAAGAAAGTACAATTTGAAAATAATCGGAACTATCGGGATTTATATTAAGGCAAAAGAGTTAGGGCTTATTCATAACCTTAAGGATAAGATGGATAAGCTAAGAGAAATCGGATTCTGGATAAGCGATCGTTTGTATTTTGAAACTTTAAAAGAGGTAGGTGAAGTTTAAGGATATCTGTGGTTCGCTGGACGAGAGTGTATATAGGCAAATTCGGGGCTTATGTCGTATTCGCAAGGCTGCTCTTTTCCTTGTAAATCTGTAATTACACCCACATGGTCCCAGTAAATTTCTCCAAATAGACCAATCTTTGCCTTTTTGAAAAGGAGTTCATCTTTTAATATTTTTTTGCCGTATTTATCCTTTAAAACCAGAGCTAAATCCAGTATTCTTTCTTCCCCGTTTGAAAAAGAACAGACCAGCTTAAACGGCTCTAAAACTGATATTTTCTGAACTTTATTCATGTCATTGTAATAGATTTAAGCAGAACGCTACTCCTATCCCACCAGTGTTTCCCTCCCCGCCTACCCTTCTTTCGTTGGTAAGCGGGGAAGGATAGAACCTTATTTTGTCAGATACAATATCCGCGATGAACGGGCCTTCGGATGGTCCAGCATCACTATATACATCCCCGCCGCTAATTCGCTCAAATCCAGGGAGATGCGCTGGTTCTGAAACTGCACATTTTCTATCCGTCTCACCTCGACGCCCAGGGAATTTACGATCACAAGGTTCGCCCCTGTGATTCTTTCTGTCAGTTCGACCTCTACCTGCCCGGAAGACGGATTGGGATAAACCCTGAAACTGGCTTTTGTTTCCAGTTCGTCGATGTCCGTTGTAACAGAATCCATCGGCATATCCGAAAAATGTATCATGCTGGATGCTACAATCAGATGCGGATTAAACCCGTCACTACAGTCAGGGCAGGTAACGCCACTGACACAGTTGGGGTTATTGGCATGGCAAAGGTCAACATAGGTCTGGTCAAAAACATAATCCAGCAAAATCTCTGAATTGTTGATATAATTACTCATATCATAATCGTACCAGGGAGAAATCGCTCCCGGACAAAAGCCCGCCCGGTTGTAAAACCATGTACCGTTTTGCGGCTGACATGCATCCGGATTGGGGTTGCAGGTGAGCCAGTTGTGGTGCGCGAAGGTAGGGTTGTTGTCCACCCAGATGTGGTGAGTCGTTTCAAAAAACTCTGCGGCATTGGAGGTATTATTGTTTCCCCACCCATGACCCGTAGCAATTAATTTAAAAGTGGACGCAACGGTATTCACGGGGAATTTTATCGTCTGTGGGATCACGGGTTTTATATTTGCCGGGTTGCCAAAGTCGTAGGTTTTGTGCCATACCGGGCTTATTTTGGAATAAGCATAGGTGGGCGTACCAGAGTGGTAATACAGGTTTAATTTATACAGATAGCCATTGTCGAAAGTCTCACAGTTGACCCTGAAGGTAACTTTTCCCTGCAAGGCAGACATAAAATCCGTAACATCCAGTGTATGGCTGCAAGCGGTGCCATAAGGGGTGATATACCGGATCATTTCAAACCATTCGCCCTCATGGGTTTTTACTTCAATGCTTGCCACGCGATCCCATTCTCCGCAACCTCCGGTAGGACAGGTCACCTGAAGCTGGGCCGAGATACTGTCATACGCGCCCACAAACCCAGGGAGTGCGGCTTCCACTTCCTGGTTGAAAACTGTACTGTTGATCCAGATATTGGAAAAGGCGTTGATTGTCTGCGTATTTGGGGTGGGTGAAATAATAATGGGGACAGTGTAGGTTGCCGCTGCGCCAAAATCATTAAATGCTCTCACGGTGAGGTTGTACAGGCTATGCGCCGGGGGGGTCCACCAGGCTGTGTAATGTTTGTTGCCCCAGTCTTTTGCCGGCACGGTCGTCCCGTCAATTTCAAATTCGAGGCTGGCTACCTGAAGCAACTCCGGAAAATCAATATCTGCAATCGCCGCAAGCTGAATGGGTTTTAATTCGGGTACATACACATTGCCGGGGAGCGGGTTGCGAAGGTCAATATTGGGAACGGTCGCCATCGGATCAACCACCATAAATGATTGGGTGACATCTGTTGCCGGGCCATAGACGGTATCGCCGGGCTGTGAAGCGGTCACAACCACCTGGCCGGGCGTGCCATCCAGAATAAGCGTGTCACCGTTGAGGGTGGCGGGGCCTGAGACAATCTGAAACGTTACGGGCAGCCCCGAACTAGCCGTAGCATCGAGCGCAAATGGCTGGTCAGAAATCAGTTTGTTGGGCAAAGTGGCAAAGGAGATGGTCTGAAACCCTACCTGCAGGGTGCCTGCAAAGTTGGAATTACAGCCGCCACTTAAAGAGAATCCGATTAAGTCTGCGTCCCGGTCTCCGGTACCTGTTTCTGAAATCAGCTTGGTGATGGCTGTGTTATCTGCACAGGGCTGCCCCTGGTTAAATTTATAATACAACTGAAGGTTTGGGTCGGTTGCCGCTGGCTCCGTAACCATCAGGGTCTGTATCTCGGCCTGGGAAAGTGCCTTATCCCAAACGCTGACTTCGTCTGCTCTTCCGCCAAAATAGAAATTCAGGTTGGTCAGAATACTCCGGCCAATGGTAAAGGGAATATTGGTCATGGTAATCTGACCCGAAGCCGCTTTGCTGCCTTTATTTACACCGTCGATATAAAGCTTGACAGAGGCTCCGTCATACACCCAGGCCACATACTGCCACTGACCGGGAAGGATAGTGAAGTTGGGGCCTACTACTTCATGGAGTCCGGTAGAGGTTTGTAACCGGCATTCGAGGGTTCCGTTGTTGAGCTGGATAAGGTAAAATCCTTCTCCGGTTCCTCTGAATCCCATCATGCCCTGGCCATAGGCCAGTTGGTCGGTGTAAAACCAGCCTGCCATGGAGAATGCCGATTTCCCTGCAATATATTGGGAGCCGTTGTCGAGCCTGACATAGTCATTGACCCGGTCAAAATGCAGGTACTGGTTGGTTTGTGCCTGTACCAGAGTGGTGATTAGGATCAATAATGGGAATAATAGTATTTTCTGTTTCATCTTGGGTTAGGTTATTAGTAAGGGAATTAAAATTCGGGATAATGGTTTTATGGAATCCACCATATTTTGGTGGTGCTTTGATCTCCGCCCATGCGGGCAACCTGATCGGCCCAGTTCTGCGGGTTTTTTTCTGCTTCTGAGGGGGGATATTGGAATCGCATAAATAGATTGGCAGTTCCCTCCCTCGGGGTCGCATTGGTTCTTCTCAGCAGTGAAAATGCCTCCCAGGGCTGCCGGAAGCTGTCGAGCCAGCGCTGGGCGTAAATCAGCTCCAGTTTGTCGTTGTCGGGGTTAAAAATACTGATATGGCTGTGGTTGACACGGGAAAACAGTTCTCCGGAAGAAAGTACCGGCGGTTTGTTGATCCATATCGCGGAGTTGACCATCACATTTTGCCAGAAAAGCATGGAGGCTGCGACGCCGGAGGTGTATTCGGTCTCTGCTAAGGGTATATTCGGAGCCACTCCCAGTCCGCGCAGATATATTTCAGCTTTGATAAAATGTACTTCTGCTGCGGTCATAATGATCTGTGGCACATCTTTTTCATCTCTGATGAGGTAATAATTAAATGCCGAATAAATATTTCCCTGCCCTTTAAAATCATAACTCACATCGCGGTGCTGCTGATAAGGAATACCACCCGACTGCAGCGTGGATGGATCGGGAACCTGAGGAAAGGGCTTCCATTCTCCGTCATTGTTGGTGTCAAAAAATATCTTCGCCCGCGGATCAAAAATGCCGCTTCCTGCCGGATCGTCAGAAGTGGAAATCCATTTCCAGATGGTGGTTCCCATCCGGAGTTTGTTGTGTTCGCGAAAGGACCAGTTTACACTCAGATTCAGCCAGTTCTGATCCGCCGGTTTCATCAGTACATCATTGCCCTCCTCTATCAGATCCAGCTTTCCATCGATGATTTCGGCGATAATGGGGAAGGCGTAATCCGGGTCTTTCCCGGACATTCTCAGTGCGTGTTTCAGTCTGAGCGAATTGGCAAACTTCACCCATTTCCGGAGCGATCCCCGAAAAAACGTATCAAAAGCGCCTAACGAAAGATAAGGTTCACCTGAGGCTGTCACAGGGTTCGGCGCCAGATTGATATTTTCGGCTGCCCATTTCAGTTCTTCCAGCAAAAATTTATATATCTCCTCCTGACTGTCAAAAGCGGGTCGTGAAAAGTCAACACTTTCAAAGGCTTTGCCTGCCTGAAAAAAAGGCATATCGCCAAAAAGATCGGTCATGCGGAAGGTCTTGTAAGCCGTGATGATTTTTAGCTGTGCTTTCACATTATTCAAAGCTTCCGGATCGCCCTCAAACGCTTCAAAACGCCGCTCAATCTCCCGTATATGTGCCAGCGCGGTGTAGTATTGTGTCCAGGCTTCTTCGGTTCCTATATTGATATTCTGAAAGGTTTCCGCGGTCAGTGCTGCTTGCTCTGTCACCTGGTAGAGTTTTTCATTATGCATGTAAAACTGTTCGTTCCACCCCAGTTGGAGGGAACTTACCACTGTATTAAACAATGGGCCAATGTCGGTTGTGGTGGGATAAAAAGGGTTTTTGTTGATTTCCCTGAAACCCGCATCACAGCCGCTCAGCAAAATGAGCCCAAAAGCGATGGAAAGTCGGTATATGTTGTATTTTCTCATTTGTCCGGAAGAAATAGGTTATGGGGTATCCCCTGTGAATTTAAAAATTTGCCTGTGCCCGCAGGCTTACCGAGCGCATCCCCGGATAGGAAGCCCATTCCAGCCCCTGGGCATTTCCGGCGCCATTTATACCTTCGGGATTGATGCGATCTGGCAGGGAGGTATAGAGGTAAAATAAATCCCGCCCGACAACCGAGAGGTCAAGACTCTGAAAAATTTTTGTTTTTTGAAGGAAGTTGCCCGGCACAGAATACGATAAAGACAATTCGCGCATTTTCACCCAGGTATTTTCCATAATTCCCGGTTTGGAGAGAAAATGCCCCCATCCCCCTGCATTGGGGATGTATTTAAAATAATAGTGTACCACTTTGTCGTTGGGCGTGCCATCGGCATAAACGCCGTCAAGAATGACGCCGACATTGCGCGTTGCGCCGCCGGGGTCTGTATAGGGAAGTCCGCCGCCCTGCCTTTCTACCAGCGTTTCAGGGCTTTGCCCGGTTTGTAAACCAATCACGTAAGAGCCCGCATAAATATCTCCGCCCCATTTAAAGTCAACCAAAGTCTGTAGGGTAAAATCTCCCAGCCTGACCTGGTTTTGCCAGCCGCCGATAAAATCGGGTGAAGCATTCCCGATCGGAACCCGGTTGTTGGAAATCAGATAATGGGTACCTTCTTCATTGAGGATAGGCTGTCCATTTTCATGATAGACATAGTCATAGCCGATAATGGTACCATACTCCTCCCCCGCTCTCACGGCGATTGCCGGGCCATTCAGATCCCAGATGTTGGCCAGTTCGAGAATTTCTGCCCCATCTCCCAGGCTGACCACATAATTGCGGTTTCGGGCAATATTGAAGGAGGTTCGCCAAAAACTATTCTGTGTTTTAAATATCGTAGCTGTCAGTGCAGCTTCGATGCCTTTGTTTTCCAGTTTGCCGGTATTGATCTTGATCTGGCTGGCACCCGAAGAAGCTGGCAGGGGCGCATCGAGAATCTGGTCAAAGGATAGAATATAGTAGTAGGTAAAATCCAGACTTAGTTTATCGTCCCATAAGCCAATAGAAGTGCCCAGTTCGTACGAATTGGCTTGCTGCGGGCGAAGCGCAATGGGAGGAATGGTTGTCGGCAAAGCGGCAGTCTGTGCGTTTCCGAAAGTGCCGGTAGTGTAAACAAAATCCACCTGAAAAGGGTCGGTATCTGAAGCGGTTTGCGCGTAGGCAGCCCTGAATTTCAGGTAGTTGAGAAAATGGCTGGAAAAATTAAATGCTTCCGAGGCGATAAAACTTCCTGAAACGGAGGGATAGAAGTAGGAATTGTTTTCTATCGGCAGGGCGGATGACCAGTCATTTCTTCCGGTCAGCTCTACAAACAGGTAATCTTTAAATCCCAGATTCAGAAAGGCATAAAGGGAATTAATGTTTTTGTCATAACGAACCTCCGAGGGAATGGGAACGGAAAGTTGATCCTGATAGTTGTTGAAATTAAATAGCCAGGGATTTACCCATGTCCCGCTCTGGCCTTTTATTCCGTAAAGTCTCCGCTGCCACTGTGTCCCGCCGACCGAAAACCGGATATCCAGGTCAGAACCCAATATTTTTTCTTTTTCAGCGGTAATGAGGAACTCATGGTTATTGACCTGGTTTCGGGTTAATTCGTTGCTGTAAAATCCTTCCAGAATTCCGGGTGCATCGACCGGGTCGTTGCGGGTTTCAAACTGGTCGAGATTAAAATCGAGTCCGATCCGGGCCATGGCTGTCAGCCAACTGGTAATTTCGTAGTTGAGCGAAAGTGCCCCTATGACTTTGTTTCGGGTCAGTGTAGTGTTCTGGTGGTAGGTGTTCCACCAGAGATGTGGCGGTGTAAAAGTAAAAGGATATTGGCCATTGTAGTTGTTGCGCGTTCCGTCGGGAAGGATATTGATTTCTTTTTCCAGCCCCTTATATGAGCGCGGCCAGCTGTAGAGAATTCCTTTTCCAAACGACTTATTGTTATCATCACCCAGGGTCGGACTATTCAGTCTCTTATAATTGATATAGGAAAGGCTTAAATCCGCAGTTACTTTGGAGGAAATATTGAGTTTTGCCCCGATATTGGCTGTCGTCTGATCATAAGTGCTGTTGGGGATAACGGCGGAATGTCCGGTATTGGAAAAGGAAAACCTTACAGATCCCATTTCTCCTCCTCCCGAAAAAGCGAGGTTTTGAGTAGTGGTATGGCCGTTGTGAAAATAAAGCGACAGGTTGTCTGGTTGGGGAGAATAGTCGCGCATTTCCCCGTCCCACCATCTGACCATCTGGCCGAGCATTTCGGGGCCCCAGGAAGCGCCGGTTGAATAAAACCCAAATAGTTCGGTAGTTGATTTTCCAAACGGCCCGTCATTGGTATGAACCGAAGTAGGATAGACAAATTCGCCTGCGGCATTGGTGGAAAATTCCGGCTCAGTCAGACCGACGGGGCCACCTGCGCCATAGACATTTTGCACATCCCGATACCGGTAGGGCTGAATAACTTTATAGTTTACCGTGTATTGAATCCCGATTCCCTTTTGTTTGAAACCTCTTTTGGTGGTAATCAACACTACGCCATTGGCTCCCCTTGCGCCGTACAAAGCGGCAGCAGTCGGGCCTTTGAGTATATTAATGTCCTGAATGTCGTCGGGATTGATATTATTAATGGCAGAACCCCAGTCAACGCCCCGTCCGATATTCTCCAGCCCGGGTGCATTTTCCAGCGGTACGCCATCTACTACAATTAATGGCTGGTTATTGTCTCTGATATTGTTGTTTCCGCGGATGGTGATCCGGGTAGTTCCGCCATCGACGCCATTGGGTGTGGAAATCTGAACCCCCGCGGCTTTTCCTGAAAGCGCATTCACGAGGTTGGGCGCATTGGAAAGGGCAATCGCATCACCGTCAATTTTGGTGGTAGAATAGCCGATTTCCTTTTCCTGCCGTTTGACGCCGAGGGCGGTAATGACCACTGCGTCAAGTTTTTTTTCTTTTGGAGTAAGGGTAACAAGGATATTTTTCTGGCCATTTTTTACCACTACACTCGCGGAGTTATAGGAGTAATAGGAAAAAAATAGTTCCAGTGAATCCAACCCTACGTCTTTGGTATTGATATTAAATCCGCCATTTTCATCGGTTAATGCCCCCGCTCTGTCTCCTGTAGCTGTCACGCTGGCGCCTACGAGCGGATTGCCATCTTCGTCAGTGACTTTGCCGGAAGCTGAAAACTGCCCCCGGGAAACGGGAACTAATCCCCAGAATAATATAAAAGTTAGTAGTAGCTGTTTCATACATCAAAATACAAGGATAAAACACGATTCCCTCAAAAAGCGAAACTTAAACATACTTAAAGAAGCCTTCAAATCTAAACAAAATGGGTATTTTCCAACCTGGCGGGGGATATGATTTTTCCCCTCACATTTGCTTACATCCCACTTAATATTTTTGTAAATTTGACCTCAGACCCTTTTTTCTGTTCTTTTTGCCTTACAATTCTGCCAAATGAAAAAACTACCGTACGCTGCACTGCTATGCCTGCTGTTGTCGGGTATGTTTGTCCCGGCTTTTGCCCAGCAACATTCTGTCGCCCGCCAGTGGAATGAAGTCCTTCTCGATGCTATCAGAGGCGATTTTGCCCGACCTACCGTTCATGCCCGAAACCTTTTTCACACGTCTGTAGCCATGTATGATGCATGGGCCGTGTATGACCCTGTGGCTGAACCTTTTTTTCTGGGAAAAACGGTGGGCAACTATACCTGTCCTTTTACGGGGGTTGCTACACCGGCCAACCTAAAAGCCGCTCAGGAGGAGGCTATGAGTTATGCTGTATATCGCCTTCTGCGCCACCGGTTTGCCAAGTCTCCCAGTGCAGGCAAAATTATCGATGAATGTGACTCTCTTTTTCATGCGCTGGGTTATAACCCCGGATTTGCGGACATCAATTACAGTACAGGAAACCCCGCTGCTTTAGGCAATTATATTGCGCAGCGCATGATCGATTTCGGTTTTCAGGATGGCTCCAATGAGGCCAATCAATACGCCAACCGGTATTATGAGCCCGTCAATCCGGCGATTGCTCCTGATATTCCCGGAAATCCATATGTTCAGGATCCCAACCGCTGGCAGCCTTTGTCGCTGGAGGTATTTATCGATCAGTCGGGTAATCCCATTCCCGGCCGTACGCAGCCATTCCTCAGTCCTGAGTGGGGAAAAGTAACGCCTTTTTCTCTTACTGAGGACGACCTTACGATTTATGAGCGCAATGGAAACGAATACTGGGTCTATCACGATCCGGGCGCACCTTCTTATATTGATCCTGAAAAAGGAGGTGAAGAATCCGAAGAGTTTATGTGGGGGTTTAATCTCGTGGCGATATGGTCAGGTCATCTCGACCCATCCGATAGTGTGATATGGGATATTTCTCCCGCTTCTGTCGGGAATATTGAATCCTACCCCACCGATCCTAAAGACTTCCCCCAGTTTTATGACTTGCTCAATGGCGGCGATGCCAGCCGGGGGCGCACGGTCAATCCATATACCGGCCAGCCCTATGAGCCGCAATATGTGCCACGGGCTGACTATGCAAGGGTACTTGCTGAGTTTTGGGCCGATGGCCCACACTCAGAAACTCCTCCCGGGCATTGGTTTACCATTCTCAACTATGTCAACGACCATCCCGCGCTGATAAAACGTTACAAAGGGCAGGGGCCGGTTGTTGACGATCTGGAATGGGATGTCAAAGGTTACCTTGCGCTCGGAGGTGCTATGCACGACGTGGCCATTTCTGCCTGGGGCATTAAGGGCTGGTACGATTATACCCGTCCGATTTCTGCCATACGGTATATGGCAGACCGGGGGCAGAGTACTGATCCTTCCCTTCCCAACTACCATGTAGCCGGGATTCCGCTGGTGCCGGGGTTTGTAGAACTGGTCGAAGAAGGGGACCCGCTGGCAGGGGTCAACAATGTGAATGTGGGAAAAATCAAACTTTTTGCCTGGAAAGGCCCTGATTTTATTTTTGATCCGGAGACTGATGTAGCGGGTGTGGATTGGATTCTCGCCGAAAGGTGGTGGCCATATCAGCGGCCTACCTTCGTAACGCCGCCATTTGCAGGGTATATTTCCGGGCATTCAACCTACTCCCGCGCCGCTGCCGAGGTGCTGACCTTATTTACCGGGGATGAGTATTTTCCCGGAGGAATGAGCGATTTTGTGGCAAAGAAAAACGAGTTTCTCGTATTCGAGGAAGGTCCCAGTGTAGATGTGATTTTACAATGGGCTACCTATCGCGACGCTTCAGACCAGACCAGCTTGTCCCGAATCTGGGGCGGCATCCATCCTCCGATGGATGATCTTCCGGGCCGCCATATCGGCATGGAAATCGGGGTAGAAGCCTTCCAGTTTGCCGAAAAGTATTTTAACGGCAGTGCTCCTGCTTCCCCCCCACCTCCCGCAACCCAGGTCTTTCCCAATCCTTTATCCGTCACCGACAACCTTACCATCCGGGTAAATTCACTGACCGACAATATTGAAGTACAGATGTTTGATCTGGCCGGAAAACAAATCGCGGTAAAATGGGTAAAATTTGGGTTTGACTGGCGGATGGATGTGCCCAATCAAGTCGCTCCGGGAACC
This sequence comes from Bacteroidia bacterium, assembly GCA_041391725.1. GTDB lineage: Bacteria > Bacteroidota > Bacteroidia > J057 > J057 > JAGQVA01. The sequence continues at coordinate 123,533 of JAWKNL010000015.1, forward strand.
TATATAGTCAGAATCTCCGGCGACGGTTTTGTCGATGCCCACAAAATTCAGGTTTTTTAGTATTTGCTCACATGCCCCGGGTGAAAAGAAAATACAGTAGTCGTATGATGTTGCTCCTGCTGTGGGGAGCAGTCGCCTGTCCGGCATTTGTTTCTTTTCGCCCGATACTCTATATGCCCTATCTTTCTCCGCTGAAAAATGCGCTGGTAGTTTCCGGTTTTGGCATGCGGCTTCACCCTGTACTGCAGGAGTCCCGTATGCACCAGGGGGTAGATTTTCGGGCAAAAGAAGGTACGCCGGTGTATGCCGCCGGATCGGGACTGGTGCTGGAAGCCGGAGAAAGTAGCGGGAATTATGGGATCATGATCGACATTCACCACGACAATACCTATGTTACGCGTTATGCACATCTGTCCAAAGTCGAAGTAAAAGCGGGAGAAGTAGTAGTTGCCGGACAGTTGATCGGTTATTCGGGAAATACGGGTCTTACCACAGGCCCGCATCTTCATTATGAAGTGATTCAGGATAAAAACAAGGTCGATCCGATGATATATCTGCCTGAGGAAGTAAAAGTAGAGGAAGCCGGCGTGTCGGTTGACTGAATCAGTATTTTCCGGCATTTCCGGGAAAAATTTTTATATTGGATAGGTTTTACTGATTTTTCCCGGGACTATTACCTACTATGTCTAGCCTTCAAACTATACTCAAAGCTTTTCAGCGCCCGGCGGGCTGGCTGATTGCCGGAAGCATCATCCTTGTCGGAGGTGTATTTCTGATTGTGATGAACGCCACTACTATGCTTTCATCCGGAGAAAGTCTTCCCGATAAGGTGGATTTCAACCGCCACATAAGACCTGTACTTTCCGACAAATGTTTTACCTGTCATGGCCCCGATGCCCGCCAACGCAAGGCAGGTCTTCGCCTCGATACGCCCGAAGGTGCCTTTGCCGCGCTGGAAGAAACGCCCGATCAGTTTGCCATCGTACCCGGAGACCCGGAAGCCTCAGCGGTATTTCACCGGATCGTAGCTACTGATACCACCGAGCGTATGCCTCCGCCCGAATCGAAGCTGAAACTCACCGAAAAAGAAGTGCGCCTGATCCGCAAATGGATCGAACAGGGCGCAGAGTACAAAACCCACTGGGCTTTTATTCCCCCCGAAAAAGCACCACTACCTTCTTCCCGGAATAAAAAGTGGATAAAAAATGAAATAGACGCCTTTGTGCTCGCGCAAATGGAAGAAACAGGCCTGAAACCCAACCCGGAAGCCGATCGCGAGCGACTGCTCAAAAGGGTCTCCATGGATCTTACCGGCCTTCCGCCTTCTCTGGAAATGCAGGATCGGTTCCTCGCCGATAACTCTCCGCAAGCCTATGAAAAAATTGTGGACGAACTTCTGTCCAGCCATGCCTATGGTGAAAAAATGGCGATTCAATGGCTGGATGTAGCCCGCTATGCAGACTCCCACGGTTATCAGGACGATGGGCTCCGCACCATGTGGCCCTGGCGCGACTGGGTGATTCACGCTTTTAATGAAAATTACCCTTACGACCAATTTGTCACCTGGCAGCTCGCCGGAGACCTTCTCCCCCAGCCCACCAAAGAAATGCTTCTTGCCACCGGTTTTAACCGAAACCATAAAATCACGCAGGAAGGCGGGGTGATAGATGAAGAGTACCGGATCGAATATGTTACCGACCGTACCAACACCTTTGGCAAGGCAATGCTGGGGCTTTCCTTTGAATGTGCCAAATGCCATGATCACAAATACGATCCCATCTCCCAGAAAGACTATTACAGCACTTTCTCATTCTTTAACCAGGTGCCGGAAAAAGGCCTTTTTGGAACTATTGACGCATCTTTTGCCGATCCGCCAAACATGGAGATTTCGGATAAAGACGTAAAAGAATACCTGAATTTTATCAACAAAAAAGATACCGCCCCTGTCATGGTGATGGTGATGAAGGATTCGGTGGGCATTCGTTCCACCCACATCCTGAGCCGCGGCAATTACGATGCACCTGCCGATGAAGTGAGTTTTGCCACTCCCGAAAAAATTATGCCTTTTGATACCACCCGGTTTGAGAAAAACCGCCTGGGACTTGCGCACTGGTTGTTTGCTCCCGAAAACCCGCTGGCAGCCCGCGTATTTGTCAACCGCGTATGGCAGGAGATTTTTGGCCGGGGAATAGTCAAAACTGCGGGTGATTTCGGAATGCAGGGCGACCTTCCCTCCCACCCCGAACTGCTCGACTGGCTTTCGGTAGATTTCAGGGAAAATGGATGGGATATCAAAAGGCTGGTGAAAACCATTGTAATGTCGGCGACCTACCGGCAGTCTTCCGAAGTGAGCCGCGATAAGCTGGAAAAAGATCCTGAAAATATCTATTTGTCTCACGCCCCGAGGATTCGGTTTGGGGCAGAGGTGGTGCGGGACCACGTGCTGGCCAGCAGCGGCCTGCTGACGCAGGAAGTCGGAGGACCGAGTGTGAAACCATATCAACCCAAAGGGTTGTGGGAGGCTGCTACTTCGGGCAGAGGGTTGTTGATGAATTATGTCCAGGATCACCACGAAGATCTGTACCGGAGGGGAATGTATGTATTTATCAAGCGCACAGTTCCGCCCCCAGTAATGCTCATGTTTGATGCATCCAACCGCGACCAGTGCGAGGTCAGGCGTATCGCAACCAACACGCCGCTTCAGGCCCTTGTCATGCTCAATGATCCGCAGGTACTGGAAGCCTCCCGGGTACTGGCCGAAAAGCTGATGGCAGAAAAAATGAATCCCGAAAAAATGGTAGAAACTGCTTTCCGGCTGATCATCTGCCGCGAACCTGAATCTGAAGAACTGAATATTCTTTCACAGTATCTGAGTGACGAAAAAAATACATTCGAAGCGTATCCCGAAAATGCAGAGAAAGTGCTGAAAGTCGGAGAATTTCCCTTTGCAGAGATTGAAGATAAAGCAACACTGGCTGCCCTCATGCAGGTCATTCACACGATTTACAATATGGAAGAAGCTATCACCAAATCCTGAACCCCCAATCTCAATATACCATGTCAAACGAATTTCTGGAGCATAGACTGAATGTAAACCGCCGCCATTTTCTCGGAAAACTCAGTCTGGGAATCGGAAGTGTGGCCCTGGGATCACTGCTCATTCCCGACCTCTTCAATGGAGGTGAAACAGATATAAACTCCCTCCCGCTGGGTTTTACCCATTTTGCTCCCAAAGCCAAACGGGTAATTTATCTTTTCCAGAACGGCGCGCCCTCCCAACTGGAGACATTCGACTATAAACCCAAACTCCGCGAAATGCACGGAGAAGACCTTCCGGCTTCCATTCGCATGGGACAACGACTCACAGGCATGACATCCAATCAGTCTAAATTTCCGCTGGTAGGGTCGTATTTCGACTTCAAACAATACGGCAATTCAGGTGCGTGGGTGAGCGATCTTTTGCCCAATATTGCCAGCATTGCCGATGATATTTGCATCATCCGTACCATGCATACCGAAGCGATCAACCACGACCCGGCCCTTACCTTTATGCAGACGGGCGCCCAGCAGGGAAACCGGCCCAGCATGGGGGCCTGGGTGAGTTATGGACTGGGAAGCGAAAACAAAAACCTTCCGGATTTCTGTGTATTACTTTCCCGCGGAAGAGGTAACGGACAAGGCGTATATGCCAAACTCTGGACCAACGGATTCCTCGATAGTGTACACCAGGGCGTTCAGTTTAGCAATAGTGAAGACCCGGTGTTATTTCTCCGTGATCCCGACGGAACTGACAGGCAAGGCCGGCGCAAAATGCTTGACAAACTCGCAGAACTCAATCAGATTGGCTTTGACGAGCTCGGCGACCCCGAAATCAAAACCAAAATCCAGCAATATGAAATGGCCTATCGCATGCAGACAGCGGTACCTGAAATTACCGATCTGAAAAAAGAGCCTGAACATATCATTCAGATGTATGGGCCTGACTGCCTGGTGCCGGGAACCTTTGCCGCCAACTGCCTCCTTGCCCGCAAACTTTCCGAGTCTGGGGTGCGGTTTGTCCAACTGTATCATCAGGGCTGGGATCAGCATGGCCAACTGCCTTCCGAAATGCCTTTGCAGGCCGAAGATGTGGACAGAGCTTCTGCAGCGCTGATCAAAGACCTCAAACAACGCGGCCTGCTCGATGAGACACTGGTTATCTGGGGCGGTGAATTTGGAAGAACCAATTACTGCCAGGGTGCTCTTACCCGTGAAAACTACGGGCGCGACCATCACCCCCGGTGTTATTCGATATGGATGGCCGGCGGTGGCGTAAAACCCGGCCTTGTATATGGCGAGACTGACGAACTGGGCTATAATATTGTGAAGGACCCTGTTCATATCAACGACTTTCACGCGACCTTCCTTCACCTGCTGGGGCTTGATCACGAAAGACTGACTTATAAACATCTGGGCAGGAGATACCGGCTGACAGATGTGGCAGGAAAACTTGTCAAAGACATTATCGCCTGATGAAAAAATTTGAATCCCTGGTTTCCAACGGCGTATTTGCGATTCAGATTCTGCTGTTGTTTTTGTTATTCTTTGAGTCAAAGGTGAGCCTGCCCATCTGGTTACAGCCACTTGGACGTATGCACCCGCTGATTCTTCATCTGCCGATCGGATTTATGGTTTTGATTGCAATGATGCAGATTTTCAGGAAAAATCTGGAGGGTGATAGCTTTGAAAAAATCCAGCGTTTTTCTCTCTATCTCACGGTATTACTGACTTCACTGACTGCGTTAATGGGATTTTTCCTTTCCCGTGAGGATGGGTATCAATCGGGGTTGATGAATATTCACAAATGGACAGGCGTAGCGCTTAGTTTTTTTGCCTACGGGATGCTGATATTCAGCCAGAATCCGGGCTACTCTGTAAAACTGTTTCACGGACTCCTCGGGGCGAATCTGTTATTACTGGTACTTGCCGGGCATTTTGGCGCCGGAGTTACACATGGGGAAAACTTTTTATGGGCCCCGGTGATGCCCGAAAAAAAACAGGAAGTTACGGATTCCACCACCGTCTTTGCCGCAGCAATCATGCCTTTGCTGGACAAAAAATGCACTTCCTGTCATAATTCCTCCAAGAAGAAAGGCGAACTGGATATGACTACGCTCACATCCCTGCTGGCCGGTGGAAAAAATGGCTCCGTATGGGAGCCGGGCGACCTGGAAAACAGTCATATTATCCAGCGGATTCATCTTCCGGAGACCGAGGAAGAGCATATGCCGCCAGAGGGAAAACCGCAGCTAACCGAAGAAGAAATCCACCTGCTGGAAACATGGATAAGCCGTGGTGCAGACACCAAACAAACCCTTGCTGCCCTGGCTCCTGATGATTCCCTGCATACGATGATTGCCCGTTTTGCATCGGTGAGCCCGGCGAAAACAGAGCCTGATTACGATTTCCCGCCTGCCAGTGAAAAGACGATCGCCAAACTCAGCGATGCCTTCCGGAGCGTTATTCAGCCTACGATTCACTCCCCAGCTCTGGCGGCGCAGTTTTTTGTAAGCGAATCTTTCTCAACCCAAAGACTGGAAGAACTTCTTGAGGTAAAACAGCAACTGGTTTCCCTCAACCTTACCAATATGCCTGTAAAAGATGAAGACCTGAAGATCATCGGGCAAATGGAAAATCTGGAGAAACTCATTCTGAACGGTACAGATATTAGCGGAGCGACACTTACCGACCTTTCGGGATGTAAAAAACTGAGTGCCCTTGCGCTGGCAAACACCAGGGTCGGAAGAGAAGACGTCGAAAAAATTCTTCCATTGCTTTCCTCACTTCAGTCAGTCTATTTGTGGAGCACAGACATAAACGAAAATGACCTTTCCGAGCTAAAAACGCAGTTTCCGGAAAAAAACCTCGAATACGGTTATATCCCCGAAGATTCTCTGCGTCTTCCTCTCACACCGCCGGTGCTGGTCAACGAATCCAATATTCTGGCTGCTGGGGAAAAAGTTACACTGAAGCACAATTTCCCCGGAGTGACCATTCGCTATACGCTTGACGGTACCAATCCCGACAGCCTGACTTCGCCTGAATATTCCGGGCCGTTTGAGGTAAGTCAGTTTACAGAAGTGCGCGCTCTGGCTTACAATCCCAACTGGCTGGCCAGTAAGGTTGCATCATATACTTTTTTTAAGGAAGGATTTTATCCGGAGAATGTAACACTGATGACCCGCCCCAATGACGAATATATAGGAAGTGGAGGCCGTACGCTGATGGACGGAGAAAAAGGCGTTGCCACTACATTCCGGTCGCCGTTGTGGCTGGGGTATAAAGAAAGGCCGCTGATTGCTTTGTTTGATTTTGGCGACACACCTCCGGAAATTGCTCACATGACGATGAGTTATGCGCGAAATGTAGGCTCGTATATTATGCCACCGGTATATGTTGAAGTTTGGGGTGGCGATGATGAAAATGCACTGAGGAAACTCAGGCGTTTGGATCCTGAGCCAATAAAAGGATATGAAACCGTGGCTGAAAAAGGGCTTGATCTGGCATTTGAGCCGGTAAAATACCGGTATTACAAACTGGTGGCGCAGCCCATTCAGCGTTTACCCTCATGGCATCAGGGCAAAGGCGACAAAGGATGGGTATTTGTAGATGAAATATTCTGGTATTAATTATTTTCCCCTGATTTCATCGAGTGCGGCTTTACAGCGGTTTTCGAGGCCGGACTGGTAAAAGTAATCGTTATAGGAAAGTGCCTTCTGGTAATGTGTACGCGCAAGGGGGAAGTCATTAAATGCGCGGGCAATTTCTGCCTGATAATAAATAGAATAGACCTGCATCCACAACTGGTCGCTGGCGGGTTGTTCTACGCATTTGCGGTAACCATCGAGTGCCTCCGGGCCTTTACCGAGAGAATGATAAATGCGCCCGTAGCGATAATAAAGTTCTGTTTTTTCGGCAGCAGAGAGCAGCGAATATTTGGGTTTCAACTGGTCGAGTATGGTCAGGGATTGCTGAAGATAACCGCCATCAAAAAGATTTCTGGCGCGAAACAAAGATTTCAGATTCTCTGAAGGCGGTTCGGTAAGAAATTTTTTGGCCATATAAATCGCGTATTCGTCCTCATCAAATCCCGAGTTTTTTTCATTGGATACAAGCTGAAAAAAATGCCTTCCTACAGAATAACTTCCATCAAGGGTAAGGGCCATTCCCAGCCGGAAAAGGGCATCGGAGCGGAGAACCGGACCTTTACTTGATTTGATATACCGGGAAAGATACCGTTGTGCTTCCCGGTTGTTTCCTTTATAATAATAGGCTCTTCCCAGCAGGTAATCCCAGAAATGGACAAAACAGACTTTGCCGTCGGTGTACTGATCCCTTTTCTGGAGCACAAGAAGCGCCTTTTCATTTTGTTTGATACTCTGATAACCCGATGCGAGGAAAGCATCAATGATGATATTATTCTCAAATCTTTTTCTTTCTTTTTCCAGCCTTTCAGAAGCCTTTACGTCCTGACTGAGCATGTTTCGCTCAATATTGTATAACATCAGGGTAGATTCGAGCCGGAGGATATTGCCCGTGGCCGCGGCATCTTCCAGTTGCCTGAGTCCTGTCTGGATATTGCCTTTATACCCCAGCGAATTGGTGATCCACTGATAGCGGGAAGGTACTGCGCCAAAAGCGACATTAAAAAGCCCAAGCACTTTGTTTGAATTTACACTTTTTGGGAACTGCTGCTGATGTTCTTTAATCAGGCTGCGGCTGGATCGTGCGTGTCGGACGGCGGTAAAATAGTTTTGATCGACAAATTCGAGGATGGCGCGTTTACACTCTGTTTCGGAAAGCATGATAAGCCGGAGGGAATCACTTTCGGGGAGAGCTTCAATATTGCTGATGGTGAGTTTCCAGTCTGCCCTGATTTTTTGGATATGAGCGATATCCTGATCGGCAAAATACCGGTACACGAGGATGGTGGTTTCGTAAAAGGAGCGGTATCCGGGTTTTTGCAGGGTAGATATGAGTGCACCCGCTTCGTCGAGGTGAAATACTTCCAACTGACTTTCGATGCGGGCGCGTACGGCAGCATCGTCGGCCGGGAGGGCAAAAGAAAAGAGAGGGGAAGTCAGGAGCAAAATTGCCAGAAATTTCCACATACGATGGGTATCGTTTGGATAAATATCGTAAAAAAACACCGGATTTCCCCTCCCTGAAGGAATATTAGCTGATGATTTCCAGAACCTGGGTTCTGACTTCTTCAAAGAAGCTTTCGTCAACCAGAATTCTTCCGCAGTTTTCACAGTGAATGAGCTTTCTTCTTTGCTTCAGTTCGATATGAATCTGGGGAGGAATAATGGAAAAACATCCGCCGCAGGCATCCCGGTCAGTATTTACAACGGCGAGTCCGTTGCGCATATTATTGCGGATTTTGGTATAACCATTGAGGATGCGGTGGTCAACGCCTTCAGAAGCTTTTTCGATGGCTTCGCGAAGTTTGCGTTCTTCCACGCGGGTATCTTCGATGATTTTATCGAGTTCTTTTTTCTTTTCTTCCAGTTCACTTTTTTTGTCATCTACCCTTTTGGATGTCTGGGTCAGAAGGTCTTCTTTTTGTTCAATTTGTTCCTGGAACTGGCGGATTTTCTTCTCAGATGTGAGAATTTCAAGGTTGGCGTATTCGATTTCTTTACGAAGTGCTTCAAACTCGCGATTGTTTTTCACGTTTGTCATCTGGTCTTCGTACTTTTTAATCTGGCCGGAGAACTCCTCAATTTTCAGCTTTTTCTCATTGATCTCCTTCTTCAGGCGGTCGATTTCATCTTCTATCCGCGATTTGCGGGTAACAAGACCTTCGAGATCATCTTCCAGGTCGCTTACTTCTTCCGGAAGACTACCTCTGAGCCGGTAAATCTCATCAAGCTTTGAATCAAAAACCTGGAGACGGGTAAGTGTGCGCAATCTTTCCGCTAAAGGGTTGTCCATAGAATGGGTAATTATTGGTTATTAAAAATACCTTACCGGATTGGTTATTACTTCGGATAAACGGATCGCAAAATTAATAAATTTTTCTGATAAATAGTCACGAATCAATACCGAAGTAAATTGTTCGGACTCGTAATGTCCGATATCAAGCAGAAGCATTTTCTGCTCATTGTCAAAAAACTTATGATAGGTAATGTCCGCAGTGACAAGTGCGTCTGCATTCTGACGTATAGCCTCGGATGTAAGAAAACTTCCGGCTCCGCCACAAACGGCTACCTTCTGTATCTCAGATTTGTCTGCATCGGCATAACGAATACCGCCGCAGCCAAAAATATCTTTTACGCTGGCCAGAAAATCCATTTTTTTCATTGGCGAAGGCAGATTTCCGATCATGCCGCTCCCGAAATCTGATTCTCCGGATATCGTTTTTGCCTGAAGAAAACGAACATCTTCAAGCCCCAGTTTTGCACATATCTGGTGATTGACACCGGTACGCACGTTGTCGAGGTTGGTATGACATGCGTAAATGGCAACATCTTTTTTTATCGCGGAAATAATGGTTCGGCTGATATAATCTTCTCCGTTCAGTCTTTTTCTGGGAGAAAACCATATCGGGTGGTGGGCCACAACGAGGTTCAGGCCTTTCTGAAAAGCTTCTTCCACTACTTCTTCGGTAGCATCCAGACTTACGAGAATGCCAGTAACATCCATTTCCGGATAGCCAACCAGAAGGCCTACATTGTCATAAGATTCGGCGATCGGTGGAGGAGCCCATTTTTCAAGTACTTCCGCAATTTCCCTGATCTTCATATCACCTAAAATACCAATCAGAGTTTACGTTTAACTTCGTTGATACGATACGATTCAAGCATATCTCCGGGTCTGATATCGTTGTAATTTTCGACCATAAAACCAAATTCCATTCCGCCGATAACCTCTTTCGCATCATCTTTAAAGCGTTTGAGTGAAGCGAGCTTGGTGTTATAGATAACGACACCGTCGCGGATAATCCGAACAGGATCTTCCCGTTTGATTTTTCCGGTCGTAGCAAGTGCACCTGCGACGTTACCTACGCGGCTGATTTTGAATACTTCGCGCACTTCTGCAGTACCCATGATTTCTTCCTTGATTTCGGGTGAAAGAAGTCCTTCGAGCGCATCTCTTACATCGTTGATGGCATTATAGATTACGCTATAGGTGCGGATATCTACTTCTTCCCTTTCTGCCAGAGAGCGGGCCTGTGCATTGGGGCGCACGTTGAAGGCAATTACAATGGCATCAGATGCAATGGCGAGGTTGATATCTGCTTCATTGATAGCACCGACTGCTTTAAATACGATATTGACCTGCACCTCATTGGTGGAGAGTTTGAGCAGCGAACCGGAGAGCGCTTCTACAGAACCGTCCACATCACCTCTGATGATGATATTGAGTTCCTTGAAGTTACCGATAGCACGGCGGCGTCCGATTTCTTCGAGGGTAATGCGTTTGGTCTGGCGGAATTGTTGCTCACGGAAAAGTTCTGATCTTCTTTGGCCGATTTCTTTGGCTTTGCCTTCTTCTGTGAAGACCTGAAATTTATCACCTGCCTGCGGCTGACCTGATAGACCCAGCACCTGTACGGGAGTAGAAGGGCCTGCTTGTTTGATTCGCTCACCGTTTTGGTTGATCAGCGCCCGTACCTTACCGTAGTGAATACCGGCCACCATTTCGTCGCCGACATTCAGTGTTCCGTTGTGTACAAGCATAGTTGCCACATTACCGCGGCCTTTATCCAGACGTGATTCGATGACCACACCACTGGCTTCTTTGTTCGGATTGGCTTTCAGTTCGAGTATTTCCGCTTCGAGGATGACTCTTTCGAGAAGTTCGTCCACGTTAGTGCCTTTGAGTGCGGAGATTTCCTGGGACTGATATTTTCCTCCCCAGTCTTCGACCAGGAGGTTCATTTCGGCGAGCTGGCCTTTAATTCTTTCGGGGTCTGCGCCGGGTTTATCCATTTTATTGATGGCAAACACCATCGGCACGTCGGCAGCCTGCGCGTGGTTGATGGCCTCACGAGTCTGAGGCATCACCGCGTCATCGGCAGCGATGACGATGATCGCCAGGTCGGTTGACTTGGCTCCCCGTGCACGCATAGCGGTAAAGGCTTCGTGTCCCGGTGTATCGAGGAAGGTAACCGTACGTCCGCTCTGTAGTTTTACCTCATACGCACCGATGTGCTGGGTAATACCTCCTGCTTCCTGAGAAGTTACATTCGTTTTGCGCAGGAAGTCGAGCAGCGTGGTTTTCCCGTGGTCAACGTGACCCATGACTGTGATGATGGGGTTGCGCGTTTCGAGCAGTTCGGGTGCATCTTCTTCCTGGCTTTCCTCAAATTCTTTTTCCGTAACATCGACAAAGTTGGTTTCATAGCCGTATTCTTCTGCGATAATGGTAAGAAGTTCGGCGTCAAGTCGCTGGTTGATGGAGATCATCATACCCAGTTGGAAAGACTTGGTGATAATGTCGGTTACGGGTACATTGATAAGATTGGCAAACTCATTGGCCGTGATAAATTCGGTGAGTTCGAGTACGTGTGCGTCTTCCTGAGCCTGCTGCTCAATCTGCTCACGGCGGAGGGCATCGGCATCCCTTTTGGCACGGCGCAGGCGCTGGCGCTGACGGGAAGCACCTTTCCCCATTTGGGAGAGAGTGGTACGAATGGAGTCCCCAACTTCTTTGACAGTGGGTTTTTCCTTTTTAGTTTTCTTCTGGTTATTATTATTATTAGTGGTACCAGCCTTTTTGGGGTCTTTGGATTCGCCTGTATTTGGGGTTTCGTTTTCGGCACCCACAGTTTTGCGCTTTCTTTTGCGGCGGCGGCGGCGTTTTTTGTCTCCGTCTTCGCCTCCTTCCGAATCTGCTTTTTCCTGAGTAGTTTCAGTTTTTGCAGGCTTCACAGGGTCGGGTTGAACAGGCGTTTCCTCCTTATTATTATTATTCTTTTTCTTTTTAGGTCTTTTGGTTCCCGGAAGTTCGATTTTGTCGATCACCTTGAGCCCGGAAAGCTGGGGTGTGCGGTCACCGGCCCTGATGACACTGGGTTCAGATGATTCTTCCTTCATATCCACTTTTTCTGGCACAGGGGTAGTTACCGGTTCTGTTTTTACTACGGGAACTTCTTCTTTTACAGGTTCTTTTACTTCTTCCTTAGGTAATACCGGTTGTTCAACTACTGGGGGAATAACTTTGGCCTCAACCACTTCGGGTTTAGGTTCTTCGACTACTTTGGGGGTTTCCTTTACAGGGGGTGGTGTTTCCTGTACCGGCGTTTTTTCTATTTTGGGTTTTGGTTTATTGTAAGTATCGAGGTCAATTTTACCAAGCACTTTGAGTCCGGGCTCGCGAACTTCGGGTTTGGTAATTTCGGGTTTGACGACTTCTGGCTTACTTTCTTCTTCGGTTTCGACAACCGTGGGTTCGTGATGGGTCTCCGTAACCGGCGGGGTTTTTACTTCCGTTTTCGGCACAGGAGTTTGTTCCACCTTCTTCTCTGTTTCAGGTTTCGGAGTGGTTTTGGTGTGAATGGTGCTTCGGAGTTGTTCGGGTGAAATCAGATCATTTTCAGGATCTTCCTCTTTGGTAGCAGGAGCTACCTTCGTTGTTACAGCGCGCACATCTTCTTTCCGCTTCTCAGAAAGCAGTTCGGCACGCTCCCTCATCAGTTTTTCAGAAGCGTACTCTTTGAGTAATAATTCATATTGTTCGCCTGAGAGCTTGGTATTGGGAGAGTTCTCCACATCAAAACCTTTGCCCTGCAGGTGCTCAACAAGCATACCCGTCGCCACATTTAGTTCTTTGGCTACTTTAAATAACCGGTAGATTTGCTTATTTCCCTCCATGCTGAATAATTATACCGCAAATATTTGGTGAATATACTACTATTATTACAAAAAAAAGAAACCAGGAAGGGTATGAGCCCTTCCCAGGGAAGTATTTCCATTGACGGCAACACTTGTACACGGAAGACCGGTATTCCAAAATCAGTACTTAGAACTTCATAGCATAAGTATTAAGTTTTACTTCGGATTACCTTTTACTCGTCTTCGTCCTCATCCTCTTCATCAAATTCTGCCCGCAGGACTTTCAATACATGTACAATGGTTTCTTCGTCGAGATCAGACCTTCTGGCGAGTTCTTCCCTGGACAGGTCCAGGACACTCATCGCGGTATCGCAACCGATACGCTTGAGTTCTTCAATCACCCACTGTTCGATTTCGTCATTGAATTCGTCGAGGTCAATATCTTCTTCGTCCGGATCAATTTCCCGGTAAACATCTATCTGATAACCGGTCAGTTTTCCCGCCAGTTTGATATTCAGGCCATTTTTTCCGATGGCCAGCGAGATTTGGTCGGGTTTCAGAAAGACTTGTGCTGTCCGCGTAACCTCATCCAGTTTAATGGAAGAGATTTTTGCAGGACTCAAAGAACGTTGGATATACAGTACGTCGTTGGACGTATAGCTGATCACATCTATATTTTCGTTTCGCAGTTCACGTACGATGCCGTGAATGCGGCTTCCTTTCATACCTACGCAGGCACCCACCGGGTCGATCCTGTCGTCATAACTTTCGACGGCAACTTTGGCCCGCTCTCCCGGTTCGCGAATAATACCGCGAATATTGATCAGGCCATCAAAGATTTCCGGTACTTCCTGTTCAAACAGTTTTTCAAGAAACAGCGGCGATGAGCGGGAGATAATAATCCGGGGGTTGTTGTTTTTCATCGTAACCTCCAGAATCACTGCACGCAGGGTATCGCCTTTGCGGAACCGGTCTTTGGGGATTTGCTCTGTGCGGGGAAGCGTCAGTTCATTACCTTCATGGAGAATGAGAATTTCGTTTCTCCACACCTGATACACCTCACCTACAATGATGGTTCCCTGAAGTTCTTCGTATTGCTCAACGACCGTCGCTTTTTCAAGATCCCTGATTTTTTGTGTCAGGGTTTGTTTGGCAGTCTGAATGATTTTCCGTCCAAAAGAGAAAAAGTTGATTTCTTCGGCAAGGTCATCGCCCACCTCATAGTCGGGATCAATCCGCAACGCCTCACTGAGCGGGATTTGCTGGGTTTCGTCTTCCAGCTCAAAATCTTCTACCACTATCCTTTCGCGAAAACCCTGAATATCTCCTTTATCGACATTTACGATGATTTCGAAGTTTTCGTCTGAACCATATTCTTTGCGGATCATGGTGCGGAAGACCTCTTCGAGTACGCCCATCAGGGTAGCCCGGTCAATGTTTTTGAATCGCGAAAACTCTGTAAACGCGTCAACCAGGTTTATTTTCTGATCTACAACTTTTCTTGCTGCCATCGTTTTTCAAATTGACATCCGGCTGGTGCCGGCAATTTTCGTTTCAGAATATAATAATCACTTTTGCTTCTTTAATATCCGTAAACAGAAT
>JAWKNL010000016.1:0-135925 GCA_041391725.1 Bacteroidia bacterium
TTATTCACCAGCGTATCGCCGCGGTAATTAATTGCGTCTTGATCGTTTTCAAGCAAATAGGTAAGATAAGACTGAATATAAAACGGCGAAAAAAGCAGCCCCTGATTGCTGACAATCAGATAGGCGGGTGGATTTTCGGTATGTATGATGGTTCGCTCCGTGTTTATAATGGTATTAAAGCGCTGTCCATCAAAAAGTTGCATTTCACCCGATGCAGATTCAAATATATATTTCACCGGCAGCAGCCCCTGTCCGGATGATTTTTCGATAAAAACAGAAGTTGTGTCTTTGAGCGTCGCGCCATCCTGTTTGATGTCGTAGAAGGCATGGTATTCAAATGAAGGCGCCTCATTTAAAGCAATCACAACATCCTGTAGCTGTGCGAGTGGCGATTTTGTACCCGGACTGCACCCAAGCAGAATTCCGGCAAAAAAGAGAGAGAAAATTTTTTGTTTCATCCAGACAGTATTCACGGTCGTGAAGTTAAGGAAAAAAGAGGACTGCCCATTAACCATTAACAATTAACAATTGATTCTGATTTTTCTGCCCCCACCCCGCCTGAAAAACGTTTCTGGCGGAGTAGCGGGAGCGATACCCACTATTTTTACCTCTTGCTGCCCTAACAATTGGGGTGGGGTCATATTTCAAGAGCCTTGTACCAATAATAAAAAGCTGATTTATCAGGCTGCTTTTTCAACCTATTCAGGGAATTCCATTTCTGATCTTTAATTTCCCATTCTTTGATATCCTGCCCATCGTAATATGAGATTGGAGACATATCATTTAACAAAATCTTCATAGCAAGATAGGCGATTCGTGCTGAAGCAGGTATAGCGTCATCTATCCGAAAATTACCGGACATCAGGAATCCAAAATCAAAAGCTTTTATTCCTTTCTGTAATTCGGTAAACTTTTGTTTCTCATCATCTGAATCACCACCTCTTCTTGCAATAATAAGACAGGTGTCAATGATATCTTGTAATACATTATCGGATGTCAGTTCAGAATTAGGGATTTTATTTTTTCTATAATTAACCCAAGTTGCTAGTTAGCAACAAGTTCTTAAAGATCTTTGCGCGGGTTCTGTAGTTTAGAGATTACCACATCACCCTAACTAAGAACCCTATGTTGATCAAGTAATCGGAATATACATCATAATTGATGATATTCTCAAAACCATTGGCCATAAAGAAGATAATCGCCGCCAAATGAGTGATGCAGAAGTGCTAACGACCCTGTTGGTTTCGAGTATTTTCTTTGGCGGGAACCAGGCCCAATCGATGAGCTATCTTCAATCGGAGCGGCATATCCCGCAGATGCTCTCTGCCTCTCGGTTTAACCGACGGCTTCATGAGAATTGGGAACTGATTCTGGCCGTATTTCACCTATTGGCCGATTTGTTCAAGCATAGCCATGATTCAGCCCGCTATTTGGTCGATTCTTTTCCTGTGGCCGTTTGCCATAACATCCGGATTTCCCGCGCCCGAATCCTGAGTGGAGAACAATTCCGGGGAAAATGTGTCGCCAAACGAAGCTATTTCTATGGCTTTAAGGTCTTTCTGATCACCACCGAGACAGGGTTCCCTGTCGAGAATCGCCTTCGTCCCAGGTTCTGGCCGAAATCAGAGGACTAGAAGCCCTGCCGATGAATTTGCCGCCCGGAAGTGAACTCTATGGAGATAGTGGGATTACCGACTATCTCTTCGAAGATTTAGCCTGGGAATTAGACCAAATTGAGTTGAACATTTGTCGCAAAAAGAACTCGAAAAGGGGAGATACTTACCCCATTTCACTCTGGAAGAAACAACAGAGACGATATATTGAAACCGTATTCAGTATCATTCAGGGAAGATTTCCCAAGAAAATGATAGCTGCAATTCCTATTCAGGGATTTATCATTAAGCTCATGGGTTTCATTTTAGTACATGGGATTGATCAGTTAATACAACAACTAGCAACTTGAATTAATTAATTTCCTTTTCAGCAAATTTCCTGAAACTTCTGGCTACTATCTCAATGTTTTCAATTCGCTCGAATAACTTGCTCAAATCGAAAAGCTGTTTACAAATCTCCATAGAGAAAGGTTGATTGTCTTCTCCTTTGAAAAAGGGAATCCCAATGGTATTTGGAGCAAACGCGGTCATTTTATCACCAGTAATAGCGTCTATTGAAGGAACTGTGATCATGGTCTCTGCTTCTATCTCAATCCATTTGGTGTTGATCGGCATTTCAACTAGTTCGGGATAAATTGAATCTTCAATTAATACATCAAGCAAAATTGTTCCGGAGCCTTGCTGATTTGTGTCAAAAGAAAATTTATAATGGGCTTTGGGTACTCCCGGCTGATAACTACGATGTTCATCCAGTTCCCATTTATTAAAATGGGATGTTTCGATTACTCCAGCCAGAATTTTTTCAAGATCCTTCCTGTCAGTATTGCAGATGATGTCAATATCTATTGAAAATCGATTTCCTTCTTTGAGCAATAGCAGCAAACTTGTTCCTCCCTTGAATACAAAATGCAGTCCCTTTGCTTTTAGCTGTTCCAGCAAGTGCAAGGCATAAATCATTTTCTCAAGAATAATCTTGTCAATTCGTTTGTGGTCTTTTTGTTGTTTGAATTGTTCCAGCCACGCTTCTGTAAAGCACTTATCCTTAATCATCAATATTATCATTTACCAGGTACGACATGTGGTGTGTCATAAATTTTTTGATATCCTGTTCTCTTTCCCTTCTTTTTGCATAGCTAAAGAGTGTTGTGAAATTGATAGCGTATTTGCTAAGTGCATTTTCATAGATGTGTATTAATTCTCCGCCCTGCAAATAATAGAAAAGCCGTTCTTCTGCGAACAGGTCAACCAGTATTTTTTCAAGTGAGGGAGTGTAAAAACTGATTTTATTCTCCGTTCTCTTTGAAAGCGGTGCTCTCGTAAGCAATTTCTTTATGATTACCGGCTGATTACTTTCCGCGATGTATAAATTAATGGCTCTTTCATCCGGATTCACAAACACTTCCTTGTAAAGGTTGTCCTTTAAAGTATAGAAAAATGATTCTTCAAATCCTTTTTCAACCTCTATAAACAAGGAGGATTTACTCATTTGGTGTCGGACAAATTCATTCAGCCAACCAGTTTCCCAGCAACAGTATTTCACCTCATCATACTTTTCTGCAAGTTGTCTGGCAATCTTCAATAAAGGCGACGAGATGTTTGGCTTGTATTTCGGCTTGTAGGAAATTAAATAAAAACCTCTTTTTAGGGGTTTAATGATGTTTCTGTTTTTAAGATCATGGATTCTCCATCCAAAAGTTCCTTTTTTTAATTCTGGTTCGAAGTAACGGTAAAATTGAAAGAGTTCCTCCCGTGAAAAAGACTCTTTATTCCTGAATTCTTCGATCAATCTATTTTCTAAAATTTTAGTCATGACGAACCCAACTTTTGCCAAAGATAGTAAATTCTGGCTATATTTGGAAATCAAAAAAACGCCAGTAAATAGAAAATCTGGCAAAATTTGGATTTATGCATCCGCAGATGAAATGCACGTCAGTTTTTTCGGGTTTTGTATGATTGTGCAGTTGCGGGGGTGCTACTCAAAGGGATACTGTGTAGTATTACCGGAGACTCCTTACCAACTCTACTTCTTTGGTGATTTCGTCCATATCCGGAACAGCCTCCTCTTTCGACCGGAGTTTTGAAAGAAGCACGGAAAAGCGTTTTGAGGAAACTTCTTCCTCCCTAATCTTTATCAGGTTCATCCGGGCAAACTCCTCCAGAATCGCCTTTACCCTCGGATCTATTAATTCAACTGTCATTACTGTCATCTTGATCAACGTTAATTGTAGTCAAGTTAGCCATTTTTTTGCACTTTTTCAACGGTTGTGCTCTGGGATTTTGGCACCCGCAGGCCTTTGCTCATTTCGGACAAACGGCCCGAAAATCCCGAGGCGTTTTACTATATCACCCGCAAATTTTGTAGGTAAGGCTGGGGAGGGTATCCATCCAACAGGTAACTTGTGTGCCCAAGCAAAGTGTGTTTCATCCACCTGTTCACTACCCACCTAAACCGAGGGAATGGGAGCTTAACTTAATGATGTTGAACCATTGTTGGCTGGTCGTGCTTTTTATTTTCTTTTAAATTCTATCATTTGTCGCCAACGTGTTTGCGATTTCTCCCATTCTGTACCAATCGTCTCTGTCAAACGTGCTGCTACTTGTAACAACTGGAATGTCGAACTCTCCGAGTGGCTCCTCTTTCATTTGCCATTTGTTTTTTTGATGGTATAGCTCTGTACCTTTTAACAGCATAAGCGGATATGCTGTCATTTTTGTGCAGCCGTTCGAGCGTAGGAAGCCAATACTTTTTTTGAAGCTGTCAACCGTCTGGTTTGGTAGCCCATAGATTAAACTGACCTCATAGCTTATTCCTCTGTGGTTTAAGTCATTGAACAACTTTGCTATATGGTCGGGTTTGTTAGGGCGGTTTACAATTTCATATTCTTCTGGAATAACCGTTTGAATACCAAACTCTAAGTGTGAGCGTGTCTTTTCTGCAAGCGATATAAACTGTTCACCGTTATTGCCTTTTATTAACTCAAACCGAGTTTGAAAGGTGAAAACTGTCTCGTTGAAATGTAAACGGTCAATTTCTTTAAGGACCTGTAGGTAATGATTACCAGCATTGAACACAGGGTCAAGGACATTTACCTTTTTGACTTCCTTTGATCTAAACAACTGAAGTTCTTGAAAAACCTTATCGAGATGAAGCATGTGAACTTTGTTATTAGTCAAGTCTCTGTGGGCACAGAATGTACAACGATACGGGCATCCTCTTTTTGTCTCCATTCTCACCATTGATTGATGAATAGGAATTGTCAACTCATTAGTCAGGTATGCAGACGGAAGCTGAGCAAAGTCCACATTCTTGTTTATGAATAGTTTTTGAGAGGGCTTTCGGCTTTTGATAGCTTCTAATAAACCTAATTCTGCGTAGCCTGAAACGAAAATGTCACAGTCAGGATACTCTCTTTGAAGTTTGGCAGTTTCACCATAAGTAATTTGATAACCACCGAGTACAATTTTATTCTGAAAGCCAATTTGTCTGAGGAACTGAATAAGCGGGTTTATCAAATGTTCATTCCAGATGTAAGCTGATATAGCAACCGTGTCAATTTCGGAGAAGTTAAATGATTTGAAATATTTCTCAAATAGGTCGCTTTCAAAATTTATCGGTGTATCGAAGGAGTTAATGCTGATGTTATGGATGATAAAATCTTCTCCGTATGTCTTGTCTTGTTTTGCAAATGCAAGTAGAGAGCCAATCGCGAATGATTGATTTAGTTCTCCTTGTCGAATGAGGTCAAATGATATGATTAAAGTATGTTTCATTTTTTGCATGCCGGCCAACTTTTTGGCGCTTGCCACAGGGGCGGATTTCGGAGCATCCGCTTCGGCGGATCAACCAACACTGAACTTGAATAGAAGCACAAAGCTCCAAAGTTTGCGCGTCAACCCGTCTGATGCAAAACCCGTGTTAACAGCTGTGGTTAATCTTCTTCGTTAATTTCTTCTGTTTGTTGTTTTGTAGATATTTCAATTTCTTTAAAGTCAATTTGTCCAGATGTCTTCGGTGCATTGTCTGCATTTATACTCCAAAATATTGTCCCTGAAAAACTGTTAATGTCACTTTTTAATTTTATTTCTTTTAGTCTTGAATTTGTGTCCGGTAATATCGGGTCGTATCTTGATGGCCAATATTTTGGGTAAGTATTGTTTAATAGAGTTGTTACTTCTTTGATTTCTCTAATTGTATTGTCGCAATAGATTTTTTTGTATTCAATATTGTCTTTGTAAAATGTATCAATGTGTTGGTATTCTTTTGCTTCTAACATTAAAGCAGGTATTTCTATAAAACAATTAACATAGTCAGCATAAACTCCACCTATATTATGTCCATGAATAGTAAGAGTATTTAATGTTTTAAAAACTTTCTCAGGTTGTCTTTGTGGTTGATTGAAATTAAATGTTGGAATAGTCGGAAACATAGATTTAACTTCATAAGTGTATTGTTCAATTTCAAATGAAAGCTCAATTTTTGGAAATTTCTTTCTGTTCATTACATCTCTAATCTCATAGTCATACATTGCAACACTTTCAAAGTTAAACCTTTTGTAATATCGTTGGTCGCCCGCTTGATGGGCTGTATTGCTTTTAGGAATTTCAACGACGTATACCACTTTGTCTTTTTCGGTGAGAATAGAAATGGGAATTATTTTTATCCCGTCTATTCTTGGTGAAACATTACTGTTAATGACTTGTTCAAGCCATTCCTTACTAATAAGGTTTCTGTCAATTGGGTCAATTTTTTCGGGTAAATATTTTTTTGTCGGTTCTGTAAACTCTTTTACACCATAAATGACAATTCCACCGTCAGAATTTGCAAAAGCAGAAATGTCTTTTGAAATCTCCTTTTTTTTGCCGTCAGTCTTTTGTAGAGCATCAGCAGCCTTGTAGTCAAGATGTATATTTTCTTCAACTTGATTTAATATCAAATTTTCTATGTCTGATATGTTGCGAATTTCCATCTTATATTTCAGTCTCTTTTTGTTTGTTTGGTCGTTCTACCATAGCTGCCAACGTTCTCGGGCTTTGCGTTCGGGCGGGCAAATAAAGTACAAAAGTTTCATTTTATTACTAAAACATAAAGCTCTATGTTTCACTTCACCCCGCCTGATTCAAAACCCGTATTATAGTGCGTTTTTGCTTTTGACTTACTTACTAATATTAAAATAATTGTTGCACATTTATTTTACTAAAACTGATTTTGTTATTGTTTTAAAATTTGTCATATCGGTAAATCTAATAAGTACATAGCCTTCATTTTGGTAGTCAATTTCAATTGGTGTAACTCCTTCATCCCATTGATTGCAATGAGTAGAAAACGGGTCTACGGCATAAATCCATTGATTATTTTTTAGAGTCCATACATAATAATTTCTCCAACAGCTTGTACACCATTCTGGTAATAAGCCAATTTCATCTGAACCATTATTGTTTAAGTCTCCTAAATTAGTTGGTTGACCACCAATACACGATTTAATACTAATTGAAGGGATTGAACTGTCTGAAAATTTTATATAACTGTTGCAGCTACCTAAACAGTCTAAACATTCCGATTCTTTAGGTGGTACTAACCACATATAATCGTTAATACCGTCTCCGTTGAAATCTCCTTCTATTGCACCTTTAGGTACTTTGATTTCTTTTGCTTTAGCTAAATTCTTATCAGTAACTAAGTCACCTTCTGTTGTTATTTTCCAATTATCTTGTTTTTTTGAAAAAATAAGATAAGATGGATAGTCATTAGTTTTTTGATTAAACGTAACTCGTTTAACAAAGGTGAACTTAAACTCTTTGTCACTAAGCATTTCAGTTCTAATTTCTCCAAATATTTGTTGATAGTAATCTGGATATTTTTTAAATAATGAAAGTTTACTTTCTATACAAGAATTTTTCTCTTTCTGTGTCCCATAGTAGAATATGGAACTATCGTATAGACTTGAAAGTATTCCAATGTCCCTTGATATATGGGCATCATTCCATTCTTCAACCAATTTTGCTACATTTAAATTGCTTGATTGTGAGTTTTCTGAATTCGTGTCGGCTTGGTTGTTACAACTTGTTATAAAAGAAAGCATCGAAAATGCCACTACCACAAAAGTAAGTGAGATAAGTTTCCTAAGTATTGTCATAATTTTTCTTACTGTATTATTTTCTGTTGTCATAAAACGAGCTATAACACCCGCATAAACGCCACGTGTAGCATTTACTTCCTTGTATCCCCCAGATTTCCCCACCCCTAAACCTACCAAAATCCCTCCATTCTGCCAAATATTTTACATGGCTGTAATATAGGATGGTATGTTTCGCCTCGTTACTGGGAGTTGCCTGTCACATCAGGTGTTTTTCCCGCCTCATATTCCCCAATTCTCGCTCTCAGCATCGGGCTAAACTTCTTCGCGCCCTGGGTGCGCAGGTGGTTGGAGTCAAAAAAGTCTGCGGCTTCAAAGCGGGGGTCGCGGGTGAAGTCAAAATAGGGGACTTCCCACGCAGCGCTGAGGGAGTCCATCACCGCTGTCATCGCCGCGTACCGCTCCGGTCGGGTGTTTTCGATGTAGGTCCTGTACATCGGCGGGGAAATCAATATGAGGTCTATATCCCGTTCTGCATTTTTGGATGATCGCTGCAATCCTGCCTGTGTTGACGGGGATCAGTTCTTCAAAATAAAACCGGTCGTGATAAGGCCCTACGTCTTTGCCGCTTTTTTCGAGGTCTTTTTGTTCGTCTGTCGCAAACCAGCCATTGCGTCTGAACTCCACCACCAGCGAATCGCCTTCGTATAATAACTGATCGTACGGTCCACGCTGGTTTTGATGGTAAACAGATTGACAATGCTGTAACTTTTTTACTGAAACGGATTGGTAAACGCCCGGCTTCCGTAAAACAGCCGGTAATGATAACTCCGGTTAAAATCTCCGGATTCCGGTCTGACTCTGCGCCCAATGAAGGGTAGGATATGGGCAAAATCACCGTTTCCAGTGAAGTCATTTTATCGATATATTTTTCGAAAAAGAAAATGATCAAATACAATGTCTGCGCTGTAGCTGATAGGTTAAACGCTAAACCGTCAAGTGAGTCGGGAAGAATCGCCAGATAGGTATGCGAACTCCCAATACCAAAGTCTGCCACTCGGGCAAATGGGCTTCCAGCAATTCGTTTTTTGCGGGTGTAGTCGTTGGGAATCGTGCGCTGTATCATTTCCAGAATAAACAATGCCGCCAGCACCGGAAGGCTGAACCATAGGATTCGTATGAGAAATCTTGTGATCATTGTCTGTTAAAACTGAAAGTAAATAAACGCTCCGTGATCGTAATTGTAATACACAACACCACAAAGGTCAACGCAACAATACACCGACCAGCGAAGTACCGGATGCCAGTTCTCAATCTGTAACGGAAAAGTCTTTGTAATACATCTGCAACCATTCGACCCCGATAAACAACACCATCCAGTACATATATTTGCGGTAGGCCATCGGCACGGTAAACAAACTCGCCGAAAACATGTGCGAAAGGTAGGAAATCGCTGCTTCTATATCCTTCGACATAAAAAAATACCAGGGCAAACAGGTTCATCGCCCAGGTAATGCTCATCTCCAGCGCAGCTCTCAGCGTGCCTTTTACGGTAAAGGGAGGTTTGGTTAGCAGTACGGAGGTTTTGAGCTGGGGAAATAGAATATAGGAATATGGTACAGCCCATGCAAAAATCCCCTAAACCACGAAAGTCCAGTTGGGCACCGTGCCACAACCCGCTGGCCGTGAAGGCATCATATAGTTGCGGATTAGTGTCCATTTGCTGGAAACCATTTTTCCGCCGCTCAGAGAGAGAAACACATAATCTTTAAACCAGGAAGTCAGGGAAATATGCCACTGGCGCCAGAAGTCCATGATGTCGCGGGCGAAATACGGGTAGTTGAAATTGCGCATCAGGTCGAAGCCCATCAGCCGCGCGCGCTCATCGCAATATCCGAATAGCCCGAAAAGTCGCAGTAAAGCTGGAAGGCGAAGAAAAATACCGCCATCAAAAGAATAATCCCCGGATGAAGTTCGTGCCAGGCGGTGATTTCGTCCACTACCACACCCAGCGTATCGGCGATCACTACTTTTTTAAACAATCCCCACAAAATCTGGCGCAGTCCGTCTTTGGCGCGGTCAAATTCAAAGGTTCGCAATTTGCGAAACTGTAAAGCTGGAGGCGCGCTCTCGATCGGCCCTGCGACGAGCTGGGAAAAGCTGACAAACGCGAGAAAGGCGACCAGGTCGCGTCTTGCGGCAAAACGTTTGCGATAGATATCGAGCGTATAACTCAGTGTCTGGAAGGTGTAAAAACCGATTCTACAGGGAGAATAATCTGCAGCGTGCGGCTGCCTACTTCATAGCCCATCGAACGGAAAAGTTCGATAAATGAGTCAACAAAAAAATCCGTAATATTTGAATACGCCCAACAGCCCCAGATTGATAACGAGGCTGACATGCAACCACCTTTTTGCGGGTTTTTATATCATCAGAATCATCGATTTTTTTCCCGCTACATAATCCACCAGAGAACTGAGCAGAATCAGACCGAGGAAACGCCAGTCCCACCAGCCGTAGAAAAAATAACTGGCAATCAGGATGAGAATATTTTGTAAACGAAGGTTTTTACTGGTGGCAAACCAGTAAAGACCAAAAACGAGCACATAAAAAAAGCCAAATTCAAGCGTATTGTACAGCATCTGACTGCAATCCTGATTAAATCAACGCAAATTGAAATATTTCCCGTTTTAAAAAACTTCTATCTGCCCAAACAGGCAAATTCACCACATCAATGGAGCTTTAAGGTATGGAATTGTAAAGAAAATAAAAATGGAGATTAATCCAGATGATCATTGTGTTTTCTTGCGATGTTATGGTTTAAACACAGAACGAAGTACCCCCACCGGGTGACACAGAGGTCGCAGAGGGTTTTTCTCCAGTTTCTCCGTTTCTCTGTGTTCCTTTTCCTGCAATGTTGAGTTTTTAAACACAGAGACACAGAGGTCGCAGAGGGTTTTCTCCGTTTCTCCGTTTCTCTGTGTTCCTTTTCCTGCAATGTTGAGTTTTAAACACAGAGACACAGAGGTCGCAGAGGGTTTTCTCCGTTTCTCCGTTTCTCTGTGTTCCTTTTCTGCAATGTTAAGTTTTAAACACAGAGACACAGAGGTCGCAGAGGATTTTCTCCGTTTTTCTCCGTTTCTCTGTGTTCCTTTCTCCTGCAATGTTGAGTTTTAAACACAGAGACACAGAGAGGTCGCAGAGGGTTTTTCTTAAGATGTGTCTTCGTTTCTCCGTTTCTCTGTGTCTTTTCCTGCAATGTTGAGTTTTAAACACAGAGACACAGAGGTCGCAGAGGGTTTTCTCCGTTTCTCCGTTTCTCTGTGTTCCTTTTCCTGCAATGTTGAGTTTTAAACACAGAGACACAGAGGTCGCAGAGGGTTTTCTTAAGATGTGCTCCGTTTCTCCGTTTCTCTGTGTTTTCTTGCGATGTTATGGTTTAAACACAGAGACACAGAGGTCGCAGAGGGTTTTCTCCGTTTCTCCGTTTCTCTGTGTTCCTTTTCCTGCAATGTTGAGTTTTAAACACAGAGACACAGAGGTCGCAGAGGGTTTTCTTAAGATGTGCTCCGTTTCTCCGTTTCTCTGTGTTTTCTTGCGATGTTATGGTTTAAACACAGAACGAAGTACCCCCACCGGGTGACACAGAGGTCGCAGAGGATTTTCTCCGTTTCTCCGTTTCTCTGTGTTTCATCCGCTACGTAACCAATACCCCATTATCCTGCGAGTAAAACTTCCTCTCATCGCGAGGCATACGGCCCGAAAACTGCCAGCACTTCGCGCTTTTCGGAGGCATCGCTGAGGACAAAAACCCGGTATTCTTTTCCGCCCGGACTTACCCGCACCACCACATGGCCATGACGGCTTTGATACGAGTTTTCGATCCGGCTGCCAATCACCTGCTCGTTGGCCAGCAGCATATCTGTCGCAAACAAATCCCGCTCGCCGGGGTAAAGGGTTTGTGAAGTGATTCGCCGCAACACATCATCACCCGGGTGGTCCGATGACCAGGTCTGACCGATCCACACTCTGGGGCGGAGGGTGCGCACATAAAACGCACTTTGCGAATCGCGGTTGCCGTGGTGATTGAGCGTGGCAACGTCCACAGGGCCGATGACAGGAGCTACATTTGCCTCTACGCTGTTGAGATCACCTTCTCCCCAGGCATTCACTCCGGCGATATCGCCTCCGGTAAAATAATCAAACGCGCCGTAACTGATGCGGATGGCGTTGCTCAGCGGATTTTCGCCGGGGTATTCTCCTTCGCGAAACAGGCTCACAAATGTATTGTCTCCGAAACCCGTCCATACCTGTCCGTTGGAGGTGATATTGCGCACCGAAAAGGAAGGGAATTTTGCGGCGTTGTGCTGCAACACGATCTGGTCTGTGGCTCCCGGCCTCAGTTTTTCGTGAATCAGGCCGTTGTTTTTCTGATGGTATTCAGAAAATTTCCAGTATTCGCGCAGGGTCTGGAGAATATGGTATTCGTCGCTTTCTGAGTTTTTCGCAAACAGTGGATCTTTGAGGTTAATGGGAAAATCATATCCCCGGTCCAGCAGCTTTCGCACAGGGATAATCTCTCCCACGGCCATGATTCCGGTGAGGGCATAGCCGCCTTTTGCGGAGATTTTGCGGGTTTCGTCCCATTCGCCGAAGTGGTCATCGTGGTAATGGGTAATCAGGGCATAATCGAGAACCGGAGGTTTTGTTGCGGGAGCAAACTGCCGTATATAGTCCACGATCCATTCCGGGGCTGTGCGGCTTCGGTTGGGTTTGAGCGCACCGTTGCGCGGAGAAAGAGTACGGGGGTGTGTTTCTGAAATATCGCCGGCGTCAACCAGCAGTGTGGTTCCGTCGGGGAAAATAAGGTATGCCACATCTCCTCTTCCTGTGCTGATATGATGAATGTCCAGAAAACCTTCTTGCCAGGGTGGCAAAGAAGCCCCGGTTTGGGAAAAAAGGTTGATTGTAAAGAGCAACCCGGTAAGAAACCAGAAGATTCGGATCATGGTGGGCTGTTATTTTGTATAATCTTCTACGGGATAATTGGCGGCGGGAACCTCAAATCCTTCAAAAGCACAACTCACCGGACGCCCGATCCAGGCATATGGGCGCACCAGATTCAGGGCAAATGCGGTGGTCGCCGCGTTGTCGTACTGATAGACGGGAACAGGGATTTCATATCCTTTTTTGATTCCTTTGCCCCAGAGGATAAAGGGAATTTCCATTTCTGCCAGGGTATAACCTCCATGACCTTTGTTGATTCCTCCGTGATCTGCACAGATCAGTACCATCGTGCTACCGGCCATATCTGTGGATTTAACTGCCTCCAGAATCTGCCCGATCAGGGAGTCAGCCCTTTCCACAGAGGCGTAATATTCGGGGCTTCCATGCCCAAATTCATGCCCGGCGTGATCGACATGATCGAGGTGGACAAAGCAGTAAGCGGGCT
Organism: Bacteroidia bacterium; assembly: GCA_041391725.1. Lineage (GTDB taxonomy): Bacteria > Bacteroidota > Bacteroidia > J057 > J057 > JAGQVA01. Next base: position 13,140 of record JAWKNL010000016.1, read on the forward strand.
GTTTTTCTCTGATATAAGAGGCTGCCAGCAGGGCGGTTCCGGCTTCTGTACTGTCGTGGACGTCGTAATCGACTGCACTTTTTTCAAAAAGCCGCCCAAAGTCTCTCCAGTGATAGATAGCGCCGATTTCCGCGCCCGGAAGTTGTTTATTGACCTCACCGAATATGGTAGGGAAAATATCTTCCGTACCTTTTACCACCGGCGGGAGAATAAAATCGTCCCTTTTATAGCTATTGCTGTGAACCCCATGTTGTTCGACATCTGCACCCATGATCATCGAGGCCCAGTTTGAGCTGGAACTGCTCGGTGTTACAGATCGGGCGTGCAGGCTGAAAGCACCTTCCTTCATCAGGAAGTCGAGGTTGGGCGTCTTTGCTTTGCGGATACCGTCGGGGCTTAGGCCGTCAACGCCGATTACCACGACGTGGCGAATACCCTGAGGCTGGGTTACATGTGGTTTTGTGCAGGCCGCTAATAAGCTCAGGAGTGGAAGGAGGAATGCCAGAATTTTCATTGAAGCAGGGATTTTTCTGATTGAAAAGTGGTTTGCGAACCAATTTATAAAAGGATAAGAAAACCACGAATTCACGAATATGGATCGAATTAAGTCTTGTTTTTCGCAATCTTCTTTCGCCTTGGTATAAAATTTGGGAGCAAATAATTCTCCCATTTTTACCGCAACATTAAGGCAATTGAAAATGAGGGTTGTAAATGATTCCAAACAGATTTCCCCAGGGATCTTTGGCCATCGCTGTGATAATCCCTCCACCGACTTCCGTGGGTTCTTCATAAACCGTTGCGCCCATAGCCAGGAGTTTGGCCCAGTATTCATCCACATTTTCCACACCCCAGTAGGTATTTACGCCCTCCGATTTTGTTTTCACCGCAGATTCTTCAGGCAATAGCCCAAGCTCATACCCGGCTACACTGAAGCCTATATAAAAGGGTTCATCAAAATAGGGAGCAAAATCGAGCAGTTCGCTGTACCAGGCTTTCGCCTTTTCCATATCGGATACACGGTAAATGCAGGTTCTTAGGCCGAGAAGAGGTGCCATAATTTTGCAGATTTAGGGTTGGGTAATTTATTTTCAATTTAAAGATACAGTACAGAAATGACTTTAGGGAGGATCAGTACAGTTTATTCACCACGGCTCCTTCCAGCAATCTGATCTGTTTTGTATCCACTGCTTCAATATGGTTTATCCCCGGGCGGGTTCCGGGTGTGAATGCCCCCAGAAAATCTTCTGCTCCGAGTGCGGCTGCGCCCTGCGTAGTAGCCCAGCGCAATACCTCGTGCAGCGAAATCTCCGGGTATTTTTCCTGGATCAACTTTACCTCTTCAAAAACATCGATAGAATGGTTGCTGGCATAGCTATCAGTCCCGAGGCAGATTTTTTCCGTGTATTTCCGAAACATATGAAGATCGGGAAGGGTGCTGTGAATGTACAGATTCGAAGCAGGACAAAGGCAAAACCAGGCATTGGGATAATTCTCCGAAATAAAGGAAAGTTCTGCCGCTTTCATCCGGGTATTGTGAACCAAAAGCAGATGCTGATCCCGGTCAAGTCCTGTGAATATATGCGTCACCGGATCGTCGGTATCAAATCCGGAATAAGGAATGCCCATTTGCCGGTAAAATTCAAGTATAGGGCCTGCGTTTTCTTCGAAAAGCATTCTTTCTTCCGCAGACTCCAGCAGGTGAATGGACATTCGTTCCGGCTTTTGTCTGTAGATTTCCTGAAGGAGCAAACGCGACATGGAATAAGGAGCGTGGGGAGAAAGAGAATGTGCCAGGCCTTCAAACTGAGCCGCCAGAGCCTTTCCATTTTCCACGATCTCCGCTGCCCTTGCCGCTGCCAGTCCCAGCATTTCAATAAAACTGTAGGTAAACAACAAACTATCCCGCTTCGCCACCATACTGACATTTGAGTTGCAAATATCTCCCATACCTGCTGTCCCCTTTTCCCATAAAAAATCCATTGCTGATTTTACGGCTGCGGCCTGCATTTCGTAGGATATATGATTCCGGCTTCCCATCAGTTGTCTGATAAACCCTGCCATGCCCGTACCTTCGGGAATCATACCTTTCATGGCCGAGAGTTCGAGGTGGCAGTGAGCGTTGATAAAACCGGGGCAAAGAAGGCCCTTCAACACCTGAGGCCTGTCCTGAGGGTGAATGAGGCGAATATCCAGTATAGTTCCTCTATGGTCGGTTTCGAGGCAATATCCCGTGAGAAGTCGGGTGGGGGAATAGATAAAATCAGCGGTAATCAGGGGCATAGGCGAAAGTACTGATATTTGAATTTTTTCGAAAAATATTTTTTTTCCGGTGCTTGGAAATCGCTGGGGATTTCTCTACGTTCGAAGTAGTAAAATCTGCTTGCTATTTCCCACCTTTTTAATTGCTGCATCTGGCAGTAGCTTATTGGTTTTGCTCCCTGTAACCCAGGGAGCCGGGGTCGTATTACATCTATTTTTAACTATAAACCTATGTTGAACATTCACAAACAAACCCTGTTCATGCTTTTCGCCTGGATGGTAATCTTCTTTCCGGCAAAAGCCACTATCCTCACGGTTGACAACAACCCCAACAGCGGAGGTCAGTACAACAACCTTACAGCAGCCATTACTGCCGCGAGTGTAGGAGATACGATTTATATTATCGGCTCTCAGGTAAGTTATGGCTCTCCCACCATTTCCAAAAAACTCACGCTTATTGGTGCAGGATACAACCCGTCCAATCAGTTTGGCTTGCGCACGACCCTTGACTATATATATTTCTCTACATCTGTAGCCCCCAATACCACTTCCAGCGGTAGTAAAGTTATGGGCATTCAGTGCAGCGGCATTTACGGAAATGCGTCAAACGTCAACGATATTGTCATTGAAAGAACCAACGCTTCAAGTATCAGCCTTACTACCAATAACAACGGCTGGATCATACAGAACAATATTATCGACTATATCTACATTAACTACAATTCCAACATCCTGATCCGCAACAATATTATCAAAGGCCAGATATATAGTACAAGCCAGCCCAGTGTACTGGTCTCCAACAATGTTTTTACCGGTACCCCTACAGCCGGCACTGTTTTTTCAACTGCATCTCACCTGATTATTACCAACAATATTTTCTATTATGGGAGAAGCCCGCAAGGCACTACACTGTCAACTTACAACAATAATATCGCCTATTTTACCCCCAATGATACCATGGTAATCGGAACCAATACCGGAAGCGGCAACCTGATTAACGTGAACCCCCAGTTTGTAAATGCGCCATCAGGTACTTTTGATTACGCCTATGACTATCAGTTAAAATCCAATTCTCAGGGGAAAAATGCAGGAACAGACGGCACAGATATTGGCGCTTATGGCAGTCTTAACCCATTTCCTATTGGTGGGGTAGCACCGTTTATCACCAGTGCCATGCCCGCAGTTCCGCAGGTGATTGAGCTCAATATCCTCAACTCCAGTATTTTACAGGGAGACTCCCTTCAGGTTCATGTAAAGGCCAGAAAACAGAACTGATTCCCTTTCTGTTCACCTTATCTATATGAAAAAAATATATGGATTTCTCTTTCTGTTGCTGATTTCGGCGACAGTCCGGGGACAAAGTATCAATGGAGGAGAATATTTCTTCGATGCTGACCCCGGTGTGGGAAACGGAATCCCCATCGGTGTTTCCGCTTCAGATACTGTAAATTTTTCCGTTACCATTCCCTCCACGGGTCTGGGCTCGGGATTTCACACACTGTTTGTCCGCACCCGTAATACCAACGGAAAATGGAGCCTTCAGGCTGGACAGACATTTTTTATTCAGCCTTTACAGAACGTGCTTCCTGCTCCGCCCCTGGCTGCGCTTGAATATTTTTTCGACAATGATCCCGGCGTAGGTAATGGTATTCCCGTCTCTTCACCGACAGGCAATACGCAGGACATTTCGGTTATACTTCCGACTACGGGATTGGCTTCTGGTTTCCATACCCTGCATTTCCGGAGTATTGATACCGACGGAACATGGGGACTGTTTGACAGCAGGAGCTTTTATATTCAGGGCACAGGCCCCGGCGTTGCGCCCATGCTAAGCAGTTTGGAGTACTTTTTTGACACTGATCCCGGGCCGGGAAACGGTACTCCGATTCCGTTTAATGCTGCTGACACGACCAATATTGCGTTTTCTGCCCCGACCACCGGACTCAGCAAAGGATTTCACACCCTGTTTATCAGAAAACGCAATCTGGATGGCACGTGGGGGTTGTTTGAAGGGCGCCCGTTTTACATTCAGGGAGAAACACCCGCCAATAAACCACTGGTGGAGATTGCCTGGTATTTTGATCACGACTCTGCATTTTCCACAGCGCATATTCAACCTTTATCGCCATTTGTGTCTGACCTTGATGATGTATTCACATTTACCACCGACAGCCTTCCCGATGGTATCCATATCATTTTTGTGCGGGTAAAAGATTCGCTGGGGGTATGGAGTTTTGCACGGCGGGATACCTTTCAGGTGGGAGACTGCGGACCTATTCCCACGCCGGTTATCACTGCGATAGGCAATGACAGCCTGAAAGCTGATGTAACCGGAATTTCCTATCACTGGTACAGAAACGGAACCCTTACGAATCTCACCACGCAAAAAATTCTCGCACCGGCATCCGGGATTTATGAAGCAGAAGTATTGACCTCGGAGTTCTGTATTTCGGAAAAGTCTGCCCCGTTTGAGTACTGGCTTACAGGATTGGAAGATTTGCCTGCGGCCTCTTTTGCAGAGGTTTTTCCCAACCCCTTCTCGGAAACACTTACCATGATAACTTATCAGAAAAGTATTACCGCTATTGAGCTGCTTGACCCCACCGGGCGCCTGGTCAGAAAACAATATCTGACGCTGAACCCCGGCAAATCAGAAACCCTCAATGTTGCTGATCTGGCAGCCGGCGTGTATATCCTTGTTCTGAAAAATGAAAACATGGGTTATCAGGCTGTTTTCAGGGTATTGAAGTTTAACCCCTGATTTTTGACAGTTCTCCGCGGATATGTTGAATCTCCTCCGTACAATCCACCGATGTATGGAGGAGATTTGCTTTTTCCAGCAGCCGCTCCAGAAATTTTATGTACTCAGGTGAATCCGGATTCATCGGGCGATGCGCCATTTCCCTTTTTATTTTCTCTGCCTGTTCTGCCAGGGTACGCGTTTGTGCAGAAAAGCAGGCATCGGCAAACTTTTCCCAGATATAATCTTCTGCCACATCTGACGGGTGAATCATATCCGCACCATAAAACCGGTAATCGCGCAGGTCATCGCTCATAATCTCATAAGCAGGGAAATAATGCACATTCTCCAATGCCTGTACAAGCTGGTGGCACACCAGCCGGAGGGTAGCCTTGCTCACCGAGTTGAGGGACAACCCTTCTTTGATATGCCTCACCGGGCTGACCGTCATCAATACCCTGATATGCGGGTTTTGGGCAAACAACAACCTGAAAAAAGATAAAAACGAATCCAGTATCACAGCAGGTGAAAGCAGGTCTTTGGTAAATCTTTCGGAAGGATATTTGTGGCAGTTGGCGACGATTTCGCCCGACTCCTTTTCCCTGAATACCCATGCCGTTCCCAGCGTAACAAACAACCAGCCTGCCTGCCGGAGGTATTGCCCGGTTTCCTCAAATGCCTGATTTACCCCGGCCTCCATCATTGCCCTGTCGGGGTGATTAAAGCGGCTGTGGAGGTGAAAGGAATGATAGGCGTGAAGATGGGGCGCAAACTCAATTCGCGTCTCTGTACGGCCTTCCAACGCCATGCGAAGCCCTTCTGTGAGCGATACGGGGTTATAAATAATTCCTAGCGGGTTGACCTTCACCGGGAATTTTCGCGCCTCCAGGCGCAAACCCATACGGTCGGCAAAACAGGAGCCGCAGGCCAGCACCGGCGTCGCGTAGGAAACCGGATGGCTCAGCGGAGGAATAGATATTTCGGTACGAAAGTGTTTCATGCAACCCTTTTGGTTTTTCATATATCTCAATCCAAGGGAAATACGTAAAATTCTATAATTATCTTATTATCTTTACTCTATGAGCATACGAAAAATAATCCTCCCCTTTCTGCTGATTTTGCCCGTTCTGCTGTCAGCTCAAAGCACCAATCCCAATATCCTTCAGATATCAGGTATGATCATCAGTAAGACGACCAGTGAACCGGTGCCCTACGTGAAAGTGCAGATTAACCACACCAGAAACGGAGCCATGAGCAATTCGGAAGGGTTTTACAGTATTCCCGTCGGCCTGGGCGATACCCTGTATTTTACCCATATCGGGTTTCATGACAGCAAGCTCATCGTGCGCGATTATATGGAATCCTACAAAGGCGACAAAAGCCAGTATATTTATGTAGTCAACTATTTGCTCGAAGACGAATATTACCTCGAACCTGTCAATATTTTCCCCTACGATACACCTGAAGAACTTCGCACGGCAGTGATCAATATGGATATTCTCGACAACTCGCTGGATCAGATCGCCCGGGAAAACCTCGACCCCAGAACCCTTCACGCCATCATGGAAACCCTTCCGATTGATGGCGGCGAAAGACTGATGGTGGCACGCCAGATGTATTACGACTATTATCAGCAAAAAAACCTGCTTCCCACCGCTTCTATCGACCCCATCACAGCCACACGGCTGCTGCAATATATCGTACAACAGTCCCAGAAACGAAAAAATAAAGACCTGAACTACTGGGAAAACGAGTGATTTTGGTCATGTTTTTGCAGTTCCCCCGACTTATGAGGGAAATTGTATCAATCATGAACCCCCTGCTTTTTGTATTTCTATCTTTTGCCTTTCACCTGCACCGGTTTCCCGGGTCAGTAAGTCAGCAAGTGCCCGAATACCTTTCTGCGGAAGAAAGGCAATCAATCATCCGCACCGCAGAAGAATTTTACCTCCGCATTCCCAGCCAGATAGGTACACCCGGAATGGCGGAAGACTCCCCGGAAGAGTTCGCTGCTTTCTCTGCCCTCCTGCTGGTAGAAAAAGACCTGCTGAAATCTCTTTCCCGCCAGATCCACCGCTCCCCCCAGGAGTGGGACTACCTCCTGAGACGTCTGGCCGATACCACAGATGAAATCAGGCTGCTTCTGATTCGTTTTTCTCCCCAAACTACCTATTGCAGGCAGTCGGTCGATACGCGCCCTGCCAATACCTGTGAAAGTATCTGGTCTGCGCTCGACTGTATTCTCGGTTACTGCCTCACCGATTGATTGGCCACAAACCGGTCGGTCAGTGCCTTCTCCTGCTCATTGAGCTGCTCGTAGATTTTTGGGAAATAGGGCTCATCCACAAAAAAACGGATGATACCCGGATCGCCGATATTGATATTGCGGCTCCTGAGTATGTTGAGCATCATGGGTATCCAGCTAAATTCATGGTACAGCGGCTCCACCACCATGATGGGCTGGCTCCCCGTCGAAGGTGTGATATATACCGGCTCAGGATCGCTTTTGGGGAAAAATGTGGTGGCAGTTACCGCTGAAGGATTGGCCGTCTTTTCAGCACTCACCTGAAAAGTAACTTTTTTCTCCTCAAGCCTGCCGGATTCAGTTTTGGCAACAAACTGGATAGACTCCACAAACATTTTCTGCAGGAACACCTTAAATGCCACCACATTCTGGTCGTATTGTTCTCCCGTAGCATAAAATACCGGGCGGTTCACATCTTCGACAAATACCGTTCCCCCGGCATCAAGATACCAGCCCCGGAGAATCTGCTCATCCAGCCGGATGCGAAGCGGGGTGCGGTACTTTCTGACCAGCATTTCTTCGTAGCTGGAGACAGACAGTGAGTTAGAGAAATCACGTTCTTCCAGCCAGTCAGAATAAAAATCCACACTATGGGTTTTTCTGTCATATTTACCATGACGAAGGAGAATATGCCGGAGAAATACCTTATCAAAAGGCTCCATATTTTTGCGGGCGAGATTCCTGTCCACAAATTCGACAAAATCGGGCGTAGCGTTCTGGTTGCTGAGGAGAATGATTTTTTCAAAAATCTCGGTCAATGCCTCATCCAGCGGCCCAACCCTATCCAGTTGACCTTCCCCCTTATTGAGGTGAAAAACCTGATTCCGCCAGGTGCGGAGCAGACAGTGTGTCTGAAAAAACGTGATATTACCCAGTTCGCCAAAACTCAACTTCAGCGAATGCTCAGTGCCCGAGTACCTGCCTTTCATTTCGGCATAGGCAGCAAGCCGGAAAAGATTATCGGAAGAAATCGAATAAGAATGCAGAAAGGTACCAATCAATTCTTCCCAGGAACCCTTCGGAGAAGAATTCTGAGAAAAAAGTATCAAAGACAGGAATAACAAGGAGGAAAAAATGCCTGTTTTTCGCCACATAAACTAAGCCTGTTGCACCGGAATGATCCCGGTATTATTATACTAAAAAAAGCTGCTTCGCAATTATTTTCCAACCCGAAATTGAGGGGGATATAACACAAAAATCATTTCGATACCGATAGATTATGCGTATGTTTGCTTTCTGTTTTAAATGAGTAATCACCCATTCATTACAATTCTCATGCTAAATCTCGTCTTATTTGGCCCTCCGGGCGCTGGAAAAGGAACTCAGTCAGCAAAAATCATCGACAACTTCGGGCTTACCCATCTTTCCACGGGCGATATGCTCCGTGCAGAGCTAAGTTCAGGCTCAGAACTGGGCCAGCGGGTGAAAGCGATCATGGATGCAGGCCAGTTGGTGAGTGACGAAATTGTAATCGAACTCATCCGCAAAAGACTAAGCCCCGATGCCAAGGGCTTTATATTTGACGGATTTCCCCGCACAGTGGCACAGGCAGAAGCCCTCGACCGGCTGATGTCCGAAAACAATATCTCCATTCAGTGCATGGTAAGCCTGATTGTGCCTGAGGAAGAACTGGTGACCCGCCTGGTCAAACGCGGAATTGACAGCGGCAGGTCAGACGACAACGAAGAAACCATCCGGAAAAGGATCACCGAATATTATCAGAAAACGCTGCCGGTAGCAAACTACTATGGTGGGCAGGGTAAACTGACAGAAATTGACGGTGTAGGAGAAATTGATGAAATTGGCGATAAAATACATCAGGTGCTCCGGCAACATGCCTGATAGCGGCATATGCAGACACAGTTTGTAGATCACGTAAGAATCTATTTTTCCAGCGGAAAAGGCGGCGACGGGGCAGTGTCCTGGCGAAGGGAAAAATTTGTACCCAAAGGTGGCCCCGACGGGGGCGACGGAGGCAGAGGCGGCCATATCATTCTCAGAGGGAATGCCCAGTTGTGGACATTGCTTGACCTCCGGTACAGGAAATTTATCAAAGCAGAACCCGGCCAAAACGGGGCGGGCAGGTGCAAAACCGGCAAAGACGGGAAAAACGAAGTCCTGGAAGTACCGCTGGGAACCGTCGTCACCGATGCCGAAACCGGAGCGTTGATCGGTGAAGTCGTCAGCGACGGCGAAGAACTCCTCCTGCTGGAAGGAGGCCACGGCGGTAAAGGCAATTTTCAGTTTAAATCAGCTACGCAGCAGGCGCCCGACTTTGCCACCAAAGGAGGGGAACCCCGTGAATTGACGGCTGTCATTGAACTAAAAATGCTCGCCGATGTAGGGCTCGTGGGTTTTCCCAATGCAGGTAAATCCACCCTGCTTTCCGTCCTCAGCGAGGCAAAACCCAAAATCGCCGATTATGCTTTTACCACGCTTGTTCCCAATCTCGGTATTGTCCGTTATCGCGGCCATCAGTCTTTTGTCATGGCCGATATACCCGGTATTATCGAAGGTGCGCACGCCGGCAAAGGACTTGGAACGCATTTTCTCCGCCATATCGAGCGAAACAGTGTGCTGTTGTTTATGATTCCCGTTGACTCCGCTGATATCCGGAAAGAATACGAAATCCTGCTCCGGGAACTTGAACTCTACAACCCTCACCTGCTGGACACACCGCGGCTGATTGCCCTGACAAAAAGTGACATGGTTGACGCAGAGCTCGAAGAAGAAATTGCCGCCCAACTTGGCGGGCTCAGTTTCGTATTCATATCTTCGATCACCCAAAAAGGCATCACAGCACTAAAAGACAGGCTGTGGAAGTTGTTGCATTCATCCGACTGACCTCAACATAACGATTATGCTGAAAATTCAATATCAGACTTTTCACCTTGACAATGGGCTGAAAATCATTATCCATGAAGATCACTCCATTCCCAAGGCTGTGGTGGACATTCTTTATCATGTAGGATCAAAGGACGAACAGCCGCACCGCACAGGATTCGCTCACCTGTTTGAGCACCTGATGTTTGAGGGAAGCAGACATATACCCCATTACGATACCCCGCTTCAGCGGGTAGGCGGAGAAAATAACGCATTCACCACCCCGGATATCACCAATTATTATCTCAGTCTGCCTTCCAATCAGTTGGAAACGGCTTTCTGGCTGGAGTCAGACCGGATGCTCGAACTGGCATTCTCCCAGGAAAAACTCGACATTCAGAAAAGCGTAGTCATTGAGGAATACAAACAGCGATACCTCAATCAGCCCTACGGTGATGCACATCTGAAACTCCGTGCCCTTCATTTTCAGACCCACCCCTATCACTGGCCTACCATAGGAAAAGAAATCGCTCACATCGAAGAAGCCACCCTTCAGGAAGTGAAAGACTTTTTTTACGGATTTTATGCTCCCAACAACGCCACGATGGTTGTCGCCGGAGACGTAAACCCTGCCCAGGTCATGGAACTGGCTGAAAAATGGTTTGGCAACATCCCCTCCAGAAAGCTCAACAAACATCCGCTGCCAAAGGAGCCCGTGCAGACCGAAGGGAGAACGATGACCTTACATGCCGATGTGCCCTATCCCGCAGTCTATAAAATGTACCATATTCCCGCATACACCGATTTGGAGTATTATGTGGCAGACATACTCACAGACCTGCTTTCCAACGGAAAAAGCGGGCTGCTCTATCAGCACATGGTAAAGGAAAAACAGGTTGCTCCTCAGGTAAGTGCGTTTTCCTGGGGGCTCCACGATCCGGGAACCATTTCTGTCGATGGGAGAATTGCCGGAGGAAAAAGCATAGAGGAGTACGAAAGTGCGCTGGAGGAAACCATAAATATGCTTCAGGATCTCACAGAGGCAGATCTGGAAAGAATCAAAAGCAAGCTGGAAGCCTCCTTTATCATGCAGAAAACAACGATTCTCAACAAAGCCATGGGCCTTGCCATGTGTGATTCGCTGGGCGATCCCAATCTCATCAATACCACGCCGGACATTTACCACAACATATCGCTGGAGCAGGTAAAATCTGCTGCCCGGCGCTATCTGGCTCCCGACAATTGTTCCACCCTGTATTATCTGCCTCAATAACCCCCAAACTGTTGCCTCATGTTGAACCGCACGACACCCCCGGTAGCACAACCCCTCAAAAGCGTATCACTTCCCTCATATCATCAGCATACCCTTTCCAACGGTATTCCCGTCTATGTCATGCCTTTCGGCACGCTGGACATTGTGGAGATACAGGCAGTATTTAAGGCCGGACAGGCGTATCAGGCGAAAGCCGGGCTGGCGGGTTTTACCGCGCGGAATATGCCCGAAGGTACCCGTTCTTATTCCAGCCTCGCACTTGCCCAGACGCTCGACAGCTTTGGCGCATGGCTCAACCATGATGCCGATGATGAATGTGTATCGTTCTCCCTGGCAACCCTCACAAGGCATCTGCCCAATACACTTCCGCTACTGAGTGAAGTGATCACCGCACCGCTTTTTCCCGAATCGGAATTTGACAAAATGAAAGAGCGGACCCTTCAGCAGATGCACGTAAATGCGCAGAAAACCAGTTTCATCGCCAGAAGGAATTTTGACGAGTTGCTGTTTGGAAAAGCCCATCCCTATGGAATGAATTTTGGCGAGGAAGAACTGGCACAACTGACACTCCCGGAAATCATTCAATACCATCAGGATTATTTTTACCCCGGAAATTTTGCCCTGATTGCAACGGGCAGATTTGACGAAAATACAGTGATTGCCCAGCTCGAAGAAAACTTCGGCAAACTAACATTGCAGCCTGCCCTTTCAGAGACGTCCCGCGCTGCGGTGCCTGCGCCGGAGGCGCCTTCAGGGTTGTTTGTATTCGAAAAGAAAGGCATGCAGGCAACACTTCGTCTGGGATATCGCACATTTCCTTTCTCCCACCCCGACCACTATCCCATGCAGGTAGTCAACACGATATTGGGCGGATATTTTGGTTCCCGCCTGATGAAAAAAATCAGGGAGGAAAAAGGCTACACCTACGGCATTTATTCCGGCTGGGCAGGCAACAAATACGATGGCTATTTTGTGGTGCAGGGGGATGTAGGCAAAGAGTATATCAAACCTACGATCGAAGAGGTAAAATCGGAAATGTCGCGACTGATACAGGAAGGCGTTTCAGAAGATGAATTGCAACTGGTAAGAAACTACCTGCTGGGCAAAAGCATCAGCCAGCGGGAGACGCCGTTTCAGATGGGTGACCTGGTAAAATATTCTGTTTCACAGGGTATTTCTTTTGCAGAGCTGGATCGCAGATTTGAGGTTATCCAGCAGATAACCCCTGCGGAAGTGCAGCAACTGGCAGCGCGCTATCTTCGTCCCGACGGGATGCTGGAAGTCGTGGCCGGCGAAATGCCCGCTTAGAGACTTCCTCCTTTAGGATAGGAGATGGTCGCAGATGAGATATTTTTTGCCTGAGACTCTCCAAATACTTTTTTAATTACCTCCGGCCCGAGTCCGATAATATTGTTGTTGTCTTCTCTCAGGCGCGCGATGACTTCCAGTTGAACCGTATAATCTGTTCCCGGAACCTGGAGCAGCACTTTGGTGCTTAATGGGAAGGGTTTTATGATAGGCGTAATAAATATCCTTCGCTTTTTTGTTTACTACTGGTTGAATGGTTCCGGTTTCATATACGCGCTGGTAAGAACGGCCTGTCTGCATGTCTATTACATCTTTGATAACCATACCGGGCTGAGCCGCGTTGTCGCGGGAAACACCGGGGGCCGGGGCGCTGGTTCCGTCATCGACGAAAATATCTTCGCCGCCCTGCCAGGCGTTTTGGGTGGAAGTGGAAGTTGCAGGGCGCGATAGCTGGTTCTGGCCGGATGTATAAGCTGGAGTAGCGGTGGTTGCCGTAGCGTAAGTATTGTTGATTGCACCATCGAGGATGCGGATCATGCCGGGGCTTAGCTGTCCGCGCGATTCACTGATTTTGCGGAGGGCGGTACGACGCTCAGAGGGATTGACAACCTCCATCGCTGAAGCCAGAAGGGCGGCTGTTTCTATATCGGAATCTTCGACACTGATCCGGTTATAACCTTCGACCCAGCCGGTGCGGGCTTTATTCTGGCTGGTAAGCTGAATCCAGTTTTCCCGAAAATCACTGAGAATCGCAATTTCACCTGCGCCGAAGAAGTTGCCGGTGCGCGAGGAAATCGTCGCGGGTTTGTCATAAATCACGGCACTTTCCAATAAGACCACCACACCGCCATTGCGGACAACAAGCCCTTCGTCAATCCAGCCGGTATTTCCATCGCGGGTTTTCACCCATATATAGTTGTGATTTTCGCCTCTCACAAAAGCTTCTCTTCCCAGGTGCTGAAGTTCTTCGGTAAAAAGGATAGTTCCCAGTTGGCGGCTGCCTCTTCCGGGGTATTCCATGAGGGGAGCGGACTTCCATGCGCAGACAGAGTTTTCGCCTGCGTAGGTGTTTTCATAGAAAGTGCCATCCTGGCCCAGAACCGGGAGTGCAAAAAACAGGGAGAGCAGTAGGTTAAGAATCTGTTTGCTTAAGACCATATTGGTTATTCTCTGGTGTTTGCCGAAAAACCCGGCGTGGTTTATAAGGAAAACTAAAAATAAGATGTTTTAGTACCTAAAACAAAATATTTTTACAATTATACCAAAAAATAACAAATTGAAAAATGCTGATTATGTTTAAATTATAACCATTTGCTTACACCAACACTTTCGGTATAAACCCTGTTATTCATAATAAAAAATCTCTGCACTTCCTGGTTTGGCAGAACCATATAGCGCTTCAATACATGCGTTGGAAAGCCCGAGGAGCGCGGGATTGTCTTTTCGGAGGCGGTTGATGATTTCCAGTTCGATATAACCCTGATTATCAGGGATGCGAATCATAATTTTGCTGCCAATAGGCAGGGTTTTGTGGTAGGCAAAAAATATTGATGAGGGGTTTTTGGGGCCAAGCACTTCATAGATTTTTCCGGTTTCGGTCACCTTCCTGCTTTTTTTCCCCGTTACTGGATCATATACAATTTCCGGTTCTTCTCCCCGGTAAACGCCGCGTTCGTTGCTCTCAGATGATGTTACGCTTCTTGCCCGGTCGCTGGTAGGGCTGCTCACGGGGGCCGACAGGTCTGCGAGGGTGCGGTTGCTCAATTCGCCCTGATACCGTGCAAGGATCAGGTCATACATGGGCGTTTGGTTGTTTTGGGCGACTTCTGCAAGTTCTTCCAGCAATGTTTTACGCATAGCCGAAGAAGGCTCTTCATCTATCCTGTGCATGAGCGTTGCCAGTTCGATATCATCAGGTTCGACTGACACTTTTTCCAGCCCCTCAATCCATCCGGTACGTGCACGGTTGCGGGAAACAAGCCTGACCCACTGCCCGGCAACATCCTCCAGAATGACAATCTCACCCGGATAAAACCGGTCAACTGTAATAGTGGAAACCGTATTGGGCCTTTTAAAGATGCGGCCTTCCTGAAGCAAAACCGCTGTACCACCTTCGGGCACAAACAAAAATTCGTTTACCCATCCAACCCTTCCGTCGGCGCTGCGCACCTTGTAATATGTGTTGTTTTCAAAAGAAACAAATGCCTCGTCTCCCAGTCGCTCCGCTTCTTCGCCAAACTGCATGACAGAAAGAATATCCGATCGCTTATCGGGGCCCGCAAAAACGGGCGCTTCATCCCATACACAGACCATATAGCCGGTATGGGGATTGTTGTAATTGTAAACCTGGCCGGGGGTGACACCGTACAAGCAGGTAAAAAGCAGGATAAATAAAAGGTGGTTTTTCACAGCAACCTGATTATTAAATACTTGCAAAAAAAGATTCTTAATCAAACTATATTCAATGTATAAAATTTGATGCCAAAATGCCACAAGACCCACACTTTCAGCAGTATAGTTTTTCAGAAGGAATGTTTTGCATTTTTTAAGCAAATTTATTAACATTGTATGTAACGAGCCTAAACCTAACTTTTACCAGGCACATACAGAATTTTTAGTGAGACAAAAGTTTTGAACCGATCTACAATAAAATTCAAGTGCATATGAAAACGTCTGTTAAACCTTTCCTTTCCAAACTCAGTCGTAAGGATTTATTAAGGTTATGTAATGAGAAAATGGTCTGTGCCGCAAGAGATCTTGCAGAATTTACAAAGAATGGTATCAATGCTTCCTTTATCGTCGCCCTGGCCCATAAATGCGAAGATCTGGAAGCAACCATAGAGCAGCCATTCACGGTTTACAATTTTCAGGAAACCCAATCTACAGAAAGGGAAATTAAGGAGGCGATGAGCATGATCTGTGATATGGGCAGGCGTATATGGTCCAATAATCCCTCCAAATACAACGATTATCTCATTTCCATATCTTCTTCAGGGCTTCCTGAAAGTCGCGCCAATGCATAACAAAATTGTCTGTTTTTAGCAGATATGAGGCGGGTGTTTTACCCGCCTTTTTTTTTAGCTCTGTTTTTGTCCGCTAAAACTTCGCTGTCACCATGTTAGATTCCCGGGCGAATAGTCTTTCCCATGCGTTTTTTTTCTTTATCCGGATAATTTCTAACGGATGAGCTTTTCAACCGCCTGATGAAACTGTCCAAAAGAAAACCCATTCATCGCCCGCTCCATTTTTTCTCTTATTTCGCCTGTACAAAGATTGCCCAGGCTCCCTTCATGGGTATGGCTTACCTCCCGCTCTGCGGTAAAGTCTCCTTTGGCAATCGCCTCACCCACCTGCCGGTAGGCCTCGCGAAAGGGCAATCCCTCCATTACCAGGCGGTTTACCGTCTCCACACTAAACATATAGTCGTACTGTGTGCCTTCCGCAGCCTGGGCATTGATTTGCACCTGCTGAAGCATATAATCAGCCAGCCGCAGGCATGATTTGGTTTCTTCCAGACCGGGAATAATGATTTCCTTTACCAACTGAAGGTCGCGGTGATATCCGGATGGCAGATTGGTAATAAGCATGCTGATTTCGCCGGGAAGTGCCTGAATACGATTAGTTTTGGCCCGGATCAGTTCCCATACATCCGGGTTCTTTTTGTGCGGCATAATGCTCGAACCTGTCGTCAGTTCCTTCGGGAAAGTCAGAAATCCGAAGTTCTGACTCATATACAGGCAAATATCCGCAGCCAGTTTGTTGAGGGTCGAACCCAGCGAAGAAAGGGCAAAACTCAGCAATTTTTCCGTTTTCCCCCTGCCCATCTGTGCATACACTACATTGTAGCTCATGGTATCAAATCCCAGCAACTGTGTCGTAAGGGTGCGGTTGAGCGGAAAGGACGATCCGTAACCGGCAGCCGAACCCAGCGGGTTCTGATTGGCTACTTTCCAGGCCGCAAACACAAAATGCATATCGTCTATCAGACTTTCTGCATACGAGCCAAACCACAGGCCAAACGAAGAAGGCATAGCTACCTGAAAATGGGTATAACCCGGCAAAAGAATTTCTCTGTGTGTTTCGCTCAGATGCTGAAGTGTATCAAACAACTGCCGCGTGAGGGCGACAATAGTTTCTATTTCTGAAAGGAAAAACAGTTTCAGATCCACGAGCACCTGGTCATTACGGGAACGCCCTGCATGCACCTTTTTGCCCGCTTCTCCCAGCTTACGGGTGAGCATCAGTTCGACCTGAGAATGTACATCTTCCACCCCGTCCTCAATACCAAAATTTCCAGCGGTGATTTCTGCGTATATGTACTGAAGTTCGGCTTTGAGTACAGCCAGCTCTTCTTTTTCAAGCAGGCCGATTTCGGCCAGCATAGTGATATGCGCAATGGTTCCCAGCACATCCCACGGGGCAAGAAACAAATCCATTTCCCTGTCCCTTCCTACGGTAAAGTTTTCGATGGCTGATTCAATCTGATAACCCTTGTCCCAAAGTTTCATGTTTGATGTTTTTGGCAAATGAAATTATAACTTCAGATCGTGAAGCAGTGCGATATACAAATCTATTCCTTGTTCGATTTCGGAAAGCAGAATATACTCATCTGCCGTATGCGACCGCGCAGATTCTCCCGGACCGATTTTGATTGTCGGATACGGAATCAGCGCCTGGTCGGAAAGCGTCGGAGATCCGTAGCAATTCCTGCCCAATGATTTCCCTCTGACCACAACCGGATGCGAAGTATCTATCCGGGAGGAGTTGAGTCTGAAAGAACGGGCTTTTACCTGACAACGTGTGTGGCTGTCGATGATTTCAAATAATTGCTGATTGGAGTAATATTCATTTACCCGCACATCCACCACAAAGGTACATATATCGGGCACGACATTGTGCTGAGTTCCGGCCTGAATCTGCGAAACAGTCATTTTTACCGGGCCGAGCATATCCGAGACTTTGTCAAACTGCCACGTGCGAAACCACTCTATGTCGGGCAGCGCCTCGTAAATGGCGTTTATGCCTTCATTTCGCGCAGCATGACCCGATTTTCCTTTGGCTTCGCAATCGAGCACCATCAGCCCGCGCTCGGCAATGGCGAGATGCATTCCGGTTGGTTCGCCGATGATGCCCAAATCTATGTCGCCAATTTGCGGCAAAACAGAAGCGATACCTCCAGCACCTGAAATTTCCTCTTCGGCAGTAGCAGCAAGCACAAGGTTGTAAGGAAGGTCAGGAGAATCATAATAATGGAGAAATGTTGCGATCAGAGAAACCAACGGCCCTCCGGCATCATTGCTTCCGAGTCCGGTAAGTTTGTCGCCCGCTTCCGTGGGAGCAAACGGATCCAGTGTCCAGCCCGAATTGGGTTTTACGGTATCGTGATGGGAGTTGAGCAGAATGACCGGCAGCCCTTCGCGGAAATGGAGATTGCTGGAGAGAATATTATGACCGTAACGGGTATGGGGAATAGAGCGATCCGAGAAAAACCGGGAAATAATATCTGCTGTTCCGGATTCTTCCCTGCTGAAAGAAGGAGTTGCGATCAGTTGTTTCAGAAGCGATACTGCCTGCCGGAAAAGAGGTTCGGTCGCTTTCATTTTCAGTGAATTTTTGTTCCGGGGTATTCCGCCGTGTAAATTTCGCCAATGGCATCAGCGTGACAGATAAACACGGTTTTCACGCCAGCTTCCAGCGACTGGAAGGCATTTTCGAGTTTGGGTATCATACCTCCGCCGATGACACCTTCGGCTACATATTTTTCAAACCGGGATCGCGTTATTGATCCTATTACAGAGTCATCGTTGTTGTGATCGGCCAGTACACCGGGCCTTTCAAATGCATACACCAGCGAAACCTCATAAGTTTTGGTCAGACTTGCCGCCACTGTGCCGGCAATGGTATCTGCATTGGTGTTGAGCAACTGTCCGAGGCCGTCATGGGTTAGCGGCGCCAGTATGGGAACGATTCCGGCGTCGAGAAGCCAGACAAGGCGCGCAGTATTGACCGAGACAATATCTCCTGCCAAGCCGTAGTCAATGTCCTTCACCGGGCGTTTTACAGCCCGAATGACGTCCATATCAGCGCCGGTAAGACCGGCGGCGTTGAGTCCGCGCTTTTGCAGCCCTGCAGCTAGCTGGCGGCTCATCAGCCCGCCATATACCATCGCGGCCACTTCGAGCATGGCTTCACTGGTAATGCGGCGACCGTTGATCATGGGAGCCTCTACGCCCAGTCGGGCAGCAATTTCGGTAGCGGCTTTTCCGCCACCGTGAACCAGGATTTTGGGGCCTTCGATTTTCGCAAAACTGTCGAGCACCCGGTTCAGGGATACGGCATCGTCCAGTACCTTACCTCCTATTTTTACCAGCGTTACCTTTTG
This sequence comes from Bacteroidia bacterium, assembly GCA_041391725.1. GTDB lineage: Bacteria > Bacteroidota > Bacteroidia > J057 > J057 > JAGQVA01. Next base: position 32,230 of record JAWKNL010000016.1, read on the forward strand.
CATGATCAGAAGTTGGCGGTAAGTAAATCTGTTAGTACAGCCTGAGCAGAAAACACGCGGTTTCCGGCCTGCGGAATTACCAGCGACCGGGGCGAATCAATCACGGCATCATCTACGATTACATTTCTCCTGACCGGGAGGCAATGCATAAAATATGCGTTATGGGTAAGTTTCATTTTGGCTTCATTTACGGTCCAGGCAGGATCATGATTGAGGATTTTCCCGTATTCGCGGTAGGAAGACCAGTTTTTGGCATAGATAAAATCGGCGCCTTCAAAAGCCTTTTGCTGGTCGTACTCCACCTTTACGTTTCCGATAAATGTTTCTGCCAGTTCATAACCCTCAGGATGGGTAACGACCAGATCTACGGGTGCATGAGCCATCCATTCTACAAAGGAATTGCCCACTGCCTGGGGCAGGGCACGGGGGTGGGGCGCCCAGGTAAGTACCACCTTTGGCCGGGGTGTTTGTTTGTGTTCTTCTATGGTAATCCAGTCTGCCAGTGACTGAAGCGGGTGGCGGGTAGCCGATTCAAGACTTACAACCGGTCTTCCGGCGTATTTTTTAAATGCTTCCAGTACTTCTTCCCGGTAGTCTGTTTCCCTGACCTGAAGGCCGGCAAACGTGCGTACACCGATAATTTCACAATATTGGCCCATGACGGCAACCGCATCTTTGATATGTTCGGCCTTGTCACTGTTCATCACTGCACCGTCCTGAAATTCGAGTTTCCAGCCTTCTTCTCCGATATTCATGACGATGACATCCAAACCGAGGTTTTGCGCAGCTCGCTGGGTGCTGAGCCGGGTTCTGAGGCTGGGATTAAAGAAAATAAGGCCCAGGGTTTTGCCATAACCCAGCGATTTCTTAGCCAGGGGATTTTTCTTAATTGCCAGTGCTGATTCAACTAACTGATAGGGGTTGGGATGGTCGAAAATACTGGTAAAATGCTTCATTGAATGTGAAAATAGAAAAGGGGTAAGGGGAAAAAATTACGGGGCCATTACTTTGAGGGCAAGGTCGAATGCCTTCACAAGCGCGTCTGCATGTTCTGGTTGAACGCAAAGGGGTGGCAGGAGCCGAATGATATTGGGATTGGAGGCGGAGCCGGTAAATACCTGATGTTCGTTGAGCATATACTGCCGGAGCGGGCCGGTGGGGCCGTACAATTCCACACCAATCATCAGTCCGACGCCGCGCACTTCTCTTACCCCGGGCATTTCATTGAGGCGGTTGATGAGGTAAGCACCTGCGGTTGCGGCTTTTTCTGTGAGGCTTTCCGATTTTATCACGTCCAGTACGGCAATACCTGCTGCGCAGGCGAGATGGCTTCCGCCAAATGTAGTTCCCAGCATCCCGTGCCAGGGGCGGATTTCGGGACTGATAATCACCCCGCCTATGGGAAAACCATTACCCATACCTTTGGCGACGGTGATGAGATCGGGTTGAATGCCCGCATACTGATGGGCAAAAAACTTTCCGCTACGGCCATATCCTGACTGGATTTCGTCGAGTACAAGCACCGTACCGTGGGCAGAACACAATTCGCGGGCATGCTTCAGAAAATCGTGGTCGGGAAGATAAATCCCGCCAATACCCTGAATGCCTTCCACGACTACAGCACAGATATCTTCTTTTTTCACAACATCGCTCAGGGCCTCATAGTCATTGAGCGGAAGTTTGATCACTTCATGGCCGGAATTCAGCGGGGCGACGATTTTGGGGTTGTCGGTAATGGCCACTGCGGCTGAGGTTCTTCCGTGAAAAGCCTTGTCAAACATCACCACTTTTTTCCTTCCGGTATGGAAGGAGGCCAGTTTGAGGGCATTTTCAATTGCCTCAGCACCGGAATTACAAAGGAAAAGCTGATAGTCGGAATAACCCGAGAGATCTCCCAGTTTTACCGCCAGTTCGTCCTGCAGGGGATTGCGGATCGAATTGGAGTAAAAGCCGATTTTTTCCACCTGCTGCCGCAGCATTTTGATATAATGCGGGTGGCTGTGGCCAATAGAAATAACTGCGTGCCCGCCGTAAAAATCCAGGTAACGGGTTCCTCGCTCGTCCCAGACATAACAGCCTTCGGCACGAACCGGAGTAATGTTGAACAAAGGGTAAACGTCAAAAAGATGCATGACAGAGTAGTTACTAGATTCAGAAAAAGGGGGCAGGAATTGGGTACCTGAGAGATCAGAAAAATGATGCCTTCAGCCTGAGTCCACTGTCCTCGGGTAGTCCGGTCATCAGATTCATATTTTGAACGGCCTGGCCCGAAGCACCTTTTAGCAGATTATCAATCATGCTGATAATCAGCAGCTTGTCTCCGTGTTTTTCCAGGTACAATATACACTTATTTGTATTTACGACCTGCTTGAGTGAGGGATTTTCCGGTGCTATCACGGTAAAAGGATGGGTATGGTAATATTCCCTGTACATTTCCACTGCCGCCTCAGCCGGAATATCTGTCCTGGTATAAAGGCTCGCATAAATCCCCCGCGTAAAATCGCCCCTGACAGGAAGGAAGTTAATATCTTCTGCAAAATCGGGTTGCAGGCGGAAAATGCTCTGCATAATTTCTCCCATATGCTGGTGGGAGAAGGGTTTATAAATCGATATATTATTGCTTCTCCAACTGAAATGAGAGGTCATCTGAAGGGTCTGCCCTGCACCCGTTGATCCTGTGATGGCATTTACATGCACGTCGTCCTCAAGAAACTGCCCGGCAGCCAGGGGCAATAGTGCAAGCTGAATGGCAGTGGCAAAACAGCCGGGATTGGCGATATGGTTTGCCGTGCGTATCAGCGAGCGGTTGAGCTCGGGCAGGCCATACACAAAGTCGTGATCATCCTCTCTGATGCGAAAATCTGTACTCAGGTCGATGATCTGTACGGAATCGGGCACATGGTTTTCTGCCAGCCATTTGCGGGACATACCGTGTCCGGAGCAGAGAAACAGCACATCAACGTCCATGTCGGCGGCATCGGTAAACACGATGTCCGTTTCTCCCACAAGGTCATTGTGGACAGTAGCCACCGGTTTGCCTGCATTGCTGGTGCTGTGTACCCAGGCGATCACCGCCTCCGGATGGCGGAGGAGGATTCGGATCAGTTCGCCTGCGGTGTATCCTGCGCCGCCGATAATGCCTATCCGTAGCATGGCTTGTTATTTTTTCTCATGGATCATCTGAAACAGCTTGCCCGAGTTGGCGAGAATGCGGGTAAACCCTTTGACGTCGTCGCCCGTCCAGGCATTGTTCATTTCCCCGTAGGTACCAAATTTTGCCGACATAAGGTCATTTTCAGATTTGATACCCAGCGGCTGGAAACGGTAAGGAGTAAGTTGAACCTGAACTTTTCCGGTAACGTGTTCCTGCGTGTCTTCGAGAAAACCCTCGATATTGCGCATGACAGGTTCGAGAAACTGGCCTTCGTGGAGGAGCATTCCGTACCAGTTGCCCAGTTGCTCTTTCCAGTACTGTTGCCATTTGGTCAGCACATGTTTTTCGAGCAAATGGTGCGATTTGATCACGATCATAGGCACGGCAGCCTCAAAACCCACCCGGCCTTTGATGCCGATAATGGTATCACCTACGTGGATGTCGCGCCCTACGGCAAAAGGTTTAGCCAGAACTTCGAGTGCGCGGAGTGCCTCTACCGGGTGAGCATACCGGGTTCCTTCGACTTCTATCAGTTCGCCCTTTTCAAAGCCGATTTCGATAATTTTTTCTCCCGAGGCTTCCAGTTGGGTAGGATAGGCAGATTCGGGAAGGAAGTCCCATGAATTAAGGGTTTCTTTTCCGCCCACACTGGTTCCCCACAGTCCTTTGTTAATCGAATACTGTGCTTTTTTCCATTCCATTTCCACCCCTTTTTCCTTGAGGTATTCGATTTCAGCTTCACGGGAAAGGCGTAGATCGCGGATGGGGGTAATCACCTCCATTTCAGGTGCGAGGATATTGAATATGAGGTCAAACCGAACCTGGTCATTCCCTGCGCCTGTACTACCGTGGGCAATGTAAGCTGCGCCGACCTTTCGGGCATAGTTGACGATTGCCACAGCCTGAAAAATCCTTTCTGCACTTACAGAAAGGGGGTAAGTGTTGTTTTTCAGCACATTGCCGAATACCAGATAGCGGATACATTTTTCGTAATAATTTTTCACCTCATCGAGCGTAGTATGGCTTTTGACCCCGAGGTCATAGGCCCGCTGCCCGATATTTTCGAGCTCGGCAGCCGAAAACCCGCCGGTATCGACAATGGCCGAATGCACTTCCAGGCCTTTATCTTCTTTGAGGTATTTTACACAAAAGGAGGTATCCAGTCCTCCGGAAAAAGCTAAAACGACTTTATTGTTCATGGACTTTGAGGTTCGGGGAGAAACACAAGTTCTCTTTGAGGTTTATTCGCTTTTTTTTTGTTTTCCCATTCGGGATCGAAGAGCATACCGGTACAGAGGCACATTTTGCGGTTCTGTCGGTTTAATATGTCATAATTGGGGCAACTCTGGCAGCCGTTCCAGAAAGCATCATCAGTAGTGAGTTCCGAGAAAGTAACCGGGCGATAGCCGAGATCGGAGTTGATTTTCATCACGGCGAGGCTGGTAGTAATACCGAAGATTTTGGCTTCGGGGTAACGCTGGCGCGACAGTTCAAATACACGCTCCTTGATCATGCGGGCGAGACCGAGGTTGCGGTATTCGGGGGCGACGATGAGCCCTGAGTTGGCGACGTATTTGTCGTGGCTCCAGGTTTCGATGTAACAGAACCCGGCCAGATTTCCATCAACCAATGCAATAACAGCTTTGCCTTCCAGCATTTTTTTTGCCACATACTCTGGCTGGCGTCTTGCGATGCCGGTGCCACGGGCTTTGGCGGCGGTAGCCATCATCTCGCAGATATCTTCTGCGAAGTTCAGGTGTTGTACGTCAGCGATAACGACTTTAATTTCCATGTACAGGGTGATTATCAGAGAGGGTGAAGGTTGTTGGTTAAAAAATAAAATAAAAACCACGGTACGAAGAACGGTACTTCAGATTTATTCCGATCTTTGGGAATAAACTGTGTACAATGACGCAACAATTGATATGGAAAAATATTAGGCCAGGACGGCCCTGATCCTGCTCCGTTCAGTCCTTAAAGACTCCGGAAAGGAAATAGAAAAGGGGTGATATGTAAGATTCGTTTTCACAACCGGGGCAAAGATAGAAAACGGATTTTGATATTTCCTAATGATTCTATACAATTTTGAAAAATTGTTAATTATGCGTGCGATACTACAACGAGTTTCATCAGCAAAGGTTGTCATTAATGAAAAAATTTCCGGAGAGATCGGGCCCGGACTGATGATTTTACTGGGAATAACCCATCAGGATTCACAGGAGGACGTAAACTGGATGATAAAAAAAATCACCCAACTCCGCATTTTCAACGACGCCGAAGACAAAATGAATCTTTCGGTCGTGGACACCGGCGGAGACCTGCTGGTGGTCTCCCAGTTTACGCTCTATGCCAATGCCAAAAAGGGCAACCGCCCCTCTTACACCGATGCAGCGCCGCCGGCAACGGCCATTCCCCTGTATGAAACCTTTCTCTCCCAGCTTCGGGCTTCTTTTCCCGGAAAGGTGGCAACCGGTGAGTTTGGCGCCTCCATGCAGGTCTCTCTGGTCAATGAAGGCCCGGTTACCATTATTCTCGACTCATCGGACAGATAGCGCTGAAGAGCAATGCACAAAAACCGGAGGTTTGATTCCCCCGGATTTCTGCTTTTCTTTAGGGCAAACAACCGATTACTACCTGCTACCATGACGCTAAAAGAAGCTCAAAAAACAGTGGACGACTGGATCCGGACCTATGGAGTCCGGTATTTTTCCGAACTTACCAATATGGCCATGCTCACCGAAGAAGTGGGCGAGGTAGCCCGTATCATTGCCCGCCGGTATGGTGATCAGTCCTTCAAAAAGTCTGACAAGGAAGTCAACCTCGCCGATGAAATGGCAGATGTGCTTTTTGTCCTCATATGTCTCGCCAACCAGACCGGCATCGATCTCGAAGCGGCCCTTCAAAAAAACCTCGATAAAAAAACGCAGCGGGACAGTGAGCGCCACAAAAACAACGAAAAACTCCAAAATTAACCCATCCACTCCAATGAAAACCCTTCCTTTTCTCGTGTTTTTGTTTCTGCTGACGGGTAACCTTTTCTCCCAAAACTACCACCTACTTCTCAGCGGCGATTTTTCTACTGCCCATCTCTCCGACAGTAGCGGGCGATTTCTCCATACCTGGCATTACCACGATGCAGGGGAATGGAAATATACAGAACTGACGCCCGATGGCACGCTCCAGGTTGTAACCCAGTCGGGGGAATGGCTATTGCTGGACTGGAACTCACAGGTGTTGAAAAGAAAAAAGGTGCCTGCCAGCCTGCTCAAAAAAGCACAAACCGCCAGCTACGACCAAAAGAAAAACCAATTTGAAGAAGTGACGATGGTCGTCTCTCTCCCCGAAACGCTTACAGAAACATGGCTTTCCGGGCAACGGATTCCTCCACCCTATACAGCTACCGAAATCAAGCAGGAAAAACGCGAAATTACCCTCGACGGGCAGTACAAAAAACTCAATCGCGAGACCATATCCGAAATCGAAGCGGGGTATTGGTATAATGCATATGATTACCTCAATAATTTTCTCACCCTTAACCCCGATGATCTGGAAGGACTGTATGCCCGCACCCTCCTGCTCACCCGCCGGGGGAATCTGCCGGAAGCAACAAAAGTTGCCCGTGAAGCAGTAGAAAAGGGGTTGCGGCCCGAAAGATTTCTCTGCAATCTCAACGGCTTGTTTGACCCGCTGCTTCAGTATGCAGATTTCCGGAAATTTGTCGATTCTCTGGGCGTTTCCCCGATCCTTCATGGCCCCGCGCTGGGCAATAAAACAGCCCATGGCATCTCTGTCTGGCTTCGCACCCACGGCCCGGCAGAGGTATATGTAAAAGTCCTGAACCCTACGACGAAAACAGAAATTGCCCGTTCTGAAATAGTCAACACAAAAGCTGAGCATGAGTTTACAGGTAAAATACACGTTCAGGGACTCCCTGCTTCCACCGCCTGTTTGTATCAGGTGTTTGCAAATGGTAAGCAGGCAGGCGAAAATTATCCATTCACCACCGCACCAGAAAAAGGAGAAAAATCTGCCTTCAGCATCGGGTTTGCCGGTGGGGCGGGTTATACCCCGTGGTTTGAAAGAATGTGGGACACCCTCAATACCCACAGTCTCAGTGCCTTTCTGCTGATGGGAGATAATGTGTATATCGATCACCCCGAGCGCCCGGCAACGCAACAATACTGTTATTACCGACGCCAGTCCCGCCCCGAATTTCGAAGATTTGCTTCTTCTACCCCCCTGTATGCCATCTGGGATGACCATGATTTTACCTATGATGACCAGCGAGGCGGGCCGGAGATCAACAGCCCCTACTGGAAAAAAGACGTATTAAAACTCTTTCAAAATCAGTGGATCAATCCATACTTTGGCGGCGGAGAAACAGCGCCCGGCTGTTATTTCGACTTCTCCGTAGGAGATGTGGATTTTATCATGCTCGATTGCCGGTTCTACCGCGAAGACCCCGAACAGGAAAATCCTTCCATGCTCGGGGATGTACAGAAAGAATGGCTCAAAGAAAAACTAAAATCCTCTGAAGGCACATTCAAGGTTCTCGCATCGTCGGTGCCCTGGGCAAAAGGCACCAAACCCGGCAGCCTGGATACATGGGATGGGTATGCGGCAGAGAGAGAAGAACTATTTTCATTTATTGAGGCGGAAAAGATTGAGGGCGTGATTCTGATCTCCGCAGATCGTCATCGCTCGGATGCCTGGCATATTGAGCGGCCAGAGGGGTACGGATTTTACGAGTTCATGAGTTCAAAGCTGACCAACGTCCATACGCATAAGATTATGCCGAAGGCTTTGTTTGGTTATAATAAAACCTGCTCATTTGGCCGGTTGGATTTTGATACAAAGCGGGATGACCCGCAGGTAACCTACCGGATTTTTAATATCGAAAATGAAGAAATTCACCGAATAACTGTGTATCTGAGCCAGTTGCAGATTGTTAACTCCAAATAAATCAGGGAGGAGCATTAGGAATAGAAGCAAATTAAATACCTTCCTGACCAGAAGATAAGTTGGTAAAGAAAAAATCAGTTCTAATATGTATTTTTGATTTACGAAAGTGTCATAGCATGATTCAGTCCATTTTTATAGAAAATTTCCGCTGCTTTCACAAAACCGATATAAAAAGCCTGAAAAGGATAAATCTTATCGGAGGGCAAAATAATGTAGGCAAAACAACCTTGCTGGAGGCGATCCTGCTGGGAGTCAATCCGTCTGACAAATCCGTCATTTTCATCCAGCAAAAACTTAGAAGTGACTATGGAAACATTGATTCGCCTGAACTAACCTGGCAAAGTTTATTTTTTAATTTCAATAGAAAGGAGAATATAAACATCATGGTCTCTACGGCTGGCGCTACTTTCGGGGCACGATTTGCGGTAAAAGATGTGAAAAAAAAACCGGGAATAGTCAGCCAAGATAATTTGATCGCAGACGAAACCCTTCTCAAAGTTGTAGATAATTCAGCAGAAGATGAGACTGTCCAATCTTCTTTGGTATGTTACAAAATTCAGCCTGAATCAGGTACATCTCCTGCAATGCGGTTGGAGGCAAGCAAAGGCAAGTTGAAGTTTGGCATCAGTGGCGGACTTCCGACCCCTATTTTTTTCGTTACATTCATTCCTGCGGGTTTTAAGCCACTCCCCGCAGCAATGGCAGATGATTTTGAGAAGTTGCGTTATCGCGGACAAGATGACGTGATTCTTAGTGTCGTGAGAATCATTGATCCCTCGATTGACCGCGTAGAAGTGTTTTCATTTGGTTCCAAGAAAATACATTTACAGCGCAAAGAGCAACCGTTTATACCCATTACTATGTTTGGTGATGCCATAAATAAGGTGGTGAATATTACCCTGAAAATTGCCAATAGCCAAAACGGTATCCTTCTCATTGATGAAATTGAAAACGGTATCCACTACACGCATCAGCATGCGTTCTGGAGTCTGCTTTTTAAGGTCGCTCGCAAGTTTAATGTCCAGATATTCAGCACTTCACACAGTCTCGAAATGATCCGGGCATTTAATACGGTAGCTATTAATGAAGGTTTGGCAGATGATACTCAATACATTGAAATGTTTCGGAGTGCCCGAAACGGAGAAATTGTTGGCAATATGATTTCTCATGATACACTAGCCTATTCTCTCGTAAACAACCAAACTTTCAGAGGAGAGTAAAATATGGCACATACCCTACTGATCGTTGAAAGTCCTAATGACGAGGCATTTTTTCGCTTGTTAATACAGACAGGTCAACAGCCTGAAATTACGCCTATTCAGGATACGGAAATCGAACACCTGCACAATTTTGTTGGAACTGACGGAAAAGAAAAAAGGGGTAAAGATGCACTCCCTGAAAAGCTGGCTGTCATTAAAACTCAACTCAGCAAAAGCCGCCCTGATATTCAGCATATTGCCGTAATTCTGGATGCGGACTCACCGCCTTCTGGCGGAAAACAACAATCGTTGGCACTTATCAATCAAGCCTTTGAGAAGGCATTTGGCGTAAATACCGGATTTACAGAACTGGGACAAGAAGTAGAAAAAGAAGTAGATCTGTCCGGGGAGATGACTTTATTAAAGTTGTCGTGTTATCTCACCCACGACAGTTCGGGCGAAGGCAATCTCGATACCGTTATGAAAGCAATTGCCTCAAAATCCTGCCCGGAAAGCGACTGTCCTGAAGAGATGAACAAATGTGTAGTCGGCAAAACCGGGAAACCTATGCGGGATTTCACCAAGCAATGGGTAAATTATTATGTAAGAAGCCACGCCAGTAAAAAACAGCTTCAAAATGCGGAAAAACGGCTGCATGAAGTTATTACAGATCAGGGCACAAACATATTTGACCTCAATTCACCTCTAATTGCAGGCATAAAATCATATCTCAATCAAATCTCGGGCTTTCCTGCTTAGGATTATGTTTGAAATAAACTACTACTTACTATGAAAAAATGCTCTTTACCCCTAATCCTTCTGGGGTTACTCGCCACGATTTCATCCCTCTCGGCCCAAAGCCCCCTTTTTGAATGGCCGGAAGTTTCGCGCGAAGCCCGCCCCTGGACCCGCTGGTGGTGGCCCGGCAGCGCGGTTGACAGCGCCAATATCACCTGGAATCTCTCCCAAATCGCCGCCGCCGGTTTTGGCGGGGTGGAAATTACGCCGATATACGGCGCGAGGGGGCAGGAATCGCGATTCCTCCCATACCTCTCGCCAGCCTGGGTAAACATGCTCGACTATACGCTGGAAGAAGCTTACCGCCTGGGGCTTTTTGTGGATATTCCTCCCGGATCGGGCTGGCGTACCGGTGGCCCCTGGGTAAAGCTGGAGGATGCTGACTCAAAGCTGGAAATCACCGCCACACCCCTGACTACCGGCACAAAGTGGAAAACCGATTTTGGCGGTAAAAGAATACTCGCCGTCATGGCTTATGGCCCCGGCCAGGTGCTTGACCTTATGCCCCGGATGCGAAAGGACTCCTCGCTGCGCTGGAAAGTGCCTGCAGGCGACTGGACGATCTGGACAGCCGAAATGGTTTTCCGCGGAGGGAATGTCAAACGCCCCGCCCCGGGCGGGGAAGGGTATAGCATTTCGCCCTACTCTTCGGGTGCGCTGTCGCGTTTTCTTGAAGCCTATGACCAGCGGGTTGGCACACTGCCGCACGGCCCGCTGCACAGCTATTTCCACGATTCGTTTGAATATACGGGCGATGTCTCAAGGGAAATATTTGACCGGTTTCTCCAAATCAAAGGGTATGATCTTCGCGAACATCTTCCCGCTCTCAGCGGAAAAGGCTGGAAAATGGAGGTCGAATCCATTCAGGCGGACTACCGCGAAGTGCTGGGCCTCATCCTGCGCGACGATTTTTTTACCCGTTTCAGCGACTGGGCACATGCCAAAGGCAGCCAGTTTCGAAATCAGGCACATGGTTCGCCCGGCAACCTCCTTGACCTTTACGCACTGGCAGATATACCGGAAACCGAAATCTTTGGCCCGCTATCGGGTCCCGACGCAAACCGCCTGATCAACCGGTTTGCCTCCTCTGCGGCTCACGTCGCCGGGCGACCGCTTGCTTCGTCGGAGAGCTGCACCTGGCTGGGTGAGCATTTCACTGTGGGGCTCGACAGTATAAAAGCCGCCATTGACCACCTGTGGCTGGGCGGGATAAACCATGTATTTTTTCACGGAACGGTATATTCCCCGCAGGATGTACCCTGGCCGGGATGGCTGTTTTACGCCTCGGTACAAATGAATCCGCAAAATCCGCTGTGGAAGGATGTTCCCGCCCTGTCTCAGTACATCACCCGTGGGCAGGCCATGCTTCAGGATGGGACGCCCGACAACGATATTCTCCTCTACTGGCCCTATCACGATGTAATTGAAAAAGAAGGCGACCTGAAACAACAACTGGTCGTGCACAATCCCACCTGGTTTTCCGGCAGCGAATTTGGAAGGATCGCTCAGAAGCTGGAAGAAGGAGGTTATGCATTCGACTATATTTCTGACCGGCAGTTGCAAAACAGCTCATTCAGAGATGGGAAAATATTCACCCCCGGCGGCACTGGTTACCGGCTCGTGATTATTCCCGGTTGTGACTATATGCCAATGGAAACCGCACAGGCAGTGGAAAAACTCGCCCGGACCGGGGCAAAATTTATCATGGAAAGCCATATCCCCCGATTCTCCCCCGGCTGGAAAAACAAGGCGGAAAACAGCCAGACACTTGTGCAAACCTGGCAGCGCATTCTCACAAGCACACCGGTTGCACTTGTACCCGATGTATTCAGGGAAATGGAAAAGCGGGGTATTCGCAGGGAGGTGTTGAGCAAAAGTGGCGAACTGGCTTTCATCAGGAGGAAAAATTCGCTGGGAACGCAATATCTGGTAGTAAATGAAGGGAACAAACCGTATTCGGGATACATTTCCCTTGCCACAGGCGGTAAATCAGTGATTCTTATGGATCCGGTGAGCGGGCAGACAGGAAAAGGCGACATGCTTCCGCCCGAAGAAAACCTTACCCGGGTATTTGTCCAGCTTCCACCCAAAGCTTCCCTGTTTATCAAAGTCTATAATGAGAATGTGGAAGGCCCGCGGTGGAAATACGAATTCCCCGGAGGCGAAAAAAATACCCTCAGCGGAAGCTGGAAGGTGGAATTTCTCTCTGGCGGTCCATCGATTCCTCCGAAAAAAAATACGGACACCCTCACAAGCTGGACAGACTGGGGAAAACAGGAAGAATCATTTGCAGGAACCGCGCGCTACAGCCTCACATTTGACGATCCCGGAACCGGAAAAAAATATATCCTGAACCTGGGGAAAGTAGCCGAAACCGCCACCATTTATCTCAACGGAGCCCAAATCGCCACGCGGATTATAGCGCCCTATTCTTGTACCCTCCCCACACTCAAACCCGAAGGCAACCTGCTGGAAATTGAAGTAACCAATCTCGCTGCCAACCGAATCCGGGAACTGGACCGGCGGGGAGTAAACTGGAAAAATTTCTACGATATCAACTTTGTCAACCGCGATTACAAAAAATTTGATGCCTCCGAATGGCCCACCTATGAATCAGGACTTATCGGGCCGGTAACCCTTGAGCCGGTTTCGGACAAGGCTTACATTTTTTCCTACTTCACCGGAAACGGCGAAGACGGCCTCCACCTCGCGCTCAGCCGCGACGGGGTAAAATGGGAAGCTCTCAACGATGGAAATTCATATCTCACTCCGCTTGTCGGTGAATCCAAACTCATGCGGGATCCCTGCATCACCCGCGGCCCCGACGGCGAATACCACATGGTCTGGACAACCTCCTGGAGCGGGACGACCATTGGCTACGCCCATTCGAAAGACCTCATACACTGGTCAGAACAACAGGCCATTCCCGTCATGGCGCATGAGTCGAAAGTGCAAAACTGCTGGGCTCCCGAGATTATCTATGACGAGCCAGAAGGGCATTATGTGATATTCTGGTCGTCCACCATTCCCGGTCGTTTTCCCAAAACCGACAAAAGCGAGCGCAAAGGGCAGAACCACCGGATGTACTACACCACGACCCGCGATTTTGAGACTTTCAGTCCGACCCGGCTGTTTTTCGATCAGGGATTTAATGTCATTGACGGGAGCATAATTAGGACTGGCGATCGGTACGCTATGTTTGTTAAAAACGAATCGCTGTTTCCCTCCGCCGAAAAAAACATTCGCCTGACCTATGCCGACAACATCACCGGCCCGTGGACCGACGTAACGCCACCCGTCACCGGCGATTACTGGGCCGAAGGACCAACTGCGGCACAGATCAACGGCAAATGGTTTCTCTACTTCGACAAATACACCCAGCACAAGTACGGGCTGCTCACCTCCACCGACCTTCAGACATGGGAAGACCATTCGGCAGAACTGAAAATGCCGGAGGGAATACGCCACGGAACCGTGCTCGAAATTTCCGGGGAAGAAGCCAGCCTTCTGCTGCAAAGCACTACGGCTGCCCAACCCGAAAAAACCTCAGGCAGCCGCACCCGCAGGCCTAATATATTGATCGCCATCTCCGACGACCAGTCATATCCCCACACCTCTGCCTACGGTTCTGCATCCTTTTCCACTCCCGGATTTGACAGGGTAGCCCGGGAGGGAATATTATTTACTCAGGCCTTTGTCGCCTCGCCGGGATGCAGTCCGTCGCGCGCGGCGCTCCTCACCGGACGCAACTGCTGGCAACTCGAAGAAGCCGGAACCCACGCCAGCAGTTTTCCGAAAAAATACATCACCTTTCCCGACCTGCTCGAAGCCGCAGGCTATCACGCAGGTTATACCGGCAAGGGCTGGGGGCCGGGAAACTGGGCGGCTTCTGAACGATACAGAAACCCTGCGGGAACCGAATGGAGCAATTGGGTGAATGAAAGCCCGGCGGGCATATCCACCAACGATTACGCCACCAATTTTGAAAAATTTCTCAAAGACCGGCCCGAAAACCAGCCCTTTTGTTTCTGGTACGGCGCCTTTGAACCCCACCGGGTGTATCAGGAGGGAATAGGAGCGGAAAACGGCATCAATCCCGACAGCATGAAAGTACCCGGCTTTCTTCCCGATGTGGCTACCGTGCGCAGTGATATGGCCGATTACGCTTATGAAATCAGTTGGTTTGACGCCCACCTCGCCCGGATGCTCAGGACGCTGGAAGCAGCAGGCGAACTCGAAAACACCATCGTTATCGTTACGGCAGACAACGGGATGCCCTTTCCCCGCGCGAAAGCCAATGCCTACGAATACGGCATTCACGTGCCACTGGCGATACGGTGGGGGGAAAATGTAAAAGCGGGCCGTGTCGTGGACGACCTGGTGAGCATGACCGATATCGCCCCGACCCTGCTGGAAGCGGCGGGAGTAACCCACCCGGGCGACTACCCGATGAGCGGGCGGAGTCTGATGAACGTGTTGTCTTCCCCGAATAGCGGCGTGGTGGACCCGTCGCGGACGGCGGTTTATGCGGCGCGGGAGCGGCATTCCTCGTCGCGGTACAAGTCGCTGGGATATCCGCAACGGTGTGTGCGTACGGCAGACTACCTGTACATCCGCAACTACAAACCCGAGCGGTGGCCTGCGGGGCCGGGGGCAAAATACGGCGGACTGATGGAAAGCGACCTGTGGCACCACGAACTCGGGTATTACGATATAGATGACAGTCCGACCCTGCGGTTTATGATCCAAAACGCCGACAGCGCGGCCTGGGGAAAATACCTCACCTGGGCGGTGGGAAAACGTCCGGCGGAGGAGTTGTACGCCATACAGCGCGATCCCGACTGTCTGGTCAACCTGGCAGGTGACAGCAAACACCAGGCAGCAAAAGAGAAACTGAGCGCACAGTTGAGCCGGTATCTGAAAGAGACCGGCGACCCCCGCGAACTCGGCAGCGGCGACGTGTGGGAGACGTACCGGAGGTACTCCCCGCTGCGGCAGTTTCCCGAGCCCGACTGGGCGAAGCAGCACCCGGAATGGGTTCCGGGGAGGTGAAAAAAAACCCGGCTGGAAGGCCGGGTTTGGGGGAAGTGGGGGATTTTAAAGTTTCACCAGTTTAAATATTGCCGTAGGTTTCCTATTATGGTCATAAGTCTGAAGGACATAGACCCCTGGGCTATAGGATGAAATATGGATCGTATATCCGCTAACACGACCATTTTCCAGCATTTGCCCCTCAATACTTCGGATCTCGTAGTAGGCAAAAAGATACGTTTCACCATCAAAGTGGATTTGCTCAGTTGTGGGATTGGGGTAGATACTTATCTGTGGGTTTTCATAAATTTCTTCCAACCCAAGCGGAAGGCAACCCGTACAGGCAAAGCACTGTGGAAACCCCTGTACGAGGTTCATTGAGCCGCCTGTTCCTGATATTCCCACCACATCACCTATTGATTGGATCAGTTGATACGCGTTTCCTTTTATTTCCCCACCAAGGTTCCCGATGGAAAACTGTGGGGTATTTTGAGCCACAAGCTTATTCCCGCACAAGAGAATTAGTATGGCAATCTTGAATATTATCGTTTTCATACGTTCAAACTTAGAGGTTAGCAAATGGGGCGTTACTTCCAGACCAGCACGCGGACTTCCGCAGAGGCAGAAAACTGAGAATTGATTTCATTCCCCCAGCCATCACCTACCATGATAATCGAACCTTTCGGGTTATTATTTGCTACAGTTGGTGCCCAGAGTCTTACCGTATTTTGGTTATAGGCAAAAATCACCCCGCCATACTCATCATTGTCATCATCAGATTGAGCCGAACCCATGCCCTCAAAAATGAACCCCTGATTATTTCCGCTTGTGGCTCTGACCAGAACTTTTACATTAGAAGGATATGCATTCAGGTTGTGGGCAAATTCTTTATAGGAATTATTTCCAGCCTGAGATTGCATGGTTATCCAGCCACTATCATAAGTGGGTTTATTTTGCGCATACATTGCAAAAGGTACAGAAAGGAATTGCGAGGTTCCGATTTCAGAATAAGTGTTTGAGTTTCCGGGGGCTATTTCAACTTTGACAAACCGACTATCGGCGGACCAGTTTATGTCTGAAAAAGCAAGAACCTGCGGTCCAACCTGAGGAATTCCCTTCCCAATATTAATTTGGAAATGCCCTACAGCGTTGGTCTGAATATTTTCATGTCGTTCCCGGTAAATGACCGTACCGCTTGTACTGTTGTTGAGAATACTAATCTGAATGTTGATTAGCGTGTTTGACAGGCAGTTGTTCTGATTATCCCTGGCTACCGCCTGATAACTGAAAGACTGGGGTACCTGGGCATAGGTGCTCAACATTCCCAGCAGAAAGACGAAGAGAATAAGTGACTTTTTCATAGGTTTTTAAGTTTAGGTAAAGGATTGATTGATATTTGGATTGTTTATTAATTGCCCCACATGGCATGGTGATAGCCTGCGGTAAGTGCATCTAAGCGTCGGGGTGAATCCGGATGGGATGTACTTCCCATCCAGTCAAAGGATACCCTCTGAGCTGATTGAGCATCACTAAGCGAGGCTCCCAACTTATACATGACATATCCCGAGACAAAATCTGCCTGAAGTTCTTTGGTCCAGGGATGTTTAAAATTGCCATACCACAAAACATCCCGATTGTAGTGATGCCCCACCTCATGAGCCAAAACAGAAACAGGGGCCCACAGATTATAGCTCTTCAAATATTCAAGAAAACCCGAGTTGTAAGAAATAATAGGCCGGTTGTAATAGACAGTAGCACATGCATTACCCGTATCACTGCGGTACGTCCTTATCAGAGGTAAATTGAGAATCTGGCATATCTGGTTTACCTGATTTTGGGCATAGTCCGTAGGTGGAGATAAGTTGGAGGTACAATTTCCCCCCGAATATGTACAATAAGGCTGTCCTATGATCCGGTGGGAGCCTGCCAAAAGGCATAGCAAAGGCAGGAGAAAAAGTAGCTTTTTCATTGATTTATATAATTATGTTTTCTATAAAATCCTGAGATCAGAATTATCTTACATTCATTGGCAGGGACCTTGCGAGAGAAAAACCTGCATACATACCATTGGATCCTTTTCCGACCCATCTATGCCCGACACTTAGTCTCAGACGATAATTTTTACCCGTTTTATCTGGATCTAAAGGTAGCCGAAGTCCCCAATTAAAATTCACCAGAACACTTAAAAAAAGCGCATCAGGGTTACTAACCCGGGGATTTGCCGGATTTACAACAAAAGCGTTATATACATTTTCATGAGAAGGATTTTTTCCCGCACCGACTTGGGTAGTAAGTGAGAATATTATGTAGTCATTCGGAACATATTGATTATTTAAAATATTGTAACCGATTCCGAAATGAAAATCAAATACGTTAGGCCTTGTATTTCTGACATCATCCTGATTATTAACCTCAAAATCTTTTTTTAACAGCCCTTCGAAACCAAACCCGGCATCATAAAGTACTTTTGATCCGGGATTTACCGGTACAAAAAAATCAAATCCTAATGCTCCCTGTGTGCCAGACGAATTGGGAAGCAAAACCTCCGCCTGGTTTATCGTTCCGACCCCAAAAATCTGACTAAAATCCCCCATATTAATTGCATCTAATCCAACACGGGGCATATAATACAACTGTGCAAAGCTTGAAAGGGTAAAGAAAAATGAGCATGAGATATAAGCCACAAATTTCTTGTTTATTAAAAAAACCATAAAACACTTCATATTAATAGGATTAAAGGGTGAATAGAGATTCTCAAAAATTGCCCAGACAGATATTAACTGACCAAAACCATCGATTTTATGACAAATCTCTTCAGATGGATTTACACGAACAATAGAGAAACTACCCTTTCCGATTGCGACAAATACGGTTTTTTATTTGCGAAATACGCCAATGTGATGTGATAATAATACGGATTATTGATATTTTGGAGCAATATGAAAATGAATCGAATTGGCTTATAATCAATGATTTACAATCCATGTCATGCATTATCTTTTCCAGGGGGTATTGCCGGAGATTTTTTTTCTGCGTATCATTATATTGTTTCACTCAAATTTACCTTTCACTAAAACATTAACCCTTATGAACTACCTGACTAAATCAAAATTCTTTCTATGGGGAATGATGGGAGTGATGTTATTATTGTCTTGTAATAATACCACTCAAGAGCCAGATGCAGATATTTCGGCTACTATGCTGAATCCCAAGCCTGCGAATGTTCTCACAGCAGAGCGGGATTCTATTGCCAACCAAATGGTGAAGAAATACAGGAGTACTTCACATGACAGTGTTTATGAGGTAATATCTTTTTTGGTGGATATTGGCGATATTGTTAAACTGTTATGTGAAGCGGGTGCTTTTAGTATGGACAATATAGAATATAATGAACAGTCTGTTTTAAGCTATATTGTCGGGCTTTACGAGGACTACCAAAATGATCAAAAAGATAGTGGAATTACTATGTTCCAGATTAAAGGTATATGTGAATTTTATGAAGAAATTAATGCGCTAAGGTTCTATTTAGCTCTAAAAACCCCTAATAATCCAGACTCCCTATATATACCTACATTAGTTGTAGTTGGTGCTTACGTGGATTATACGAGCCATTGTGTCAAAGACATTTATTTCAATAATACAGTATATCAACATACTCGTATCTGTCCCACCTTTTGCGGCTCGGGAATTAATAATATGCTTGAAAGAGGTTATAATAATCTCAATGGCAACTGCGCTGATTAATTTTCGATAAAAGATATTTTCCCCCATGTACACCCTCCTCTATATCGCAGCATTTTCCATCCTGATTCCGGTAATAGCAAGCATTCGTTATTACCGGAATCAGCCGGTTTACTTGCGTCTGCTGAGCTGGTTTTTGTGGATTTGCGCGCTCACAGACCTAAGCTCCCATGTGCTGGCAGAATGGTATATCAACACAGATCCCTCACTCCATATTTATACTATTGTCGAGTTTGCGTTTCTGATACTAATCCTGCAGCCACACCTCCCCTCCTTTTTTACTGTGCAAAAAGCGTGGTATGTGATTCTGCTTTTTTCGGTATTTGGATTGTATAATATGTTTTTTCTTCAGGGTGTGTTCGCTTTCAATTCATACGCGCTTGCAGTAGAAAGCATCGCAATGATCATGCTTACCGTATGGTATTTTTACCATGTATTACAGGAATTGTCGGAAAAAAAACTTACCGAAAGTCCGATATTCTGGATTTCCACGGGTATTCTGACTTATTTTTCTGTCAATTTATTTATGTATATTATTGGCAGATATCTGAGTGAAAATTCTTTTGCCTGGGCCTGGGCAATTATTCACAATGTAAATTATATTCTGCGAAACCTTTTATTCTTTACAGGAATATGGAAAACCAGGAAGCCATTATCCAAATCCTCATTTTTGGAACCATAGGCATGGGGACGCTGGTCATTGCGATCATTCTTTTTGTCGTAGTTTACCAGAAAAAATTACTTTCACAAAAGGCGGCTGCTCAGGAAATGGAACTTCAGTACCAGAAAGAACTAATAAATGCAACTTTCCGTAGCCAGGAGGCGGAGCGGTTGCGTATAGCCAGAGACCTTCATGACGATCTCGCAGGTGATCTTTCCGCTATCCGAATAAGTATTAGCCGCCTTTCCAAACAGATGACTGATCCTGACACCTTCTCCAATTCTGTTTCCCACAGTAAATCTATGCTCAATGATTCGATCGAAAAGGTAAGGGGAATCGCCAGAGAGCTTATGCCTCCAACCTTACACAAGCTTGGACTTGCCGTAAGCCTGAAAGAACTTGCGACCCGGCTGGAAATAGCTTCCGGTATTACCATTCATTACACGCAGGATGAAATGCTACCCGTATTCTCGGAGGAGATTAATTTAAGTTTATACAGAGTTACACAGGAATTGCTAAATAATGCGCTTAAACATTCCCAGGCAACGGGTATAAATATTCATTTACAATCTACTCCCTTTTCAATTTCCATAGCGGATAACGGCGTAGGGTTCGAATCTGAAAAAGTAACAATGAAGTCTGCCCCGGCAAATGGTATGGGATTAAAGAGCATTGAAAGCCGATTACAGATGATTGGTGCGAATCTGGCATTACACACATCTCCGGGAAAAGGAACCAAAGCAGAAATTACACTCTAACTACAGGCAATATGCATATCCGAATTGGAATTGTAGATGACCATACCCTTTTTCGTAATGGAATGAAGGCGCTCATTGAAGATATGGAGGGAATTGAAATTGTCCTGGAGGCAAATCATGGAAATGAATTGCTGGGGAAACTCCGGGACAATCAGCCCGATGTAATTCTGATGGACATAGAAATGCCTGTCCTTAATGGTCTGGATGCAACAAAAGCCGTAAAACAGAATTATCCTGATATAAAAACCATCGCGCTATCCACGCATGACGATGATAATTTTATCCTCGCTATGATACAGGAAGGTGCTTGTGGTTATCTGCTAAAAACTTCCGAAGAAGATGAGGTCGAACTTGCAATAAAAATGGTAATGGAAAAAGGGTTTTATTTTAACGACCGTGTTTCCGTTGCGCTTGTAAAAACTTTTACCCAACAATCCCAAATAAATTCCAAACCAAAAGAATCCATCGATCTCTCTGAAAGAGAAACCAAAGTACTTAAGATGATTTGTGAGGAGCTTACGACATCTGAGATTGCTGATAAACTTAATTTGGGAAAAAGAACAGTTGACGGCCACAGGTTGGATTTACTCAGAAAAACTGGCTCCAAAAATACTGCTGGTCTGGTCATATTTGCTATTAAAAATGGCTACTTTTAGCCTCTTCCTTTCCCCCCCTCACCCAAACAACTCAATTTTCCGCCTGAGGTGGTTGCCGGAAGAATGTGCGATGAGGCCCTGGTGCTGAAGTCGCCCGATAATGGCGCTGACCGGAGTTTTGAATTTTTGGGCGAATGTTATTAATTGGGATTCGGTATAGGGAGCGTTTTCAAGGATTTCTGTCCACTCACTTTCTTTCAGCAGGCATTTTGCAGCGAAACGGTCGGCTTCTTCTTCTTTTTTGAGGTCTGTTTCTGTGCCCGCAACATTTTCCAGAAAAATATCCTTTTTCCCATGTTCGAGGATATGGCCCGCTTCGTGAAAGAAGGTAAACCAAAAATGATCGTCGGTCTTATATCTTCCCGACAACTGGATGAGGGGGCGGTTGTGAAACCACCTGGAGGCGCCGCTAACAGGCGCCTTGGGTAAATTGGGCGTATATACGACAGCCACTCCGGCTGTAGCGCAGATTGTTTGCAGCTTTGCCGCAAAATCTTCGGGAAATTCGAATGCAAGTTGTTTGACCTTTTCGAGGCTTTCTTTAAAAAGTTTTTTGTTGTATAGGGCCAGGTTTAACTTTTGTGCTTCAAGTTCGCCCATTCGTAGCCAGGCAGATATAGCGTAGGGATTCTGAGTATGAGCTAAAGAAATCCGGAATGCCACAGATACTTCCTCATCCACATAGATTCTTTTCCATTCCTCCGGAGAGGCCACTCCGAAAAATGAAAGAATAGCATCCACCAGAATATGCTTTTCGGTAGCTTGGGGTAACCAGCCCAACTTTTTCATTTGGGTTACCGGAAAGTTTTGAAGCCACGCGTTGTTTTGAATGTATGATTCTTTTTGTTCTATCTCATACAATGCTTTTCGGTATTCTTTCTCTCTGTTTATCCAGAAACCCGCAGGTATTCCGAGCACCTTTTCAAGTTGAAAAGCGGTAGCTGTCGAAACCGGTTCCCGGCCCTTGATGATGTCGTTTACTTTTTCCTTTGGTCTGCCCATGCGTTCAGCTAATTCTGCCTGGGACATCCCCAAAACATCAATTGTCTCCTGAATGGTATCTCCGGGGGGCGAAAGTAATTCTCGTTCTATTTGGCTTGCGTTGCGCATGATATATTCTTAATTAGTGATAATCCTCAATTTCAAGAATTCTTATAGCAGTCACTTTTCCCCAGTCTAACCCACCATCTTCTTTTTGGGGTAAAGGTTTATGGTCGGGCTCAAAAATCAGCCGAAAATTTGCAGATACATCAACCGCTAATTCTCCTTGCCTGTCTCCTTTCAATTCATGGCAATTAGCAGCCAGAATCCACCTCATAACTTCCAGTGTATCCGCAGCTTCCAATTCTTTCATCCTTTGGTTAACCTTTTTCGATCTCTGACCAAAAGCTTTTGCCAGTTCTTTCGGAATTGTCAACTGCTTTTGAAGCTTATTGGATTTATACGTAATTTTCATTCAATTGTGCAAAATATTAACGGAAAAGGTTAATAAAAATATATACAATAATACAGATATTATTTGAATGATCCAATCATTAGTACAAAACTACCTGCACATCGTTTTCAGTACCAAGTACAGACAGCCGCTGATACATCCACCTGTGGAGCAGGAACTTCACGCCTATATGGGCGGAATATGTAACCGGCTGGAATGTCAATCCATCATCGTAGGAGGTTACACAGATCACATCCACATTTTATGTAAACTTTCTAAAAAAATAGCCCTGATGAAGTTGCTGGAAGAGGTGAAGTCTCATTCTTCCAAATGGATAAAGACCAAAGGCAAAGGGTATGAAAATTTTTACTGGCAGGATGGATATGGTGCTTTTTCCGTGAATCCGGCGGAAGTGGACAGGGTAATATCTTATATAGCGAATCAGCACAAACATCACTCCAGGAAAACATTTCAGGATGAGTACAGGGGTTTTTTAAAAAAATATAATGTCGCGTTTGATGAACGATATGTCTGGGATTGATTATGCCGCCCATTCAGGGCTTGGCATGAATCTACGATTCTTTAAATCGATGGCCTTTGGCCACCGGTAGGTGATAACGCCCTTTCAGGGCTTTCTTTCAGCAAATCCCAAAGCCCTGAAAGGGCGACATATCTTCAGGAATGGGTGGCTAGCCCATTCCTGGAGAGGAATGATCGATGGCCTTTGGCCACCGGTAGGTGATAACGCCCTTTCAGGGCTTTCTTTCAGCCAATCCCAAAGCCCTGAAAGGGCGACATATCTTCAGGAATGGGTGGCTAGCCCATTCCTGGAGAGGAATGATCGATGGCCTAACGCCACCGGTAGGTGATGACGCCCTTTCAGGGCTTTCTTTCAGCCAATCCCAAAGCCCTGAAAGGGCGACATATCATTAGGAATGGGTGGCTAGCCCATTCCGGTTATAGCAATGGATGTCTAGCCCATTCCAGTATTCAAACCATAAAAAGGCCGATTTCTCCAAGTTTATTTTAAAACCAATTCCCAAATTTGGTGACATAATGTTTATTCAAAGAACGATTATGCGTAAAGCCACCAGATTTTTGAAGTCGCCGGATATCGATAAAATTCCTCTTCCCACAAGCAGGATCAGGCAGATATTCTACAAACGCATAAATCCCATCTCCGATTTTGGTGAACTCAAAACCCCGCACAAAGAGGACGACCTCAACAGCTACCACCAACTCATCGAAAGGTTTGATTTCCCCGCTGATATCCAACAGACCTGGAGTCATTTTATCAATCGCAAACCTTCCGAAATCTGGTCGGGCCCCTATAATTCTTTTCTGTTTGCCCATTCAAAAATTACACAGGACTTCTATTACCTCCACGACCCAAGGGCGGTGTCTCTCCATGAAGGAATGCAATCTTTTACTCTTTTCAGGCTCTCTATTCCGCTGACAATCATCGCAATGGAAATTATTTAGAAATTAATCCGAAGCACGTTCCGCCACCTTGCTTATATCGAAGGAGGTATGTTCCGGGGGATCCGGGCTGGAGTTTGTGAGCAAATCGAGGAAGCACCCGTGGGATTATTCATTCTAGTTTTTACCGCGCAGAAAAGCCCGGTTTTCAGGCTTATTCCTTATCAGTTTTTCCACAAAAAATTGATCGCTGTATCTCATCAGGGATGAAGGCAAATATTTAGCAACAAAACACATCGATATGAATACCTCAGAAGCAAAAAACCGTCTTCGTAACGGGGCTCCACGGTATGTTGTAAACCAACGTTGTCATCGAATTGCTGGCGCAGGGCTATCGTGTAAAGGCCATGGTTCAGCCCGGCGTGAGTTCGAAACGCTCTCCGGGCTGAAGGCGTGAAAATCTCATTGTGTATGCAGACCTGCTCGAACCGGTGAAAATCCTTCGACTCGGATGAAAGGCTGCGATTATGTCATTCGCCATATTGCAGCTTACATGCCGCCTCCTGGCCTTCCCGGTCGCCCCGGCTTGGAAGTAAATGTAACCGGTACGCAAACATAGTCAATGCGGCGATTTATCATCAGGTCAATACAGGTTTGTTCATATTTCCAGTTCCAATACACGAAGTCCTGATTCCAAAGCTCAACCCGGCACGGAAACCAGCCCGTGGAGAGACCAGGGATGGATTATGCGCTTTCCAAGAAAATGGCTCAATAATCATAGAAAAAGCTATAAAAGAAGATGGATTGCCGGCGATTCTCTGCCCCGGATTTATGTCGGGTCTCTACGATACAACGCCGACTTCGGAGAGTTGCTGATCAAAGCATGGAATTGTGAACTGAAATTTTGAAAATTCGCAGGTAAAATTTGTCTCGGCTAAAGACGTCGCAAAGCGCTATTGGTCAATGCACTATTGATGTTCCCGTAGGCGAAACCTTATCTGCGGAAACCAGAATCTTGGAGTTCAGGAACTCTTTCAGATGACAGAGGATGTAACTGGTATTCCGGCAAAACCTAAAAAAGAGTTATCCCCGGTTGTCGAATTCGCAGGATTTATGATGGATCTCTGGGGAAGAACCGTGCTAAGGCAAAACTGCTCATCAGTTTTACTAAGGCCAAAACGCCAACATGCGAACGGGGTTTACAAAGCAGACAAAGCAACCAGGCAGTTGAAAAATGCCGCAAACTGATCTCCGGAAAGCACACAGAAACATACCTATATGGTTTGGTAAAAACGGATATCTCAACAAAGATGGACAACAATTTTTCAGGCATAAGGTAGTCCTGATTACAGGATCAACTCCAGGAATTCGGCGTTAATTTCAATTTCCGCAGCGAAGATGCTGAAAGCTGCGTCAAGCAAGCCGTTATCACCTGTAGAATGCGAACGCTGGTATAGAAGCCTGAAGCGAGCTGAAATCCGCTGGGAACAGCGGTTTCGCAGGGCGATGGCTTGGTAGAGATGTGCAGGCGATGATCGGGCAAAACGTCACACAGGTAAAACGGCGACTGGACATATTAATCTGGTAACGCCGCCTCAAATTTGAAGATTCATTCCGGAGGACTACCCCTGAAACGCTTCAGCAAATCCTTCAGGTCAATTCTTTCTTCTCTCGCGGCTTATCCTGTAAAAGCTCCTGGGAAGCACTACAGCAGACACAGGGAAGCGTTATCTGATCGGGAGTCACGATTATCAGCCTGCCTGGAGCAGGCATTTACCCGCTGCTGTAATGCGCTCGCCGCCATTCAGCATTTTGAAGCCGTAATTTTTTCCTCATCATATTCATATAGGCCTGATGTCGGTTGATGAAAACGATGAACATTCTGGTATCCTGAACGGGAATTTAAGAAAAACCCCGTTTCCCGACAGAAAGATGTACTGGCAGCCGCAGGAAGTAGTGGCTCGTGCCCAATGCGAATGGCAGAGCACAGAATCCGCCAAGGTCACACGCCACTAGGAGTAATGATGATATGCTACTTCTGTAAGCTCATTTTCTCTGTTGAGTTGATTCCGGCCCGTAGAAACCGCACAAATCGCTGCCTCGTTTTAGTCTCAGGATTCCGATTGTTTTTGATGGCAGAAGAAGTAGATGTGGCAGATCGCTGAGCGTTCCGGTCTTTTCTTTTGAAAACACCTTTAGAGGCAAAGATTCGGGTGAATAGTGATCAGCAAAAGCGCAATCACCATTCCGATAAACCCGTAAGCAATGCCTTCCCTGCGGGTCAGGCGTTATTTTCAGTTCAAAGAATGGCGGCATTGATCGACAGTCGTAATATTTCACAGGCGAAAGGGCCTGACCCAGGCAGCACCGTTGAGAAGGGCACCAGCGCCTCCGCGGCGTTTTTTGCACCGCACACAGCACTCTGAGAGAGATTTCCCGTATTTCTCACTATGCGCATCGATTGAGAGCAGCTCTTCCAGAAACTCTCCACAGTCAGGTCGTATTTGGATGCCCTCGACCAGATCATCGTAGAGTTTCCGCGACTCCATCTGAAGCGCCCGAAAGCACGTCAATATACTGGGCCATATATACAGGAGCCTGAGCAAAACAATGGCAAATACAATGCAGAGAATCCTGTCAGGCGCGCGCCACGGATCGAGACGGGGAGAAAGAATAGACATATACAACAGCTAAGGGTACAGAACCTAAGGTAAGGAGAAAATATGATCACGGAAACAGCCGCAGCAATTCTTCGGGTGTCTCTACCAGGAATGTCGGATTGTGAGAATGAAGTAATTCAGGAGAATTAAATCCCCAGGAAACAGCAACGGCATCTATCCCCGCACTTGCAGTACTGATCCCTGATCCTTATCGCCGATCATCACTCTCAGTTCAGCGGGAGCAAAACCGAAGGTTTTTTTTCATGATCTTACGTATCACCGCGACTTGCCAAACAGAGAATCGTACAGACAACCAAAACCTGAAGTTCGTGCTGAAGGAGAAAATCCCTGACGCTGTCTTTTGAGTTGGAAGTGAGAATACCCATCCGGTATCCACGGTTGCGGAGACTCCGCAGAATATCGGGGATGCCTGTAATAGGCTTTACCTGATCCATATATTTTTTGAATCCGAGGCGCGCCTTTCTGACAAATGAAGGTACCTGATGCCACGAGAGGCCTGAGATTTTGAGCAATTCGGGGATGGACTTGTGTTTCAGGTGAATAATTTCCTGCCGGGTTACGCGGGGAAGGTTAAATTCGGGGGCAAGTTCGTGCATGATTTGTTCGGCAACAATCAATGTGTCTGCAACAGTTCCGTCAAAATCAAATATTAGCAACTTCCTTTGCATACGTTTTCCCAGAATAATATTCTCCCGAATAAAAGGTAATGACTGTGTAAATTAACCAATCATTTGCGAACTTACCATGAATAATGCAACTGATAAGTTCAAATATTTAACCTAAACATACTCCATGACCCTTGCCAGAAAATTTTTCATTCTTACAATCACGGCTGTAATTGTTTCCGTTTTCAATGCTCTCCCTGCATTTGCCCAGGGGCTCACCGTTGAGCAAATCATGCAGGATCCCAAGTGGATTGGTTCCGCTCCCGACAATGTACACTGGTCTCCTGACGGGCGGATGATTTATTTTGACTGGAATCCTGAAAATGCAGATGCTGATTCGCTCTACGCTTTTACGATCGGCGGCAAATCTCCTGAAAAAGTATCCATCGCCTCCCGCCGTGCAATGGCTGATCCTGAGGGAGATATGAATACAGCCAAAACCCAGATGGTTTATGAAAAAAACGGAGATATTTTTATTCTTTCCCTCACAGACGGTACACTCAGGCAGATTACCCATACCGTTGACCGTGAATCCCGCCCTGTGTTTGACCTTACAGGGAAAATGATTTTCTACCAGAAAGACAACAATGTTTATTCCCACGACATACAGACCGGTGCAACCAGCCAGCTCACCGATTTTCGCTCAGGCACCGACAACAGCGGCGAGAATGAAAAAAAAGACCCCCAGCAGCGCTGGGTCAGCCAGCAGGAACTTTCCCTTATGAAAGTACTCAGAGAACGGAAGGAAGAAAATGAAGCGGCAAAAACCCAACGTGATCTTCTTCAGCCAACACGTCCCTCTCCCTACTATTTCGGGAAAAAGAACCTTCAGGCAGTACAGATTTCGCCCGGTGGAAAATACGTTACTTTCCGGCTGGCACAGTCCCCCTCCGGTGTGGTCAATACCGAAGTTCCCGCCTATGTACGTGAATCGGGCTATACAGAAGAACTTCGCGCTTACCCCAAAGTAGGCAGCCCGCTGACAACCTCTCAGAGTTTTTTATACGACCTGACCCGCGATACTGTCATCACGATCAGCACCGACAGCCTTCCCGGTATTTATACCCTTCCTGCATTTCTGGCCGAATATGGCAAATCTACCGAAGCCAAAACCGCCAGAGAAACCCAGATTACCAGCATTCACTGGTCTCCCTCCGAAGAATACGCCATAGCTGAAGTGCGCGCACTCGATTTTAAAGACCGGTGGATTGCCCGGATCGATCTTCAGACCGGAAGACTGACAACTCTCGATCATCAGCACGACGAGGCGTGGATCGGTGGCCCCGGTATCCCGTGGTTTGTTGGCGCATCTGCTGCCACAGGGTGGCTTCCCGACAACCAGCAGTTTTATTTTGTCTCCGAAGCAACCGGATATGCCCATTTATATACGGTGAATGTGCTTTCGGGGGAGAAAAAACAAATTACCTCAGGGAATTACGAGGTGTTTAATCCGCAGATTTCCAGAGACGGAAAAAGCTGGTACTTCACCAGCAGTGCCGTTCACCCCGGAGAAAGACATTTCTATAAAATGCCCCTGAGTGGTGGTGAAGCCGTAAAGCTGACATCGATGGCGGGCAATAATGAGGTTTCGCTTTCGCCAGACGAAAAGTACCTGGCAATCCGGTACTCCTCCGGCAACAAGCCCTGGGAGTTATTTCTGCAGGACAATAAGCCCGGCGCAAAACCTAAACAGATTACGCATTCTCTGTCCGGCGATTTTAAGGCTTATCCCTGGAGAGAGCCCGAATATATCACCTTCGAAGCCCGCGACGGAGCGACGGTTCACGCCCGGCTTTACAAACCCAACAATCCGCAAAAGGGCGGTGCCGCAGTGATATTTGTTCACGGAGCGGGGTATCTGCAAAATGCCCATAAATGGTGGAGCAATTATTTCCGCGAATATATGTTTCACAACCTCCTTGCCGACAAGGGTTATACGGTGCTGGATATCGACTACCGGGCAAGTGCAGGATATGGACGAGACTGGCGCACGGCTATTTACCGGCATATGGGAGGCAAAGACCTCTCAGATCAGATCGACGGGACAAAATACCTGATAAATAACCACGGCATTGACCCTGAAAGAATAGGTATCTACGGCGGATCATACGGAGGATTTATTACGCTGATGGCCATGTTTACCGAACCTGATGTATTTGCGGCAGGCGCGGCACTGAGGCCGGTTACCGACTGGTCGCATTACCATCATCAATATACGGCGGCTATTCTCAATTCGCCGCAGGATGACAGCCTGGCCTATGTGCGAAGTTCTCCGATTTACCACGCCGAAGGATTAAAAGGCGCGCTCCTGATCTGCCATGGAATGATCGATACCAATGTTCATTTTCAGGATGCAGTGCGCCTTTCGCAGCGACTGATTGAGCTGGGAAAGGAAAACTGGGAACTTGCCGTTTATCCGATGGAAAGCCATGGCTTTGAAGAGGCCTCAAGCTGGACGGATGAGTACAAGCGGATACTGAAACTCTTTGAAAGGGAGTTGAACGGACGATTTTGATTACAGATCGCAGATGAAGTCAGAAGTCAGATTTTAGAAGTCAGAAGTCAGAAATCAGAAGTCAGAAATCAGATTTTAGAAGTATATAACCCAATCACTTCTCTCTTCTCTAATCGGACTTCTGTCTTCTGTCTTCTGTCTTCTGTCTTCTGTCTTCCTGCAGGTACGGCCAGTTTGGGCTTATCTTACTCTGCTTTTCAGGTCTTCGACCGTATCGAGCACTTCCTGTCGGGTGAGTTTCCGGTACTTTTCGGGAAGCAATTCCTTGGAGGTACATTCGAGTACTGCAGAGTAGGTCATCAGTTCGATTTCTTCCGGGTAGGTAGGAGGGAGGAAATCGTTGAATACTTTGGCGATCATATCTATGTCCACTTTTTCGATACCCAGACTGGCAGCCTTAAACTTGGCGCGGGTGAGGGCAGCTTCCATATCTGCTCCGGAGCGGATGGGGATATCCTCAAAAAACTCGTCGTCAAATTCGTTGATATCCAGATATTTTAATCCTGTTTTTTTCAGCATGACTTCGAGCAGTTCCTTTTTCTCCTCGATGGAATCGGGGTAAAACAGGGCAATATGTTCTTCAGCCCTTCCCTGGCGTTTGAAGTCCACCGGCATGAGGTCGGGGCGGGCTGTTACGAGAAACCATACGATTCGCCCGCGATTTTCGGTATCACTCATAAAACTGGCCAGCATGGAGAAGATGCGGCTGTTGACCCCGCTGCCGCCGCCGTCGTTGCGGGAACCCAGGTAAGCATCCGCCTCGTCGATCATCACCGCAACAGGCGCCATCGCCTTGAGAATTTTGAGTACTTTCTGGAGATTCCCTTCCGACTGCCCCACGTACATGCCGCGGAAGTTTTTGAGAATGACCATTGGCACGCCCACATCATTGGCGAAAACCGTAATCATAAAGGTTTTACCTGTACCTACGGGGCCGGATACCAGGTAGCCCATCGGCATCACGTCGGGACGGCCATTCTTTAATGCATTTGCAGCGTCCATCAGGTGTTTTTTGGCCTGCGCGTGCCCGGCTACATCTTTCAGGCTGAATTTGGTTTCCACAAATTCGAGCAGGCCGCCCGCTTCAGCCTCAATCATCTCTTTTTTCTGGCGGGTAAGCATCTCATTGGTGAAGGGATGTTTGTTTCTCGCCGCTTCAGACATAATGATATCGAGATGTACAAGCCCCAGGCCGGCAGTATTTTTGGCCAGTATCGTGGAGTTCATTTCGAAGTACTCCTTGCTGCCAGCGTGTTTTTGAAAAAAACTTTCAATAAAAGCCAGTCTGTCTTCTTCCCCCGGATAGGGAATCTGCACATCGTGGGTAAAGGGGTTGCGTACATACTGCGCATTAATATCCGCGATGTTTTCCGTTACGACAAGAATCGTCAGGTCGGCAGACAAAAACTTCTCTTCCTTTGCCCATTTTTGCATAAACACCAGCAGCATATGATCGTCGGGACGATAGCTGGAGTTTTCTGTCATGGGAATAAGCGTCTCGGCAAAATCTACGATAAACGCAATGGACTTGGGTTTGGCCAGTTTTTGTTTGAGTTTTTCGAGCCTTTCCTTCAGGGTATTCAGAGAAGCTTTCTGCTTTTTCCCGTTCTCATCAAAGTCGGGCAGAGTCATTCGCATAAACTTGTCGATGAGGTCTTCCTCTTTGGGCTGGGAATCACCTTTTACGGTATTGACAGCGCCCGAGGGGTTGGCCAGATTGGCTTCTACTTCCTTAAACCAGGAGTCGAGAAAGTCCCGGTTGACCATAAGATTGAAGTAGGTGTCGAGCGTAAAAAAGGAACGCGCAGGGTTGCGGGTCAGTTCGCTGAAGTTATTGTCTGTAAGTTCATCAAATAATTTCAGGGTAGAAATAAACTCCTTCCGGGAGGCACTGTCTCCCCCAAAAGTGCGATCGTCCCTAAAACGAATCCCGGCTGCCCGGTCATAATAAATGACGACATCCTTGTACTTAAACATCTCCGCATTGAGAAAATCGCGAAGGCGATAGTACTTGTCCTGCGACTCGCGGTTTACTCTCACATAGTCATTAATATTGCCATGGACAATAAACTGTGCGACATTCTGAGAAAGGTACTTTCTTTTTATTTCCTGAACCCAGTCAGGTACAATTACTTTGGGCTTATCTTGTGTTTCGGTGGACATAGATATTTGGTCTGATAAAATGTTGACGCGGGGAAAACCTCCGGGCTGAAATTAATAAATGTTTTGGAGTGTTTGAAACCCGCGGTCGAATATCATTGCCGCATTCCACTCATTTTTGCATAAGTAGCATATTCCATCTTTGCGGGTGAGGAAATGATAAACACTACCGAGGACGGCCCGGCTTCCAGATTTATTGTATCGGAATCGGAAATAATCGCAAAGTCATCGCTGTTAAGTGTTTCGCCGCCCAATGTTATTTGCCCTTCAATCAGATAGAGGGAATGAATTTTGTCTGTACTGACAGGAATGGAAAAAGTGCCTTCTTCCATCGCGATTTTGCGGATTTCGACGCCGGGGGTTTCCACGTTCATCCGCCCGTTTTTGCCAGCATACCAGGTGGTGACCATTCCGTTTTCTTCAGAAACCAAAAAGTCCTCGCCGCGATAATCATCATAGGAAGCTGGCTGGCCCAGGGTTTTTCTGAGATCGGGATCGAGCCATATCTGGAATATATGCGAACCTGCGTTTAGCCTTTCTGCATGCGAAATGCCATTGCCTGCACGGATAATCTGGGTGTCCCCTTCTTTGAGCGGAATCCAGCGCCGGTTTTTGCTGTCATAATGTTCGATATCTCCCTTCAGCACAAACGACATGATCTCAAATCCCTGATGAGGATGTTCGCCGATTGTACTTCCGTGGTCAGACCATGCGTGCGCCCAGTAAAACAAGCTGGAGTAAGGCATTCCTACTCCGCCTTCCCGGGGGAAACCGATCGGTTTGTTTTCGAGGATTTCGCCTCCGTTAAACTGGCCCTTGGCCTGAAGGGGTCGGGGTATAATTTTGATTGCCATGATAAATAAATTAATGTTTAAACATTGAATTTATACGGATTAATTCCAAACCGGTTGTCTTTCAGAAACTTTCAAAATGACTTACAGGTAACAACCTGAGAAATTTGTCTGGATTTTGCGATTGAATAAAGTTAAATTTGTGCATAAAAATAGAATATTCTCCCAAACTAGCGTTCTTATTTACAGCTTGGGTAATGGTTCTGATCCATTTGTAAAATTTACGTACCTTTGCTCAGGTATTGATTTTCCGCATAATTATCTATGCCAGCTGCTTCAAACAAACCCTTCATTTTCCTTGCCTGTCCATTAAACCAAAAAGGAGGGGAACACTCGAAGGAGTCGCTGAAAGATTGTGAAGACATTCTGAAGACTCTGCACACTTACATCCAGCAAGATGGATGCGGGGTTTTATTGGATGTACCAGGATCTCATACATACGTAGAAGATATTTTCACGCAAAAGTCGGCAAAGGCTCAGGTTTCGGTTATTCATCTTATCGGTGAATCTTTTTCCGGCGATAGCATCTTTTTTCGCGGGAGGTCCGGCGTACTGGAATATACAACTGCCGGTCTGGCCGAAATTTTCGGCACATTTCCCCACCTTCAGGTTGTTTTTCTGCATGGTACTGTCTCTGAAGACCTCGTACAGGCACTCCTCCTCAAAGGTATTCCGGTTGTCATTGCGCTCAAAAACCAGCCTGATCTGGGGCTTATGGCCCAGACATTTTATTTTTATCTCCTTCAGGGAAAAAATGTCGGGCAAGCCTTTGACCTGCTTGCCACAGAGGCTTTCAGTCCGGTAAATATCATGGAGGTCTTTGCAGAAAATGGAAAGCTCCTCTGGCCGGGTGGCGGAAAATCGGAAATCACCAACGCACTCATTTCTCTTAAAAATAAATCGAGAGACCTCAAATGGCGGCTGAGAAATCCGCTCCTGATCCCACTCAGCGAGCAAAACAGCCAGCGTAAATCGCCGCTTCTCGAAAATAAAAAACAAATTCCCGTTTCCCCGAAAGAATCTCCTGTTCATACGGAAGTTCCTGCTGTAAAAAATGGTACTGAAGTCACTTCCCGTCAGGAAACATTTACGCCAGATCCGGTAGTCGTTGTGGAAGAAACTCCAATTGTGGAAGAAACTCCAATTGTGGAAGAAACTCCGGTTGTGGAAGAAACTCCAATTGTGGAAGAAACTCCGGTTGTGGAAGAAACTCCAATTGTGGAAGAAACTCCAATTGTGGAAGAAACTCCAATTGTGGAAGAAACTCCAATTGTGGAAGAAACTCCAATTGTGGAAGAAACCCCAATTGTGGAAGAAACCCCAATTGTGGAAGAAACTCCGGTTGTGGAGGAAACGCCGGTTGTGGAGGAAACGCCGGAAAAAAAGCCACTGCATACTGAACCCGATGATGATCCTAATCGTCAGCTCGGCAAACCTGCTACTCGCAGGCCGGAATCGGGCAAACGCCCTCAGCGGCAGCGTCCAACACAAAAAACGCCTATCAAACAGCGACAGGCGGAGAAAAACCGAGAACAAGCCGAAGAACCTTCCCGACTCCGCAAAAATCTGGTCAGAATCGGAGGCGGTTTAGGCGGAGTGTTGGTAATACTCGTGGTTTTATCTTTCATCTTCCCTGGCATCCCGCGCAAACTGGGACTGAATCTGGGCGGTAGTGCCGAAAATCAGGGTTGTCCGTTTCCCGAAGGAGATGAAAACTACCACGTATTGGTTTTGCCGTTTCACAGCTACCCCGATTGCAGCAGCGACGAGGCATCAGTAAAAGACGCCGTGATGAATAAAATATCAGGGTTGGCAACGGAGAATATTAAAGTTTCTTCGCGATATCTGTATGTCTCCAACTGTCAGGAAATACCATCGATGAGCAAGACGATTGCCGGGTCATGCGGGGCTGATCTGGTCATCTGGGGCAGTTATGGCGTGGATAGTATCAGTGGTGAAATCGTGGTAGAGACACGCTATTACAGCGCCAACAAATATGGAGAGAACCTGTTTCTCGGAAGTGAGGATATGCATGGTAAAATAAGACTGGAAGATGCAGCGAAAGCTGATGGCAGACTTCTGGCGAACGTTGAAAACATAGTTTTGTGGGCATTGAGCATCCGGAATATGAATTCGGAGAACTACCCTGCTGCTATTGACGGACTGAGCCGCATGCATCCCCGAAATACAGATGCACAATCCGCTATTTCGCTTATGCTTACGCAGTGTTACAGCAGGAGCGGGCAACTGGACAAAGCCGTTTCGCACTTCGATGCCTTGATTTCCATGAATCCGGAGGATATTCAGGCATATTACGAACGAGCGGGTATTCTTCAGCAATTGGGCAATTATTCGCGTGCACTGGAAGATTATACAGAAGTAATCAACCGCGATCCTGATAATATCAAGGCGCGGATCAGCAGGGGAATTCTTTTCTCTGATATGAAAGAATACCAGAAGTCGCTGGAGGATTTTGATGCTGTACTGGCAATGAATCCTGATTTTTCGCCGGTCTATGCCAGCCGGGCAGGTGTATTTACCCGAATGGATCGCTTCAACGATGCGATGAAAGATTACAACAAAGCCCTGGAAATTACGCCTGACTATGCAGAAGCTTTTTATGGAAGGGGCATTCTGCTTCAGAAAATGGGGCGCGAAAAAGATGCTTTGGCTGATATCGATCATGCACTGGAAATAAACCCTGACTATACCGAGGCAAATCTTTTCAGAGGGGATGTACATGTCGGGAAAAAAGAATACGACCAGGCTATTGCCGCATATACCCGTCTGCTTGAGCAGCAAAAAACTGCGAATGCCTATTACAAAAGGGGCAAGGTTTTCCTTCTGGTACAGAAATATACCGAAGCAATTGCTGATTTTACCCGCGCCATCCAGATTCAGGAGAATTTCATTCCGGCGAGTTACGAACGCGGGGTAACCTATTTTCTGCAAAGAGATTTTGCCAACGCGCTTAAAGATATGAACTATGTGCTGGATCTGAAACCGGCATATCCTGAGGCCTATCTCCAGCGCGGGGAAATTTATACCGAATTAAAGAAGAATGAAGAAGCGCTGGCTGACTTCAAACAGGCTATTTCCCTTAATCCCGACAATGCAAAAGCCTATGCCCGTCGCGCCCTGCTATACCTGCAAATGAAATTTTATGACGAGGCACTTGCCGACGCAAATAAAGCCATTACTCTGGATCCCCAAAATCCGGAAGCTTATATGAACCGGGGTATTATCTACGCAGATCTAAACGATAGCAGGAAAGCGGCACGGGATTTTGACAAAGCTATATTTATAGACGCCAATTTTGCCAATGCCTATTATTACCGCGCCCTTGACCACCAGAAAGAGGGGCGTCTGATTCTGGCCAAAACCGATCTCGATAAAGCCATCAGGTACGGAACCACAGAAGTGGATGCTTATTTGCGGAGAGCGGAAATTTATTCGGAAGAAAAAGACATGAGCAATGCCCTTGAGCTTTATTCCAGTGCCATCAAACTGGATCCTTCACGTGCAGAAGCTTATTATCAGCGGGCCGATTATTACTACCGTTTCCGTGAGTATGAAAATGCCCTGGCAGATTACAATCAGGCCATTCAGCTTAGCCCGCCGGAAGATGCGCATGTATTTCTCAACCGGGGGGTTGTATTCGCCCGCCTCAAAAACTACAACGACGCGCTGATTGATTTTGGGAAAGTGATACGCGCATATCCAGATTCTGTCAACGGCTATATCAACAGAGGCCTGCTGTATATCCAGATGGGAAAAACCAAACAGGCAGAAATCGATTTTGATATGGCCGAAAAGATCACACCGCGAAATCCGGAAGTTGCCCTCAGCCGGGGTATGATGTATCAGGCCCGTGGACAGGAAGGTTATCAGAAAGCGCTGGAAGAATACAACCGTGCGGTCGAACTGGCACCTGGCTATTCCAACGCTTACAACAAAAGAGGGGAAATCTATTTTGTGCTTGAATCTTATGACAAGGCGATACTTGATTTTAATGAAGCGATAAAGCTTGATGGTACCAACGCAGATGCGCATACCAACCGGGGAAATCTCGCACGAAAAGCCGGCGACTACAACCGCGCACTGGAGGATTATTCGAAAGCCGTACGTTTTGATCCTTATCAGGCAGACGCCTTCTACAACAGAGGTTTTCTTTATGCACTTCAGGAAAATTACGATCTGGCGATTCCCGATATTCAGCGATCACTTGAACTCAAGCCCAACGATGGCCTGAGATATGGATTCCTGGCCAAAATCTACGCCCGGCAGCATAAAGATGATCTGTTTTATCAGAATATCGAGCTGGCGCTGAAAAATAATTATCCGGTAATTGAGCTTTCCAAAGACCCTGCCTATAAAGTCTATAAAGAGCAGGAGCGCTTTCAGAAGTTGCTGGAAACTTATCAAAAATAATCCATGCGATACCTTGCTTTTGCTGTTTCTCTTTTTGCGTTATTTCTGAGTGCCTGCAATTCTTCGTCTGACCAAAGCAGCCGGATTGCCTGTGATACCATTTTACCGGCAACGATACCTGCACAGCGGCTGACAGAAAACGCATTCTACGACCGCTATCCCGCCTGGTCGCCCGATGGAAAACAACTGGTTTTTGCCTCCGACCGCGACGGAAATGTAGATCTGTACATCATGAAATCTGATGGTTCGGATATCCGCCGGCTGACTCAGCACGAAGCCACCGACCAGATACCGGACTGGTCTCCAGACGGACAGTTTATCGCTTTTTTTTCCCTTCGCACAGGAAACGGAGATATATACCGCATTCGCCCCGACGGAACAGATCTTACCCGCCTCACCGCTGACTCCACGTTCGACAATTTTCCCGCATGGTCACCCGACGGCCACAAAATTGCCTGGTGCAGTTCGCCCAAAGGCCCTGAATGGGAGATTTGGGTGATGAACGCTGACGGGTCAGATAAGCGCGTAATTACCAATGATTCTACCCGTGCACTCTGGCCTTCATGGTCACCTGACGGCAGCCGGATCGCTTTTTTTTCCCGCAGAGATACCCGCAACGACAATGACGAAATCTATACCATGAATGCCGATGGCTCAGATGTGGTGCGTCTTACCCATATTCCCAAACACGACTTCTGCCCTTCATGGTCGCCCGACGGGAAGCGAATCGCCTTTTCGACGATGCGCTCAGGAGAAAAGCCCGAAATCTTCCTGATGAATGCCGACGGTTCCTGCCAGATGCCCCTTACCGATTATCCGATGAATGACAATGACGCCCGGTGGTCTCCCGATGGGACAAAAATTGCCTATAGCTCACTTCGGGAAGCGAGCTACGAAATCATGATTCTGGATATTTCCGGCTTTTAGAAGAATTTTTTTAAATTCTTCCAGCGATTTCCATGCAACCTCCGTCTATGCGGGAAACGTCGTAGTATGGAAGCAAGGATCATCTATATGAATGACGAATACGTACTCGAAGGCTGTCGCAATAATGACCGCAATTGTCAGCGACAATTGTACGAGAAGTATTTTCGTCCCATGTCATGGATCTGTTTTCGTTATGTGCGAAACCGTGAAATGGCAGATGATCTCGTACATGAGGGTTTTGTCAAGGTATTTCGCAATATTCAGAATTTCAGGGATGAAGGTTCTTTCGAAGGGTGGATCAAGCGCATTATGATCAATTGCTGTCTCGATCACCTGAGAAAGGTAAAACGAAGCCCGGACGAAGTTTGCGTGGAAACAATCCCAGAAACGCCCACAGGCAATTTTGATGCGCTGGACGAACTGGAGGCCGAATATATTCTGGAGAAAATTGACACTCTGCCCGACCTGCCGCGAACCGTTTTTAATCTCTATATCATCGAAGGATACCCCCACAAAGAAATTGCCGAGCTGATGGGGTTCAAGGAATCTACTTCCAGAGCCTACCTCACCGAAGCAAGACAACTATTGAGAGCATCACTGAAAAACATCACACATCCATCAGAAAGGAGGTTTTATCATGGGTAACTGGGAGGATAAACTTAGGGAAAAGGCCCGCGATTTGCGCCCATATGAGCCGGTTCCTTCATGGGAAAAAATGGAAGCACTGCTCGATCAGGCCGTTCCTCCGGCAAAAGAAAAAAATAGATTCAGATTCCCGCTGTTCTGGCTCATGGCCGGCTGTTTTGTACTTGGCGGCGTATTGACTGCTGTGATCATGTCCTCACAATCAAATCACGATCCAGTGGCTACTTTCGGACAGCAGATGCTGAATCCCGCGCAAAACCAGCGGTCGCTGTTTTACGATATCGACACGCCCTGCAAAGAAGAGACAAATTCTCCGGCTTTGGTTGTTTTGCCTGAAACAAAAGGACAACAGCTATTTCAAAGACCGGTAATCAATCATATAAGCGAAGCGGAAGCAACAGATTTTACTCTCCGGGAAGCAGAAAACAAGCCATTAATGACAGCGCTGCCCGCGATTTCTGGACTACATATTACACCCGATCCCATTGAATCGACGTTAAGAGAAACCTTACCGGCAGAAGTGTCTCTGCCCGGAAAACAACCCGGAAGTGAAGCCAGAAGATATGCTTCGCTCGTAACCCATCGCGTTGCGCTTGCCCTCGGGCCCGGAGAAAAGATGAAATGGGCCCGAGACAAATGGGCATTCGGGATTCATACCCGGCTCAACCGCGTACCGACCCGGCGGGTTGATCTTGAATATGACAACCAAACCTTCACCTATTATTCACCTGTATTGCCCGGCCTTCTGGCCGAACTATCTTACCGCCCTACCGCGCGCCATGAATGGGGAGCCAGAGCCGGCTTTGACGCCATATGGATTCCACTGGGAATCAATGTAGCTACCCCCGACCAATTTACCGACATTTATGGGACAGCTACTGATCTGAGCGGGTTTTACAGGCATTATTTTAACGACCGGCAGCGGCGATTCCGGCCATTTGCCACAGCGACCGCAGGGTATTTTGCCATGAATATGGTGCAGTCCCGGTTTGATGCAGATTACCTCAATGGCTGGGATCTGAACTCGTGGAATGCGCGTAAACAAGAACCTGCGAGCCAGGGCCAGCCTATTACCTTTATCGAAGTCGCCGGAAAATATACCTATCTCTCCGGCGGTGCCGGAGTGGGAGTCGATATCCGCCTCTATCGCAAACTGAGTTTTCAGTATCAGACCGAACTGTACGGCAATGTCCCGCTGAAACGCGCTCCTGCTGCCCTTCAGGAAGATTTTAGCGGTTATCCCTACCTTTGGCGCAACGCTTTTGGGCTTACCCTTTCCATTTAACGATTTGATTTAACAACTTCATTTTACCTAATTTATCCCAACTTTTCAATGAAACAGGCACTGCATTTATTTCATGCGGTTCTGGTAGGACTATGTATTTTTTTTACCCTGCCAGGTATCGCTCAGGCGCAACAGAAGTTCACCATCAGTGGTTATGTGACCGACGCTGAAAGTGGTGAAAAAATCATTGCGGCCAATGTTTACGACAACCTGACACGGCTCGGAGCCGTGACCAATGACTACGGTTTTTTTAGCCTCACTCTCAAAGAAGGCCCTGTAACCCTGATATCTTCCTTTTCCGGATACAAATCTTTTCAGACAAATTTTGTGCTTTCCCGCGACACGGTACTGACGATCGGCCTGGCGCTTTACACCCTGGAAACAGTCGAAATTGTCGCCGAAGAGGAAGAACGAATCGAGCAAAAAACGGAAATGAGCACCATTGACGTGCCCATTCAGCAGATCAAAAAACTGCCCGCCCTGCTCGGCGAGGTGGACGTTGTCAAAGCTATCCAGCTTTTGCCGGGGGTACAGTCGGGAAGCGAAGGCTCCACCGGCCTCTATGTCAGAGGCGGCGGGCCTGATCAGAACCTGATCCTCCTCGATGGCGTTCCGCTCTATTACGTCAGCCACCTCGGCGGATTTTTCTCTGTGTTTAATGCCGATGCCCTCAGCAGTGTAAAACTTATCAAGGGCGGATTTCCCGCGCGATATGGCGGCAGGCTTTCCTCCGTCCTCGACATTCGCATGCAAGAGGGCAATCTCAACAAGTTTCAGGGAGAAGGCAGCATCGGGCTGATTTCATCCAAACTCTCGCTTCAGGGGCCCATTATCAAAGGAAAAACTTCGTATATCGTATCGGGCAGAAGAACCTATTTTGACCTGTTTTCCCGCCCGATTACGAAGTACGCTTCCAAGGGAAATTCTTCATTTGGGTACTATTTCCACGACCTGAACGCGAAAGTCAATCATATATTCTCCGAAAAAGACCGGCTTTACTTCAGTTTTTATCTGGGTGATGACAACCTCGATCTGAAGGAAAAATTCTCCAATGGAAGCAAAGGAAGCGCTGAGTACAGCAGCAATACATTCCGCAATAAAGTAGGTTGGGGAAATGACCTGGCGGCGCTTCGCTGGAACCATATATGGAGCCCCCGGCTGTTTAGCAATCTTACGGCTACCTATTCCAAGTACCAGATGGGCATACGATATGACGAGGAAAATGAGTATATGCAAAATGATACGCTCCGCTCCTCCTCCAGTTTCTTCGAATATGTATCGGGCATACGCGATTATGGCATTAAGCTCGATTTTGATTATTACCCCGCCCCTGCACACGACGTAAAATTTGGCATCAATACAACCTTCCACAAGTTTACACCTGGCTCTCTGGGTTACAGGGAAAATTCCGGTTCTACCAAAATCGACACTACGCTGAAAACCAAAATCCATAACACAGTAGAAACTTCGGCCTACCTGGAAGACAATTTCCAGATTGGCTCCCGCATCAGCGTAAACGCAGGCG
The DNA here is from genome assembly GCA_041391725.1 of Bacteroidia bacterium. Taxonomy (GTDB): domain Bacteria; phylum Bacteroidota; class Bacteroidia; order J057; family J057; genus JAGQVA01. Next base: position 73,729 of record JAWKNL010000016.1, read on the forward strand.
TGCATCTGGTCAACTACCTCGTGAGCGAGGAATCTATGTTTTCCATCCAGCCACGGGTCTCGGCCCGGGTGCAGTTGATGGATAATCTCTCCTTTAAAGCCTCTTACGTTCAGATGACGCAGTTTATTCACCTGCTGACCAATTCTACCATAGGGCTTCCCATTGACCTGTGGGTACCTGCGACTGATAAGGTCCCTTCCCAGCATTCGTGGCAGGCCGCGGGCGGACTGGCAACCACGCTCTGGGATGATATGCTGGAAGTGAGTCTGGAAGGGTATTACAAACAAATGGACGGACTGATCGCCTTCAAGGAAGGCACAAACTTTTTCCTCGGCGGGCTGAGCGAAGGAAGCTGGGAAAATATCGTCGAAACGGGCGGCCAGGGAGAGGCCTATGGCGCAGAACTCCTGGTACAAAAGAAAAAAGGAAAAACTACCGGATGGATAGGATATACACTGTCATGGAACTACCGGCAGTTTGATGCGCTCAATGGCGGAGTGAAATTTCCCGACAGATACGACCGCAGGCACGACCTGAGCGTGGTAGTCAGCCATACTTTCAACGAAAGAGTCAGCGTATCGGGCACATGGGTATTTGGTACAGGAAACGCCATCACCCTTCCCAGCGGCAATTATGCCACCCTCGAACACTGGGATTTTGGCGATGGTGTTACCGGTAGTTTTGTGCCCATGAGCATTTCCAGCGCGCTGTGGGGAGATTTTTCGGCCCGGCTGTATGAAAACGGGCGAAACGGGTTTCGAATGGAGCCTTATCACCGCCTCGATCTGGGCGTAAACCTTTCGAAGAAAACCAAGTGGGGAGAAAGAACCTGGAATTTTGGTGTTTACAACGCTTATAATCGCCAGAATCCCTTTGCCTATTATATCCGGGAAGAATACAATTCCTCCAACAATACCTACACACCCAAACTCAAAAAACTCTCGCTGTTTCCCATCATCCCCAGCGTGAGTTATAGCTTCAAATTCTGATTTAAAATATCCTGCATATATGAAATCACTCAAACTTTTCTTCTTTGTGGCTTTCGGATTTGTGCTTTTTTCTTGCGAGCGCGATCTGAATGTGCCACTGCCTGAACACCAGTCCAGGCTGGTCATCAATGGCTACCTCTATGCTGGTAAGCCGGTTGATATTTATGTAACCCGTAGCTATGGGATTATCGAAAAGCCCGAAATAAAAGATATTCTGGTAGGAAATGCCCTGGTCGAAATCCTTGAAGGCGGAAAAATCCTCGATACCCTGGTGTACCGCGATACGGTCGTTCAGAACCCGTTTTTAAATGGGAGTGATCAGGTGCTGGGGAAATATTATTCCGAAACCGTAATACCAGAGTCGGGAAAATCCTATACCGTAAGAGTTTCTCATCCGCAATACGAAACAGCCACAGCTACGACCACCATTCCCCGCGCCCCCAAAGTCACCAGCGTCAAAATTGATCAGGACGTTTATATTGAGCAATACACCGACTTCACCGGGGTGGTGTATGGCAACGGCCAGTCGCTGATCAGAGTAACCGTAGATGATTTTGCGGGTGAAAAAAACTACTACGATTTTGAGATAGAGATTGACTACGATGTTCCGGGTATGCCGGGGAGCCCTTTCACCGATATAGTTTCCACCTCCAACAACGCTATCCGCAACCCCGAAGGCGGATACAGAGGAGACAGGCGGCCATTTACCGATGAGAACTTCGACGGACAGACGAAGACCCTCGACATACTGGCTTATCTTCCGTTTAATTACAGCCCGATCAATGAGCGAAACCTGCTGAAAATCAATGCAACAAGGGTAAAGGCGAAGTTGGTCAATGACGATTATTACCGGTTCAAAAGCAAGTTTGACCTTCAGTTGGACACCCGTAATCTGGGTGACTTTGGGATCGTGCCGGTAGAGGCAATCGTGGTTTATACGAATGTAGAGGGCGGATACGGCATCCTCGGCGGATTTAATGAGGCGGTGTTTGAGTTTTAGAGGGGGCAACCCAACCACCATAAAAAAAGCCGGCCCGTTGGGCCGGCTTTTGCTGTCAAACGCTTTATTATCAGAAATCTATTACATTTATCCCCGCCATAAATGTCTGGGTCTGTGGGGAAATGCCTTCGTCGAAGAGGTTGCTCAGGTTGTACATGGCGTAGATATCAAACCATTTGAAATCCACCCTTGCCATCAGTCCGTAGCGGATCGGATTGAGGTTGTAATCGCCATCCACTTTTACCTTGCCCAGTTCGCTGCTCACCTGCTTGGTCCAGGACTTCCACAACATTCCGCCATAAACCCCGAAGGAGATACTTACGCCATCATCGCCTCCCGGATCGGTATTGAGATTGAGGAGGAGCGGAACCTGCACATAACGGGCAGTAAGTTTATTTTTGTCAAAATTTACACCGGTTGTGTCTATGACGAGTGTCTCAGCACCTTCGCGAAGGGTGATGTCATTGACAAAGTAATAATTGTTCCAGTCAACGGTAATGGCGGACTTCAGATTCACCACACCACGCACTACGCTTACCGTAGTGGGCAGAAAGTGGAGGGCGACATGAGAACCGGGGCGGAAGGCTTTGAGTTCGAGCGCGGGGTTTCCGGCAGCGTCAACACCATACTGGTTATCGACAAAGTAGTCGGTATGACCCAGGTCGAGCGCAAGGAAGCCGACATCGGAGTAATTTTTCTTTGATTCTTTTTTCTCGTAATCGGGATCCCAGTCATCATCGCTTTCGGAATCAACATCATCATCGGATTTTTTGATTTCCATTTTTTTGCCTTCGTCATCAGAAATGATGACGAATCTGCGTTTTCCGAGAATAATTTCTGTTGTATCACTGGTGATGACAATGGTTTCGGTATCACCTTCGTTTTCGGGGGTTTCTGTTTGAGCCAAAGCGACAAATCCCGACATAAGGAAAGCCATAATCAGGCTCAGTGATTTCACAATATCCATTTTCCGTTTCATAATTTACAGTTGTTTTACGACGCGCTTATGCGTCTTTTTGGTTATCCTCAGGTTTAAAAAATCTACTTGGTAAGTTTTGGTTTCGCCATCAGGCCCTTTTTCCTGATACACATCGATAGGGGAGTTTTTCCATTTTTCGATCGTGTTCGAGGCGAAAGAGACTGCATCCTCGACGGTAAGGTCGTTGAAGTTCAGCGTATGTTTGGAGTCTGCCAGTTGTGACGGCGTCGCGGGTTGATTTCGCTTGTTTGTCGGAATCTCTACCTTGGCGGGGGCCTTTTCGGGCAGGGTTACCGGTGTAAGCGGAGAAAACCCGGGGTTGTTGAGCGTTTCGATATTGAGTGCCGCGAAGTTTTCATCCACCTGTTTTTGCGGAGGTTTGGCAAATTCTTTGGTAGAATCCTTTTCCCGTTTTGGCGCGATGTGATGAACTTCACGGCCTTCGCTGGTTTTTTGCACCGGCAATTCCTTTACCGCTGGCAGTGTTTCTGATGGAGCTGGAACGTCTTCTGTCATCAGCGGCTGCGGTATCAGTGGTACAACGACGGAGTCAGTTTCTGCCACCTCAGGTTGGTGTGAAGTGTGATCAGGCTGATTGAGCAGCAGGAAAAGGCTGAAAAAGAGAATCGCCACAGAAGCGGCGACCGCCGCATACATCCACCAGGCAACCACGCGCCTGCGTCCCGGATGAATTTCTGATTCGATTGCAAGCCAGAGGTCGGCACCCGGGTCCTCCTCATAATGCTCAAACTTTTGTTTAAGCAGGCCTTTTATTTCTTTTTCTTCCATAGTTTACACACTTTCTATTCACTTCCTACTCACTCCCGGTATCACGTACACTCAAATATCCCAATCGTTCCTGCAACAGTTTTTTTGCACGTGAAAGCTGGGATTTCGACGTGCCGGCAGAAATGTTGAGCATTTCCCCGATCTCCTGATGCGAAAACCCTTCCACCACATACAGGTTAAAAACTGTGCGATAGCCCACCGGCAACTGGCGCACCAGTGATAGTATCTCCTCTCTTGTCAGCGATTCGAGTATGTCTGTATCCAGATGTACCTGTCTCGCTTCTTCGATGTCCACCATAAAATACCGCGAATTGCGGCGATAGTGCTCGATCGAAGTATGAACCATAATCCGGCGGATCCATCCTTCAAATGATCCTTTTCCTTCGTAAGAGGAGATGTATTTAAAGACCTTGATAAACCCCTCCTGGAGTATATCCTTTGCATCTTCACGGTTGTCTGCATAACGGAGACATACCCCAAACATCAGCCTGTGATATTGCTGATACAATGCACGCTGGTAAACAGGCTCTCCCCGTTTACACCCCTCTGCCAGTTCTGCCTCGGTATATTTTGAAGCGACGATCATGTAAAAGTTTGTATCAGTATCTCTAGTTTATGCAAGTATAATGGGTAGATGAAACACAGCCAAAAAGGGTTGCACGGCCAAAAAAAATTTTTACTAAAAAATCTTCCGTATAATTGCACCCAACTTATCTGACCTTCCCGCTTATGCCAATGCCTTCTCTCCGCATGCAAAAAGTTCAGCCGCCGATCATCCCTGTGATTGCTGAACTGATTCAGGCTTGTCCAGGAACCATATCTTTAGGCCAGGGGGTAGTATATTACGGCCCTCCGGAAGAATCACTAAGGAAAATCAAAGATTTTTACGCTTCTCCCAACAATCATAAATATCAGCCGGTCGAAGGTATCACTCCCTTGCTGAACATTATTTCCGAAAAACTGAAAAAAGAGAATGGAATTGTCGTTGACGACAGCAACCGGCTGGTGGTCTGCGCCGGAGGGAATATGGCCTTTTCCCACGCTGTACTGGCAGTTACCGATCCGGGTGATGAGATCATCCTGCCGCTTCCTTTTTACTTTAACCACGAAATGGCGGTTTCCATTGCCGGCTGTACGCCGGTGCTGGTGCCCACCGATGCGTCTTATCAGCTTCAGCCCGAACTGATTCGCAAGGCCATTACCCCGCGTACGCGGGCGATCGTGACGGTTTCACCCAACAATCCTACAGGCGCGATTTACCCCGAAAAAACCCTTCGTGCCATCAATGACCTCTGCCGCGAACACAACATCTTCCATATCAGCGACGAGGCCTACGAATATTTTAACTTCGATTATCACAAACACTTTTCTCCAGCTTCCATTCCCAACAGTGCCGGCCATACCATTTCCATCTACTCGCTTTCAAAAGCTTATGGATTTGCCAGTTGGCGAATCGGCTATATGGTTGTTCCGGCCCATCTGTACGAGTCGATAAGAAAAATTCAGGACACCCAGTTGATCTGTCCACCAGTAATTTCGCAGTTTGCCGCTGTGGGTGCGATGGAAACGGGGAAAAATTATTTTCAGGAGAAAATTTCAGTTATCCGCAACTCCCGTGAAATCTTTCAGGAAGCACTAAATGAGATCAGGGATATATGCGACACCCCGCGCACATCAGGCGCGTTTTACAACCTGATCAAACCCCATACCCGGCTCACCTCACTCGCTCTGGCCGAGCGGCTGATCAGAGAATTTCGGGTCGCAGTCATCCCTGGCGAGGCATTTGGTATGGAGGAGTGCGGCCTGCGGGTCTCCTTCGGCGCAGTGGACGAAAAAACCGCCCGCGAAGGGATCGGGAGACTGGTCAGGGGGTTGACGGAGATTGTGGGGTGAGATTAGAGACGTAAGAAGGGAGAAGTTGGCAGATGTTTGGGGGGTGGATGATTTACCATTCCCTCCGACCTTAAAGCGCCATCGGCTACAAAATTCCCCTTATTCCACCACCAGCTTTTCCGTACTCACGGCCTGGCCGCAGCTCATTCTGACAAAATAGACGCCTCTTGCCCAGGTTTTGGTCTGGATTTCGGTTTTTTCCTTTATCCCGCCGGGTTGCCACTCGTGATCCAGCACCACTCTGCCGTCCAGTCCCGTTACCTGGATGCGCGCAGGGGCAGGCCGGTCGGTTTCCAGCAGGATGGAAAACGCATCTTTTGCCGGATTGGGGAAAAGGCTCCAGCGCGTAGCGTCAAAACGGATCGCCACTTCCTCCACTTTGCTGAAGTCAAAACTTCCGTCATAGTCCACCTGCCGCAGGCGGTAAAAGAGGCGGTCGTGCTCCTGACGCGTGATCCACGGATCGGTGAAGTTGTATTCGAGCACCCGGCTGCTGTTGCCCGCTGCTTTCACCATTCCTATCGGCGCATACTCCCAAGCGTTCCACGATCGCTCTACCACAAAATGGCTGCTGTTGCTTTCATTGGCAGTGGCCCAGAAAAGCCTTGCGTCTTCGCCTTTCTGAACCGCTGTAAAATCGAGCCATTCCACCGGAAAACTCGCGTCGGGACCCGTGAGGTAAAAGGTGGAAAATCCGCTGGTCTGGAAAGCGATGACATGGTTTCCGCCCGGCCCTCCATTGGCAACGGTATAGGTAGGGATGATAATCGAAGGGGTTCCCGTACCCGGCACACCCGGCAGTCCTCCCTGAAATTTGACAATCCGCAGGTCGCCCAGACTGCTTACATAAGCGGAAGCTCCGGCCAGTGCGTCAAATTCTTCGGGGCGAATATATAGCTCCACCGATACATTGGCCGAGGGTGTTTTTTCTGTGGAAATATGAAAACTCCGGTTGGCAAACGGATATCCGTTGGCAAAATACCCGGCGGCCAGTCCGTGATCAAATGTCGAAACAGTTACCTGTCCGAGATCCTGATTGTTGTCATTGATCCCGGCAAGTGCATCTTCAAACGAGTCCTGAATCTCCAGCAGGGCATTGTTGAATACCGATTCGCAGGAACCGTATTCTCCGCGAAGGGCAATATCGGCAGCAGAAATAGAACCACAGGTTTCACAGGCTGCCACAATGGGGGCACTGTTGGCGATGGATGAAAGCCTCGTACCGGGAACCGGCCGCTCCTGACCGCCGGAGGGCAATTGCCAGCCTATGGCCAGGTTGTCGCCGCCACCTCCTTCTTTCATGCGCGCTTCGATATAGTATTTCCTTCCGGCAATCAGATTCTGGGCGACAGACTGCTGCTGTGCGTATTTGGTCCATTCAAGCGAATTGGTCCAGCCGGGAACGGAGGCAATCAGTGCCATATTGGTTGAGTCTTCGTCCGAACTAAGGTACAGTGCGCCTTCATCGTCGCTGGAAATCCAGAATATATAACTTCCGGTTTCCGGCGCGTGAATATATCCTCTGATGCGGGAACCGTAGTTGTCACCGGAGTTGACCGGAATCTGGGCAATATTGAGTGTAGAGGAAGAGGCAGGGGCCGAACTCCAGTTTACCGCGCTGAGGTTGGTGCCGGAAATACCTGTCCATTTTTCAAAAGTGATAAATCCTTCCGGCGCGCTGTTGCCGCAATAAACGGATACATTCCTTGAGTAGTCATCCGTATTTCCGGCAGAATCGGTAACGGTCAGGGTAACAGTATAAAAACCGGAGGTATAATAGACATGGTAAGGAGTGGGTCCTACACCGGTATTTCCATCGCCAAAGTCCCATGACCAGGACTGAATCGGGCCGTTGGTGTCATACGAACTGTTTCCGTCAAAATCAAAAACCATAGGGTAGCGCGGATCATTTTTGGCGGTAAATGCAGCCACCGGCGGCACTTCCATACCTGCGCAATCAGGGTAAATGTCCTTATAGAAATAATCGGAAAGACCTGCGGTATCCGTAACGGTAAGTTCTACCCGGAAGAAATACAATATCCCGTCGCACCCTACCGGAGTAAGCAGGGTGTTGGTAGTCGGATTGGTGTCAACCGGTTCGGGGTGGTGGTGATTGCCGTGATACAGGCTTACCTGCCACGAGAAGGATAATCCGGCGGCTGACTGCTCGGCATCGGTCACCACTGCTGAAAGCGGCTGATTGACATTGCCGGAATAATAATCCATATTATCTACACTGGTTGAGATAATGCGGGGCGGAGTATTGTTGAGGGAAATCACAAGTGTATCCTTTGCGGTGACCATTTGGTCGTCTTCCACGGTAAGGATTACCTGAAAGGATTTGGAAAGCCCGTTTCCGCTGGAAAAGGTATGGGTGGGGTTCATCTGCGTACCAGCAGGTGAGCCGTCGCCAAAGTTCCAGGTATAGGTGAGCGGTTTGTTTTCGGGGTCGTAGGAGCGGTCGCCGCGGAGCCTGATGGTCATCGGAGATGAGCCATAGGCCACATCCGACCGGATGATGGCAACCGGAGGTTTATTGGAAGGAGAGTAGCGAATGACTCGTACCGCGCTTCCGTTGTTGACATAAAACAGCGACCCCTCCACCGGGCTCGAACTTACTGCGGTGATGGCTCCCGCACTGGCGAGGAAATCTTTTACTTCCGTAGGATTGTTGTTTGCATCAAAAGCTACATTTCTGATCCATTGGCCTCCGTAATCGGCGAGGAAATAGGTGTGTTTGTATTCAGCCGGGTAATCATCGCCGAGGTACCAGATCCCGCCTGTGGCGCAGTTGCCTGTGAAGTTATTGCCGGGAATCTGGGTGCTGCCGATATTGTAAATGGTTCCGTTTATGGATCCTCTGGCAGTACCTCCGCGCCAGTCGAGTTTGGGAAGGGTATGGACCGCAGGTGTATAGGTAACATTGTTGTATCCGGGCTGATAGGTCATTCCTTCCCATTTAGGCCATCCGAAATTCCGTGCCGGGCCATCACATACGTTCAGTTCTTCGGCTGTGTTCCATCCCACATCGCCAATATAGAGGGTTCCCGGGTTGCCGTCGGCAGGGTTATGACTGCCGGTTTCGGGGCGAAGATTCATCCGGTAAGGGTTGCGAAGTCCCATGGCCCACATTCGCGATTTGGCCGAACGGGGATGCGCGGAATCGTAAAACGGGTTGCTGGATATAGCGTCTCCATTGGCGGGATTGATCCTGATAATTTTCCCGTCCAGACAGGTAGAGTCCTGGCTGCGGTAGGCGCCGATATTCTGTGCCGCGCTGATAATGCCATAAGACAGGCCATTATTCACCCATCCTCCACTTACCTGTCCCCCCTGGTCCACCTGCTCATAACTGGCGCCATCGCCGCAGGCTGCCATCAGCGTTCCGTCTGTACCAAAAACCAGCGACCCCACATGGTGGGACTGATGGAGGCTCGGAAATCCATTGTGTACCGAATCACCCACAAGGATAAGCCTGCTGCTGTAATCTACCGTATTAAAATTTGTGGCAGATTCGGCAGTATATCTCGTAATCCGGCCGATTGTTGCATCGTAATACAGATCAGTTGCGGGATTGTAGGAAGGTGTACCGTAATAAAGAAGATGATGCGCATCGACAGTATAAAGCAGATAAATATATCCGTTGCTGAGAAAATTGGGGTCAAGCGTTACACCCAATAACCCAAAATCGCGCCAGTTGCCGACTTCTTCACTGATGTCAATAAGTGGGGTAGCCGATTTGATTCCATTTTCAACAACCCACACCTTGCCGCCTTTTTCAGATACATACATCCTGCCATTGGCGTCGAAGGTAATCCCGATGGCATTGGTAAAGCCGGTTGCATAGACCTGATCCACAAAACCGGCGGGTTGAGCACATAACCGGGAGATACCCAGAGAAGTGAAAATAAGTACGGAAAAAATAATCTGTATAGTTGTCTTCATATGGGGGAATGAATAGTAAATTTGAACACCGGCCCGTTGACAGAGAAAAACTCCGCCTGTGGGAAATCAAAAAAAATCAGGTGTTAATTGGGATGGTGCATGCAAGATAATACAACTTTTTTAACAAAAAAAATACCGGTTTGATATAAATTCCATTCTGTGTTGCAACTTTATTCATCACAATTCATTGGCTGTCAATTTATTATCTCAAATCCTGCAAATAAGCCTCTGGTGTAAGAAATCGCAATTTTTATGAATAAAAACCTCGCCCCAAAATTACTCCTCCTCATATGGATCGCAGGCGCCATGATTTCCTGTCAGAAACCTGCCACACCTGCGCCTGATTTTGAAAGCCATTTTCGCGAAAATCAGGTACACGGGGGTTTTCTCCTTTACGACATGAAGGGAGACCAGTACTTCGAATGGAATTCGCCACGGCTGGATTCCGCCTATCTCCCTGCCTCCACCTTCAAGGTATTTAACTCGCTGGTGGCGCTGGAAGAAAAAGCGGTGGAGGATGAAAACGAAATTTTCCCCTGGGACAGTCTTCCCAAACGGGTAGAGTCATGGAACCGCCCCCACAGCCTGCGCTCTGCCATTGAGGTTTCGGCTGTATGGTTTTATCAGGAAGTCGCACGCCGGGCAGGCCAGGATCGTATGCAACACTGGATTGATACGGTGGGATATGGAAACCGGGATATTTCGGGCGGAATAGATATGTTTTGGTTAAATGGCGGTCTGCGAATTACTGCCCGCGAGCAGGTCGCTTTTTTGCAGCGCATTTACCACAATGATCTTCCGTTTTCGCAGAGAAGTATCGACATTCTCAAAGATATTATGATCCGGGAAAAAGGAGAAGATTATGTTTTGAGGCATAAAACCGGCTGGGCTGATCTTCCCGACCCTGATACCGGCTGGCTGGTAGGCTGGCTCGAAAAGCAGGGTAATGTCTGGTTTTTTGCGATGAATATAGACATTCGGAAAGACGAAGATGCCAAAGCGCGATTGGCCATAACAAAGGCCGTGCTGAGCGATGTTTCAGGAGTAACATTTGATTAGTCTTTTCTCCTGACCCCCAGTCCGGGTGCGTCTGTAAGCGACATGATTCCGTCTTTGATCACAAATCCGCCCGAAACCAGATCTTCTGCCAGGTCGAGGCTTCCGTCAAGGTCAATATATTTTGTATGCGGATGTGCAAAGGCGACGTGAAGCCCCGCCGCTATGCTGACGATGCTTTCATCATTGCAGCCCCACATGAGGTCCATACCCGCAAGACGTGCCGTATTGGCAATTCTCCGGGCCTGGAATATGCCTCCGCATTTCATTAGTTTGATATTAAAAATACCACAGGCTGCGGGATGATTGGCCAGGCGCCATCCATCCTCTGCTTTCACCAGGGATTCATCTGCGGCGATGGTATTTCGTATTTCCTGCGGAAGTACCTTCATCTCCTCGATCCGCGTGGCGGGAAGGGGCTGCTCGACGAGTTCGAGATCAAGTCCGCGGGTCTCGTGATAAAATCGTGTGAGTTCCTGCACCGAATAACCCTGATTGGCATCCACACGAATACCCAGACTCCTGCCAAAATCCTTTCGCAGACGAAACAGCCGCTCGATATCCTCATCAATCGAATGCCCTAGTTTGACCTTAACAATCTTAAATCCTCTGTCCACATACTCGCGGGCTTCTTCTGCGGTTTCCTCGACGCCTTTTATGCCTATGGTAATCGAAGTCGGAAGAGAAATCAGATGCTGGCCGAGAAATTTTACCAGCGGTACGCCCAGGTGTTGTGCAAACAGATCGTGAAAGGCAATGTCTAGTGCCGCCTTCGCACCGGGGTTTTGCGGAAAAAGGGTATGTAGTTCTTCGCAAAGGAGGAATAGTTCCCTTATATCTCTGCCGATAAATCTACTGAGGTTTTCTTCACTGAGCGCAGCGATACAATCGTCCATCGTCTCTCCAACCACCTGTTTGCTGGGGTTGGAAGCGCCCATTCCCACAAGCCCCGAAGCGGTTTCTACCTCCACAAAACATATCTCAACATCTTTTACGGTTTTGTAGGCAATGGTATAGGGACGGGTGAGGTCAAGTCCGACTCGTTTTACTTTTATGTCTTTGATTTTCATACCGATAATTGGTCGAGCATTTTTCTTACAGGTGGAATAAGTCCTTCCACGCCTTCTTCCACCGGAAGCACCACGGGCAGGGATAACTCGTCTTCATAGCGTTTTTGCCATTCTCGGGCCTGTGTCAGACTGAGTCCCTGTGTGTTGAGTGCAATGCCCAGGGTAGGAACTCCATACATATTCATGAGGTCAATTTCGCTTTGAAGCGGGAAAATTTTTCTGCCGGTTTTTTCCCAGCCTTTATAATAAATCCGCCCGGGCGGGTGAACGAGCACCACTCCGTCGGCCATGCCCGATACGAGAAATTCTGATCCGCAGGGACCGCTGGGATTGCGCAGGGCTGCCTGTCCTTCAATAAATACCACATCGGGGTTTTCCTGGCGGAAACAGGAGACGATGGCGTGTTCGATTTCTCCAGAAACAAAGTCGTTGACGGTAGTGTCAAATACAAAGCCGTATTTGCCGCCCTGCATCCATCCGGTCTGGCCGGTGTAGATCATTTCTGCCCGCAGCCCTGCCTGCCTGGAAGCCTGGACGAGAAAGCGGGCGGTGGTGCGTTTGCCCACAGCGCAGTCGGTACCCAGCACTGCGATTTTGCCGCAGGTTACGGAGTGAATTTCTCCTGACCAGAAGTGCAGTTCTTCCCGTGGTTTGGGTTTTCGCACATCGATGAGGTTTACGCCGTGTTTTTGTGCGAGGCTGACCATTTCGGGTTTTTCGGAGAGAAACTCATGCATCCCGCTGACGACCGACATGCCGGCTTTTACCGACTCACGGAGGGAGTCCATCCACTCCGGCGCAATCGCGCCTCCGCCATGCGCTACGCCCAGGATGCTGAATTCGGCCTTTCCCATGCCCGACTGAAGAAAATCTGCAATAGAAGCAAAAACAGGGATTCCCCGATGTTTGCCGTCGAGCACTTCACCGGCATCTTTTCCGGCGGAGATCGGGTCTATCACGGCTTTTACCTCAAACCGTTCGGAGCCGCGAATCAGCCCATGGGCAGTTTTGGCAGAAGGGGTATGCAACAACCCCTGTGTAAGTACAATGGCAGTCCCGTTCATAACGTGGCAAAACTGAATAATTAATTTTTTATCCCAAGCACTTCCATTAATTGTGTGGTATGGTCTCTGGATTTCACTTCCGGCACAATATGGGTGATCATCCCTTTTTCATCCACAACAAAAGTGGTTCGGTAGGTTCCCATAACCCGGTTGCCAAACAACAATTTTTCCCCCCACAAACCAAACGCATCAATCAGCTTTCTTTCTGTATCGGCAAGGATCGGGTAAGGCAACTGAAACTTTTCGATAAATTTTCGGTGAGACTTTGCGGAGTCTCTGCTAACCCCTACTACCTGATAACCTTTTTCCAGCCAGAACCCGTGGTTGTCGCGCATATTGCAGGCTTCCTGCGTGCAGGTGGGCGTGTCATCCTGCGGATAAAAAAACAGAATGACTTTCTGCCCGGCAAAGTCGCGCAGGGAGACCGGCTTTCCATGCTGATCCTCCACTGTTATATCCGGGACCTGCGCACCTTCCTTTATTTTCAGATAATCCATCTGTTTCCGGTATTTATGGCAAAGGTATGGAAAATAATGAAGTTGGGAGGTTAGGTTAATTAAATGTACATTTACCGCCGGAAATCTGAGCGGGAAAAACGGGCAAATTGCCACCAAACTAACCTTATGAGCGAAAAGAAGTTCAATGACCTGACCGGCTGGAGTGTGTTTTTGATTGCCCTGGTCGTCTATGTACTTACCATGGCCCCTACCGCCAGTTTCTGGGACTGCGGGGAGTTTATTGCCTGTGCCAACGAACTGGAGGTTACCCACCCGCCCGGTGCGCCGCTGTTTTTGATTCTGGGCCGGATTTTCAGTATGTTTTCTTTTGGGGATGTAACCCGCATTGCATGGATGGTCAACCTGCTGAGCGCAACGGCAAGCGCATTTACCGCTATGTTTACCTGCTGGACGATCACCATTCTCGCCCGAAAAAGCCTTTCCGCATCAGATATGGACGAGCAGATGAAAATGAATGCAACCATGATTTCGGGATTTGTCGGCGGACTGGCCTGTATTTTTGCTGACTCGATCTGGTTTAATGCGGTTGAGGCAGAAGTATATGGCATGAGCTCCTTTTTTACTGCCATTGTTGTATGGCTGATGCTCAAATGGGAAGCCCGTGCAGACGAGCCCGACCATTTACGCTGGATACTCCTGATCGCTTATGTGATGGGCCTTTCTATCGGAGTCCACCTCCTCAACCTGCTGACGATTCCTGCCCTGGCTGTGATTTATTATCTCCGGAAATTTCCCTTCAGCATAAAGGGGCTGGCAGCCACACTGGGCATTTCGGTGGTAGTTCTCGCGGTCATATTGTACGGCATTATCCAATATACTTTCAGCATTGCCTGGGGATTTGAAAAAGTATTTACAGGAACACTGTCGAGATCTGGCGAAGATCTGGGTGGGCTGGGACTTCCCATGGGGACAGGTTCTGCTGTATTTTCGGTCATTATGCTGGGACTGATTGCAGGCGCGCTCATTGTGAGTTACCGAAACAAATGGGTAGTGGTCAATACAGCTTTACTCGCATTTACGCTCATTACCATAGGGTTTTCATCTTACGGAGTGATTTTTATTCGCTCTAAAGCCAATCCGGCGATAGACATGAACAACCCCGAAAACATCCTCACTTTTCTGAGTTATATGAAGCGGGAACAATACGGCGACCGCCCGCTTTTTCGCGGCCCGCTGTACAATGCCGGTTTTGATCTCGATTCGCGCGGCTACCCGAAGGCAAAATCCCGCGGAATGAAATATACCCTGATCGACGGTAAGACCAAATATGTTGAGGATATGGAGGATATTGAATACCTCTATAAATCCAAAGACCTTGTATTATTTCCCCGCATGTACGATCCGGGGCATTACACAGACGCAGGGCCGTTTAGTTATATCAACTTTGTAAAACGCCTCGGCTCAGACAAAGAAAGCCCGCTGGATGACCAGCCCACGCGTTTCGAAGATTTCAGCTTTTTCGTTGATTATCAGCTCAATCACATGTATTTCCGCTACTTCATGTGGAACTTTGTGGGTAGATCCAGCGACGATCAGGATGCGCGATGGGAGGACGGATTGTTATTTCGCACAGATTCACGGTATGAGCGTAATAAAGCAAATAACCATTATTTTTCCTGCCATTTATTCTCGGAGTGATGGGGATGATCTGGCAGGTAGTCATGCGCAGAAAGGACGCATTTGTGGTCGGACTGCTGTTTTTTTTCACAGGAATAGCCATCGTGCTTTACCTCAACCAATACCCCAATCAGCCCAGGGAGCGCGATTATTCTTATGCCGGGTCATTCCAGACTTTTTGTATCTGGATCGGACTGGGTGTGCTGTTTCTTACCGATCAGTTGAGAAAACTCCTGAAAAACAAGACCGTATGGGTTGCAGGTGCGATTGCCCTGCTTGCGCCCGCTCTTATGGCGGTCCAAAACTGGGATGACCATACACGGCAAGGCCGGTGGGTGGATATTGAATTTGCCAAAAACCTCCTCAACTCCTGCGAAAAAAACGCGATACTTTTTACAGCCGGAGACAATGATACCTTCCCGCTGTGGTATATTCAGGAAGTGGAAGGCTATCGCACCGATGTGAGGATCGTCAACCTCGAACTTCTGATTTCGGACTGGTATATCGAGCAGATGACTGAGCCGAAAAATGAGTCAGATGCCCTTCCCATTACGATGAACAAAGCTGATTATGCGGGGGAAAAAGGACTGGTCATTTACAATTTCGCCTCAAGAAATATTGTTCTGCCCACACATAAAGATGAACTTCTCGCCAGCGGAGTAATCTCTGAAAATGAAGCAGCAATCACCGGCGACGAGATGATATGGGAATTTAAGGCCCGTGGCAGCTATATCCTGAGAAAAGACTCCGTCATCATCAACATCCTCCGCAACGTAGCCAAAGACGGTTGGAAACGGCCCGTTTATTTTGCCAATACCATGCCGCCATCCAGTTTCGCCAACCTCCAGGATTACTTCCGCATGGAAGGCATGGCGTTCCGGGTGCTCCCGGTCAAACGCACAGAAGAAACCATCAACGATATATACTTTGGTCGGATCGGGCAGGATATCATGGAGAAAAAACTCACACAGGATTTTCTTTATTCGGGAATGGATGACCCTGCTGTTAATTTTGACGAGCATATCAGAGAAGTGATTATCGGCAATTATCGAAACTGCTTTTTCCGTCTTTGCAACAGTTATGCTGAGCAGATTCTGGAAATGGAAGCCGACTCAATCGGCTATAACAAAGCAGAAGTGGACCAAAAGCTGGAAAAAATCGCCGCATTGGTCGCTTTTTCTGAGGAGAAAATGCCCCATCGGGTAGTACCCCGGAGCCTTACCCTGCTGATTACACAGGGGCAGATGCTGGAGCAACTGGGGCTGGAAGAACTTTCGCTGGATGAGTTTATTCGCCTGAAACCCCTTGCCATTGCAGATCTGAATTTTCGGGCAGCGAATGGATTTGGCGTTGACCAGACCACCATGTCTCTACGTGCGGCAGCCATCGCGATCCAGATTTTTATGCGCAGAGGGATGGAAAAAGATGCAGGCGACCTGGCGGCAGCCATTCAGCAGGCTACCGGCAACGACCTCGGTTTTCAGCTTATGGAAAAAATGAAACAGCAGTAAATGAAAGACAAACAGAACAATCACCTCGTATATGGTTTTCATTCGGTAGCAGAGGCGTTGGAAGCCGGCAAACCAGTGGACAAAATTCTGCTCCGCCAGGGAAATAATCACGGGCGGGTGGGAGAAATCCGAAATCGTGCAAAGACGCTGAACATCCCGCTGCAAATGGTGCCCGAAGCTGCTTTTGACAGGATATGTCCCAAAGGCAGCAATCATCAGGGAGTGGCTGCGTTTATTTCTGCCGTCGAATACCAGCCACTGGAAGAGACCATTATGGCCATCCAGGATCAGGGAGAAACCCCGCTTTTGATGATGCTGGACGGAGTCACCGACGTGCGAAATTTTGGTGCGATTGCACGCACGGCAGAGTGCATGGGAATCCATGCGATCATCGTACCTGCCCAGGGGGCGGCAGCACTCAATGCCGATGCGGTCAAAGTTTCTGCAGGTGCATTGCACCACCTTCCGGTATGCCGGGTCGGCAATCTGGTTGATGCAGTTTTGCTGATGCAGGCTTACGGCATTACCACCATTGCCTGTACAGAAAAGGCGGAGGACAGTATTTATCAGGCAGATTTTACAGGTCCTGCATGTATTGTCATGGGCGCCGAAGACAAAGGCATTTCTCCCCCCCTCCTCAAACGCGCTGATGCCCTGACACAGATACCCATGTACGGAAAAGTCTCTTCTCTGAATGTATCCGTCGCTGCCGGGATCATTATGGCTGAAGCCAGAAGGCAAAGAAGATGAGGGGGCATTCGCCCCTGAGGGCAAGTGTATAAACAAACTTTATTCGGCGGTTTCAATCATCAGCAAAATTCCTTCGGGTGAAAGAGATTCGTATTCCACTGTTCCGGGATATTTAAGGGAAAGTCCGTCACGATCCTGCAACAGTCGGTTTTGTACTTCCCAAACACCCGCCATTACAAATACAAAAACCCCCTTTTCCTTTGGCCTGTATTCTCCGTCCTGCCTTCCGCCCAGCTTTACCATACTCACTTTTACACCAGGTATTTCCCATAGAAGGCAACCAGAGGGGTGCGTGAGCGTTAAATCAAAATTCTGCTTCACGGGAGTTGGGGCTGTAACCGGAACTGTCGTCTTTATTCTGAAACTGAGATAGTTTACCGGATTGCTATGGGAGGGGCTGGAAACAAAAAAATTGGAAATCTCTCCGGGAGGAATGATCAGCATCTCTCCCGGTTCGACCCGATCATTGTATTCACCTGCCGTAACTACCATTTCTCCGGCAACAGGCATCAGGAGGGAATATTCTCCCGGATACGTCTGAACCCTGATTTGCCCCCCTCCTGATAGAACTTCGTCATTAAAGGAAATCAGGCGGCAAAACGATTTCCACGGAGTCAGCGCATCGGTCCGAAAAATCTGATAGCTCAGATAATTGGTTTTCATTGCCCGGGCACGGCGGCCAGCCAAATGTATCGTGCCGGTAGTCTGACTAACCATTGACAACTATGGTATGGGTGAGTTTATATCCGTCGGATATATTTCCTGTTACAACCGACATTTCTGCGTCCAGGGAGTCAGAGAAGACATTGTCCTGTGAGTTGGAAGTATCCTGAGTTCCTTTGGTATAATATTGCGTTGCCGTGGTATATACTGTATTACAAGTGTCGGTAGGAAAGGCAATCTGGGTTACAAGCAGAGAATTTCCATCCGAATCGTAGATATGAACGTGAATATGCGGTGCGCGACCCGAATACCAACCAGGGAATATAGAATTAAAACCTACCTGTCCTTCGGTATTGGTGGTCTGCCGTCCTCTCAGAAAATGGACCGAGGTAAAATCGGCTGATTGCATGGAAGTGCCTCCATATTCGGAATAATACCCATCCTTATCGCAATGCCAGATATCAACAATTGCTCCGGCCAGCGGTTCACATCCATTATTCCGGTTCTGGATGGTGATCACAATTTCCATTGGAAGGCCGGTTCTGTCTGAGGTGATATCGGTCAAGATAAGAGAGGCGGGGTTTTTGGTTGGAAACGGACCTGCTGTCTCCGTTGGAGAAACCTCACAGCTTCCTCCGACAATTTCTTCTTTTTCACAGGATGCCAGAACAGGTATGACTACCAGTGCTCCAAGTGACTTCATACCAGCTTTGAGAAACCCTTTTCTGTTCATTTTACTTATCTTGTTAGATTGAATTGAATGAAGTCAGTACGGCATGTTTCGAAATTCCGTTGGTAGGTACAGAAAATAATTTCCAATTAATTGCGAAATTACCTGATATGGATCCAAGACAAATCTTTTTACTACTCTTTTTGCTAAACTGGTCCACGGTATTTTCCCAGTATATCGTGAAAGGAAAAGTAGTAAGTCTGCCGGATAAACAGCCCATTCCCTTTACCAATATCGGGATAATGAATTCTTCTGTGGGTACCATTGCCAACATGGATGGAACTTTCGCGCTGAAAATCCCTACTTTCCACGCTTATGATTCCGTTATCTTTTCTGCTTTAGGATATGCCCGAATCGTCATTCCTGTCGCTTCACTAAGGCAAAATGCCGGACTTACCATATATCTCCGAGAGGCTCCATACGCCCTTTCGGAAGTTACACTTTCAGCAAAACGGACAAAAGCAGAAATATTCAGAACCGGAAACCGGTATTTTGAAGGAGGCAGCGTTTATGCCGATACGGTAATGGCAGGATCGGCAATGGCACTTCTGATTCAGAACAAAACTTATCCGGTATATATTCAGAACGCATCCGTTAGGATTGTCAATAACACCTTCGGTGAATTTAAAGTAAGAGTGCGGCTGCTGGAGGCTGATACTGTCAGAGGGGTGGTTTTACCCGGTAAGGATTTGCTGAATCAAAGTGTGGTAACGGAATCCAAAATCTCAAACGGATGGCTTAATGTCGATCTTTCGTCCTTTCAATTGAAAATGGAGAGAGATTTTTTTCTGGCATTTGAATGGATTCTGGAGCAGAAAGACAGGACCAATCTTTATCATCAATACGAACAGTTTCGAACAGAACATCCGGACAAGGTTTCCATTGATTATAGTCTGGTAAACGGAATACGCGTTCCCTACTACAATTATCAGGGCAATTTTTATCTGGGAACATCTTTTGGCATTGCAGTGGGGCCTTCCGTACTCAAAAAAAACACCTCATATTACAGGCTCAACAGCTTTGGCAGGTGGATACCCGGCACATCAGTACTTGCAGCTTATGCTACCCTGAGCAATCAGCCAAATCCCAATCCGGCAGACATAAAGGAACCTGAAAATGAAGAAGAAGTTCCGCTTCTTTCCTATTACCGGGAAAGCAAACTTTATGAGGAAATACACGATTATCAGGACGTTCTGCCAGGAGAAATTACAGATATGGCCAGGCGTGCGGCCGATCCGATCCGGATAGAATTGCACAGAAATGACAACCAGCTTGCTTTCTTTGCTTATAACCTTACTTTTTACCCCTACCAGTTGATCATGGACTTTGGGAAAATTTTCAACCTCATACCTGTGATTTCCCGAAAAACCTATACCCTTTCTCCCGGGATAAACCGACTTGTAAAGTTGAGCGTTGAAGATCCTTCCGAGGAAAATTTTCACTATGAACTTTCTGTGAAAGAATTGATAGGAGATCCTGATGCAAGACCTCAGGAGGATTTTATCTATTTACCCCCGACAAAACCTTTCAAATTCAGCACCGTTGCCGGCACTGCTGATGAAAACAGAGCGGATTATTTTCACATGGAAAAAGGAGACACACTTTTTGCCATGCGAAAGGGTGTCATCACTGCTCTACCCGGGCAACTGGTGGAAATAGACAGAATTGTGGATTCAGTTTCACTTGAAATTTTACAATCCGATGGAACCATTATGGTTTATAAGGAGCTAACTCCGGAAAATTTATTTGTTTCTGCCGGGGAAATCGTATTTCCCGGACAACCACTGGGGCTGGTTGATGATAAAGGAGGAATCCAGGTTTTATTATTTTCTTTCGCCGGCGAGAGTCATATAAAACGAATGCGGATTTTGTATTTTAAATCACCCGATCAAATAGTAAACTTTGAAAACCTGATTACCCTTGAAATGAACCCAAAAGAAAAAGAGCGATATTTCCGGCAGGGTTTCCCCAAACCCCGCATTGGAAAATCCGAATAGATAAAAAGAAGCGCTGGAATTATTGATTCACCCAATGGAACAAAAGAAAAAACTGATTGTAAGGGACTGGCTGGCGATAGAAAGAACCAAACTGGCAAATGAAGGTAATAACGAAGACTAATCGGTAAAGATTTCGAAGTGGTCAACCATCTGTCGCATCACTCCGGGGTTGTCAAGGTCATACACCCAATGATTGTCAAATATCGGAAGGGGAGGAACCCTTGGATCATGCCGCCGGGTAATAAACAGGCTGTGAAAATTGGTATTCTTATCCATCCGGAGGGACTGAATGTCGTCAAACATTTTCCGGTCGATGCGCGGGATAATAAAGTCTGAAAGAATCAGCACATCTGCCTTTTCAAAGCGGTCCTGCTGAAGCACTTTCAGCGTTTCCTCCAGGGCTGGCTGAATGTCTGTTCCTCCGTGAAAGCTCATTTTCAGAAATTCTATCATCTGGTGCAGATTTTCTTCCAGGCCGGTCATTTCCAGCGTTTTGATGCCTGTTGAAAAGGAAATAAGATACGCGCTTCGCTTCTGTTTGATGGCTATTTCGAGAATCGCCAGTGCCAGTGCTTTGGCAATGCGCTCCGGGCCGCCAAACATCGAACCGCTCGTATCAATACAAATGACGAACGGGCCGTTTTCGTTTCGTTCGGTCATTTTTACTACTTCCACTTTACCCTCGGGAGCAGTAATCATACTCTCCGAACGATACTGAAAAGTGAGGAGCTTTTTTTCTACAAAATTTTTGGAAAAAATAATTTCCGTTTCCGGCGTACTGAGGAGGGCAACTTCAGCAGGAAGCATGGCACTGATATCGTCGCTGTTATGTACGCCGATGATTTCAGATTTTCCATAGGGGTTGGGTTTCCACACAGGGGTGGGAGCAGGTTGGGTGAGTTTGTATTCTTCCAGTTGTTTTTTTGCGGTTTTCCATCTTCCAAGCAACTCCGCCAACTCCCTTAACTGTGGATCGCGCTTCAGACTTCTCGCATATTCTTCGAGCTGGCCCCAATTGATTTTTTCCCAGGCGCCCATTGAGTCATTCCAGATGTGGCCGAGAAAGTTATAAAAAGGAGAAAGCAATTCCCCCAGATCATTAAGCTGGGCTACTTTTTCTGTAAGTTCGCGTGCATAGCGGGAAAACGCGCCATCGAGAAAAGTCTCTTCCAGCGCGTGTTTTTTCCTGAAAAAATGGGCATTCCAGTCTTCCAGAATATTGGCGTGAAGCACGACCATATCCTGCCTTATGCGCTGGTTGGTTTCAGTATCGCCGATATTTTCAATGCGGGAGGAAATATCCTTCAACGAACGGAGATAAAAATCCCAGTTGCGGTTGTGTTCCGGGTAGCGTTCATTCAGTTCTGTAAGGATTTGCTGCCAGCGGGCGGGTTTCACGGCGCGGGTATTTTCCTGAATATATTTCAGTTCGATTTCTTCTTCAAAAAATTCGTGGTTGGCTTCAAATTGCTGCCCTACTCTTTTGGCCCATGAAAAGGTGTCTTTGGCAATGCTGAAAGTGAGATCTTCATTGGTGCGGGTAATATTTCTCAATTCATGATAACCAAAAAGTCGCAGGAGGAGGCCGTACCAGTTGGGATAATGGTACTTTATCGGACTTTCATTTAAAGGAGTGATTGCCTCAAAATCAGGTTCATACAAAAACCTGACGACCATTTCGATGGCCTCACGGCGAAGCGGCTCGGTCATCATTCCGCCAAAGTGGATAAACCCCGAAAATTCCTCCTCAATCCTCGTTAAGAGATTCATAGCTGTGTCGCACTTTTTTGATGTCTAGTTTCAGGTTCAGCAATTCATTGGTCACGGCATCCAGACTGGCAGAAATATGGGAGCTCAGAGATTTGGAGACAAACAGGTGATCGTGGAAGTGGGGCTCATCACTTTTGCGTTGTGTTTCGATTTTTTCAAGCATTTTTTCGCATGCATCCAGAAGCAGTTCAACCTGCGTATTCCATGCTCTGATCATGCCCCCGGAAGGTTTTTTCTGAATACGGATTTCTTTTTCCACCTCCTCGGTTTCTATTTTCAGGTCACGCTGGTTGTGGAAGATCAAATAGTCAGATTTCAGCAAAATCCCGTAAGTCTGAAATGGCCGGAATACCTTTCCCGACTGCTCAAAAACCGGAATATAGACCAGTTTGTCTTTTTCCAGCTTGGCCAAATCCTCAGGTCGAATATAGGCTGAAGAATCCGCCCCCCAGAAATCAAATACCTTGTGATACGCGTTTTCGGCCTTGTCGTGAAAAATCTTTCGCTGTTTTACCTTTTCAAATTTGGTAACATGGGTTTCGGCTTCCACTTCTCTCAGTATAGATGCCAGTTCTCCAGTGATACGCTCTGTATGTACGAGGCGGTTGTACCCAAATGAAGCGATTGTTTTTACTACTATTTCGCTTACTTCCTGCACTTGTACGGGATCATCCCACAAGCAGTCGGAAATCAGAAAACAATCCATCAGGTCCACAGCCTTACGCCCGTTGAGAAAGGCAGAGGTGCGGAGCAGGTGGGCAATTTTTTTCCATCGCCTGTCGGAAATATAAAGGTCGCTTTCTTCTTCCTTTTTGAGGTTTCTCTGGTGAATGGCTTTTCGAAGATGCGTAATCAGGCCCAGAATGTGCGGAGGAATTTCCGTTTCTTCGATGGCTTTTTCCCACTCAAGGAATTCTTCCCGGGTGATTTTCAGCGGCTCGGGGATCATATCCTCAAAATCGTGGCTCCCCGGAAGCGCAATCATCCGTACAAACAGATCATCGCTTTCAATATTTGAAATGACAACCCGGATCAGAAACCTGTCCCACAGAGCCTCAAGCCCTTCCCCTTTGATGGGAAGTTCGTTGGAAGCAGCTACCAGACCATGTATATCCACCTTAAATTCCTGTTCGCCGTTGCGGTAAATTTTTTCATTCAGCACCGTGAGCAGGGCATTCTGAATGGGCGGACTGGCCTTCCAGATTTCGTCGAGGAATACAATATTGGCTCCGGGCAGATATTTGGCAGTGATACGCTCGTATTTGTCTTCATTGCGGAGCTTGGAAATAGAAACCGGGCCAAACACCTCGTCGGGGGTTGAAAATTTCCCCATAAGATATTCAAAGGAAGTGGCGCCGGCAAAAGCGTATTTCAACCTTCGGGCGATCATACTCTTGGCAACCCCGGGGGGGCCAAGCAAAAAAATACTCTGCCCTGCCAGGGCAGAAAGAAGGGTGAGCCTGATTACCTTTTCTTTCTCAAAAAGATTCTGGCTCAACTCCCGGATGATTTCACCTACCCGGTCTCTTACCATATTTCCTGTATATCAGCTTTTGCATATAGCGGGAAAATACGGCGAGACAAAATGAATCGCAAATTTCGTTATATTCAGCTACCCGGTTTTTCTCCTGTCACAATCACCGAAAGCCCTATCTGACGCAATACTATGCGGTCTATCAGCCTGAAAACCGGAACCAGACGGTTGTAGATGTTCATCTGCTCCGAAGGAATCGTCTTTTTCTTCAGAATATTGCCTGAGAAAAACCAGCCCAGAATTCCGATAAAATTGAAGTGGAAGGATTGTAGGATGGAAAAGTTGTTTTTCCGGAAAACTTCGGAAAGCGTTTTTCGGGTATATCTGCGAAAGTGAAACAGATTTTCGTCGAAGGTATTGTATAAGGTCTGGTATGCAGGCACCAGGATCACAATACGCCCCCCGGGGCGGAGCAGTTTCTTGCAATTGGCAAGGGCCAGGACATCGTCTTCGATGTGTTCGACAACATTCAGTGCATACAGGTTGTCATATTTGCCCAGATGGGAGGCATATACCGTATCAAACTCCGGGTGCACAAGGTCGAGTTTTATTATGTCGTCGAGGTTGGTATAATGGCTGAGATTTTCCTCCAGATATCCACAGTAATTTTCCCTGATATCGCTCACGGTCAGATGGTAACCTGCATTGAGAAACTCGCGGGAAATATTGCCGATTCCGCTTCCCACTTCAAGGACATTGCCCGGGATCAGGTGAGCGGCAACGGTTTCATACATCCAGCGGTTGAACCGATGGGCTGCGGCAATGGTCTCCAGCGTTTCCAGCCCTTCCTGATCCAGCTCTTTATATTCAAATTTCCGGGAGTTGCTCATCGCAAAAAAGTATATTTGAGTACACAATAAATGGCTCTTACGCCATCTTTCCAGCCGATCTTCTTCCCTTCATCATACGTTCTGCCGTAATAAGAAATACCCACTTCATAAATTCTCACGCCAGACACCCGCGCCACTTTGGCAGTGACTTCCGGCTCAAATCCGAAACGTTTTTCCCGGAGTTTCAGCGACTGGATTATGTCTCTGCGGAATAGTTTATAGCAGGTTTCCATGTCGGTGAGATTCAGCCCCGTAAACATATTGGAGAGAAAGGTGAGAAGCTTGTTGCCGCGGGAATGCCAGAAAAAAAGAATCCGGTGAGGATTTCCACCCATAAAACGGGAGCCGTACACGACATCCGCAAATCCTTCCACCACAGGTTTAAGGAGAAGATTGTATTCCCTGGGGTCGTATTCCATATCCGCGTCCTGGATGATCACATAATCACCGGTGGCAGCCTCAATACCGGTGTGAAGGGCGGCGCCTTTTCCCTGGTTGTGTGAGTGGGAGAATAGCCGGATAGGGGTATCGGGGTAAGATTGGATATAGGCTTCGATTTTTTGGCGGGTCTGATCCGTCGAACAATCGTTGACAATAATGATTTCTTTTGCAATCCCGTTGATGAGCGGGGCCTGCCGCACCTGATCCAATATCCGGCTAATGGTAGCTTCTTCATTATAGGCCGGAATAATAATGCTAAGGGTCTTTACCTCCATAGTGAGGCCAAAATTGGCTAAATATGTCGGAATAAAAAAATATCGGGCCGGCAAAGCCGTACCCGATATGCTTACTTACTACTACTAATGTTACCCTTAATTTTTTGATCGCTCAGATCAGGATTTTTTTGTGCTTTTCTTTTCAGCAGCAGGTTTCTTTTCAACTTCTTTTTCTTCTGTCGCAGTTGCCAGGCCGACTTTGGCTTCGATGGCTTCGAGTCTTTTCAGCAGTGCGTCAAATTCTTCTTTGCTTACAAATTTGGGAACGTTGAGACCTTCAGTCAGATTGCCGGCGAGATCTTTGATTTTGCTTTCAATCTCTTCCTTGCGCACATCAACTTTGTCCATAAAATCGTCAACGATTTTTTTCCCTTCTTCTTTGCTTACTTTTCCTTTGCCGATCAGTTCGTCCACAACTTCTTCCAGCTTTTCAGCAGTCAGTGAGGCGATACCAACGCCGGTGTAAAAGAATTTTTTAAACAGATCTTCCATGATGGTTATATTTTTTGGTTTAACTTCAGCTTCTCCAGCCTGTACTATGCCATTATTGCAGGAAGTGTACCAATGGCGAAAACACCTGACAGGTGGCAGAAAAGCCTGCCACTTGCTATAAAAATTACGTATTTTGCTTTTTTGTCAGGAAAACCTGGCAGTTGGGTTGCTATTGAAATTTCGGATTACGGTCGAAGTGTTGGGTTCCCCGACCAAAATCGCACCAGCCCTGTGACGCTCATCCACGAAGGATTCGCAGATTCGTACCTGGCGATGGTTTCTTCATCCATCCCGGCAGCGCGAAGTTGTTGTGCGGTGTATTGGAGAAATTGAGGAATCATTTCTTCAGGGGTTTCGCCTTTTTCCATATGGTTAAGCACCCATTGACTCCAGTCATGGAGCATCGCCCGAAGTTCTTTTGCATGCGCGTGTACGTCATCCACAATTCCGTAATGTGTGAGATACAATTTTTCCGGCTTTAGGGACTCAATCAGATCCAGCGAGTCCTGCCATAATGGAATATTGATATCAGGCGGCGGGCAGGGCGGTACCACAGGGCCTCCGCCGATTTTACAGCCGCAGACATCTCCGGTAAAAATCACTTCACCCAGTTTCCAGGCTATATGATGGCTGGCATGCCCCGGTGTGTGGAGCGCTTCGAATGTTGTATCACCGACGGTAATTTGGGAAAGATGCGGTATTGCAACCAGTTTTTCCTCCGGAATGGGCTCCATCAGTCCCCACAGCATTTCCATCTGGTCGCCATAGATGCGTTTGGCAGAATTGTACAGCCTTTCGGGGTTGAGCAAATGTTTGTGCCCAAAAGGGTGAACATAGACTTTTGCCCCGGCCTTTGCCATCGCCCAGGCTGCGCCAGCGTGGTCAAAGTGAATATGCGTCAGCAATACATGACCGATATCCTCCGGCAAATAACCCAGTTTTTTCAATTCGCTGGTAAGGTTTTCGAAGACGGACTGGGGCCCCGTTTCGATCAGTACCGGTCCGGCGGAAGTTTCGACCACAAAAGCTGCAATTGTATGGTCGTGAAAAAACTTTAGGTCAATGGTATGGATCATGCGTAAAGAATTTTGATTATACGGCTACGGCTTCTGCCGCATCTTTTTCTATGCGAAGATTAGCGATGATAAAATCCTGCCGGTCAGGCGTATTTTTGCCCATATAATAATTGAGCAGGTTTTGGATGGAAGTTTCTTTCTGAAGCATGACCGGCTGGAGTCGAATGTCTTTTCCGATAAACTGTTCGAACTCTTCGGGCGATATTTCTCCCAGTCCCTTAAACCGGGTGATTTCAGGTTTTGAGCCCAGTTCTTCTATGGCTGCGACTCTTTCTTCATCTGAATAACAGTAGATCGTTTTTTTCTTGTTTCTCACCCTGAAAAGCGGTGTTTCCAGGATATAAAGATGACCTGCTTTTACCAGGTCGGGGAAAAACTGAAGGAAAAAAGTCAGCAAAAGCAGCCGGATATGCATTCCGTCCACATCGGCGTCGGTAGCGATGACGACGTTGTTGTATCGGAGATTTTCCAGTCCGTCTTCAATGTCGAGGGCATGTTGCAGTAGGTTAAACTCCTCATTTTCGTACACCACTTTTTTCGTAAGGCCAAAACAGTTCAGCGGCTTACCGCGGAGGCTGAATACCGCCTGGGTGTTGACGTCGCGGGCTTTGGTAATGGAGCCACTGGCCGAATCCCCTTCGGTGATAAAGAGGGTAGAAGCCAGCTTTATTTCATCATCGCCTTTTTTATCGGAAATATGAATCCGGCAATCGCGTAGTTTTTTGTTGTGGAGATTGGCCTTTTTTGCGCGCTGGTTGGCGAGTTTTTTAATACCGGCGATTTCCTTTCTTTCCCGTTCCGACTGCTGAATCCGCTTCTGGAGCGCTTCGGCCACCTCAGGGTGTTTGTGCAGGTAATTATCGAGTTCTTTGGTTACAAAATCATTGACAAATGTCCTTACGGAAGGCCCGTCGGGCCCGACGTTCAGTGAGCCAAGTTTGGTTTTGGTTTGTGATTCAAATACAGGTTCCTGTACCCGCACACTCACTGCGGCGATAATGGAAGCCCTGATATCGGTGGTATCAAAGTTTTTGTTGTAAAAATCGCGTATGGCTTTTACCACTGCCTCGCGAAACGCCTGCAAGTGCGTACCTCCCTGCGAGGTGTACTGCCCATTGACAAACGAATAATACTCTTCACCGTAGGAATTGCCATGGGTCATGGCGATTTCAATATCATATCCCGAAAGATGGATAATCGGGTAACGGACTTCCTCCTGTTCGGTTTTGCGGTTGAGCAGGTCGAGGAGTCCGTTTTTGGAATAATAGCGCTCTCCGTTCAGATAAAGGGAAAGACCTGCATTCAGGTAGGCGTAGTTCCATATCTGATTGGTGAGGTAGTCGGGAATAAACCGGTAGTTGCGGAAAATATTGGGGTCGGGCCGGAAAATGACAGTTGTACCCTGCTCTTCATCGGTCGAAACGACTTTATGGTCTATGGTCAGTTCGCCCTGCTCAAATTCTGCTACTTTTTTCTTTCCCTCGCGCACCGATTCTACCCTGAAGTAGGAAGAAAGCGCGTTCACCGCCTTGGTTCCCACCCCATTTAACCCAACCGATTTTTTAAATGCTTCTGAATCGTATTTTCCACCTGTATTGATCCGCGACACGCAATCAATCACCTTTCCCAGCGGAATGCCGCGACCGTAATCTCTCACGATCACCTCACCGGTTTTCACTTCAATATCGATCTTCTTTCCATTGCCCATGACATATTCATCGATGGAATTGTCAATGACTTCTTTTACCAGAATATAAATACCGTCGTCAGGAGAAGAGCCGTCTCCCAGTTTACCAATATACATTCCCGGTCTCAGTCGAATGTGTTCCCGCCAGTCAAGGGATTTTATGCTATCTTCGTTGTAAACAGGTGAATTGGACATATGTGGTTCAGATTTACTAAAAATAAATGCAAAATAATACTAATACCCGCATTTTGCAATAAAAATTAGCACGGATCATCGTTCAGACTATGAATATACAAACGTCACTGCTTATCTTTTTTATTGTTTTTCCACAATTGTTGAAAGCGCAACCTGTATCCCATTCGCCCGAACCCGAGCTTTACTGGAACATTGACACATTTCCTGACCGGGAATTTTTGCCTGCTGACGCGGGTTCTCTGCTGGATTTGGGAGGAGAAATGATCAAAAACTATAAGCCCGAATCTTTTTTCTGGCGCACCATTGACAGTCTGAAAGTAGCGGTCAGGGTAATGGAAGAAGGGCATATCGGCTCCAGTGGTGATTTCTGGTTTGTAAATGCAAATCTGAAAGGCGATTCTTCTGCATACACCGGGCAGGTTTATATGTATTTCCCTCCGGGTTATTTTTCGGCAACACGCGCAGGCAAACTTCCCAATTCTTTTAAATCCGTGGAGGATGTTGCACTCGATACCCTGAGGGGAAACGGGTTTGCATCGATTGTCATGTTTTGGACTGACGTGGACGAATATGGCCGGGTTATTCCACCCGGGAAAATGGATTCCACCCGTACTACTGCGGCCATCGGCGATTACTCTTATGTGAAGTCACTCCCGCAGAAAGGCGGCATTTATGGCAACCGGGAAATCTATACAAGGCCCGACGGCAGCGGAGTCAGACTCACCGAAGGCGAGTGGTGGGGGCTGACGCAAATAGTCAGTGTCAATACATTTGACTCTCAGGGCGTGCCGCGTGCAGACGGATATATCCGGGCTTACGTAGCTTCTCCGGGGCAGTATGGCGGCGAATGGATGCCCGTAGGCAAAAGAGAGGGACTCATTTTCAGCGATTCAGTTTCTGCCCCGGGCATAGGCCAGTACGACATGCCCTGGTTTCAGGGCGGCGGATCGCGACAACCGGTTCCTTTCGGGTATGCACCGCGCCATACAGTCGAGGCTTATGCGCGAGGCTGGACCGTATGGGCCGGAGAAGTTATTCCAGCCGGAAAAGCCTTTAACGAAAAGGGACAACCGCTCCGGTGATCGGTCATTAATAAATAAAGTGATCTATGAACTTTTTGCGAAATAGATTTTGGAGTCGCCAATGAGCAAGGCCATCCCTTTTGGGAGACCTCATGGTTATTTTCCTTTTCGAAAAATACATTTAAACTTTGCGTCTTTGCACCTTGGCGAGAAACTCTTTTTTTGCAAATCGCTTTCCTCTCCATATAGTTTATCTCAGCCAAATAGCGCTTTCAATAGCGCCTTTATCAGTGCCGGATAGCCAATTAGCCCAAAAATCAGCCCGAAACCACCCAAAACCGCAGGAACCAGCCAGTAGTTGGCACCGGGTATTGATACTTTCTCCGGATCTTCCTCCAGATACCAGACTTTAATCTGCTCTCCCACCTGAAACTCTGCCGGGTTGGTAAAAGTCGTAGAGACGTATTTGCGCATTTCCCCGTTTTTGTCCATAAACTGCACCACAGGGGCATACATATACCTCTTTTTCCACTGAGGATGCGGGTAATTTTCAACTACCCACCCGCTTACCTCCACGCCATGTCGCATGATATGGGTAGTATTGCGCCAGTTGTACCAGGCAATGATGGCGCAGACTGTTCCGATAGTGGCAAAAACTCCGGTAAAAATCAGCCAGGATTTGTCCTGCATAAGGGGTTTATTAGGGTTTAATGCCCCAATTTACCGCATGAGCGTGACATTTCCACTATATGCTTTGTCTCCGATTTTCACCACATAATAATACACCCCTTCGCTGGCTTCCGCGCCCGATTTGGTGAGGCCGTTCCATGCGTTTTCAAAAAGCCCTGTTCCTGAGAAAACCGGTCTTCCCCATCGGTCAAATATCTCTGTATAAACCGTTTCCTTACCGCTGTATTTTACCCAGAAAAGGTCATTGATTCCGTCCTGATTGGGACTGAATACATTGGGAATCAGTACATCTGGCGGAAAAACTACCAGCGGGCCATACACAACCGTATCTACACAGCCTGAGGCATCGGTGGCGGCAAGCATTACCCGATACGTTCCTGCTTCCTGATAAACATGTACGGGATGCTCGGCAGTTGAATAGCCACCATCTCCAAAATCCCAGAACCACGATACCGCACCCTGGGAAAGATTGGTAAACTGAACCCTTACATCGGGCAGCGGGAGAGAGGACGTGATCGATGGATCAGAAGCAAAATCAGCTACCGGCCCTCCTCCGACAATGATTTCTCCCAGACTTCCTGAAACCTCACAGCCGCCCGCACCGGTAGCCGTGAAGGTTACAGGGTAAGTCCCTGCCTGTGCGTAGGTATGTTGGGCAAATGCTTCATTGCTGATCGGCGAGCCATCGCCAAAGTCCCAGACAAATGCTACCCCTGAGCCTGTATTTTCATAAAAATTGACGGTAAGGTCGGTACAGCCATTTTCTTTAGAAGTGATATAGTCCAGTACAGGGGTAGGGAATACTCTTATGGTCAGCCCTTGTTCGCCCTTACATGCACCCTCACTTACCTGAACAAAATAGGTAGTAGTAGTATCCGGACTGGCCAGGGGAGCCGGGCTGGAAGGATCATCAAGACCCGCCGCCGGCGTCCACAGATAAGAAGCACTTCCCGAACCGCCCTGAGCGATGAGCCTGACAGATTCACCGGAACATATCGAACTGGTGTCGGAAGTTACGGAAACCGCTACGGCACTGAATACATCAATTTTCACCTGATCTTCAGAAAAACAGGCCCCCGAAGATACGGTAAGTGTATAGAGCGTAGTCTGCGAAGGACTGGTTACAGGTTGGGGAATAAATAATCCGGACATACCGTTGGCAGGGCTCCAGGCATAAAACACCGGCCCGGCTGCAGGCCCGCCGATCATGGTATGACTTCCCTGAAGCACAATGGAGTCGCCCAGACATATTGTCGCATCGGGGCCTGCATTGGCGACAGGGGCAGGAAGTACATTTAACCCTACCTGATACGCAGGGCTCACACACCCGTAGCTGGAGGTTGCGACCAGTGTGTAAACGATAGGGGTATTCGGACTTGCGTAAGGCGTAGCAGAGGCGGGATCGTCGAGCCCTGTCGCAGGCGACCACTGGTAAGTATAGGTTGCCGTGGAGTCGCCACCTGCAATTCCATTGAGGCGGATACTGTCTCCTCCGCAGATTTCGTAGCTGCTGCCGGGATTGGCCGTGGGAAGGGTATGCACATTTATGGTGACCGAGTCAGCCACGCTGGGGCAACTATTGGACCAGGCGACCAGGAAATAGGTTGTCGTAATAGGCGGACTGGCAATTGGTGCCTGATTGGAGGAATCGGCAAGCCCTGTGGCTGGTGTCCAGATAAAGTCATAATTGGGTCCGGCTTCTGTGGCATGGCCAAATAGCTGTGTCGTATCCCCCAGGCAAATAGATCGGTCAGGCCCTGCTTCCACCACGGGTCTTTCTCTGACCGTTACGACCACTGTGCTGAGCGTGTCGAGGTTGGTATTGTCGCTGGTACAGCCATTCGCAGCCCCCACGATCGCAGTGTAAATTGTCGTCGAATCAGGCGTGGCGTGAGGATTCACGATATTCGGATTGTTTAGTCCTGCCGAAGGTACCCAGGTGTAAGTATAAGGGCCGGGTGCTTCCAGCGGATTAAGGACAGTGCAGTGAAGCGTTACCCCGGGTCCGCCTTCGCAGATAAACGTATCCCTTCCGGCATCTACAACCGGAAGGCGTTTTACATTTACCACAATATTATCAAACTCACTGGTACAGCCATTTTTATCGGCGATTTGCACAAAATAGGTAGTGGTATCCGTCGGGTTTACTACCGGATTGGATATATACGGATTGCTGAAACCGCAATTGCCAGGGTCAGAGCATCCCCACTGGTAATAGTAAGGCGCAACTCCGCCGATAGGAACCACATTCAACTGAACGCCTCCCGTACCCTGGCAGAAAGAAGTGTCTTTCCCTGCATAAGCGAGGAAGGTGGTGTTAACCTTGATATAAACCGTATCGCTGGCTGTTTTAAAAGGCGGGCAGGTTTCCTTGTCAATTCCGGTGATAATACTTCGGTAAAGCGTGCCTCCATTGGAGCAGTCTGCCTTAAAGCACACACTGCCGATAATAGAATCGCCGCTGATAACCACACTCGAAGAAGCGAGCCCCAGGTTGGTTCCGCTCAGATTCTGGAATTCGTAGTTGTAATTGATTCCGTTGTTGACGGTCTGGTCCGCGATGAAAAAGTCATAACACAGGCTGTCATTGATCTGAATATAAATCGTATCGCCGCTCACATACTGATTACCCGAAAGATCATGCCCAACAATGGGCGCGATCGTCAGCGGATCGCTCACCTTTACATACACAGTATCATATGTTTCCAGCACATTGTCGCAGTCGCCGTTGTCTTCCACCCGCAATATGATTTCGATCAGCTGTCCCTCATTATCACAGGCGGGAGTCCAGCACACCTGCCCCTGAAGAGGATTGATACCCGTATAGGAGAACGTAGCAGGATTGTTGCCAGAGAAAATCGGACTTACGGTAAAGGCAGTAAGGGTATCTCCCGCATTGAGATCTGTGAAATCGAGGGTATAACAAAAGGCTACGGAAGCATCTGCATAAATGGTATCTCCGGAGAAATTGAGCCCGTTGAGAATATGGTTGATTTGGGGAGGATCGTTGGGAGGAGTCGAAATAACGACAAAAACAGTGTCAGTAACTGTCTTCTGGCTTGAGCATATACCGTTATCCTGAGCCTGAATCACCAACGGCACAACCTGCCCCACATAATCGCAGGAGGGCGTCCAGCATATCTGTCCTGTAACCGGATGGGTTCCATTGGAAGTAAAGGTGGGGCCGCCGGGAACGCCAAAAATTGCCCCCAGTGCAGTAGCAGTCAGAATGTCTCCCGTATTGGGGTCGGTCACAATATAATTAAAACACAGGCCCTCATTGGCAGCGACAAAAATCGTATCATCGCTGAAAGTATTACCGCTGAGGTTAACAGTAATTTGCGGCGGGTTATTGGGGGGAACAAGTACCTTAACAAAAATCGTATCCCTTGCCTTGCCAATATTGGAACAGGTTCCCTGATCCTGTACACCAAATATCAGCGGAATCACCTGATTTTCATACTGGCACCCCGGCGTCCAGCAGATTTGTCCCTGAACAGGATTGGTGCCCGTGGTCGTTACTACCGGGCCGTTGGGCGCATTAAATATCGGACTTAAAGACTGGAAGGTAAGGACATCCCCTGCATCAAAATCTGTGGCCGTGAAATTGAAACACAGATTGCTCTGCGCCTGCACAAATATGGTATCGTTGCTGAATGTGTTGCCTGTCAGATTGGTAAAAATACCCGGCGGTGAATTTGGCGGGACAAGTACCTTGATGTAAATACTAGTGGTAACCGTCTTCGGGGTATTGCACAGGCTCATATCGGAAGCCGCCATCGTAAAAACAAAGAGTTGATTTTCCTTGTCACAGCCGGGAACCCAGCATATTTCTGCCTGTTTGGGGTTGGTGCCGGTAATGGTAACTGTAGGCGCATTGACCGTCGCCGTAAAAATCGGGCTGATTCCTGTCAGCGTGAGTATATCTCCGATGTTGGGATCAGAGGCAGTGACCGTATAACAAACCGTGTCTGTAGCATTGACAAAAATCGTATCACCGATTACCGTAAGTCCGGAATAATCAGGTGTAATGACCGGAGGCTGGTTGGGCGGCTGTGATATGACTACCCAGACCGTATCGAAAGTATGTGCCACATTCTCGCAGTCTCCTACATCATATCCCCCGATGATCAGCGGTATGGTCTGCCCGTTGTAGGAGCAGGCGGGAGTCCAGCACACCTGTCCCTGAACGGGATTGATGCCTGAAAATGAAAAAGTCGCCAGAGGAGGCGTAAAGGTGCCATTCCCGAATGCAGCACTCACGGTATAGGCCGTTACTGTATCGGTGGGTACGGGATCCTGAACCGTGACATCATAGCAGAAAGGAACGCCTGCATTGATAAAAATAGTATCGTTGCTATGGTTAAGTCCTGTGAGATCGTGGGTAATGACAGGCGGTGCACCCTGCGGGAGGCAGTTGATCACATGAATCTGAAAGTCGCGGCGGTTTTCGCTCAACAATACCCCGTTGCGGAATTCGAAGACGGAAATAGAAAATACAAAAATCCCGGTCTGGGTAGGCGTCACATCAATAAAACCTGTCTGAGGGTCAATCACAAAATTTCCCGAACCAAAAGGATCAAGAAACCCAAAACCACCTGCAAAAACGACATGATTGTAAGGGGGAGGCCCCATCGGGTTGGAAAAGGGATCAACTGTAGGAGGATTTCCACCCGCCATCATCGGGTTGCCTGTACCCAGGCCGGCAAAGTTGGTGCCGGTATAGGGGTTGGTAAGGGCATATACCAGCGAGTCACCATCGGGGTCGGTAGCAGAATGGTCAAAACTAAACTGCTGGTTGACACATAAAAATACCGGCGGTACCTGGTCAAACTGCGGCATAGAATTGCAATTGGCCTGAGCCGAACCCGGAACCCGCGCCAGAAAGGTAATACCTTCCCCCAGCGGATTGGAGAGGTTGGTAATGGCGGCATTGCGACAACAGCGCGACCATCCGAGGTTGTAGCCGTTGGGGTTGGGCGGAAGCGAAATGACCGTGTGGTAGATCCCTTCCTCCACACAAATTTGCGGAGGCGTTGCTACGCAGGCATCCCATGTTTCAGGCTGAATTTCAGGGGTATTGGCTGGCACAGGAATGGTCAGCGTCTGGAAAGTCGCCCCTGTTACACCATCAAAAATAAACAAAGTGATGGTAGGGTCGTAGGGCGCCTGACCGTTTTCACAGTCGCGATACATTTTGAGTGTGAGATC
This sequence comes from Bacteroidia bacterium, assembly GCA_041391725.1. Classification (GTDB taxonomy): domain Bacteria; phylum Bacteroidota; class Bacteroidia; order J057; family J057; genus JAGQVA01. The sequence continues at coordinate 109,523 of JAWKNL010000016.1, forward strand.
ATACACGTGATTGACGGAGTCAATACACTCATAATACAACTCTGCACCCACAATATGGGTGGCATAGAGGCGATGGATACCTGTAATAGTCCATATTACCAGGCTGGCAATGAGTATTCGCTTCATTCTCAGAAGATTGTGCCTGTTATGTTTTGATTAAGTTAGCGTAGATGTCTATTCATAACTTCACGAATATAGTTTCGGTTTAGTTGGTTCGGCTCTTTTTTAAATCCAGACGTGAATGACACAGTTAATGCTGCCTGTGATTGCTTTCAGGGGAAACCAAGGTACATATTTTCCTGATAAATGTTTAAACAAAAGTAACATTGGGTTACTTGATTAGAGACCGTAGGGGATTCAGGGAAAAAACATATTTTTGCAGGTAACTATGAGTAATGCGTTAGAAACCATACAGGAACCGATCGCTCAGGAGCTGGTTTACTTCGACAAGTACTTCCAGGCCGCCATGACGCGTACCGATGTAGCTCTCCTTGACAGGATTATCCGCTATCTGATCAAACAGAAAGGCAAGCAGGTACGACCGATGATGGTACTGCTCAGCGCAAATGTCTGCGGCGGTATTACCCCATCTACCTACAGAGGCGCAGCACTGGTTGAGTTGCTTCACACTGCCACCCTGATTCACGATGATGTGGTCGATGATTCGGATAAGCGAAGAGGGTTTTTCTCTCTCAATGCCCTCTGGAAAAATAAAATATCTGTACTGGTCGGCGACTTCCTCCTTTCGCGGGGGATGCTTATGGCACTGGAGCATGACGATTATCAACTGCTTAAAATCGTTTCTCATGCCGTGAAGATGATGAGTGAGGGAGAACTTCTGCAAATGGATAAAGCCCGCAAACTCAATATTGACGAGGCAGTATATCTCGACATTATCCGCCAGAAAACAGCCTCCCTTTTTGCCTCATGCTGCGAGACAGGTGCAGCCAGTGCCACCACCGACGTCGAAAAGATTGAGAAAATGCGGCTGTTTGGAGAAAAGGTAGGTATTGCCTTCCAGATCAAGGACGATCTGTTTGATTATGGCGTTGAAGATGTCGGCAAACCGCTGGCTATCGACATTAAAGAAAAGAAACTCACCCTCCCGCTGATCCACGTCCTGAACAAAGCCAGTTGGGGAGAAAGAAGGAAACTGATCAATATTGTCAAAAACCACAATACCAACCCTGAAAAAGTACGATATGTGATTGACTACGTAGTGGCCAATGGGGGTATCGCCTACTCCAGAGAAGTGATGAACCAGTATATCGGTGATGCCGAAAAAATTCTTTTTACGTTTGATGAAACTCCGGCACGGAATTCGCTCTTAAGTCTCATGTATTATGCTGTAAAAAGAAAAAAATAAGGCATAGGATTGCGATAATAGAAATTTAACATAAACTTTTTTGCACTTTTCAAAAAATCGCGATCTTTGTACTATTCGATTTCACCTAAAGACAAAATTTTGAATCAAATGAAAATGAAATCATCAAACTGGTTTGTAATGCTGGCGATCCTGGGTATGGTTGCCTTCGGTTGTAACTCTGCTGCTGAAGCTGAAGCAAAAGCTAAAGCTACCGCTGATAGCATCGCACTTGCTGACAGCCTTGCCGCTGTAGAAGCTGCTGCTCAGGCTGCTGCTCAGGCTGCTGCTGACTCTCTGGCTGCTGCTGCAGATTCTCTGGCTGTTGAAGCAACTGAAGGAAACAAATAATCTCCTTCTCCGCTGATTGTCAGCTTAAAAAGATGAGGCCTCTCCCGGTGGGAAAGGCCTCTTTTTTTTGTCCCAAAACACCCGCTCAAATCCTAATTTTCGGCCCTGTAATCAAATCTAAGCACATTCCCCCTGCCATCACGACCCTCATTGCTGATAAAAAGATTGCCCGCAGGATCAAAACATATCCCTTCCGGCTGCTTGAAAATCTCCCGCGAAAGATACCTCGCCTGCACCACTTCGTAGGTTTCCGGATTCAGTACTATAAGCATTTTTCCTACGGAAGCAATCATAAATATCTCCCCGGTAAGCGGGTGCACCGAAATGCCAGAAGGCCTGAAACTGTCGTTCTTGTGCGGGTCAAATTCGCTCTTCCATTCTTTCTCCTTCTCCTTATCTGAGCCGTCTGACTCAAACATCACCCGCTGAATGTCTCCGAGATCTATTGTGGCCAATGGGATCTCTGCTATCCGGTCTGTATTCATATCAAAATAGTACAGCGCCCGGGTTTTATTTCCCGAGTCGTTTTTTTCCTGTTTCTCTGCTTTACATGCAAATAAAATATATCGCTTCGAAGGCAGCCAGGTAAGGCCTTCAGGCTCAAAATCATTTGTGAGGAAAGTCTGGAATTTTCTCATTTTGGGAATTTTTGTGTCAAAATGAGAAATCTCTGTCAGTACTCCGTCTGTGGAAATAGTAAATATTTTTTTTTCTGCGAATTCTATTCCCTCAAAGTCACCACTGACACCAAAGGTAATTGCTTCTGTCACCGAGTCGGCAGCTATATCAAAAATAAACACTTTCGCCTCCTCATCCTGAATCATACAAAGTTTGCCTTCATCTATATAACTCAGACCGGAAACTTCCACCAGCACTTCGGGAAGTTTGGTTTTATGGTCAGGTTTGTTCAGGTCATAGGGAAAATAAGAGGCAATGACACTGTCAGAACCTGCCGAAGTAACCTCCTCTGGCAAATTTTTTACTTCCGCCTGATGCCGGGGCTGGGCACAACCACTGGCAGCAACCGATAGCGCAAGAAAGCAGGAAAAAAAAGGCGTGATAGACATGTGGGTAATTTTTCGGGTGATTGCAAAGGTAAAAATTCCAGGTATTTTTTCAGACGTCTTCTCTTACGTAAATTCTCCTCACCCGTGGACTTATTCTTACGAGTATTTCGTAGGGAATGGTTGCTGCTGCCTGAGCCAGCGCACTTACTGACTGGAAAATGCGCCCCTGTTTTCCGAAAATCACGACTTCGTCGCCTGCCGATGCTCCGGGTATATCTGTGACATCAAGCATAAGCATATCCATACAAACCCGCCCCACAATAGGCGCCCGTTTTCCTCTTACAAGAAAAGCAAACTGCCCATTCCCCAATACGCGCGGTATCCCATCGGCATACCCGATGGGAATGGTCGCAATTTGTGAAGGTCTCGAAAGCCGTCCGGCTCTTCCATATCCGATGCTTGTGCCTTCGGGCCAGCTATGAACCTGCGAAATCACCGAGTGAAGGCTTCCAATCTCGCAAAATGGAAGTGCCTGGTCTGCAACAGGATTTACCCCGTACAATCCGATTCCATGCCTGACCATTTCCATCGCATAACCGGGAAAACGAATAATTCCAGCGGTATTGAGGATATGTCGCGCAGGGAATATGCCCAGTTCGTCACGCAGCCGCTGATCCATATCGAGAAAGGTCTGTATCTGGTGGCGGGTAAAATCATCTTCTGCTGGGTCATCTGCCGCAGCGAGGTGAGACATGACAGAAACCACCGTGAGGTCGGGGTAGTTTTTGATGAAGGAAATAAGTTCGTCCAGTTCGGCAGCGACAAAACCAAGCCTTCCCATGCCTGTTTCCAGTTTGATATGAATTTTGCCTGCCTTACTTCCGCCCAGCCTTGCAGCCCTTACATAACGATTCAGGAAGTCGAAATTGCTTACTTCGGGTTCTATATCAAACTGAATGAGCGCGTCGATAGAGGATACATCGGGATTCATTACCATGACCGGGAGGTCAATTCCCGCGTTTCGCAGTTCTATTCCTTCTGAGGCATAAGCCACGGTAAGATAATCTGCTCCTTCCGCCGCCAGTGCCTGGGCAATTTCCCATGTACCACTTCCGTAGGAAGCTGCTTTGACCATACACATATTGCGGGTTCCGGGGGGCAGAAGCGATTTCATCAGGCGGAAATTGTGGGAGAGCGCCTGAAGATTGATTTTAAAGTAGGTGGCGTTGAGCTTCCGGTTGAGGAGCGGAATGATTTTTTCGAAAGCAAATCCTCTCGCCCCTTTGAGGAGAACCGCACAATTGCGGAAATCTTCATAGCGAAGATCATCCATAAGTGCTTCGGTAGTCTCATAACTCCGGGTATGTCCAATACGGGCAAATACGGGGCCTACCGTTCTCACATGGTCTTTGCCTACCAGTGAGATAGCCTCTTCCAGCACCTGCCGCTGCACTTCTTCCTGCCATTCACCCTGATGAGGTATATCGGAAATGATAATCTGATTTTCGGGTTTGGCGCGGGTATGGATCAATCGCCGGAAAGCACTCCTCACGGAGTCGAGGTCGGAGTTGTAACTGTCGTTGATAATGGTGATTTCGGGGTTATCGGTAATCATTTCCAGCCGCATGGATACGGGCTGGAGTAAGGGAATACGGCTGGAAATTTCTTCAGGTGAAAGCCCCAGAAAAAGAGCAGTGTGAATGGCCAGAAGTGTATTTTCTTTTTCTTCTTCTCCTCCGGGGGGGATGGCAAATCGGGTTTCCGTTTCTTGGGGAACCGGGAGAAAAGGGAGTTTTTTTGACGAAAGAAACTGCAACACTTCCGGCTGGGAATTTCCGGTAAGTATGTGGTCAACCTTTCGGAACAGGCGGATTTTTTCTTCCAGTTTTTGTTCAAAGGAGTCAAATCCGTCGGCATGGGCTGCGCCCATATGCGTCAGGATACCGATGGTCGGACTGATAATTTCAGCCAGGATTTCCATTTCGCCTGCCCGCGATATCCCCGCCTCAATGATAGCCAGTTGCGCTTCGGGTCTTAACTGAAGTACCGACAAAGGCACCCCCAGTTGGCTGTTGTAGCTCATCGGGCTTTTTACCAGTTGAAAATGCATTTCGAGGAGGGTAGCCAGCCATTCTTTTACGGTTGTTTTTCCATTGCTGCCAGTGATGGCGATGACGGGAAAATCAAACTTCCTGCGGTGGTTTGCCGCCCATTGCTGAAGGGCGAGCAAAGTGTTTTCACACAGAATATAATTTACCCCGGGCAGGGATACGGGTTTTTCCACCAGAAAATTTCGCACACCTTTGTCCCATGCGTCCTGAATAAAATTGTGCCCGTCGCGGTTATCTGTTTTCAGAGCTACAAAGATCGTCTGGCTGCCATGGCTGATATACCGCGAATCAAAAGCCACATAATGGAGCGGATGCGAAGGGTAGAGGCCCTGAAAAAGATCAAGGGCCGGAACCAGGGAGGCGATAGATTCTATGGAATAAGGGATACCCAGCATGGCGGCAACGGTTGCAGCGCCAATTTACGCAGAAGGCAGGTTTATAAAAACAGGAGAAATATGAGTAATTTTTTACCAGAGATACATTTCAGAAAAATAAACCACTAAATTGCCGGGCCATTGGGATAAGAGGTAAAAAAACCAGTTTTCAAAGGACAAAAGTCATTATAAAAAGGAAAAAAGTCAGTTGTGTGAGGTTTAATTTCCTTTTATCTTCGGCAGCAAAGGGAATATCCCGATACCCATTATATTCACTCACCATGATCATTGGTATTCTCAAAGAAAAAGGCGATGCCCGGGTTTCGATGACCCCCGAAACGGTATCCAAATTGACCGGAAGCGGCCACGAAGTAAAAGTGGAAGCAAGTGCCGGTACTGCTGCATCCTATATTGATTCTGCCTATACAGATGCTGGTGCTGCGGTAGCCAGCCGCGAAAGTATCCTCAGTCAGTCTGACCTGATAACGACGATTTCCCCGCCTGATGAGACAGAAATAAACGCGATGAAAGCCGGTGCGGTATTGTTATCACTGTTTAATCCGCTGATAGAAAAGGATCGGGCCGAGAAGCTGAAAGGAACCCGTATTTTACCCTTCAGCCTGGATCGGATTCCCCGCACCACGATTGCTCAGGCGATGGATGTGCTTTCTTCTATGGCATCTCTGGCCGGATATAAAGCAGTTGTGCTTGCGGCAGATTTGCTGCCGGGGTATTTCCCGATGATGATGACAGCGGCAGGTACTATACCACCGGCAAGAGTGCTCATTTTGGGCGCAGGGGTAGCGGGGCTTCAGGCGATCGCTACGGCCAAAAGGCTGGGAGCGACGGTGGAGGCGTTTGACGTTCGGGCAGCCGCCCGCGAAGAGGTGGAAAGTCTGGGCGCCAAATTTGTCGAAGTAGAGGGCGCACGGGATGACAAGTCTGCCGGAGGTTATGCGGTGGAGCAGACCGAAGAATATCAGAAAAAACAAAAAGAGCTGATTCACGAAAGGGCATCACGCTCACATGTGATTATCAGCACTGCCAATATTCCGGGCAGAAAAGCACCGCTGCTCATCGAGCAGCGCACTGTAGATGCCATGATGCCCGGCAGTGTGATTGTGGATCTCGCCGCAGCATCGGGCGGCAACTGCGCGGTTACTGAAAACGGCAAGATTATCCAGTACAATGGGATTACGGTCGTGGGCAAATCTGATCTGCCCTCCGAAATGCCCCGCGATGCCAGCAAACTGTACAGCAATAATCTGTTTAATTTCTTCAAATACGTCTTCAAGGATGGAATCGAAGGCCTGGACTTCAGCAATGAAATCGTAGCTTCGACCTATCTGGGTGCACCCAGACAGTGATCACCTCCAAAATTTTATAATCATAGTCTGATGGAATCAATTTTTCACTTTATCGCAGAAAACCTCACCATGATCTACGTCCTGGTGCTGGCGGGATTCCTGGGTTTTGAGCTCATTTCTCACGTTCCGACAGTCTTGCATACCCCCCTTATGTCGGGGTCAAATGCAATCAGTGGTGTGGTTGTCATTGGTGCTATTCTTCTGATCCGCCAGGCGGATTCGGGAGATTATCTGGCGCTGGGATTGGGTTTTCTGGGGATCATCTTCGGGATGATCAACGTAGTAGGTGGCCATGCCGTCACCAATCGAATGCTCGAAATGTTTAAAAAGAAAAAATAAAATACTACCGATATGGTTTTGAATCAGATCGTAAACCTGGGGTATCTGGCCGGGGTGATTTTGTTTATCATCGGTCTGCGACAGCTGAGTAGCCCCCGCACTGCCCGAATGGGTAATATTTGGGCCGCTGTCGGTATGGCTATTGCCATCATTGTTACCTTTATTCTTCCTTTGGAAAAGGGAGACAATAATTTTCTGATTATCCTTCTGGGAATGGCCATTGGCTCTGGAATCGGCTGGGTTTCAGCCAAAAGGGTAGCCATGACAGCCATGCCGCAGATGGTTTCGATATTTAATGGTCTGGGAGGCGCCTGTTCAGTGGCGATTGCCATGGTGGAGCTGTCAGCCCATCAGGAGCTTTACGCTGCTGGAGGCCCCGGAGCGGTTGCTGCCGGTGGTCACCTTACAGCGCTCCTCGCCATGTTTGTAGGAGCTGTTGCTTTTACGGGCAGTCTTATCGCCTATGGCAAACTGGAGGATCTTATCGATGACCGGAAAATACGAATCCCTCAGTCAACCATCGTGAATCTCGTCATTCTGGCCGTTATCGTCGGTGGAATCGTGTATAATATGATTTCTCCTGCTGCCAGTAGCGCATTCACCCTTGTGGTCGTACTGATGGTTATCGCGCTGATTTACGGGATAACATTTGTTATACCTATCGGAGGTGCTGACATGCCGGTAGTCATTGCGCTGCTCAACGCATTTTCAGGTATCGCAGGTGCGCTTGCCGGTTTGGTATATCAAAACCAGGTCATGCTGGTCGGGGGTATCCTGGTGGGTGCTTCGGGTGTTATCCTCACCGTCCTCATGTGCCAGGCCATGAACCGCTCGCTGTGGAATGTAATCATCGGCGGGTTTGGCTCTGCGGGGCCTGCCAAAGCACAAGCGGGTGATCGTATTGTCAGGGAGATTACACTCAATGACGCAGCTATTCTCCTTACCTACTCCCGCTCGGTCATACTTGTACCGGGTTATGGGATGGCCGTGGCGCAGGCACAAAAAACCTGTCACGAGTTGGAAACCATACTGGAAAGCAACGGCGTTTCGGTAGCCTATGCGATTCACCCTGTGGCCGGTCGTATGCCCGGGCATATGAACGTACTGCTTGCAGAAGCAGATGTGGCCTATACCAAACTTCTCGACCTTGACGACGCCAACCGGGTGCTCGCAGATACAGATGTCGTCATCGTAGTGGGTGCCAATGACGTAGTAAATCCCGCCGCACTGGATGACCCGTCAAGCCCGATTTACGGTATGCCGATACTCGAAATCCTGAAAGCGAAAAATACTATCGTTCTCAAACGCAGTATGAGCCCAGGTTATGCAGGGATCGACAACCCGCTGTTCTTTCACGAAAAGAACCGTATGCTTTTTGGCGATGCCAAAGCGACGCTTGAAAAGCTTACAATGGAGATAAAAACCGTAATTTAGCCCGATCAGACAAGAAAATCGTTAATTTTAGCCGCATACATATTACGAAACAGAAATATTTTATAACTTGAGCATGTGAGACACCTTCTCAGAATTTTGTTTGCGCTGATTCTCCCTTGCTCTTACGAAATCAATCTTACCGCGCATCCGGGCGACGACCCTATGTCTGATAGTCTGGGTACGCGGATCGAGCAACTGACTGCGGAAAAAAAGTTTGATCAGGTTGTACTTGAATATTATTATCAGGGCGCTTCTCTTGTGGCCAAAGGGGATTATGTTGCTGCAAAATCACCCTTCGAAGCAGCGCTCAATATCGCAGAACAGTACCGGCTGGATTCACTCAGTATAGAGATACTCTATCAGTTGGGGTATGCTCAATATCTGACGGGAGATTTTCCGTCGGCACTCCAGCATTTTCAGAAGATTGTAGCTCAGAATGAAAAGAACGTTGTCCCCGGCAAAACAGGTACTTCATATGCTCAGATATCAAGTATATACCGAAGCCTGGGCGATATCGGCAAATCGCTGGAATACCAGCAACTGGCTATGAAAGATATGGAAGCCAACCAGGATTCTGTCGGAATGGCTTTCCACCTGTACCAGCTTTCAGCCACTTTTTACGAACAGGAATCTTTTGACCAGTCTCTTATCTTTATTGACTCTGCCATCCATGTAGCCAGACATATCGGGTGGGAACAGATGATTTTCACTTGTATCGCAGGTAAAGGCAACACCCTGATGAAACAGGGAAACCTGGATAGTGCGTTTGTCTATGCACATAAAGCGAGAGCTTATGCAGACAAGATTCATTACCCGGTTGGTGTAGCCTACTCATCCACACTTCTCGGAGAAATTTTTTCCTATACCGAAAAAACCGATTCGGCGATGTTTTATCTCGACAAAGCCATTTCACAGAATCGAGACCTCGGCTATAGAGTCGGTGAAATTTCCAGTCTCATTTCGATCGGAAGGATGCATGCCCGAACAGGTGATTTTGATAAGGCCCGGGACGTTGTGCTCCAGGCACTTGAATATACCGATGAACTGGGCCTCAGCCGGCACACCGACAATATACTGGGGTTACTGGCAGAAATCTATTTCAAATCAGACGATCTCAGAAATGCCTATTATTACCAGACACTCGATAAAAAGCTGCACGATTCAATCTTTAATGAAAGTGTGAGTAAGCAGATTGCCGCTCTTGAAGTTTCCAGCAAAATCAGAGAAATAGAAAACAAACAAGAGCTTGTTATTCAGAAAGAAAAGGCAAGATTTTACCTTTTTGGCGGCATTATTTCGTTTGTCCTCATCTCAATTGTTGCCCTGCTCCTCTTCAGCAGAAACCGGCTACAGGCGCATACCAATGCCCTCCTTAATGCTAAAAACCGCGAACTCGCGCGTACCAATAAAGAACTGGAGCAGTTTGCCTACGTTGCATCCCATGATCTGAAAGAACCCCTGCGCATGATCGCTTCCTATACCGGATTGCTGAAACGCAGATATAGCCATCTGTTTGACAAAGACGCACATGAGTACATGGGATTTGTTTCAGAAGGGGTAAACCGAATGGATGCCCTGCTCAAAGACCTGATGGTTTATGCGACTATTGATGAAGGTGAAATCCATTATGAAAATACAGATGTAGAGCAGATCGTACATTCTTCGATCAAACTGCTTCGCCCAACGATTGAAGAAACAGGCGCGACTATCGAGGTTTCCTGGCTACCCCGAATCAAGGCAAATTCATCACAGATCAGTCAATTGTTTATTAACCTGATTTCTAACGCACTGAAATACCGAAGTTCGGTCCCTCCTGTGATCAGGGTTGAAAGCCGGGAGACGGAGAAAGAAGTAGTCTTTTCGATAAAAGACAATGGAATCGGTATTGAAGAAGCTTACTGGGAAAAGATATTTTCCATCTTTCAGCGCCTTCACCAGCGTGAGCAATATGAAGGAACCGGTATAGGCCTTGCCATCTGCCGGAAAATCGTGGAAAACCACAAAGGCAAAATATGGGTAGAGTCCTCGCCCGGAAAAGGATCAACTTTTTTTGTTTCTCTTCCGAGAAATTTATAACCCCGGTTTCCTGCTATTCCTGCAACCTTAACCACAGCTTTTTAGTTGAATATTAATACGAACACTTTTACAATAACAAAGTGGAAAATTGCACCGTAATACGTGCTATCTGTTCTTTCTTACCCCTTTATCGATCTGTTGACATTTGTGTTGTTGTGCTGTTAAATTGCAGGTTTATAGTCCCTTCGAGATATTCACATGATAGCTGATACAAAAAATAAACGAATTCTGGTCATAGGCGCCCTGGGCCAGATCGGCAGCGAACTTACTTCAACCCTGGCCGAAAAGTATGGAAACGATGCCGTTGTCGCCACCGATATCCGGGTTCCGGATCACCTGATGGAATTCCGGTTTTTAAAGCTGGATATCCTCGACAAGGATGCCCTCTTCCAACTGGTTCGCGAATACAATATCGGCACGATCTACAACCTGGCTGCGATTCTGTCAGCCAAAGGCGAACAACAACCCCAACTCGCCTGGGAAATTAATATGAAGAGCCTGCTCAATACCCTGGAAGCAGCACGGGAACTTTCGCTGGAAAAAATCTTCTGGCCCAGTTCCATCGCCGTTTTCGGCCCTTCTACTCCCCGCCTTTTTACGCCTCAGCGGTGTGAGATGGATCCCTCTACAGTGTATGGAATCAGCAAACTGGCCGGTGAACGCTGGTGCGCCTATTATGCACAGAAGTACGGGGTGGACGTAAGAAGTCTTCGTTATCCCGGACTTATCAGCTACAAGACCCTGCCGGGAGGCGGAACCACCGATTATGCCATTGAAATCTTCCATGAAGCTATCAAATCAGGGCATTATACCAGCTTTCTATCCGCCGATACGGCCCTGCCTATGATGTATATGCCTGATGCCATTCGCGCCACCATCCAGATTATGGAAGCGCCGGCGTCGGACATAAAAATAAGAGAGTCCTATAACCTGGCTGGTATAAGCTTTACTCCGGCCATACTGGCCGCAGAAATCTCCCGGCATATACCCGACTTTGTCTGCGAGTATCAGCCCGACTTCAGGCAAAAAATTGCAGACAGTTGGCCACAAAGCATAGATGACAGCCCGGCAGCGCTTGACTGGGGCTGGAAACCCTCATTTGATCTGGCGTCCATGACACGGGATATGGTTGACCACATCCGTGAATATTATGCCGAAAAGGTCTAAAGGAGTATTTCCATCCCGTCGAAACCACATTCAAAGACAGAATCCGCGGCTTTGGCCAGCATGTTGTCACTCATATGTGTAAGTACCATACGCTTGCAGGAAAGCTCGTCCTTATGATCGAGAAGCGTCATATAATCGATGTGGAACCGCAGCTTGCGGTCATACTGATAACACTCACAGATAAAAAGGTCGGCCCCCGCTGAAAGTGGAATCAGCGTGTCAGTCCATTCCGTATCACCGGTAAAGGCAATGACTTTTCCCTCTGCCTCTATCCGAAGCCCGAAAGAATCACTGCCGCTCGGGTGCTCCACCGTAAAAGGGGTGATTTTTGCGCCCGGCAAAACGGTAGTGGTTTCGGCGGTCATTTCTTCAAACTCCAGATCAAATCCCCGCTCACTCCTCCATGAATTGGGATAAAGCGCTTCACTTGCGATTGCCGTACGGCTGGCAATATTGCGGGGGCCTGCGATGATGAGATTTTTGGTCCGCTGCGATACATGCTGGGCATCTAAAAGGAAAAACGGAATTCCGCCAAAATGATCACCGTGAAGATGAGAAATCACAATCGCATCAATTTCGCCGGGAAAAACCCCATGCTTTTTCATAGATGCAAGTGCCGTCGCACCACAATCTATCAGAATTTTTTTACCCGAAGCTTCGAGCAAAAAGCAGGTGTAAAACCTTCCCCCGCTTCCAAAAGCATCTCCACAACCCAGTAAAGTGAGCTTTGCCATATCGGTGAGTAATTATTGCAAATGGTCAAAATCATAAAGTCTGAAAGTAACAGTTTTTTTAAATGAGAAGCCAAAAAGTCAAACAGAAACAGGTAAGAGATTGATTCAAAAGTATAACAAATGGGAGATTATCATCATTTCCTTCGAAAATTAAGCCGTTTCGGCGCTGAAAATAGCGGCAAGCCCCTTCTAAGAATCCCGGCTGTTTGATTTTTTTTTGGTAGCCGGAAAGGTGTAGGTTTATGTTTGAGAATTTGAACTCCCTGCGCGCCTGAATCAGATATGTAACTCCTATGAATACGACATCTGCCTCTCATCTGGTTTGCTCTTCTTTTTGCCTCAGGACCTCCGGTATGTGAGCAGCCACTCGTCGTTCAAACTGGAAGCTCAGATAATCGAAGATAAAATCGTTGTCCTGAAATTTAGCGGGGCCATGAGCGCCTCCGATCAGAAATCTGCCGATGAGTTGATCCTCCGGATATTTCTCAGATACATCGTAAATGGCCAGCCTTCTGCCCTCTACGTAATTGCGGATGTATCTGCTCTCGACTGGGTCAGCGTCTCGGCCCGCAAGACTTCACAACTTTCGGTCAGTGATTTTTTTTCAAAAGGATATGTCAGACATCTGCTGATCGTTTCGCCCAACTATATCATCCGCACCCTTTTCAACCTGCTGAGCCGGTTTGAAAATCACATTCACTTCAGCACCTATAAAACACGGGAAGAAGCCCTCAGTTATATCGCACGCCTGAGAACGGAAAGCCAACTCTCCCGGATGCCGGTAAAACGAATCCACACAGAGCCCGGCTCTCTCCGTGAAGGGAAAGTCGCCGATTTTCAGGAAAATAAGGAATCGCAGCCCGGTTTTCTGAGAAAGCTGTTGTACGGACGCAGAGAAAACCATCGGGTAACCAAACATACTCAGGAATTACAGATAAAATATCTCAGGGAAGAATTGCACAGATTGCAGACAAACCAGGAAAATAAAATCGAGCAGTTGTTCCGAATTATGAGCAGCATCAGTTGGGATGAATCTTTTTCATTCGACCAGTTTGATGAATATTTTCAGGACGACCCTTTCTCCATTCTGATAGATGCTGCCGAAATGCTTCAACGAGATATTAAGGATATGATGCAGGAAAGCCGGGAGATGCATGTACAACTGGAATCACAAATCCAGCAAAGAACCCGTGAAATCGCCCGCAAAGAAGCCAATCTCTCTGCTTTGGTCGAAAATACGCCAGATCTTATTCTTTCTGCCAATCAGGAGGGAATTGTGCTGATAGCCAACTCTTCGCTCCAAAGCGTAAGCAAAAAGATCATCGGTATGGCCATTCAGCCCGGTATGAACCTGGCCGATATAATTCCGGAAGATTGGTCTGCACAATGGGAGCCCGTGGTAACACGCGTGCTGGAAGGCGCCTCACATAAGGCTATCGGCAATCTGAATATTAAAGGAAAACTACACTTCTTTGAATACTCTTTCAACCCGATTGCCGAAGTTGACGGGGAAATTTCAGGGTTTTCCTTTTTCGCGAGAGACATTACCCGAAAACAACTGATCGAAGATGAAGTGAGAAGGCAACAGCAATTGCTTGCTTCCGTGAATAAAAATATCAGAGAAGGAATTTTCAGAAGTACGCCCAAAAACGGTATCCTGTATGTGAATGAAGCTTTTGCAGAAATGTTTGGCTATGATTCGGTCGAAGAAGTGCTCACCCTTGATCCCGACGTACTTTATGTCAACACAGCCCGCAGGCGTGATTTCCGCAATATGATGCAGGAAAACACCTTTTTCACCAATGAAGAGGCCGAATTTAAACGGAAAGACGGAACGGTTTTCTGGGGTCTGATGAGCAGTATTAAAGTGGAGGATCAAAATGGTGAAATCTATTTTGACGGCGCCATCAGAGACGTTACAAGGATGCGGGAAGACGAACAAAAGATCATTGAGCAAAATCAGAAGCTCATCAAAGTCAATCACGAACTCGACAAATTTGTTTACAGTGTATCGCATGATCTTCGCGCACCGCTGGTCTCATTGAAGGGACTGATAACCATTTCCCAGATAGAAACCACAGAAGAAAAAAGAGCCTATTATTTCGATCTGATGAGTCGGAGTGTCGATAAGCTCGACAATTTTATCAGGGATATCATGGGTTACTCCCGCAATGTGCGTACAGACCTTGTGAGCCAGAAAGTCGATTTCAAACAGGTTATTTCAGACGTAATGGAGGTGCTGCAGTTTGCCCCCGATAACGGAAAAATTGAAAAGCGGGTACATGTAGCCATACAGGGCGAATTTTACACCGATCTCATGCGGCTGAAAATGATCTTCAACAATATTATTTCCAATAGCTTCCGGTACAGCGACATGAAAAAAGATCATCCGTTTGTAGAAATCAGTGTAACCGGAAATGAAAAGGAGGTGGATATCCGAATCTGCGACAATGGGATTGGCATCGCGCAGGAAAATATCGACAAAGTATTTGATATGTTTTTCAGAGGAACCCGCAACAGCCAGGGATCGGGCATTGGATTGTATATCGTAAAAGAAGCTTTAGATAAAATTGGCGGAAGCATCACCGTTCAGTCTGAGGAGGGTCAGGGAACTTGTTTCCTGATTCACCTTCCATCAATCCCCCATTAATCATGCATCCACCTGAAAATTAGCTTTTCTCTGACAGGGCCGTCCCATATGGGATGGCTTTTTTATACCCTTTTCCGCTTAAATATATTAATTTGATCATACAACCACCCGAAGTGTGAAATACACTTTAGATAAATGCGCATCAGTACAAAATGAACCGCGAAGGTTACAGGATCAGTGAAACCGAACAGCAACTCGTAACGGGCTGCAGGGCAGGCAACCGGCTCGCCCAGAAAGCCCTGTATGACAGGTACAAAGATGCCATGTACACCCTTTGCTACCGGATCACCAGTGACGCCGACCTCGCCCACGACGTGCTACAGGAAGCATTTATTGGTGTATTTAAAGGAATCGATGGCTTTCGGCAGGCTTCCACCCTCGGCGCATGGATCAAAACCATCGTCGTACGTACGGCCTATCGCCGCATTAAGAAGGAGACCGACTATGTAGCGCTTGAGGATATCACTCACGCCGAAACCCCCGACTGGGGCAGTGAGATAGATGCCGGATATCTGGAACAGGCTATACAGGAATTACCGCCGGGGTATCGCTCTGTTTTTGTACTGATCGAAGTCGAAGGGTATTCCCACAAAGAAGTAGCCGACATGATGGGTATATCGGTCGGAACCTCCAAATCGCAGCTTTTTTACGCAAAAAAACAACTACAGAAAAAACTCAAAGCCTTAGGGGTAAGATAATGGAAGATAAAAACCACTCAACGCTCAGAGACGCAATTCAAAAATTGCCCGTGCATAGTCCCGCGCCCGGGGTTTGGGACCGGATCAGTGAAGAACTTGATGCGGCAGGAAAAAAAACAACTGCCAGAAGTTTCCTATATTCCTTCAGCCGGCTTCAGCTCGCCGCTGTGATTTCTGCGCTGTTGCTGCTAAGTGCAGGATTGTTGTGGCGATACCAATCTGGCCAGGGCATTCCGGAACAACCAGCCACCATTCAGGAAAAAGAACTCGACCCGGCGCTGCCCTTATCCAAAGCCGAAATTACCGAATACGACCACCAGCTTGCCGCGCAGGAAGAAATGCTGAGAAAATGTATCGACCAACTACCTGAAGCCGAATCGGAAAAAATTCAGCCGTCCAAAAATATGCTCGATGCCATCAATCAGCTTCGCGACAATATGATCCGCCTGCTCGACGAGCAGGGCGACAACCCGGCTGCCATGAAACGCCTGCAAAGCCTTGAAAAAAAGCGAAGAGAATTAATTGGCCAGCTACAGAAAGAAGCCTGTGAATCCGTCGTTTTGCCATAAAATCCACAAACCAACGCAAGGTCAAAATTTATAAGCAAAATTTAATCCATTTGATGAATTAAATTTTTGTGTATCTTAGGGGTCTCTGGCTTTTAATTCCGGCGTTATGAAGCACCTGATACCTCTGGCAATTCTGTTTTTCCTGTGTTTAACCCCTCTGCTTTCTTTTTCACAAAAACATTTTACAGCAAAAGAAGACTCATTCCCTCCTTCGGAAGCACGCCTGTTTTCCCTCAGAATACCCGAAAGGCAGTTGCTCAAGCTCGACCTCCTTCCCGTCATGCGGCTGAGCAGCAACGGCTACATCCATGGGGTCGTTCGTGCAGGGTATGAACGCAAGATTTTTACCTCATGGTCTATGATTGCCGAAGTGGCGACTCCGTGGCAGGTGTTTATGGGGAAAGGAAACCCGCGTAACAAATATTACTCAGACGATCTCTCCGTAGGTTTTGCCACAGGGCCGAGATATTATTACAACCTCCGCGAAAGGATGCAGGATGGGAGAAATGCCGATAATCTCTCCGCCAACTACCTGGGAATGTTGTTTAGTACCCGCCTGAAACCTTATCAGAACGGATATACAACCACCGACAGATCAGGCCTTTTGTATTCCGACAATTTTGCCATTACCCCGCTCTGGGGTTTTCAGCGAAGACTCATGCGGATCGGGTTTCTCGATTTCAGCTTCGGGGCCAAATTTTCTTACGGAGACCCCGTAAGGGCAAAAGTTTTTCACCCCAAAGGTGCCGAAGCGGGTTGGCAGTTTTTGCCCGTCACCAGCCTCCGAATCGGACTTGCGTTGTAATATTTCTTTTTTTTCGCCAAAGTTGTATATTCAGCCTGACTACTACTACTGGCTATGATCTGGTACATTCTCGGCGGTATCGTATTGTTATATCCGGTCATCATGATGATCGTTTACCTGATTCAGGAATGGTTTTTATTTCATCCTGAAAAACTGCCGCTTTATTTCCGGTTTAATTACCCCTATCCTTTCGAAGAACTGACCTTTGACACCGAACCCGGTGCGGTTATCAGCGGGTTGTTGTTTCGCGTGCCCAATTCGCGCGGAGTGGTCTATTATTTTCACGGCAATACCCGGAGCATCAAAGGCTGGGCAAAGTTTTCAAGAGATTTTACCAGCAAAGGTTATGATGTGATGATGATCGACTACCGCGGATTTGGAAAAAGCCGGGGAAAAAGAACCGAAGAAGGATTATTTCACGATGCACTTTATGGCTACGAATGGCTGACCGAACGATATGGAGAAAATAATATCATCGTTTACGGACGATCCATGGGATCGGGATTTGCAGCCAAAGTAGCCTCCGAAAACCATCCGCGCCTGCTGATTCTGGACGCACCCTATTACAGTCTGCTGCATTTATTTCAGCGATATATTCCCTTTATTCCCGCCAAAAGGGTTTCCCGGTTTAAAGTGCGTACCGATAAGTTTCTGGAAAATGTCTCCTTTCCGGTTTATATTTTCCACGGCACACGTGATCTTACCATTCCTTATTCCATGAGCAGAAGACTGGTAAGGCTGCTGGGAGAAAGAGGTACGCTTATTACCATCAAAGGCGGCGGGCACAACAACCTTCGCGACTTCCCGCAGTACCACGAATTTATGTATCACATTTTGGGTGCACTCCCCGAAACCGAACTTGAGCCAGAGCAGGCGTATTTCCCGGGCACAGAAACCAACTTTTCTGAATCAGCCGGCTCATGGGCAGGGCTTTCGCTGGATGTGTTTTCCCGCCCCGAGTTCAGATAATTCCATTTACCTTTTTCTTCTTCAAAACGCCCTCACAATCGCGAATGAAAATCCTGACATTTTTGTCCAGAAGAGAATTTTCTTCCATCCATTTCCGGTTGGTGGGGGCAAACCGCGCTTTCACTGCATCCATCTGTGGGATTAGTTCGAGTAGCTGGTCGGCGAGATGCTGGGGTGTAAACGGATTCACCATCAGGCAGTTGTGATTGTGCCGCAAAATTTCCCGATGGGCAGGAATATCATTGACAACCGGTACGGCACCGACGTAACGCCCTTCGCCCAGCGCATTGGAATAGCCGTCATATACCGGCGCATTTACAAAAGCATCGACCACAGACCAGAGCGAAGAAACCGCTTCCCGGGGCAGTATGCCCTGCTGATAGTGAAAATTCTCAAATTGCGAATCCAGCAGTTTTGCCTTTTTGTCCACCGAAGGGGGCACGTCATATCCCGCCGATAGCATAATCAGCTTGGCATCGCGCACGCCCCTGCGCAGCAGCATTTCGAACGCATCGAGAATCACATCCCCCTGATAAACGGGTTTCATTCCCCGTGGACTGAGAATGACACGTTGCCAGTCTCTGATTTTATATTCTTTCCGCAGCTCTGCTTTTTGGGTTTCACTGCATGAAAACAACTCGGGTTCTACTCCCCAGCGGTTGAGCCGGAGTTTATTTTTGTTTATTCCAAACCATTCGCGCATGGCATTTACCAGCTGGATATTGTCGCCGGTGATCAGGGCAGAGGCATCGAGTGCAGCTTTTATTTCCTGCCGGAAAACCCGCCATTTCACACCATGAATGACTTTCCTGACCGGCCCCGCCATCGTCTGATTGCTCGACCAGATGCGGGAAACAGGGATATTGGAATTTTCTTTCTTAGGTGGATATTCGAGAATGTCAGCCCCCATAGCCACGCTCACCATCGGGCGAAAACCACTACGCGCAGCCCACACACCGTAAGGTGTGATGTTGACAGGGTTGACCAGATCTACTTTATGTTTGATCAGTGCAGCGCGAAGGTTTTCTCCCGAATACAAAAAAGAGGGATAAGTAATATTCCCGCCTACAGTCCAGGAAGGCCTGACCCTGACACAGGGAACAAGATCCCAGGCGAAGTCTGAAAAGCTGAAAATCGTCACCTTTGCACCGGCACGTTGCAGTGCCAGCGCCCATTTTTGTGTGTGAAAGTTGGACGGATCTGAGAGAACCCCTATATGCATGTGCCCTGCGGATCAGAAATTTTTTGCTACGGTTGTGGTCAGCATCGGTTTGCGAAGGGTAAAATCGTCAACTCCCCATGCCAGATCTGTGCGCAATGACCAGGTGAGTACCTTAGCCCTTACCCCCGACCCAAACCCTATCAGGAAGGGGCTTTTCAGTGTTTGAAGTTTCACCGTAATTACCCCGGTGCTGATAATCTGGGTATCGGTAGGCTCTTTTTTGGAAAATGGATTACCTTCCACCCATACTGTACCAGCGTCAATAAAGGGAATTATTTCCAGTTTGTACAATGAGTTGGTGGGCAATGCATTTTTTACCAGACGGGAAACCGGAATTCTCAGTTCGATATTGCCAAGCAGGTAACGCGACCCGGCCCGGGTATTGGCACGAAATCCTCGCATATTCTGGATAAATCCCAGGTAGTGAAAGGAATAAAGCGACGTGTCTATACTGTTGCTTCGTACAGCCAGAGAAGTTTCTTTAGGAAAAACAATCGGCGGGTACATCCTGTCGTCCACGCCTCCCATATAGTATTGCGGAAGTGATTTGGGTAAGTTGAAAGTGGTAATGAAGCGGGAAGCAAGTACCATCTTGTTGTAAACTTCTTTGTAATAGGTAACCTGCAATCCGGCCCGGTGAAAAATAAAAGAACCCTGAGTTGCTGAGAAATAACTTTCAAACCCCGCATCCAGTCTCACACCTTTGTAGGGAAAACCCTCTTTTTCGAGGGTATTGTCAAAGGTAAACTTTGCCCCTGCCCGGAGCATATGATCGTGCTGGTTGAGCAGGTTTACATGCAGCAACTGCAGGTCGCTCCGGCTGATTGACTGATAACCAGCATTGATTTCTACTGCCGCAAATGCAGAGAGCGGGTATCTTGCCCCCGTATTCAGGCGGATCTGATCGTACCTGAAAACCATAGAGTCATTCTGAAATGCCGTAGGCTCGCGAAAGGAACGGTTGGTATAACCCAGTTCGCCAAACAAATCAATCTTGTGTTTCAGCCATGTATAGCGAATATCTGATATCGAATTTCTCAGATTAAAAAACGGTTGAACCCTTATATCGAGGCGGTGGTTGTGAAACAAGTCCTCAAAACCAATCTGAAAATCAAGTCCCATTTTGGCCAGTGGGTCGTAGTTGGTATTCATCCCAAAATTGGTAGCCATCCACTGATTTTTTGCCACTACGCCACGGCCTGTTTCAACTTCAGAAAGCGTTGGCCGGGGCAATTCCCCAAAAACAGTATTGGCGGGGATATTGCGCGGCTCAGCCGACTGGCCAAACAGATTCCGCTGTGGTTTGCGGGATTCGTATGGCTCATCGTCTTCATCAAAAATATAATATTTGACAGCCGGTACTTCAGGCTTTTCGGCGGCTTCCTTTTCCTGAAGTTCGAGCACCTCTTTCAACAGAGCCGCAGAGTCGGGTTGTGTTTCGGTTTTGGCGGCCTGCTTCTCTGCGCGTGCTTTTTTATTTTTGGCTTTTGTGATTTCTTCCTGGTAAATGGCTGCGTATTCAAGCCTGAGAAGGGTAGGCTCCGGAAGGCGAATGGCTGTAAATGCATGAGAGGGGATCAGGTATAACTGCATTTTCCCGAATCCCGGAGAAGATATTGCGATCATCTTTTCCGTTGCCTGCATCTGACCTATACCATAAGCCAGATTACTGAAAGGGGTCGTAGTCTTCTGGAAAATATTGATCTGGCTGAGATTGTAGATTCCGTTTTCATCGTGAATATATACAATCTCATAACTGCTGGTAGGATTGGGTGTTCTTTCGTCAATTTCGGGGGTGCGGGTGAGCGCTTCTGTGATTTGCCCGCTGTCAGATCGGGTATAACTATAGAGGTCAAATTTTTTGCGGAAATATTCCCTGTCAGGGTCTTCCTCCAGGATCGTGCGATTGGAACTGAAGAATAGAGACTGATCATCAAAACTCCAGGCCGGGTCCACATCATCAAAGACATCATTTGTAACCGGGTTAAAATCGCTGCTTCCTACCCTCAGGGTAAAAATATCGGACTGCCCCTGGTGAAAAGCGGATACAGCCAGGGAATTACCTTCGTGAGACCAGGCGATCTGAGATATCTTATTGATCGCTGCGGGAATCTTGCCATAGCTCGTCGATTTTGTCTGGGGTTCGTAATATGCGATCTGGTATTTCCCTGAATGAAACACTACGGTGGCAAGCTGGTCGCCGGCAAAATTCCACGAGATGGGAATAGAAAAGCGGTAAAACCGGGATTCATTGGTCTGAAAACCCGACCTCACACCGGTATCGCTAAACTGATCGGATTCGTGATTATAAAGAAAAAGAGAATTTGCCCCGTTGTGATATAGCCAGACTGCGGTGATATTCTGCTGAATATTGTAGGCAAAGCCTGAGATTTCCTGCCCCTTTTTTAAGGGTATATAACCAGCGCTGCTAATCTGATTGATTTCTGTCCGGTTTTTGATCTGCTCCGAAAAACGGGCGATGATATATTCCCGCCACCTCGCGGTGAGGGTTTCGAGGGTTACACCCAAAACAGCGATTACGCCCGATTCAATGGAGTGGGAAATATTGACAAGGTACAGGATTTCGGAGATTTTTTGTTCGCCGTATTCATGTGTGATAAAATGCCAGATGGATTTTCGCGCGACCCGGTTTTGATTCCCTTCGCCTTCCATGGCGAGGTCGAGCAGATCAGCCTGATTGTTTACCATACTGCTCATCCACATTTCATCCTCATAAGTCCATCCGTAAGCAACAAACTCAGACAATCCTTCCCGGTACCACGGTGCGCTGTAAAAAAGTAATTCGGCCTGAAGGGTATTTCCCAGTCTGTGTCCATAAGCAAATTCGTCGAGAATCAGCAGCGACACGGCCCTTTTGGTTTCAGCATACCAGTTACTACTTGTACCAGGCTGAACCACAACTTCATATTTTGAGGGGAGATTAAAAACACCGGGGTAGCGGTTGCGGGCACTGCGGCGAATATTTGACGCCATCAGCACCATTTCATTTCCCGAATAGATCAGCGAATACCGCTCGGTAGGCTTAAAGTCAAACAGGACTCCGATTTCATACCTCGCCACTTCGGCAAACTTCGCGGTGCGGATCGCGCCTTCTTCGTCATTGCCCGAAAAATATATATCAAAATTGGCGGAGTTTATCACTTTCCAGTCCTGAGCATTGGCAAACGGTGTTTCTGCCTGCGAAAAAAGGGAGGTAAAAAACCCGCAGAATACTATCATCCCTGAGACCAGCCTGCGCATGAGTTTCGTTTGGTTAATGTTTTGTTTATGACCGGGAAATCGGTTTGAGTTACCTGTTTATAAGACTATTAACCCAAAAAGTTTCCAAATGTTCATATTAGCTGAATATACGAAAAAATCCGCAGCTTAATAAAAAGGAACCTTACAAATTCAAAATCTGGCAGGACTTACCGCCTCAGGCAGTACATTTTTTTCGCCATTCATCTCCCGCGCGAGCAACGCCGAAAAATGCGGAGCCAGCAACACGCCTTTGGTACCAAAACCTGTAAATACATGCACCCATGAATAGTCGGGGTGCGTACCTACAATCGGACGCCGGTCTGGCGTCGTGGGGCGAAGTCCGGAGCGGTGGTCTTCCACCTCATAAGGGATTTTCAGCGTACTGCTGAGTTTGTCCCTGATTTCGGCCAGCCCGCGCGCACTCGGCTGGTGGTCGTCAAAATCGTTGAAATAGGTCGAACCTGTTACAAAACGATTTTCGCCCACAGGGATCATATAGGCTTTTCCTGACAGGATAAAAGGAAGTTCCAGATCTGTCCTGATCGTCAGTATTTCACCTTTGTTGGGGATCACAGGTAACCCCCCGAACCAGGGATTTTCCTTTACCCTTACCCCTTCGCAAAATACGATCCGGTCAAATTCCAGCCGGTCATCAGCCAAAACTATCAGCCGTTTCGGTAAATCTATCTGCCGGTAATCGAGTACCTCCCGCACCAGCCGCATGCGCATATCGCGAATGAGTATCCACTTCAGCTCTTCCAGAAACGCACCGATGGCGATCCAGCCGCAGGGAAGGATATAAATACCGCCGTGAGGGTTTTCGATCTGTTCTTCCAGCACAGGTTTTTCGGAGAACTTTATCAGTTCAGCATAACCGTCTTCACTCTGGCGCGACTGCCATTTGTTGTATTCTTCCACCGAGCGGAAGGGCCGGTAAATATGCTGCCAGGTGATATGCCGCTCCAACACCTGAAAGGCGGGAACAGAGAGAAAATCCTTCAGCGACGCCATCAGCGTTTCGGCCATCCAGGTTTTGGCGCCAAAACGGCCTGTGATTACATTAAACATCCCTGCTGCGACGCTGCTGGCACTGCCGGGGAGAAAGTCGTCAATTAATGTCACGTCCTTCCCTTCCATACACAGCCGCGCTGCGAGCATAGTCCCGGCCAGGCCTCCGCCAAGTACGACGATATGTGGAGTGTGTTCCATTTCAGGTGGATAAATGGTTGTGGATAATATCGGCCACACGAGCCGATGCGCCACCTTCACCCAGCTTTTTTCTCAGGGTCTCGTAACCTTCCAGTATTTTATTTCTGGTGTCATGCCCGCTGAGGATATGGGTTAATTCCGTTTCGAGCCGCGCCGGAGTAAAGCCATCCTGAATCAACTCCGACACCAGCCGCTGGTCGAGGATAAGATTCACGAGGCTGATAAACCGCACTTTTACCAGCCGCTTTCCGATCGCGTAGGAAAGCGCAGAACCCTGGTAACACACGACCTGAGGTATGCCAAAAGGGCAGTCTCCAGCGTAGCTGTCCCTGAGGTAACGAGCGCCGCATGAGCTTGCCTCAACACATCGTAGGTCTGATTCATCACCAGCCGGGCAGTAGATTCGCCCATGATTTCTCTGTAAAAATCTTCACGCTGACTGGGCGCACCTGCTACGACAAATTGGTATTCCGGAAACAGTGGAACCATACGAAGCATGACAGGCAGCATACGGATGATCTCCTGGCGGCGACTGCCGGGCAGTAGTGCAATTACCTTTTGACTGGAATTATCGCCCGGTTTATCCAAAATCTCATCGAGCAGCGGATGGCCAACAAAATCAACCTCTACTCCTTCTTTCTGGTAAAAATCTTTCTCAAAAGGCAAGATCACCAGCATTCGATCCACATATCTGCGAATGGTTTTTACCCTGCCTTTTTTCCACGCCCATACCTGCGGAGATATGTAGTAAAAAATCGGGAGTCCCAGACCTTTGACAAACTTTGCCAGCCGGAGGTTAAACCCGGGGTAATCCACCAGTACCACAACGTCAGGCTTCCATGAAACGATATCATGCTGAACGGTCTGAAACAATTTCCGGATGGTTTGCAGATTGCGAACAACCTCAACAAAACCCATAAAATTGATATTGCGGATATGGGCCACCAGTTCGGTTCCTTCTGCGGCCATTTTGTCGCCGCCGACACCACGAGTCTGAAGTCCGGGGTAACGGGTTTTCAGTTCGCGAATCAGGTTTCGGGTATGGAGATCGCCTGAGTCTTCGCCGGCCACAAAATAGATTTTCATAGGCTTATTCAAACGACCATTGGCGCATACGGCTGATTTCGCTATATGCGGTGAGGTCGTGGGTCATGGGAGTAATGGATACATATCCGGCTTCGAGTGCGGCTTCATCGGTATCTTCGCGGTCATCCTGACGGGCATATTTTCCTGTAAGCCAGTAATATTTTTGTCCGTAGGGATCTATGCGCTGGTCAAACTCTTCGACCCATCGGCCCATCGCCATACGGGTAATCCGGAACCCCTGTATCTGATCGAAGGAGCGATTGGGGATATTGACACTAAGGAGGGCGCCGGGATTGAGTTTGTGGCGGAAGGCTTCCTGAAGGATATGTTTTACCACCTGGCGGGAAGCCGTCATATCTGCCTCGTGGGAGTAATTGCAGAGCGAAAACCCGATAGAGGGAATGCCCTGAATAGCCCCTTCGCGGGCAGCGGAGAGCGTACCGGAGTAGAGGCTGCTGACGGAGGAGTTGGAACCGTGATTGATCCCGGAGAGGATCAGGTCGGGCGGGGTATCGAGAAGGACGCCGGTAGCGATTTTGACACAGTCGGCGGGCGTACCTGTGACGGCGTAGCCGGTCATGCCATTGGCGATTTCTTCTTTATACATGCGGAGCGGTTTTCCCACGCTGATAGCGTGGCCCATGCCGCTTTGGGCGCTGTCGGGCGCGACGATGACCACATCGCCAAATTCGCGGGCTGCCTCAACGAGGCTAAGAATCCCCGGCGCGTGAATGCCGTCGTCGTTGCTGATGAGTATGGTAGGTGTTGAATTCATGACCGGGCAAAGATAGGGGATTTTTTTCTGGCTGGCACAGGGAAGTATATTGAGGGGGGAATTTTGTTTTTCAGTAAAATAATACTTCATTGGGTGTACAGGACATGCTGTGTCTCCATCAATAACGAATCGTTAAGATATGGAATGGTACCCTCCCGCAAGTTTCTATTTTGAGATGAAGCTCTCTGGTTCCGGTCACACAAACGATGCGATCTTCATGGAAGTATCGGGACTGGAAAAGCCGGTAATATCGCCTTTACCCGAAGAAGGTGGAAGCCCAATAGCACATATTGTGCCTCAAAGGGTTGTATATGAAAACATTACCTTAAAACGGGGGTTGCTCAAAAATTCGGAAATCACCAAATGGTGCGAAGATGCTTTTGTAAATGGCAAAATAGTTCTGAAGGATATTCAGATATCATTACTGGATGAAAAAGGAACGCCACTGGCATCCTGGCTGATTAAGAATGCCTTTCCCATAAAGTGGTCTGTTTCCAAAGCCAATACTTCAGGCGATGAAATCACGGTAGAACACCTGGAAATTTCATTCGAGTATTTTACAAAAACATTGTAACCCGCCATAGCGCGGCACCGGCGAAAAAAACCTAGTCCCAGTCTTCGCGGATCATCCAGTCGTGAAGATGCGGGGAGCGATCGTCACTCTGGTTTTTCCGGAGGTTGTCTTTGCTCCGAACTTTTGCGATGCGAACTTTTGATTGAGCACTTTTGGGTTTGGGAACGTATTTTTTCATTCAGAGTGGTGATGATAGATTGTTAATTTTATGGGGCTATTTGACCAATATGTTCCCAAAATAATGCACTTTTTTAAGAAATAC
>JAWKNL010000017.1:0-135885 GCA_041391725.1 Bacteroidia bacterium
CGCTTTCTGTTTCAATGATTGCAATAACTTCTCCCACGGGTACAACATCTCCTTCCTTATATCGCTGCTCAAGCAGCTTGCCATCCACCGGGGAAGGCACTTCCGAATCAACTTTATCGGTAGCTATTTCCAGAATAGTATCTTCCTGTTCGATCTGATCCCCCACTTTTTTTGCCCAGTTGAGGATGGTGGCCTCGATGATACTTTCGCCCATTTTGGGCATGATAAGTTCAAATTTTGCCATAATTTCTTATGCTTATTCAGGGTTGACCTTCCTGTAAGTTTTAAAATCATTGAGGAACGGCTATCGGTTCCAAAAATGAAATCTCAAAGCTACTCAAAAATCATTCGTTACTCAAAGCGAGTACGTACATTTTTCAAACATAACTTTAGCGCGTCCCCTGCCGCTCTTTCTATATTCACGTTTCGTTTATAAATAAATTCGATATGTGCTGCATCTACGCCAAACCGGTCTGAATACCCCAGCCACGCGTGGGGTTTGTTTTCTCCGTCGGGCTCTGCAAAGCCTGTAGTTGCTATTCCCACATCTGCCCCCATGAGTTTGCGCACACCCTCGGCCATCGCAATGGCTACGGCTTCTGATACCACGCCATGGCGTTCGATCATGTCTCCCGGTATGGTCAGCACCTGTATTTTTACTGGTGTGGCGTAGGCGGTAACTGATCCTCTGAAAAATTTTGATGCGCCTGATACCGAGACGATCTGTGCGGCAATGGCACCACCTGTAAGGCTTTCTGCCACTGCAAGGGTCAGGTCTTTGGCGTGGAACAGATCTGCCACTTCCGCAGGCAATGGTTTTTCTCCCAGCGCATATACTTCATGAGAAAAAAGATCACTCACCAGGCGTGCGCTTTTGTCCAGTTCTGTTTCTGCCTGGCTGCGATCAGATGCCGCTGCGTGGGTAAACAGTTCTAGCCAGAGTCCGTCGTGTCTGGGCAGATAGGCAATTTCAATATGGGGAGGGATTTCGGGTTCGATGGCCTCCATCCGTTCGGCAGCTACAGATTCGGGAACACCGGTGATTCGCACGGTGCGATGGAGAAATGCCTTGGTGGGGAAATAGGTTTTCATCAGTGGGATGACACCAAATTCGAGCATATGGAGCATCTCAAACGGAACCCCCGGCATGGAGAAAAGTAGTTTTCCATTTTGATTAAACATCATCCCCGGTGCTGTGCCCTGTGTATTGGGAACTACCTCGCATACTTCGGGGACCATAGCCTGGAGCCGGGTAAGGCGGGTCATGGTGCGCTGACGGCTGGCATAGCGGTTTTCGAGAAAATCGAGCGTGGGTTTATGTTCGACCAGGCGACTATCAAATATCTCTGCCAGTGTATGTTTGGTAATGTCGTCTTTGGTCGGCCCCAGTCCGCCAGAAACCAACACAATATCGCTGGCAGAAAGTTCGGAAAGTATGGTATCTCTTATGGCCTCTTTTGTATCTGCAATGGCGATCACACGGTCGAGGGTATATCCGTTGTTGCGGAGGAGCAGGCCTGCATCTGAGGCGTTGGTATTGACAATCCGGCCTTTCAGTAGCTCGGTGCCAATGGTAATCATGGATACTTTGGTCATAATAAAATCACTGTTTTTGCAGGCGGATTACTTCTTCTACCAGCGTCCGCGTAGGCTGGTTTAGGTCAAGGTTCAGGCTTTCTTCGAGATCGGCCCAAAGGTAGTCATAGGCTTCATCATTGAGAATGACATTTGTTTCATGGGTACGGGCAATAAAATTGATGAGGAGGAAATGGCTGGGCCGGTAAAACTGCGGATGGTTAATGGCATCCTGAATCATGATAAACTGAAGATCGAAAATATCCAGGCCGGTTTCTTCTTTGGCTTCCCTGATAAAGGCGGCTTCCATGGTTTCGGCGTATTCCATTTTGCCTCCGGGTGTACCAAGAAGATCAGACCATTTGTGGGTACGTACCAGAAGGATTTTATTCTGCGAATTGAATATCAGTCCGCCCACCGTAGCCAGTGGCCGCGGATGCGTAGTGTTGGGGTTATCCATAATCAGGGTTGGGTTTTTTCCAGTGTCCATGACGATTCGCTTACTTTTTCACCATTTTCGTCATAATAAACCGAATACTCATGGATGATGTTTTCCGATTCCCAGATGTAAATATGCTGCCCGGCAGGTGTCTGTCCTCCGGCGATATATTCGGTAAGTATGAGTTTGTCTTCGCTCTCAAATGTCCCTTTTCCTATATGCACAAAAGAGCCGGTAAGATCTATTACTTTCGAATGGTTTTTGGTTACACCCAGTTTGTAAATGATTTTTCCCGCGGGTTCATAGACAAGCAGTTCGCTCCCGTCTGAAAGGAAAGGAATCCGCCCCTGGTCAGTGATAAAGGTCTTATTTCCTTTATATTCGCAAATCATGGACAATCCGTCGGCGCCCTGTGTGCAGGTGATTTCGAGGGTGATGGATTTGGGGTCAATACCGTCAGGCGCCGGATTGGAAATCAGGCTTCCCGCCACCATTTTCCAGGTTCCGGTAAAACGATGGAGCGGATTGGGATCTTCTGCCACAGGGGCAGAAAAAAAGTGGACAATCCAGACCGGGAGAAAAATGAGTAGTCTCATGGTAAATGGGGTTATTCATCTTTGGCCATTTCCACCAGATTCATTTCATTGACCAGATACCCTGCCCCTGCAAATTTGTCCACAATAAACAGCACATATCTGATATCCACGCTGATATTGCGGCACTGATTGATATCGTAGTTGATATCGCTCATGGTTCCTTCCCAGTTTCTGTCAAAATTGATCCCGATCAGATGCCCTTCAGCATTGATGACCGGGCTGCCAGAGTTTCCTCCGGAGGTATGGTTGGAGCCGATAAAACATACGCGAAGTTCTCCGTCTTTATGTGCATAACGCCCAAAATCACGGGCTTTATACAGTTCTACCAGTCTGGGGGGAATGTCGAAATCAAAATCGCCGGGAATTCCTTTTTCCACCACCCCCCCAAGCGTTGTGTAATATTTGTAGCTCATGCCGTCGTTGGGCACCATGCCTTCGGCTTTTCCATATGTGACGCGAAGGGTGAGGTTGGCATCAGGGAAGAAGGATCGTTCGGGAAATACTTCACGCAACGCCTGCATATAGACGCGGTTGAGTTGCTCGATTTTCTGGTTTATGGTATTGTACTGTGGTGCGTAGCGGAAGTAATTCTGATAGAGGCTGGACATAAGCCCGAAAGCCGGATCGTCCTGAATGGTTTTTACATCAAAACTGGCGAGCAGTTCATTAAAGCTGCGCTCAGAAGAAAATTTGCTGTTGCCAAAAACATAGGAAGCATAAGCCTGAAAATCTCCGCCAAACCGCTCTGCGATGACCGGAATCAGGGCGGGGGCTTCGTCTGCGTTGAAATAGTTGTGATAGGATTCGAGTATCAGCCCCATGATTTCACGGTCAACTTCGGGGTCATAATCGCGGAAAAATTTCCGGCCAGATCGCCGTAGTTTTTCGATTTCTTCTTCCTTGCGGGTTTCATTGCTTGTTTCCTGAATTTCTCCCATGGCCTGTGCCGTTTCCCACAGCAATTCCATGATCCCTATCTGATCACCACCTTCCTGAAAATACTGAATCTGTGCCATTACGGGCGAAAATTCCTTATAAGATGTTTCATAATCAGAAAGCAGGCTGCCATACTTTTCTTTCCATATAGGGTTTTCGTTGATGCGACGGGTAAATTCCTGCTCCTGTGAACGCTTATTTTCCAGGGTATTGCTTCGGGTTAATCCTCTCATTTCACCCTGCCATTTTTGATAACCATTCCGGATATTTTTTTCAGTATTTGCGTATTTCAGGCGGAGGGCATCGCTTTTTCGCATTTCGCGATGGAGTACTTCAAGGCGTCTTCCTCTCAGGTCTATGCGAATCGGATCCTGAACGTTCAACACCATTTCTACTGCATGGGAAGGAATATACTGCTGCGTACTGCCCGGGAATCCGTAAACCATGGTAAAATCGCCCTCTTCCACGCCGTTCAGGGAGACCGGGAAAAAATGCCGCGGCTTTAATGGAATGTTTTCAGGAGAATACTCTGCCGGTTTGCCGTCAGGGCCGGAATACACTCTGAACAGGGCAAAGTCGGCAGCATGGCGCGGCCACATCCAGTTGTCTGCTTCTCCGCCAAAATTGCCAATAGAAGAAGGGGGTGCACCCACAAGCCTCACGTCCGAAAATTCTTCCATCACAAAAAGGTAGTATTCATTTCCGTAGTAAAAGGGTTTTAGCTCTGTTTTGTAATGGGTATTTTTCACCGCGTCGGCAGATATGGCTGCGATTCGCTCAGAAATCAGGGTTTTGCGGCTATCCTCATCCGCCGCAAGGTGAATATCCTTCAGCACTTTATCCGTTACGTTTTCTATTCTGACAATAAAGGTAACGGTGAGGCCCGGATTGGTCAGTTCTTCCTCCCGGTTCATGGCCCAATATCCGTTTTTCAGATAGTCCTTTTCGGGGGTGCTGTGTTTTTGAATTTGCCCAAATCCGCAGTGGTGATTGGTGAGAATCAGCCCCTGGTCGGAGATGAGCTCACCGGTACAGCCTCTGCCAAATCTTACAATGGCATCTTTCAGGCTCGAATGGTTGATGCTGTAAATATCCTCAGCAGTAATTTTCATGCCCATTGCCTGCATTTCGGCTTCATTTGCTTCCAGAAGAAGTGGCAGCCACATTCCTCCGCCGGCAACCACGCGAAGGGAAAGAAAAACGACAAACAGGAAAGTAGTAATTTGCTTCAGACGCATGTTATTGGGATTAATAGCTGTGGCACAAGTTAATGATTTCGCTGAAAAACAGCCTTACTTCTGACTGGTCAATCGTGGGAAAAGCAGGGAGGTGTCGCCATAACTGAGAAAACGATATTCTTTTTCCAGCGCTTCTTCATAGATTTTCCGCCAGTCTTCTCCTACCAGTGCTGCTACCAGCAAAATCAGGGTGGTTCCCGGCATGTGAAAATTGGTCATCAGTCCGTCGCAAACCTGAAAAGGATAACCGGGGAGAATCAGAATTTGTGTTTCGCCTGTCCACTGCTTCAGCCCGTGTTGGCGCATAAAACTCAAAACTGCCTCAAAGGACTTATGCCGCCCGGGCAGAAGTTTTTTTTCTGCGCGGTATGGCTCAAGTTTTTGTATAAAAAAGGGTTTCCCGGGTGCTGGTTCGCCCGCAGTGAGCAACTGCACCCCCAGCCAGTACAGGCTTTCGAGCAGGCGCATGGAGGTCGTGCCCACTGCTACCACCGGCCCGGCGTGCCCTGCCAGTTTTTCTACTAGCGACTCGGTTGCGATGATCTGCTCGGTATGCATGTCGTGCTCCACCACACGGTCGTGTTTGACCGGCAAAAATGTGCCTGCGCTCACATGAAGGGTGACAAAGGTCTGGTCAATTCCTTTGGATTTCAGGCTGTTCAGCACGGTGTCGGTAAAATGTAGTCCTGCCGTAGGCGCGGCTACTGCGCCTTCCTGCCGGGCATATACGGTCTGATACTGCTCGCTGTCCTGGTCGTCAGTATCTCTGTGGATATAGGGCGGAAGGGGAATTTCACCCAGCGAGCGAATGATGTCTGCAAACGCGATCTCTCCGGGCTGCCATGAAAAGTGGACAAGGTTTGATTCTCTGTCTGCCAGTGTGGCGTTGAGGGTAACTTCTTTTTCCGCGATATTCAGAATAGAAAGCAGTGTTTCTCCTTCTTTCCAGCGTTTTTTTCGCCCGATCATACACGACCAGGTACATTCGCCTGTCGCCTGCATGGCCTGATTTACCTCATGCGGAGTGTGAGGATTGAGAAGGAAAATTTCAATCAGGGCTCCCGTATTGCGGTTAAAAAGCAACCGGGCGCGGATCACTTTTGTATCATTAAATACCAGCAGGGTACCGGGTGAAAGCTCCTCCGGAATCTGATAAAACTGCTTGTGAGAGATTTTCCCTTTGTTATATACCAGCAACTTCGAATGGTCGCGCTGCGCAATCGGGTGCTGAGCGATCCGTTCTTCCGGAAGCTCGTAATGATAGTCGGAGAGAAGAATTTCTTCCGGATTTTTTTCTGGTGTAGAATTAATCATTAATACCACATAAACACACAGGGTACGATTTCTTATGAATCGCAAGTTAAGAACTTTAAGGCAGGTAGTTTGTTTGGGGGTAAAACAAAAACTTCAGAACCCCGGATCAATTCGCCCGGAACTCTGAAGTTTGGATTGTGTGAGAATCAATTGTTCCCCAATAAATCAGCGTTCTTTACAGAAGATAAAACAAGCAGGATTCCCCGTATTTGTCAAAATTCTCTTTGGTCGGCAAATGCCGGAGGGTGTTATATTTCGGGCATTTTGCCATATAAAAACCGTCGGTATGAGGCTGTAATCTAAGTTGTTCGCAAATTGAGGCTTTCCAGCATAACACATACCATGTAAGAATTTGGGCAAGTTTATCCTGCTTCAAATAGTTCGGGCTTACCGATCACACTGCAAATGGGACATTGGTGTGGATCATGCCCCCGCGCCGGGCAATATTCCCTCCCGAAATAGATTATCTGAAGGTGAAGTTTGTTCCAGCTTTCCCTGGGGAAAAGCCTTTTTGCATCTGCCTCTGTCTTTTCTACATTTTTTCCGTTGCTGAGCGCCCACCGGTCCATGAGCCGGTGAATGTGTGTATCAACCGGAAATGCAGGTACGCCAAAGGCCTGCGACATGACCACCGAGGCGGTTTTGTGTCCTACACCTGGCAGGGTTTCCAGTTCTTCAAATGTTGCAGGAACTTTGCCGTCGTATTTTTCGACGAGTATCCTTGACAGGTTGGAAATGGCTTTGGATTTGGTCGGGGAAAGGCCACAGGGTTTGATGATTTCCCTGATTTCTTCTACCTCAACCTCAGCCATCGCAAACGGGTCTGCGGCCCTCGCAAAGAGGTGAGGGGTTACCTGATTTACCCGCGCATCGGTGCATTGGGCAGAAAGCAATACTGCCACGAGCAGGGTGTAGGGGTCTGCATGCTCCAGCGGAATGGGCGTTTCCGGATACAGTCGGTCCAGTGTTTCCATGACAAACTGTGCTTTTTCCTGCTCATTCATATGAAATTATTTTGGACTAATTAAGTTCGCTTATTCCTCTTCCGGGTCTTTTTTCCCGATGCTCTCAATCATTTCGTCGAGTTCAATATTATTTTTTTCTTCCAGCGATTTTTTGA
The DNA here is from genome assembly GCA_041391725.1 of Bacteroidia bacterium. Classification (GTDB taxonomy): domain Bacteria; phylum Bacteroidota; class Bacteroidia; order J057; family J057; genus JAGQVA01. The sequence goes on from JAWKNL010000017.1 coordinate 7,219, forward strand.
AAAAATAATATACCATCCGCGCCAGGGCAATCCCTACCACCACACCTACAATAAAATAGCGGTAATGAAGCACATTCAGCCATATCCATACCACGGCAATCTCTATCGTCCACCAGATGGCGATGGTTCCCAGGATCCACTTCAGCGGCTTTTCTCCTTTCTTGCGCGCGAGTCTGTATATATCCTGGCAATGAAAAAATGTCCGGAGCAATTCCAGACACACGACAATCAGGATGGTGAAAGTAGTAACCAAAAATTTGCTGTTTGACACCCGGATGAATGCCAAAACTTACGGTTTTTTTCCAATCCGGCCAACTTTGTTCCCTATTCTACTTTCAGTTTTACCTGAGGACTGAAGCCCGAAGTACTTCCATTCGCATAAATGACCTTTACTGCATACTCATAGGTATGACCCGCGCGAATCTGCCTGTCAGTGAAAGTTTTTATCTCAGACTTGTTGTTTCCAAGACTCACAAAATTCCCTCCATTTACTGCCCGGTAAACGGTGTAGCGGAACTGTCCTGAGTAGGGATACTGCCAGGTGATTTCCACCTGCTTTTCGCGGCTGTTTAGGTTGGCATGAAGCGCTTTCACCGGGGGTTTGAGTGAAAAATCCACGGCCTTGAGAAAAAGCGGATAGGCTTCCTCCGAACTGAGCCCGTCGTCGTCAATGGCCATGATGGAATATTCGTAGTGGGTTCCGGGGGAGATCATGCTGTCTGTATAAGCGGTGGGCATATTTTTTCCGGGGAAAAGGGCAATCTGTTCCCATTCTCCGCCTGTTTCTCTTCTGAACAATAAATGCATGGCTACGTCTTCGCTGCTGCTGGGAATCCATTCTACCCGTATGAACCCGTTTCCCACTTCGTAATTGCTGAATACCGGTGGGGTCGGAGGGATCTGGTCTGGTCGTTTCAATTTGAGAACGGCGGAAAACGGGGAGTAATTGTAGTTTGCATCTACCGCCACTATGCGGTAAAATGCATGTTCGGTCAGGGTTTTGACCATAATCGTATCGTAATACACCGTATCACGCCAGGGGCTGTCAGTGATACGGGCAAAAACGTGGTCTTCTGCATTGGCAAAAAACACTTCGTACCCGATAATATCTTTTTCCTTACCCAGATTCCATCGCAGGGTAACGCGCCCGCTGGAATCCACTTTTCCAGTAAGGCCCCGGGGTTGTGCGGGCGGAAGGCTGTCCACAATTATACCGTAAACCGCCATCGAAACCTGTCCGTTACCCGCAGTATCCTTGCTCGCCACAACGTAAAAATTGGCTTTGAGAGGATCTGCATTTGTATCTGTAAAAAACCGCACCGAGGGGGAAAGCGCCTGTGTGTGCAGCGGCTGGAAGCCGCTGAGGGCGTTGTCGCTGCGACCGACATAAAACCCCTCCATGTCACCGGGGACATCGGGCATTTCCCAGGTGATTTTCACCTGGCTGCCGCCCAAATACGTGGCTTTGAGGTTGCGGGGCGCCGGAGGTGGCGTCCGGTCGCGACCCATCGCCATAATAGGCTCCGATGGCTCACTCGGCTCGCCAAACGGGGTGATTCCCACGATCCGGTAAAAGTAGGGGCGATAGTTTTCCTCAATAGAATCGGAATAAACCATATGGGGGCTGTACAGTGCGCTGTCCTGTGAGGGCGGACTCACAAATGGCAGGTCGGTCAGCCTCCGGTATGTTTTTCCGCGATCCTCTGACCGCTCAATATAAAAGGCGGTAAAGTACGGCGTGTGTTCCTCCCGCGACCATTCGATATGGATCTGGTTTTCCATCTCCACCGCGCTTGCGATCACGGGTAGGGGAATCGCTGCTTTCTCTCCTGCATTAATCACAATGTAGGCGGTATCTCTCGGGTAAATCTCCGGCGAAACCGCCGGGTAAATCCGATAGACATACGTGCGCATGGGATCAATATCGCGATCTGCAAACCGGAGCCCGGCGGCGGCTGCCGTAGCGGGCGAAATGTCTGCGGCGAGCAGCGTTAGCGTCCATCGGTTATCCATTTCTCCGGCCTGCTGAAAATAACCAGCATCTTTTTTCCCTATGCTCAGGTTTTTTCCATAGATACACTGGGCGGCAACTGCGGCCATGGGATTGTTTTTTTCGGGTCTGCCTATGGTAGCCCATTGTTCCAGTGGCCAGGGTTTCAGCGGCTGTGGTGTCAGCTTCCTGTACAACTCCGGGTCGAAGTCTTCCGGACGCATATAACTCAGTCTTTCGATGGTATAACCCTGCTGATTGGAAATGGCCCACAGACCGGCGCTCACAGGCGCCCAGCGCAGAACGATCGAATCGCCATAACTTTTACCTATTACAGCCAGGGAGGACTGGTGCAGGGAGTCTGTATCCTGCGCTTTTAGTGATAAAAACAAACCGGTAAGCAGTGATATGAATAGGATTTTTTGCATAATAGATTCAGTTAGTAGCGAAATTCTCTGTTGACATTGGTTCCGTCCCGCTGGGTGCTGTTTCCGTTGGATGGACGCATGTATTTAATGGAGAGCGTATAATTCTGGTTCAGATGCCCCGAAAACTGGTAATGTGCATCTACTTTTCCCATCATCTGATTGGCTGCCACCCAGGCAGAATTGTAGTACTGTTGCACATAACTCCATTTCCCGGGAATAGATCGGATCGCTGCAATGTTGTTGCGCAGTTCATGGAAATCCTGAATCACATAACGGGGCGTTTGCATATTGAGATTGAAGGCAATTGAGGCTGTGTTTGATGTATTATTCCCCTGAGAGCTACCCGCCGCAAAAGCAGTGGAGGTGGAGAATGACGGGCCAGTTGCTGATATACTGGTTGTGGTTGTGAATAAAGGTGTGTTAAAAGCATAAGTGTTACTTCCCTGACTTCCTGTATTGTGATTGCCGAGCGCATGATGCAGATGCCAGTCGGTCAGGGGTTCTGTCCAGGTGTTTTGATCGTAATGTACACTCAGCCTCGGCGGAGTGCCCCGTCCGTGTGAGTTGAGCGGAGCCACATTAAATCTGCCCAGATTGCTGGCGGGTATAAGTCCGCGCCGGACATTGTAAATATCAATCGACTGGTGATAGGGGGAAGAGCTGAAAAACGGATCAGTAAACATAACCAGCGGTGTGAGGGCCGGGTTCCATCCTTGTAGTACCCGAAAAGTTCATAGGTTTCAAACGGCTCGGTGAGGGTTGTATTAATGGCAAACTCGTCCCACGACCCATGCCAGGCAAACCCCACCAGAATGATATTCATCTGATTCAGTTTGTCGCTGAGGGTATTGTAGCGGCTGGTGCGGAAATAGAGTTTGTAAAGCAGTTTTTCCGACTCATCGACAATGGCGCCGGGAAGTTGTTTTGCCTGAGAATGAATGGTCTGCTGCCCTCCTGCGTAAGTATTTACCAGCGGGCTGACGGTCATCAGGTTATTGATCCCCGAGGCACTGAGTTGGTGATTGAGCGAAATTCCGGCCATAGGCATATTCGCCATGATCCCTGAAGCCATATTTGTCTGCGTGGATGCCGGGACTACCTGCTTTCTGACAATCTGAATCGCATAGATTTCTTCATTGTCCAGCGCAGGAAGGCTGAAATTGATGGAATTTCCGCCGGAATAGTTAATAGGCATATCCACGGGTGTTACATCGTTTTCATCCAGTCGGGTAAAACGGGCTGCGTAGGTGTAGTTTTTACCGTCAATGACAGGCGCAAACAGTTGGGGCATTCCGATGTTGAGCCGGATAAATCCCTGATTCTGAAACGTCTCTCCTTTGAGGAAATAGTTTTGCCTCGAAATAGGGTAGGTAAATGAAATATTTTCTTCGGGAATGGAATCGGGCTGAGCGCCGGTAGTAAACTGTATTTCTTTTACTTCAGACCAGGGCTGTCTTCCGTCAAGAACAGGCTGACTGGTTCCGTTGCGGAAAAGCTCTCTTGCGCGCACCTCAATCCGGGCTGTGTAGGCGGTATGGCCGTCGAGCATGTCGCGAAGGTTGAGGTAAGCAATAGTTCCGTCGTTGTTGAGTCTGCGAAAACCTCTTTTCCGCTCACCCGTGGTTGTATTTACAACCGTAAAGTCATGGATATAGGGTTCGAATCTTCTCGGCGCACCGTAGTTGCCGTGTTCGTCCATTATCGGTATTTCCACCACATGTTCTACCGGCATATGAAAGCTTACCGTAGGTTGTGAGAAAACACTGACCGGATTGCCTTCCGGCTGCATATCGGCGATAAAGGAAATGCTTTCAAACGGATTGGAAGATATTGCAGTACATGGCTCACCCAGGGTAAGCTGGAAGTTGTGATTTCCTTCGACCAGACCTCCCAGCACGCTGTACTGCAGGTGGGCATAACCTTTAAAATATTCGGGGCTGGGAAGCCCGGCAGCCAGTAATAATGCTGCATTTGCCCGTAGAAAACTGATTTCTCCCTCGAAGAAAAACACGTTTACATAGATGCCAAAATCGCCCCATACACCTGCATACGCCTGGCCCTGTGCATACCATCCATCTGACCCCGGTGCTGTCCCCGACTCCTGGCAAATACGCGTATTGTTGTGGGTGACATTCAGGTCAAATCCCAGCATCACACGCAGGTCTGCGTAAAAAATCAGGTTCCACAACCTCGGCGGATCCACGTCGAGTGCCGCACCAAAGGCAAATCCCTGCCCGCTGGTATAAACCGGCATATTGGTTCGGGGTTTGTCCACAAAGGTGCGGGATACCGCTGCGCCCTGACCCGGGCCGCCGGAATTGAGCAGTGCCAAAATTTCATTGGGTGGAGGCGGAAGGGTGGATGGCAGGTTGTGCCCGATCATCAGATAGCCATTGATATCAGCAGCGGCAGGTATGGGGTCGAGGTCAATTTTCAGTCCGCCGCGTGCAGTAGGTGTTCCTGCGTGAAAATACCAAAGCCCCGACTCCGCGTGGAAAGTAGCGTCCACCATTTGGTTATTTGCCAGGCGTCCGTGGAGGCGACCATAGTTCATAAAAACATCTATATCTCCGTGCACAAAATCATTGCCCTGAGCAGGTTTGGTATAAACTACATCCACCGATCCCCAGACTTTTGCATTTCCGCGGTTGTAAACAGGTGCCATGACATAGGCATCTCCTCTGATGCGAATCATATTCAGCCCGCCCGAATGGTTAAATTCTGCCTGAACTGTAACGTCCATGTTGAGGGCGTCTGACTTGGGAGAAGTGCCAAATACTGCCGTAAGTTTAAGCCCGAGAAAGGTGTTAAAATCCGGGGTATAGGTAACCCCCGATGTCTGGGGCAACTGGCTGTTGGCTGATCCGCCGGTGAGGGTGCGGGAAGCCGCCGGCAGGCCGTTCTGGTTCATCTGCATATGGTGGTAAGCGCCTCCGCCAAATCCATACACAGCTACGCCTGCCCACAATACCAGCCCTGGTTCGGGAATGCCTACCATTCCGTCCACATACCAGTAACTGTAATACCCGCTGGTGTTGAAAACAGCGGAAGGATTGCTGTGAATAGTGCCAAACCTTGTGGCGAGATTGGCCCGTATGCCCATAGGCAGGGTAACGTCCAGTCCGCCTGCAATCCCGTCGCCATAGACGGGGTCCTGATCATAAAATTCGAGGAATCCTGAAAGCCGCATGGCACTGGCGGTAATGTCTATTTCCACCCGCGAAAGATCAACTCCGGTCAGGCGGAAGAGTTTTTTCCCTCCTCCCGGCCAGTTGAGCTCGGATCGGATCAGAATAGTGGCTGCCGCAGAAAATCCCGATTCCCCCCCTGCCAGGACGATTTTGGGTTTGATGAGCAGGGTAGGCGTTCCCAATCCACCGGTAAATTTGATGGAGTCAACGGTAAGCGGAAATCCTGCAAGCTCTTTTTGCGGACTGGCATGTGAAAAATACACTCTGTCAGCATCAAGGCCGGTTTCGGTATTCAGCCGGAAGTTTTGAAAAGCGAGTTGTGGGATGTGAATGGCGGGAACCTTTGCAATGGCATTTCGCACGGGTGTGGGAATAAATCTGTCGGCAATGGTCAGCCTGCCATTGAGGTTGGCATCGGCGTAGGTGCTGTCAGCAGAGACGGACAGGTTGATATATGAGTTGGGTTCCAGACTCAGTTGCGCAATGAGCATTTCGACGTTGACGGTATCTTCAGTACTTACCCTGAAATCAAAGGCCAGCCCTGAATGGGGGCGGTTGCTGAGCAATGCGCTGTAGCGGAGGTAATCAGATGCCTGCATAATGGGCATACCGATTTTTCCGGACATCCCTGCTGAGGTAAAACTGCTCGAAACCAGCGTCATGTGCAGGGTATCCAGCGAAAATCCCCAGCCTTTGACGTCTCCGTTCATATAAGAAATGATATTTTCTGCCCTCAGACTGCCGCTCACGCCTGTGCGGTCGATGAGGAGATTTCGCACGCCAAAGAATGACCGCTGGCTGGTGGAAAATTCCTGCGGCGTGCGCACTGAGAGCGTTTCGAGATAAAATCCTGTCCATGTATTGGCGTACCTCGGGTTGAAGACAGAAGTATCGGCGTAGGTTGCCGGGAAAGATATATTGGATGGGTTGCGGGTATCAGACATATCCATCCATGCTCGGGATATGGCAAAACTCCAGCCTTCGGCTCCCGGAATCTGGAAATCACTGATACTGATCTGGGCGAGAAAATCGCTGAGTCCGTCGCAGGACTGAACCGAAAACTGTCCCTGCACGTTTCCCTGGCCGGGCGTGCCGTCGGGGTTGTCGGGCACCATCATGGATCGGGGAAAATTGACATGGCCTGAAAGATTAAGGCAAGTCAGGCCTTCGCAGTTCCATCCCACACTGCTAATGACTTTTCCGGCTCCGCTATCGACTCCGTTGAGGACAATTTCGACTCCGCCTTCCAGCGGTACGGTAAATTCTCTTGCCAGATTCAGGTTTCCTACTGCTCCGAGGCCATTGGGACTAAAACATATATCCGTAGCCCCCAGTGAGATAATATAATCACCAATAGCGGGTAACTCCAGATTGGCCATAGCAGAAAGTGTTGCGCCCGTAGGTGTAAATACCATATCGGTAATGGCCAGAATATAATTTCGCCCCCCGATTTCCCTGTCAATACCTATGGGCAGCGGTGTTTCTGTATTTCCCGAAAAAGCGCTTACTACCCGGTTTCCTTCGGAAAGGTACTGGTTGAGCGCCCGCGCTGCACCGGGAGCCATTGCGGCAAGTTTTGACGACCCCGGCCCGATGCTGTCCACCGTAAACGAGTGCCGTTGTCCTGAACGGCCCGTATATCCCCGGCAAATACTTTGTTTGTCCCGTTGTACTGAAGATCGCGAAACCGCACCCTTACCCGTATTTCGTTGAGAAAGGGCACAGCAATCACTCCCTGCCCGGTAAATCTGCTTCCACTGGTACCGGAGACCGACTGTACCTGCAACTGAAACAATCCTACCTGAAGTGTCCGGCCCGTAGGATCGTCAAAGGTAGGCTCGGTGGAGGTTGGCGCAAATGCCTCACAGGTCGAACGGCAGGTGGTATCTTCCGGAGCCGGTGAGGAAGCGATCTGTGGCGCGTCAAAAACTTCGCGGAGAATAAACATATTTACCGCACTTCTCCTGTAGGAAGTCGTGTCGTTTAATTCGGGGAATTTTGCCCATTTTACCCGCCAGTAAAAAGTGCCTGTATCCGAAGCTGCCCAGTTGCGGGAGATTTGCCGGTAGATCGAATCGGCAACGGCGATGGAGTCCTGAACCACAAAGTCAAGATGCAGGCGGCTGTTGGGTCCGCCAATGGTTCCCTGAGTCATCCATTCTACCGAATCAAACCCCGGCGATTTACTTACTTCCAGTATCCATCGCTCATGTACATACCCGTTAAACCAGTCTGCCTGTTCGCAGTCGCCGCCCTGTCGCTGCCGTATGTCCACATGGTCGGGAATAAGTTTTTCGGCGGGATCTCCGGTATCAAAATGAAATATAAGATCTGCGGGGCGAACCTCTTCGCCATAAAGGGGACTGATAAGATTCGGTTCCTTCATCCCGATCTCAAACTGCTGTTGCTGAATAAAGGTAGAAAAGGCATCTCCCTTTCTTCGCAATTCTACTTCCGCAGTCCAGTAATAGTGTTTGCCCCTTTCAAATGTGATGGGGTTTCTCGCCTGATTTTTGTAGGCAGGCATGGTCTGCGCCTGAATCTGGTTGACGCTGCGCTGATCGCACAAAATCCGTCGCTGCGACTCCATCGGTCCCCAGGGCCAGCGGTTGTCGGCTATGTATTCGTCCTCAAATCCATCCTCAATACTGAAAAGCTGCAAGTGGCTGTGGTAGTGGTCAAAATCGTCGTCATAGGGCGCCCACTGAACTACGATAGGAAAAAAATTGAAAGGAACCACATCCCGGTCGTAGGGAAACATAGGGAAAGCCTGGATAAATGACCCCACCGCACTGCTGTTGTTGTACACAAAAGTGCATACTTCGCTGTAGCCATTATTTTTTACCCGAAGCTGGTTCAGCAGGTCATAGGCGCGTACGCGCACCGCATAGGTCGTGGCTTCTTTCAGTTCGATGTCTTCGGGTATGGAAATGGTCATTGCCTGGGCATTGACGACTTCCTGTTCGAAGAATAAGGGATAAGTCGCAGACTCAATCGCGTCCTGTGGGGCGCGGTTTCCCGGTTCGAGGGGAACGATCCTGACACTATAGTATATATCATCGGTAAAGCCCGGAGGGCGAATGAAGGTCCAGTTGACAGAAAGGACATTGGAATTTGGGGTAATAACAACGCCGCAGGGAAGCCCGACCACGGGCGCGTCGGGCGTCTGCACCGTAAACACCGCACAGCCGGAAGGAAATGGCGGCGAAAGGGGATTTGATTCGTTGAAACAATCAATCGCCTGCACGCAAAATTCATATGTGCCATCCCGCAGCGAGGGATCTCGCTGCAGTTCTTCGTAGGTAATGCCCGTGAATATCATCGAGTTTGCCGCATTGGGTTCGAAAAAATTACCCAGCTCTTTTGTGTTAAGTGGCGTTACCCCCGGCTGCAATTCCATGCAGGGCTGATTGACGCTGAAAATATCAGACTCAATCGAAAACCCCTGGTCGAGATTGGTCAGTTTGACGTGGTACTGCACCCATATCGGTTCTGTGCCGCTGTTGATTGCCGTTACCAGAAACAAATCTTCCCTTTCATACAAATCCGCCACATTTACAGGAACCGGCGGCGTAAATGCGACATTAATGGCGACGGGATACTGCCCGAATGCTGTGCCATAAAACAGAACTGAAAAAAATGAAAAAACTACCAGTTTGCTAAAGCAACTTGTGGACTTTGTACCTTCCCTGTGCCCTTTGTGTTTAAGGGAATCGGGCTGCTGTAAGGTATTTCTTTGATTTTGCATGGCTTCGGGCGTTACAGACTAAAAATTTGCAGTGTAAAAGATGTTTCCTCTGGTTTCAGAATAGGGCAGGTAACGGGATTCGATGGGGCTGCGGCTGATATACTGTGCGCTGAGGCCCAATGATTGTTTTTTGGTAACCTTCATACTGAGCCGGATACTGGCAGAGGTGGAGTTTCCGTCGTTGCGGCTATCGCGCTGGTTGAGGTAATAGCCGGCGGCAAGCCTGATCCGGAGTTTTTTCTCCAGAAAACCTTTGGTCGCGGTTAGCTGTCCGCCGTATCGGGATGTGTTGGCTAGTTGGGAAAAAAAGTCGGAGTACGTGCCGCTCCCGCTCATGGAGAAATCCGCTTTCTGGTGGGAATATGAATAAACGACGCCTGTTCCCCGGGTCTCATTGTCGTTGAGGTAACCAAAAATCAGGTTCTGATCGTCGAAAAGCTGGTAATAGGCGTTGAAATTGAGGTTGTGTCTGTGGGGACGTTTGCCAAAGTTGATATTTACATTTGCATTGATATTGTGCGAAACCTGGGTGACCATAAATGAATCATTTACCACCAACCCTTCCCGGTTTCTCGCCTCAATCTGGTAGTTGGAGTAGGAGAGGGAGCCTGACAAATAAGCATTCGGAGAAAAGGCCACGGTAGCTGAGCCAATCTGCCGGAACCGGTTTTGCTGTTCTCTTGCCTGAAGGTTGTTTCGCTGAATGCCATAGGAGGCGTTAAATCTGAGTTTGTGTTTGAACATAGACCAGGAGGGACTAATGGTAATATCTTCTACATTCGTCTGGAAAAACCATGCGCCCATAGACTGAAAATCAGGGTCAATACGCTTGTATTTCAGTCGCATATTGAAGGTTTTGGCAAGACGGAATGAAAGCCCTGCTTGTCCTGCTGTCGAAAATTTGCTGGACACCCGTGGCTGGTAAACTTTCAGTACAAGGGGTTTCATAAAAAAATCTTCCAGTGCCAGCGTATCAGATCTGGTATTGTGGGTAAATGCACTGACGGCAAAGTCCAGGTCGAAAAACACAGATTTACCAAAACTGAGCTTGGAAGTAATTCCGCCCACCGCATTCTCCTGAAGCGGTAGCGTACCCAGCCTGGGATCGGATATTAGTTCCTGATTTTCATCCCAGCCTTTAAAAAATACCAGATCCACAAAGTTGCGGTGATTGCCGACTCCCAGTTTGGCCGCGTACCCTTTCCGGGTGTAAACTGGTTCGATCACAGCCTCTGCCAGCGTGGTATCGGCCACCACCCTCCGCTGAAACCGCCCATAGACAAAACCGAGTCTGAAAATGGAAGGTTCCAATTCGACCCCGCCGCCGAGAAAAGTGCGGCCGCTGAGGGTAAATGGCGAGAAGCTTACGTTGCGGTAACCTGCGTGAAAAGTAGCCCAGCGGTAGTAAGGGCTTACCCCGATCTGGTTAAAAGGCTGGCGGAAATAACGTTCCTTCTCGCTTACCATTGCCGAAAAGGGGAAAGTGATACCGTAGAGCGAAACCACCGGATTGCCGGTGATCGCCCAGGTAAATGGCGCGTAGCGGGGGATTTCCCTCGTAGTATGGTAGCCGTAGGCGCTCAGGGAAAGCGATCCGGTAATCTTGACAGGCTTTTCCGTGCCGATATTCTCCATATTCTGAGCATGGACAGCAGCCCATTTACCCGGAAAGAAAAACAGGCAGAAGAGCAGGGCCAGGAGTGGTGTAACGCGGAATCTGGAATCTTTCATACCGACTCAGTCGGATTGACTTCCCGACGATCACCGGAAAATCACCTTAAACCAGAATTTTCTCTATTTTTGTTTACCATGTTTGGAAAAAAAGACTCAGCTACTGATCAGGAAATCATGGCGGGCATTCGCGCCGGAGGGGTAACGCGTCAGCGGTATGAGAACCTTTTTTTTCTACGCAACAAAGAAATGGTTCGCCTCCGTCCCCGTAAATACAGGATTACCGAAGACGATGCCCTGGATGCTTACACAGAGGCATTTCTGGCTGTGGTGGATCATATCGTCTCCGGGCGTTTTAGGGGAGAAGCCAGTCTCAAAACCTATCTTTCCCGGATTTTTCGCAATAAATGTGTTGATCAACACCGAAAAAATACGACCATACCTACAGACTGGGCAGAGGAGTTTCCCGAATTGCCTGACCCGTCCCGCGACTTTCTGAAAAAACTCATGGGAGAGGAGAGACTGGAGCGGGTAAGTCAGTTTATGGAACAACTGGGGCAGCGGTGCAAAGATTTGCTGATGCTGTCGGCGTGGGGGTATAGCCCGGCGGAGATTGCGGAGAAAATGGACTTCAGTACGCCACATAGTGCTTCCAGCCAGCGGCACAAATGCCTGGCAAAACTGAAGGAAATGATGACAGGAGTGGAGGAATTTGAAGATTAATGTTACGTTGCTTAACCCAAAATTATGGCTGGTGAGGATATATTTACCCTGATCGAAACCTACCTCAACAATCGTATGAGTGAGGAGGAAATGCAGGCTTTTGAGCGAAGGTGCGAGACTGACCCCGCATTTGCCTGCGAGGTAAAGGCCCATACTCGGGCCGAATACGCGGCCCGCAGTTATGCCCGAAGCCAGCGCAGCGCAGAACTCAAAAAACCTGTATAGAGAATCAGAAACCAGTGATTCGGTTGTCCGCCGTTTTCCTTCGGCGATATGGTATAGTGTGGCCGCAGCGGTAGTTGTATTGTTGTTTGGCCTTGTCTGGCTGTTCAGGCCAGGGGCATCGTCAGAGGAACTGTTCGCCGAAAATATCGGCGAGATTGATCCCTTCACCGGATACCGGTCAGGGAAGCAGAAACTCCGGCCATACTCGAAGCCGCTGCGGAGGCATTTAACAGCCGTAATTACGAAGCAGCCATTCCCCTGTTTGAGGCCGCCCTTGCCGACAGTCAGCTGACCGGGAATTGCCCAGGTAAACCTTTACCTCGGACTGAGCCATACCTTGCTGGCCGGAGGCACTGATGCCAGCCGCCATGTTGACGCCGCCATCGCAGCTTACGACCAGTGCCTCCCGGCAGCGCCTACGGACAAAAGGCCTTGTGGTATAAGGCTCTGACCCATATCAGAGCCGGACAGAAAGAAGAAGCTAAAAAAGCCCTCGAAGCTGTGGTGGCTTATCCTGGACACTACCGGAAGGAGGCTGCGGAGCGAGTTGTTGGGGGAGTAGGGGGATAGGCGGTTGCGGATAAAACGTATTTTCAATATCAGTCAAAAAATATTCCCTAAAGGATCATATTTATGAAAATCTTGGTGTATTCTCTTCAGATTTTCTTTTAAGCTTTTTATTTGGCTTTTTCGCTTGTGCTAGTTCTGAAAAAATGGTCAAAAACAAGAGGTATCAACAGAGGAAAAGATACAAGATAGAACTCTTATTAAAGCTGGACATGAAATGAAAGAATCCAACTATTCTTTCATTCTTGCAAAAGTTATAAAGGAATTCACGGTCAATCAAAAATCCAGTGACGAGGATATTGAAGCCTGCATACCACAAACGGAAGATGAATATTTATTTTTTTATTCCTATACTGATCCGGATTCTTCTACACAAAAAGCTTTTGCAGCTTTAAATAAAGCTATCGGAAAGGGAGCAGTGGAATTAATAATGAATTTTTTCCCGAAATACTTAAAACTTTCAGCATTTGTAGATGGTGAATATGCTGAAAGTTATTTTGAAGATGTGGATTTTGCTATAGGGAAAAACCCCCATGTCTTCTGTGAGTTGTTTTCCTCAGAAGATTCAACTAAAATGATTAGGCTTAAAGAGTTTTATTTGGACTACTGCAATTAGTATAACACATCAATGGCTTTTAAATCATATTCTATCGAAGAATAAACCATGAAGCTAATCGTCTTTCTCAGCCTTTTTCTGATAAGTTTGGGGATTCCCTTTCCGAAAACTAAACCAGGAGAAAATGAACCTGAAATATTCCTGTTTCCGGTAAGCTTTGCCGGTAAAACCGGATATATAGATAGCACTGGGAACTTGCATATAGATTATATTTTTGATGCCGGTAAAAATTTTTCGGAAGGAAAGGCTGCGGTGAAAATGGGCGGGAAATGGGGTTTTATTGATACTTCAGGGAAAATAGTGATTGCACTTCAATATGACTTTGCCGCAGATTTCCATGCTGGACAGGCTTTGGTAGGGATAAACGACCGGTATGGCTTTATTGATAAAAATGGAACAGCGCTGACCGGAATGGATTTTGATTACGGTAGTTATTTTTCGACTGGCTTTGCCCTTGTAAGGATAAATGGGAGGTATAATTATATTGATACGTTAGGAAACTTCTTGTTTCCAGATATAATTCAATATGGCGAAGATTTCCGATGTGGACTTGCCTATATACAGGAAATAAACTCACATGGATACATTGACAGGACTGGGAATGTGGTAATTAAACTGGAACCAGGCTTATATGGAAGCAGTTTTGGTGATTCAATGGCGGTAGTATCCAATGAAGAGGGTTTGTTTGGTTATATTGGAATGGACGGAAAAATCCGGATTCCAATTCAATACCTTGGTGCAAATAGTTTTTTCGATGGCCTTGCTGGCGTTTTGGCAGGCAAAAAATGGGGGTTTATCGACAAACAGGGTATCATGGCTATTTCGCCCCAATTTGATGATATCTGGTTTTTCCATTCGAATGTTTGCTGGGTAATGAAGAATGGAAAATGGGGATTAATCGGTAAAAATGGAGAATATCTGATTGATTCCTTGTTTGACGGCGTCTCTCCGGTTTTTGAGGAGGGATGGTGTTGTGTCAGAATGGGTAATTTATATCACATAGTAAATACCCGAGGGGAATACCTGATCAAAGACTTAGAGGAACCTGCATCATTTTTTCACGGTCTTGCCTCCTGTCGGAAGAATGGCTCTTCATTTTATATTGATAGTAATGGAACGGTTGTTTTCGAAATGAGGGATTAAAAAGGAAAATTACCACCCTGGGCATTTCAGAAAGGAATCCGTAGAGCCGTTGCAGAAGGAGATAGCGTTTCCGGAAAAAAGTTTGCCAGGCTTGCCACTAGCAAACCATATTTGATTTTCATAACTTTATGGTATGAAAGTCAAGACAGAATGGTCGGTTTCCGCCTTTAAAGATGGTCAGCTACGCAATTATATTCATCTGATTATCCCTGAAGCACTGAAAATTCAGCCTTCAAAAGACTGACTGGCACAACGCCTAAAGCCATTCGATTCTGTTTGCAGCATGGATTTCTGCCATTGCCCAAGTCAGGAAATCCGGCCCATATGAAAAATAATGCTGAGGTACTTCTTCGGGTCTTTTTGTATAAATTGTTACCATTTTGGGAACAATCTTCCTATATTGCCGTACCAAATAACAGTTGATGCGAGTCATTGCAAAAAAGGCATTACGAAATTTCTGGATAAAACATGCTGATTCACAGGCGCAATTAGAGGCCTGGTTTAATGAAGCATTGAAAGCGGATTGGAAAACACCCAATGATATAAAGCGGGAATACCCATCAGCGAGTTTTATTCAGGGTAATAGAGTGATATTTAATATTAAGGGGAACCACTACAGGTTAATTGTAAAGATAAGTTATGATTATGGAATGGTTTGGATTCGTTTTGTTGGTACTCCACAAAGAATATGATGGAATTGACCCCACAACAATTTAATCACTTACCAGAATGAATATTAAACTCATAAAAACAGAAGCAGCTTACGACCAGGTACCTCCCGGCAGCGCCTACGGGCAAAAGGCCTTGTGGTATAAGGCCCTTACCCATATCAGAGCCGGACAGAAAGAAGAAGCTAAAAAAGCCCTCGAAGCTGTGGTGGCTTATCCGGGGCATTACCGGAAGGAGGCTGCGGAGCGGTTGTTGGGGGAGTAGGGGGATGCAGGGTTTCCATCAATGAGTGGACATATAAAATAACCACGAATGACGCGAATGAGCACGAATTTTTTTTGCTGCGATATTTTCGCAAATCGTTTCCGTTGAGTCTGTTCACCAAACTGCATTCCAGCCTGAAAATTCCTACTGAAATTCTGGTACAGGATTACTAAGTGGAGTCTGTTCAGAATCTGTTAAATAAACTTTGCCAGGTACTTCTTCGGGTCTTTTTGCATAAAGCAGGATTTTCGTAGCCTCTACGGACTTTATGAAGTAGGGATTTCGAAGGCTTGGATAATGGATAAAATCTATTATCCGACCAAAATCTCCGGTAATGGAACAGGCAATGATTTCATAGTCTAAATATACGAAAAGATGGCGAAAAGTTAACCCCCTGAGGCTGCTTTAAGCTGAACCGTTTTCAAAATTTTCCTGTCTATATTTGTATCCCGTTGTTTTCACCTAAATCCCATCCCATGAAATCTCTTTTCCTTACCTCCCTGATTGCTTTTCTCTCATTTTCTACCCTCCAGGCCCAGGAGGGCGGTCCCGGAGACTCCTACCTCAACATGTCCTGGCGCGAGGTGGCTACCGGAATGCATTCCGAATGGTATGGATCCGAAGCCGCAAAAAGAGTCGCAGAAAATGTACTTCTTTCCCAAAGAGATGCCGGCGGGTGGGCGAAAAATGAACCCTTACACCACAGTTTTTCCGAAGCAGAAAAGGCTGCATTTCTCAATAGTAAATCCGAACCCGGTGCCACCATCGATAATGGCGCGACAACCACAGAGATGAAATTTCTTGCCAGAGTGTATGCCCACATTCAGGATGAGCGCTACCGGGAGGCCTTTGAAAAGGGGCTGAACTATATTTTTGAAGCACAATATGAAAACGGTGGCTGGCCGCAGTTTTTTCCTTTCCGCCAGGGTAAAACCAATGCCTACTCTGCCCATATTACCTACAATGACGATGCCATGGTGAATGTCATGCGACTGCTGAAAGATATATATTCAGAAAATGAAACGTATGCCGCCCTTGCAATTGACAGCGAAACAAAAGCAAAGGCAAAAGAAGCATTTGACCGGGGCATAAATTGTATTCTGAAGACTCAGATTGTGGTAGATGGAAAACGTACCGTCTGGTGCGCTCAGCACGATGAAAATACATTCGCCCCTGCGAAAGCCCGCAAGTATGAACTCGAATCCTTCAGCGGCGCTGAGTCGGTGAGTATCGTCCTGCTGTTGATGAGTATAGACCCCACACCAGAGGTTATAGCCGCTGTCAGGGGAGCGGTAGCGTGGTTTGAGCAGCACAAAATTGAGGGAATAAAACTGGAAAGAGAAACAGACAGCGAAGGCCGGCGGAATCTGATTGTCGTAGAAGATCAGAATGCCTCACCCTTGTGGGGAAGGTTTTACGACCTGGAAACCGGAAAACCCTATTTCTGCGACCGGGACGGAATCAAAAAAAATACACTGGCAGAAATCGGATATGAGCGCCGCAATGGTTACGCCTGGTACACAGAAAAGCCCGCAACTCTTCTGAAAAAATACCCGGACTGGGAAAAAAAACTCAGCAAAAAGTAGGGAGTTAGAGAAGTAAAATCTTGCAATTTGAAAGTTTGGGTTTCAGATTGCAATATTTTTGCTATATTTCCTGTAATTCGAAAGTCGAATTCGGGAAAACGATGATTCACCGTATTTTAACAGAACAGTTGGTAGGTGCGCTTCAGAATATGCCTGCAGTCGCATTGCTCGGGCCAAGGCAGGTCGGAAAAACGACGCTAGCCCTTGAAATCGCGGAAGAACATATTCGCAAGCCAGTATCCTATCTCGATCTTGAACTGGATACAGACCGGGTCAAACTGGAGGATGCGGAAACGTATCTCCGGACAATGGAAAATAAACTGCTGATTATTGATGAGGTTCAACTCAGGCCTGATCTTTTCAGCGTGCTGCGGGGGCTGATCGACATAAGGAAAAGATCAGGTGAATCTCACGCACAGTTTTTGCTGCTGGGTTCAGCCTCACGGGATTTGTTACAACAGTCATCCGAAACGCTCGCAGGCAGAATCCGTTACCTCGAGCTAAAGCCATTTTCGGTATTGGAAATGGAAGCTCAGGATCCTCTGATTTTCTCTCCTGAAAAATTATGGTTTAGGGGCGGTTTTCCTCAAAGTTATCTCGCTCCCAGCGATGAAGAGAGCTGGCGGTGGCGTTCTGATTTTATCTCGTCTTACCTTGAGCGCGATATACCGCAATTGGGTGTAGCTGTTTCATCAACCCGAATGCGCCGTTTCTGGACAATGCTTTCCCATTTACATGGGCAACAGGTCAACCTGTCTTCTCTGGGTAAAAGCCTCGAAGTATCACATACAACAATCCGGAACTACCTCGATATTCTCACTGATTTGTATATGATCCGCCAGCTTCAGCCGTGGGCCGGAAATACGAAAAAACGACTTGTCAAATCTCCCAAAATATATATACGCGATAGTGGGCTGCTGCACAGACTACTTTCAATTGCAGAATATAACGACTTAATGGGCCATCCTGTTCTGGGGCATTCATGGGAAGGATTTGTCATTGAAAATATTCTTGGAAACCTTGCGGATACCTGGCAGGCCAGTTATTACCGAAGAGCAGAACAAACGGAAATTGATCTGATTCTGGAGAGAGGCACAAAAGAAGTGTGGGCAATAGAAATCAAGCGCACAACTGCACCAAAAGCTCCTCCCGGTTTTTACCGTGCTTGTGAAGATATAGCGGCCACCAGAAAATTTGTCGTTTATGCCGGAAAAGACCGATTCCCTCTGGGAAACGATACCGAGGCAATCGGCCTTGTGGAACTGCTGAAACTGCTGGCTGCCTGATGGCAGCTTTTCCCTACCGCTCCGAAAATACTGCCTCCGGTAAAGAATCAAATACAGCAATATTCTCCAGCGATCTCCCGCCCCGGCCACCGGAAAGCAGGATTTTCCCATAGGTCCGATAATCCTCCCAAGGGTTGACAAACCGCGGCTCCGGATCGTCGGCGTTGGCGTAGTAAGCCCATTGGGTTACCAGATGGCTGGTTTTGTCCACCCAGACATTGTATTTGTTTTGTGGAGTAACGCCTACTTCCTTAAATCTAAGCTCCAGCTTGTCGGCGGCAGCTCCGGCCTGGGTAGTGTCTGCTCCTGCATAAGTCAGTGTAACCCCTGAATCTTTCAACTTATAAGGCATAACCAGCCAGTAACTGTCATTGATCCATATACGGCGGCCTCTGTCGAGAAATTTGGCGAGCGAGTCGGGATGGGTCATCTCTGTACTGCCCTGAAATACCTTGCCAGTTACGTCATTGGTATTGACCAATATGACCATACTGTCACGGGGAATTTCGATTCTCACCCGGTTGTCGTATTTGTCCCAGGTGAGGTGCGGTTGCCAAAAAAGTCCCACTTTATGTAACGGGTGGCATCCCATGCGGCGCGGCCCCCCAGTGCCTGCATGACAGAGTCGGCGAGGGCGATGGCCTGAGGGTCAGAACCAGCGGCATCAAATCCTTCAGCAGGCGGATTGCCGGCAACGGTATTTGTATCGGACTGGCTGGTAGAGGTAGAAGTGCATGCAGCCAGAAAAAGCGAAGCAATCAGGAGGAAAGTAAATGTAAAACGCATAGGGGATTGATTTTTTGTGAAAATAAACAATACTGCGTGAAACAAAAACTAAACGGGAGTGATGTTTTGCCTAAGCTCGTATGAAACCCCGAAAAATCAGGGAGCAACCAGGGATAACTTTCCGGGATAATTTGTAAATTAAAAACTGATTACAAGCTGGTACTAATGGAAAGAGCACTAACAGATATATTGGCATTAATCGACAGCGTTGACATTACGATTTTTGTCATACTTGTAGTTGTAAACATTGTTTTTTGGAAAAAACTGAAGTCCTCTTGCCTGGTAAATGGCTCTCTTTTTTTAATGCTTGGGATTGTATTGCCGCTAATGTCAAGTAGTAGAGAAGTTAGTAGAAATGTCGCAATAAACGGGCCGGCAATGGATAATTTTGAATTGGCGTACACGTTCTCCCTCTTCCCTGTTTACTGGCTAATATTGGCTTTTCAGGTTATGGTTCTAATATCCAAAAATACTGATGAAGAGAGTGGAAATATCAATGGTACAGACCGGAGTGAGAAATAAACACCCAATACCGGCTGAGTCTGCCTCTGGAAAACGCTACTGATCGAATGGTGGTTTGTGGAAAACGTGATTGTATCCGATCCTTATTTGTGTCGAATATCTTATTGGAGGAATTCGTGGTTATTTCTTTCGTATTTGGTTCACAAATCAATCTGTTGGTTGTATAAGTTTCCGGGTTAATTATGTAAATAACAAGGTGATAATGATGGCAAAAGCACAAGCAGATTTATTGTCATTAATCATATGTTTTGACATTAAGATTATTGTCTTACTTGTTGTTAATAATATTTTGAGGAATGGCAATCGGTTGATCCTATTGGGAATGATCGTTTCGGTTAGTTGTTCAACAAAAACTAACAATAAAGACTCGTTTTATTTTGTCATTGAACATCCGGAAAAAATGATTCATGATAAAATTACCCCCCTCCCGCCTCCCTCTCCTGGGTTTTATCATAGATATAATTTTATTCTGGTAGACACCTCATCGGTGTTTTTTCACAACAAATACATTTATTACACTTGTGGGACAGGGATAGATTTTTCTAAACCGCCAAGACTTTTTCTCTCGGCAGACAGCCTGGTTGAAATTAAAATTGAAGCGCTTTCTTTATTTCTTCAAACTACTATACCTGACACGATAGTTAATGGAAAGATGGTGACTGCTAATATTTCTTCACAGACAGACACCATTAGGAATAGAGCCTTTAAAATAATTACTGACTATTTTAATTCCCAAAATATCAGACGATATATGGTGCGAAACTGGACAGAAGAGGAAGCATTCGCAGTAACATCAAAAATCAATAATAGTCCTTATGACCCTAAAGAAGCTGAATTCATTATTGGTTTTGACTCAGAATAGTAAACTACCAGGGTTTTTCAAACTACAGCATTTCTGAGATATACTGGTCAAAAAATGGTTTGCGAAATAGAAGGATTTATTCTACCCATATTCGTGTCTGCCTAAGCAGATGGATATTTTACTCTCCCCTGTTTTTCGTAAATCACTTTATTTCCACTTTGCATAAATATTTCAATCTTCTACTACTCCCGAATCTTCTCAATCTTTCTCAGAATTTCCGCTGCCTGATTGCGGCGCTCGGCGGGCTGCTCCTGATCTGCGGAGAGCGATTGCAATAGGGTACGCGCCTCATCGAGCCGGTTGATTTTCAAGTAGGCGAGTGCCTTGTACCAGTCAGCCATGGGCTTCTGGTCAAAAGATTTCACCTGGTCAAAATAGGGTATGGCCTCTTCGTGGCGGTCGCTTAACATAAGCGCAATGCCCATCTGATAATTGAGCGCACTGGGTGCGCGCTGCATAAGGGCGGAGTCCTGCATAAGCTGGGTATATAGTTCTACGGCTTCACCCGCTTTTCCCTGGCTGACGGCCTGAATGGCCTGCGCCCAGATAGCATTACTGACACTTCCCGCCGTATCACCACCTTTATTAGGTCCTCTTACACTGTCGTCGTGAAGCTCCGGGATGGAAAAATTCATGGCGTAAAGGGCATCCGGAGAATAAGCGGGCGCAAACATCCCGGGTATATACTTTATTGCCAGCACAAACAGTGCGATCGCTGCCGCTGCCGAAACGATCCACTGAATACGCGTGCGGCGTATATCGATGATCCTGGCTTTTTTCGATTCCTGAAAACGCGATTGTAAATCGGCTTTCAGCTTTTCCATGGAAGCAGCGTGGATTTCCTCTCTGGCCAGGGTATGGAGAATGACTTCATTGGCAAAGGCCTGATCGGTTTTGCACCTTGCTTCAAAATCTGCCATTTCTCCCGGTGAAAGTTTTTTACTAAGGTACCTTTCGATCAGGGTATAAGTTTCTTGTTCCGGATTCATAAAATCATTTTTAATAGGGAGTAGATCGACTGAACGTAAAAATCGGCTTTCGTAGAATCAGTTTCATGTGACGTATATTTCTGTCTGACCTCAACTCCCAAAAACTAAAAAGCATTTGTGTCAGGGGTTTACCCCGGCTTCTTCCATAATTTCCTTCAGCTTTTTAAAACATTTGTATTTCTGACTGGTTGCGCTTTCGGCATTTTTCAGGCCGGTGCGTGCGGCGATTTCTTCCATTGTATATCCATTGTAAAAATCCAGCAGAATCTGCTGGCAGGTGGTTCCGATCTGGTGAAGGAATCCGCGCACAGAGCGGCGGCTTTCATCGACTTCAAGCAGATCAAGAATATTTTTGGATGGGTCTGAATGGTGGGCAATATCCTCTACCGGCAGGTGTTTGATTGTACCGTTGTAGGAAGGCCGCTGGCGCAGTTTGTCCACGGATTTGTTGTACAAGATTCGGAAAAAATAGGTGGAGATTTTGCTTTCCCCGCGAAAATTGCCTTTGATAATCTGTTCTACCAGTTTGACCACAGAATCAGTATAGGCATCCTGTATCTCCTCCTCATTGAGGTGAAGTTTTGCCTGAATCTTGTGGGTCATGTCAAACAGTGCCTTATCAAAAAGATAGTTGACTACCCGTTCCCTTTTGGCACCACCGGCCAGTATTGCCTCGATGATCTCCTTGTCTGTGAACTTCATTATTGGTAATTTAATCAGAAACGTCTGACATTACAAACTTGCGAATTAAAGTTTGCATCACAAAAATTTACCATTGATAGTCAGGTATATAGTCCTGAACCGTCAAATGCAGAAAAAGCAACAGCAGGGCAAATGGAAACGCAAAATCTGTCTGTGGTGTGTGTTCGTTCGATTTTTATTTCCAACGATTCAATTTTGAGATAAGTATAATATTCCAAATTTTTTCAGGTTATAAAACGTATATTTTCCGTACCCATTTTTCCTAATTTCTGTGTCATGAGAAAAATCTTCTTTATTTTCTCCGTATTACTTTCCCTTTTTTCTGCTTCGGCTCTGGGCGCAGGCGGAAATGTGACTATCTCACAGGGAACCAACAGCGCCCGGGTCAGAATCACCAACTTCCAACATCTCGATCAGTATTTTGAAAACCCGCCCTTTTATTATGTTTTTATCGAGTGGGGAGACGGGACGTACGATACCCGCAAGTCAGATGCAACCAACAACTGGGCGAATGTGGACATTACCCACAACTATGTGCGGGGTACTGTCGAATTTCATCCGGAGGTAAAAGTCTCAGTTACACCCGTTTACAGTGATGACGATAAACCGGTGATGATGCGAAAGGTTATTAATGTTTCTTCTCAGAACAACGGCGCGGCACCTCCTGCCACTACCTATCTGCCCGATTCTGCTGAAATGCGCATATTCACCAGTTGGGATACCGGTGTAAAGATCGGAGATACGATTCAGATGGTCGTAGCTGTCAACGATTTCCTGACGCATATCGGAAAAACTGTTGGAGAAGAAGATGGCGAAGTTTACCTGTATTATAACTCCAATTATGTCACCCCGGTTTATCCCCGTTCCAATGGCGCTTTCGGCCGTGTGCATCCGCTCTATTTTGTCTCACCTCCTTTGGGAACGGTTACTGGTTCGGAGCCTCCGTCGCTGGTAAATCCGGCAACTGATCCCATGATTCCCGATGAATGGACCAGCTACAACGCCCGGTTGAAATGGGACTACACCAGCCGCCCTGAAGGAAGAGAGCTTCTGATTTTTGTGGATTTTGTGGTGGAGGCCGAGGCCGAATCGGAGAGTTACCTCTATTTTCTGGGGATGGTAACCGCCCGTCAGGATCCTGCCGGTAACCTGGGCAGCAATTTTGATCCGGAAACAGACTTATGGGCCTCCCGGCTTTACTCTACAGAAGTGGTTTCCAGCCGCGACCCCAATGGACTGGTTGTTTTCCCTGAAACCATCCTGAATGGCGCCGACCCGACAACTCTTACTTATACCATCAATTTTCAAAACCTCGGGGATGCTGCCGAAGATAATGTAACCATATTGTTTAAATACCCCGACGAGCTTGACCGGCAAACTTTCCACCCCGAAGTGGTTCTCCTGAAAAGAGAAATGATTTCCCCCAACAGCGACCCGGGAACCCCCAATCTTAAAATCGAAAAAGATATTCTGGACAATGGACAACATTATGCGCGGTTTACCTTTACGGATGCCGGACTCATGGGTATCGGGCAAAATCTCATTGACCCGAAAAACTCCGAAGGCAAAATCATATTTACCGTAAAATCCACTACACCCACAGATTGTGTTGATATCGACACCAAAGCTACGATTATCTTTGGCAACAATAGCCTTGACACTGACCCTGCCGTAGTACAATGTGTGGATTGTAAAGGCAAAACCAATTACGTCTTTTGGTGTCTGGTGCTGATACTTGCACTTGTGGCATTCCTCATGGGCGTATGGGCAGTATCTCTGAAGATGAAATCCAATACTTAAACCCATATACCATGAAACGCTTTGTGAAAAAGGGTAACCTTCGGGTTGCCCTTATCCTGATCCTGACAGCAGGAATGGGAATGCGGCTTTTTGCTTATTCTCCGGCACAAAAAGACAGCCTGGAAGGAGATCGGATTTTCAGACTGGCAGGGGATGAAACTGATCCTGACTGTAAGGTGGCGCTTTACCGTGAAGCCTCGCTTCACTTTAAGGCCGCAGACCTTCCGGTTCAGTGGTGGAAATGCCTCGACAACATAACCTGGGATCTTTTCCAGTCAGAGAGAGAGGCCGAAACATTTGCATGGATAGATACCGCAATCAGCGAAATCTGGTGGCCGGAAGACACCAAAACGGCGACCATCTATGCAACCAGAGGGTATTATCTCAAACAGGTAAAAGACTATTATCCCGCCAAAAATGACTACGAAAACGCATTCTCTCTGATTAGAAAAAATACAACCCTTACCTGCCAGCACGGGTTTACCATCATGAAAACCCTTGCCAATCTTTATACACAGTTTGGCGACTACGAAAAAGCCCGAATCCTCCTCGAATCTGCGCTTGATCTTTGTGAAGATTACGACAATCCATCTAAAATTGCCGCGATCATCAGCGATCTGGGGACGGTTTACCGTTTTGAGGGAGAAACTGAAAAAGCTATAGACCTTTATTCCCGCGGACTCAGTATAAAAGGAACCGATACCAATACGCAGGGGCTTCTTCTTCTCAATAAAGCGGAAGCACTTCACCTGATAAACCAAAACACAGAAGCCCTTCCCCTTGCTCAGCAGGCGATATCGCTGCTCCAAAAAGCCGAAAAACCCAATGCGCGCTACCTCGAAGGGGCGGAAGGTATATTGGGTGCTATATATGAAAAACTGGGGAAAAGAACGGATGCCCTGAAACATTTCCATGACGCAATAGACCTGGGGAAAGCGGCATTTGGAGAAACTCCGCGCCGCGAAGCCGGCAAAATTTATCAGTCGCTGGGCGAGTTTGCGCTGGATGAAAAAAACTATGAGGAAGCGGAAAAATATTTCTCCGACGTGGTAAAAACCATTGTCCCCGATCTGAACCCGGAAATACTGGGCAATCCCCGGTATGTGGCAGATAATGTATTGATGAGCGGACTCGAGGGTCTGGGCGCAACCGCCTGGGAATCTTACCATAAATCCCGGCGGCCCGAATTGCTGAAAACCGCCTTTACCCGTTATTCGGAAGCCATAAGAGTACAGACTGTGCTCCGGGAGGGATTTGAATACCATTCTTCCCGCTTCAAACTTCAAGAGGAAAGCATCCTCCGCTATGAGTCTGCAATTGCTGCTGCCTTTCAATTATATGATACCACAGGTGATATCTCCTGGCTGGACTCTGCTTTTGCCCTTTTTGAAAACAGCCGGGCACTGGTGCTCAAAGCCATGCTGGCCGAACTGGAAGCGCAGAAAAACAGCCATTTCCCTCATGAACTGGTCGCAAAAAGAAATGAGCTTGAATCAGCTTGCTTATTATACGAAAGGCAGATTTTTGAGGAAAAACAATTTTCAGAGAACCCAGACAAGGCGGGAATTCAATTTTGGGAAGAAAGGCTTCACGCGTTGCGTCTGTCTCTTGATTCGGTCGTTTATCAGTTAAAGATTTCCCACCCGGGAGGGTATGAGATGAGCAGCCTCCGGGCGCCGCGAAATATTTCGGGTCTTCAGCAATGGCTGGCAGACCGAAATGAACAGATGGTGCAGTATTTCTGGGGCGAATCAGCTCTTTTTATCCTTTCAGTTGACGCTCGCGGTATCCGCTCTCAATCCATTCCTTTTGATAAGGTAAACCTTGCAGCGAAGATTGACTCTTTGCGGATGATCCTGAGTGACTATCGCCAGACAGAGGATGAATCACTGGGCTCAGCTTATTTTAAGGCCTATTCACACCTCGCATTTGAGCTTTATCAGTTGATTCTTGCTCCTGTACTTTCTGAGAAAAAGAGTGGCAATCAACCGGAACGCCTGCTCATCATTCCCGACGGATTGATCGGGTATCTGCCTGTGGATGTATTGCTTACTTCATCAGCCGATGCAAGTCAGGGGTTTCGCACGATGAATTATCTGTTCAATGACTATATGATCCGGTATGGGTACAGTGCCGGACTTAGTATGGCTCCGGTGGCTTACACTGAAAAACCTGAATCGATTTTGGGCGGATACGCCCCTTCTTATGGCGGAACCTGGCTGGCAGAGGCCCGCCGCTCGCTGAGGATGAATGATATCAGGGCATTCAACGACTTGAAATACAATCAGCCCGAGGTAAAAAGCATTACTCAGATTACTGGCGGTGAGTCTTTCCTCGGGACCGATGCCACAGAAACAGTATTTCGCCAGACAGCAGCGCAATTTCGTATTCTCCACCTTTCTATGCACGGATTTACCAACGAAGAAAATCCGCTGTATTCCGGGCTGGTATTTTCTGTGGGAGATAATTCTTCCCCAAATTTGGGGGATGTAAATCTTCGGGGTATGGGAGAAAATACTACAGATGGAGCGACCGCAATATCCGAAAATACGTCCACAGACGGCTTCCTTCATGTTTTTGAAATATTTGGGATGAAACTGAATGCCGAACTGGCCGTGCTGAGTGCATGTAAAACCGGACTGGGAAAACAGTTTCGCGGGGAGGGGATTATGAGTCTTGCCCGGGCATTCAGGGCTGCGGGTTGCCCCAATGTCGTCATGAGTCTTTGGGAAGCCAATGACCAGTCCACACGGCAGATCATGGAGCGGTTTTATTTTCATCTGAAAGCAGGAAAACCCAAAGACGAGGCGCTTTACCTGGCAAAACACGACTACCTTTCTTCCGCTGCTGCTGACCGGATCAATCCGGTATTCTGGTCCACCTTTGTGCTCATCGGCGACGCAACGCCTGTGTTTTCGCCCGATTATACGATATGGTTTTATTTTCTGGGAGGAATACTGATACTGGGAGTGATGTGCCTGGCGATTTTTCTTTACCGAAGAAAACCGGGGCAACATATTTAAAAATCTTTCTATATTGGTCTGGCATCGTATCATTTGATTTTTTATGAAAGACTTTACATTCTCGCGCTGGACCAGGGGACCACAAGTTCCCGCGCCATCATCTTCGACAAAAAATGCAATATCATCGGGGTTGCCCAGAAAGAATTTACCCAGATTTTCCCCAAGCCGGGTTGGGTAGAGCACGACCCGATGGAAATCCTCAACACCCAACTGGCCGTTGCCAAAGCAGTGATAGCCCAAAACGGAATCTCGCCCCGGCAGATAGCCGCCATCGGCATTACCAACCAGCGCGAGACTACCGTGGTATGGGATAAAAATACGGGCGCACCGGTTTACAACGCGATTGTATGGCAGGATCGCCGTACGGCTGGCATTTGTGACGAACTCAAGTCGCAGGGGCTCACCGACTATGTGCGCAATCATACCGGACTGGTTATCGATGCCTATTTTTCCGGCACAAAAGTCAAGTGGATTCTCGACTACATCGCGGTCAATAACCCCGATATAAAAATTTCTGATCTCCTGTTTGGTACTATCGATACCTGGCTGATCTGGAACCTCACCGGTGGAAAAGTACACGCGACAGACTATTCCAATGCTTCGCGTACCCTCCTCTACAATATACGCGATCTGAAGTGGGATAAACGAATGATGGAATCGCTGGACATACCGGAGAGCATGCTTCCCGAAGTGCGCGATTCGAGTGGAGATTTTGGTACGACAGACCCGCAGATTTTTGAAGGCGTGGCTATCCCCATCGCCGGGGTCGCCGGAGACCAGCAGTCTGCCCTGTTTGGTCAGGCCTGTTTTGAACCCGGAATGACCAAAAACACCTATGGCACAGGTTGTTTTATGCTGATGAATACAGGCGAAAAGCCCGTTTTTTCGCAATCAGGCCTGATTACAAGTCTTGCCTGGGGGATAGGCGGGAAGGTAAATTATGTACTGGAAGGAAGTATATTTATCGCCGGAGCGGCGATACAGTGGCTTCGCGACGGGCTGAAGATCATCGACGAAGCCAAAGATTCGGAGTACTTCGCCATGAAAGTACCGGAGAATGACGGCGTGTATGTCGTTCCTGCCTTTGCCGGTCTGGGGGCGCCTTACTGGGACATGTATGCGAGGGGTGCCATTTTTGGCCTGACCCGGGGAACCACCAAAGGCCATATCGTAAGAGCGACGCTCGAATCCCTGGCATATCAGACCCGAGATGTACTGGACGCCATGCAAAAAGATTCGGGTACGCCTATCAGTACCCTCCGGGTTGACGGAGGTGCCTGCGCCAACAATGTGCTGATGCAGTTTCAGGCCGATATTCTGGATACTCCCGTCGAGCGCCCCGAAATCATCGAAACTACCGCCCTGGGCGCTGCTTATCTTGCAGGCCTTTCCGTTGGTTATTGGGAAATGAGTCAGGTCTCTGCCAACTGGCGCATGGATGCGCGATTTGACCCGGAAATGGCTTCGGCAAAAAGAGAAAATCTCTACAGCAAATGGCAGGAAGCGGTAAAACGCAGTATGGCCTGGGAGCAGGAATAAAAAAGCCCGGCGTACCACTTCCACCGGGCCTTTTGTCGAAATTTTTCCCTTTGGGGGATTCACCACAGTCTGCCAACAAGACAGGTGGCATGGTATGATGATAAAATTATCAACTACTGATATGTCTCACAATTGTTAGTATGTTAAATGGTTGAGAAATGCAGGTGAGCAGAGATTATTGAAGGTTCACCTGCCAATCAGCGGATCAGTGCGAGAATTACTTCCTTAAAGGTCGCCATGACAGTGGACCAGCCCAGAATGCTGATGGTCATCGCGGCAAGGATTTTTCGGGGTTTTTCTCCAAATGATACTGCGATCCCGATGCTGATCATCGGCGAGATTATCGGCGCAAGAAAGGCAACGCCCGGAAGGCCGTATCGTTTCCATATTTTGTAAATTTGTCTCCTGCGGGCAAAACTTGTGGGGGTGCTTCGTTTGAAGTTGTTTTTCACCCATCGTTTGATCTGCGTACCGAAATAAACAAAAATTACCGATCCGGCGATTGCGCCCCCGCCTGCGGTGAGGATGATTTCCCAGAAATCAAATCGCGGGTTGCCCATAGCAATCAGCGCCGCTACCGCAAATTTTACAGAAGCCACCAAAAAAACAGAAATGTACATCCACACCATTTCAAAATGGAACTCAAGCAGCAACAAGGATATGATACTATTTATCATAGGGGCAAAAAACATCAGGGAATGACCCGGTGGCTAAAAAAGAGAATTGTATGTGATTTATGAACGAAAACCGCAGTGCTTAGTTGCATTATTTTGGCCCAAATGCAAGATCTCCTGCATCACCGAGTCCGGGTACAATGTAAGATTTGGCGGTAAGCTCGTTATCAACGGCTGCGACATAGATTCGGGCTTTGGGCATATTCCTTAATACATACTCCACGCCCTCCTCGCTGGCTACCACACCTGCCACAAATATCTGGTCGGGAATACCTGCCTGGAGAATCTCTTTCAGGCTCAGAATAATGCTTCGCCCCGTTGCGATCATCGGATCAATCAGGATCAGATCACGGTTGGTAACATCCGGAATCGCGGTGTATTCAACTTTTACCACAAATTCATTTTCAGAGGTATGCTGGCGAAATGCAGATATAAACCCGTTGTCTGCATGATCAAACATGCGCAACAGTCCGTTGTGCAACGGCACGCCTGCCCGCAGAATTGATACCAGTACCGGATTTTTTTCAGGCAACTGCATTTCCAGTTCTCCAAGGGGTGTAGTCACGGTTTTGGGAGAATAAGCAAACTCCCGGCTGATCTCATAAGCCAGAATCTCTCCAATCCTTTCCAGGTTGGTGCGAAAACGGAGCCTGTCGCGCTGGATTGTCTCATCGCGCAACTCATACAGTATCTGACTCAGACACGAATTGTTTTTTCCGAGGATCTTAACTCTTGAATCCATTTCAGTATCAGCGGTAATCGGTTTTTGTAAATCTGCAGATAAGGTACGGGTATTGCACCAAATTTTCTGAAAAAATGCTCAACCCCTGGCATCATCGACCCCTCAAAATCAAAAATACGCTGGTTTTTTTCTTTTGCCAATAAAATTCCCTGCCACATAAGCAATGATCCCGCCCCCGAATCTCCGTGATCCGGATGGTAGGCGCCCATGAGGTAAAGTGTTTTTTCTCCGAAAAAGGCAAAGGCCGCTGCGGCAATGATTTCCCCTTCAGGATTCTGTATGCCCACGATTTTTCCGAGACCTGATTTCAGAAGATAATTACATATCTCTTTTGCTTTCTGATAATTCGCTTCCTCATTACCCGCAATGTTGTGTCCGTGATCCCGGTTGCGTCTGAACAGATTCTCCAGCGCTCCGCCGTCAGGCAAATCACAAACGACAAGCCCCGATTTTTCGGCTTTGCTGATATTTCGCCTCACATTTGTGGATAGTTGTTTCCGCAATTCGCCCACTTCCTGACCCAGATCAAGATGATAGGTATAACGTGTCTGTAATCTGAAGCCTTCCCAATGCAGCGGCGTGGCATAATCAAACTGTGGCGCAAAATTCTGGACGATCAGATGAAACGGCCTGAGGCTGGGGAGAATGGCAGACATAATTTCTTCCTTCCAACTGAGATGTTTCCGGGACGAAAGTGTATGTTCCGGGGCAAAACAAATACCCCAGTATTGGGTAAACATGGGTTGAGGCATATAGGTATATCCCCATTTGCGGTTGATACAAAACGGCATTACCGCAGCCCATTCGCCATTCTGCCTGGCAATAATACCTTTCCAGTCGTCTCTGATAAGGGTAGCGTAGTCATACAAAGCGTAAAGAGAACCCTGGGGAGATTGTATTATAAATTCGTCCCACCGCTGCCGGTCTATCTCCCGGTGATTCAGTATTTGTATATCAATGGTTCCCAATATGTTGTTTTGCGCAAAGATCGTAACAACTATTTATCCCGCCAACTCTTTCAGGAAAGCAGAAACCGGAGCCCGCCATCCTTTCCATTCTTCTGACTCACTCAGCACGTCATTGTGGAGCAAAAGGGTAAACAGCCCCCGGTATTCGCAGGTGGTTTTCCACAGAATCCGAAGATGTGATACAGCTTCTTCCGGCCCCAGTCCCATGTATTGTTGAAGCGTTCGGTCCATGGCAATAGTTGGATATAAAGTAAGGTTTGTGGTCTCATTTTTTTCCAGATCAAACCACGGAAATGGTACGGCCATTCCACACGGAAACCCGGCATCAGCAAACCGGCAGAGGGAAAACTCTCGGGTAATTCCCGATCCGGAGAGAAACCGGAAAGTATCGGGTAGCCGGTATCTCAGAAAATGTTGCCTGGATCGTGTGATGGCTTTGCCTGTAATATGGGCGAGGTGGGCGATTTCAGCCTCAATTTTTTCCCTGTCACAAAAACTGGTATAGGAAGGGTGAATAGCTGTGTGATATCTCCGGGCAGAAATTTCCTGAATGAGTCTGACGAGATGCGGGTTTTTCCAGGTAAACCGGCTGTCATGGGGAGAATGTCTGTCAATAAGAAAAAAGAAGGTAGTTTTTTCCGGTGGGCAGAGGGCGAAGATACGGTCAAATGTATAATTAGGGTCGCGACCGGTAACCCACGACAGGGTGCGTTCGGCAAATCCGCTCCACCTTTTTGACACAAGGTCTTTGAAAAAACCACCGATGGAGGTTCTGGCATCTTTATGGAAGTATTTCCAGGGAAAATCTATGTCCCAGGTTAGCTGGAAATCGGGCTCGGGTGAGGAAATAGCGGTTTCCAGACCGGGAAAATAGGCGCACAGGCACTGTTTCAGATTTTCGCAATACAAATGGACAAGGGGAAGTTGATTGAGACCCCATTCTGCTGATGGGTAGGCCGCCTGGTCGTATCGCTGGTGAAAATCTTCGTTATGGGAAATATATTTTTCATAATCGGAGGCCAGGAAAAAAACGGCTGAAAAAATATCAAATTCGAGGTGGTAGGACGAACTGCTTGCTGTAAAGTGAAAAAGAAAGGGGATTTCGCGGGTGGCAATGCGAAGATCCACAGGGTGAATATCGGTTTGTCTGAGTAAACCTGCATTGGGGATGGAGAAGGCCCCCGGAATAATGAGCTGGGTATAATTGATCAGGGGTGTTTCGTCGGAGTGCTGATAATCGGCCAGGGTTACCATTTCATAAGGAAGTCCGATAATGCGCGAAAAAACAAGTTCCAGGGCATAATCTGTCCGTGGGGAATCAGCAGGAATGAGAATTCGAATCATAGTGGTCCCTGAGAGTGAATTTAATCCGCAGAATATCGATCAGATCGGAAAATATAGTAATTTACCCGCAATATTGACATCAAATGAAATCGATTCAGGTTTTGGGCGAATTTGGCTATCTGATCTGGCGGCTGCTGGTCAATCTCAGGTACGCCGTTCGGGACCGCGAAAGGGTCGCCTGGCAACTGGATCATATGGGTGTGAAATCGATTCCCCTGGTATTGCTCATCGGGCTGTTTGCCGGAGCAATCATTGCCTGGCAGGCTGCCTATCAGTTTAAGGGAATGATATCGCTGTCAGTTCTGGGCGGCCAGGTGGTGCGGGTGGTAATGATGGAAATGGCGCCTGTGCTTACAGCCCTTGTCATCAGCGGGCGTATCGGCGCGTCGATGACTGCCGAAATCGGTACGATGAAGGTTACAGAGCAGATTGATGCCCTTCGCACCATGTCTATTGACCCGATCCGGTACATTGCACTTCCGCGTTTTCTGGGTCTGAGCCTGATGATGCCTTTCCTGACGTTGTTTGCAGTGGCTGTTGCCGTAGTGGGGTCGTACCTGGTTTCCGACTATTTTCTGGACATTTCCAAACAAGTATTTTTCAGTTCAATACGTGATTTTTTTAGTGTTTCGGATTTATTGGGCGGGTTGATTAAAGGCGCAATTTTCGGGATGGTAATTGCCCTGATAGGGTGTTTTATGGGCATCCAAACCACAGGAGGATCGCGGGGAGTGGGAAAAGCCACGATATCGAGCTTTGTGATTTCGGCAGTATGTATATTAGCCGGAGATTTTTTGTTATGGATAATTTTATTCTAAAACGTTGAGTAGTAACGGTATTTTTTCTATGTTTGCTTACGTATTACACTTGCTCAGTATAAAATTCCGCTTTTCTGAAATTAATACCTCCGATCTTATGACACCTAAAAAAATCATACGGCTTTCTGCCTTTCTCCTGGGGGTTTTTCTGCTTGCTGTACCACTCGGGGCTATAGGCCAGAGCAAAACAGACAAGTTGTTGAAGAAGGCGAACCTCTATTTCAACAGCTACAATGTAGTAGGTGCTGAAGAGTTGTATAAAGAGGTTCTGGCTCAGGACGAAAACAATTTTGAGGCCGCCTACCAGCTTGGTCGGGTAAACAACTATCTGAAAGACTATCGGGAAGCACTCCGCTGGTTTCGCAAAGCGAGTGAAGTTGACCCCGACCGCAACGATACGGTGTATCTTCAGATTGGCCTTGCTTACAAAAAACTCAACAACTACCGGAAGGCAAAAGAATCCTTTGAAGAGTTTAAGTCCCGCCATAAAGTACAGGATGAGTACTACGAGCGCGCCAACCTCGAAATCGAAGGCTGCGACCTCGCCGAAGCGGCTCTTACCTCGCCTCCTCCCTTCCGCGTAAAACCCGTTTCCTTCAACACCACCGCAAGTGATCGTTTTGTCTCCTATCTCGATCAACGCCAGGAAGATGTCTTTCTCAGCTTCGCGTCCTCCCGCCCGCTGGAAAAACAAAAAAATAAAAGAAATGTAGTAACGGGCGAGCCCAAAGACTCTGATATCTACTACATCGTCAAAGAAAACGATTCCACCTTCGGCGCGCAGGCTGTCCGATTTCCTTACAAACTGATCAATACCAAACACAACGATGGCCCCGCCTCTTTTACCGGAGACGGTCTTACCATGTATTTTGCGATCTGTAACAGTAAGGAAAATAAAGACGGATGTAGCATTTACGAATCCCGCTACAATCCCGTCAAAAAAGAATGGGGCAAACCCCGCGTCATTGAAGGCCTCGCCGGTAAGAAAGAAGTAATCATCAACTCCCGTGGAAAAACCAAACAGGTTCCCACCGACGACCGCCAGCCTTTTGTAACTCCCGATGGTCGTACCATCCTCTTCGTATCCGACAGAGGGGGAGGCAAAGGGGGCTTTGATATCTGGTATTCCCGCAAGCTCGGAAGCGGCTGGTCAGAACCTCAACCGCTCGAAGGTGATATTAATACCGCCTTCAACGAAGCCTCTCCTTTCGTCAACAAAGAAGGTACCCGCATCTACTTTGCCTCAGAAGGCCTCGCTGGTTTTGGCGGCTATGACCTCTATTATGCAGAAGGTGCTATCGGGGCATTTGGTGCACCCATCAACCTCGGTTCTCCTATAAATTCCACCTACAACGACTTCGGCTCTTACTGGATGGATGATTCGCTGGTGTATTTCACCTCTGACCGCCCCGGCGGTATGGGTAGTGATGATATATACTGGGGCCGTGCAATTTATTATCCCGAACCCATTTACGACATATCTGTAAAAGGCCTCGTAAGGGATAAAGAAACCAAACAACCCATTCC
The DNA here is from genome assembly GCA_041391725.1 of Bacteroidia bacterium. Lineage (GTDB taxonomy): Bacteria > Bacteroidota > Bacteroidia > J057 > J057 > JAGQVA01. Next base: position 41,622 of record JAWKNL010000017.1, read on the forward strand.
TTTTGCAACTGCCACCCTCTACGAATACCTCGAAGATGGTTCTATCGCCGAACTCGGGATGTTTAATACAGACCAGTCCGCACGATATGAGTTTAAAAAGCTCGAAAGGGAGAAAAAATATAAAATCCTGGGCAACGCACCCGAATACCTCGCAAATGAAGAAGAAGTCTCTACTGAAGGTATTAAGGGCAATGCCGAACTGGTAAAAAATATCGACATCGAACTGGAACCCATCGTGATTGATTCGGCAATCGTTCTTCAGAATATCTATTACGACTTTGATGAGTACTACCTGCGCCCGGATGCGCTGGACGAACTGGAGTTTCTGATCAAAATTCTGAACGACAACCCCAATATTATGATTCAGATGGGCTCTCATACCGACTCAAACGGTACGGAGATGTACAACAAGGAGCTATCCAACAACCGGGCACGTGCGGTAGTCAGATACCTGGCCGACAATGGTATTACACCTCAGCGCCTTTCCTGGTTTGGTTTTGGCGAAACAGATCCGCTCATCTATCCGGAGCTTTCCGATGAAGACGAGCAGGCCAACCGCCGCACCGAATTCCGGATTACCTCCATTGACTTCGAATAATCATCGAATGATAAAATAAAGAACGGCGCAACCGAAAGGCTGCGCCGTTTTGCATTTGTGCCATACCACGGGAAAACCGTAATTTGCACCAGAAACTGATCCACATGAGTAATGACTACGCCCGCCGAGGGGTCTCCTCAGCCAAAGAAGATGTGCATTTTGCCATCCGGAATCTGGACAAAGGCCTTTACCCCAATGCTTTCTGTAAAGTGATCCCCGACCTCGCCGGAGGTGATCCCGAATGGTGCAATATCATGCACGCCGATGGCGCCGGTACAAAATCCTCCCTGGCATATCTTTACTGGAAGGAAACCGGCGATATTTCCATCTGGAGAGGAATAGCCCAGGACGCGATTGTCATGAATCTCGATGACATGTTGTGTGCCGGTGCGACCAGCCGGTTTTTGTTTTCCAATACCATCGGGCGCAACAAATTTGTCATTCCCGGAGAAGTGCTTTCAGAAATTATTGCAGGCATGGAAGAATGTTTTGCCATGCTTCGCGAATACGGGATTGAGGTCGAAAATACCGGTGGCGAAACCGCAGACATCGGCGACCTGGTCAAAACACTGGTGCATGACTCCACCGCTTTTTGCCGCTTGCCTCGACAAGAGGTCATTACCAATGAGCATATTCGTCCGGGCGATGTGATTGTAGGGCTGGCCAGTTTTGGAAAAGCGGTATATGAAAAAGAATACAACAGCGGAATCGGAAGCAATGGCCTTACCAATGCCCGCCACGATGTGCTGAAAAAAGATTATGCGGGTTTGTTTCCCGAATCCTATGACCCTGCGGTGCCAGTAGATCTGGTCTATAAGGGAAAATATTCGCTTACCGATACCGTGGAAGATGCGCCTGTCTCAGTGGGTAAATTGCTTCTCAGCCCAACGCGAACCTATCTTCCGGTAATGCGGGAGGTGTTTGAGAAACACCGTCCGGCCATTCACGGAATGATTCACAATACCGGAGGCGGGCAGACCAAGTGCATGAAGTTTGTCAGTGGCATTCACATCATCAAAGACAATCTTTTTCCGCTGCCGCCTGTATTCCGGATTATACAGGAATCTTCGGGCGCTTCTCTTGCCGATATGTACCGGGTGCTGAATATGGGGCATCGGCTGGAGATTTATACCGACAAAAAAACAGCGGCCGCAATCATCGAAATTGCAGCCGCTTATGGGATTGAAGGGCGGATTGTGGGAAGATGCGAAGCATCTGAAACCAACCGCCTTACCATCGACGGAATGGAGTTTTAGCCTTTTTCCGTGATATTGTCGAGCTCTATTTTTGCTGCCGGTTTGTACGGGCCATACAAAGCATTTTTGAATGCTTCACGGGCTTTCTCTAAGTCGGAAGCTTTTTTAGCAGCCATACCCAGCATAAAACTGTATTTTGCTTTGGATTTTGTATCCACACCTGATGCGAGAAGTTTTTCGAGTGTATCTATCGCTTCACGGTAGCGGCCAGATTCATATTCTGCTCTGGCTTTGAGCGAATACAGTGAACCTGCCGTTTTAGGGTCAGCCTGCATTGCTTTATCTATCGAACTCAGGGCATTATAGGCGTCATTGCTGTTGAGTTGGAGGTTGGCGACGAGCTTATGCATTTGCGCCTTTTTTTCCGGAACTTTTTCGTACTCAATGGCTTTCTGGTAATTTTCTATTGCTCTGGCGGTATTTCCTTTTTTGGCTTCGATTTTTCCTTTCAGCACAAAGGCACTGGAAAAGTCGCGCTGGAGGTCAAGCGATTTTGTGATATAGTTTTCACTTTCTGCATACTCACCATTGAGATAGTAGCTGACGGCAATCTTGTAGTAATACACGTGATTAGTCGTAAGCATCTGCTGGGAGATGAGGTCTTTATATGGGCCAAAATTGGCTTTGCTCCATGCGTTGCGGGCACCGGCATTGTCTCCGATTTTGGTGAGCGCAAGTCCAAGTCCGTAATAATATTTTGCTTTTTCGGCGGGTGATGCCGACTTGAGCCGGTCAGATTCGAGCGCGCGCTCATAGTTGCGGCGGGCAGCATCCCAGTTTCCTTCGAGCATATTGACCTCTGCGCTGTAATACAGGATATTGGGGTTGTTGGGATCAATGGAATTGGCTTCGTCAATATGTTTTTTTGCATCGGAAACCCGGTTTTCTTTTAACAGGAGATTTACCAAAAGCAACTGATACTGAACCTTGCGACCGGCATCGCTTTCATAACGCGCAGCTTCTTCGTAGTAGTAGATGGCGTTGTTGTAGTCTTTTTCGTTTTTGTAAATCTTGGCCAGCAGCGAATAAGCCGGAGTAAAATTTTTCTTATAGTTTACAGTACTTTTGAACGACTCTTTGGCGGCTTCAAAATCCCTGTTTTTATACTCACATTTTCCGCGCTGGAAATAATACTTGTAATTGGACGGCTCCAGACGAATCGCTTCATTATACTGGCTGATAGCATCATCGCACTTATTCTGCTTCCTGAAGTTTTCCGCAGCAAGGAATGCATTCCTGCCGGGCCCCTGTGCCTGCGAAACAACCGGCGCCATCACTACCAGTAATGTCGCTAATAGTAGGTAAATAATCGTTCTATTCATGGAACTACGGATATGTATGATTCAGTAAGGTTGGGTTGCAATCTTTTACCAAAGATATTCAATTTAGCCGATTTCCCCTAAATTACAGAAAAAACCCAGCAAAGTAAATTACTTATTATAAGAAGATTACTGTTTGACCGAATGGAGATTGAAAAGTAAATTGCAGGCGATTTTTGACCGTCTTTTATAATTTTTATGAAGTTTATCGAAGAACTTTCCTGGCGGGGACTACATCACCAGTCTGTCCCGGGTACAGAAGACTACTTATCAACGTTTAAAGTTGCAGGATATTTGGGGGTTGACCCCACAGCAGATTCCATGCATATCGGCAACCTGGTATCCGTAATGATGCTGGTTCACCTGCAACGTGCCGGCCATACGCCTTTTGCCCTTGTTGGCGGGGCAACCGGTATGGTGGGCGACCCTTCCGGCAAAGATAAAGAGCGCCAGCTCCTGTCCGAAGAAGCCATCAGGCACAATGCAGAATGTATCCGGCTCCAACTCGAAAATTTTCTCGATTTTGGCGCCGTTTCCAACGCCGCAAAAATGGTCAATAACTACGACTGGTTTAAAGAATTCAGCTTCCTGGGGTTCTTGCGCGATGTGGGAAAACATATTACCATCAACTATATGATGAGTAAAGAATCCGTGAAAAAACGCATCCAGGGCGATACCGGCATTTCCTATACCGAATTTGCCTACCAGTTGCTTCAGGGATACGATTTTTATTACCTCTATAAAAACCACGGGGTACGCATTCAGGTGGGAGGCTCCGACCAATGGGGTAATATTACCACCGGAACCGAACTTATACGGCGTATGCTGGGGTCGGAGGAAAAAGCTTTTGCCGCAGTCTGCCCGCTGCTTACCGCAGCAGACGGAAGCAAACTCGGGAAAACCGCCGGTGGAGACAATATCTGGCTTTCCCCTGAACGCACCTCTCCATACCAGTTTTACCAGTACTGGATGCAGGCTTCGGATGTAGATGCAGAGAAATATATCCGCATATTTACCCTCAAAGATCAGGAAGAAATTGAGGCACTTGCCGCTGCGCACGCACTTGCGCCCCATACCCGTATCCTGCACAAAGCCCTGGCCGATGACGTTACCCAACGGGTACACGGTGTTTCGGGACTGGCGTCTGCAACCAAACTTACCGATTTTCTTTTCGGCAAAAACTCCGACAACCCCGAATCCCTTTCTTCTCTTTCACGTGCCGACTGGCTCGATGTAGCCAAAGTTTCAGAAACCAAATCCCTGCCCAAATCCACATTTGACGGGGGGATAAGTGTAACAGATCTTCTGGTAAATCTCGGTATCGCTTCTTCCAAAGGAGACGCGCGCCGCTCCATCGAAAAGGATAAGTCGGTCAAAATCAATCAGATGCTGTGCGAATCTCCTGATACAATGATAGATCAGCACAATTTGTTTTTTGGCACGTATCTGCATATCCAGAAAGGCAAAAAAAATAAGTATATTGTGGAAACGGTATGATGCAAATATTCTGATGAAAATGGTATTGGGTAAATTTTCCATCCGCTCTAAACCGGTACATCTGCCCGGGCTCACAGTCTTATTCTTTTTTTTCTGTATTCCGGCATTTACCCAAAACCTCTATATATCCCGGTTTGTGCCCGGCAATGCGCTCAATCCGCAAAATGCCAGTCACCGGGTCGAAATTTTTTACGAAGGGAAACGCAACTACCTCAATATCTCAGGGTATGTGCTGGTGACCCGGCATTATGTATTCCGCATTCCCAACAATACCTTTATCGGTCCCATGAGTGCATTGCGCCTTGGCAATACTACCAGCGAGGGCAACCGCGACCTGGATCTCGACTACACACACCAGCGTGAATTTGCCACGCGTGAAGACCGCCTGCCCGACGAAGGCGATTTTGCCGTTCTCCTGGACCCGGCACGCAATATCATTGATGCGTTTTATTTTGGCCCGGCAAAGGAAGTGGCCTTCCTGCCTTCTATGGTTTCTCTTCAGACTTACCGGGAAAATATTGAAGTTGCTATTCCCGATGAAAACGACAGCCGGTGGTCTTATCTCCAAAATCCCGAAGATCCGGCCATGGCCTTTATTTGTGTTAATCACAACTGGCACCCAACTTCCCGCAGATCCAATCTTTTTCCCGCTACCCGCTACCGGTTTCTTCAGGCCAAATACGTCGAAGGAATCGTAACCGTAAAATGGAAGACGTTATTTGAAAATGACTGTTTTGTGCATTCCGTTGAGAGAAGCACCGATGGAAACACTTTCGAAGTGCTGGAACAACTTCGCGGGCCGGTAAATAGTGCAGAACCCTTTGACTACACCTACTATGATGCTGTCGTGGAAAAAAACCGCGTCTATTATTACCGCATCTCCAATGTTGATAAATTTGGCAATGTTGTCCAGTCCAGCCTGACCAAAATAAGGACGGAAGAAAATCCCGGCGGCTTTACCTTTGATGTTCTTCCCTCCGATAAAGCCAGCACATCCGCCCTGAATGTGCGTTTCTCTGCCCGTGAAAGCCAGACGGTGAGAATCAAACTTCTCGACGAACAACTCAGAGAAATTTCCCTTCTTTTTTACGGATCAATAGAAGCCGGAAAACAAAATCTCCTCAATTATACCCGACCTCTCCCGGTAGGCAAGTATTTTGTCGTAGTATCAACCGACCAGCGGCGATATTATGAGGCTTTTGTTGTCCATTGACGAAACCCGGTCTGACTTCTGCCGTATATCTTGTTTTCCCCTCAAATATTTACCTGACGGTATATCCGTCTTTATGGTCGTACCCCGAATGTAGCAACATCCGGGGCGTCATATTTTATTTTTTTCCTATCGAAACATATTTTACATCAGGGCAAAATGACTTCGCTCAAAGACCTTTTTCGCACACTCGACCGTTACAAATGGCAGTACACGGTTTCTGCAATCCTGCTCATTCTCTCGATTGTATTCCGGAGTTTTGAGCCCAAAATCCTGCAAATCGCTATTGACGGGGTCATCTCACTGGACAATAGCGGTACAATAGCAGATTCTTCCCCGACAGATCGCATCTCCCTGATCTTCAATCGGTTTTTGCCGGTTTTGTCTCCTGACAATATATCGGGATTTCTTCTTGCACTGGCCCTGATGTATGTTGTCATTTCCCTTTTCAGGGGTGGATTCCTCTTTGCTGCGGATGTGATCAAATCGTGGTGCGCCGAAAATGTCTCCCGAAAAATGAGAGACAATGCCTTCGCGCATATTCAGCGGCTGCCACTGAGTTATTTTTCCCGCATTACCCGGGGCGAACTGATTCAGCGGGTTACCGGGGATATTGACACAGTAAAAGGATTTCTCAAAGATCAGATAATTGACATCATCAGGGTTGTGGCCATATTCGCCTTTTCATTCTGGATGATGGCTATTGTCAATCTTCCTTATGCCCTTATCAGTGTTTGCCTTACCCCGCTCATAGGTATAAGCGCTTACTGGTTTTTCCGAAAAGAAAAAGCTGTATGGCGACTCCATGAAGCAGAGTCTGACAAACTCAGTGATATGGTTCAGGAAAACCTCAACGGAATCCGGCTGGTGGCCGCCTTTGCTAATGAAAACTACGAAATTGAAAGGTTTCATCAACAAAACATACGCAAACGTGATATTGGATTTCGGCACAACCGGGTTCACGCCATCTTCTGGCCGGTATCTGATATGCTGGGATTTATTCAGGTTGCGGTCTCTATCATGGCAGGAGGGGTTTTTGCCATCAAAGGCCAGATTACCGTAGGCGAACTGGTAAGTTTTTTCACCTATATTTTTATGGTGGCATGGCCAATGCGTCAGTTGGGTAGAATCTTGTCCAATATGGGAATGGCCGTCGTGGCAATGGAGCGGATCACTGAAATCATGGCCGAAACCCGTGAGCCTGAAGACGGAAGCCATGCGGAGGATATTCGCGGGTCAATCGTCTTCCGGAACGTCAGTTTTCGCTACAAACGGGATGAAGCCTTCGCGCTCAATAATGTGAGTTTTGAGATTGCACCCGGCGAAAAAGTAGCGATTATCGGGCCTACCGGCGCAGGAAAAACTTCCGTAACCCGGCTCTTGCTCCGCCTCTTCGAACCCGAATCAGGAGTGATTCTTCTCGATGGAAAACCACTCAGCAGTTACGCCCGAAAGTCGGTCAGAAAGAAAATCGGACTTGCGCTTCAGAAGGCATTCCTGTTCTCCACTACCATTCGCAACAATATCGCCTATACACAGCCCGGAGCCGAAGAGGAAAGGGTGGCATTTGTATCGGAAGTTGCCCGGGTAGCTGAAATCAGGGATATATTCCCCCAGGGTTTTGAGACGATGGTAGGTGAAAAGGGAGTTACCCTTTCGGGTGGACAGAAGCAGCGGGTTTCACTTGCCCGTACCCTTCTTCCCGATCCGGAAGTACTGATTCTTGACGATATCACCTCCGCAGTAGATACCGAAACCGAGCAGGAGATTTTTCATGCGCTCAAAGGAGAACTGGCAGACAAAACCACAATTATTGTCTCTCACCGTATTACCTCCATCCAGCAGGCAGACCGTATTCTGGTTTTGGACAATGGTGAGCTGATTCAGGAAGGGACACCCGCCGAACTGGAGAAAGTGCCCGGTTATTACCAGGAGATTTTCAGAATCCAGTCGGCTCTGGAACAGGAAATCAGCCAGACAAAATAGACAGTAGCAATTTTAATTAACGATTTTTTAAATCCACCCCATGTCATCACATATTTATAAAGATGTAAAAGAGGAAGCGGAACGGAAGCAGGCTTTGTGGCCCTTCCTCCGCCGGATTTTTCAGATTAGCTTTCAATATAAAAAATGGTTCTGGCTCGTAACTGCCGGAGCCGCAGGTACGGCTATCGCCGATGGCATCCTCCCACTGATCTGGATTCACTATATCGATGAAGTCATCACACCAGCAATGGAAACATTTCGCGAAACAGGAGTCGCAGACTGGCGTGAAATGTACCGGCAGGCGATGGTGTTTGTCGTACTCTTTGTACTTCAGGCAGGTGCGATCGGCGCATTTATCCTGGCAGCGGGCCGTTTGAAGGAAAATGTCATATTTGACCTTCGCGAACAAATGTTTTCCAAATTGCAGCATTTGTCCTACAGCTTCTATGACAAAGCGGCCATCGGAAATCTTTCCATCCGCCTTACCTCGGACGTAAACCGGGTTGCCCAGGTAATTTCATGGGGATTTGTCGAGCTGCTGTTTGGCCTGATGATGATTACCGTCAGCCTTGCAGCTATGTTTTCCTACAACTGGAAACTCAGCCTGATCGTCATGCTTTCCGTACCGGTATTGCTGTATCTTGCAATCAAAGTGCGGGGGCTGATCCTGCAATATTCCCGCAAGGCACGTAAGGCCTACAGCCAGATGGCGGCATTTCTCACCGAACATATCAACGGGCTGGAGGTAAACAAGACAACAGTTCAGGAAGAAAGAGCTACGGGCGAATTTCAGGAAGTAACCGGAGAATTGCAGTACGCGGCTTACAGGTCTTCCTATTATGCCTCGCTGTATTATCCGATTGTGGTGGTTACGGGTTCACTTTCTGCTGCGCTGGTAGTATTTCTCGGCGGGCATATGGCTATTGCCGGTATTACGGGCGTAACTATTGGCGTGCTTGCTGCTTTTTTCAGTTATGCGCGGATGATATTCGAGCCGATATTTGACATTACCCGGTTTTATGCTACAGCACAGGACAGTCTTTCGGCGGGCGAACGGATATTCAACCTGATTGATGAACCTATTGAAATCAAAGATCACGGCGAACTGCAGTCTTTTGAGGAAGTCCGTGGCGAGATACGCTTTGAATCCGTTGATTTTGGTTACGGACGGGGCGGAAATCTGATTCTGGAAAACTTTGACCTTACCATTCCTGCTGGACAGTCAGTGGCTATTGTCGGGCCTACCGGCAGTGGGAAAACGACGATTTCCAGTCTGATATGCAGATTTTACGAACCATTGGAAGGTGCTTTGAAAATCGACGGAGTAGATTACCGTGAACGCAAACTTCACAGTTTCCGGAGTCAGTTGGGCATCATTCTTCAGACTCCCCATTTGTTTTCAGGAACTTTCAGGGATAACCTCCGTTATGGAAACCCCGCCGCGACAGATGAGGAGATTGCCACAGCTTTGCGGATGATCGGTGCAGGTGAATTTGCTACCCGGCTCGATGAGCAGGTAGGAGAGGAGGGCGGAAACCTTTCTTCCGGCGAAAAACAGTTGATCTCCTTTGCCCGGACGCTGATCAAAAACCCGCGCATCCTCATCATGGATGAGGCGACATCTTCGGTCGATACCCTTGCCGAAATGCGGATTCAGCGCGGAATTGACTCCATGATCAAAGGCCGCACCGCCATCATCATTGCGCACCGGCTTTCGACTATCCGAAACTGCGACCGTATCCTGGTGATTGAAAAAGGGAAAATTGTGGAAGATGGCTCACATGAAGAACTGCTCTCAGGGAAAGGCCATTATTTCCATCTTTACAACCGGCAGGTGCGGGAAAACTGAGAAGCGGGGGAATTCCCCCGCTTTTTTTATAAATAGCACAGTGAGAACAATTAATGATCTACAGTTGTGAAATTTTGAATACAGATGAAAATAACGAATGATTAGTTTGTTCTGCTGAATTGCATTGTATGAATACCCATTTCCCATCCCCCCTCACAGGACTGATTATTTTGTGTCTTCTGGCTTCGTGCGGTCAGCCTTCTGCACAGGAAGCAGCACGCATAGACCGCCAGGCATTGGTAAGGCGGCATACCGTCGTTGTCAAAAAAATTGACCCATTATCATCCCTTTCCGTAGGAAATGGCGCATTTGCATTTACTGTGGATGTTACGGGACTTCAGACCTTTCCCGATCTTTACACTGAAGGGGTACCCCTGGGCACGCAATCGTCATGGGGCTGGCACAGTTTTCCCAATACCGAAAAATTTCGTTTTGAAGAGATTCTGAAAGAATATGATTATCACGGGCGGAAAGTTGCCTATGATGTGCAGTGGAAAGAACCTTCCCGGCTGGCTCAGGCGTCTGATTATTTGCGCCGGAATCCTCATCGCCTGCATCTGGGTATCATCGGCCTGGCCATGTTTCACGCCAGCGGGGCGCCTGTATTACCCGAAGAGATAAAAGACATTCATCAGGAACTGGATATGTGGACCGGCGAAATTACCAGCCATTTTTCAGTAGAGGATATGCCCGTGGAAGTACGCACTTTTTGCCACCCGGAAAAGGATATGATCGCCGCCGAAATCCGTTCTCCTATGGTGGCGAAAGGTCTGCTGAAAGTAAAATGGGCATTTCCTTATCCTACTGGTGCACATTCCGATAACGCTTCAGATTGGAGTGTTGCTGAAAAACATCAGTCTTTCCTTATTCCGGAAGGAGAAAATTCAGCTAACATTCTCCGTACCCTTGACAGCACCTCCTATATTGCGCGGGTGGCCTGGGAAGGAAATGCCGCGATTGACGAAAGTGGCGCGCATACATTTTTGTTATCTCCCGAATCGGATACAGATCGGTTTTCCTTCAGTTGTATGTTTTCTCCGGAGGGAGCGCCAAATACATTGCCTTCTCTGGAAGAAACCGCACAAAACAGCCAGGCAAGTTGGAAAGCATTCTGGGAGAATGGCGGAGTCGTGGATTTTACAGGCACGGCAGATTCCGCTGCTGCGGAACTGGAGCGGCGGGTGGTATTATCTCAGTATCTTACAGCCATTCAGTGTGCAGGACCATATCCGCCACAGGAGACAGGGCTTACCTATAACAGTTGGTACGGAAAATTTCATCTCGAAATGCACGCCTGGCACGGTGTACATTTTGCCCTATGGAACCGGACACACCTGATGGAGAAAAGTATGGACTGGTACAGTACCGTTGCCGAAATTGCCCGCCACACAGCCCGGCGTCAAGGTTTTGCCGGATTGCGATGGTCGAAAATGACCGATCCTTCCGGGAGGGACAGTCCTTCATCCGTAGGGGCATTTCTGATCTGGCAGCAACCGCATTATATTTACCTGGCCGAACTATGCTATCAGAATCAGCCTTCACAGGAAACACTTGAAAAATACGCTCCGTTTGTGTTCGAAACAGCAGAATTTATGGCTTCCTACGCATGGTATGATTCGGTTAAGAACCGGTACGTATTGGGGCCGGCACTGATTGCTGCGCAGGAGCGGCTGCCGGCAGAAACCACGATGAATCCGCCATTTGAACTGGCATACTGGCACTGGGGGCTTACCACTGCGCAGAAATGGCGGGAGAGAATGAGCATTCCGCGGGAAGAAAACTGGGATCAGGTAATCAAAAAACTTTCAGGTATGGCTTCCCGGGGAGGTCTGTATCTCGCCGCCGAAACGGCGGAAGACACCTGGACGAATCCCCGCTATATGGGCGACCATCCCATGGTGCTTGGGGCATTTGGCATGTTGCCCGGACTTCCCAATCTGGATACAGCCATGATGCGCAGCACATTCTTACACGTCTGGGACAACTGGCAGTGGGAACATACCTGGGGCTGGGACTACCCCATGGTAGCCATGACAGCGACCCGACTGGGCATGCCCGAAAAAGCCGTTGATGCCCTGCTGATGAAACAGCAGAAAAATACATTTCTCCCCAACGGACACAATTATCAGGATCAGCGGCTGCGCATTTACCTGCCCGGCAACGGCTCTCTGCTTACGGCAGTTGCTATGATGTGTGCAGGTTATGAAGGCGCAAATACTGACAATCCCGGATTTCCCAAAGACTGGGTTGTACGCTGGGAAGACATAGATCCACTTCCATAATCAGTTACGATGAAGCGAAACGCATTTAAAATGAAACTTAAACCCGGCTTTGCCGCAGAGTACAAAAAAAGGCATGATGAAATATGGCCAGAACTCAGCGCGCTACTCTCCGGGGCGGGAATTTCAGATTATTCCATTTATCTGGATGAGGAAACGAATATCCTGTTTGCCGTGCAGAAACTGACCGATGATTTTGATCCGGCGTCAATTCCCCAACACCCGGTGGTAAAAAAATGGTGGGCATACATGGCTGATATTATGGATACATACCCCGACAATGAACCGGTTTCGCGACCGTTGCAGGAGGTATTTCATATGGATTGAGGATGTCATTCAGCCTGGTTGCGGATATTTTCGGCAAACTCACTGGGTGTGACGCCAAATTCTTTTTTAAAGGCGCGGGTAAAGGAGTTGGGAAGGTCGTAACCTACCATATAGCTAATTTCTGCAACACTGAGCTTATTCTGGCTTAAAAGATCTCTTGCGCGTTTCATCCGAAAGGAACGCAGCAGTTCCTGTGGCTTCATTCCTGTAAGCTGCTTGATTTTTCTGATAAAATGCATATGGCTCAGATTGACCATTTCACACATCTTATTGACATTGAAATTGGCATCTGAAAGATTCTCCTCCATAATTTCCATTAGCCGGGATATTAGTTTTTCATCTGAAGAAGTAACCTGGACCGGAGCCGGGGCAATTTCCTGTACAGATGACAGTTCGGGCCCGGCAGTGGCTTCTGCGCTCACTTCCTCTTCCGGGGTGGCAGTGGAATCGGAAGAGTGGCTTTTTTCGGCAGTTGTAATGGCAAGATAGGGCTGGGCCGCAGGAAATAATGGTCTGAAATAGATGAAAAGAATAAGGGCAAAAACCAGTGTAAAGAGAATAGTTATAAAAAATCCGGCACTATACTGCTCCCATAAAGGAGTGACTACCTGAAAATTCAGCTTCCGGGGTGAATGCTCGATATTCATGTCGTTGTCGCGGGCCCTGACCTCAACCACATGATTTCCGGCAGGAAGACTTTCAATCGACACCGTGTTTTGGGGCAAAAACGGCGACCATTCGCCTTCATTCACCCGGAAAGAGAAAAAAATCTGGTCTTTCGCGGTATAATTTAAAAAGTCCTGACCTTCCCACTGAAAGGTAACGGTTTGGGAAAGCCTGCCCGACTTTGTACTGGTCAGAGAAACCGTCATGGGCGGATTTTTGTCCGGGATATAGCGGTAGCTGACAATTTCCTCCCGAGATAAATTGCCCACCTTTTTCCCGAGTTTGAGCGGTTTTCTTTTCCACTCGCGGGGCACTTTTGTAATCCATACCGAGCCCGAATCGTAGCGGATTTCTCCACCTTCTGCGGGCATATTCATTTCTTTGGGGAAAAGGCCACACTGCCAGCGGTTTCCGTCGAAGCGGCAGATATCATCTTCGGTAACGGCCCAGATCGAAACATCAGACTCAGCATATACACTGATGATAGTATTGCTTGTAAGGCCCGAATCTATCGTATAATTTTTCCAGGTGTGTCCGTCGAAGGTAAAAATGTCATAGAGCCGGGTACCTGCTACAAGGAGATTGCTGCAATTGTGGAGGGAATTGACATAAGAATAGAGGCGCTCATCGGGTGCAGGAAACCAGGTTTTCCCATCAAATCCCAGCAGATGGCTTCCCCCCACCCAGAGGGTTCCATCGGGAGACTGTGCCAGTCCGTAAGCGTTATATTGGTTAAGTCCATTAGCGTTGCCGGGGTGAGATATCCAGTTCCGGGGTTGGGAAAGGGGATGGGGAAGACAGATTACACCTCCCTGATGTCCTTTTTGTTCGACGTGATCCACACTGCTGCCAAACCAGATGGAGCCGTCCGCGGCTTCAAAGGCAGCCCGGTAATCTATTCCCCACGAAAGGGTGGGGTGGAGGTCCATTTCCCAACGCTCACCGCTGAATAAAGCAGTCGCCGCAATTCCTTTGTGAGAACCGGCAGCCCATAGCTGGCCGTGGGAAGTATGGAGGAGCCTTACCGGAGCATCCATAAGACCGGAGAGGGTGTCCCATGCCACCCAGCTACCGTTGGTTTCCGAAACAACCCTTCCGTCGGCTTCGATAAACCATTTTACCCCTTCGCGCGTCTGGCATTGAAAATTGAGTCCGGGAAAGGTCTGCCAATGGTCAGTAGAATAATCAATGAAAAAAACACGTGACCGGATACCCATAACCCATAGCCGGTTTTTCCCGGGGGAGAACCTGATCCGGTTGGCAGGCACCTGGTACTGAGGTGCTTTGTAAGTATTCCATTTACCTGCATTGAGCGAATGAATCAGCCCCATACAACCAAACCAGAGGGTTCCATCTTCTGTTTCGGCAATGTCTGTTGTAAATTCATCGCTGTTGACATTGTCACTCAGGCGCAGATGCTCCCATTTTTTTCCATCAAAAATGCTCACCCCCAGATCAAAATCATCATTGATTGCCCAGATTTTTCCATCACCCGACTGAAGGAGTTTTTGCTGAGCACCCAACGGGTAATCAGGGGTGGACGAATAAATCCGGAAATCCATAATGACACTTTCGCCTTCTGCGGGTGGGGTAAGGGCAATTAACCTTCCTTCCGAACCGATGTCTGCGGCGATCCAGAATTTGCCGTCTTCGGTTTGAATGGCACTGGTAAAGTTTTCGGGGGAATGGCCCGCTGAAAAAGCCACTGGAAGTGCAACCCATCGAATATCAGGTAAATGAGGAGAAAACTGTCTGATCAAAGAAGAATCAGAAAAACAAACCGGGCGTTGATTTGAGGACAGAAGGATAACACCAAAGGAGGCTGACACAAGCATTGCACCTGATTTCAGCGGAGAAACGGCCCTGATAAATCCATGGGTAGCCGTGTCAAGGGAAAACAACGGCTGCCAGATTTCTCCATTATAAGAATAAACTTCACTGGCGGATACGGCAATCAGGTTGCCTTGTGGAGTGGCAGTGATATCGAAAACCGGATTTGCGGTATCACCGGTTATTTTATGAGGTATTAATCGATATCCATCGTATTCGAGGATGTTATGATCGGTGGCAAACCAGATGTGGTCTTCCTTATCTTCATATACAGCCTGAACACCTTTCCCTTCTGCAACATCCAGGCTTTTCCACCGCCAGGACTCAGAAAAGGGCGAAAAAAGTGCAGGATAATAATGCTTCTGGCCCATAGCGGGGGTTAAAGCCAGAAGAAAGAAAAATGCACCTGCCAGAAAGTAATGCCATTCCTTAAGAGCAGCGTTTTGCATGGCAGAAGTAGTTTGTAGGTTTGATCCGTGGATTTAATTTACACAACAGAGCCTAAATTACAAACTTCTTTGCTTTTTGGCAGGTGAAATAATGAGGATCGAATGTTAAATTTTGAATATTGGCAGCGGCTTCGTTATTCAACTTTATACCAGTACTGGGTGCGGCCAATGAGTGAAAATCCCAGGTAACCTCTGACTTTCAGCTTGTTTTTATCCATCAGCTCAATATAACAACTATAAACACTGCCGTTTTTGGGGTCAAGGATTTCGCCATCTTCCCAGACATTTCCTTTTCCTTTTACCAGGCCTTCCAGAATCACCATACCCATCACTCTTTTATTGTAGCGTGGATCGTCTTTTGAACATTCGTCGCAGATCGGGTCCTGTTCTTCACTGGGTTTGCGAAAAAGCTGAACAACCTTTCCGTAAAGTTTTCCATCTTTTTCAAAAATTTCTACAATTGACTTCTGGTCTCCGGTTTCATCGTCAATAGTTTTCCACTTTCCTACCGGGGACTGTGCATTCAGGCCCAGTACAGCAAAAAACAGGATCAATGTCGATAGTGTGGTTCTTTTCGCGAGTCTCATAAATTTAAAATTTTGGTAAAATTACACAATTTTTGATAATAAGCGTTTTACATCGGATACGGTTATTCATGGTATCTTTTGTTGATCATTTCCGTAACAACCAGTTTGTGAGGCAGATACAGATATTGAATATGATCTGATTATGAAAAAACTCCTGGCTCTTCTATTTGTTGTATTTGTCTTCTACAAGTGTAGCGGACTTTTTCACCAGGCAAAACCGGAGAAGAATGATACTTCAAAGGAAAATACCTCAAACCCTGTTGTCACCCCGTCTCCTATTCCTGAACTTCCATTACCTGCACCGGTATCATTACCTGCGCGGCCCGCGGCAGACGAACCTGTCATTATCTCCCGGAAGATCAATATTTCCAGTCTCCTTCAATTGGCCGGCGACCTTGAAGGCAGCCCCTATCAGGCCGGTGGTACTGATCCCGAAGGGTTTGATTGCTCCGGATTTGTGGGATATGTGTATGCACAGGAAGGGCTGAATCTTCCACGCTCCAGCCGGTCTATGGCTATGTATGGGAGAAGAATCGACCGGCAGGATGTACAGCCGGGAGATCTTTTATTTTTTACTGGAGAGGACGCAAAAAGTGGAGAAATCGGCCATGTTGCCCTTGTGTCAGGAAAAAAAGGGAAAAAGATATTTATTATTCACGCAACCAATCGCGGGGTAGTGACAGACAATCTGTTGCATATGAAGTACTACAGCGAACGATATCTCACTGCTACAAGACCCTACGAACGGGAAGAGTAGAAAATGTTTTTGCAAGCTCATAAAGGTTGCTTATTTTTACACTTCTATACGATCTTTCATACAGTCTCTTGTAGAGATATGAACTATATCCTGCATGAATACCTAACTGTTTTTGAACCTAACAGTTACACGTAATTAGGGATTTGCTCACAGTGGCAAGGGCGGGCCTCAGCCGTTGACTTGTCCGGCTTCCATCTGGACGGAGGATTACCGAAACACTTTGGCGTCTCTATGCATGTTTGATAGGGGTTTCAATAAACTCCTGGTATTTGTGCGGGTTTTTTTTTGTTTTCCCAAAACAATTTCCTTGCTTCGCGGTTAGTTACACCTGTAACTAAGTTTTATGAACCCAGACTTTGATTTTGGACAATCTATTGCCTCGCTGGTAGGAAAAACCGGCGGCCTGATGGGGCATGTCCTGACTGAACGCTTTCGCGCAGCAGGCTATGACCTGACGGTAGAGCACTGGATCGTCCTGGCTCACCTCTGGCGTAAAGACGGGCGCAACCAGCAAGAGCTTGCCGGTATGGCCGGGCGGCATAAAACCGCCATCACCAGAGCCATAAACTGGCTGGAAGAGCGCGATTTTGTCGTTCGTATTCCCGATAAAACCGACAGAAGGAATAATCTCATTTACCTTACACACAAAGGAAAAAATCTCAAAGACGTTCTTATGCCCTGTGCCATCTCAACTCAGGAAGACGCCACCCGCGGCATCTCTCCCGAAGACATGGATCACTGTAAAAACGTTTTGATGATGATTCTTGAGAATTTGAAGAAATATGCATGTTAAAGATTGTTGGTTTCAATTGTAACTATTAACCTGAAAAAAACAACAGAGAAATTACGCCATCATAACTATGTCACTAAGAAAAACATTGATCAGTATAGGGATTGCCGTTGCGTTCCTCATTCTGGCCGGGGGGATAGCCGGGAAGATTAGCTCTTCAAAAATGCCTGCTCCCCGCGTTGAGTCCGGTCCCCAGGCCAAATCTGTAAAAGGCCGGATGGTTTCCAACAGTTCGAGCGGTTCTGTTGTAGAAATCACCGGACGCCTGGCCGCACGTGATAAAATTGACGTCTATTCAGAAGTAGGTGGAATCCTCAAGCCCGAGAGCAGCCGCTTTAAGGAAGGCAACTATTTTCAGAAAGGCAGCCCCCTGATTGTCATTGATGATCAGGAGCAACGCCTTACCCTGCTGGCGCAAAAAAGCAGCCTGATGAATCAGATTACCCTGATGCTTCCGGATATGAAGACCGATTTTCCCGAAAGTTTTCCCAAATGGGAGAAATATCTGGCTTCCTTTGATCCGGCTCAGCCGCTAAAACCCTTTCCTGCCGCAGGCAGCGACCAGGAAAAATATTATCTCACCGCCCGCAACCTCTTTAACCTCTACTATACCATTCAAAGTCTCGAAACACGGCTGGGCAAATATGTCATCCCCGCTCCCTTTAATGGCAAAGTCTCCGAATCGCTGATTACTGAAGGCACCCTGGTGCGTGTCGGCCAGAAACTCGGGGCATTTTTTAATCCCGCCTCTTATGAACTCGAAGCCGCAGTCAACCTCGAAGACCTGGAGTTTCTCCGGATTGGCGATCAGGTCGAATTGTACTCCAACGACATTGAAGGGAAATGGAAAGGTGTAGTCAGGCGCATCAGCGATGTGATTGACCCCACGACACAGTCGGCTACCGTGTTTATCGCTGCCTCCGGAAAAGAACTGAAAGAAGGCATGTATCTCAGTGCTAAAGTCAGTGGCCGTCAGGTGGACAAAGTGGTAGAACTCTCCCGCAACCTGATCGATGACAACAACCGGATTTTTGTTATCGCCAATGGCGAACTGAAGCAGTTGCCGGTTACGCCAGTGAAATACTCCTCCGAAACGGTTCTGGTAAGAGGAATTCCCGATGGAACCCAAATCCTCGACGAGACGATCATCGGAGCTTATGAAGGAATGAAAGTGACTACCTATTAATTCCTGTTTATGGAAAGTCTGATAAAATACTTTATAAAATACCCCATTGCGGGAAACATGATTCTGGTGCTGCTGGCTGTATTTGGCTTTTTTGGCCTGCAAAATATGCGCACCACTTTTTTTCCCGAAAATGACCTCCGGAATATTATCGTTACCACCGTACTTCCCGGTGCTTCTCCAGAAGAAATAGAAGAGGGAATTGTCGCCAAAATAGAAGACGAACTCAAAGGCCTTTCCGGAGTAAAGAGGGTTACCTCGACTTCTTCCGAAAATACAGGCCAGGTGCTGGTGGAAATTGAGCGTGGATTCGATATGGATCTCCTTCTTCAGGATGTAAAAAATGCGGTGGATCGGATCAATTCTTTCCCCGGCAATATGGAGCCGCCCATCGTTTCCAAATTGGAATCACTCACCCTCGCATTAAACTTTGCTATCTCAGGTGATGTTGATATCAAAACACTCAAGGATTTTGCCCGGAAGGTAGAAAAAGACCTGCTGGCTGTGGACGGTATTTCCAAAATCAAACTCAGCGGGTTTCCTGATGAAGAACTGGTAATCAGCGTAAGGGAAACCGATCTTCGAAAATATAACCTCACATTCAGCCAGATTCTCCTTGCCGTTCAACGCGCCAATCTCGACCTGAGCGGCGGTACCATTAAGGGCGAAGATGAAGAAGTGCTGATCCGCAGCCGCGAGAAAAAATATTATGCCAAAGACCTCGAAGATATTGTCGTAGCCGCCTTGCCACAGGGGCAAAAGGTTTTGCTTCGCGAAGTGGCCGATATTCACGATACCTGGGCAGAAACACCATCCGAAGCTTACGTCAACGGAAAACGCGCCATCATTCTGGAAGTAAATAATACTACCAGTGAAAGCCTTCTTTTTATTGCAGATTATATTAAGAAGTATATCGATGCGTTTAACCAGGAAAATGATATTGTAAAGGCCATTGTGATTGTTGACGGATCGGTTACCCTTCAGGAACGTATTGATCTGCTGACAGACAACGGAGTCCTGGGGTTTGTGCTGGTACTGATTCTGCTGGCGATGTTTTTGCAGGTACGACTGGCTTTCTGGGTGGCACTTTCTATCCCGATTTCTCTTTTGGGAATGTTTGTAATCGGACCTTTTATCGGACTGAGTATCAATGCAATTTCACTTTTCGGGATGATTCTGGTGATTGGTATTCTGGTGGATGATGGGATTGTCATCAGTGAAAATATTTACCGGCAGTGGGAAAACGGAAAACAGCCGCTTCAGGCTGCGCTCGACGGGGCGTTGGAAGTACTTCCTGCGGTATTTTCCTCGATTATTACTACGATTGTAGCCTTCAGCGGATTTTTGCTTCTGCCGGGAGTAACGGGCGATTTTTTCTCCGATATCACGGTTGTGGTGATGATTACGCTGGGTATATCCCTGCTGGAAGGCGCCTTTGTATTGCCCGGGCATATCGGGCATTCGGAGGCGCTAAAATGGAATACCGGAGAGGCATCCAAAACGCTGGCCTTTTTAAGGCCTGTTCAGGAAAAACTCTGGGGAATTATGGACTGGATGCGAGGCACACTTTACGCACCAGTATTGCGGTTCTTTATGAATTATACCTGGGCAGGCATTAGTATATTTGCCGGCTTGCTGATAATTTCTTTTAGTCTGGTAGGCGGTGGTCTGGTGAAAATCACATTCTTCCCTGAAATTGAATCAGACTTTATCTCAGCGACGCTGAAAATGCCTGCGGGCACGCCTGAAAAAGAAGCCATGCGTCTGCTCGACAAAATGGAAGAGGGAGTATGGCAGGTAAATGAAAACCTGAAAAAACAGCAACCCGGCGGCGAAGATGTGGTACTGATCGTAAGCAAAACCCTGGGCGTAGCCGGAAGCGGACCGGCATCTACGGCAGCCGCTTCCACCCCTGACGGTGTGCTTCGTATCAATCTCCTTACCGCAGAGTTGCGAAGGTTTACCAGCAGGCAGATTGCCGATTCCATCCGGAAAGTGGTAGGGCCACTATATGAGGCCGAGGAAGTAACCTATGGTGTTTCCACTCCTTTCGGCAAGGCGTTTTCTGTGGCAGTCATAGGCGACAACCTCGACGAACTGGAGGCCGCTGCCGATATGCTGAAAAGCGAAATGGCAACCAACCCCGATATCCGTGATATCACCGACAGCAATAGCGAAGGCCTTCGCGAGATTAATGTAACCCTGAAAGAAAAAGCCTACCTTCTGGGACTCTCCCTTCAGGATGTCATCGGCCAGGTAAGGCAGGGATTTTTTGGGGCCGAAGTACAGCGCCTTCAGCGCGGGCAGGATGAGGTAAAGGTATGGGTACGATATGACCTGGCAGACCGTGGTTCGATAGGTGCACTGGAAGAAATGCGCATTCGCACCTCTTCCGGAACATTCCCGCTCAAAGAAATCGCCCACCTGGAATCTACCCGCGGCGTAATCGCCATCAAGCGTATAGACGGCAGTCGTGAGATCAGGGTCGAAGCCGACCCCGCTGCGGTGGATGTCTCTACGCAGGAGGTGACCCAGCAGATCATGAATGAAATGATACCCAAAATACAAGCGCAATACCCTTCTGTGCGGTTTTCCATGGAAGGACAGTACCGGGAAAATGCCAAAACCGGAGAGGGCGCGGCGAAAGTGTATCCGATTCTGTTTATCATCATGATTGCTATTATCCTTCTTACTTTCCGGTCGGTAAATCAGACGGTTGCTGTATTGTCGATTTTACCTTTTGGCGCTATCGGTGTATTCTGGGGACATTTTCTGCTCGACAAACCTTTCAGTATTATTTTCTCCGGGCTGGGTTTGCTGGCGCTGGTGGGAATTATGGTCAATGATGCGCTGGTGCTTGTCAGTGCTCACAACAACCTGATCAAGGAAGGCAAACCCTTTCGCGAAGCGTTGGAAGAGGCTGCCATATCGCGCTTCCGTCCTATATTTCTCACTTCCATTACGACGATTGCCGGTCTGGGGCCCCTGATTCTGGAAAAGAGTTTTCAGGCGCAGTTTCTGGTTCCAATGGCTATTTCCATCGCCTTCGGCCTGGCTGCTTCCACTGTGGTAATTCTCCTGGTTTTACCCTCCGTCCTGATTTTATTTAATCAGTATAAAGTGAACCTGATATGGTTGTGGGAAGGGGCGAAACCCGACCCAACATCCGTAGAGCCTGCGCTTGATGGCCGCAAATATTATCTCGGCCTCTGGGTTCTGATTCCTGCAGCAGTCATCGCATTGCTGATGGGGTTGAGGTATTTATTCTCCTGACAATTTATTACGCGAAATCGACAAAAATGAAATATCGCATAGCCTTTATTCTGTTGCTGGCACCGCTGATTCTTTCTGCACAGGAAGTGCTCAGACTGGAAGATGCCGTGCAGACAGCACTTGAAAAAAACTACGGAATTCTGGTAGCCAAAAACAACGCACAGATTTCCAGAAATAACGCCAATGCCGGAAATGCGGGTTTACTCCCCCGCGTTTCCTTCAATGCCGGAGCCAACTACAACAACTCCAACGCGCAGGTAGAACTGATCAACCCCAATGCCGGGCCGGGTGAAAACCCTTACAACACCGTGGATGTCAAAGGGCTGCAAACCTACGGTGCCAACGCTTCGGTGGGAGTAAACTATACTGTTTTTGATGGTTTGGGTAATGTGTACAATTACCGCGTCCTGCGCACCAATGCTTCTCTTTCAGATGAACAAACGCGGGCACTGATCGAGCAAAACCTGATTCAGGTGATTGTTGCTTATTATCAGGTTGCGAGACTGACAGGTAGTGTACGTATTCTGGAAGAGCAACTGGCTACTTCCCATACAAGACTGGAATATGTCAAAAATCAAAATCAGTTTGGCCAGGCCAATAAACTGGCGATCCTCAATGCCGAGGTGGACATTAATACCGACAGCGCAAATCTGGCTACGGCAAATCTGAATCTGGAAACTGCCACCCGGAATCTTAACCTTCTGATGGGAAGAGATATAACAGATACTTATGGTGTCGAGACTGCGGTGATGTACCAGGAAAATCTGGAACTGGAGTCGCTGAAAACCCAGGCAATCGCCAATAACTCCGGCCTTCAGTCAGCAGTGTTAAACCAGCAGATTTCGGAGTTAAACCTTCGTGTGAGTCAGGCAGGGCGTTATCCCAGACTTTCTGTCAACGGATCCTATGGTTACAATTACACCAACAACGGAGCCGTGAGTTTTGCCCGTACCATTCAGAGCCTGGGATTTTCGGGAGGCGCATCGCTCAGTTTTAATATTTACGATGGGAGCCGCACCAGCAGAAGTGTTCAGAATGCTGAAATCGCTGTGGCTAGCAGCCTTACGAGAAAAAAAGAAGCCGAACAACAACTCCTGCTCAACCTCTACAATGCCTATGAGTCGTACCGCAACAGCCTGGCCATTTACGAACTGGAGCAAAAGAGTCTGGCTGCGGCTACCCGCAATTTTGAGCGTACGAAGGAAATCTTTGAACTGGGACAGGCTACGAGTGTGCAGTTTCGCGAAGCACAGATGAATGTGCTGAGGGTAAAAAACCGCATCAACGACCTGAAATACGATATTAAACTGGATGAATCGGAACTAATGCTCCTTTCAGGGCAGCTTATGCCCGCCGAAGGTAATTAGATTATCCTTTGCCCTGGTCGCTGCCAAACTCATCAGATTCTTCTTCCTGGTCGGGGAGCGCCCGGGGCACTTTTACCATATCAGGCACAATAAAGGCGCCCGGAAAAACCTCGCGTACGGTGCGAAGCACCAGAATGGCATCTTCTTTATCCATAAAATCACCCACCCTGACCACGTAGTTGGGAGCCTGATACTCAAGATATTGGGTTAATCGGGGAAACCGGTTCATGGCAGTTCCTTTGGAACCCCATGCATTCTGACGGTTGGAGCCTGCAAATACCTGAATCCGGAAACCAGAAACCTGATGGGTACTGGAATTGATTTCGATATGTTTGCGGATCAGGGATTCCAACTCAAGATCGGCGTCAATATGGAGTTTTTTGCCGGGGTTAAACAAATAACTCAGGCTTACTCCATGCGGAATTTCTTCGGTCACTTCTACTGCGATGACTTTGGGTTCCGGCATTTTAAAGTCCACCCTGTCGCGGTAGGCCGAAACTTCTTCCCGCTCGTATTTGTAATAATACTCTTTCCCTTTATTTTTTTTCTTGTCATCGCCGTCGCCTCCTGAGGAAACCTGCATGCTGATAATACCTGCGAGGAAAATGCTCAGTAGTTTCATAAGAAATAGATGATTGGTGATTGCCGGATTGCCTTTTGCTGTACAAAGATGCTAAATAGATTTCACTTACTCAATAGTCCGGAGCGATTGCCTGATTTTTGGGACATCCATCTGTCTATTCCAACCACACCCCAGAAGGCCAGAATCACCCACGTCAGTACGTTGAACCCATATCCTGAGAAGGTCTCAGGAAACAGATTCTGCTGGAAGTATAGGGTAGGTACAATACCTGAAAAAAGAATGGATAAAAAGCTCATGGCGACAACCACAAGCGAAATTCGCATGGAGTTTACTCTGGGAATCAATTGGTTATAAGCCGATGGACTGTCCTGCGTATGGATTTTTTCCATCAGGTTTTTTTCAAAACGCAGCGAAGGCTGCTCCAACTGCTGGGATCCCAGCAAATGGTGAAGCGCGGCGATATTTGCAAAAAGGATTGCAGTCGCAGCATCTTCCTCTATTTGTTTTTCAAGCTGGAGGCTTGCCGTTTCATCCAGTTCCCCGTCGAGATACTGCCACAGTATTTTTTCGTCCGGTTGTATCATAACATCTCTTTTATTTCTTTTTTCAGTGCCGATTCCATTTGTACTCTCAGAGAATTTCTTCCCCGAAAAAGAATAACCTTAACATTGGAAACAGAAAAACCGGTGATACCTGTAATCTCTTCAACGCTGCACTCATGAAGATAGTACAAAGTCAGAACCAGTGATTCATTTTCAGGTAGAAGCGAAATAAAACGCTGAACCAGGGCCGCGTTTTGATCGTATTGAAGCATTTCTGCCGGGCCTCTCAGGTTGCTGTCTGCAATTTTTTCTTTTTCCGGTTCGGCAATGGCTGTCAGTGATTTTTTCTCCGCCCGAAGTTTGTCTAGTGCGGTATTCCAGGCAATCTTATAGAGCCAGGTGCTTAGTTTTGCTGTTTGCTGGAAGGTATCCAGTTTACGATATGCTTTCAGAAAGGTGTCCTGCGCAGCTTCTTCGGCTTCCTCCCTGTTTTTCAGTATTCTCAGGCAAAGAGAAAATATATACCGCTGGTATTTTTGTACCAGAATTCCATAGGCATTGGCGTCTCCTGCCAGCACTTTCCTTATATATGGAAGGTCATCGGTCATATAGGCTGTAGGGTGAGACGGGAAACCGTGATGGGCGGTTACAGAAAAATGCACGAAGCGGAATATAAAAAAAGGCTGTAACCGTTCCGTTTTTTCACCCGTCTCAGTTTTCAGATTGTCAACTTAAAAAAATTCCTATGGAAGACCTATTAAGACTTATCGCTCCAATGTTTTCCCTGATGGCTCTCGCCATTACTGTTTTTGGGATCATATATGTCAATGTAACCGCCCGGCACAAGGAGCGGATGGCGCTGATTGAGCACAACAAAACCGCTGCTATATTTGCTACAAACCCCCACGATTCTTACCGCAAAAGAAGCCGAATGAATGCACTGAAATACGGCCTGATTATCTTCGGGCTGGGTATTGGTCTGATTATGGGTTTTATTTTGTCAAAACTGGGTATGCCTGAAGAACTTTCCATTTTGGCAATGATGCTGATTTGTGGTGGTTTGGGGTTAATGCTTTACTACCGGCTGACCGAAAAAGAGGAGGATCATGGCCTGGGCATTGGAGCGGTTGAAAAACATGCAGAGGATATTTTCGAAAATATAAGATAAAAGACTGATTTCGATAAAAGTAAAAGGCTGTCCAATACGGACAGCCTTTTTGGTTTGGTGATGTGTGTAAATAGAATTATTTGATAACCGTTACGGTTCGGTTTTCTGTGATAGAGTTTCCGTCAAAATCGGTTGCTTTGAGCGAATAGACGTAAACGCCTTCCTGCACCCGCTGCCCGCTCAGGCTGTTTCCATCCCATTCAAAGTCAGGGTTGTCGGATTCAAATACCATCTGTCCCCACCGGTTGAAAATCTGAATGGAGAACTGGCTGAGATTATAATGCCCCACGCGGAAGAGATCATTGATGCCGTCACCATTGGGGGAGAAAGCACTGGGGACCGAAACGTTGACGATTTTCTTGACCTCAACCACATCTACGAGGGTGATTTCACAGCCATTAATGTCTGTAAGCACAACCGAAACTTCATACTTACCGGGGAACTGGTATTCGTGGGCGGGGCTTGGGTCAAATGAGCCATTTCCATCGCCAAAATTCCAGCTCCAGCTTGTGAGGCTGGCGGAAGTTGCCACATCAAAGTTGATCGCAGCCAGCGGCATTTCGATTACATCAGGGTCGGTGATGATTTGTGCAGACTCCGGAGAAAATACAAAGGCAGTTACCGGAACGCGGTCATTCACACAACCTACCTCCGATACCGGCTGTACATACCAGGTGATGTCATAGGGCAGGGGCGGTGTAGTATAAGAATATCCTTTATGGAAAGGTGTGCCATCATTGAGGCCGTAGAACCACTGGATTTCATTCTGAGGATCGGTAATGACCTGAAGCGATGCGAGGTCGCTGAAACACACGGTATCATTGCGTGTTTCGAAGATTTCGGGCAGGGTGTGAACCAGCACCTCATCGATTTTAGTCGTAGTACAACCCGAATCAGAAACCGCAGTCAGCACGATGGGATAACTTCCCGGTTGAGCATAGAAATGAATCGGGCTGGGCAGGTTGGAAGCCGGAGACTGGTCGCCAAAATCCCAGGTATAGGTCATGGTTCCTGAAACAATGGAGGACTGATTGGTAAAGACCATAGAGTCTTCGTAACAAACAGCCGGAGCCACAAAAAACACAACTGGTTTTGGATTGATCACCACATCTCTGTAAATGGTATCCACACAACTTCCCTCAGTTCCTACGGCAAGTCTTACCGGATAAGTACCCGGTCCGCTGGCGGAGAAGTCGTGCCTTGGGTTTTGCTCCAGGGAACTGTTGCCATCGCCGAAGTCCCATGACCAGTAGCCGATTGGGGTGGGGTTGGCTCCACTGTTGCCGGTAAGGTCATAGAAGTAAGTAGCACCCTTGTCGCAGGTTCCGTCATAAGTAAAGTTGACTACAGGTTTACTGTACACATCTACGTTGCGTACGACATTGCCTACGCAGCCATTTTCAGTTGTAACAGTAAGCGAAATCTGATATACCCCGGCAACCGGGTAAACGTGGGTAGGATTGCCCAGATTACTGGTATTGGGTGGATTGTTGGGGTCGCCGAAGTTCCAGTTATAAGATTGAATATAATCCAGTACCCCGGGAACGGTGGACGAGGTGGACGCAAAGACCACACTATCCTGACATGCATTGACTACGCGGAAGTCAGCAATAGGGTTGGGATGTACGAAAATGGTTTTGGTAAAACTCTTGCTACAGCCGTTTTCAGAAGTAGCTGTCAGGGTAACGTTGTAGTACCCGAAATTGGGGAAAACGTGCGCGGCGGCACTGCCCTGAACTCTTGGCGAGTTATCTCCAAAGTCCCATTCCTGGCTTACAATTGTACCGCCCAGGCTAATGGTAGCAAGACTGGTAAACTGATTGGGCAGCCCCTGGCATACATTGGTAAAGTTGAAATCAACCACAGGCAGCGGAGCCACATTTACCGGTCTGACGACCGTGTCTTTACATCCTTCTGAGGAAGTGGCGATCATCTGCACCTGATAGGTTCCTGCACTGGTGAATGTATGGAACGGGTTGCTGAGATTGGAGGTGTTGTCGTTTCCTGTCGTGGGATCCTGGAAGTTCCAGTTCCACAATACAATCACCCCATTGGCTACAGAAGACTGGTCGGTAAAACTGGTAATTTCACCTTCACATTCATTGCTGGGGACAAAATCTGCAACCGGCTTGGGATTGGTCTGTACAACAACAGAAACCGGGTCTCCCACACAGCCCGCTTCAACAGGGGAAACAGAGACGGGCACAGGTTGCTGAATGTTGTTGAGGGTAACCGAAGAAGTAGTTGAGCCCGTAATATTCCAGATATAGCTCGTGCCGCCGGAAGCGGTAAGTACGGTATTGTCACCGGGGCAGACCAGCAAATCTCCGGAGAGTTGCCCGATGGGTTTTTCTGTTACTTCAACTGTGGTATAAACCGGTGCACTGGTACATCCGTTGGCAAAGGTAACTACAGAATAAGAAGTGGTATTGTCGGGTGCAACTTTGATGGAGGCATTGGTCTCTCCGTTACTCCACTGATAGTTGGCGCCTCCGGTTGCTGTCAATGTGATAGAATCGCCTCTGCAAATCTGCGGTGTCGCCGGCGAAATAGATACCGACGGAATTGGGAAGACCACCACCCTTACATTGTCAAAGGTAGTACATATCCCGTTGTCGGCTTCTGCAAGGAAGTTGATGGTGTCGGGAGTGGTGCCATTATTGACAAAAGTAAAGAAGGATTGGCAGATGTCGGGTTGTTGAGTCCGATCGCAGGTGACCATAGATACGTTTGGCCGGATATGGGAAGAGAACCCAGTTGCGCGGTATAACCAGAACACATTACCACATCGGGGCCGCCATTGATGATAGCACCTTCCGTAATTGTGACATCGTCATTGATCGTAATCGAACAGCCGAAGGTATCTTTGATGGTTACCTGATACGGATAGGTTCCCGGCCCGGGGAAAAAGTGCGTAAAAGCTGAATCATTGTTGTTGGGGTTGTTGTCCATTCCGCCTCCGCCCAGCCAGGAGTAAAGCAGGTTTCCGCCTGCATTTGCGTTGGGCAGCGCGATAAAATCCACTTCATTACAGCCCACGGTATCTGCCAGTGCGGCAGAATTTTCAAGACCATTGGTGACCTTGATGATAATGGAAAACTGGTTTAGACCATTGATTGGGCACTTATTGTCCTGAAGGGTAAGTACAAACGAGTACAGCCCTGTGGCGTTGGGGGTCCAGCAGAAATCAGCTATGGGTTGTCCTCCGGAGAAAGAGTTGGTCTGGAGGGGGTTGGTGGCATTGGAAAAAGTTGCGCCTGCAATGCTCTGATCCCAACTCATGGTATAGACAAGCGTGGGATCAGGGTTGGCCGTAGGTATCTGGAAGCAAAGGGGCAGTCCGACGCAGGTGCTGATTTCATTGAAGGATGAGGGAAAGGCCGTGAGACTGTTGATAGTCGCGTTGGTGATACCGCCGGTGGAAGGGTTGGAACCTGCACAGCCAAAACTGATGACCGTGATCTGGATATCCCTTACCACAGACCCGATCTGAATGCCGTTTCTCCATTCTTTTACTTCCAGGCAGAGCACACCAACCACAGGCAGGCCTGTGGGGTTGGGGGTCATGGAGATGTCGCCGGTAGCTGCGTTGACCTGCACGTTCCAGGTCGCACCCAATGGCTGCTGCGGGGTATAACCAAAGTTATATACAACCGATACACCAGGGCCATCATAGCAGGAGATCAGCGCATAGGAAAGCGAGTCTCCGTCGGGGTCATACGCACCCTGGTTAAACGTAAAAGCCTGCCCGGAGCAGATATAAGGAACCGGCGGGTTTACGAATGCAGGAGAGTTGTTGCAGGGAAGAAGACTGGGGTCAATGATGGTATTTCCTGTAAAAATACCAGCGTTGGAAGCACCGGAGGTAATGGCTCCGTTGCGGCAGCAACTGCTCCAGGTAATGTTAAACGTACTACATGCCGGGAAACCTGCGGTACAGAAGTTGTAATCTGCATACCAGTATCCTTCGGCAACTCCATTGAGCAAAGCACCACCGTTGCAGGCGGTCTGTGATACCCAGGAGGGGCAAACGGGTGTCACCTCAATATTGTGAACAAATACCCAGTTACCGATAATCTGAGGGACTGTCTGACAACCGCCGGGGTTTCCTATAAAGGTAAGGGCAGGTTGCTGGGTCTGTCCGGGTGGAAGTGTGGTGGCACCACCGCTGCAATCATAGTAGGCTTTATGGAAAATTCTGTACGTACATGGGTCAATGCATTCATATGTGATGTCAACACCCATGAAGTGTGTCGCTCGGATGAATCCCCCTGGAATCATCATAAGAAGAATGACAACCAGAATCTTCGCATTTGCCGAATGGATAGTCATAAGGGCTTTAATTTGGAATGGAACTGACTTACAAAGAGGAATTTCAGGGGTTGAATTTACAAAAATGCAAGGTTTTTTAACAAAAAATCCTGTTTTTCATTCAACGGGCATAAAATCAGCATCAATGGCTGATAATAATACATCAATTTGTTATGGATTTCTGCCTCTTTTTGTCTCTTAATCATAGATTATCCCTACCGGTCAGCCGCCTTTTATGTGTATTTATCAAATATCTTTAACAGAATAGGGCGAGATGTAATACCAAAAACGAATTTATCGGGGAAAATTACTAACTTTGAAAAACAGAAACATCAGGTTTGACGATATGAGATCGATTTATGCCTTATTTTTTCTGATTTTGGTTTTTTCGCTGTTTACATTTTGTACACAGCAATCAACCTCTGCATCCGGCGAGTCTGGCGCATCCGGCCTGGCTTCTGATTCTGTTTCCAGGCCTTCCACATCTCCTTCTCCCGGTGCTGCCGAAAACGTCACGCGCGGAGAAATTTACATCGCAGTTGATGAATCTCTATTGCCGGTCGTCAGGGCAGAAGTGGACAATTTTCAGGCGGTATATGATGGAGCGGTGGTTCATACGGTGGTACTTCCCGGTGAAGAAGCCATCCACGCCATGCTGGTCAGCGACTCAATCCGCCTCGTGATCACCAGTCGCAAACTCCGGAAAGAAGAGGAAGTCCTGCTCGAAACACTGACGACTCCTGCCGAATATGCCGTCATGGGGAAAGACGCGGTGGCGCTGGTCGTAAACCGCGACAATCCGGTAAAAGAGCTGACCACTGCTCAGGTGAAGGATATTTTTTCGGGCACAATCAAAAGCTGGAAGAAAATAAACGCGCAGGCTCCATCCGATAAAATATCGCTGATCTTCGATCACGCACGGTCTGGTACCATGGCGTTCCTTCGCGACAGCCTCATGGATGGAAAACCCATTACACAGGATGGTACCTTTGCCATGAAATCTACCCCCGAAGTATTTGACTATATTGCCGAAAACCCCGGCGCGGTGGGTATCGTCGGTATGGCCTGGCTCAGTGATCAGGACGATCCCGCCGTCAAAGAAAGACTGTCGAAGGTGCGGATATTATTTCTCGAAAAATCTGCTTCCCCAGATGCTCCCTGCGCCTATGCCCAGCAGTTTTTTGGCCCGTACCAGAGTTTCCTCGATCAGGATTGCTATCCCCTGACCCGTAAAATTTACTCCATTTCCCGTGAGACCGGAATCGGTCTGGGTACAGGACTTGTCGCTTATATCGACGGCCCGCAGGGGCAACGTATTATTCATAAATCAGGCCTGGCGGCCATTCATACCATTCCCCGGAAGGTCAAACTGCCGGATGAATCTATGCCCGCAACCACCACAAAACAAAAACCAGCTACAACAAAAGAAAACGATCCCGGCACGGGTAAAAGGTGAATAAACACACCTGGCAACTGGTAAGTGACTTTATCCGCGCCTGATAGTCAATTATGTAAGTCTATATGTTTAACCTCGTAACTAAATAAAACTATTGACGATTATGTTGAAACGTGTTGTAATTTTCTGCGTTGGTCTTCTGGTTTTTGGTAAGGCCACCCTGTATGCTCAGGTACCCCTCGACGAACCTAAGCAGCTTATTCTCTACGAAAAATTCGGTGACGCTGAGGACAAATTAAAAGAAATTTTGACCCAGGCTCCCAAAAATATCGATGAGGTATATTACCTGCTCGGTATGATTTCTTACAGACAAGACGCTTTTGACAAAGCAAAAGAATATTTCCAGACCGGGCTCAAAGAGAGAAGCACCAGCGGCCTCAATATGGCCGGTATGGGTATGTCGATGATTAAGGATAACAAACTCGCCGAAGCATACGACTTCCTCGGCAAAGCACTCGCACGCAGCAAAGGAAAAGACTTTGATGTGGATGTCGCTTCTGCCGTTGCCTATCTCGAAGGCGGCCCCGCCGAAATTGGTGAAGCCAAAAAGATTCTCTACGCGCTGAAAGACAGAGACGCCAATGATCCCCGCCCGCATATCTATCTCGCCGATTACTACAAAAAACAGGGTGTGCCTGAACTCGCAATTGAAGAATACGAAAAGGCCAAAGAACTGGCACCCGATTTTGTGCAGGCTTATGCTGCCCTCGCCGAACTTTACTACGAAGAAGGTAAAAAAACCGGCGACGGAAATATGCTCAATGAAGGGGTGAAAAATGCCAATGAGGCGATCAGTAAAGATCCCAACTTCCCACCCTCCTACCGTATCCGCGGCGAGTTGAACCTTCTCGCCAAAAGATATGAAGCTGCAAGAGACGACTTGAAAAAATACGTCTCTATGACCGACAACGATCTTCGCGCCCGTATCCGTTATGCGAGCTTCCTCTTCCTGTCAGAAAACTATAAAGAGGCCATTACCGAACTCGAAGACATATCCAAAGATACCGTTACCAATGTCATGCTCCGTCTCAAAGGTATGTCCTATAACAAAATGGGAGATCAGGCCAAAGCCAAAGGTGCCATGGACGAATACTTCGGACGTGTTACGAAGGAGGATTATATTCTCTGGCAGGATTATCAGGTGATGGGTGATATCTACCGCTCCATGGGCGATCTGGCAAAAGCGGATGAGAATTATGGAAAAATGATTCTCAAAAACTCAGATATGGCTGTGTATTTTGAAGATATCGCTAAAGAATACGAAGCCCAGACGGATGCGATTGACAATGAAGCCAAAAAGTACCGTGCCGCTGCCAATGCAGCCCAAACAGATGTACAGAAGCACTTCGACGCCTACAATGAGTGTGCAAAAGTAAATGACGCTGCCTGCGCCGACCAGAATAAAGCCCTTATGGATGCCGCCGCAGAAAAAGGAAAAGAAGCACTCGCCAAACGCGATGAAGTTCTGGCCAAGCAGCTTCCTATCTACAAGCTGGAAGCGCATTACCGTCAGAAAGTGGTTGAAATGGCCGAAAGTGAAAGCCTTCAGAATTTCTACCGCCTGGCGCGTGCGCAGTACAATGCTGAAATGTACAGCGAATCTATTCCCAACTTCAAAAAGGTGATCGAGATGAAGCCCGACTACGTACCTCCTTACAACTATCTGCTTCAGGTAGCCAACAAGCTGGAAGACGAAGACAAAGAATCTATGTCGTGGTATGTAAAAGAGCCTGC
Source organism: Bacteroidia bacterium (assembly GCA_041391725.1). Classification (GTDB taxonomy): domain Bacteria; phylum Bacteroidota; class Bacteroidia; order J057; family J057; genus JAGQVA01. Next base: position 74,639 of record JAWKNL010000017.1, read on the forward strand.
TGAGATGATTATCAATGCATTTGGAAGCAAAGCTGTGGGCAGCCTCGAAAGCTCCGAATCTAAAATTCTTCTGATCGGGTACGAAATTCTTGCCAACTACAACTTCAACCCCACGGGTGAGGAAGGCAACTACCACTGCCCGGAGGCCAAGCCCTTTGTAGATAAAATATTTGCGATTGACGCCAATTACAGCCGGATCAAAAACCTGGCCGACTATTGCGCAGAAGTAAATCGTTAATGAAAAAACACGAGGTACTGAGACCTGTAATAATCTGATTACAGGTCTCTTTACTTTCTCCTGTCTTTTTTCAGCTTTTCCACTGATTTGTCTTTGCGTTCCTGCTCCTCCTGTTGAAATCTCCGTACTTTCACAGATTTCCCTTTTATTTTCAACCCGTCTCCCTGGTCGCGCAGTGTCTGAAATCCCTGCTGGGGAATGTCCACAATGGCATAGGCATCGTAAATGGTGATGGTGCCAATTTCCTCTGAGGTAAGACTGGCCTCATTCACCATAAACCCCACAATGTCTCCCTTCATCAGTTTGTCGCGTTTTCCCCTGGAAATGTGCACCTTGATCCAGCGCTGATCCAAAGGAGTTGACGGCTTCTCCGGCGTACGTATGCTGATGGGTTTTAGGGCAAGACCTATGACTCTGTGGTGATTGTCCAGCCTGACTTTTTCTGCCTCCCCTCTCACAAGATTAAATACCTCTCCCTTGTTTCCGGCTCTTCCTGTGCGGCCTACGCGGTGTAGGTAAAAATCGTATTCTTTGGGAATGGATAAATTGATTACTGCCGGCAAATCTTCTATGTCCAGGCCCCGTGCCGCCAGATCGGAAGCGACCAGATAGTTGATATGTCCTTCCTTAAACCGCTGGAGAATATTGGCTCTTTCTGTCTGTTCCTGGTTGCCATAATAGGCTTCAGCTTTGAAACCAGCATTTCGCAGAAAACCCGTTACTGCATATAATTCCTGTCTTTTACCGCAGAAAATCAGGGCTTTGGTAATGCCTTCCTGCTGTAACAGTCCTGCCAGCCAGATTTCCCGCTGCCCCTGTCTGATCTCAGCTACCGAAAACCGGATGTTTTTCAGAACTGATCTCGGACTAAGCCTTACGGTTTCGATCGGGCTAAATCGTTCTCTGAGCATCTGTTCTGCGTCGCGGGAAATGGTAGCCGAAAAAACACCTATCTGTGCCTGATTGCGTACATGTTCTCTGATTTCATCAAAATCGCGGAGGAAACCCGATTCCACAAGCTTGTCTCCTTCATCTACAATCAGAAATCGTATGTCCCGCCAGAGGTAGTCATACTGAAAATGTGCCATCAAATCTTTCAGCCTGCCCGGAACCACTACCAGAATATGCGGTGCAGACCGGATCACTGCAAAACTTTCTTCCATTGGCACACCGCCGAAAACGGTTCCGACCTTCAGTGTATCTCCATCAAAAAAGGAAGTGAGTGAGGCTGAAATTTGCAGGGCAAGTTCGCGCGAAGGAGCGAGTACCAGTGCCTGGGTGCTGCGCTTCTGAAGGTTGATACGTGAAATCAGCGGCAGGCCGTATGCAGCGGTTTTGCCTGTACCTGTAGGCGCCTCGACAATAAGATTCCGCTTTTGGGTAAACAGCGGAATGACTTTATGCTGAACCTCCGTCGGCGCGCGGAAGCCCAGCGATTTTACAGCAGAAAGCACTCTTTCGTGCAGTTCATAATTGCTGAAACCTGTTTGTTTGATCATCCCGCAAAAATACACGAAAAATCCGGACATCTGTGCGGGGAATGATTAATTCCCGCTTCGGAATACGTGCTTATATATCCTCCCGATGGGAATTTCTATTTTTCCGATCTCTATATCATGGGCGGTGTAGGCAGTGATTTTATCTCTTGCAACGATAAAGGATTTGTGGATGCGCACAAACTGAGGCTGGGGGAGGCGGCTCATAAAGTTGCCGATGGATTCTTTGGTGAGAATCTTCCGGTCGTGTAACACGATTTTTACATAGTCTTTGACTCCTTCAATATACAGAATGTCTCTCAGTTCAATTCTCATGGTTTTTCTGTCTGCCCTGACAAAAATCGCCTCGCTGTCTTCCTGAACAGAAGGGGAAACCCGCTGTTTTTTCTCCAGAAATCTGTCGATTGCCTGAGCAAACCTGCTGAAAGGAATGGGTTTGACCAGATAGTCGAGTACATTCAGTTCGAAGCCTTCGACGGCATATTCCCTGTAAGCAGTGGTAAGGATTACTTCCGGTTTTTCATTCATGTAAGCAATTAGTTCCAGACCCGAAAATCCGGGCATTTCTATATCGAGAAAAAGCAGATCGGGCTTTTGGGTTTTAAGAATCGAAAATGCTTCCACAGGATCCTCATACCTGCCCTTAATTACGAAGGAAGGGAAACGGGAGAGATGTTTTTCAATCACATCGAGGGCGAGTGGTTCGTCATCAACAATGATGCAGTGGTAGTCAGCCATGTTTTATCGCCAGTTCAAACTTTACACAAAAAGCAGTTTCGTTGTCTTCGATTTCCAGTTTGTGGCTATCGGGATAAATCAGATCCAGCCGTTTACGGATATTTTCCAGCCCGATGCCTCCGTTTTCTGTTTTTGTAACCGGGGTAAACCGTTTGCTGTTTGAAAGGAGGAATACCAGACGGTCATTCACCTGAAGCTGCATCTTTACCTCAAATTTTCCGTTCTTCCCTTTTCCCCCGTGTTTAAAGCAATTTTCCACAAAAGGAAGCAGCAATAAAGGAGAAATAAGAATCGATTCATTCGGCACTTCCAGTTGAGCAGAAATCTGGAGGTTATCGCCATATCTGAGCCGTTCAAGTTCCAGATAATTTTGAATGAGTTGGATTTCGCGGGTTAAAGGCACTTTCTCTTTATTGGCCCAATAGACAAGATAATCAAGTAATTCCGTCAGCCGCAAAATACTGTCTGCTACATGATCTGATCTGCTCAGCGCCTGGCTGTAGATATTGTTAAGGGTATTAAACAAAAAATGCGGGTGCAACTGCGCTTTCAGCAACTGCAACTCTGCATCTGCGCGGGCTTTGACCAGGCGGGCGTTGAGATCGGCTTTTTTACGCCAGTCCCCGATGATATACAGGCATACAGCCAGTGCAATAACGGAATAGTCGCGAATGACATTTTTGACGACTTTGGATGGTGGCATGCGATAATATACATTTTCCCGCAGGTAGTTGATTAGTTCCAGAAGCCGCAACCGGAAAAAGAATACCAGGAAAGCTACCATTACAATCACAACCAAAAATGCCAGATTACGGCCTTTCTGCAAAAATTGCGGTACAGCATAAAGTGCGATAAAATAAACCGGTATGACCAGCAGGGGAAGCGTCTGAAGGGTAGATTTTAAAAATTCAAGCCGCTGGCCGGGCGATACGTGAAACATATTACCCAGATATTCGGAAAGGACATATACTGCCCAGAACAGCAGGTGCAACGCGATTTCTCCGTATGAGGGAAACTTTGACTTCATAGCAGAAAATTACCTCAGCCCAAGTTCGGCATTTTCTTCACACAAACCCGGTTGTTTCTCTACGGCAACCGGTCGTTGATCTATTCTTTGGCCTGCGCCCTTTTTGATGAGTTATATTTGATCAGACAATAAACCCAGTCAATTTTAAAACTATGAGAAAAAGATTTGCAGCAACCCTGATCCTCGCGCTGCCGGTATTTTTACTGATGAGCGCATTTACCGGAACATATGAAACAAGTCTGCGCAACATTACCGGCGGGGCTTACCTGACATTTGCCGGAAAGTATGGCGGAGACATTTCCACAAGCGAAATTGCCAAAAGCAAAGAACTTGGCGTGGCCGGTTGTTTTCCCGGCACAGAAATTTTACAGTTTACCCTCTACGTCAAAAAAGACGGCAAAACCCAGTCCTTTACCGGCAGTGCTTCCAAATTAAGCACCGAAGTCATGACCGCCCTCCGTACATTAAAAAAAGGCGATAGTTTTTACTTCGAAAAAATCAAAGCGCGTATTCCGGAAGGCAAGACGGTCGATGTGCGTTCGGAGGAATTTCGGGTAGTATAGTAAGCTTGTCAGCGTAGTATAAATGTGATTAACCGCAGAACGAGAAAGCTGCGGTTATTTCATTTCACGGGCTAGTCTGATAAAATCATCGACGCTTAGTTGTTCTGCCCGGAGGGAAAGCCAGGTTTCTTTTTCGGGGAAATCGTTTAAATCGAGGCCTTTGAGTGCATTCCGGAGCGTTTTCCGCCGTTGGTTGAAAGCCGCTTTGACCAGTTGTTTAAACCGGGGCCAGTCAATGTCGGGAAGCGTTTCTTTTTTCACCATCCTGATTACCCCGCTCATGACTTTTGGCGGCGGGCGAAATACATGAGGGGGAACGGAAAATTCGTATTTAAGATCAAAATACGCGCCCATCAAAACACTGAGGATGCCGTAGGTTTTGGAGCCTTTTTCTGCACAGATTCTTTCAGCCACCTCTTTCTGGATCATAAAAACCCCTTCTTTTACCAGCGGAAGATTTTCAAGCAGAAGAAAAAAGAACGGCGAGCTGATATTGTAGGGCAGGTTGCTGATGAAATAAGTTTCTGTGTCCAGGTTTTCAGCCATATTCCACCTGAGCACGTCCTGATGAATGACTTTGGGAGAATACTTCGCAAAATGCGACTGAATATAACCTACCGCTTCCGGATCGACTTCGAGGAGGGTGAGAGAGGAATATTTTTCAAGGAGGAAAGTCGTAAGCACACCCTGGCCCGGGCCGATTTCAACTACCGGTGCCTCCGGGGGAGCAGAAAGCAGTCCCACAATCCTTTGCGCGACAGACAGATCGGTGAGAAAATGCTGACCCAAATATTTTTTGGGTTTCAGATTGTCCATATTCATTCGTAATTTGCAGAGATGAAGGTAATATTCCTCCCTAAATGAGCAACAATAATAACCATAAACTACGCATCGGCATAATTGTAAATTTTGTATCTTAAGGCTATGAAATCAGGGTCAGTTTTAACGACAAAAGATGGAATTCTGCTGTTTCTGAAAGCACATCAGGCAGAGCTAAAATCCTTTGGTGTCAAAAGACTGGGTCTTTTTGGTTCGTTTGTCAGAAATGAACAACATGCACAGAGCGACATGGATTTTCTGGTGGAGTATGAACCAGATCTGAAAACCCTTCGAAATTATTTTGGCCTGATGGACTGGCTGGAAGATGCATTTAAGGTAGAAATAGACCTTATAACCACTGAGTCTCTAAGCCCGCATATCGGGCCGTATATTGAGAAAGAAGTAGTATATGTCCCGCTCTCAAATTGAATATCTCCGCCATATTCTCGACGAGACTACTTATTTGCTTAGCTCTTCTGAGAGTTTAAGTAAAGAGGATTTTGTCGAAGATGAAAACCTGAAACGGGCGTTTACCCGGAGCATAGAAATCATGGGAGAAGCGTCTAAAAATTTGTCGGAGGAAATAAGAACGATGTATCCCCAGATCAACTGGAGAGGAATGGCACGGATGCGCGATAAGCTGATTCACCAGTATTTTGGCGTTGATTATGATCTTGTTTGGGAGGTTGTTTCAAGAGCGGTTCCCGAAATACATTCTGATTTAAAGAAAATAATCGAAGAGATAACAGATTAAAATCCTGCCTGTTTCAGATTGTCCATATTCATTCGTAATTTGCAGAGATGAAGGTAATATTCCTCCCTAAATGAGCAACAATAATAACCATAAACTACGCATCGGCATAACGATCGGTGATATCAGCGGCATCGGGCCCGAACTTGTGTTGAAGGCTTTTCAGGATCAGCGACTCAAAGACCAATGCATTCCCATCCTCTATGGCTCTTCCAAAGTGCTGAACATATACCGTAAGGCACTGGAAATCAATAAATTCAACTACCATATCGTTCAAAAGGCCAGCCAAAGCCAGTCCGGACGACTAAATCTGATTGAGATAGGTGACGATTCTGACCGGTTTGAAATCGGAAAACCTTCCGAAGCCGGAGCACTTATCGCCTATCAGGCACTCAAAAGCGCTATCGAAGACGCCCAGCATCAGGAAATTGACGCGCTGGTAACCCTGCCCGTCGATAAATCTCTGATCGAACAGCATCACCCGGGTTTTACCGGCCATACCGAGATGCTGGCTCAGGCCTTTAATGTCGATGACAACCTCATGCTTATGGTATGGGACAACCTGCGCGTAGGACTTGTTACCAACCATGTACCCGTTCAGGATGTCGCCCGCAACCTTTCCCGTGAGCGTATTGTGCGTAAAGTGATGCTTCTGAATGAATCGCTGTTGTACGATTTTGATATTCCCAAGCCGATGATTGCTGTCCTCGGCCTCAATCCCCATGCCGGCGACAACGGACTGATAGGCAAAGAAGAAGAAAAGATTATTCTTCCTGCAATCGAAGAACTGAAGTCCAAAGGTGTTTTTGTCGCAGGGCCATATCCCGCCGACGGTTTTTTTGGCTCCATGACCTACAAGCGGTTTGATGGCGTCATGGCCATGTATCACGATCAGGGGCTGACACCATTTAAGCTGCTGGCAGGTTACGAAGGCGTAAATTTTACGGCGGGCATTCCGCTGGTACGCACCTCGCCCGACCACGGAGTGGCGTTTGATATCGCTGGTAAAAACATTGCCGATCCGGCCAGCCTATGCCAGTCGATGTACCTGGCGATGGATGTATTTCGCAGCCGCACAGAGAATGCTGCTATCAGGGCAAATGCCCTTGTACCCGGAAAAAATTATGTCAGAGAAAGGGTCGAAGGCGATTACGAAGAATAGACTATCTGTAGATTCCTGATGACTCCATATACTCTCTGACCGTTTCGGGAACCATATATCGCACCGATTTTCCTTCCTGTATGGTCTGCCGTATATAGGTGGCAGATATATTCAGCAGCGGGGCTTCAAACCAGTGTACATTAGGATGGCGGTCAAAGTCGGAGGATAATTCACCTGCTCTGGGGTAAACAAAAATCCGGTAGTATTTGAGGATTGCCTCAAAATTTTTCCACTTGTGGAGGTGTTGCAGGTTGTCCTGGCCCATAATCAGTGAAAAGCGGTAAGTCCGGTATTTATCGGCGAGGTGAGTGAGTGTATCAATGGTGTAGGAAGGTTTGGGAAGGGAAAACTCTACATTTGAAGCCAGCATATGGGTATTGCCTTCCAATGACAATTCTACCATCTTCAGCCGGTCATATTCAGAGAGCAGGTTGTTTTTCTTTTTAAGCGGATTTTGGGGCGAAACGACAAACCATACGTAGTCGAGGTCAGATTCGTTGAGGGCTGTCTGTGCAAGAATCAGATGCCCGTGGTGGATGGGATTAAATGAGCCGAAAAACAGGCCGATGTTCATGTCCTCAGGTTTAAATATGGTTTTGTACAATTTCAAATAAAGCCGATGTAGCTGATTCAAGGTCGTCGTTGACGACTACGTAGTCAAACCGGTCGCGGTAGGTCATTTCCCGGCTGGCTTTGCCTACGCGGCGGAGAATTTCCTCCTCACTCTCGGAGTCTCTGTGGCGGAGGCGCTGTTCCAGCACTTCGATCGAAGGCGGGCTGATAAAAATAGAAACCGCCGCCTCGCCGTAGTATTTTTTAATGTTCAGACCTCCCTCCACATCCACATCAAAAATAGGGTGATTGCCGGCAGCGAGAATGCGCTCCACTTCTACCTTCAGCGTGCCATACAAACGGCCCGGATAGACTTCCTCCCATTCGAGAAACTCCCCTGCGGCTACTCTGGCTCTGAACTCAGGTTCGGAAATAAAATAGTAGTGCAATCCGTCTTTTTCATAATCTCTTGCAGGCCGGGTGGTAGCAGAAATAGAAAATGAAAACCCCTGAAAATGCGCCAGCACGCGATTGACGAGCGTGGTTTTGCCCGAGCCACTGGGCGCAGATACAATAAATACAGTTCCTTTTCTTCGATCCATAGGCAAAATTACACATTCCCACCTAAACCCCAACAGTTAATGCCTGCAATGAATGGAATTTAGTTTTACCAGGCAGAAACTTCAAGAGTAATAAATTACGACAAAACGAAACTGAATATCAAAACCTCCTTTTTACATTTACGATTCAAGGAGTAGCTATGATGATACTGAGGAGCGGAATATTAGTATTGTTAGCAGGGATTCTTTTTCCCCTGATAAACCTGCCTGCCCGTCCGGCGCCGATTACGGCTGAGATGATGGCAGCCTTTAATCAATACCCCGACTATATTAACCTTCGTGTTCACGACCTTTCGCTCCTTCACAGGCATCTGGAGCAGTTTAACGTTGAGTTGAATCAATATTATTCCTCCCGGTTTGAAAATCCTTCGGGCGAAAACTTTAGAAATAGCCCTCCTGTATTTGCTGGAAAAGACATTTGCCAGAATATCAATATGAGCCGTGATCTGGCTCATGCGTCCAGATTTTTTTCGCCTTCGGAAGCAGCCGCAATCAGGGCTCATCTGGAGGAAATGGAACAAATATGGAACCGTCTGCGGGGGATACCGGGCAGATTTGAAGCCTTTAGCCTGAATGCAGATTCGTACACCGAAGATCAGGTCAGAGAGATGTACCTGGTTCTGGATGAGGCGGGGATCATGTTTGAGGATTTTAATATAACCAAAAGCAATTTGTATTTTGAACTGGAAAAGATTTATAAAAATTACCAGGCGCCCGACAGGCTGAGTCCCTGGGTGACAGCTGCGGGGGAATTAAAAAATCTGGTATCGCTGAGTTTTCGCGCTTTACAGGCAGTACGGGTAGAAGACGCCCGCACCCTGACCGAAATCCTTGCAGAAACGGAGCGTGCACTGGGAAGTGCGATGGTACATCAGAAGACGTTTTTCCGCAATACAAGGCCGGGATCAGAAAAAGGGCAAAGTCCCGCAGGGCTGTACGCAGAAATCATCGCTCAGGCGAGAGCCATTTCGGCGCTTTCCCGGGAATATCTGTCAGATCCGGTAGTTGATCCCTTTTACGAAAAACTGGGCAAGGCTTATTACTATTTCAACTTCAGGTATGTACTCAACTATAGCGCAGAAGGGCAGGGGCTGGTATATCAGTACAACCGGTTTTTGTCCCTTTCAGATCAGCCAATGCTTCGGTCGGTTGCCGAGGTCAATACCTTTCGCGCAATGCCGCCCGATAGCCATCCTGTGGATTTTGCCGGCCGGAATCTGGTTTTTCTCCTCGATATTTCAGGTTCTATGGATCGCCCTGAAAAGCTTCCGCTTTTTCGGAGAGAATTTGTCCTGCTGCTTTCTCAGTTGTCTCCGACAGATAAAGTTTCGATCGTAACTTATTCGGGATATGCAGACGTGGTACTTCCGCTTACCCTGGCAGCACAAAAGCAGGAAATTGTCAGTGCACTGCAACGGGTAGAAGTAAAAGGGCAAAGTAAGCCTGATGAAGGCTTTGTACTTGCATTTAAGGAGGCTGAAAAAGGATTCAGAGACAAAGGCGACAACCGGGTAATACTGATATCAGATGGCGGATTTGAAATTTCGCAGGCCATGAAAACACTTGTTGCAGGGAGAAGTGTAGGCGGAATTTCGCTGGATGCCTATTACTTTGGGCAGAATGAGCCCGTAGTAAAATCGCGGCTGATGCACCTTGCGAAACTGGGCAACGGGCATTATGCGCCGATACCATCCGGAGGGGCTGAGAATCTGTTGAAAAGGTATATTATCGGTGAATAGCAGAAAAATTTCCGGTCAGGAGATTTTCTGGTTTGCCGTTTCCAAAAAAATACTATATTCCCGGTTCAACTTCTAATACCATTCTAATTGACCGGAGGTGTTATAACGGAAGCCAGCAGAGATCCATTCGGCCAGGCAATCAGGGATTATTTCAAAGGCAACCTTTCTGCGCGGGTACGGGTATTCTCCGATCTGGCAGAAGAGGATTATATTCCGGTCAAATACCTGTTTCGCAGTTATTCACTCATGCCTGACTGGGAGAAAAAAGCACTGGAAGCATGTATGGGCTCTGTACTTGACATCGGCGCGGGCGCAGGCAGTCATTCACTCGAACTACAGCATATGGGAATGGATGTTACTTCGCTCGATATTTCTCCCGGAGCAGTAGAGACCATGCGGAAGCGGGGACTAAAAAAAGTAGTTCATTCTGATTTATGGGAGTATAAAGAAAACACCTTTGATACCCTGCTGATGATGATGAACGGAATCGGGGTGGTAGGCGATCTAAAGGGCCTCAACCGATTTCTGAGACTTGTGCCCGAATTGCTGAACCCCGGCGGGCAGTTGCTGGTGGATTCGTCTGATATCGCCTATCTTTTCGAAGGAGAAAACACTGCTCCCCCCCATCCGGTTTACTATGGTATCATCTCTTATCAGATGGCTTATGGCAAAGCATTGGGAGATACATTTGAATGGCTTTATATCGATTTTCCCCGCCTCTCAAGGCATGCCCGGGCTCATGGATTTCAATGCGAACTGGTTGTGAATGGCCCTCATTTTGAATACCTTGCGAGGCTCACTCCAATAGAGAATAAAACATAACCTTATCCGCTGAAAATCAGTATATAGAGGTTAGATTGTACGAGAAATCAGATCTTTGGAAAAGACACGTTGAAGATTATGAAATTTAAGGAAAGTATTATTATCGAAATGCCTGCTAAAAAAGTGTTTAAGTTCCTGAGTAACTACAGGAGTCATAAACAATTTAGCACGACTTATAGGGAAACAAAACAGGTCACCGAAGGTAAAATGGAAGAAGGAGTAGAACTGTTTACCAAGTCCTTTTTCCTCGGCAGAAAAATTGAAACCAACAGTACCGTAATCCGGTTTGTGCCGGAAAAAGAAATTAAATTTAAATCCATTTCAGGTCCCGTTCCTTCTGAAATTCAATTCCTCCTTGATTCCGAAGGTGAGACCACACGGGTAACCCTCAACTATCAGATCGAACCCGGTGGTTTTTTCCAGTTGGGTGAGACCTTTCTCCGGCCCCGTATCGGCCAGGAACTGGAAGCTACCATGCGAAACCTGAAAAGTATCCTCGAAGCCAAAGCTTCCTGAAAAATTTCCCGTCTGGACGCTACCCGCCAGACGGGAAATTTTTATTATTTGATTTATACCGGTAAATTGATAGTTATTTTGCCGGACAATGAAAAATGCTATTTCCCTCGCACCCAACTCCGCCACTTCGGAAGATATTTCCCGGATATTTGCCCTCCAGCAGGCATACACTGTAAAAGCCGCAGGAAAGTCCCTTTCAGAAAGAAAAGCGCGCATCCGGGCAATCAGAGATTATATTCTTGCCCATCAGGAGGAAATCAAAGTAGCCCTGTTTCTCGATTTCCATAAAACTGAGTCGGAGGTCATTATCTCCGAACTTACACCCATTAAAGTCGAAGCCAATTTTGTACTCCAAAACCTCGGCAAATGGCTCAAACCCCGCAAAACCGCCGTTGCACCTGAGATGCTGGGTACATCCTCCCGCATTCACCGTGTACCCAAAGGCAATGTACTCATCATCGGGCCATTTAATTATCCCTGGTTTCTGACAATTAAGCCCATCATCTGGGCCGTCGCCGCAGGTAATACCGTTATGGTAAAACCTTCGGAACTGGTGCCCCACACTTCGGCACTAATACGAAAAATGCTGGAGTCCATTTTTCCCCCGGAAGAATTGTTTGTTGTCGAAGGTAATCCCGAAGTCGTGACAGCCCTGCTCCGGTTACCCTTTCAGCATATCTATTTTACAGGAAGCCCCCGGGTAGGAAAAATCGTCATGGAAGCCGCTTCCCGGCATCTCGCTTCCGTAACCCTCGAACTCGGCGGCAAATCACCCGTGGTGATTGACGAAACAGCCGATATAAAGTCCGCAGCCAGCCATATAGCATGGGGTAAAACCCTCAACAACGGACAGACCTGCATTTCTCCCGATTATATCCTGATCCATCATTCCCGGAAAGCGGCTTTTATTGAGGCTTTCCGGGCGGCTATCAGCCAGATGTTTGACCCCCAAGGAAAAGGCATTCAGCAATCACCATCCTACAGCCGGCTGGTCAACGCCCGGCAATTTGAAAGAGTGACTCACCTTCTCGAAGATGCCGTCGAAAAAGGGGCAAAACTGGAAACCGGTGGAATGACGGATGCCTCCGACAATTTTATTGCACCGACCCTTCTGAGCGGTGTTACGGAAGATATGGAGATCATGCATGAAGAAATATTTGGCCCTCTTCTTCCTATTCTCACTTATGACCGCACGGAAGATATTCCTGCCCTGATCAGCCCCCGGCGTCATCCGTTGGTACTGTATATTTTCAGCAGAAATCAGCAGATGATAGATTTTCTCCTGGATCAGGTGCCCTCGGGAGATGCAGTAATCAATGATGTGTTGATTCATTTTGGCAATAAATACACGCCCGTTGGCGGCATTGGCAACAGCGGCATAGGGAAAAGCGGAGGGCATGCAGGTTTTCTGGAGTTTACGCATGAGCGAACAGTGATAAGACGAGTATTTGCCGGCTTTGATCCTGTTTTTCCGCCTTACGAAGGGCGGGCAGGTAAACTACTCAAACTCCTGTTAAAGTGGATATAAGGCCTTATACAGCAATAAATGGAATCTGAATGGTACGATAAACCCGGCCCGCTCCGAAAGGGGGAAAAACCGGATATGACCGGACTGTCCCAATACCTGGCGTCGCATCTTCCCGGATGGGGTGGTGATGCTGCTGTCAGTCAGTTTCCCAGAGGGTATTCCAACCTCACGTATATGATCTCTTCGGGAGGGCGCGAATACGTGTTGCGACGCCCACCTTACGGCGCCAATGTAAAATCAGGACACGATATGGCGCGGGAGTTTCGGGTGCTTTCAGGTCTGGAGAAAGTATATCCGAAGGTTCCCCGCCCGATTCTGTTTTGTGATGACAGAGAAATCATCGGTGCGCCGTTTTATCTCATGGAACGGGTGGAAGGCGTTATTCTCCGTGCAGGCATGTCAGAAGAAATGTATCCGGATTCAGCCCTTATGCGTAAGATTGCAGAATCGCTGGCAGGAAGTCTGTCCGAACTACACGAGGTGGACTATGCAGCAGCAGGTCTTGAAGATCTCGGCAGGCCGGAGGGGTATGTGGCGCGGCAGGTAAGTGGATGGGCAGACAGATATATGAAAGCAAAAACCGATGAAGTGCCGCAAATGGAAGCTGCTGCACGGTGGCTGGCTGATCACATGCCCAAAGTATCGGGCGTATCGCTGATACACAATGATTTTAAATACGATAATGTCGTGCTTGATCCCGGCGACTGGTCAGAAATCAAGGCCGTGCTTGACTGGGAAATGGCAACGGTGGGCGATCCGCTGATGGATCTCGGAACCAGCCTCGGTTATTGGATGGATCCCGGTGATCCGCCACAGATGCTGGCCCTGAAGCTGAGCCCTACCACCCTGCCGGGAAATCCTTCCCGGGCAGAATTTGCGGAGCTTTACGCCCAAAAGTCGGGAAGAGATGTAGGGCAACTCTTATTTTATTATGTTTATGGACTTTTTAAGGTAGGCGTCATTGTACAACAAATATACTGGCGGTACCGGATGGGCCATACAGGAGATGTAAGATTCGCCAATCTGATAGAAGCGGTGAGAGGGTGCGGCCAGATGGCCGCGTTGGCTATTGAAAAAAAACGAATAGATCAGTTGTTTTAATATGTTTAAAATCAGCAACTTATTTTCAATCGAAGGCAAAACAGCGCTCGTAACCGGGGGCTCACGTGGAATCGGGCTCATGATTGCCCGTGCCTATGTCGAAAACGGTGTGAAGGTGTATATTTCCTCCCGGAAAGCGGAAGTGTGTGATGCTGTCGCCGCCGAACTGTCTGCCTACGGAACCTGCATTTCTCTTCCTGCCGATATTTCTTCAGATGAGGGCAGAAAAACCCTGGTGGAGGTGTTGAAGGAGCGGGAAGAATCGCTGGATATTCTGGTCAATAATGCAGGGGCTGTATGGGCTTCACCGCTCAAAGATTTTCCGGAAGGCGGTTATGACAAAACCATGGACGTCAATGTCAGGGCAGTATTTCTCCTGACACGTGATCTTCTGCCACTTCTGGAAAAAAATGCTACCAAAATAAATCCTTCCCGGATTATTAATATAGGCTCCATCGATGGGCTGAGGGTACCTGAAGTGGACAATTTTCCTTATGCAGCGAGCAAGGCTGCCGTACACCACCTTACCCGTGTGCTTGCAGTAAAGCTGGGCCGCAAAGGGATTACGGTTAATGCTATTGCTCCCGGTCCGTTTGAAAGCAAAATGACGGAATGGATGCTCGACAACTTTCGCAAACAGATCGAAGCGCAGTGTCCGCTGGGGCGTATCGGAAGTCCTGAAGACATGGCGGGCATGGCGATTTACCTGGCTTCCCCCGCAGCCGCTTATGTCAATGGGGTAGTGATCCCGCTGGATGGCGGCATTTATCTGGGCTAAAATTCAAAAATTGTATGTATAAAGAACTTAATCCCCACACCCGCGTACTCATGGGCCCCGGCCCGAGCGATGTGCACCCACGGGTACTCAAGGCGATGGCCACGCCGCTGATCGGTCACCTCGATCCCGATTTTCTGGAGATCATGGATGATATCAAAGCCATGGTTCAAGCTACGTTTAAGACCCATAACGCGCTGACTTTTGTGGTCTCTGCGCCCGGGAGCGCAGGCATGGAGACCTGTCTGGTCAATCTGCTGGAGCCTGGCGATGAAGCTGTGATATGTGTACACGGGGTATTTGGCGGTCGTATGGCCGACATCGCCGAAAGATGTGGCGCAAAAGTCATCAGAGTGGAGGCACCCTGGGGCGAAGCCATTAGCCCCGCGCAGGTGAAAGCTGCGCTTGAAAACTGCAAACCCAAACTCGTAGCCATTGTACACGCAGAGACTTCTACGGGCGTTTTACAGCCACTGGAAGAGATTAGTGCAATGGTACACGATGCGGGCGCGCTGTTTGTGGTAGATGCTGTCACTTCCTATTGCGGGACCGAACTGAAAGTAGATGAATGGGGAATTGATGCCATATACACCGGAACGCAGAAATGCCTCAGTGCACCTCCCGGAATGTCGCCGGTATCATTTGGCGATCGGGCCGTAGCCGCGCTTGAAAACCGTAAAACCAAAGTTCAGAGCTGGTTTATGGATCTCAGCCTGGTCAAAAACTACTGGGCCGGGGCAAAAAGAGCCTATCACCATACTGGACCTGTTTCAAATATGTATGCCCTCAGGGAAGCCTACCGGCTTGTACTGGAAGAGGGGCTCGAAAACCGGTTTGCCCGCCATAAAGCCAACCATCTCCTGCTGAAAGAAGGAATGGAGTCGCTGGGGTTTGAATTTCTGGTAAAAGAAGGGTATCGCCTTCCTATGCTCAATTCGGTGAAAATCCCTGACGGTGTGGACGATGCTGCCGTAAGAAGCCGGCTGCTGCACGAATACAATATCGAAATCGGCGCAGGGCTGGGAGCGTTTGCCGGAAAGATATGGCGGATAGGTCTGATGGGTGAAAGTTCTACCCCCAATCATGTAAATATGCTCCTATCAGCACTCAAAACAATACTTTAGGCGGGCCGTTTTCATCTAAATTGTGGGTTTTACTTGGTTTTAAGTACTGTAAAACGTAACTTTTGCCAAGTTGTCTGCCCCTGGAATGAAAAATGCCCTGAAGATTACAGCCATTTACATGGCTTTTGGTGGTATATGGATTGTCCTAACCGATGATCTGGCTTTTTCCATGTTTAAGGGAAACCTGTCTTTCTTGGAGAATATTCAGCATTTTAAAGGGTTTCTCTACGTTCTCCTCTCAGGGGTGCTGGTTTTTATTTTGACCAACAGGGTCATCGCAATAGAAAATAAAGGGCAAAAGCTGGAAAATCAGATTGCGTATGAGCTTGGAGAAAAAAATGCGTTGATCAACAATACCGACGCGCTAATCTGGTCTGTGGATCAGGATATTAAGTTAAAATCATTCAACGAGCCGTTTGCTAATACCCTCCGGCAAATCACTTCAAGAAACCCTCAACCCGGAGACAGCGCGCTGCTTGAAGGGGTTAATGAACAGATCATTTCTTTCTGGAAAGAGTATTATCAACGCGGACTCAGCGGTGAAAAACACACCGTGCTTCAGCCTCCGTTTTCAGAGGGGCTTTCCGGCTTCACTTCCATAAATATTAATCCTGTATGGCAGGACGGCAAGGTGATTGGCGTGAGTTGTTTCTCAAAGGATGTGACAGTAGAGATACTGGCAAAAAAAGAGCTGGAGGCCTCGGAGGAAAAGTACAGGCAGTTGTTTCACGGAAGCCCGATACCTTTCTGGATATTTGACCCGGCCACGCTGTATTTTTTGGAAGTGAATACTGCCGCAGTTCAAAAGTACGGCTATTCCCGTGAGGAGTATTTATCCATGCGCTTATGGAGTCTGTGGGACAACGATGACCTCTTAATGAAAAATACGGGCATTTTACCCGATAACTGGAGCAGTTGGACTGCCGGAGATCATTTTGAAAGTGCAACCCTTCATCAGCGCAAAGACGGGGAAAAACTGAATGTAAAGGTGTTTTTTCAGTTTCATCAGTTTACAGAAAAACCGGCCATTTTTCTCAGTGCCATTGATATATCGAAAGAAAAAGTATCTGAACAGCAGATTATCAGCGAGGTAATCAAAGCCACCGAAAGTGAACGGGAACAGATGGCCATGGAGATTCACGACAATCTCATTCAGATACTGGGGATGGCAAATATGTATGCCCAAAACCTCAGCTATGATGTGCCCGGGCTGAATGACCACCCCAAATACCATCAGGCAATCAAATACCTCAGTGAAGGCATTCACCTGGGCCGCAATATTTCTCATCGCCTGATGCCTCAATCCATCCTCGATTTTGGGCTTGTTACGGCCATATCGGAAATGGTGGAAGAGTTTGAAGCCATTTATCCCGTTTCAGTACATTGTTTTTGCGAACATACAATCAACCCTCCCACCGAACAAAGTATCAATCTTTACCGGATCGTGCAGGAAGCGCTGGCCAATGTTCAGAAACACGCCCATGCAAAAGATGTATGGATTAGTCTTGCCCTCGAAAATAATATCATTAACCTGGAAATCAGGGATAATGGAATAGGAATAAAGGGAGGGGATATGTTTTATTTTCACGAAGGGATCGGACTCAGGATTATGCAAAACCGTACCGTACAGATGAATGGATTTTTTTCAATCAGAACCAAAGAAAATGAAGGTACCGAACTGAAATTCCGAATTCCGCTTCAATAATGACCCCAACAGGCTACATATCAATTTTTATCGCGGATGATCATCAGGTCGTCAGGGAAGGGATCAGGGCACTACTGAAAGAAAATCCGGATTATGTTGTATGCGGTGAAGCAAAAAACGGGGTAGAAGTTCTGTCGAAAATTGCTGAAATGACCTCCCTCCCCGATCTGGTACTGATGGATATTCATATGCCGGAAATGGACGGGGTAGAGTGCACCCAAAATATTTTTGGGCTGTATCAGGGAAATATCAAAGTACTGGCGCTTACCATGGCCAATAAAGGAGTTTATATCCGCAAAATGCTGGAGGCCGGGGCTTCGGGTTATTTGTTGAAAGACAGCGATAAAGAAGAACTGTACCGCGCGATTTATGCCATATACAAAGGGAATACCTACTTTAGCCCACAGGTGGGGCAGACGGTGATGGAGGAGATGATGAAAATCAGCCGGCCTGCCCAGGCTACCGATCAAAGTTATCTTACCAAAAGGGAAATAGAAGTACTAAAACTGATTGCCAAAGACCTCGGCAATCAGGAAATCGCAGATACCTTGTTTATCAGCATACGCACGGTTGAGTCTCATAAGCAAAACCTTCTCATCAAAACAGGCGCCAACAGTGTAGCCGGACTGATCATGTATGGCATCAGAAACAAGCTGATTGATCCGGAATAAATCCGTAAATCACGCAATTTGATTTGGGTATTCTGCTGATAGATACCCCGTGGTTTTTTCAAAAATTTGGGGAGATTGAAAAAGCCATGATTTTGCTTATTATCGGAAAAAACAAAGAAATCCTTTCGGCATTTGCAGAGAATATCCGCAATGTAGAGACGATCATTATTTCATCTATATCCCCGGAAGCCCTGTTTCATAAATATCAATGCATCTGGAATCACATTCGCCTGGTAATCGTTGACTTTAACAATTACCATATCTTCAGGGAAAATGAAAATCAGGTGGATTTTTCCATTTTCCCTTCTACCAAAGAATGGGCTATTTATGAGGCGGGCAGCAGGAATGCAGAAGAAAAACTGAAGCAAATGGGATTTGAAAAAATCATCTCCTATGAAGATGACCTGGCTTCGCTTATAGACGAATCAGGCCTGTTTGCGTGATTTTCGGATTTTTTGATTTGGTCAATACACCGATGGAGAGGTTAAAATTTTGTGTCAATTTCAACAGAGAGAATAGGTATGAAAGGTCAAAACAACAAATAACAAAACGATGATTCCCGAACCTGCTTACAATGGAGCTTCCTCAGCTAAACCGTACATTCTTGTAATCGAAGATTCCGCTTCTGATATACGTTTGCTCGACTTCTGTCTTTCTGCGAATGGTTTTTCAGGCAACCTGTTTGCTTTCCAGTCCGGAACCAAAGCCCGGGATTTTCTCTGGAGTTCACCACCTATGTTGCCTTCATTGATTTTAATGGACATTCACCTTCCGGAGATGGAGGGCATTGACTTATTGGAGGCCATCCGCTTACATCCTTTTTTGAAGGATATTCCGGTGATTGTCTGGACGGGCCAGTATTCGCATCACGAGGCGGAAATCTGCCGGAATTTAAATACACTGGAGTATTTTGAAAAACCAATAGACGTAAATGTGCTGAATTTATTTGCGGAGCGTATGATTACCCGGTGGGAGCAATTCGTGGTAGCTGAACATGAAGAAAAAGCCGGGAAAAAATAAAAACCGGGCACTCTTGCGGAAGTACCCGGCTATCATACCACTATTTACTACTATCAATTGTTAATAATTAACACACAACTCATACATATTGTTTTCATGGTTGTGAATTTGGAGAAGAAAGCGCCGACCGAAACTCCGTTCGTGGGTCGGGAATATTTTTGGGATGCAGCCCCAGTATCGTTAATTCAATTTCTTTGTACCGCGCATTTTCTCTGAAATCTTCTATTATCTCAATTACATCTCTGTCTATATTGATAGATTTTGATGCATCGATGACCACATGAGTTCCACTGGGGATACTTTGCAGCGTGTTGAGGATGGCGGCCTTGTTGATAAAGGTAACTTCCTGCGCAAGTTCCAGCCGGAAATGTGTTTCATCTTCTTTCTGAGGAGAAAAGAAAAATGGTGTTTTATAATTGTTGAGAAGAACATAAAATACGGCCACCACCAGGCCTAACGTAATTCCGATCAACAAATCGGTGAATACGATTCCCAGAATAGTTATAGCAAAAGGAATAAACTGCGACCAGCCCTGTTTGTACATTTCCTTCATAATCTTAGGCTTGGCAAGTTTGTAGCCCACCATCAGCAGGATAGCCGCCAGGCTTGAAAGCGGGATCAGATTCAGCCACTGCGGTATGGTCATTGCCGATACAAGCATAAGTATCCCGTGAAAAAAGGCAGAGGCACGGGTTTTTCCACCTGATTGTATATTGGCTGAGCTGCGTACAATCACCTGCGTAATGGGCAGCCCACCGATCAAACCTGAAATGATATTGCCTAAACCCTGCGCTTTGAGCTCCTGATTGGTAGGCGTAACCCGCTTCAGCGGATCGAGTTTGTCTGTTGCTTCCACGCAGAGCAACGTCTCCAGGCTGGCTACAATGGCCATGGTCAACGCAATGGTATAAATCTCTGTATTGCCCAGTTGAGAAAAATCGGGTAAAGTAAATTGCGTGAAAAATCCTGCAAAAGACTCGGCTACGGGTATTTTGACCAGGTGTTGAGGTTCAATGGCAAGCCATTCATTTCCGGAAAAAGCGAGGGTAAGCGCAATTCCGGTGAGTACTGCTACCAGCGGACCCTGTATCAGGGTTGTGAATTTCCGTTTTTTCATTACCGGCATTTCCCACAATATCAGCAACGCCAGAGAGATCGCACCAATAATAAACGCACCCGGTGTAATTCCTTCAAACATGTATGCCAGTTCGGAAAAGGTATTGTGGCCATCTGGCTGCAAAAATTCCATTTCCCCTTCCAAATCCTTGTCGTACCCCAGGAAGTGGGGTATCTGCTTCAGGAAAATAACAATACCTATACCTGACAACATGCCTTTGATCACAGAGGTGGGGAAATAATAACCAATAATACCCGCACGGGCGAATCCCAGAACAAGCTGAATAACCCCGGCCAGTACGACAGCAACCAGAAAAACTTCATAGCTGCCCAGCGTCTGAATAGCTGTCAGAACGATGACAGCAAGCCCCGCAGCAGGACCACTTACCCCCAGCGACGAGCGACTGGTGAGTGCCACAACCGTACCGCCGATAATACCGGCGATAATACCCGAAAATGGCGGCGCACCCGAAGCCAGGGCAATACCCAGGCAGAGCGGAAGCGCAACAAGAAATACAACCAGACTCGCCGGAAGGTCGTTTCGCCAATGTTCCAGCAGTCCATTTTTTTGAAATGGATTCATTTTAAAAATAAATGTTTATAGTAGAAAAAATGGTATAGCGGGTAATCCTTAACATGCCTGTTCCGGAGGCGGGCAGATAATGTCAGGAAAATGCCCGGAGCACCAGTGAGATTGATTGCCAGCAAAAAATGGCCGGTGATTTCCAGCCTGGATCAATGATTGATGCTGAAAGAAGTAATGATCAAAATCGGTTTTTTCGTCTTGTTCACTACTTTCTTCCTCAACCGGCTGCTCCGTGTCAATAGCTGTAATGGTTTGTGCGTGCAGGGATAGATAAACCGCAATCCCGGGCCTGAAAACGAGAAAAACCATCGTCATAACTAAAAAAATGACGAAAATTTTGTCGCAATCAGGGCAGAAAAGCCGGGCTGTTATATCTGAAAACCTTTTATTCAACGCTCGTTTTTTGAATCATACAAAACACCATGTCGGTATAAAACCGGGTGATCATCTGCGGGTCATTTTTTACATCCGTTACCGACGGCAGATGATCTGAAAAAAACTTTTGCAGGTGCGCGCCTTCAATTACGGAAGAAATCAGCATATGTGGAAATTCAAATCCGGGATTTAGGTCCAATACCATCTGACTCATCCGGTTTACCAGTCGTTTGTAACCCGCAAAATACCCTTCGCGGTTCTCCTCATCTACTTCTTTGGTCAGATAGGTTTTTGCCGCTTCGGCCACCACGATCCGGTCGAGCAATACTTCATTGATATAAGTAAATCCGGAGGTATCTGTAATATTTTCAGTTACAATTTCAATGGCCTTGATCAGCCGGGCTTTTGGCTCCGGAATATTTACAGTCGAAAATACCAGACGATATTCCATCCATCCCCAATACCAGCAGGTGAGATACAACAATAGCTTGTGTTTGTTTTCGAAGTAACGGTAAATCGTACTTTCGGGAGAACCTGTCCTTTCTCCCAGCTTCTTGAATGAAAACTTCTCAAAACCGATTTCATGAATCAACTCTACCGAATGGCGGATAATGTCATTGCCCAGCTTCGACGAATCGGGATCTTTCAGATAGAGGCCGCTGTGAACCGTAATTTTTATTTGGGAAAACAGATCTTTCATCCGGTTTTCTGTATTAACAATAAAAGAGACTCTGTCAAATTTAATAGTAATACTTGCATTTATGCAAATGGTTTGGCTATTTTTCTAAACCCGGCTTTCGTCGCATTCAGGGAAACGAATCCTTGCAGATTCAAACTTTTTTGTAACTTATTCCCATAAATACTACTATCCCATGAACCGAAGATCATTTATCAAAACCACTGCTGCCGCTGGTGTGACTTATTCCGCTCTTCCATTGTTTTCGGCGCTCAAACGCACCGCCAAATATCGCCTTGCCCTGATCGGCAGCGGCTGGTGGGGCATGAATATCCTTCGCGAAGCCATCGCCTACGGCGATTGTAAGGTCGTCGGAGTCTGCGACGTGGACCGCCGTCATCTCGACGCCGCCGTCGCCGAAATCAATACCCTCAACGGCGATCGCCCCAAAGCTTACGGCGATTACCGCGAAATGCTTCAAAAAGAAAAACCTGAAATCGTCATCGTCGGTACCCCAGACCACTGGCACGCGCTGTGCGCCATTGCTGCCATCGAAAGCGGGGCCCACGTATATGTAGAAAAGCCCATTGGCCATACCATCAACGAAGGCAAAGCGATGGTCGCCGCCGCCCGCAATTACAACCGCGTGGTACAGGTTGGTACACACCGCCGTGTTTCTCCGCATAATATTTCCGCGCGTGAATTTATCCAGCAGGGTAAAGTAGGCAAAATCAGCGAGGTCAAATGTTTTGTCAACTACGGCCAAAACGCAGCACCAAAGCACCTGACGCCGAACCACCCAAAGAACTGGACTGGGATATGTGGTGTGGCCCGGCTCCGCTCAGGCCTTACAATCCCGGCATTCACCCCAAAGGTTTCCGCAATTACCTCGAATATGCCAACGGTACCATCGCCGACTGGGGTATTCACTGGTTTGATCAGGTGCTGTGGGTGATGGAAGAAAAATATCCCAAAACGGTCTTCTCCACCGGTGGAACTTTTGTCAAGGAAAACGGCATCAACGCGCCTGATACTCAGATGGCAGTGTTTGGATTTGAGAATTTTACCCTGACCTGGGAGCACAAACTATGCGCCCCCAACGCCAATGAAGATCACAATGTAGGGTGTTATTTCTACGGTTCGGAAGGCACTTTCCATATCGGCTGGCTCGATGGCTGGACCTTTTATCCTGCCGATAAAAAGAAAGAGAAAATCAATTTTCCACCCACCCTTCACCAGCCCGATGCACAGAATATCAAAGAGCTCTTGGGCAGATTTTATGGCGCCATCGAAAACAACCGCCGCCCGGTATGCGATATCGAAATCGGCCACCGCTCTACCAATATGAGCTTGCTGGGCATGCTTTCATACAAGCTGGGAAGAAGTGTGATCTGGGACGGAGAAAAAGAAGTGATTGTTGGCGACGACGACGCCAATAAACTTCTCTACCGCGATTATAGAGGCGAATGGAAATATCCGGGGATGGAGACCAACGAACTTGAAAAATATATTCAATCGTATTTTGGTATTGCCCAAAACGACGTTGAGCGGATGATCTCCTTTTTCCGAAAGGAAGAACTGAAAAAAAATGACTTCTTCCTGAAAGCAGATAGCTATTCCGACAGGCTGGGATTTATTGAATCGGGCATTGTGAGGGAGTTTTTGAATGCGGATGGAAAAGAAGTAACCAAATGGATTTCTTCGCCAGGGTATTTTGTAGTTGACCTGGCGAGTTTTCTGTTTGACAAACCCGCCCGCTGGAATCTTCAGGCGCTGACAGATTGTGAGTTACACATTATCTACAAATCTGACTATGCTAAAATTGGTCAGGTGGGTGCTCTGCCTGGCAGGAGTTGGAGAAACTGTTTATCGCCCGTTGTTTTACCATTCTGGAAGAGCGGATTGTCACACATTTATCTCTGACAGCAGAAGAGCGATATGAGATGTTTTTTCAATTTGCACCGGGTTTGTTTAACCAGGTTCCGCTTCAGTACCTGGCTTCCATGCTGGGCATGACTCCCGAAACTTTCAGCCGTATCAGAAAAAACTGGCGGAAAAAACTTCTGATATTTGTCAAGAGAGCTGATTTATGAGAGGCCGACCTTTACCTTATACTTAACAATAAGGTAAATGAAAGTCAATCAACAAGCACCTGTATTTCAGGAAGCACAAATTCAGATTCAGGTTAGCCCTGAAAAAATATGGTCTGTTTTGACCAATATCAGCAACTGGACTAACTGGAATCCCAAAATCACGCATGCGGAGATGAGCGAAAAGCCCGTTGTTGGCGCAAAATTTCGATGGACGGTCAACGGCGCAAAAATCAAGTCTGTGTTACACACCGTCGATACTTATAAAACCTTTGGGTGGAGTGGTACAACATTTGGCGGCTCGGCGATACACAACTGGTATCTCGAAAGCAAAAATGGCGGCACTCAGGTAAGAGTGGAAGAAAGCATGGAAGGCTGGCTGGTAGCCTTATTTAAGTCCAAAATGAATAAAGACCTGAAAAAAGACATGGTTTTTTGGTTGGAGCAATTAAAACACGAATGTGAGTAGAGTCAGATTATTATCTGGCCCTACCCTTTTTGGTTTTTAATCTTTAGTTTTTGGGAAATCCATTCCAAATTTAAAGATATGAGCACTGCCGGGCCGACGATGAACAGGCTTCGGAGCATTGCTTTCCAGATTGGGACATTCATATAATGTTCCGGGTCTATTTTAGCAATGACAAAGTAAAAAACCCCTGTACTAAAGGCCAGTAAACCAGTGGTAAGAATAATTTTTTTTGCCATAGTTGTGGATTTGACTTACCCTAAATATAGTAAAAAACACAGAATTATCAATTTATTGGGATAACCCACAAAGGATAAATAGACTTATTTATTCCACATTCTCCCAAAAAACAATAAATTCGGTCAACCAATGACCTATGAATCACGCCTCACGCTATCTGCTTACTACTACCGGCAAAATCCTGCTGCTATTTCTTGCTATTAACCTCATTCACTGCGCTTCCGAACACGGTCTCCCGCCCGGCGATGCCGACAACGGCGGACTTCTCCTTCCCGACGGCTTTGAAGCCCTGGTCGTAGTGGACAGCGTGCCCGGAAAAGTCCGACACCTGGCGGTCAATGCTAATGGCGATATTTACGCCAAAATCCGCTTTTCTGACGAAAACGGAGGCATGGTCGCCCTCCGCGACAACGACTACGACGGCAGAGCCGATCAAATCGAAAAGTTTGGCAAATACCCCCACGAAGGCAAATGGAGCCTTCAAACCGGTGCCCGCATCTACAACGGCTACCTTTACTTTACCACCGAACTCGAAGTATTTCGGATGAAACTTCCCCGCTGGGGACTTGTGCCTACAGGCGAGATGGAACTCGTCATCAAAGACGACCACGAACACGGACGGCACGAACATATAGCCAAACCCATTACTTTCGACAATCAGGGCCATATTTTTGTGCCTTTGGCGCGCCTTCCAATGCCTGTCAGGAACCCAAACGCACCCCTGAAAACCAGGCCTCGATCCATGTCCGCAGTTGGAAGACCACGCAGGCATCTGGCGGTTTGACGCAAACAAACTCAACCAGACACAAAAAGACGGATACAGATTTGCCACCGGCATTCGCAGCGTGGTAGGGCTGGACTGGAATTTCCAGGACAGCCAGCTTTACGTCGTGCTTCACGGGCGTGACGACTTGTTGCGGTTGTGGCCGAAAGTCTATTCTCCCTGGCAGAGCGCGGTTCTGCCTGCGGAAGAATTTGTACGGGCAACGGAAGGCTCAAATTTTGGCTGGCCTTACTGTTATTACGACCAGATTCAGGGCAAAAAGTGCTCGGCCCGGAATATGGTGGCGATGGGATAAAAGTGGAGCGATGTGCAGATTTTGACGATCCGCTGATCGGTTTCCCAGGGCATTGGGCGCCCAACGACATGTTGTTTTACACCGGAGATCAGTTTCCGGAGCGGTACAAAAGCGGCGCGTTTATTGCGTTTCACGGCTCTACGAATCGCGCGCCCTATCCGCAGGCGGGGTATTTTGTGGCCTTTGTGCCATTTGAAAACGGCAATCCTACGGGAGAGTGGAAGTGTTTGCCGACGGATTTGCGGGCGTGGACCCGATTGTGAGTGTGAGCGATGCCGTTTATCGCCCCATGGGCCTGGCGATGGGGCCGGATGGATCGCTGTACATCGGCGACACCGAAAAAGGCAAAATCTGGCGGGTGATGTATAAAGGCGATAAAACCACTTTTGGCGGCGGCGAACTCGCAGCGATGGAAGCCCGGAAAAGCATGGCCCATATCCGCACCCCCGACCAGATCGAAGACAACCTGCAAAGAGACGAAAGCAGCCCGGGTGCTGCGATTTATTACCGCTATTGTGGCATTTGTCATCAGGCAAATGGCGAAGGCGCATCGGGGCGATTCCCCCCGCTTAAAGGCACCGAGTGGGTAACCGGCGACAAAGACCGGCTGATCGGCATCGTCCTCAACGGAGTAGAGGAACCCCTCGAAGTCAACGGCGAGACCTACACCAATCCTATGCCCCAGCACAGCTTCCTCAGCGACAAGGAGCTAGCCGATGTACTCACCTACATCCGCAGCAGCTTTGGGAACGAGGCGGAGGCAGTGATGGAGCAGGAGGTGAAGGCAGTGAGGGGGCGATGATTTTTTAAATGGGGTCTCGTCCTGAAAAAGTTGACACAAATAAATAAAAAATGGTTTACGAACCAGAAACGAAAGGAATAACCATGAATTCCCTTCATGGGATCTTGCGACACGAATATGGATCGAATGCATCTTGTTTTTCGCAAATCGCTTCCGGTTATTTTGATTTTTTTCTGTTAACTGGATAATCAAGTGAACAAACTCAATTGCGGACTAGTAGGTGGCTTTGGCGGATAAAATAGCCCTATTATCACAAATGGATTGGGTGCATTCATTGCATGATAGGTCAGCGTCGTACCTAAAAAGAGGTATAAATCCTTTTCCAATACTAATTCATCCCAGTACTTTTGCCTGACTTTTGCCAAGGCCGCAAGCTCATCTCCTTTACTGTCTTTCAGGCAATTCCAGTAAAGCTGACCAATTTCCCAGTCTTCAATCATCATTTTCCGCTCCTTTCCCGCATCATCCTCAAATTTGTAGGAGAATTTATAAGGAACCTTTTTTATTCCAAGTTTTCGAAATTCTTCAAAGAGAGATTTTTGATTTGCATCGGCATTCCATTCTTCCTTCCAATCTTTTTCATCCTCTTCGATTACAAAATCCAGGAATCTTTTGGGTTTATATACAGCAAGGGATGTCGCTTTTTTCTTGTTTTTTGCATCAGTCAGCAGTTTCTCAAATTCTTTCACCTGATTTTTGAGGCAGATATCCTTGCGTTTCGCCCAACCATTAGCTGTACCGATTTTTTGAGGATCAACAATCATGTCGCTCAGATCGCTACGGCGGGGCTTATAGCTTTCAGGTCGAAAATCTCTGCCACTTGTTCTTTTCTCTAATTCCAGTTCAATCCAATGATATTTCCGGAATCTGTTTTCAACCAATGCAGACAATGGAACTGGATATATCCTTATCCAGTCACCATTTTCAGTAAAACCTGCTGTACACACGAGTTCCTGATATTTCGAGGAAGGCAGTGGGTAGGTTGTTACTGTAATCAGTACTCTTTTCTTTTCTATCATAGCAACCAATCATAATTACAGATGAATCACAGCTATTGCCTCTCTCTGGGCAATAACCTTAGCCAACCGGCCTCTATGGCATTGGCATACGTCGTGTTCAAAGCATGTGATCGCTACGCGCTGATGGGATTTAACAATGTCTATCAGTGAATGTATCTTCTCATTATTCTTCGGAAGTAGCTCCTTTTCATAATGATCAAACAAATCATCTCTTTTTATCTGAATATCAAGATCTTTACGAAGATTAGATTCAATCCCGAGTTCGGGGATATGAACATATTGGATATTAACCCCATTACACGCAGCCTTCAATTGTGTAAGGGAAAACCCAAATTTCATGCTATAGGCATTTTTTCGGACATCACACAAAGTGTGGATATTATTCCGAATCAATAGGTTTATATATGTTTCCAAAGAAATGCCTTCATACCCGATGGTAAATAAAACTGGCAAAAGAGTTTGAGATACTGAAGGCTCTTCGATTCTTATTCTTGCCAGTTCTTCATTATTGAGATAATCTTTAGCAATAGTGCTTTTTATTGCATAATAGGGATAATGACGATAGGTATATTGAATCAGTTCTTTACGTGAGAAAAAACCAAATTCATCGCAAATACTTTTTACCAGTTTTTTATCGTCGGGGCGAACAGGCAGATTTTGTACCCCCTCTGAAATCTTCCATTCGATGCCGTTCTCACCAGAAATCTGTTCAATTAATTCTTGCCTTTCAAGCGTTCTGATATCCTGCTGAAGTTGAAAAGAATAACAACCATATTGATAGGGGACGAAATCATAAACAGGCCTCGATTGTTTATTCGACAATAAAAACATCAGTTTGTGCAAACGGGTATTGCCTACACCTGGATGCAGACTTGAGATTAGTGTCAAAAGAAGTTTTTGCCTGTAAAACATAAACCCAACTTATACATTCTTCCCTTAAAGGTAGGGTAGTGGCACAATCTGGAAACCGCTACAATGTTAAGAACAAAAATTGACATTTGCCAATTTTTTTAGCATTTCCCCAAATTCATTGCTCCCTCTCCTCGCACTTTCTGATTTTCTCCAGAATTTCCGGGTCATCGGGCATAAGAGCCAGCGCTTCGCGGTATTTGTAGAGGGCGTAGGTGTATTCCTCATTCTGGACAAAGCTGTCTCCGTCGCGGATAAGGGCGCGGGCTTTTTCGGCCTGAAGCTCCCGAAGGCTGGTCTCGGCTTTGTCGCGCTGGGCTTCAGCTTCGGTCTGGGCGGCTTTCGCGGCAGATTGCGCCCGGGCTGCAACCTGATATTGCCAGATGGCAAAAATCAATCCCAGTATGGCAGCGACTGCCAGTATGTTGGAAAGTACACGCCTCCGGCGTTCCCGGGCGGCTTCGCTTTTCGCTTCGGCCAGGGCGGCTTCCTGCCTGCGCATGATCTCTGCCTCACGGGCTTCCTTTTCCAGTGTCATGCGCCGTTGTTTGGCTTCCAGCACCGGCGCTACCAGCGTATCGTGGCTGAGTTCGTAGGTATAACCGCCCTGAAGGCTGGGCTCGGCACGCAACAAATGCGCATCCACCAGAATGCGAAGCTGCTCCGGTGTAATGCCATAAGTGCTGTAAATCTGGCCTTCATACAGACTGAGGCGGCGCTCTTCTTCTTCAAATACCAGTCCCTCCTCAATCAGCCGCCGCGCGGCTAACTGGCTGGCCTCATCGCCGAGCAACTGGAGTTGTTTTTCATAATATCCTCCGGTCACTGCATCCAGATCGCCGAGGTCGCTTACCCCGATCGTCTGACCTTCAGTCTTCACACGGCTTTCTACCGACTGGCAGAGTATCTGCAACTGTGTGGACTCAATGCGCTGGCTGCCATCCTCAGAGAGGTAGGCGATAAGATGGTTGAGCGCCTCGGGAGAATAGGTAAACGGCGGGCTGGAAAATCCTTCTTCCCTGCTGAGCGCAGGTTCGAGGATAGCCTGACGGGCAGATTTTTCGTCCAGCGGGGGTAGTTCAAACAGATGTTTGAGCAGGGTGGGAAGGTTGCGGCTCAAGCCATCGAGAAGGCTCAGCCGGTCACTTCGAATGGCCATCACCACCCGGAGTTCGAGGGGTGTTTCCAGGAGTTGAATGGTCTTTTCGTCCACCAAACCGGGGTTTTCTTCGAGTTGGACTTCGAGCTTTTCCCGGATATGCTGGGGAATGCGGGTGAAAAGGGCTTCCGAAAGCCCTGCGCCAAAATCGCTGATGGACTCCGCCGGGTAAGTAAATAATTCCTCAAACTGGTCAAAGATCAGCAAAAAGGGCCGTTTGTTTTGCGCCTGGCCGGTTTTTAGTGTTTGCCAGAGGGAATTTTTTCTATCGCCAAAAGCCGACAGGATATTATCGCCGTCGGAGGGAATTTCGGTAAGAATATGTTGAAGGGCGATTTCGAGCGGACTTTCCTGTTTGCCGGGAGTCCAGGGGCCGAGGCGGATGGTGAGCGGGTGGTAATTGCCTTCGTTGCGAATGGCGGGAATCAGCCCCGCATTGATAAGCGATGATTTGCCCATACCCGATCTGGCGTAAATGACTACCAAAGGCTCCAGACGCACGAGGCGGTGCAGGCGTTCGGTTTCGTTTTTTCGCCCGAAAAATACCTGATTCTGGTCAGCGCTGAAAGGCTGCGCACCGGGATAGCGGTTTATGCTCATAACTCAGGCATTTGGCTGATAAAATCCAGAAGGCTGTCTCTGATCTGGGCGCGCTCCACGTTTGCATCGCGGGAGTCGATACTGCCTCTGCCTACCTTGTCTTCCAGCCGGGTGAGGCGTGCCGAAAGGCTCAGGAGAAAATTCATGCTTTCACTGTCGCCCGGAAGTTCGGTTTCGTAGTGATCCAGAAGTTTGTCCAGGGCTTCGCGGAGTTTGTCTTTTCCAACCAGCCCTTTCGCTATCGTTTTTAACGGGGAAGGGCCTCCGCTACCGCGAAGAAGTCCTTCGGCCTCGCACCGGTTGTGGAGTTCGGTGACAAAATCGCCTATATGATCGGGCACGCAAAGGATATTAAACTGCTCGTAACAAAAGGCCTGAATGCCAGTATCAAAAGCGTGATTTGCGGCGTATTTGAGGGCGTTTTTATTGGTATGCTGTCCCAGAACCCGGAGCAGCAGTTGCATATACCATTTTTCAAAGGGAAGACCGATAAAAATGTAATTATAAGCCTCTTTGATACGCGATTGCAGCAGCTCGGGCATGCTACGGTGTTCGATGACTGATTCAAAAAAATCATACAGGTCGTCGTGGGTGAGTACCAGGCTTTCGCGTTGTTCGATTTCACCGAGAAGGTGATAGATAAGCGGGAGGTCGCGTGTGGGATCAGCTATTTCGGGAGCGGATTTGCGGCGCACATACGTAGCATGCTGGAAGGCAAACTGCTGATTTTCAAAAGATTTTTCGAGATGATGATCGGGGGTAAGTGGAATCAGAATCTGAAAAGGGATACGGGCGATTTTTTCCAGAATTTCTTCCAGTTCGGGGAAAGGCTGCTGGTATAGGCGTTTGATTTTGCTATACGCGACGATATCGCTGCCACCAAAATAAAACAACCCGTCGTCATACGCTTTTGCCTGTGGGCCGACAGCCTCGCGCAGTAATTCATCGATGGACTTACCATCGCGGGTGAGCAGTTCGGGTCCCAGGCAGAGGATGGTTCTGCCGGAGGAAATATTTTCGATGATGGCTTCCCATTCGATCGGGGGAGAAGATATTATCAGCGATGTCATAGATATAAGGCTTGTGAAGCGCAGGTAGCGAAATATAACAAAAGCAGGTGGTTTTGTAAAAAATAATAGAATTTGAGTCAGTATTTCTACTGTCGCTGAAATCCCAGATATTCATCCCAATGGTATTTTCAATTTGTCATTCCTTGTTTGGCATTTGGAATTTCCCTTTCCTGCCCTAAACTGGGGGGGACAAAGCGAGGCGGAAGCCGAGATAATTGACCCGATCCCCCGGCGAATCGTAGTAGCGATCCGCAACACGGCAGAACTGCGGATCCTCGAACCAGCTACCGCCGCGGGACACACGAAGAGACCTTCAGTTCCATGCTCAACTTACAATTTTAAAAAATTTCCGGCCTTCGGCCCATTTTCATCTCCTTTTACCGATTTTTTCCGAAAAAGGGTAAAGAGTTTCCAAGGGTTAGTCTCGGGCAACACGGAAACCAACATTGTTGTTCCTGCCGTCTGGATTGCCCCTGAGGCGATAGGACGCCCGGCAATAGTTTGCATCGCCGAGCCAGGAGCCGCCACGCAACACGCGACGCGATGATTTGAAATTCGTATTTTCTGGATCAAGAACAATCCCCTCATAAAAGCAAGTCTGATAATAAGTATCATCGTACCAGTCCTCACACCACTCCCATACATTTCCGCTCATATCGTAAATCCCCAGTCCGTTGGGTCGCTTCCGGCCCACGGGCTGGGTGCGGTTTCTGGAGTTTTCATAATGCCAGCCTACAACGGAAAGAGTATCGCCACCTGAATATTCATACTTCCTCCGGCTTGTACTATCCCTGTCAGCACTTCCCCCTCCTGCCGCATATTCCCACTCTGCCTCTGTGGGGAGGTGGTAGCTTTGGGTTCCCATTTGTTTATTCAGCCAGTCTGTGTACATTTTTGTATCACCCCACGACACATTTACCACCGGGTTATCGCCAATGATACCCCAGCTCAAAGGGCCTAGGTCTTCCACCTCCCGGATACCCGTGGCCTCCAGATACAGATTATACTGCCAGAAAGTAACTTCCGTCCGGGCGATGAAAAAATCACTCAGCGTTACAGGATGTTCAGGTTTTTCATCAGATCCCGCATTTTCATCCCCCATCCAAAAAGTTCCTCCTTTGACCTCCACCATATCGGGGTAGTAGCGAAGACGAAGTGATTGATAGGTTGTTGAATCCAGAGAAGAAAGTGTTTTTCGGAAGCGGGATAGAAGGGTTGTATCTTTATCCGAGATATTGGTTGTCCATGAACTGATTTTACCTTTGTTGATCAGCGAGTCGGCAAGGCGAAGTTCTGCGGCAGCAGAGGGATATTTCCCTGTCTCTGCGTAAAAAAAGGCAGGTTCCATCAGCGCCCGGCCCACATCGGGGCGTATCTGGTCAAGCGGGCTGCCTGGGACTTTGTCCTGCACCAGGCGGGCGGCGCTGTGTAACTCATTTACCGCATCTTCATACCTCAGGTACAGAATATCTTCACTTGCATCTCGCAGAAGTGTCTGTACGATTTGTACGGTGGCTTCCTCCACAGCAAGAAGCGCTGCCTGGGCTTTCTTTTTTTCCGTCTCGGCTACCCTGCGCAATCGCTCCGCCTCATCGCGCTGCTTTTCAATAGCGGTAAAAAGCTTATCTATGGCATCGTCCACGGCAGGAGACTTTCCGGGGTCGCAGACGCGGGCGGCATTGTATTTTTTGAGAGCAGCGCGGTAGTCCCCTGTCCGGTACAACTGATCGCCCTGCTTCATCAGGAGGTTGTAGTCGCAGGGTTTTCCCTGCTGCGCAAAGAGGGAAACCATCGGTATAAAAAAGAGATATAGGAGGAAAAGGCGCATATTATCCGGATTGACAGAGGTTTGGGATAAGTTAGCGTTTTTTGGTTATATGGCAAAATCCTTCAAACTTGATAATAGCATAATACCTTCGCCTTTACATGCTGACCAGAAATCAGGCTCCCACTGAGGGTTTTTCATAACTATACTCAAAGGAAAGTGGTTTGCGAACCAATTGTGGATAGAATAACCATCTGCCTAGGCAGACACGAATAGAGGTCGAATTGAAACTAAACTTTTCGGTAATTGCTTTCCGGCAGTATACATCTAATAAATCCGTCTGATTTCCCTTACGATATTCAACCAATAAGGAACTATCCAGCATTATCCTATTGCTCATAAACGTCGTACTTCGTCAGCTCCGTTGATGGAAAAGGCGCATCTCCCCGAAATGACGTCAATAACGTAGCATGAACTTTGCCAGAAGCTTTAATATCTGATGGTCTTTTTTGCTCGGATAACAAATACTCAATATAGGCCTTGATCCGCGTTTTGAACCGATCATCCAGTTGCAGAAATAGTCTGTATATTTGAGTATCCATTGATTATTTTGAGACTAATATACGAAATTTTTCCAAATAATTTACGCGACCTGCCCTTAATGCTAAATCCCCCCCTTCCATTTCTCTCCCAAAAATCATCAAACTTGCCATCTTTTTCTCCTCTATTTTACGTATATTAGTAAAAAATAATTGTTCATGAGCATTACCATTCCCCAAGAATACCTTGAAGCCGCTGGAATGACTGAGCTGGATTTGAGACTGGAAATTGCCCTGATTTTTTATCAGAGGAGAAGTATTTCTTTGGGTAAAGCCGCCGAAATGGCAGGACTGGAGCGTTTTGATTTTCAACAAAAAATGGCTGGCCGAAAAATACCGGTTAATTACTCTCTGGATGAATTAATGAAGGATGTGAAGACGTTGGGTTTATAGTTATGGTTGTCATTAGCGATACCTCGGTTATTAGTAATTTTCTCCATTTGCAATCACTGGATTTGCTTAGAACACTTTATGGTGATGTTTTCATCCCCCCAGCTGTAAAGGAAGAAATCAATAAGCTGGGAGAAAAAGGCGTAGATATAAGTATCTTTCAAAATGCAACATGGATCATCATTCAGCCCCCTCTTGACCATTTAAAGGTTGACCAACTTCGCCAAAAACTAGACCAGGGAGAGGCTGAAGCAATTGTGCTGGCAATTGAACTTCATGCAGATTTCCTTCTTATTGATGAATTGTTAGGCAGGCAGGAAGCAACAAGCCAGGGATTAGCAGTTGTAGGTACATTGGGCATTCTGCTCAAAATCAAACAAAATGGTTACATATCGGAAATTAAACCCATGATTGATACCCTAAGAAGTCGGGGATTTTGGATTCAAAATTCTCTGTATGACCATGTTTTGAGACTAGCGGGTGAGTCTGATTAACCTTTTGTGCCATCCCCCCCTTCCATTTCTCCCGCCTACTTTTTATATTGCCTTTTCGGTAGCTGTATCGCATGAAACAATCCAAAACCGCTCCCAAAAGCTCTAATCCGAAATCTGAAACGTCTTTCTTCTCCAAAGGAAATACGCCTTCGGCTGATCCTTTTTTCTCCCCGCAGGCTCCCCAAACTCAAAGCCAGCCCGCTCAGCCGCCCGCCATCCAGCGCAAGCTTGACCGGGATGAGTACAAAATGGCCCGCCTCGCCGGGGGAAAAGCCTTCCGCTCAGAAGAGTATAAAAAATATCCTCAGGGC
The DNA here is from genome assembly GCA_041391725.1 of Bacteroidia bacterium. Lineage (GTDB taxonomy): Bacteria > Bacteroidota > Bacteroidia > J057 > J057 > JAGQVA01. The sequence continues at coordinate 109,352 of JAWKNL010000017.1, forward strand.
GATCAAAACCGCCAGTAAAGAAATGGTCGAACCGCCGTTGCCTGACCACATGAAAGTACAGCGGCTGTACGAACTTCAGGGTTATGCCATTACCTGGCTCGAAAAACATAAAGACGATACCGGCGATGCTACCGTCGAATCCCGCCGCCAGGCGATTGAGGATTTTGCTTACCGGTCTATTATTCAGGAAATTACCTGACTCGGTGGTACGGTACTGAAGGCAAAAGCCCAGGCCATCGGCAAAGGCCAGGTCGGGGGAAGTAAAAGCCGTGGACTACTTATCCCCGACAGGAAATCCTGAAAAACGCCTGTTTAAACCCCTCCGAAGAAAGTTATGACGAGTCCGGGTGGACTCCGCCAGAGATTCGGGCATCCCCACCTCCCGCGCCCTTCTCTCTCCAACCGCGCCGTAGCCACTTCTGTGCTGGATCATTTGTTTAAGTTTTCACAGCACCGTCTCCACCATTTTGCATTCGACCCCGACAATCCACAGAAGTTTGGCATCGCCATGGAAATCGCTCCGGGCCTTTCTCCGCAGATTGCCCACCATGAAAACCAGCTACGGCGACATGGGTCCGCATTTCTACCGGAGTTTAAAATGGAGGACATCGAACTTAAAAACAACTTTCTACCCTTCGTGTTTGATGCCATCACCGGACAGGTGGACCGCCATCCCGGCAACTATTTTGTCAGACAGACCGGCGACAGCACGACGTTTTAAGACAACGATTTTTCTTTTTGGGAATAAACATACTGATGTGAGCAAAGGCGCATCAGATAAGTCCAAATACCACAGTTTTCCGGCCTACGCAAAAATCCGTAGCCCAAAAAATCCGCAGCAAATCGGAGAGCGAAATCCGCGCAGCGATTCGCCCGCTGCTTCCTCCCAAAGAAGTGGATGCAACTATTCTTCGCTTCAAAAGTACCTCACACAGCTTGATCTGCCTGAAAAACAAGGCCACCTGCTCGACGATGCCGACTGGGGAAATTGAAACCGCGAAAGGCGCAAACGAAGGCGACTACGCAAGCAGTTTTCTTCAGGACAATCCCGACCCGAAAAAATCAGATGCCATGGGCATCGCTTATAATCCCGACCAGACAGCCTTTGACCGCGCCCGCATGGAAAAAAAATACATCAGTGCCTATGGCGCTTTGTTTAGTCTGATGAGCCATGACACCGACGACCTGAAAAAAGGCGTTTATCCCCCCGCGTTTAAAGCAAAAACTAAAGAAGAATTTAAAAAAGAAGTGAAAAAAACCTATCAGGAAGCCCTAAAAGAAAATATCAATATCGCCGGGCATACCGCAATTCAGATGCGTATAGATTTTATTTTGGATAAATTGTAAATCACGAAAACAGATGATCCAGGTCAACCGGTCTCAGTACGGAAACTTCGTTGACCGGGGAGTAAACCACGAATGCACGAATGATTAGGCGAATGGTATTTGATACGCTATTCGTGTATTCGTGGTTCACCTCACTTCGCTTCCAGATTCATCACATAATCCACACGATAAGCGGCGTAAGGCAAGTCTCCGGGCTGCGTCCGTTTTTCACAGGTAAGCCCCACTTCCCAGCAAATCTTTTGAATTTCTGCCTCTTTCCAGAACTTCCCCATCGGATGCCGCCCAAGAAAATGGCTGATCCGATACCGAAAACGGGCCATTTGAGAGGGGAAAAAAACTGACAGTTTTGCATGATCCGGTACATCGCCGATCAATATTTTCCCTCCGGGTTTTAGCAGTGTTGCCATTTCCCTGATCGCTGCCCTTCCTTTTTTGTAGCTGTCGAGATACTGGAAGGAAAAATACAGGTTAATCCGGTCAAATTTTTCCTGCACCTGCGAAGTGAGCTGTGTGGCATCTGCGACCTGATAGCTGATATTGGGCGCGGATGAATGGATATTCGCCTGGTTTATCTGTTCGGGAGAAATGTCCACTCCGCGCACCGTCAGCGAGTTTTCTGCCAGCAGCCGGGTAAGGGTTCCGTTTCCGCAGCATACATCGAGCAGGGAATGGCCGGGTTGAAGGTCGAGTTGTTGGGCAATATATCCGGCGATGCGCCGGGTCTGAGCTTCGGGGAGCGGCTGCCGGTCTTTGATCCGGGCTACCTGCGTCTGGAGGTTGGCGCTATTTCGGGCGAGATTGTCCCAGTAAATCTGCCAGTTGATCATGGTTTGGCAAAACTGATCTCCGCCGTGCGAAATACCGACTGCGCATTTTCGCCTGTAATACGGGCCACTTCCGCTACCGATACGCCAAAAATCTCAGCGAGTTTTGCTGCGACAAACTGCGTATAACTGCTTTCATTGCGTTTGCCGCGATGGGGTTCGGGCGGGAGGTAAGGGCTGTCGGTTTCGATGACGAGGTTTGGCAAACCAACATCTGTCAGTACGGTCGGGAGAACGGACTTTTTGTAGGTGACGATTCCTCCGATACCAAGTTTGAAATTGCCGAGAGAAACGATTCGTTTTGCCTGGTCTGCCGTGCCATCAAAACAATGGAAAATGCCCCAGAGGCTTTCGTCGTGGTTTTTTTCAATCATTTCGATGGTCTCATCAATTGCATTGCGGGCATGGAGAATAATGGGCAATTGTCGCTTTTTAGCCCAGTTTATCTGAATCTGCAAAGCCTCCCGCTGAATATCGAGGGTGGTTTTGTCCCAGTACAGATCGAGGCCGGTTTCTCCGATGCCATAGTACGCGTATTCGCCTTTGTCCAGCCATTCTTCCATGACCTGAAGCTGCTGTAGAAAATCTTCTTTCACATCGCAGGGATGAAGGCCCATCATAGGGAAAAAGAAATCCCTGGCTTTATCGGTAAGCGAATGAAGTGCTTCAATACTGTTGACATCGATATTGGGAAGGAAAACAGCCGCATTGATCTCCCTTGCCCGGGCAATCACCGCGTCGTGATCCTGCTCAAACTTCCGGCTATAGAGGTGGGAGTGTGTATCAATCAGTTTCATTTTACGTCTTTCAGGATTTCGAGAAATTCTGCGATCATCATGGCGGTAGCGCCCCAGATCAGCTGATTGCCATTGACAGTAAAGCCAGGGGCTGTAATATAATTTCCTCCAAAAACTTCCACGCGATGGGAACCCCGGATATTTTGGTCGGCCAGATGTCCAATTTCAACTTCGACTACCCCTGCCACTTCGTTGGGATCGGGAATAAAGTCAGGCCTGCGCGGAGAAAAACCCCACGGCAGGATATACAAGAAAATTGCCGGGGGGGAATGTACAGTTCGGTCATTTGTCCCAGCACTTCCACATCTTCCCGTAGGATGCCAAGTTCTTCATTGGCCTCGCGAAGAGCTGTGTCAATAAAATCAATATCGCCCTCATCTCTGCTCCCACCGGGGAAGGATATTTGCCCGCTATGGACCCTGCCGCCCTCTGCGCGGCGCATAAAGGGTACATACAGGCTGCCATTTTGGGGATAGACGAGGATGAGCACGGCGCTTTTGCGCACATTGTCGGGTATCAGCGGATTGCGTCCCCGAATGCCAGGAGACATTGTCATCTGCGCGTCCAGACCGGGCAGGGGCTGGCTGAGTCGCTGTTTCAGTTTATGGATAAAGAATTGCAAATCGTTCATTCGCTCCCGGGAAACACGTCCAACATCAGTTCAAAACCTGGCAATACATCTTCTCCGGATAGAATCTGGTCAAATCCTTCCACAATGGTATTGATTGCCGCTTTGGCGATATATGTAAACTTTTTCGTTTCCGGGGTCAATCAGCCAGCCGAGGCGGGCGCCATTTTGAATATATTCCTCCATTTTATCCTGAAGCGTTTTGAGGTGATCAGTTTCAGAGCGAATTTTCTACCACAAAATCCGGACACACGGGAGGAAATTTTTTTAATTGCAGACGGGTCGGTCCAGCAAGTCGTTCAAGAGAAATCCATGCAGCGTCGGGCGACCGTGTTGCCCCATTGGGAAGAATATAACCTGTGGATGAATCGAGACTTTTCCGGTTTTTTTCTCAAAGTTCCAATTGCCTAACTGTCGGTTCAGTTCGCTGTTAAAATCTCCGGTTTCAAATCCTGTGGGGGGTATAATAATGATTTCACCTTTGTGCTGTGCGTTCTATTTTCAAATCTCGTTGTTCCTGACAGAAGAGGAAAATTCCTCGTCATTCAGGCGGCTGAGAATATGGCTTTTCATGATTACCGGCATGGTACAAAGATCAGTGTATGGATGACAGACAAATATACAAATTTTACCGATTGTGCCGCAGGGTGTTGTCCGCATCCGCCGTCAATATCCTTGCCGCGGCTCCGCCTTACGTTGACGATTACCCCGGCATTTTCGGGAGGTATCGGATGAAGGCATCCATGTGCCTCTGCAGTGGTATTAAAAGGCCGGTTTCGGGCACAGAATTGTATTCGATCACATTGACTTTGGAGGGAATGACACGGGTAAAAATCGGCCAGTTCGCGGGCATCGTCATGGGGTATCGTTGAAGTCTTTGAAAATAATATATTCGTAAGTGACCCTTGTGCCCGTTTTTTCATAAAAATACCGCAGGGCATCTTTGAGCACTTCCAGCGAATTGAAATCATTGATCGCCATCATCTGGCTGCAGTGTTTGACATCGTTGGCGGCATGGAGGGAGAGGGCAAATTCAAATTTCACATTGTCGTCGCCGAGTTTTTTGATCATTTTGGCGATGCCTGCGGTGGAGACGGTACTGCGTCGGGGCGACATGCCCATACCCTCAGAGGTCACCATTTCGATAGAGCGGATGACATTTTTGTAGTTGATAAAGCGGTTCGCCCATGCCCATATAGACGATATTGGTGTAGTGGTCGGCCAAAATGTTTATCCGCTTCCTGGCGGATGATATGGATTTGGTCGAAGATTTCGTAGAAGTGGAGATTGTGTTTGAGCGGGAGAAGCCCGGTCGCGCAAAATTTGCAGGCCAGCGAGCAGCCCGCCTGGGAGGAGATGCAGGCCGTGAGGCGGTTGGGAGTAGGGATGAGTACCCTTCTTACCTGTTCGCCATTGGGGGAGGCGGAAGGCATATTTGATAAGCGTCGTTGCTTTTTTGTTGATTGTCGATGACGACTTTCCCCAGCGAGAAAGCTGGCGGCGAGGTGTCTGCGGAGCGGTTTGGAGAGGTCTGACATTTCCTCAAAATCCGAGACCGGCATTTTCCAGAGCCATCTCATAGATTTGTTTAGCCCTGACTTTTTTTCATTCCAGGACTCCAAAAGCGATTGCAGCTCTGCCAGACTGAGGGCACGTATGTTGGGTAAAAGATTCACCCTTGCAAAAATACAGTTTGTGGGGGAAAAAGCTATTTTGGGGAGGGGGCGGAGATATTAATTTACCCTAATTATTTGAGGTTCCTCATTCCATTCTTGCCCTTCAAAAAGACGTCCGTTTGCAGATTTATTTCGTTTTATCCCATCGGCGCCCCAAGTTCCCCATTGCTTGAAGAAAAATGCTACTTTCTCTTCTTCGCATTGAGACTGAATATTTTCTATCCAGCTATGCTCCATAGGTCTTGCCTTGTTTCCACTTTCGCCTCCGACAATTACCCAGTCAATACCTTCCAAGTTTATTTCGCCAAGATCCTCCAGTAAAGGTTCAAGGGAAAGAAACCGAATCGAAGCATCTACTGATCTCAGGTCTATTCTGAACTTTTGTGCAGGGTTTTCAACACTCACTCCCATCCATACATTATTAGGTATTTTCCTGGTAGTAGTATAATTGATCAGAATATGCGGTCTTTTGGTTAATATCTGATAAGTATGATGAGGGGTATTGGATATAACTTCAAAGACACTATCTAAATAATCAAAAGGCATCTTTTCATGGAAAAGATCACTCATGGAATTGACAAAAAATTTAGTAGGTTTTTTGATCTTAAGAGGCATTGTCAATCTTTCCGGAACGAGAGTAAACTCAAACCATTTTCATACCCCCTTGTACCCATCGCCTGTAGGCGGTTGGACATAACCTCTGCATAACAAAACTACACATCCTGCGGAGACTTTATTGCACCCGGTACTTGGATTCCATGTCGCTTCTGTCCATTCTATTTTTGATAACTTCATCGTTTCGATAGTAAAATGTAGTTAATACATCGTTTATATTTTCCAAAAGTACTTTCGTAAGTTAATAAAGCGGCGATTTTTCAGTGAAATCAACCAATTTCTCTCTTCATTGCTCTGACGACATTAGAAGCATGACTTCCAATGTGGCCTTCTTCCAGTGTGAATAAAAAAATATCCTGATTCGTTTTCAGCTCTCCCGAGAGAATCTTCTCACGCAATTTTTCATTAAATGCTTCTAACTTTGTCTTAGGCTTACTGCCAAAAAGTGTAAGTTGAGATTTCTGCACGTCTTCATCTAAATCAAAAATTTGCTTCCCATTTAATTCATTATGCTTCCAGGTTATTCCCAGAAACTTATCAACCGCTTCATATGACTTGCCCGAAAATAATGCCGTAGATATTGGATTGTTTTCTAATAGAAAAGGGATACAACTTAAGTTTCGAACCTTGTGGGATTTTTTTTCCTAATTGATTTAGCAAACTTCGATGAATAAGCCTGTATGGCTGTTCTCGAATTTCCTCCATGTTTAAAGAAATGTTTTTCTGAAATTCCTCCGTATTTCCAAATCGCTGAAAATAAGATGAGGAAACGAAATAAAGAAAGTCAGTTTGGCTATGAGTACTAAATTCAAGCAAATATGTGTCAGCAAGGAACTTAATCCCATTTTGATCAAGAAATAGAAGGCTTGAAATTTTTTAATAATATGGATAAGCTTTTCAAAAATAATTTCAAATGAATCATGAGAATAGAATACCTGAATAACTTGTTTCAATTCTTGGTTTTGGTCTAAAAAAGCTTCGCAGGCGGTTTTCATCAACTCAAACTTATTGAAATCATACTCATTCAGATAAACTGATATCAGAGTATCCTTTTGAACAATATTAGAAACCTGCTCAAGTATTTTTTTTAGAATCCGTATGGGGCTTCCTGGAACGCCATACTCTTATCATAACCAGTTCCGGCAAAGAAATCAAAAATATGCAAATGTTGCCCACCTATCATAGTGAATATTGGGATCCATGCTTATGCGTATTGTTCAAAAATTTCAAGTTTCCTTTGAGAGAGTTTCCGCATCAAAAGGTTTTTCATGGAGGTTCTTACCGGCATTGCAATTTTTTTAGCAAATTAGATAAAAAAATAGAATCAGTCAATGCCTTTCCATTTGGATTGTAAAAAAATCCATCTCCTCACTTTCCCCTCACCCCACATCCCGTCTCAACTGCGGAAATACCTTCGCTACCTTCCCCAGTACATAGTCGCCATAAGTGCCTTCGAATGTGTGTGTACATTTTCCGTCCCAACGGCCTCCGGCTCGTCAGACAACGCTGCGATATGCCGCAGGTCTATGGGTTTGACCTCCACGTCAAAATTGGGGTCAAGAAAATGAAAACGAATACCGCTCCCGGCCACTCGTATTGCGCACTCCGGCGGGGTGTCGAACGATAATAACCGCCGGTCATCCGTCGAGCATATCGCCGATATTGCAGATGAAGGTTCCTTCAATATAGGGCGCTTCAATCCATTGTCCGTGTGATCTTTACCTGCAAACCTCCGACTGTATCCTGCTTGAGAATGGTCAGCACGCCGTAGTCGGTATGTTCGCCCACAACTTGCGGGCATGGCTGCTGCATCTTCCTTCGACTCGGGCGGATAGTGAAAGATGCGAAACAGGGTCAGCGGGTCGCTGGTGTATCGGTCCGAAAAGTACGATTCGTAACCCCAGACCGGCCAGCTCCTTCCATGAGCCGCGTCTCCAGCGTGGTCATGGCACTGGTATAGGGAAAGTACGGCTTCCCGCAATCCGAGAGGGTTGACTGGGAAATAAATTGGGCGCCGTGCATGGTAGTTTCGCCTGCATCGATCTGAGTGACCAAGCTCCGTACCAAAGTAGAGGCCTTCCTTCCTGTCAGGCTTACCGGAGGTGAGCTCCTCACCAACCGGAAAAAATCCCCGCCAGGCTCTGCCCCCCAGCTTCATGTGTATGTTCATTTTCTCCTCCAATGGCAGGGCAAAAAATTGTTCGCTCAGTTGGTGGAGGCGGTTTTGAAGGATGTCGTCGATGCCATGCCCCCGGATATAAAAAAAGCCCGATTCCCGGCAGGCGGCATGGAGTTGTTTGGCAACGGAGTTTCGGTCGCCCTGACCCGCAACGAGGGGAGAAATATCGATGATTGGGACGCTAAAGTGGGGTGTTTGCATAGGTTTGTGATTTTTATCGGCTATATACTCCTCCATCCAAGTATCGTTGCAGTTGTTCGAGGCTGATCCTGGTCTCCGGTATAAATGAGCTGCTTTTTTCCAATCACCTCCGGCGCAATTTTTTCGAAATAGGTAAACCCCTTAAAAAAGCCCGGATTAATCGTCTGGCTGGCTTTTATTTCAATTAGATCGAGAAGTTGTCCCTTTTCCGACAGGCAGTCAATTTCATTGCCGTTGCTATCTCGCCAGAAATAAAGCGCAGGCCTCCGGCCTGCATGATATTCCGCCTTGTACAACTCGGAGATTACCATGTTTTCAAACAAATTTCCCTTCATATAATGCAAAAACAATTGGGATGGTTCTGTAATTCCCAACAAAGATGCGACCAGACCAGTGTCATAAAAATACAACTTAGGGCTTTTTATCAACCTTTTGCTGAAATTCCGGAAATAGGGCTGAAGAAAAAATATCAAATAGCTTCCTTCAAGCAGTGACAACCATTCTCGCGCTGTAGCTGGCGAAATGCCTGCATCAGAAGCCAACGAAGACATATTTAGAACCTGACCAACTCTGCCTGCGCATAACTTTACAAAGTTTCTAAACAGCGAAACATTTCGAATATCCACGATTTCTTCTACATCGCGTTCTACATAGGTTTCGATATAGCTGGGGTAAAATTCGCCGGGGGGAATTCCGACATCATATATTCGGGGATAAAACCCCTTAAAAAGTGTTTCTGTCCAGGTTTGGGGCAGGTTTCCGGAGGTTTTTAGTTCCTGGATCCCAAAAGGCAATAACCGCATCATGGCTACTCTCCCAGCAAGGCTCTGTGTAATTTTCCGGTGAAGAAGAAAATTTTGAGAACCAGACAAAATATACAAACCTGGCGTGTTGGTTTCGTCCACAATGCCTTGTATATAGGAAAATAATTCTGGCACTTTTTGAGCTTCATCAATAATTACCTTCTGATCATACAACGATAAAAACCCACGTGGGTCTTCTGCGGCAAACCTCCGGTTATCGGGATTTTCAAGCGAAACATATCGATAATCGGCAAATATTTCCTTCAATAAGGTGGTTTTACCTGATTGGCGAGGGCCGGTGAGGGATACGACAGGAAAGTATCCAATCGCCTTCCTAAGGTTTTCTGTCAAAAATCGATGTATCATTTTATGTAAATCATAGATTCAATCACTAATTTACATAAAAATTATGAATTTGAAAATGTGATTCTGCTTCAATTATTCGCGGATATGAGATTATTGGATATTTTCTGACTTGCCCGCAGTTGGAAAGCAAGCTCATCACCAGATCCCTCCCCAAAACTTTGTTCTGCCTTTTGAAATATACCTGTTGGTAAAACCATTTTGTGTTTTTATATTACTTAACATTTGGTTAACAAATGGCTAATATATGGTTAACACCCTGCTCGTGCCCGCACCATACAAAAAACTGACAATTAAACAATTATTAAGTTTCCGGAGGGGCTAAAGCCTCTCCTTTTTTATGTATAACTATACGCGATCAACTCAACTAACCTCCAATTTAATATTTTTTCAATGCAACACTTACTACGTTTTACATCTACCCGACCATGGTTGCTGCGGTTTTTTATGCTGAACTTTCTGTTCCTGCAGCTCACCTGGGTTACGGCAAAAATGCCGGAAACTCAAACCATTTCTACTACAGATTTTGCTGTCAGTGGCCGTGTAATGGATGCTCAGACCAACGAACCCCTCATCGGGTGTACCATCACACTCAAAGGCACTACCAATGGTACACTCTCCGCTGAGGACGGCAAGTTTTCCATTACTGTGCCTGATGAAAAAGCTGTGCTGGTTTTTACCTACCTGGGCTACGAAAGGCAGGAAGTCGTTGTCGGCAGCCGCACTACGCTTGAGGTCATGATGTCTCCCTCCGGTCTCGAACTGGAGCAGGTGCTGCTGGTCGGTTATGGTACTACGGCCAAAAAAGATCTCACCGGTTCTATTGCCTCGCTCAAAAGCGAAGACTTCAACCGTGGGATTATGAATTCACCCGAACAACTCCTTCAGGGTAAAGTCTCCGGCGTGAATGTAACTGCCGCAAGCGGTGAGCCTGGAACCGGGCAAAATATCACTGTGCGCGGACCCGGCGGGGTGCGCACAGGAAGTACTCCTCTTTTTGTACTCGACGGCCTAGCCCTCGACAACTCCAGCACAGGGGGTGCTATCAATCCGCTTACCTTCCTTAATCCAGAAGATATCGAGTCTATTGACGTCCTTAAAGATGCATCAGCAACCGCCATTTACGGTGCACGCGGTGCCAATGGGGTAATCATTATCACCACCAAAAGGGGCAAAACCGGAGTCTCCTCCTTCAACTACAACGGAAATATCGGACTCTCCACCATTGCACGCCCGCTGGATGTTTTCACCGCTGATGAATATCGCACAGAAGTGGTAAAACTGGGTGGTATCCTCGACGACCGCGGGGGAAACACCGACTGGCAACAGGAAATCACACGCAGGGCTGTTACCCAAAACCACAATTTTTCCATGGGCGGGGGCGCAGGTGATCTCACCTATTACGCTTCTTTTGGCGTTCAAAATCAGGAGGGTATCCTGAAAAACAATCAGTTTAACCGCCTTTCCGGAAGGATCAACGCTACGCAAAAACTCTGGGAAGACCGTCTTTCCATCGACGTAAATATCAACGCTACTAATTCTGTCAACGAACGCCCGCCGATCGGTTTTCTGGTAGGAAGTGCGATTACTGCCAACCCTACCTATCCGGCTTACGCATCCGATGGCTCTCCTTTTGTCGATCAGAACTTCACCAGCCCACTCAAAGTGCTGGAACTGGAAAAAGACATTACCACCACCAACCGGGTGATTGCAAATGTCTCCCCCTCGCTCAAACTGTTTAAAGGATTGGTGTACAAACTCAATTATGGCCTTGATTACTCCAACTCCACACAGGATATCCAGTCGCTGGCCAGCAACCTGCCACAACAGGACGGACGCCTGGAGTCCCGGTATATCACCAACCGCAATGAGCTGATCGAAAACTACCTTACCTATACCTACACCGGAGACAAACACAACCTGACCGTGCTCGGTGGACATTCTTACCAGACCATATTTGTACAGGGAAGAACCAGCAGCATCAATAAGTTTCCTGTATCGGATATTGAACCGATATACAATCCGGGCCTGGGACAGGAGCTTACGCTTGCCAGCAATAAGCCTACCGGCTTCGCAGTGGTCAATGAATTGCAGTCCTTCTTCTCTCGGGTAAACTATCAGTTGATGGACAAATACCTGCTGACTGCTACTGTGCGTGCCGATGGGTCATCCAAATTTGGGGACAACAATAAATACGGTGTTTTCCCATCTTTCTCACTGGGCTGGCGAATTTCAGAAGAAGCCTTTATGCAAAATTCTCCTTTCAGCGAACTGAAACTGCGGGGCGGATACGGACTGACCGGTAATCAGGAAATTCCGGCAAAAATCACCCAGTCGCTTTTTACCTCTTCGGTTTCCAGTACGACCAGCTACCCGCTTACTCCCGCAGGGCCATTTCCCGCAGGAACTTCCTTCACCCGCCTTGCCAACCCCGACATCCAGTGGGAAGTATCATCACAAATTGACCTCGGGCTCGATTTCGGATTGTTTGACGGCGCGCTGTACGGATCTATTGACTATTTCAACAAAGTCTCCAACAATATCCTGCTGGAAGTGATCCCGGCCGACCCGGTACAGCCTGCCAGCAGTTTTTGGACCAATGTGGAAGACATGACCATTACCAACAGTGGTTTGGAGTTTGAATTAAACTACCGCTTTCTCGCCGACAACAGTTTCCATTTTGAAGTTGGTGGCAACCTCACCCTGATTGACAATGAAGTGTCGGGGTCTCCTTATTCCGTTATCCCATCGGGTAGTGCTTCGGGCTCCGGTCTTACTTCTGCTACGATCAACGGATATGTAAACGGACAGCCGATCGGTACCTTTTTCCTGAGAGAATTTATTGGTTTTACTGATGACGGACTGAGTGAATACCGCGATATTGACGGAGACGGCCTGGTTGGAGATAATGACAGGATTGCAGCAGGAACCGCCCTTCCCAAACAGATATTCGGGTTTAATACCATACTTGGCTTTAAAGGGTTTGAACTCGTAGCTAATCTGAATGGCGTTGCAGGCAATAAAATCTATGACAATACTGCCAATGCCAACTTCTACAAGCTCCGCCTCTCGAAAGGAATTAATACTACTGCCGAGGCCATCGCTTCACCCGAAGAATCCATTAACAACGCGGCACCGGTGTCCACCCGCTATCTCAAAGACGCCTCTTTCTTGCGAATGAACAACCTAAGTCTGAGTTATAATATCGATACGCAGGCTTTAGGGATCGGCCAATGGGCAAAATCGATCCGTGTATCTGTAACCGGGCAAAACCTTTTTGTACTTACTTCTTATGATGGATTCGATCCTGAAGTAAATACAGACCGCACCATTAACGGTATTTCTTCTTACGGGATTGACTATCTCAGCTATCCCCGTGCAAAATCTGTCATTTTTGGCCTTAACGTCAACTTCTAATTTTCCGGAAAATGAAAAAGAATATTCTAATATGCGCCCTGTTGGGTGTCCTTCTGGTGGCAAACAGTTGTACCGACCTGAAGGAAAACATCCTTGATGAGACCTCAGCGACCGGCCTTTCAGATAAAGAAACCGCCGAAGGAATCATCGCTCCTGTGTATGCCCTGCTTCCCAGTATTTTTCAGCATACCCGTTACTTCGCTTTACAGGAAATCTCGACTGACGAAGCCATACTGCCTTATCGTGGAGGAACTGACTGGGGAGACAACGGTATTTACATTGAAATGCACCAGCATAATTACCGCAGTACTGATCCCAACATCCGTGGCACCTGGACGCTGCTGCTGACCAGTATTTCCCGGGCAGTTACGGCCATCAATGTACTTCCCACCAACAGCGACCCATCTGCGCAGTTGTTTCTGGCAGAGGCCCGTGCCATGCGCGCCTATTTTTCGATGGTAACCCTCGATCTTTTCGGGCTGGTATTTGTCAAGGATGACCTGAACGAAACCTCCTCCATCCTGCGCGGGGCAGAAGCGGTAAACTTTATCGAAAGTGAATTGCTGGCCGTAGAACCCCAGTTATCCAATGATGTAGGCTCCGGTAGGCTAAGCCGCGCAGCCGCCTGGGGACTGCTTTCACGCCTCTATCTGAATGCAGCCGTTTATCGCGACCCCTATGCATCCTCCTTTGACTTTAAGGCTGAAGATATGGATAAAGTGGTCGAATATGCGGATCGGATTATCAATTCGGGCCAATATCAACTGAACCCTGATTATTTTTCCATTTTCGATTCTGACAATTACAACAACAGCGAGATCATCTTTGCCGTTGACCAGCGGGCCGAACTAAACGGGCACAACCGCATGGCTTATTTTTCGCTTTCGGGTGACCATTATCCCCTGCCTGCATTTCCCAACGCCAACGGAACCGACGGCCCGGGTATTACTTCAGACTTTTATCAGACCTGGGTAAGCGCCTACGGCGCCGACGATCCTTCGGTAGATCCCCGTTTTTACCAGCAGAATGTATCGGTCTATACCAACCCCGCAGATACCTGCGTGGCCGCAGCAGATTTTAAAATCGATCGCGGTATCCTTCGCGGTCAGCAATATGGACTGATTCGCACCAATGGGGTATTTGAAACCTGCGCCGACGGACGCCTGAGAATCGGCCCGCTGACCAATGCCTCCCGCAACAGACAGGATTTGCCCGTCATTTTTACCGAAAAAATTGACTTCACCGTTGAGGGCAGCAACTACAGTAGCGGCTACCGGGTAGAGAAATACGAGTTTAGCCCCAAATCTTCCAGCGGAAGAAATTTTGGTGATGCCGATATCGTCATCCTCCGCCTCGCAGATGTATATCTCATGCGCGCTGAAGCCAAACTCCGCAAAAACAATGACGTAGGTTCTGCACTTGCGGATGTAAACACAGTAAGAGCCTCCCGCACCCTCACAACTCCTCCGCCTGCCCTCAGCGACATGTCGCTTGACCTGCTGTACCGTGAGCGTGGATTTGAGTTTTACTGGGAAATGCTGCGCCGCTCCGACATGATCCGCTTTGGCAAATATGAAGGTACCTGGACGGAAAAAACCAATGCAGATCCCCGCAAGCGGTTGTTCCCCATTCCCCAGACAGCTATTGACGGAGCCTCCAATCTCCCCGGCTATCTGGTACAGAATGAAGGTTACTAGTATTGGAAATGCAATATATTCAAAACAGCCTGCCTACCCGGCAGGCTGTCTTTTTTTAGGGAAAATCCATTATTTCTAAAAACGATTTCCAATGTGTATCTTTAACAAATGCCAGACACAATCAAACCATATCTACTACTGTTGGGGATATTGCTGGTCTTCTCAAATATCCCGGGGCAAACCCTTGTAAACTACTCCACTGATCATGGCCTCTCCTCCAATAATATAAGGGCGATCGCTCAGGATCATTACGGGTTTTTGTGGGTTGCTACTGCCGATGGGCTAAACCGGTTTGACGGTTATCGTTTTACCAATTTTCGCAATGATCCCGATGACTCCACTTCCATAAGCAACAATAACCTCTACGATCTGATGGAAGACAGGGAAGGCAATCTGTGGATCGCCTCCCTTCGCGGCGGACTCAACTGTTACAACCCCGAAAAAGATCGGTTTTACCAGTACCGTTACGATCCCCATGACAGCACGACCATAAGTTCGGATGAAGTCATCTCCCTCTTTCAGGATCGCGACGGCACAATCTGGGCAGGTACGTCCCGTGGATTAAATCAAATGGTAAAATCCCCGGGAGGAAATATTTCTTTTGTGCGCCATATCAACAAACCCGAAGATCCCGGCGGGCAGATAAAAAGTATTTTCACTATCGGGGAAGATGCCAAAGGTCATCTCTGGGTCGGTACCACCAGCGGCCTGCTAAGGTTTGATAAAACAACCGCCACCTTTCAAAACTTTCAGCATTGGCCTGGCCTTACCCATCGCCCGGCTCAGGGTATTGTCAATGACATCGCCGCCGCTCCCGATGGTACACTCTGGACAGGCCAGCAACCCGGCGGGTTTCAGCAGATTACCTACGAAGCAGACGATCAGGCGCTTTTTTCCACCCATTATACCCTTCCTTACCCCGAGAACGTTGCAGCCAACCGAATACACAAACTTTTTTTTGGCAAAAACGGTGATTTGTGGCTGGGATCGGTCGGAGGGTTATTTTGCTACGCAAATGGAAAAGTAACCCGCCATCCGCTGTTCCCGGGGACGATTGCTGCTATTTCGGAGGATCAGGCAGGCAATCTGTGGGTCGGTACAGCAAAAGGCCTTTCCATGATTCCTGGGCATAATTATCCTTTTCACACTATCGGCCATGAACCCGGAGCGAAAAACAGCCTCCCCGATCCTATTGTAGGTTCTATTGCCCGGGACCCATCCGGCAACATATGGATAGGAACC
Source organism: Bacteroidia bacterium (assembly GCA_041391725.1). Classification (GTDB taxonomy): domain Bacteria; phylum Bacteroidota; class Bacteroidia; order J057; family J057; genus JAGQVA01. Next base: position 125,141 of record JAWKNL010000017.1, read on the forward strand.
GCAAAAGGCCTGACACGTATTGATGCAGCTTCGGGAGAATACAGTCTGTTTTCTGCTCCGAATCAGCTTTTCGCCCCCGAAGTAAACGATATTACATTTGACAGCAGAGGAAGACTGTATCTTTCTTCCAACGGTGCCGTGTCGAGAATAGATGAGGTAAATTCGCCTAAACTTCGCCACTTCACGCACAATCCCAATGACCCGGCTCATCTGAGTACCCTGAAATCCTACGGGGTCTTTGCCGATGAAAACGATCAGATATGGATACCGGGCTACAGGGGAATTATGACGATTCACCCTGACCGTGATACGATCGAACTATGCCCCTTCGATTCGGCCAACCATTTTGTGCATATCATTGCCCTGGGCAGTGATTCCCTCCTCTTAGGCAGCCAATTGGGACTATTTGCCTTTGATAAAATTACCCACACCTACAGCAGAAAGCAGCTAGGTATAGGAAAGGAAAACGAAGTAGTAAAATACATCCTTCGGGCAACTGACGGGAAAATCTGGCTGGGCACGCAGACCGGACTTCATTTGTATGAAAACGGAAAAGGAATTATCCGTTCGTTTAATGAAAAACACGGGATGAGCAATTCTTTTTTGCGGGGAATTCAGGAGGACAGACAGGGCAATCTCTGGATTTCTTCCAACAGGGGGATCACCCGATTTGACCCGAAAACCGAAACCTTTAAAAACTACACATCCGGAGACGGGTTGCCTTCCGACCAGTATGTTTCGCGTGCATGTTTCAAAGATTCGGAAGGGAAACTCTATTTCGGTTCGGATAAAGGGGTTGTGTATTTCCAGCCGGAAGAAATCGCGGATAACCAATTTGTGCCTCCGGTGGTTATTACAGGTTTCAGGCTTTTCAACGATCCGGTACTGGTGGGTAAAATGGCGCCCCATGTGCGCACCCATACCATGATGCTGGAGAAGTCTGTTTTGTCCACAGAAGAAATCCACCTTCGCCATCACCAAAGGTTTTTTTCCTTCACTTTTTCTGCCCTCAATTTTCATTTGCCCGAAAAAAACCACTATGCCTATAAAATGGAGGGTTTTGATGAAGAATGGATTTATACGGATGCAACCAACCGCATGGCGACTTACGCCAATCTGGACCCCGGAACCTATACATTTCGTGTAAAAGCCTCCAACAACGACAATGTGTGGAACGAAAATGGTACCGCAATCCGGCTCATCGTTGCTCCGCCCTGGTGGAAAACATGGTGGGCGTATGGGGTCTATTTCCTCCTGGCGGGTTTAGCACTGACAGGACGATACCGGACCGAAGCGGTGAGGCGGCAAATGCGCACCCAGGCGCTGGTAGAAAAAGCCAAACAGGAAGAAAGGGAAAATGTAAGGGCACGAAGTTCCCGGGACTTTCACGACGAAGCGGGCAATAAACTCACCAAAATGTCGCTCTATACCGGGCTGATGAAACAGCAGTCTGCCGAAAATCCACAGATGACCGAATACCTCAGCCGCGTAGAAGAAAACCTGAAGGAACTTTCCTCCGGCATGCGCGACTTTATTTGGGTATTGGATCCCAAACACGACTCCCTTCCTGCAACGCTGATACGGATCAGGCAGTTTGGCGATGCACTTTTTGAGCACTCCGGAATAGATTTTCACTATCAGAATCATATTGCCGAGCCAACAGACATTCCCCTTGATCTCAATACACGGCGCAACCTGCTGATGATTTTTAAGGAAGCGATGAACAACTGCATGAAATACGCCCGTGCACATACGGTGCGCTTTTCGGCACAGTTGGAATCAGACGAACTGGTTGTCAGGCTGGCAGATGACGGCCTCGGATTTGACCCCAATACTCTGGCCCGGGTAAACGGACTTCACAATATGCGCGCCAGGGCAGAGGAATCGGGTGCAACCCTGCAAATCGAAGGGATACCCGGAGTAGGTACAACCGTAACCTTTCGCAAGAAAACCACATCCTGAAAATCACCCTTTTGGGTAATAGCAGAGAGAATTTATACCCATTACTTTTGAGCATGAAAACTCCGATCATTCACACAGCGCTCGTCGAAGACGACCACGAAATCAGGCAACTGCTCCAACTTATTATCGACAATTCGCCGGGCTTTTCCTGTAACCTGGTTTTTGAAGATGCCGAATCTGCTCTGGCCGGAATCCCTGACTACCGGCCCGATATTGTATTGATGGACATTGAGCTTCCGGGTATGTCGGGTATTGAATGTGTGCGCAAGCTAAAGGAAAAAATGCCTGATCTCGACATTATTATGCTGACCATTCAGGAAGATAACGACTCTGTATTTGAATCACTTTGTGCCGGAGCGTCGGGTTATCTGGTTAAGGAAACTCCGCCTGCTGAATTGCTCAAAGCCATTCAGGAAGCACACATCGGAGGTTCTCCCATGAGCGCACATATCGCAAGGCGGATTGTAACTTCCTTTCACAATTATGGAAAATCACCCCTGAGCGAAAGGGAAACCGAAGTGCTGAAAATGCTGTGCGACGGAGAAAATTATAAAACCATTGCTGAAGCCATATTCGTCAGCACCAACACCGTAAAAGCGCATATTAAAAGCATATACAGAAAATTACACGTTCACAACCGGGCCGAAGCCGTGCGAAAAGCATTAAAAGACCGGCTTGTTTGAAAAATCCAACTTTTATACAAATACCATGACCAAATTCAGCATCGCCCTCCTTTTATTTCTCGGAAGGATTACCTTCCTTTTTGCTCAGACTGACGCCTCCGGCTGTGAAGATCACCCGCTCATCTCGCGGTATCCGGCATCAGTACTCACCTGGTGTCAGGATCAGAATTTTGCAGAATACAAAATCGCTACCGGTCCCGAAACCGGCTACCGCCATATTGACCAGTGGATAGAAACCGAAGGAAAAATCTATCGCCGCTATTACGAACTCCGCGCCGAACGCACACTTACCGAAGTTTATCGCAACTACCTGCAGGCTATCGAAAAAGCAGGGTTTGAAGTACTGGCCAAAGGTGTGTTTGAAGAAAGAAATGTAAAAAAAGAAGTCGGAGGCGGCTCCTGGCTTGGTACGGCTTATGTCCCCAACACGTATCCCAACAATGCTGGCATAAAACTGCACCAGGGATCTTCTGACTCCGGCGGATCGTGTTATATCGCAGCCAAACTCAAACGCCCCGGTGGAACCGTTTATGTCGTTGTAGGCGGGCATCTCTACCGGCACAATGAATTTGTATTTCTCATCGATGTGATCGAAGAAAACGAGATGGAAGGAGGCATGGTCTCTCTCGACGCATACGCCATGGGGCGAGACATTGATATGTATGGAAAAGTTGCGATCTATGGTATCTATTTCGACTTTGATAAAGCCACGCTTAAACCCGAATCCAAACCCGCACTCGACGAAATTGCAAAACTATTGCAAGCCCGCCCGCAACTGAATCTATTTGTAGTGGGCCATACTGATGCAAAAGGCACTTTCAGCTACAACCTCAAACTCTCCGAAGACCGCGCCCTCGCAGTTGTGGATGCGCTGGTCACACAATACAATATCTCCCGCTCACGGCTTGAGCCTCATGGCGTCGGACTTTTGGTTCCCGTCTTTACCAATCACAATGATCAGGGCCGGACAAAAAACCGGAGGGTCGAACTGGTGGAAAAAATTGAAAAATAACTTCCCCCATTTGAAGCCACCTTTGGAGAAAATCGTATGTCTTTATGGCAACAACAGACTTTTACCACAGCAAACATATTGATTGTCATGAACATCCGGTTTTTCTCCATATTACTCTCCGGTTTCCTTTTTGCAGGAATTCCGGCTTTACACGCGCAAAATCACGCGGTCAGAGACTTTACCATCAGTCCGGCGGTAGGTATAGGTGGTTTTGGAAACTACGGCAATTATACCACTTTCAGCCTTCCGGTGATTGTACAGGCAGAGTATGGTCTCACTGACGAACTCAGCTTCGGGCCGTTTGTATCCTACTCCCGGTTTAAATACGGCGGGGTAGTCAGCTATCCCTACAACTGGCACGTTCTTAATGTTGGTGGCCGTGTTTCCTATCGCTTTATACCGCTGGTTGAACAACTTGCCTCCAAAGAACTGAATACCGGCAAGTGGGATTTTTATGCAACGGCATTCCTATCCTATGAAAATGTGGTCTATCGCGCCAAAGAAGGGCCGCTTCCTCAGGGAGGCACAAGGCTGAAAACCAGGCTGCGTTTTGGCCCTTCACTGGGAGCAAAATATTATATCAAACCCAATATTGCGCCTTTCGTCGAAACCGGCATCACCACTTTCGGCACGATCAGCGCAGGCGTTTCACTGGGGTTATAATTTTTTTTCGGGAGGTAGCGTGTTTTTTCTGAAAAGAACAGATCAGGGTAACCATATCGTTAAAAAATAGTGGTTTTAACCCTAATGATCTGTTATGAAAAGATTACCTACTCCCCTGCTGTTCCTTTGCCTTTGTATTTTCCGGCAATATCTTCAGGCTCAACCTGATAGATTTCACTATCAGGCAGTTGCCAGAGATAATGCAGGTGAAATCCTCAGCAATACTCTGGTGAATCTCCGGTTTCAGATCCGGCAAAGCACCCCTTCCGGAACGCTGGTTTACCAGGAAAAACACACGCCTGTCACCAATAGTTTTGGACTGATCAATCTCAGTATAGGAAAAGGAAACGTCGAATCCGGCGATTTTTCTACTATAGCCTGGGCTGACGACGATTTTTATCTTCTGGTCGAACTCAATGGGCAGGGCGTAGATACTACCCTTTTTGAATCTGTACCCTACGCGCATGTAGCTACAGGGATGCAGCTTCATGATCTTACGGATGTGGGCAGCAATATTCCTTCTCCCGATGAGGTGCTTGTGTGGAACGGAGCAGAATGGATTCCGGGAACCAACAGCGATGCAGACGATGATCCCACCAATGAAATTCAACGCATTTCGCTAACCGGAAATACCCTCAGCCTTTCTTCCGGCGGCGGATCGGTAAACCTTTCGCCATTTGCTTCTCCATGGTCAGCTTCAGGCAGCAACCTCTATTACAACAGCGGGAACATAGGCATCGGAGACAACAGTCCCATAGCCACACTCACTGTCGGTAGCGGGGATAAGCCGCAGATTCACGGTGCAGAAGGAGATATCGTTTTCAACGATGACAATGGAAGTCTGCGATTTTCCAATTCATCCGGAAGCAACAGCCCGATGATACAAATGTTTACCAGTGGAACCAACAACAGCACCCGGATGTTTGTGACTCACTCGCCGGCTTTTCCCAGTTGGGGGATTCGTTACAACGATACTTCTGATGCATTTACCTGGATTGGGGACAATATTCCTGTCATGCACGTACAACTGGCGGGACAGCAGCGGGTTGGAATCGGAACAGAGTCGCCTTCCGCCAAATTTCACGTTTCAACCAACAGCGCCACAGGATTCGGGCAGATCAAGCTTACAGAAACCCAGTTTGACTACTCCCGCATTACTTTCAACAACGATATCCATCCCAACTTCTGGGATATCGCCGCCCGTACGGATGCCAACCTTGCCAATGCCAGTTTCAACATTTATCACAGCAATGCAGGCGATATTTTTTCGGTTAATGCCCGGGGAAGGGTTGGCATCAATGATGCTACGCCCACTTATACCCTGGATATCGATGGAAATGAAAACACCCGCATCATCAATGCCTACAATGACCTGCCGACAACCGCAGGTACGACCTATAACTATGGACTTCGGGTAAGTCTGTCTCAGGCATCCAATACGGGCTTTCCCCGGCTATACAACGTATATGCCATCTCGACGGGCGCCGATTCCTATATTTCCTATGGTCTGTATGCCTATGCCTCTGGTGCATCCAACAGTAACTATGGCGTATATGCCTATGCGCCATCCTCAAGTGGATATGCAGGATATTTCAGCGGAGACGTTTACGCAACAGGCTCCTACCTGCCCTCTGACGCCCGGCTCAAATCTGAAATTGCTCCGCTGGAGGGAGGACTGGCAACTATTATGCAACTGCGCGCCAAGCGATATGTTTACGACCGCGAGCACTTCGACTTCATGAACCTCCCTGCGGGAGAGCAGTACGGCTTTCTGGCTCAGGAAATTGAGCAGATTCTGCCTACGCTGACCCAGCGCGCCTTTCAGGCATATGACGAAGCGCTTTCTGATACCTATGAAGGGAAGGGATTTGAATTCACTGCGGTCAATTACACGGGCCTCATTCCCATCCTGGTAACAGCCGTACAGGAGCAACAGATCATTATCGATGATCAGAAAACAAAAATTCAGTTGCTGGAAGATCGTCTGGAAAAACTGGAAGCCATGATCAAAAAATAAACCTCATGAATAGCAAAATAGTCATTCTCACCTCACTTTGGCTGACCGGGATGTTTTGTTCCCTTTATGCACAGACACTATCACGTTCGGTTATTAGTTCAACCAGCTCATCGAAAGAACAGCTCAGCTTTACGACAGGGGAAACAGTCATTGCCACGGGCAATTCGGGAACTACCATTCTTACCCAGGGATTTCATCAGCCCGACAGGATTACAGGAACATTTGTCGATCCGCTGCTGGGTACAACTACGTTTATGCTTTACCCGGTTCCGGCAACAGAAACCCTCAATCTGGAAATCCAGACAGACAAACGCAGGGTTTTTCTGGTTGATTTTACTGATGTCCGGGGAAGATCTGTAGGGGCCACCCGAAGGATAGAAACTGATACAAACGCTACAACTGAATTTCAGGTCTCGTCTTTTGCATCGGGTGCGTACTTTCTCCTTCTCAGGAACGAGGATGGGCAATTGCTGAAAAGCCTTCGCTTCCGGAAAACGGATTAATAAAGAGTAACAAAGTTACTTTCATTAGCGTTTTTGATTCATTTTTATAGGTTCTTCACCCGTATCAATCAAAATACTATTGAGCAGTTTTAGAGAGAAATAGCGCTCATTTTCAAGCCATTTTATAAAAACAGGTCTTAAACTGCTTAGAATATTATTTTGCTTTGCCTTAATCAATAAGCCAATTGAACCAATACAGTTGACGTTCAATGATTCGGCTATTGCTCTTGCCTTATTATCATCAACGAGTAGATAGTCCGCATTTAGTTCTTCATAGAGGATTACAGATTCTGATTCTCCATAATCCATAATTATTGATAAATAATTTTTGGTATTTATTTTCTTTACATGGCTTTCCAAAACCTTCAAATACTGCTTATCAAAATCTTTATTTTCATATTTCTTTAATTCCTCCCAAACTGCGCCGGCGATATAAAATTCACCAAACACCCTCTCAATTATATCTAATTTTCCTACGATCCCAAGAGAAATCAGTGGCCCTGTATCCGAAACAACTATTTTCATCTCCTACAAATCTTTCAACTTATCTACGTCTGAAAAAATTTGCAAGGTGTCCAGGTCTGAAACCGAAATCCTGCTTTTAGCGAGTGCTTTTTCAAACTCAAATCTGCTTAAGCCAGATAGCTGTATCGCTTTCCCCATTGTCAGTTTCCGATCCTGAAATAATTTAATGGCCAAAGCCAGTTGAAAATGCAGTTTCAGTTCCTGCTCAGATTCATTAAGCAAAACAAACACATCTGAAGGAATGTCTACCGGAATGATTATGCTCCTCATATATTTATTTTCTATTAATATACGCTTTTTAGCAAAAAGTCTCTTACTCCCGCAACACTTCCAGCTCATTTAAAATTACATGGTCGCCGATGGGATACATTTCGGCACGATTAAATCGCCTGTGTATCGCGATTTTCTGTGTAGGATTAAACAGAAATGTACAAGGTTGCTCTTCGTAGATAATCTCCTGAATACGGTTTACCATCTGCTTCCTTTTTGCCTGATCCTGTTCAATACGCGCTTTTCCGATCAGGTCGTCGGCCTCAGCATTGTTGAATCCGAAAAAATTGTCTCCTTCGGGCCAGTTACCCGAATAAAACAACTGATCAAAATCATAGGCCAGCGGCGGAGAGGAAAGCGCCATCATCAGCGCATCGAAGTTTTGCGACCGGATTAATGTGACCGCAGCTCCCAGTTTTTTCTGGTCTGTGATGCAGTTAATCCCTACTTCTTCGAGTGAAGCCCTGATCCGCTGCACAAAATCCTCCAGCGCCTGGTCATTGGGGGGATACATGAGGGTGAAGCTGAATTCGAGTTTTTCGCCATTTACTATTTTATCCAGAATCTTATTTCCATCTGAGTCCTGCCAGCCCGCTGCTTTCAGCAATTCTCTTGCTTTGTCAGGGTTGTAGGGGAATGGCTTTATGTTGGAGTTATAGTCTTTGTTGGCGATAGGAACGGGGGAAATGGTCTGTTTGGCGGTTTTGGGATAAATATCAGCGATAATATCGGCAATCGGTATGGCATAAGCCAGTGCCTGGCGGGTGCGTTTGTCGTCAAAGTATTTTTTGGAGGTAATACCGTCCGGGCGGTTGTTGAGCAGGATAAATGCATACGAATCGCGCGGTGTGAGGTCGATATGATAATTTTGGGTTGCGACTTCACTGGCCTGAAGGTTGTCATACACCTGCGTGGTAAGCTGGGTACTCACATCGACTTCCTGCTGTTTGATCTGCAATTCGAGGGAATTGTCGTCGCGTACAACCTTAAAAATAATTTTTTCAGGGCCCTGCCGGTGATTGTAACCGGGAAGATCTTTTCCCCAGTAATTTTCATTTCGGGCAAGGATAATCTGCTGCTCAGGGATCCACTCTGCCATTTTGTACGGGCCGGATGCAGACTGAAAGGTGGTTACATCCGTGGCAAACCGGGGTGAATTAAACGCTTCCGCCCAGGTGATCATCGCTTTGTCCTGAGCAATTTTCTCCGAATCATTTATCAGGTCGGAAAGAGAATATTTTGCCAGAACACCTTCGGGGTCATACATCCGCGAATCGAGGATAAAAGTATAAATCCCGAAGTTGTCGTTGTGCATATAATATTCTGTCATATCCACCCAAAACCGGCGCTGGTTGTCGGGATCAATCCGAAGGTCTTTGAGAAATTCGATATAACTTTTCTGGTTGAGGTTGTCCACCAGCGGGGCAGCCATGACTTTTACGGAGAAAAGCACATCTTCCGCAGTGATGGGTTTTCCGTCGGGCCATGCTGCTTTAGGGTGAATTTCGAAGGTATAGGTTAGCCCGTCGGCAGACCTTTCGGGAAGGGAAACCGCCAGTTCGGGCATAAGTTTCCCTGTCGTAATGTCAAGCGTCAGTAACCGTTGGAATACCTGCTCCAAAATCAGGGATCGGGCACTGGTGCGGGCGTTGGTGGGATGCAGGCCGGGAGGCTCAGACGAGATGTGAACCACCACATCGCTGGTTTTTGTGCCCCGGTAATAGACCTGGCCGTTTTTTTCGACATAATCTCCGGAGACTTTTTCTTCCGGATCAGACTTGCAGCCAACAAATCCGTAAACAAACAGGAGGAATACAGAAAAACAAAAGGCTCTCAATTTCATAGCTTGTTGTAATATTCATCCAAAATACGAAAATTGTTGTGTTTATTGTTGCAAACATTCCGTCACATGCCCATCACTATCCAGAACCTCACCAAAATCTATGGCACCCAGCGGGCGGTGGACGATCTGTCTTTTGCCGTAAATCCCGGGGAAATCCTGGGCTTTCTCGGTCCCAACGGCGCAGGGAAAACCACCACAATGAAGATCATTACCTGCTTCCTGCCGCCGGATCACGGTACGGTTACGCTCGGTGATTACAATATCTTCGACCACCCGCTCGAAATCCGCAGACGTGTAGGCTATTTACCCGAACACAACCCGCTCTACCTGGACATGTATGTGCAGGAGTTTCTCGATTTTGTGGCGAGGATTTATCAGCTCACCGGGCCCGGTAAGCTGAGAAGAATCGCCGAAGTCATCGAAATGACCGGCCTGGGCCGTGAGCAACACAAAAAAATAGGCATGCTCTCCAAAGGTTACCGCCAGCGGGTAGGGCTTTGCCAGGCGCTGATTCATAACCCGGAGGTGCTCATCCTCGATGAGCCTACCAGTGGTCTTGACCCCAACCAGATTGTCGATATCCGCAACCTGATCAAAGAGATTGGCAAAGACAAAACCGTCATTTTTTCCTCCCATATTCTACCCGAAGTAGAGTCGATCGCCGACCGGGTCATTATCATCAACCGGGGAAAAATGGTAGCCGACGAAGCCACCGCCAATATCCGCAACATCGCCGAAGATGAAACCCTCATCCGCGTAGAGTTTGAAACTCCCGGCTTTGATTTTTCGGCGATAGAAAAGATGGAAGGCGTAAAATCTGTAGAGACGATTTCTCCGTCAGAATTCCATATACACGCTGCGGTTCATACCGACATTCGCCGTGAACTTTTCCAGGCCTGTGTAAAACAAAATAATGTAATCCTTTCACTGAGTAAACAGACCTTTACACTGGAGGAGGCATTTCGGAAATTGACGCAATAGGGTTATCTACTCCACCTCCACCACCTCTACAATCACGCTCGTCCGCCGCTGGCTCATAGTGGGATTAAATCCCACATTCATCAGAAATTCCCCAGAATAAACCGTCTCCGAATCCACAAATGACCGTGTGCCGGGGTAAACATTTAATTCTTTCAAACGGTATTTTTTCTCCGGATCAAGTCCCTTCAGTTTTACCGGCAGGGTAGTGTAGATGAAGTCAAACCGGTTGGTTACCAGATAATTAAATACGATCGCCCGATCCCGGTTTTTGTTTACGCTCATCATT